>NZ_VNHW01000011.1 GCF_008124835.1 Blastococcus xanthinilyticus | reverse complement strand
GACCCCGACAACATGAGGTTCGTCAGCCCAGAGGAGAACGCCCGGCTGCCCCGTGACGAGCCAGAGGCGTGACTACAACCTCATGACACAACACAGCTAGGGCAGACGCGGGCCGTCGGGCAGCTCGAGGTCGGGCTTGTCCAGCTCCTCGACGTTGACGTCCTTGAACGTCAGCACGCGCACGTTGCGGACGAACCGGGCCGGCCGGTACATGTCCCACACCCAGGCGTCGGAGAGCTTCAGCTCGAAGAACACCTCTCCCCCGGCCTCGCGCACCTGCAGGTCGACGGAGTTGGCCAGGTAGAACCGCCGCTCGGTCTCCACCACGTAGGTGAACTGCCGGACGATGTCCCGGTACTCGCGATAGAGCTGCAGCTCCATCTCGGTCTCGTACTTCTCGAGGTCCTCGGTGCTCATCGGTCCTCGGTGCTCGTCAGGGCTCGGGACTCAGGGCGCATGGCCCCATCATCGACCATGCCCCCCGGAGCGGGCACCCGGGCGGTGCGCGCGGCGTGCGCGTCGCGGGCGCTGCGGACGTTCACGAAGCGCATCCGGTGCTCCGGGCACGGCCCGTACCGCTCCAGCGCGGCGGTGTGGACGTCGGTGATGTACCCCTTGTGCCCGGCGAAGTCGTACTCCGGGAAGCGCTCGTGCAGGTCGAGCATGATGCGGTCGCGGGTCACCTTGGCCAGCACCGAGGCGGCGGCGACGCAGGCGGCCACCCGGTCGCCCTTCCAGACGGCGAGGCCGGGCCGGGCCAGGCCGGGCACCGGGAACCCGTCGGTCAGCACGTAGTCCGGCCCCGGGTCGAGCAGGCAGACGGCGCGGCGCAGCGCCTCGATGTTGGTCACGTGCATGCCGCGCGCGTCCAGGTCGGCGACCGGGAGGACGACGACCGACCACGCCACCGCGCGCTCCACGATCTCCGCGTACACCCGCTCCCGGGCAGCAGCGGTCAGGAGCTTGGAGTCGGCCAGCCCGGGCACCCGCCCCCGCCGGCCGGCGGGCAGCACGCAGGCGGCGGCGACCAGCGGCCCCGCGCAGGCACCCCGCCCCGCCTCGTCCGCGCCGGCGATGCTCTCGAAACCGCGACGCCGCAGCGTGCGCTCCATGTCCCAGAGCGCATCGGTCCGGTCGTCGGCGAGCGCGCGCCGGCCGCTGACGACCGGAGCGGCACGGGTGTGGGTGGGACGGGCAGCCATCGCGGACCGACAGTACGACGCCCCGGGGACGTCCTTCCCGACCCCCGGACGCCCCGCGGGCCGGCTCCCGCGAACGGGAGCCGGCCCACGGAGCCAGAAGGAGGATCCGGTCAGAGATCGGCGGTCGCCTCAGGGGCGGACGCCGACAGCGAGTGAGCACCACAGGTGCATCCCGGCGAGCGGGAGGAGAGCACGAGCGACACCGCGTGCGCCCGGTCGCGGGCACCGAGCTTGCGCAGGATGGCCTTGACGTGGGACTTGACGGTGTCCTCGCTGATGAACAGGTTGCGGCCGATCTGCCGGTTGGACTGGCCCTGCAGCAGCTCGTCCAGGACGTCCTGCTCGCGGCGGGTCAGCGGCACCTCGGGGGCGAACGGCTTGGCGGCCGGCACGGCCGAGGGCTCGACCCGGCGGATCTGGGGGTCGACGACGACGCGGCCGGCGCGGGCGGCGAGGATCGCCCAACCTAGCAGGGTCGGCGACGTGTTGATCATCAGGTAGCCGCGGATGCCGGCGGCGAGCGCCTCGTTGACCACGGCCGGGTCCTCCGACGTCGCCAGCGCGATGATCGCCACCCGCGGGAAACGGCGACGCAGATCCCGGCAGGCGCCCAGCGTCGCGGCGCGGCCCGGGCCCAGCTCGACCACGACGGCGTCGGGGCGGGCGGTCTCGGCGAGAGTGAGCGCGCGGCGCAGCTCGCCGGGCGTGCCCACCGACTGCATGCCGGCGGTCTCGTTGATCATGCTGACCAGCCCCCGACGCAGGACGGGTGCGTCGGCGAGGAGGAGCACGCGGGTGACCCCGCGGGCGGTGCTCGCCACAGGTGCAGACACAACAGACTCCGTTTCGACTTCCGGGAACATGCAATACCTGCAACGGAAGGAAGAAAGGAGTACTTGAACGTTTTTCGAGCATTTTCTTGCCGAGAACTGCACCGACCATTCGATCGGGGTGAGTCACACGCGCAACGGCGCGACCATTTCAGTCGTCGGTACGTGCGCCCCGGATGCGCCGCCGCCGGCGCCAGGCGGCGACCGGTGCTGCCCCGAGCAGGCCCACCGCGTAGGGCAGCACGGCGACCGCGCCGACCGGGGAGGCGGGCCCACCGGCGGGCTCGCTCGGGGCGACCGCGGCCGCACCGGCGTCCTGGATGTCGGGTGAGTCGAGCAGGCCGAACCGGTCCAGCGGCCACACGATGACGGCGGCCTTGCCGATGACGTCGTCGACGCCGATCGTCCCGGCGTACTTGTCCCCCATGTGCTCGCGGGAGTCCGCCGACGCCGACCGGTGGTCACCCATGACCCACAGCCGCCCCTCGGGCACGGTCACCGGGCCGAACGCACGGTTCTCGAGCGGGTTGTTCTCGAAGATGTAGGGCTCCTCGAGCGGTTCGCCGTCCACGGTGACCCGGCCCTCGGCGTCGCAGCACTGCACGGTCTGGCCCTCGGTGGCGATGACCCGCTTGACGAAGTCGTCCTCGCTCGGCGGGGCGACACCGACCGCGCGGCCCAGCCACAGCAGGCTGCCGGTGAACCAGTTGTCCGGTTCGTCCACCGAGATCTCCGGCGTCCAGGTGTCCGGGCCGCGGAAGACGACGATGTCGCCGGGCTCCGGCTCCCCGAACCAGTACGGCACCTTGTTGACCAGGACGCGGTCCCCGGTGCACCCGGCGCAGCCGTGCAGCGTCTCCTCCATGGAGCCGGACGGGATGAAGAAGGCCTGCACGAAGAAGGTCTTGACGACCAGTGCCAGGACGAAGGCGACCAGCAGCAGGACAGGCAGCTCCCGCAGCAGCGACCCCTTCTTCGCGTCGGCTCCGCCCCGCCGGCGACGCGGCCTCCCGGCTCCCGTCCCGGTCGTGGACGGCTCGTCGGGCTCGTCCGGTTCCCCCGGAACGACGTCGGCGGGCCCCCCGGGCCGGTCGCTGCTCATCGAGGTCAGCGTACGGCGCGGGGGACCCGCCGAGATCCAGCCGGTCGGGCCGGCTGCAGGCGTGTCCTCGCGGGAGGTCAGCGCGCGACGGTCTCGCGCTTCTCCTTGATCTTGGCGGCCTTGCCGCGCAGCTCGCGGAGGTAGTACAGCTTGGCGCGGCGCACGTCACCGCGGGTGATGACCTCGATCTTCTCGACGACCGGGGTGTGCACCGGGAAGGTGCGCTCCACGCCGACGCCGAAGCTGACCTTGCGCACGGTGAAGGTCTCGCGGATGCCACCACCCTGACGGCGGATGACGACGCCCTGGAAGACCTGGATGCGCGAACGGTTGCCCTCGATGACGCGCACGTGCACCTTGACGGTGTCCCCGGGGCGGAACGAGGGGATGTCGTCGCGCAACGAGTCGGCGTCGAGTGCGTCCAGGGTGTTCATCTCGGCAGTCCTCAGTCTCAGGTGGTCGTTCTCGGTGCGGACAGCGGAACGCCCCGGCTGTCCGTTCCGGGGAGCTGCGGCTCCTCAGGGAGCTCCCGGCGGCGGGGCCGTCGGTCAGCAGCAGCTCTCTACTGTGCCACATCCTCAGCCGACGACGCGCGGGGGCCCCGTCCACCGGCCGCCGGACAGCTCGGCCAGCAGGGCGGGCAGGTCCCCCGGCACGAGATCCACCCCGCCGGCCGCCAGCTCCTCGGGCCGCCACCAGCGATGCGGCTCGTCGGCCAGCAGCTCGAGCTCGGTGAGCGCCCCGGGCACCACGTCGTGGACGACGCCCCGGAGCACGAAGTAGGTCTCCCGCGTGTCGTAGACCTGGTCACCGAACGGCCCCACGTGGCGGCGCAGCCAGACAGGGCCCTCGAGTGCGGCCGCCTCGACGCGCAGCCCGATCTCCTCGGCGAGCTCGCGCACGGCGGCCTCGCGCAGCGTCTCGCCGTCCTCCAGCCCGCCCCCGGGGGTGTACCAGAACAGCACCTCGCCCGGCGGCATCGAGGGCTCGGGGAGGCGGGCGCCGAGCAGCAGCACCCGGCCGGCGGGATCCAGGACGACGATCCGCGCGGTCGTGCGCAGGACCGGCCGGTCAGTCACCGGCGAGCGCCGCCCGCTCGGCATCGGTGAGCGCGCCGTCGGGCAGCGCGGCGAGGAGATCGGGCCGCCGGTCGGCGGTGCGGCGGAGCGATTCCGCGCGCCGCCAGCGGTCGATGGCCGCGTGGTCGCCGGAGAGCAGCACCGGAGGGACATCGTGCCCGCGCCAGGTGGCCGGCCGGGTGTAAGAGGGCCCCTCGAGCAGCCCGTCGGCGTGCGAGTCGAACTCCGCGGACTCCCGGTTGCCGAGCACACCCGGGATCAGCCGGGTGACCGCCTCGGTCATGACGAGGACGGCGGACTCCCCGCCGGCCAGCACGTAGTCGCCGATGGACACCTCGGAGACCGGACCGGCCTCGGCCGCCCGGTCCGCGACCCGCTGGTCGATGCCCTCGTAGCGGCCGCAGGCGAAGACCAGCCCCGGCTCGGCCGCCCACTCCGCCGCCAGGGCGTGGGTGAAGGGACGGCCCGCGGGCGTGGGCACCACCAACCGGGTGCCGGGCGGGCGGACGGCGTCCAGCGCCCTGCCCCACGGCTCGGGCTTCATGACCATGCCCGGGCCGCCGCCGTACGGTGCGTCGTCGACGGTGCGGTGGACGTCGTCGGTCCACTGCCGCAGGTCGTGGACACCGACCTCGACCAGACCCCGCTCGATGGCCTTCCCGAGCAGCGACTGGCGCAGCGGCGCCAGGTACTCGGGGAAGATCGTGACGACGTCGATGCGGAAGGTCACGTGCCGCCTCGTCGCTTCGCTCCCGCCCGGCGGAGCCGGCCGATCACAGAGCCGCTCACAGGTCGAGCAGCCCCTCGGGCGGGTCCACCACCAGGAACCCGCCGGCGACGTCGACGGTCGGCACGATCGCCGAGACGAACGGGATCAGCACCTCACCACCCTCCTCGCGGCGGACGGTCAGCAGGTCCTGCGCCTCGTGCCGGACGGCGGTGACCTCGCCGAGGACGCTGCCGTCGGGGAGGCGCGCGGACAGGCCGACGAGCTGGTGGTCGTAGTAGGAGTCGGGCTCCTCGATCTCCGGCAGGTCCGCGACGGGGACCACCAGGAGGGTGTTGCGCAGCTCGTCCACGGCCTCGCGGACGTCGTACACCTCGCCGGAGGGGGCGGCCAGCTGCAGCAGCAGCGTGCCGCTGTGCCAGCGACGGTCGACGACGGTCAGCGGCCCCCGTTCCGGCGGATCGGTCAGGAGGACCGTGCCGGGGGCGAAGCGCAGGTCGGGATCGTCGGTGCGGACCTCGACGGTGGCCAGACCACGGACACCGTGGGGTCGGCCGATGCGGCCGACCACCACGGTGTCGGTGGGTTCGCGCTCTGCTGTCACGTGCCGGTGTTCACAGAGCTCGTGCTCAGCGCCCGTCGGTGTCGACGACGTCGACCCGGAGGCCCCGTCCGCCGACGCCGGTCATCACCTGGCGCAGCGCCTTGGCGGTGCGCCCGCCACGGCCGATGACCTTGCCGAGGTCGTCCGGGTGCACCCGGATCTCGAGGGTCTTGCCGCGGCGGTTGGTGAGCAGGTCGACGGTGACGTCGTCGGGGTTGTCGACGATGCCCCTGACCAGGTGCTCGAGCGCTTCTTCGAGCACGTCTTACTCGGCCGGCTTCTCAGCGGCGTCCGCGGCCGGAGCCTCCGTCGCGGCATCGGCGGCCGGAACCTCGGGCGCAGCGTCGGCGGCCGGAGCGTCGGCCGGGGCCTCGGCAGCGGCGGCCTTCTTCGGGGCGGCCTTCTTCTTGGCGGTGGTCGCCTCGGTGGTGGGCTCGTCCATGCCCGCGCGGACGGCGGCCTCGTAGAGGGCCTTCTTGTCCGGCTTCGGCTCGGCGACCTTCATGGGGGCCGGAGCCGGCTCGCCCTTGAACTGCTGCCAGTCACCGGTGACCCGGAAGATGGCGGCGACGGCCTCGGTCGGCTGCGCGCCGACACCCAGCCAGTACTGCGCCCGCTCGCTGTTGACCTCGATGAAGGAGGGGTCCTCCTTCGGGTGGTACTTGCCGATCGTCTCGATCGAGCGACCGTCCCGCTTGGTGCGGGCGTCGGCGACGACGATGCGGTAGTACGGCGCGCGCATCTTGCCCAGGCGCATGAGCTTGATCTTGGTGGCCACGGTGTGTGGTGTTCTCCTCGAAAGCTGTGTGGTTGCTCGCCGGGCGACGTGTGGGGTTACGCCGGGGCGGAGCGATGGACACGCGCGGGCATGGTGAGAGGGCCGCACCCGACGTGTTCGACCAGCCATTGTGCCAGATGTGGCTCAGCCGATGACGGGCCGCATCAGGACCCCGCACCGGCCTCGTCGTCCGCAGCCACCAGGAAGCCGCCCCAGCCGTCGTAGGTGCCGCCGTGCCGGTCCACGATGCCCACGACTTCGCGGGTGAACGCGGCGGCGGTGGCGGAATCGACGGCGGTCATGGCGCTGAACTCCAGCCAGACGGTGAGAAGGCGCCGCCGCAGTCCGTCGATGCGGTAGCCGGCGGCGACCAGCTCCTCCCCCGCCGCGGTCGCCGCCCGGCGGGAACGGAACCCGGCGAGGTGGTCGATCGGGCGGGGCTCGTGCACCTGGTCACCCAGGCTCAGGCGCTCCTCGACCAGCTGCGCACCGAGCGCCACCTGCTCCTCGACGTCCCGGGGCACGTCCTCAGCCCCGGACGGCGGACAGCACGCGGGCAGCGGCGCCGTCGACCGGGATCTCCTCGCGCTCGCCGGTCCTGCGGTCGCGCAGCTCCAGGACTCCCTCGGCGAGACCGCGGCCGACGGTGACGATCGTGGGCATCCCGAGCAGCTCGGCGTCCTTGAACTTCACCCCGGGCGACACCTTCGGCCGGTCGTCGTAGAGCACGGTGAGGCCCTGCCCTACGAGCTCGGCCGCCAGCGCCTCAGCGGCTTCGAAGATCGCGGCGTCCTTGCCGGTGGCGACGACGTGCACGTCGGCCGGGGCGACCTCGCGGGGCCAGACCAGGCCGAGCTCGTCGTGCGTGGACTCGGCGATCGCCGCGACCGCGCGGGAGACGCCGATGCCGTAGGAGCCCATGGTGACGGTGACGAGCTTGCCGTTCTCGTCGAGCACCTTGAGGTCCAGCGCCTCGGCGTACTTGCGGCCCAGCTGGAAGATGTGGCCCATCTCCACGCCGCGCGCGAGCTCCAGCGGGCCGGAGCCGTCGGGGGCGGGGTCACCGGCGAGCACCTCGGCGGCCTCGATGACGCCGTCCCAGGTGAAGTCGCGGCCGGCCACCAGGTCGAAGACGTGCTTGCCGGGCTGGTTCGCCCCGGTGATCCACCGGGTGCCCGTCACCACCCGCGGGTCGACCAGGTAGCGGATGCCCGACTCGCTCTCGCTGCCGAGCACCTGGGGGCCGATGTAGCCCTTGACGAGCGCCGGGTGCTTGTCGAACTCGGTGAACGGCTCCACCTCGGCGGGGGCGACCTGCGCCTCCAGCCGCTTGGCGTCGACCTCGCGGTTGCCCGGCAGGCCGATGACCAGCGGCTCCCGGGTGCCGTCGGGGTGCACCAGGGTGACGACGACGTTCTTCAGCGTCGACTCGGCGGTGTAGCCGGCGTCGGGGAACAGCTGCCGGGCGACGGCGACCAGCGACTCGATGGTCGGGGTGTCGGGGGTGTCCTCGACGTGCGCCTCGGGCAGGCCCTCGAGCGGGACCGCGTCGGGGACGACGGTGGTGACGGCCTCGACGTTGGCCGCGTAGCCGCCGGGCGAGCGCACGAAGGTGTCCTCACCGATCGCCGTCGGGTGCAGGAACTCCTCGCTCCTGGAGCCACCCATGGCGCCGGACATCGCCGAGACGATGGCGTACTCCAGGCCGAGCCGGTCGAAGATCTTGATGTAGGCGTCGCGGTGCGCGGCGTAGCTCTTGTCCAGGCCGGCGTCGTCGACGTCGAAGGAGTAGCTGTCCTTCATCGTGAACTCGCGGCCACGGAGCAGGCCGGCGCGGGGACGCGCCTCGTCCCGGAACTTGGTCTGGATCTGGTAGAGCGACAGCGGCAGGTCCTTGTACGACGAGTACAGGTCCTTCACCAGGAGCGTGAACATCTCCTCGTGCGTGGGGCCCAGCAGGTGGTCGACGCCGCGCCGGTCCTTGAGGCGGAACAAGTTGTCGCCGTACTCGGTCCAGCGACCGGTGGCCTCGTAGGGCTCCTTGGGCAACAGCGAGGGGAAGTGCACCTCCTGCGCGCCCATCGCGTCCATCTCCTCGCGGATGATGCGCTCGACGTTGCGGAACACGCGGAAGCCCAGCGGCAGCCAGGTGAACCCGCCGGGGGCGGCCCGCCGGATGTAGCCGGCACGGGCCAGGAGACGGTGACTGGCGACCTCGGCGTCGGCCGGGTCGTCCCGAAGGGTCCGCAGGAACAGGGTGGACATCCGCAACAGCACGGTGCACATTGTCGCCCGCCGGGCTCCCACCGCGGCCAGCGGGTTCCCAGCGCCACGCTGAGCCGAGAACCGTGTCCCCGGCGGGGAGCCTCCGGCCCTCGCGCCGGGTCCACCGCCGGCTGCACCGGCGCCCGTACCGGCGACGGGCGCTCAGGCCGGCTCGGGCACCCCGCCCGGGTCGCCGCCGGGGTCGTCGGGCGAGGGCTCGACCGGCGCGGGCGGCAGCGTGTCCGGGGTGTCGGGCATGAGCTCACCGGGATCGTCGGGCACCGGCTCGGTCGGATCGAGCACCGGGTCCGGCTCCGGGAGTGGCGACACCATGGCAGGAGTCAACCAGCGCGGCCCGCGTCCGGCATCCCTTCGCCGCCGCCGGAACCGCCCGGCCGGAGCGCTCCCTCCCCTGACCGGCCCCCCGGGGGACGCCGTCTGACTACGATCGACGCTTGGTCCACGCGCCGACCAGCGAGCGAGGGAGCAGTGAGCGGAGAACGCCCGCAGCGAGGCGGTCCCGGCCGTCCGCCGCTGCCACCCCACCTCGACCCCCGGGGCGGCGGGCGGCAGCGCTCCGGTGGCCGAGCGTCCGCCGGCGGGCCGGCGCCCTCCGGCCGCGGTCGCCGCGCCGTGGTCGCCCTGCGCGCGGTGGCCGGGGTGCTGTCCGTCCTCCTCCTCGCCGGGTCCGGCTGGGGGTGGCACCTGGGCCAGGTCGCCGACGCGACCGTCAACCGGACCGACGCCATCCCCACCGAGGGCAACGAGGAGACCGGGAACGCCGGAGAGGCGATGAACCTGCTGCTGGTCGGCAACGACAGCCGCAGCAACCTGACCGACGAGCAGCTGGCCGAGTTCCAGGCCGGCGCCGACTCCGGCATCAACACCGACACGATGATCCTGGTGCACGTGCCCGCCGACGGGTCGCGCGCCTCGTTCGTCTCCTTCCCCCGCGACTCCTACGTCGACATCCCCGGGCACGGCAGGGACAAGCTCAACGCCGCCTACGCCTACGGGTACTCGGCGGCCGCGGACGACGCGGACGAGGCCGCCCGCGACGCCGCCGGCGCCCGGCTGCTCGTGCAGACGATCAGCCGGCTCACCGGCCTGGAGATCGACCACTACGCCGAGGTGGACCTGCTGGGCTTCTTCGAGCTCAGCTCGGCCGTGGGCGGTGTCGAGGTCAACCTCTGCAACGCGGTGGACGACCGCGAGTGGTCGGGGGCGTACTTCCCGGCCGGGAAGCAGACGATCAGCGGCGCGGACGCGCTGAAGTTCGTCCGCCAGCGGCACAACTTCGGGCCCGACGGTCGCGGCGACTTCGACCGCATCGTCCGCCAGCAGGTGTTCCTCGCCGGGGTGCTGCGCAAGATGCTGTCGGAGGACGTGCTGCTCGACCTCGGCAAGCAGCGGGAGCTGGTCGAGGCCGCCGCCGCGTCGCTCACGGTGGACCAGGACCTGGACCTGCTGCAGCTCGCCCAGCAGATGCAGTCGGTCACCACCGGCAGCATCGAGTTCCAGACCGTGCCCAACCTCGGGGTCGACCGGGAGGACGGCAAGTCGATCGTCCGGCTCGAGGACCCGGAGACCCTGCGCCAGTTCTTCGCGCAGCTGTCCGCGGAGCCGGAGGAGACCGCACCGGAGGAGGTTCCCGCGCCGGAGTCCGTGGATCCCTCCGACGTCCAGGTCGCCGTCTACAACGGCGCCGGCACCAGCGGCCTGGCCGCGCAGGCCGAAGGCGAACTGGAGGCGGCGGGCTTCCCGGTGGTCTCGACCGGCAACGCGGCCTCCTCCGACCTCACGCAGACCGAGGTCCGGCACGCCGCCGGCGACGAGGCCCTCGCGGCGGCGGTCGCCGCCGCGGTTCCGGGCGCCGTCGTCGTGGCCGCCGACGACGCCACGCCGGGCACCGTGCAGCTGGTCCTCGGCTCGGACTTCAACGGCATCGGCCAGCAGACCGACGCCCAGCCGCCGGCGGCCCCCGTGGCCGACCCAGACGCCCGCACCGCCGCCGATACCGGCTGCATCAACTGACTACAGCGACTGCAACGACCTCACCCGACGACCCGGCCGCGCAGGATCGTCCGCTGCGGTCGCTGCAACGCGTCCAGGTCGGCTCGGGGGTCGGCGTCGTAGACGACGACGTCGGCCTGCGCCCCCTCCTCGATCCCCCGCAAGCCCAGCCACTCGCGCGCCCTCCAGGAGCCCGCGGCCAGCGCCGCCTCGGCGGGGATGCCGGCGTCGCACAGCGCCCGGATCTCGTCGGCGATGACGCCGTGGTCGATGCCGCCGCCGGCGTCGGTGCCGGCGAACACCGGGACGCCGGCCTCGAAGGCGGCCCGCACCACGGCGCCGGAGCCGGCGTGGAGGCGGCGCATCGTGCTGGCGTAGGCGGGGAACTTCTTCTCCCCCGCGGTCGCGAAACCGGGGAAGTTCTCGACGTTCACCAGCGTCGGGACGACGGCGGTGCCACGACGGGCCATCTCGCCGATCAGCTCCTCGGTCAGCCCGGTGCCGTGCTCGATGCAGTCGATCCCCGCCTCGATCAGCCCGGGCAGCGCATCGGTGCCGAAGGTGTGCGCGGTGACCCGCGCGCCCTCCTCGTGCGCGGCCGCGATCGCCGCCGCCAGCGCGTCGGCCGGCCACTCGGGGGCCAGGTCGCCGACCGACCGGTCGATCCAGTCACCCACGAGCTTCACCCAGCCGTCGCCCCGGCGGGCCTGCAGCCGGATCTGCGCCACCAGGTCGTCGGGCTCGATCTCGACGGCGAGCCCGGGGATGTACCGGCGGGTGCGGGCGATGTGCCGCCCGGCGCGGATGATCGTCGGCAGCTCCGGGTCGTCGTCCAGCGCGCGGGTGTCCACCGGGGAGCCGCAGTCGCGCAGCGCGAGGACCCCGGCCGCACGCTCGGCGAGCGCCTGGGTGCGCGCGTGCGCGAGGTCCTCGACGTGGCCACCGCCGCGCGCGATGCCCACGTGGCAGTGCGCGTCGACCAGGCCCGGCACCAGCCAGCCACTCCGGCTCACCGTCTCCGCGCCCGGCACCGGCTCGAACGTGAACCGGCCCCCGCGCACCCAGACGTCGCGGTGCTCGCCCTCGGGGAGCACCACCCCGGACAGGTGCAGCGACGGGAGCTGGTCTCCTCCGATGGCGGTCACGACGTCCCTCCAGCAGCCTGCATGGCGAAGAAGTGTCGCCGAATGCGGCCGGCCACCGCGACAGCGGGTTCCGTCGTCGTGTCGACCTCGAGGTCGTAGCGGATCCCGGTGTGCACCGCCCGGGCCTGCGCGAGCGCCATCCCGGAAGTCCGGTCGCCCCGGCGGCGCTCCCGGTCGGCGGCGGTCACCGGATCGCAGTGCACGCCGATCCACCCCACGGGGACCCGGGCCAGCGCGCCGCGCCACCGCTCCTGGGCGCTCGGGCCGCTCACGAAGTTGTCCTCGACGAGGATCCGGGCGCCCAGCTCCGCCATGCGCGCGACCCCACCCATCCAGAGGTCCTCCACGGCCACGAAGCCGTCGCCGACGCCGACCGCACCGCCGTCCCCCAGGAGCAGGCCGTCGCCGGCGAGGAGCGCCGGGGGCAGCGCCCCGACCAGGGTGTCGACACCGAGCCGCAGCCACACCCCGTCGAGCACGGTCTGCAGCTCCCGCGCCACCGAGGACTTCCCCGAGCTGGAGCCCCCGTTGAGCACCAGCACGCGAGGCGAGGCCCCCCGCCCCACCGACGTCACCGGGGCAGGATCCCGCGGGAGCACGGACCGCCTCAGCGGCCGGGCCGCTCGTCCTTCAGCTGGTCGAAGTTCAGCTTGGTGAGATCGGGCATGCCCTGGCCCGGGGGGAGGCCAGGCATCCCGCCGCCGAATGGGTTGGCCCCGAAGGTGTTGCCGGCGCCCGGGGGCAGGCCGGGGGCGCCGACGGGACGGCGGGCCGGACCGCCCTTCGCCTTGCCCTTGCCCTTCTTGCCCTTGCCTCGCGCCTGGGCCTGCTGCTGACGGCCGCGCGCCTTCTTGGACATGGGCCCCATGCCGGGCAGCCCCATGCTGCCGGCCATCTGCCCCATCATCTTCTGGGCCTGGGCGAAGCGCTCCAGCAGCTGGTTGACCTCGGTGACGGTGACGCCGGAACCGTTGGCGATGCGCACCCGCCGCGACGAGTTGATGATCTTGGAGTTGACCCGCTCCTGCGGCGTCATCGACCGGATGATGGCCGCGGTGCGGTCCAGGTCGCGGTCGTCGATCTGCTTGAGCTGCTCCTTCATCTGCCCCGCGCCGGGCAGCATGCCGAGCAGGTTGGCGATCGGGCCCATCTTGCGGATCGCCATCATCTGCTCGAGGAAGTCCTCGAGCGTGAAGCCCTCGCGGGAGGCGAGCTTGCCGGCCATCTTCTCGGCCTGGTCGGCGTCGAAGGCCTGCTCGGCCTGCTCGATGAGGGTGAGCACGTCGCCCATCCCGAGGATGCGCGAGGCCATCCGCTCCGGGTGGAAGACGTCGAAGTCGGTGAGCTTCTCGCCGGTGGAGGCGAACATGATCGGCTGGCCGGTCACGTACCGCACCGAGAGGGCCGCACCACCGCGGGCGTCACCGTCGAGCTTGGTGAGCACGACGCCGGAGAAGCCGACGCCCTCCTGGAACGCCTGGGCGGTGGTGACCGCGTCCTGACCGATCATCGCGTCGACGACGAAGAGGGTCTCGTCGGGGCTGACGGCGTCGCGGATGTCGGCCGCCTGCTCCATGAGCTCGGCGTCGATGCCGAGCCGGCCAGCGGTGTCGACGACGACGACGTCGTGCATGGTCCGGCGGGCGTGCTCGATGGACTCGCGCGCCACCTGGACCGGGTCGCCGACGCCGTTGCCCGGCTCGGGGGCGAAGACGTCGACCCCGGCCTGACCGGCCACGATCGACAGCTGGTTGACGGCGTTCGGCCGCTGGAGGTCGGCGGCCACGAGCAGCGGCGCGTGGCCCTGCGACTTGAGCCACCGGCCCAGCTTGCCGGCGAGCGTCGTCTTACCGGCACCCTGCAGACCGGCGAGCATGATCACCGTCGGCGAGGTCTTGGCCAGCCGGATGCGGCGGGTCTCGCCCCCGAGGATCTGGATGAGCTCCTCGTTGACGATCTTGATGACCTGCTGCGCCGGGTTCAGCGCCTGGGAGACGTCCGCACCGCGGGCGCGCTCCTTGACCGCGGTGATGAACGCGCGCACGGCCGGCAGCGCGACGTCGGCCTCCAGCAGCGCGATGCGGATCTCGCGCGCCGTCGCGTCGATGTCGGCGTCGGAGAGCCGACCCTTGCCCCGAAGGCCGGTGAAGACCTTGTCGAGGCGGTCGGAGAGGGTCTCGAACACAGCACGTCCTCAGCAGTCACGGGCGCGGGCTCGCCGCGCCACCTGACAGCCAGGGTATCGGGGAACCGCGACGCGGTTCAGGCCGCGCGGGCCAGCCGCGCCGCGACCGGCGCGACGGCGGTGCTCCCGCCGACCACGGCGGCGCCGCAGTCGGCGCAGGCCCACTCGGGGCACTCCCCGCCGTCCGCGGTGTGCCCGTCGACGCACGGCGGCTGCACGAAGTCGCGGTCGTCCCCGCAGGAGGGGCAGGGCCACTGGTGGCTGTCCACGGGAGGCTCCTCTCGGCAGAGGGGACCGGTCCGTCCCCGTTCTCCCGTCGACGGTCGCACGCACCTGCGACAGAACCGGGAACCTCAGGACGGCGTGTCGGGCCCCACCGTCACCGCGCCGCCCCGCGTCGCCGCGACCAGCGCCGCCTCGACCCGCTCCCGCTGACCGGCGTCCACCGGGGAGCCCGACGGGTTGCACACGTAGAAGCAGTCGACCGCGTCGGCGCCCAGGGTCTCGATGCGGGCGCCGGTGACGTCGAGCCCCTCCCCCGCGATCGCCGCGGTCAGCCGGTAGAGCAGCCCGGCCCGGTCACCGGCGCGCACCTCGACGATGCCGGTGGCGCTGCCGCTGACCTCGTGGTTGTGCCAGGAGATCCGCGGCGGCGCCGACCTCGTCTCCTGGCGGTAGTCGGCCTCGCGCTGCCGCAGCCGCTCGGACAGCGACAGCGTCCCCTCCAGGGCGGCGCGGACGCCGTCGGCCAGGATCTCCGGCACCGGCGCCCGGCCGAAGCGGGGTCGGACCGCGAAGACGCTGGTGCCGTAGCCGTCGACGACGGTCAGCTTCGCCGCGCGCACGTCGAGCTGGTTGAGCGCCAGGACGCCGGCGCAGGTGCTGAGCAGCCCGGGGCGGTCGGGGGCGCCGATGGTCACCTGCTGCCCGTCGGCGACCTCCTCGAGGCCCACGGTCACCCCGCGGCTCCCGGCGGGGACCCCGGGGGCGGGCACGGTCGCCGTCGCCTGCGCCGGGTGCAGCACCGGCTCGGGCTCGGCCAGCTGCGGACCGCCGAGCCGCGCCTGCACCCGGGCGACCAGCGCCGCGACCAGGTGCGCCTTCCACGGCGACCACGCCGAGGCGCTGGTGGCCGCGCCGTCGGCCTGGGCCAGGGCGTGCAGCAGCTGGAGCACCGAGGCGTCGTGCCCGATGGTGGCGGCGACCCGCTCGATGGTCGCGGGGTCGTCGATGTCCCGCCGGGTCGCGGTCGCCGGCAGCAGCAGGTGGTGGCGCACGAGCGTGGCGACCACGGTGACGTCGGTGGCGGTGAAGCCCATCCGCGCCGCGATCTCGGCCGCGACGGGCTCGCCGACCACGCTGTGGTCACCGGGCCACCCCTTGCCGATGTCGTGCAGCAGGGCGGCCACGAGGAGCAGATCGGGGCGGTCGACGTCGCGGGTCAGCTCGGCCGCGGCCGCGGCGGCCTCGATGAGGTGCCGGTCGACGGTGTACCGGTGCCAGGGGTGGCGCTGGGGCAGCGACCGCACCCGGTCCCACTCGGGCAGGATCCGGGAGAGCAGGCCCTCCTGGTCCAGCTGCTCCAGCACCGGGACCGCGGACCGGCCGCTGGCCAGCACCCGCAGGAAGGACCAGCGCGCCTCCGGCGGCCAGGGTTCGGGCAGCGGCGGGCTGTGCACCGCGAGGACCTTGAGCGTGTAGGGCGAGAGCAGCAGGTCGGCCCGGGCCGCCGCCGCGGCGGCGCGCAGCACCAGCCCCGGATCGGTCGCGGGCCGCGCGTCGCGGGCGAGGACCACCTCGTCGCCCTGCCGGACGACGCCCTCGGCCAGCGGCTCGCGGCGCACCCGGCGGTACCGGCCGCGCGGCCGGCGCACCAGCGCGGCCTCCACCCGGCGCCAGGTCTCGTCGGCGACGAACGCCAGCCGCCGGCCGGCCAGGCTCACCTCGCGCAGCAGCACGTCCTCGTCGGCGAAGCCCAGCGTCGCGGCGACCGCCCGCTGCTCCTGGCGCACCAGGACGTCGGAGGGGCGCCCGGACCGCCGGCGCAGCTCGTCGCGCACGTCGAGCAGCAGGGCGTAGGCCTCCTCGGCCTCGGCGCTGGGCTCGTCGGCGAGCTGGGCGGCGGCCGCCGCCCGCAGCACCTGCCCCTCGCGCAGCCCGCCGTAGGCCTCCTTGAGGTCCGGCTCGAGCAGGAAGGCGAGCTCGCCCAGCCGCCGGGCCCGCTCCCGGCGCAGGTCGCGCAGCTGCGGCAGCAGACGGGCGGCCGACTGCCGCCAGCTGGCCAGGGTCGCCGAGCGCAGCCGGGCGGCGAGCTCGGCGTCCCCGGCCACCAGCCGGGCGTCGAGCAGGCCAAGGCCGGCCTTGGCGTCGGTCGAGGCGACCGTGACGGCCTCGGCGACCGAGCGCACCGAGTGGTCCAGGCGCAGGCCCGCGTCCCAGACCGGGTACCACAGCGCGTCGGCGATCGCGGCGATCTCCGGACGGTCCTCGTGGACCAGCACCAGGTCCAGGTCGCCGTGCGGCGGCAGCTCCCGGCGCCCGAGGCTGCCGACCGCGACCAGGGCCAGCCCGTCGGTGCCGGTGCGCGGCGGGGGCCCGCCGCGGCGGGCCCGCGGCGGCGGCGTGCCGGCGACGGCATCGGCGAGCAGCCCGGCGAGCCAGTCGTCCAGGGCCGCGACCCGCGCGGCCCGGCCCAGGCCGGGCAGTGCCCCGGTGTCCAGCACGGCTCCCCCTCGATGTGGTCCTGCGCCTGGTGGTCCTGCGCCTGGTGGTCCTGCGCCTGGTGGTCCTGCGCTGGTGGTCCCGCGCAGGGCCGGAACGGGAGTCGGCCGGGGCGGCGGGTGCTCCCACCACCCCGGCCGACGTGTCAGCCCGGCGTCGGGCTAGACGGCGTCCTCGCCGCGTTCCCCGGTCCGGACGCGGACGATCTCGTCGATCGTGGTCACCCAGACCTTGCCGTCACCGATCTGGCCGGTGGAGGCGGCCTCGACGACGGCGTCCACCACCCGGGCGGCGTCGAGCTCGCTGACCACGACCTCGATGCGGACCTTGGGCACGAAGTCCACCTGGTACTCCGCCCCGCGGTAGACCTCGGTGTGACCCCGCTGACGGCCGAAGCCCTGGACCTCGCTCACGGTGAGCCCGGCGATGCCGATCAGCTCGAGGGCGTTCTTGACGTCGTCCAGCTTGAACGGCTTGACGATCGCGGTGACCAGCTTCATGCCATCGTCCTCTCGGTGTTCCGGGCCAGGCTGTCAGTGGAGGTGGCACGCGCCTGGCCGGCCAGTGGGGCGGTCGAACCGCTGCTGCCGAGGGAGGCCAGGTCGTAACCCGACTCGGCGTGCAGGACGTTGTCGATGCCGGTGATCTCGTCCTCCTCGGTGATGCGGAAGCCCATCGTCTTCTGGATGACCGTGCCGATGATCCAGGTGACGACGAACGAGAAGAGCATGACAGCGACGGCTCCGACGACCTGCCGCCACAGCTGGTCGACACCGCCACCGTAGAAGAGGCCGTCGACGCCCGCCGGGGACTCCGCCGAGGCCAGGAAGCCGATGGCGATGGTGCCCCAGAGGCCACCGACGAGGTGCACGCCGACGACGTCGAGCGAGTCGTCGTAACCGAGCGCGTACTTCAGGCCGACGGCGAGCGCGCAGAGCGCACCGGCGATGACGCCGATCAGGATGGCGCCGACGGGCGAGACCGCGTTGCAGGCGGGCGTGATGGCGACCAGGCCGGCGACCACGCCGGATGCAGCGCCCAGCGAGGTCGAGTGACCGTCCCGGATCTTCTCCACGAGCAGCCAGCCGAGCGTGGCCGCGCCGGTGGCGACCAGCGTGTTCACCCACGCCACGGCCGCGGTGTTGTTCGCCGCCAGGGCGGAGCCGGCGTTGAAGCCGAACCAGCCGAACCACAGCAGGCCGGCGCCGATCATGACCAGGGGCAGGTTGTGCGGCCGCATGGCCTCGCGGCCGAAGCCGCGGCGCTTGCCGAGCACGAAGGCCAGGGCCAGACCCGCGGCGCCGGCGTTGATGTGCACCGCGGTGCCACCGGCGAAGTCGAGCGCCAGCAGGTCGTTGGCGATCCAGCCGCCCACGACGTCGTCACCGTCGAAGGCGAACACCCAGTGGGCCACCGGGAAGTACACGATCGTCGCCCAGATGCCGGCGAAGACCATCCACGCGCCGAACTTGGCGCGGTCGGCGATGGCGCCGCTGATCAGGGCCACGGTGATGATGGCGAACACGGCCTGGAAGCCGACGAACGCCATGGCGGGCAGCCCGCCCTCCTCGCTGGTGGCGTCCTCCATGAGGCCGGCCAGGCCGAAGTACTCGAACGGGCTCCCGAACAGGCCGGCACCGCCGACGCTGTCGCCGAACGCGATCGAGTAGCCGTAGAGCACCCAGAGCACGCTGATGAGGGCCAGCGCGCCGAAGCTCATCATCATCATGTTCAGCACGCTCTTCGCGCGGACCATGCCGCCGTAGAACAGTGCGAGGCCTGGGGTCATCAGCAGCACGAGCGCCGCGCTGGTGAGGATCCAGGCGGTGTCGCCGGTGTTGACCACGGCAACCTCCTGAAGGTTTCGGGGTCGTGGGCGACCCTGGGTGTCGAGTGGCGTTCACCGTGCCGGGACCGTGTTTCCGGCGGCTTCGCCGCCACGTTTCGGCGCCGTGAACTCCTGCCCGCGTGTCCCGCTCCGCGTTGCGGGCGTGTTGCGGCGGCCGGTGCCGCGGGGTGCGACGAGCCAGTTGCGAACTATGTGCAATAAGCTCGGCGGCGTGCACGTACCCGATGGCTTCCTCGATCCGGCCACCTCCGTCGCCACCGGCGCGCTGGCGGCCGGCACCGTCGCACTGGCGCTGCGCAAGGCCCGGGAGGAGCTCGACGACCGCACCGCACCGCTGGCCGGGCTCACCGCGGCCTTCGTCTTCGCCGGCCAGATGATGAACTTCCCGCTCCCCGGGCTGCCGGTGAGCGGGCACCTCATCGGCGCGGTGCTCACCGCGGTGCTCGTCGGGCCCTGGACCGCGGTGCTGTGCATGACCGTCGTCCTCCTGGTGCAGGCCGCCCTCTTCGCCGACGGCGGGATCACCGCGCTCGGCACCAACGTCACGCTCATGGCCCTGCTCGCCGTCGTCGTCGGGTACGGCGTCTTCCGCGGCCTCGCCGCGCTGCTGCCGCGGACCCGGACCGGCGTCCTGGCGGCCACCGGGATCGCCGCCTTCCTGTCCGTGCCGGTCGCGGCGCTGTCCTTCGTGGGCCTGTTCGCGATCGGTGGCAGCGTCGACCTCCCGCTCGGTACCGTGGCCGCGGCGATGACCGGGGTCCACCTGCTCATCGGCCTCGGGGAGGCGGCGATCACCGTCGCCGTGGTGGGCGCGGTCCTGGCCGTGCGCCCCGACCTCGTGCACGGAGCGGCCCGGCTGCGCACGGCGACCCCGCTGGCCGGCCGGCCCACCGGCGCCGCGACGGTGCTCCGGTGACCCGCCGCGGCCGCACCCTGTGGCTCGCCGGCCTCGTCGCGGCGCTGCTCGTCGCGGGCTTCCTGAGCTGGTACGCCAGCGGCTCCCCCGACGGGCTCGAGCACGCCGCCGAGGAGGCCGGGTTCGCGCACACCGCCGAGGACAGCGTCACCGCGGGCTCCCCGCTGGCCGACTACCTCGTCGACGGCGAGGAGAACCGCCTCTCCGCCGGCGCGGCCGGGGTCATCGGCGTGGTCGTCACGCTCGCGCTGGCCGGGGGCCTGACGCTCGTCCTGCGCCGGCGCGGCAGCTCCGCCGACCGGAGCTGAGGTGGGCGCCGGTCCCGGCGGCACGCTCCTCGCCCGGTACGTCCCGGGCACCAGCGCCGTCCACCGGCTCGAGCCGCACCTGAAGCTGGTGTCGGTGCTGGCGTTCGCCCTGGTCGTGGTGGCCACGCCGGTGCACGCCCCGTGGGCACCGGCCGCCTACGCCGGGTACCTGCTCGCCGTCCTCACCGCTGCCGCGGTCGCCGGGGTCTCCCCCGCGCGGCTGGCGCGCGGCCTGGTCGTCGAGGTGCCCTTCGTCGCCTTCGCCGTCCTGCTGCCGTTCGTCGCCGCCGGCCCGCAGGTGGAGGTGCTCGGCCTCTCGGTGTCCCGCACGGGGCTGGCCGCCGGCGGCGGGCTGCTGGCCAAGGCCACCCTGTCGATCCTCGCCGCCACGATCCTCTCGGCGACGACGGAGCCGCGGGCGCTGCTGCGCGGACTGGAACGGCTGCGGCTGCCCCAGGTCCTCGTGCAGATCCTGATGTTCATGATCCGCTACGCCGACGTGGTGGGCGGCGAGCTGCACCGGATGCGGGTGGCCCGCGAGTCCCGCGGGTTCCACGGCGGGGGCCTGCGCGGGCTGCGGGTCATGGCGGCCACGGCCGGATCGCTGTTCGTCCGGTCCTACGAGCGCGGTGAGCGGGTGCACCTGGCGATGCTCAGCCGCGGGTACACCGGCCGGCTGCCCACCGGGGCGGTGTCCGCCGCGGCGCCCGGGGCGTGGGCGGTGGCGCTCAGCCTGCCCCTGGCCGCGGCCGCGGTGCTGCTGGCCGGGATGCTGCTGGGGTGACCGCTCCCCCGCCGTCCCTGCTGGTCGAGGACCTCGCCTTCGCCTACCCCGACGGGCACCAGGCGCTGTTCGGCGTCGACCTGCGGATCGAGCGCGGCGAGCGGGTGGCGCTGCTCGGGCCCAACGGCGCAGGGAAGACCACCCTGGTGCTGCACCTCAACGGCATCCTGCGGGCCGGGCGCGGGGAGGTGACCGTGGCGGGGCTGCCGGTGGCGAAGCGCTCGCTGCCGGAGATCCGCCGCCGCGTCGGAGTGGTGTTCCAGGACCCCGACGACCAGCTGTTCATGCCCACCGTCGCCGACGACGTCGCCTTCGGGCCGCGCAACCTCGGCCTGCCGGAGGAGGAGGTGGCCGCCCGCGTCACCGCCGCGCTGGAGCAGGTGCGCATGGCCGACGCCGCCGACCGGCCGCCGCACCACCTCTCGTTCGGGCAGCGCCGCCGGGTCGCCGTCGCCACGGTGCTCGCGATGCAGCCGGAGATCGTGGTGCTCGACGAGCCGTCGTCCAACCTCGACCCGGCCGGCCGGCGGGAGCTGGCCGAGGTGCTCACCGAGCTCCCCGTGACCCTGCTGATGGTCACCCACGACCTGCCCTACGCCGCCCAGATGTGCCCGCGGTCGGTGATCCTCGACGGCGGCGTCGTGGTCGCCGACGGCCCGACGCCGGACGTGCTGTCCGACGCCGGCCTGCTCGCCGCGCACCGGCTGGAGCTGCCCTACGGGTTCTCGCCGGCCGGGTGAGCCCCCGGGCGGCGGCAGCGCCCCCGTGACGCTGCCGCCCCCTCTCCGCCCCTCCTGGGTCACGGGGCTCGCGCGGGTCGCAACTGGTGCCGCGGCCGGTACCCGCGCAACGCGGTCACCGGCGCGGTGCGGGACCTGGACGCCTGGGCCCTGGACCACGTGCCCGGCTATCCGCACGCCGCGGGCGCGCCCCGGCTGGTGGAGACCTGCGGCCCGACCGACGCCCCGCCCCCGGTCGCGGTGCCGCCCGCCGTGCCGGCACCGGAACCCGAGGCGGTTCCCGGCCCCGCTCCGGCGGCCGCCCCCCCGGCCCGCCGTCGGTGGGCGGTGGCCGCCGCGGCGGTGCTCCTGGTCGCCGCCGGGGCCACCACCGCCGCGATGGTCCTCGGCGAGGACGAGCCCGAGGCCCTGCCCACCCTGCCGAGCACCGGAGACGGCCGGCTCCGCCCGGAGACGACGGGCAGCCTCGGGGCGAACACCTTCACCGACCCCCGCACCCTCCAGGGGCAGGCCCAGCCGATCCCGCCGGACACCACCGTGCAGGTGCGCTGCCGGTACTACGCCCCGAGCATCCCCAGCGTGGTGCCCGACGGGTTCTGGTACCTGGTCGACTCCGGCGAGTGGGCCGGGCGCTGGTCACCGGCCAACTCGTTCATGAACGGGGACGTGCCCGGGGAGCCGACCCTGCACAACACCGACCTGGACGTCCCGGTCTGCCGCTGACCGGCCGCCTCAGACCTCGCCGACGAGCCCCTCGGCGAAGGCGCGGGGCTCGAAGGGCGCGAGGTCGTCGGGGCCCTCCCCCAGGCCGACCAGCTTCACCGGGATGCCGAGCTCCTGCTGGACCCGCACCACGATGCCGCCCTTGGCGGTGCCGTCGAGCTTGGTGAGCACGACACCGGTCACCTCGACCGCCTCGGTGAACACCCGGGCCTGGACGACGCCGTTCTGCCCCGTGGTGGCGTCGAGCACGAGCAGCACCTCGGTGACCGGGGACTGCTTCTCCACCACGCGCTTGACCTTGCCCAGCTCGTCCATGAGCCCGGACTTGGTGTGCAGCCGCCCGGCGGTGTCGATGACGACGGTGTCCACCTCGGCCTCGACGCCGGTGCGCACGGCCTCGAACGCGACCGCCGCGGGGTCACCGCCCTCGCGCCCGCGGACGGTCAGCACCCCCACCCGCTCGCCCCACGTCTCCAGCTGGTCGGCGGCCGCGGCCCGGAAGGTGTCGGCCGCGCCGAGGATCACGCTCTTGCCGTCGCCCACGAGCACGCGGGCGATCTTGCCGACGGTGGTGGTCTTCCCCGCGCCGTTCACGCCGACGACGAGCACCACGCCCGGCCGGCCCTCGTGCCGGGCGGTGCCGAGGGTGCGGTCGAGGTCGGGCCCGAGGACGGCGGTGAGCTCGCGGACCAGCAGCTCCCGCAGTTCGGCGCCGGAGGCGGTGGCCAGCACCAACGACTGGGTGCGCAGCCGCTCGACGATCCGGGTCGTCGCCGCGACGCCGACGTCGGCGGCCAGCAGGGTCTCCTCGATCTCCTCCCAGTCGTCCTCGGTGAGCTGCTCGCGGGCGAGCACGGTGAGCAGACCGCGACCGAGCGAGGACTGCGACCGGGCCAGGCGGGAGCGCAGCCGCACCAGCCGCCCGGCCGACGGCAGCGGGGTGTCGAAGACCAGGCCCGGCTCCGGCCGGGCCGGGGGCAGGTCGACGGCCGGCGGCGCCTCGGGCACCCCGGCGTCGGTCTGGTCGACCGGCGGCAGCCCGAGCCCCGAGGCGGTGGCGCCGGTGGGGCGCGGCTGCTGGACCGGGGGCGCCGGGGGTCGTGGCCGGGTGAGCGTCGTGCCGCTGGCGGCGTCGTCGTCGAGCCGCGTCGTCTTCCGGCCGCGGCCGACGAGGAGGCTGACTCCGAGGATCAGTGCGACGACCAGGATCGCGAGGGCGATCAGCACGAATTCCATGGCCCCGAGTCTCCCAGCCCGCGCGGGAAGGAGTCCGCCGGGACGCCGACTGCGGCCGCACAGGTTCGTAGGCCAGGCTGTTCCCATGCCGCATCCCGCCGCCAGCGCCCCCGCCCTCGTGCTCGGGCCCCTCCTGCGGCACGTCGACCCGGTGTCGGCGACCGTTTGGGTCGAGACCGACCGGCCGTGCGAGGTCGACGTGCTGGGGCGCCGCACCCGCACCTTCTGCGTGGGCGGCCACCACTTCGCGCTCGTCGTCGTGGAGGGCCTCGAGCCCGGCAGCACCACGCCCTACGAGGTGCGCCTCGACGGGGCGCAGGTGTGGCCCCCGGAGGACTCCGCCTTCCCGCCCAGCCGGATCCGCACCCCCGGCGGTGCCGGGGCGTTCCGGCTGGCCTTCGGCTCCTGCCGGTACGCCAGCCCCTACACCGTCGAGGAGTCCGAGGGCATCCCGCCGGACGCGCTCGACCTCTACGCCCAGCGGCTGGCCGCCCAGCCCGAGGACCGCTGGCCGGACGCGCTGGTGCTGCTCGGCGACCAGGTCTACGCCGACGAGTTGACGACGCAGACCCGCGGCTGGCTGGCCCGCCGCCGCGACCAGGCGCTGCACCGGCGCGCTCCGGAGGACCAGGTGGCCGACTTCGAGGAGTACACCCGGCTCTACGTGGAGTCCTGGCAGGACCCGCAGGTGCGGTGGCTGCTGTCGACCATCCCGTCCTCGATGATCTTCGACGACCACGAGATGATCGACGACTGGAACACCTCGGCCGCCTGGCGCGAGCGGATGAGCGGCACCGACTGGTGGGCCGGCCGGATCACCGGCGGCCTGGTCAGCTACTGGATCTACCAGCACCTCGGCAACCTGAGCCCCCAGGAGCTGGCCGAGAACAAGGTGTGGCGGGCCATCCAGGACCTGGTGGACGCCTCACCGGGCACGCCGGCGGACGCCGAGCCCCTGCTGCGGGAGATGGCCGCGCGGGCCGACGCCGACCCGGCGAGCGTGCGCTGGAGCTTCGTCCGGCACTGGGGCGACGCCCGGCTGGTCATGATCGACAGCCGCGCCGGCCGGGTGCTCGAGGAGAGCGACCGGCGGATGCTCGACGACGCCGAGTTCGAGTGGGTCGAGGCCGCGATGCGCCGGGCCGCCGAGGAGGGCGTCGAGCACCTGATCCTCGGCACCTCCCTGCCGTGGCTCCTCCCGCACGCCGTCGACTCGCTGGAGCGGTGGAACGCCACGCTCAACCGCCGCCACCACGGCCGGTGGCGGGGGCGGCTGGCCGAGGCTCTGCGCCAGGCCTCCGACCTCGAGCACTGGGCCGCCTTCGGGCACTCCTTCGACCGGCTCGGGCGCGCCGTCCTGGCCGTCGCGCGCGGTGAGCACGGTCGCGCCCCGGCCACCACGCTGGTCGTGTCCGGCGACGTCCACCACGCCTACGCCGCCGAGGTGGTGCGCCCCGGCGGGCTGGAGTCGCGGGTGCACCAGCTGACCGTGTCACCGCTGCACAACCAGGCGCCGCACCCCATCCAGGTCGCCTTCCGGATCGGCTGGAGCCGGCGCGCGCGGCGGCTCACCGAGCGGCTGGCCCGCCTGGTCGGCGCGGTGCCCGCGTCGCTGGAGTGGGAGAAGCAGGCCGGCCCCTACTTCGGCAACCAGGTGGGCGAGCTCGTGCTCGAGGGCCGGGAGGCGCGCTTCGTGCTCTCCGTGAGCGGGAAGGACGGCGTCCACGACGGCCGCCTGCTGCAGGTCCTGGACATGCCGCTGTCCGAGGCCTGAGAGGGTGGTCCGGTGACCAAGCCGGCCCCGGGCCCCGACCAGCCACCCATCCCCGTGCGGCTGGTCACCTTCAACACCCACCACGGCGTCGGCGACGACGACCGGCACGACCTCCCCCGCCTCGCCACCCTGCTGGCGTCGGTCGACGCCGACATCATCTGCCTGCAGGAGGTCGACCGCCGCTTCGGGGAGCGCAGCGAGGACGTCGACCAGGCGCTGCTGCTCTCCCGCGCGCTGGACATGCAGCTGGCGTGGGGGCCGGCGATCGACCGGGGCCCGGTGGACGGCGCCGGCGAGGGCGAGCCGCGCCGGCAGTACGGCAACGCGCTCCTGTCGCGGCTGCCGATCCTGATCAGCGACGTGCACCCGCTGCCCGGCACCGGCGAGCCGCGCAGCGCGCTGCGCACCATGGTGGAGCTCGACGGCGGCGCGCTGTGGGTGACCGGCACGCACCTCACCACCCGGTCGGCGGAGGAGCGCGCCGCCCAGGTGGGCTCGCTGGCCGGCCTGCACACCGACGCGATGGAGACCGGCGTCCTGGTCGGCGACTTCAACAGCACGCCCGACGCCCCCGAGCTCGACGCGCTGCGCCAGCGGTTCACCGACGCCTGGCAGCTCGCCCGAGCCCGCGACGACCAGGCCGGCTGGCGGTTCTGGCAGAGCGACGCCGGCATGACCCACCCGGCGCGCTCCCCGCACCGCCGGATCGACCAGGTGTGGGTCTCCTCCGGCGTCGCCGTGGCGGGGGCCTACGTGCTCGACGCCGAGGGCGCCTCCGACCACCTGCCGGTCGTCGTCGACCTCGAGGTCCGCAGCGGCGTCTAGGCATAGGAAGCTCTACCTACGGATGCGGGCCCCGATCCGTAGGTAGAGCTTCCTATGCCCGGGGGGGGGGGCGTCAGGCGGTCTCGAGCTCGCGGAGCCGCTGGCTGATCACGCCGGTGATGCCGTCGCCGCGCATGCTCACGCCGTAGAGGGCGTCGGCGATCTCCATCGTCCGCTTCTGGTGCGTGATGATGATCAGCTGGGACGTCGACCGCAGCTGCTCCACCAGGACCAGCAGCCGGCCGAGGTTGACGTCGTCCAGCGCCGCCTCGACCTCGTCGAGCACGTAGAACGGCGAGGGCCGGGCGCGGAAGATCGCCACCAGCATCGCGACGGCGGTCAGCGAGCGCTCGCCGCCGGACAGCAGGGACAGCCGCTTGACCTTCTTGCCCGGCGGCCGGGCCTCGACCTCCACGCCGGTGGTGAGCATGTTCTCGGGGTCGGTGAGCACCAGCCGGCCGGAGCCGCCCGGGAACAGGGTGGCGAACACCTGCTCGAACTCCCGGGCCACGTCGGCGA
This sequence comes from Blastococcus xanthinilyticus, assembly GCF_008124835.1. Lineage (GTDB taxonomy): Bacteria > Actinomycetota > Actinomycetes > Mycobacteriales > Geodermatophilaceae > Blastococcus > Blastococcus xanthinilyticus. The sequence goes on along the minus strand of NZ_VNHW01000011.1, from coordinate 163,078 downwards.
ACGCGGCGGCGAAGACGTCGTGGATCCGGCCGTCGACCTCGCGGACGACGGTGAGCAGGTCCCGGCGGGTGTTCTTGAGGTCCTCCAGCTGGGTGGCCAGGAACGTGTGCCGCTCCTCCAGTGCCGCGAACTCCTCCAGCGCCAGCGGGTTCACCTTGCCCAGCGTGGCGAGATCGCGCTCGGCCCGGGCCACCCGGCGCTCCTGCGCCGCCCGCTCGTAGGGCGTCGGCTCGGGCGCCGGCTGCCCGGCGGCCTCGGCCTCGGCCAGCTGCTGCGGCGACGGCGGCACGGCCGCCGCGGGGCCGTACTCGGCCACCAGCGTGGGCAGGTCGACGCCGAACTCCTCGGCAGCGCGGGTCTCCAGCGTCTCGATGCGGTACCGCTGCTCGGTGCGCGCTACCTCGTCGCGGTGCACCTCGTCGGTGAGCCGGTCCAGCTCCGCGGTGGCCGCCCGCACCCGGCTCCGCACCTCCAGCAGCTCCGCCTCGGACGAGTTCCGCGACGCGGCCAGGGCGTCGCGCTCGGCGCCGGCGCGGGTCAGCGACGTCTGCAGCGCCACCCCGGCGGCCTCCGCGTCCGCCCGCACGGCGGCGGCGACGGCCGCCCCGCGCTCCCGGGCGGCCCGGGCCGCGGCGGCGCGCTCGCGCGCGGCCCGCTCCTGCCGGGCCTGACGGCGCAGCGACTCGGCGCGGCCCTGGAGCGCGCGGGCCCGCTCCTCCGCCGTCCGCACGGCCAGCCGCGCCTCGGTCTCGCCCTGCCGGGCCGCGGCCACCTCGGCACGCAGCCGGTCGCGCTCCTCGGTGGGCGGCTCGTCCTCCAGCGGGGCCGCCTGGGCCTCGGTGAGCCGCGCCTCCAGGGTGGTCAGCGCGGTGAGCGCCCGCTCCAGGGACTCCTCGGCGCGCACCCGGGCGGCGGCGTGCCGCTCGGCCTCGGCGGTCGCCGACCGGGCGGCGGCCCCCAGCTCGGCGAGCGCGGTCGCCTCGGCGGAGCGGCTCCGGTCCGCGACCTGCCGGGCGGCGAGCGCGGCGTCGACGTCGACGGAACGCTCCTCGGCGGTGCGCCGCGCCTCGCTCAGCTCCTCGGCGAGCCGGGCCGCGTGCACGGTGGCGGCGTCCAGCTCGGCCGCCGCCTCGTCGACGCGGGCCCGCATCTCCAGGTTGGACGGGGCGTCGGACTGCCCGCCTACCGCCCAGTCGGCGCCCAGCAGGTCGCCGGTGGCGGTGACGGCGCGCACCCGGGGGTGCACGCGCACCAGCGCGACCGCGGCGTCCAGGTCGGGCACGAGGGCGACCCGCTCCAGCGCCCGGGCCAGCGCCGGCCGCAGCGGCTCGGGAGCCTCCACCGCGTCCAGCGCCCAGCGCGCGCCCGCGGGCAGCTCGGGCCACCCGTCGCGCGGCACGGGCGGCAAGCCCCCGGTGACGAGGAGACCGGCGCGGCCGCCCTCGGTGCGCGTCAGGTGGGCCAGCGCGGCGGCGGCCTCGGCCACCCCTGAGACGACGACGGCGTCGGCCATGCCACCGAGGGCGGCGGCGACCGCCACCTCGTCGCCGGGAGCGACGGTGAGCTGCTCGGTCAGCGGCCCGAGCACCCCGGCGAGGTCCCCGCCGAGCACGGCGGCCGCGCCGTCGGCGGGGGTCAGCCCGAGGGCGAGGGCGTCCCGCCGGGCCTGCCACGACGCGCGGTCGCGCTCGGCGGCGCGCTCGGCCTCGGCCAGCTCGGCGACCCGCCGGGCGACCGCCGCGTGCGCCGCGACGGCGTCCTCGTGCGCCGCGACGAGCGCGACGTCGGTGTCCTCCTGCTCCGCCACCTGGCCGCGGCGGTCGGCCAGCCGGTCGGCGGCCACCTCGGCGCGGTCGGCGGCCTCCGCGGCGGCGAGGGCGAGCCGCTCGATCTCCGCCTGGCCGGCACCCGCCCGGGAGCGCGCCGCGGCCACCTCGCCGGAGAGCCGGGCCAGGCTCTCCCGCCGGTCGGCCAGCGCCCGCGCGGCCGCGACCCAGGCCTTCTCCGCGTCGGCGAGCGCGCGCTCGAGCTCGGTGCGGGCGGCGACGACCCGGCCCAGCCGGTCCCGCTCGGCCGCCAGCCCGTCGGCGAGCTCCGCCTCCGTGGCCGCGACCCGGTCGGCCTCGGCGTCCAGCTGCTCCGGGTCCCGCCCCGGCGCCGCGGCCGCGGCGGGGGCCGACAGGTGCCGGTGCCGCTCGGCCGCCAGCTGGGCGACGCTGCGGAACCGCTCACCGAGGGCGGAGAGCCGGTACCAGGTGTCGGACGCCAGCTGCAGCTGCGGCGCGGTCTCGGCCAGCCGGCTCTCCAGCGCGCCCTCCCGGCGGGACACCCCCGCCAGCTCCCGCTCGACGACGGTGCGCCGCTGCCGGGCAGCGGTCTCGTCGGCGACGTCGCGGTCGAGGGCGTCGCGGAGCTGGACCAGGTCGTCGGCGAGCAGCCTCAGCCGGGCGTCCCGGAGATCGGCCTGGACACCGGCCGCGCGGCGGGCCACCTCGGCCTGCCGGCCCAGCGGCTTGAGCTGGCGGCGCAGCTCGGCGGTGAGGTCGGCCAGCCGGTCGAGGTTGGCCTGCATCCCGTCGAGCTTGCGGAGGGCCTTCTCCTTGCGCTTGCGGTGCTTGAGGACGCCGGCGGCCTCCTCGATGAAGGCGCGGCGGTCCTCCGGGCGGCCGGAGAGGACGGCGTCCAGCTGCCCTTGGCCGACGATGACGTGCATCTCGCGGCCGATGCCGGAGTCGCTGAGCAGTTCCTGGACGTCGAGGAGCCGGACCTTGTCGCCGTTGATCTCGTACTCGCTCTCCCCGGAGCGGTACATGCGGCGAGTGATCGACACCTCGGTGTACTCGATCGGCAACGCGCCGTCGGAGTTGTCGATCGTGAGGGTGACCTCGGCGCGGCCGAGGGCGGGGCGGCCGGCGGTGCCGGCGAAGATGACGTCCTCCATCTTGCCGCCGCGCAGGCTCTTCGCGCCCTGCTCGCCGAGAACCCAGGAGATGGCGTCGACGACGTTGGACTTGCCCGACCCGTTGGGGCCGACGACGGCGGTGATCCCGGGCTCGAGCCGCAGCGTGGTGGCGGACGCGAAGGACTTGAAACCCTTCAGCGTGAGGCTCGACAGGTGCACGGTACGAAGACTCTAGCCGCGATCGGGCCTGGTCAGGTGCCCTGCGGGACCGCTGGTGCGGATGTGACAGGAAGCCGGCCGGTCCGGCGGCCCGCGCAGGGGCGGGCGGCCTTGGGGCAGAACCGCTAGGCGAGGGCGGGCTCGACGTTGTCGCCGGCCAGCGAGAGCAGCTCGTGGGCGATCGCCGCGTCGCGCTGGGCGCGCAGCTCGGCGAGCTCGGCCTCGAGCCGGCGGACCTTGGCCCGCAGGACGGCGTTCTCCTCGACCACCCGGAGCTCCACGGGGCTGACGACCGAACCGAACAGGGCCTTGGCCATGGCTGCGACGGCCTTTCGACTGCGAGAGGGATGAGCCGGCGCCCCGGGAAACGGTCGGCGCGGCTGGGTGATTCCAGGGTGACACCCGCTGATCCGCAGGTCAACGGCGGCCGCCCGGGGATGCTGTGTCCGGGTGATGTCGGCTTCGTCACGTCGGGGGAACGCCGGTCAGCGCCGCTTCGCCCGCGGACGTGGTTGGCAGGTGGGGCAGCTGTAGCTCGAGCGGTTCATGAACGACTCCCGGCGGATCGGCGTCCCGCAGCGGGGGCACGGCCGGTCGCCTTGCCCGTAGACGGCCAGGTGCCGGGAGAAGTAGCCGCTCTGCCCGTTGACGTCGACGTAGAGGGAGTCGAACGAGGTGCCGCCCTGCGCCAGGCTCTCCCCGAGCACGTCGCGGACCCCGTCGAGCAGCTCCACCACCTGCGCCCGGGTCAGCTTGTCGGTGGGGCGGGCACCGTGCAGCCGGGCCCGCCACAGCGACTCGTCGGCGTAGATGTTGCCCACCCCGCCGATCAGCGTCTGGTCCAGCAGCGCCCGCTTCACCTCGGTCCGGCGACGGCGGAGCGCCGCCGCGAAGGCGTCGACGTCGAAGGCGTCGTCGAGCGGGTCGATGGCGATGTGCGCCAGCCGCGGGGGGATCTCCTCCCCCGCGCTGTCCTCGACCGCCAGCCCCCCGAAGGTGCGCTGGTCGACGAAGCGCAGCTCGCGGCCGCCGTCGGTGAAGGTGACGCGTGCCCGCAGGTGCGTCTCGTCCGGGGCGGAGCGCTTCTCGACGAGCAGCTGACCGCTCATCCCGAGGTGGGCCACGAGCGCGCGGTCCGACGGCGTGCCGTCGGACTCGGCCAGCGGGAGCCACAGGTACTTGCCCCGCCGGCGCGCGGCGACCAGCGTGCGGCCGGTCAGCTCCCGGACGAAGTGGTCGGCGCCCTCGAGGTGCCGGCGGACGGCGCGGGGGTGGTGCACCTCGACGGTGGCGACGGTGCGGCCGGCGACCCACTGCTCCAGCCCCCGCCGCACCACCTCGACCTCGGGCAGCTCCGGCACGGTCCTACTCCTCCGACAGGGCCCGCCAGGCGGCCTCGGCGGCCTCCTGCTCGGCGGCCTTCTTCGTCCGTCCCGTCCCGGTACCGCGCGGGATGCCCGCGAGCAGCACCTCGGCGGTGAACGTCTTGGCGTGGTCGGGGCCCTCGTCGGCCACCTGGTAGACCGGCGCCCCGAGCCCCTGGGCGGCCCCGAGCTCCTGCAGGCTGGTCTTCCAGTCCAGCCCGGCGCCCCGGGTGGCGGACTCGACCAGCAGCGGGTCGAAGAGCCGGTGGACGACCGCGGACGCGGTGTCCAGCCCGCAGCCGAGGTGGATCGCGCCGATCAGCGCCTCGAGCGCGTCGGCGAGGATCGAGTCCTTCTCGCGGCCGCCGGTCGTCTCCTCGCCCCGGCCCAGCAGCAGGTGCGGGCCGAGGCCGCCGTCCCCCAGGCGCCGGGCGACGGAGGCCAGCGAGGTCATGTTGACCACCGAGGCACGCAGCTTGGCCAGCTGGCCCTCGGGGAGGTCCGGCTGGCTGCGGTAGAGCTCGTCGGTGACGACCAGCCCGAGCACCGAGTCGCCCAGGAACTCCAGGCGCTCGTTGGTCGGGAGCCCGCCGTTCTCGTACGCGAACGAGCGGTGGGTCAGCACCAGGCCGAGCAGACCCTCCGGCAGCTCGACGCCGAGGGCGTCGTGCAGCCAGGCGGTGGCCCGCTCGGCGTGCGCCGCACCACCGGGGTGCGGCACGTCGCCCGGGGCGCGGCCGTCGGCCGCATCCTGCGCAGGATGCGTTCCGGCGGCCGTCGTCCCCATGGCGGTGCGGGAGATCAGACCGAGAGGACCTGGCGGCCGTCGTACTGGCCGCAGGTCGGGCACGCCTGGTGCGGGGGCTTGAGCTCGCCGCAGGCGCGGTTCGGACACGGCGACAGGGTCGGCGCGGTGGCCTTCCACTGCGACCGGCGCATGCGGGTGTTGGCGCGCGACATCTTCCGCTTCGGAACGGCCACGATCAGTTCTCCTCTGGGGTGGTGGATTCGCCGGGGGTGCCCGGCGAGGAAGCGAAACGGTCCGCGAGGGCGGCCCACCGGGGGTCGGTCACCTCGTGGGTGTGGTCGGCCGGCAGATCGTCGATCCGCTGGCCGCAGTCGACGCACAGGCCGGCGCAGTCCTCGGAGCAGACCGGCGAGAGCGGGAGGCTCAGGACGATGGTGTCGCGGGCGAGCGGCTCCAGGTCGAGGAAGTCGCCCTCGAGCCGGCGCACCTCGTCCTCCTCGCTCGTGGCCTCCGTGGTGCTGCCCGCGTAGGCGTACAGCTCCTGGACGTCGAGGGAGAGGGTGTCCTCGATCGGCTCGAGGCAGCGCGCGCAGGAGCCGACGACGGGGACGTCGAGATCGCCGGTGACCAGGACGCCCTCCATGACTGACTCCAGCCGCAGCCGGAGGTGGACCTCGGCCTTCTCCGGGACCCGGATGAGCTCCAGGCCCCAGCCCGCGGGCGCCGGGGCGGTGCGGTCGAGCTCCTGCATGGCCCCCGCGCGCCGGCCGAGCTCCCGCAGGTCGTACTTCCAGGGGTTGGCGGCGGGACGCCGGTCCTCGCGGGACTGGGCGCCGGGGCGGTTCGGGAAAGCGGCAGGCATGTCGGTACTCGCGGTCGGGAGCGGGAGGGGTGGACGACCGGGCGTCAGCCGTCGGTCGGACCAGTGGACGAGCCTACCCGATCCCCGCGGACCCTTTCAGGGTCCGGCTGTGAGCTTGCGGACGGGCGGGCCTGCTAAGGCTCGCGGAGGGCGGTGCGGGCCTTGTCGACCGAGCGCAGCATCCGCTCCAGGGTGCCGCCGAACTCGGCCAGGCGGCTGTCCACGTACTCGTCGACCTCCGCCCGCATCCGGGTGGCGTCGGCGTGCGACTGCGCGCCCAGCTCGTCCGCGCGGTCGACGGCGGTGCGGTAGACCTCGGTCTCGGTGATCAGCCGCTCGTGCTCGGCCTGCCCCTCGGCGATCAGCGCGGCCCGGTGCTGGCGGCCCTCGGCGACGAGCGCCTCGGCCTCCGCCTCGGCGTCGACGATGATCTGCTCGGCCTCGGCCTGCGCCTGGGCCAGCAGCTCGTCGCGCTGCCGGCGGGCGGTGCCGAGGATCTCCTCGCGCTGCCGGCGGGCCTGGGCGAGCAGCTGCTCGCTCTCCCCCCGCGTGCGCCCGGTGAGCCGCTCGGCCTCCGCCTGGGCCTGCTGGAGGATCTCGGTGCGCTGCTCGACGATCGCCCCGGCCGCCTGCACGTCCTCGGGCAGCGACTCGCGCAGGTCGTCCAGGAGGTCGAGGACGTGGTCGCGGGGCACCATGCAGGAGCTGGACATCGGCACGCTGCGGGCGTTCTCGATGACCGTCGTCAGCTCGTCGACCGTCTCGTACAGGCGGTAGACGACCTCGGTCGTGGATCCCCGGGGCGGTCCGCCGCGGGGTGGCCGGGTCACTTGCCGCCTCGCCGGGCGTGCTCGGCCAGCCGGTCGTGCACGACCTTCGGGACCAGCCGGGAGACGTCGCCGCCGAAGGTGGCGATCTGCTTGACCAGGCTGGAGGACAGGTGCCCGACCTGCGGCGCCGTGGGCACGAACAGCGTCTCGATCCCGGCGAGCTCCCGGTTCATCTGGGCCATCTGCAGCTCGTACTCGAAGTCGCTGACCGCCCGGAGTCCCTTGACGATGACCGGCACGTCGTGGGCGCGGCAGTAGTCGACCAGCAGGCCCTGGAAGCTGTCGACGGTGACGTTCGGCAGGTCGGCGACGGATTCGCGCAGCAGCTCCATGCGCTCCTCGACCGGGAAGAACCCGGCCTTGCCGGGGTTGACCAGCACGGCGACGACCAGCTCGTCGTACAGCGCGGCGGCCCGGGTGATGACGTCGACGTGCCCGTTGGTCACCGGGTCGAAGGAACCTGGGCAGACGGCGCGTCTCACGGACGCCGACCGTACCGGAGCACCGCCTCGCCGTAGCGCCGTTCGCGCAGTCCTTCCAGGGGTGTCGGCCAGTCCCACTCCCGTTCCCGGCTGGAGCGCTCGACCACGACGACGCCCCCGGGGACGAGCCACTCGCCCGCGACCAGGGCGCGGAGCAGCTCCCGCACCTCCTCCGCCGGCACCGCGTAGGGCGGATCGGCCAGCACGACGTCGAAGGCCCGGGGGGCCGGGCCGGCGACCACGGCCGGCACGGAGCCCGCGACCACCCTGCCCCCCGGCAGGCCGACGGCGGCCAGGTTGGCCCTCAGCACCGGCAGCACGCGCGGGCCGGACTCCACGAACACCACGTCCGAGGCGCCGCGGGAGAGCGCCTCCAGGCCCAGCGCCCCGGAGCCCGCGTAGAGGTCGAGCACCGCCGCGCCCTCGAGGTCGACGAGCGATCCGAGGGAGTTGAACAGCCCGCCCCGCGCCTTGTCGCCGGTGGGGCGGACCCCGGCGGGTGGGACCTGGAGCCGCCGGCCACCCGCCGACCCCGCGATCACCCTCGTCACGCCTTCTCCAGCCACTCGGCGCGCTCGTCGCTGGCCAGGGCGGCGACCTCCGCGGCCAGGCCGGGGTGGTCGGCCAGCCCGCGGTCGGTGCCGAGCAGGGCGGTCGCCTCGGCCCGGGCCTGGGCGATGAGCTCCTCGTCCGCCAGGAGGGAGAGCAGCCGGATGCCCGAGCGGCGGCCGGACTGCGCGGCGCCGAGGACGTCACCCTCGCGGCGGGTCTCGAGGTCCAGCCGGGCGAGCTCGAAGCCGTCGGACGTCGACGCGACGGCGGCCAGCCGCTGCCCCGTGGGCGACCCCGACGGGGCCTCGGTCACGAGCAGGCACAGCCCGGCGTGCTTCCCACGGGCGACCCGGCCGCGCAGCTGGTGCAGCTGGCTGACGCCGAACCGGTCGGCGTCCATGACCACCATCACCGTGGCGTTGGGGACGTCGACGCCGACCTCCACGACGGTGGTGGCGACCAGCACGTCGGTCTCCCCCGCGGCGAAGGCGCGCATGACGCCGTCCTTCTCGTCCGGGGACATCCGGCCGTGCAGCACGTCGAGCCGCAGGCCGGCCAGCGGACCGCCGCGGAGGGCCTCGGCGACGTCCAGCACCGCCAGCGGCGGCCGGCGGTCGCTGCGGCCGTCGTCGTCGGGCGGGGCGCCGTCGGCGTCCTCGGGCTCGTCGTCGGCGCCGGTGACGTCGCCGATCCGCGGGCAGACGACGTAGGCCTGCCGGCCGGCGGCGACCTCCTCGCGGAGCCGTTCCCACGCGCGGTCGAGCCAGCCCGGCTTCTCCACCACCGGCACCACCGAGCTGGTCACGCCGCCGCGCCCGCTGGGCAGCTGCCGCAGCGTGGAGATCTCCAGGTCGCCGTAGACGGTCATGGCCACGGTCCGCGGGATCGGGGTGGCGGTCATGACGAGGACGTGCGGCGGGCGGCTGCCCTTGGCACGCAGGGCGTCGCGCTGCTCCACCCCGAACCGGTGCTGCTCGTCGACGACGACCAGCCCCAGGTCGGCGAAGTCCACGCCCTCCTGCAGCAGCGCGTGGGTGCCGATCACGATGCCGGCGCTGCCGTCGGCGACCTCTGCCAGCGCCTGCCGCTTCGCCGCGGCCTTGAGCGAGCCGGTGAGCAGCGTGACGCGGGTGCCGGCGGCGTCGCCGTCGAGCTCGCCGGCGCGGCCGAGCGGGCCCAGCAGGGCGCGGATGCCGCGGGCGTGCTGGGCGGCCAGCACCTCGGTGGGCGCGAGCAGGGCGGCCTGGCCGCCGGCGTCGACCACCTGGGCCATCGCCCGCAGCGCGACGACGGTCTTGCCCGAGCCGACCTCGCCCTGCAGCAGCCGGTGCATCGGCTGGTCGCGGTCGAGCTCGGCGGCCAGCTCCTCCCCCACCTCCCGCTGGCCCTCGGTGAGGGCGAAGGGCAGGGCGGTGTCGACGGCGTCGAGCAGCCCGCCGGCCCGACGGGGGCGCGCGGTGCCCGGCTCGAGGGCGGCCGCCCGGCGGCGGGCGGCGAGGGTGAGCTGAAGGACCAGCGCCTCGTCCCACTTCAGCCGGTGCGCGGCCCGCTCGACGTCCTCGGTCGTGGTCGGGCGGTGGATGTCCAGCAGCGCGGAGGCGAGCGGCAGGAGACCGAGGCGGGCCCGGATCTCCTCGGGCAGCGGGTCCTCGACCAGCTCGCCGAGCCCGCCCCCGGCCCCCAGCAGCAGCTTGACCGACTTCTGGATCACCCAGCTGGAGACGTCCTTGCTCGCCGGGTAGATCGGCACGAGGGCGCGCGCCCAGTCGGTGTCGTCGTCGGAGGCGTCGAGCAGGTGCATGTCGGGATGGGCGAACTGCTTCTCCCCGCGGTACTCGCCCACCGTGCCGGCGAACATGCCCCACGAGTTCACCGCGAGCGACGCGTGGCGGTGGTTGAAGAAGACCAGCTTCATCCGGCCGCTGCCGTCGCCCACCACGACCTCGGTCAGGCTGCCCCGGCGGTTGCGCATGGGCCGGGTCGTGACGCTGCGGACCTGGGCGAGGACGGTGACCCGGTCACCGACCTGGACGTCGGCGAGGTCGGCCTGCTCCCCGCGGCGGGCGTAGCGGCGCGGGTAGTGCCGCAGGAGGTGCCGCACGGTGTGCAGGCCGAGCTGCTCGGCCATGCCGGTCGCCGTCTTGGGCCCCAGCACCCGGGACAGCGGCGTCTCGAGGGTGACGGCCACCTCACTCCACCCCGATCTGCAGGGGCAGCGAGCTCGGGCCGCCGCCGTAGCGGACCACCTCGATGGTCGGGTGGACCGAGGCGAGGTGCCGGCAGACGGTGTCGCCGAGCTCCTCGTCGGGGCCGGCGACCAGCGTGGCCATCTCCCCGCCCGCGGAGAGCAGCCGGTCGAGCAGGTCGCAGGCGACCGCGGCGAGCTCGGCGCCGATGACGACGACGTCGCCCTCCGCCGAGCCGAGCACGTCACCGGGGTGGCAGCGGCCGGCGGAGGTGAGCGCCTCCTGGTCGGCGACGGTCACCTCGGCCCAGCGGGTCGCCGCGGCCGCCTCGGCCATGGCGATGACGTCGTCACCGAAGCGCCGCCCGGGGTCGGCGACCGCGACCGCGGCCAGCCCCTGCACCGGCGAGCGGGTGGGCACGACGCCGATCTCCCGGCCGGCCTCGCGGGCCCGGGTGGCCGCGCGCGCGGCGACCGGCAGCAGCGCGGCGTCGTTGGGCAGGACGACGACCTCCTGCGCGCCGCAGGCCACGACCTCCTCCAGGAGGCCGTCCTCGGTGATGCCGTCGGCACCGCAGACGACGACCCGCACGCCCTCGGCGCGGAACAGCTCGGCCAGCCCCTCGCTCTGCACCGCCGCGACCACGGCGCGCAGCCCGGGGACCGGCTCCGGCGGCGGCACCGGCGCCAGCGGGGTGACGGTGATGCGGTGCGGGCGGCCCGCCTCGACGCCGGCCTCGATGGCCGCGCCGACGTCGGACACGTGCACGTGCACGTTCCACTCCCGGCCGGTCGGGGTGTCGACGCCGACGACGACCAGGCTGTCGCCCAGCGCGGCGAGGCGCTCGTGCAGCCGGGCGACCGCGGTCTCGTCGGCGTCGGCGAGCAGGTACTGCACCTCGCTGCCCGGACCCGGTGGCGGCTGGTGCGGGGCGCTCCCGGCGTCGTGCCGGTGCCGGTGCGGGACGGAGAGCGCCGGGCGGACCGGTCTCACCCCGGTGACGGTCCGCACCAGCGCGTCCAGCACCAGGCACAGGCCGGCGCCGCCGGCGTCGACGACGCCGGCGGCCCGCAGCGCGGCCAGCTGGCCGGGGGTCCGGTCGAGCGCGGCCCGGGCGCCGTCGGCGGCGGCCAGGACGACGTCCCCGAGGGCCGTGCGGCCCTCGTCGACCGCCGCGACGGCTGCCTCACCGCTCGCGCGGGCGACGGTGAGGAACGTGCCCTCCTCCGGGTCGGCGACCGCCGTGTAGGCGCTCTCGGCGGCCTTGCGCAGCGCGGCGGCGACGGTCGGGCCGTCGGCGGGGGGCTGGTGCGCCAGCTGGTCGGCCAGGCCGCGCAGCAGCTGGGCGAGGATGGTGCCGGAGTTGCCGCGGGCGGCGAGCACGGCGCCGCGCGCCATCACCACCCAGGCGGGCTCCGCCGGACCGGCCGAGTCCAGCGCGGCGAGCGCCCCCTCGGCGGTGTGCAGGAGGTTGGTGCCGGTGTCGCCGTCGGGGACGGGGAAGACGTTGAGGTCGTCGAGCCGGCCCCGGGAGTCGGACAGCGCCTCGACCGCGGCCCGGCACCACTGACCGACCGCGGCGTCGTCCAGCGCCTGCAGCACGGGTGGAGGCTACCCACCCGTGCCGACAGGTCCGGTCGCCGAGCGCGGGAAGCCACCGATCGGGACGCCGGGGGCAGGGCGCCGCGACGTCCCGGCCCGGGAACGGTTAGAGTGGTCGACGGTCTTGTCGCGGGTGCCACCTGGCCCCGCCGTCTGTGAACGATTTTTCTGGGAGTGATCAACCGTGGCTGCCAACTGCGATGTCTGTGGCAAGGGCCCCGGTTTCGGTATGTCGGTGTCGCACTCGCACCGCCGCACGCCGCGCCGTTGGAACCCGAACATCCAGTCCGTGCGGGCGCTGATCGCCCCCGGCAACCGTCGCCGGATCAACGCGTGCACCTCGTGCATCCGCGCCGGCAAGGTCGTCCGCGCCTGAGCACGGGCCCCCGCCAGGGGGCCGACCGAAGCATCGAGAACCCCGGAGGTCATCGACCTCCGGGGTTCTTCGTGCGCCCGGCACCGCTGGCAGCGGGGCCGGGACCTAGGAGGCGAGCCGCGCGTCGCCCCCGGCGCCGGCCCCCGGTCGGCTGATCTCGGCCCAGACCACGTCGAGGGAGAGACCGAGGACGTCGGCGATCGCCGCGACCGTCGGGAACGCGGGGGTGGCGACCCGGCCGGACTCGATCTTGCGCAGGGTCTCGGGCGAGATCCCGGCGTCCAGCGCGGTCCCGAGCATCGAGCGCTCCCCGCGGGCGCGCCGCAGCACGGCCCCGAGGCGCTGCCCGCGCTCGACCTCCGCGGGAGTGAGGGGCAACCTGACCATGGCCGGATTCTAATACCGGGATAGGCTGGCCGGGATAGTTATCGCACCCGCGCACAGGAAGACCCCCATGATCGAGATCCTGGACCCCACCGACCTCCCACGGGCGAGGGCCACCGGCGCCCTGGTCGCCGACATCCTGCAGACCCTGAAGGGCCGCAGCGCCGTCGGCACGAACCTGCTCGACATCGACCGGTGGGCCCAGGACATGATCCGCGAGGCCGGCGCGCAGTCCTGCTACGTCGACTACGCCCCGTCCTTCGGCCGCGGGCCGTTCGGCCACTACATCTGCACGTCGGTCAACGACGCCGTGCTGCACGGGCTGCCGCACGACTACGCGCTCGCCGAGGGCGACCTGCTCTCGCTCGACCTCGCCGTCTCCCTGGGTGGGATCGTCGCCGACTCGGCCGTCAGCTTCGTCGTGGGCGGCGCCGCGCCCCCGGAGGACGCCGCGATGATCGCCGCGACCGAGGAGGCGCTGCGGGCGGGGATCGCCGCCGCCGGCCCGGGCACCCGCCTCGGTGACGTCTCCGCCGCGATCGGCTCGGTGCTCACCGCAGCCGGGTACCCGATCAACACCGAGTTCGGCGGGCACGGCGTCGGATCGACCATGCACCAGGACCCGCACGTCCCGAACACCGGGCGGCCCGGGCGGGGGTACCGGCTGCGCCCCGGGCTGCTGCTCGCGCTGGAGCCCTGGGTCATGGCCGACACCGCCCGGCTGGTCACCGACCCCGACGGCTGGACCCTGCGTAGTGCGACGGGCTGCCGGACGGCGCACAGCGAGCACACGATCGCCATCACCGACGACGGCGCCGAGATCATGACCCTCCCGACGCAGGGCCGCCCCTGACCCGAGCGGGTGCCGCCACCGGTCAGGACGCCGCAGCGCCCTTCCCGAGGCCCTTCTCCAGCAGCACGACCGGGTCCCAGCCGGAGTCGAACACCCGCCGGCCCACCTCGGTGAACCCCCGGTCGCGGTAGTACCGGCGCAGCCGGGGGTTGCTCTCGACGCAGTCCAGCCGCAGGCGGGAGCGCCCCGCGCCGGCCGCCGTCGCGGCCGCCCAGGCCAGCAGCGCGGCCCCGATCCCGGCGCCGGCGTGCGCCGGGTCGACCACGAGGCCGTGCACGTACGCGGCGTCGCCGGGCACGTCGCCCCAGACGACGGCGTCGGACCACAGCAGCCGCAGGCCGGCGACGAGCCGGTCACCGGCCTCCAGGACGTGCCACTCACCTGCGGCGACCTGCGCCTCGACCTCCCCGACGCCCACCTCGCCGGGCCGCCACTGCCGGATGCCGGCGTCGGTCATCCAGCGCGCCCGCTGCTCCCGCAGGGCGTGCAGCACCCCGGCGTCCGGGCCCCTCGCCGGTCGCGGGGAGATCACCGGCCGATGCCCCGCCCGCGGGCCGCCGTCACCACCAGGTCGACGACCGTCTCCACCGGCAGCTCCGTGCCGTCCACCACCAGGTGGTAGTGGGCGGCCGACGCCGGATCGCAGCGGTAGAAGTGCCGCACGTAGGCCTCCCGGCCGCGGTCGTTCGCCGCCATCTCGCGCGCCACCTCCTCCCGCGGCCGCCCCGAGCGGGCCACCGCCGCGGCGAGCCGCCGCTCCCGCGAGCCGTCGAGCCGGACGTGCAGCGCGTCGGACCGGTCGCGCAGCACGATCGCCGCGGCCCGGCCGAGCACGACGCCGCCGTCACCCCCGGCGATCTCCGCCAGCACCCGCTCGGTCTGCTCCCGGTAGGCCCGGGCGTCCGGCAGGGGTGCACCGGGGACCACCCCGCCCACCGGATCGGGCATGGTGCCCAGCGAGGCCACCAGCCGCCACAGCCCGCGCACGACCGTCTCGTCGTTCGCCTCCGCCTCCGCCACCGGCACGCCGAGCCGGCCGGCGACCCGCGCCGGGATCGCCCGGTCGTGGAACGGCAGCCCCAGCCGCTGCGCGACGGCCGGGGCGATCTCGGCTCCCCCGGCGCCGTAGGACGCCGAGACGGTCACGATGCCCATGTCGCCTCCTCCTCCGCCGGCGGGAGCAGATCCTTGCCCAGGAAGACGGCGTCCGGCGAGCAGGCGTAGACGCCGTACCCCGCGACGGGGAGGTAGCCCAGCTCCCGGTAGAGGGCGACCGCCTCGGGCTGCTTCTGCCCGGTGTTCAACACCACCGACCCGTGGCCCGCCCGCGCGGCCGAGGACTCCAGCTCGGCCATGAGCACCTGGGCCAGCCCGCGCCGGCGGAAGCCCGGCGCCACGTACACCCGCTTGATCTCCACGCCGCCGGGCGGGTACACCCGCCACGCCCCGCAGCCGGCCGGCACGCCGTCGACCTCGGCCACCAGGAAGAGGCCGGCCGGGGGCCGGAACTCCGCCGGGTCGACGACGGCCGCGTCGCGGCCGCCGTACCGGGTGACGTACTCCTGCTGCACCGCCTCGACCATGGCCTGCGCGACCGGGTCGTCGTAGGGCACCGGCCGCAGCCGGACTCCCGTCCCGTCCCGCAGCAGCCGCTCACCCGAAGTGCACATGCCCCGCCCTCTCCGCCCCGACGCCGCGCAGCGCCTCCTCCGCGGCCTCGCCGCCGACGCGGACACCGGCCCCCCGGTTCCCCGGGCGCACCGTGCCCACCGCCACCCAGCCCTCGGGCAGGATCGCCTTCTTCGGGAACGTGGCCAGCAGGGCGTGGTCCTCGCCGCCGCTGAGCACCCACGCCATCGGATCGATCCCGAGGGCCGACCCGACCTGCTGCAGGGGCCCCACCGGCTCCAGGCACGCGCGCACCAGCGCCGCGCGGTCGAAGTCCAGCACGACGCCGCTGGCCCGTGCGATGTGCCCGGCGTCGGCCACGAGGCCGTCGCTGACGTCGCACATCGCGCTCGCCCCGGCGTCGGCCGCCGCCGGGCCGGCGGCGTACGGCGGGGTCGGCCGGCGGTGCGCCGCCACCACCGCGAGCGGGCTGGTGAAGCCCCGGCGCAGCACCGCCAGCCCCGCGGCCGACCAGCCGAGCCGCCCGGCGAGGGCGATGACGTGACCGGGCCGGGCGCCGGAACGCTGCACCGGCGCCCGCCCGCCCAGATCGCCCAGGGCGGTCACCGACAGGACGACGGCGGCGCTGTCCGGCGCCGCGGCCACGGTGTCCCCGCCCACGACCGCCGCGCCCAGCGGGGCGCACTCCTCGGCCAGCCCGGTGGCGACGCCCTCCAGCCAGCTCGTGGGGGTGTCCGCCGGGCAGGCCAGCCCCACGACCAGCGCGGTCGTCCGCCCGCCCATCGCCGCCACGTCGGCGAGGTTGGCCGCGGCCGCCTTGTGCCCGACGTCCTCCGCCGAGGACCAGTCCCGCCGGAAGTGCCGGCCCTCGACCAGGACGTCGGTGGTGACGACGACGCGCTGGTCCGGGGTGCGCAGCACCGCCGCGTCGTCCCCGGGCCCGACCTCGGCCGCCGCCGCGGTGCCCGACCGGGCCAGCACCCGGGCGATGACCTCGAACTCGCCCACCACGCGGACGGTGTCGGCGGGATCACCGCGCGGGACCAGCGGGCGGGGTCGGCTCATGGGTGCACTCCAGTTGCTGCGGTAGGTTGCCGACGAGTCCGCCAGCCGGCGGGGACGACGTCTCGGCACTGTTGCCGGAGGAAGGATCTCCCGTGGTCCACGCCTACATCCTCATCCAGACCGAAGTCGGCAAGGCCGCCCAGGTCGCCTCGACGATCAGCGAGATCAGCGGGGTGACCAGGGCCGAGGACGTCACCGGGCCGTACGACGTCATCGTCCGCGCCGAGGCCGACACCGTCGACGAGCTCGGGCGCCTGGTGGTGGCGCGCGTCCAGTCCGTCGACGGGATCACCCGCACGCTGACGTGCCCCGTCGTCAACATCTGAGCGAGGCACCCGTCGACCCGGTGCGCCGGGTCGCGGTGCTGGTCGCGGCGATCACCCTGCCCGTGGTGATCGCCCTGGTGGTGCTGGTCAACGTTCGCGGCGACGACGCCGGGGACGACGCGACGGCCGGCGGCGCCGGACCGGCCGAGGTCGACAGCGGCGAACCCGTCCGCCCGGAGGACCTCCCGGTGCTGCCGCTGGACACCCCACCGGTCACTCCGGAGGCCGATGCCGCCTGCCCGGCGCTCATGGCCAACCTGCCGCTCGAGCTCGCCGGGGACCCGTCCCGCCGGGTGGACTCCGATTCCCCCTACGTCTACGCGTGGGGCGAGCCGCCCGTCGTGCTCACCTGCGGGGTCGACCGGCCCGCCGGCTGGCAGGTCGGCACGTCGGCGATCCAGATCAACGGCGTGCAGTGGTACGTGGACACCAGCGATCCGGAGAGCACGGTCTGGACCGCCGTCGACCGGCCGGTCTACGTCGAGGTCCGCCTGCCCAAGGGGGTCGACAGCGCACCGGTCACCGCGCTCACCGTCCCCCTGGCCGAGGCGCTGCCCTACCAGGAGCCGCAGCCGGGCCCCTGAGCCCCTCGCCGCCGGCACCGCCCTCCCCGGAGCGCTCACGCCGGCGGGAGCAGCGCCAGCTGCCGCTCGAGCACCGCGCCGACCTCCTGGAGGGCGTCGTCGGTCGTCCCGGCCATCGCCGTCACCGAGACGCTGAAGACGCCGTGCCAGCACCAGGCGAACGCGGCCGGGTCGACCAGCCCCGCCTCCGGGACCGGCGCCTCCACGGTGAGCAGCCGGCAGTTCGCGGGCAGCTCGGGCGGATCGTCGCTGAGGACGCCCGCGTACAGCTCCGCGTCGTTCCGGGCGAGCGCCTCGGCGTAGGCGCCGGCGCCGGCCCGCTGCTCGAACTGGTCGACGAAGACACCGGTCATCGGGCCGGTCTCCCGGCCCCAGAAGCGCTCCCAGCCGAACCGGTAGCCGTAGCTCTCGAGCACCTCCAGCTCCCTCGCCGGGTCCGGGGCGTAGCCGGCGACGTCCTCGAGCCGCTTCTCGCCGGCCGGCGGGTCCAGCTCGTCGTCGGGCACCCGGGGCAGCCCGGAGGGCACCTCCTCGACGACCAGCCGCTCGAGCTCCGCGGGCGTCGAGGGGCGGCCCGACGGCGGCGCGGCGGTCGGCACGCCGTCGACCGACCGGCCGCAGCCGGTGACCACCGCTGCGGCGACGAGCGCGGCGCCCAGCAGCACGCGCGCGGGCCGGGGCGGGGCGGGGCGCAGGTCGCGGAGGACCGGCCGCCCCGGGATCACCGGCCCGGCCGGGCGCGGTCGGCGAGGGCGCCGGTGACCAGCCGGTCGACCAGCTCGGCGAACTCCACCCCGGTCGCGGCCCACATGCGGGCGAACATCGAGATCGGGGTGAACCCCGGCATGGTGTTCACCTCGTTGATCACCAGCCGGTCCGCGCCGTCGGGGCCGGCACCGAGGAAGAAGTCGACGCGGGCCAGGCCCCGGCAGTCCAGCGCCAGGTAGGCGCGCCGGGCGGCGTCCTGCACGGCGGCGATCCGCTCCGGCGAGAGGTCGGCCGGGATGTCGAACTCGGCGGCGTCGTCCAGGTACTTGGCGGCGAAGTCGTACCAGTCGACGCCGGACCGCAGCCGGATCTCGGCCGGCAGGCTGGCCTCCGGCAGCCCCGATCCGCGGGCCGCGAGGACGCCGCACTCGATCTCCCGCCCGGGGATCGCCGCCTCGACGATCACCTTGGGGTCGACGGCGGCGGCGGTGGCCACCGCCGCCGGGAACTGCGCCCAGTCGGTGACCTTCGTGATCCCGATGCTGGAGCCGGCCCGCGCCGGCTTGACGAAGACCGGCAGCCCGAGCCGCTCGCGGGCCGCGTCGTCCAGGACGGCGGCGTCGGCGCACACGGCACCGTGCTCGTCGCGCAGGACGACGTGCTCGCCCTGCGGCAGGCCGGCGGCGGCCAGCAGCTTCTTCGTGAACTCCTTGTCCATCGACGCCGCGCTGGCGAAGACGCCGGACCCCACGTAGGGCAGGCCGGTCATCTCCAGCAGCCCCTGGACGGTGCCGTCCTCCCCGAACGTGCCGTGCAGGACGGGGAAGACGACGTCGACCTCGGTGAGCGCGCGGCCGATCGCCGCCCCGGGCTCGAGCACGGCCAGCCCGCGGGCCGCGGGGTCACCGACCAGGGAGACCGCCGTTCCCCCGGCGACCTCGGGCAGCACGCCGTCGCTGATCGCCAGCTGCTGACCGGGGTCGGGGAGCACCCAGCGCCCTTCGCGGGTGATGCCGACCGGCACCACCTCGTACCGCGCGGGGTCGAGGGCGGCCATCACGCTGCCGGCCGAGACGCAGGAGATCGCGTGCTCCTCGCTGCGCCCGCCGAAGACGACCGCCACCCGCACCCTGCCCGCCTGTCCGCTCATTGCGGGGACCCTAACCGAGGCCCGTCCGCCACCCCCGAGGCGACGCCGGTGCACGCGTCGGCCCGCCGGGGGAAGCGGTGTGTGGCAGCCTCGTCGCCGTGCACGACGACCCAGCCGACCAGACCGCACCCGGAGCGGTGCGCGCCACCGACGGGCCCGGGCACTCCCGAGGAATGCGCCTCGCCGGCGCCGCGGTGCACCTCTACACCGCCAGCGGCTCGGTGCTCGGCCTGCTCATCGTCCTGGCGGCCTTCGACGGCGCCGTGGAGACCGCCCTGTGGCTGATCCTCGCGACGCTGTTCATCGACGGCACGGACGGGATGCTGGCCCGCGCTGCGCGGGTCAAGGAGACGATCCCGTGGTTCGACGGCGCCCGGATGGACGACATCGTCGACTACCTGACCTACGTCTTCGCCCCGATCGTGCTGCTCTGGACGACCGACCGGCTGCCCGGCGGCGCGCTGGGCTGGGTCCTGGCCGCGCTGCCGCTGCTGGCGTCCTGCTACCAGTTCTGCCGGGTGGACGCGAAGACCGAGGACCACTACTTCCTCGGCTTCCCCAGCTACTGGAACGTGGTCGCCTTCTACGCGATCATCCTCGGCATCGGTCCCACCGGGGTCGGCATCGCGCTCGCCGTCCTGACGGTGCTGGTCTTCGTGCCGATCAAGTACGTCTACCCCTCGCGCACCAAGCTGCTGCGGGGCGTGAACCTGGGGCTGGCGACGGTCTGGCTGGTGGCCTGCGCGGTGCTGATCGTCCAGTACCCCGACCCGCACTGGCTGGTCGTCGCGGTGAGCCTGGTCTACCTCGCCTACTACTTCGGCGTGAGCATCTGGCTCACCGTGTCCGGCGCCCGCCGCCGCGGATCAGCCGAGCGCATCGAGACCGCCGGCTAGGTCGGCGACCAGGTCGGCGGTGTCCTCGATGCCGCAGGACAGCCGGACGAACCCGGCCGGCACGTCGTCCCCGCCCCACTGCGCCCGCCGGTCGATGGTGCTGTGCACCCCGCCGAAGCTGGTCGCCGCGGCCCACAGCCGGCTCTTCGACAGCAACCGGGAGACCGCCGCCTCGTCGGCGAGCTCGGCGGACAGCACGCCGCCCGGGCGGAGCATCTGCCGCGAGGCCAGGGCGAACGACGGGTCGCCGGGGCGCCACGGCCAGCGCAGGTCCGACACGGCGCGGTGGCCGGCCAGGAGCTCGGCGACGGCCGCGGCGTTGGCCGCCTGCCGGGCCAGCCGCAGGTCCAGGGTGCTCATCGAGCGGTGCCCCAGCCAGGCCTCGAACGGGCCGGGCGTGCTGCCGGTGCGGTCGCGGAAACCCTTCACGGCCGCGTAGAGCTCGTCGTCGGTGACGGTGACGTGCCCGAGCAGGACGTCGCTGTGGCCGGTCAGCGCCTTGGTGTCGCTGCCGACGGTGAGGTCCGCGCCCAGCGCGAGCGGGCGCTGGCCGAGCGGCGTGGCGGTGGTGTTGTCGACGGCGACCAGCGCGCCGGCCGCGTGCGCCGCGGCGGCGACCGCGGCGATGTCGCAGACGTCCAGCTGCGGGTTGCTGGGCGTCTCCAGCAGCACCATGCGGGCGCCGGCCAGCCCGCCGTCCGCGGCGACCCGCTCGACGTCCGGCGTGGCCACGTACTGCACGTCGATGCCGAACCGGGCGAGCTCCTCGGCCGCCAGCAGCCGGGTCGTGTAGTAGCCGTCCGACGGCAGGACGACGCGGTCACCGCTGCGCGCGCAGGCCAGCACGGCCGCGGTCAGCGCCGCCATCCCGGTGGCGAAGGACAGGCAGCGGCCGCCGTCGAGCTCGCCCACCGCGTCCTCGAAGACGCGCAGCGTCGGGTGCTCGGTGCGCCCGTAGGCGTCCGCGCCGCCCGCCCGCGGCGGCTGGTCACCCAGGTGGAAGGGCGCGGCGAACACCGGCGAGGGCCGCAGCGGCGCACCCGGCACCGCCGGGTCCTCCCCCGCGCGGACCGCCCGCGTCCCGTCCCCGTAACCGGCCAGCTCTGCGCTCACTCCGGCTTCGCCTCCCGCGACATGATCTCCCGCACCATCTGCGCCGGCGCCTCGCCCTCGTGGCACACCCGCACGACCGCCTCGGTGATCGGGACGTCGATGCCGTGGGCGCGGGCCAGGTCGAGCACCGAGCGACAGCTCTTCACACCCTCGGCGGTCTGCCGGGTGCCCCGCTGGACCTCCTCGAGGGACATCCCGCGGCCGAGCTTCTCCCCGAACGTGCGGTTGCGCGAGAGCGGAGAGCTGCAGGTGGCCACCAGGTCGCCGAGGCCGGCCAGGCCGGCGAACGTGGTGAGCTCCGCGCCCAGCGCCATCCCGAGGCGGGCGGTCTCGGCCAGGCCGCGGGTGATCAGGGAGGCGCGGGTGTTGTCCCCGAACCCGAGCCCCTCGGCGATGCCCGCGGCCAGCGCGATCACGTTCTTCACCGCGCCGCCGAGCTCGCAGCCGACCACGTCGGGGTTGGTGTAGGGCCGGAAGTAGGCGGTGTGGCAGGCGGCCTGCAGGACGGCCGCGCGGTCGCCGTCCGAGCAGGCGATGACCGTCGCGGCGGGCTGCTCCTCGGCGATCTCGCGCGCCAGGTTCGGCCCGCTCAGCGCCGCGACCCGCTCGGGCCCGGCCCCGGTCACCTCGCAGATGACCTCGCTCATGCGCTTGGTGCTGCCGAGCTCGATGCCCTTCATCAGCGACAGCAGCGTCGCGTCCGGCGGCAGCAGCGCCCGCCAGGCGCCCAGGTTGTCCCGCAGCGACTGGGATGGGACGGCCAGGACGACGACGTCCGCGCCGGCCAGCGCCTCGGCGGGGTCGGCGGTGGCGCGCAACCGCTCGGGCAGCCGCACGCCGGGCAGGTAGTCGGCGTTCTCCGCGTCCTCGGCGATCGCCTTGGCCAGCTCCGGACGCCGGGCGTGCAGGACCACGTCGCTCCCGGCGTCGGCCAGCACCTTGGCGAACGTCGTCCCCCACGAACCGGCACCGAGCACCGCGGCCCGGGTCACGCGGCGGTCCCGGGGCCGCCGGCGCGGCGCTCGCGGGCCGGACCGGGGTGGACCGACGGCGGCGCCGGTTCACCGCGGAGCTCGGCCAGCTGGTCGCGCACTCTGGACATCATCAGATCGGTCGTCTCCCGCAGCAGGTCGGTGGTCAGCGGGCGGCCCGCCCGGACCTCGGCCCGAAGGGCGCAGAGGTCGATCGGCTCGCCGACGAGGTAGTCGGTGGGCGTGCGCAGCCGCAGGTGCAGCTTCGCGGAGTGGTAGTCGTGCACCCGTTGCGGGCCCCACTGCGCGACCGGCAGGACGACGGTCTCGGTGCGGAGCGCCAGGTGGGCCGCGCCGGTGCGCGCCTGCATCGGCCACCAGTCCGGGTCCCGGGTGACCGTGCCCTCCGGGTAGATGACCACCAGCCCACCGGCCGCCAGGTCGGCCACGGCCGCGTCCAGAGAGCCGCGTACGGCCGAGGAGTATCGGGCGACGGGGATCTGGCCGGCCGCCCGCAGGATCCGGCCGGCCCGCCCCCGGAACACCGCCTCCTTGGCGAGGAAGTGCGGGATGCGCCCGTGGTCCAAGACCAGCCGGGCGCAGGCGAAGGGGTCCAGCACCGAGACGTGGTTGACCACGAGCAGCACCGGCCCGCGCACCGGGATCCGGTCGCCGTGCCGGTAGCGCAGGCGGAACAGCAGCGCGGCCACCGGGTAGATGACCGCGATGCACAGCGTCAGTGCCGGGGAGAGGGGCCCGCGGGTGGCCCACCTGCCGCGGCGGGCCGCGCCCGGGCCGCGCGAGGAGGATCCTCCCGTCATCGCGCCGCCTCCCCTCTCCTGTGGGCCCGCCCATGATCGACCCGTGCCCCGGCCGGTGGACGACCGGGTCCCGGCCGGCCGGCCGGTCCGCTCCGGTGTGCTCACATTGTGACCGTGCCCCTCTGGTCGGTCGTCGTCCCCGCGAAACGGCTCGCCGTCGCGAAGACCCGGCTGCAGCCGCTCACCGGGCGGCCCGGCGCCGACCACGCGGCCCTGGTGCTCGCCCTGCTCGCGGACACCGTCGCCGCGGCGGTCGCCTGCCCGCGGGTCGGGTCGGTGGTGGTGGTCACCGACGAGCCGGTGGCCGCGGACCTGGTGCGCGGGCTGGGCGCCCGCACCGTCGCCGACGAGCCGGACCGGGGGCTGAACCCCGCGCTCGAGCACGGCGCCCGGCAGGCCGACGGGCCGGCCGTCGCCGCGCTCTCCTCCGACCTGCCCGCGCTGCGGCCCGCGGAGCTGGCGGCGGCCCTGGCGGCGGCGGAGGCGCGGCCGCGCTGCTTCGTGGCCGACGCGCAGGGCACCGGCACCACCCTGCTGACGGCCTACGGCGAGGCGCTGCGGCCGCGGTTCGGCCGCGGGTCGGCCCGTGCCCACCTCGACGACGGCGCCGTCCCGCTGACCGGCGACTGGCCCGGGCTGCTGCGGGACGTCGACACCCCGGACGACCTGCGGGCCGCCCTCGACCTGGGGGCGGGGCGGCGCACCGCGGAGCTGGTCTCGACCTCGCCGATTCTCGCCATTCACCTCCGTGCGGCACGATGACCAGGTGCCCAGCGACAGCGACCGGACCCCCGACCTGCCCGCCGACCGGTTCCTGAACCGGGAACTGTCCTGGCTGGACTTCAACGCCCGCGTGCTCGAGCTCGCCGAGGACGACTCGGCGCCCCTCCTCGAGCGGGTCAAGTTCCTGGCCATCTTCGCCAGCAACCTCGACGAGTTCTTCATGGTGCGCATCGCCGGGCTGAAGCGGCGGCAGAGCACCGGCCTCACCGTCCGCTCCCCCGACGGCCTGACCATCCGGGAGCAGCTGGAGCTGGTGACCGCCCGCACCCAGGAGCTGGTCCAGCGGCACTCCGACGTCTTCAACAAGGACGTCCTCCCCCGGCTGGAGGAGTGCGGCATCCGCATCGTCCACTGGGAGGACCTCGCCGACGACGCGGCTCGGCGGCTGCGGGACTACTTCCGCGACCAGGTCTTCCCGGTGCTCACCCCGCTGGCCGTCGACCCCGCGCACCCCTTCCCCTACATCAGCGGGCTGTCGCTGAACCTCGCCGTCTCGGTCCGCGACCCCGAGACGGGGGCGCCGCGGTTCGCCCGGCTGAAGGTGCCGAACAACGTCCCGCGCTTCGTGGCGGTGAACACGGGTGACGACACCGCGACCTTCCTCCCGCTCGAGGACCTCATCGCCGCCCACCTGGGCCAGCTGTTCCCCGGGCTCGAGGTTCTCGACCACCACTTCTTCCGCGTCACCCGCAACGCCGACGTCGAGGTGGAGGAGGACCGCGACGAGGACCTGCTGCAGGCCCTGGAGCGCGAGCTCGCCCGGCGGCGGTTCGGGCCCGCGGTGCGGCTGGAGGTCGCCGAGCCGATGGACCCGCGCATCCTCGAGGTGCTCATGTCCGAGCTGGAGGTCTCGCCGGACGACGTCGTGCACGTGCCCGGGCTGCTGGACCTGGCCGCGCTCATGGCGCTCTACGACCTGGACCGGCCCGAGCTCAAGGACGACCCCTTCGTGCCGGCCACCCACCCGCGGCTGTCCGAGGGCGAGACGCCCAAGAGCGTGTTCGCCACCCTCCGCGAGGGCGACGTCCTGGTCCACCACCCGTACCACTCGTTCGCCACCAGCGTGCAGCGGTTCATCGAGCAGGCGGCCGCCGACCCGAACGTGCTCGCGATCAAGCAGACCCTCTACCGGACCTCCGGTGACTCGCCCATCGTCAACGCGCTGATCGAGGCGGCCGAGGCGGGCAAGCAGGTCGTCGTCCTGGTCGAGATCAAGGCGCGGTTCGACGAGGAGGCCAACATCACCTGGGCCCGCTCGCTGGAGCGCGCCGGCTGCCACGTC
This sequence comes from Blastococcus xanthinilyticus, assembly GCF_008124835.1. GTDB lineage: Bacteria > Actinomycetota > Actinomycetes > Mycobacteriales > Geodermatophilaceae > Blastococcus > Blastococcus xanthinilyticus. The sequence continues at coordinate 138,390 of NZ_VNHW01000011.1, read as the reverse complement.
GTCTACGGCCTCGTGGGTCTGAAGACCCACTGCAAGACCGCGCTGGTGGTGCGCCGGGAGCAGGGCGTGATCCGCCGCTACTGCCACATCGGCACGGGCAACTACAACCCCAAGACCGCCCGGATCTACGAGGACCTCGGCATCCTCACCGCCGACCCGCGGGTCGGCGCCGACCTCACCGACCTGTTCAACACCCTCACCGGGTACTCGCGGCAGACCAACTACCGCACCCTGATGGTGGCGCCGCACGGCATCCGCAACGGGCTGCTGGAGAAGATCCGCCGGGAGGCGCGGCACGCCGCCGAGGGCCGGCCCTCCGGGATCCGGATCAAGGTGAACTCGCTGGTCGACGAGCGGCTCATCGACGCCCTCTACGAGGCGTCGAGGGCAGGCGTGCCGGTGGAGCTGTTCATCCGCGGCATCTGCGCGCTGCGGCCGGGTGTCCCGGGGCTGTCCGAGACGATCCGGGTGCGCTCGATCGTCGGCCGGTTCCTCGAGCACTCGCGGGTCATCTCCTTCGAGAACGCCGGTGAGCCCGAGTGGTGGATCGGCAGCTCCGACCTCATGCACCGCAACCTGGACCGCCGGGTCGAGGTGCTGCTGCGGGTCTGCGACGAGGCGGCGCGCACCCAGCTGGACCAGTCGCTGAGCCCGGCCATGGCTCCGGGCGTGCGCTCCTGGGAGCTGGGCAGCGACGGGCAGTGGGTGCGGTCGGAGGGACGGGACTACCAGGCAGAGCTGCTGCGCCGGATCCATGGCCTCGCCGGCTGACCCGCGCACCATCGCCGCCGCCGGCGGCGTGGTGTGGCGCCCGGCCGGGGACGACGGCCTCGAGATCGCCGTCGTCCACCGGCCCCGCTACGACGACTGGTCCCTGCCGAAGGGCAAGCTCGACGCCGGGGAGCACGCGCTGGCCGCCGCCTGCCGCGAGGTGGTCGAGGAGACCGGCCTCGACGTGGTCGCCGGGCGCCGCGGGCCGACGACGCAGTACTCGGTCGACGGCGTGCCCAAGCACGTGGACTACTGGCTCATGCGGTGCGTCGGGGGCTCCTTCGCCGCCAACGACGAGGTGGACGAGCTGCGCTGGCTCGCTCCCGACGACGCCGCCGCGCTGGTCACCCACGACCACGACCGGCTGGTGATCACCGACGCGGCGCGGACCGACGTCCCGCGCGAGGTGGAGCTGCTGCTGGTCCGCCACGGCCGGGCCGGGAGCAAGCAGGAGTTCGACGGCCCGGACGAGCAGCGCCCGCTGGACGAGAGAGGGCGACGGCAGGCGCGGCGGCTCGCCGAGGCGCTGTCGCTCTTCGAGCCCGAGGCCATCGCGACGGCACCCCCGCTGCGCTGCCGCGCGACGGTCGAGCCCCTCGCGGAGACCATGGGCCTGGGGGTGCACGACCGGCCCGAGTTCGGCGAGGCGTGCTTCGCCGACGACCCGCAGGCCGCGCTCACGGCGGTCGATCGGCTGCTCGTGCCCCGGGCGCACCCGGGCGTCACCGTCGTCTGCAGCCAGGGCGGCGTGATCCCCGCGGTGCTACAGGCGCTGGGCGTGCACGGCCACGGCGTCCGGGGGCTGCTCCCGCCCGCGGCCAAGGGCAGCACGTGGGCCCTCGGTGGCCGGCCGGGCGCGCTGGTGGCCGACTACTACCGCGACTTCGAGCCCGACCCCGACGCCCCCTCCCAGGCATAGGAAGCTCTCCGTGCGTTCCCGGGGCCGAGAACGCACGTAGAGCTTCCTATGCCCATGGGCGCAGGTCAGAGCGCCGGGAGCGCCGGGAGGGCCGTGGGCAGCCAGGCCGGCCGCCGGCCCTCGAACGCCTCGATGTCGTCGAGGTGCCGCTCGGTGAGCCCGACGTCGTCGAGCCCCTCGAGCAGCCGCCACCGCACGTAGTCCTGGATCTCGAACGGCACCGTGGTGTCGCCGTAGGTGACCTGCTTGGTCTGCAGGTCGACGGTCACCGGGGTGGTGGGGTCTGCCTCGACGGCGGCCCACAGCGCCTCGACGTCGGCCTGCGGCAGCACGACGGTGAGCAGCCCCGACTTGGTGGAGTTGTTCTTGAAGATGTCGGCGAACCGGGAGGAGATGACCACCCGGAAGCCGCCGTCGAGCAGCGCCCAGACGGCGTGCTCGCGCGAGGACCCGGTGCCGAAGTCGGGGCCGGCCACCAGGATCGAGGCGTCGGCGTACTCCGGCTTGTTCAGCACGAAGTCGGGCTCGTTGGTGCGCCAGGCGACGAACAGCCCGTCCTCGAAGCCGGTGCGGGTGATCCGCTTGAGGTACTCGGCCGGGATGATCTGGTCGGTGTCGACGGCGCTGCGGCGCAGCGGCGCGGCCGTGCCGGTGTGCGTGGTGAAGGCGTCCATGTCGCTCGCTCCGGGGCTCAGGCGGTGGTCAGGTCGGCGGGGGCGGTCAGGCGGCCGGTGAGCGCGGTGGCGGCGGCCACCGACGGCGAGACCAGGTGGGTGCGCCCGCCCTTGCCCTGGCGGCCCTGGAAGTTGCGGTTGCTGGTCGAGGCCGACCGCTCGCCGGGCTTGAGCTGGTCGGGGTTCATGCCCAGGCACATCGAGCAGCCGGCACCGCGCCACTCGGCGCCCGCCTCGACGAACACCCGGTCCAGCCCCTCGGCCTCGGCCTGGTTCTTCACCCCGACCGAGCCGGGGACGACGAGCATGCGGGTGCCCGCGTCGATCCGCTTGCCGCGCAGCAGGTCGGCGGCGACCCGCAGGTCCTCGATCCGGCCGTTGGTGCACGAGCCGAGGAAGACGGTGTCGACCTCGATCTCGGTGAGCGGCGTGCCCGGCGTCAGGCCCATGTAGGCCAGCGCCTGCTCGGCGGCGTGGCGCTCGCCCTCGTCGGCGATCTGCGCCGGGTCGGGCACCCGCTCGCTGATCGGCAGGCCCTGGCCCGGGTTGGTGCCCCACGTGACGAACGGCGTGAGCGTCCCGGCGTCGAGGACCACCTCGGCGTCGAAGACCGCGCCCTCGTCGGTGCGCAGCGTCGACCAGTACTCGACGGCGGCGTCCCAGTCGGCGCCCTGCGGGGCGTGCGGGCGCCCCTGCAGGAAGTCGAAGGTCGTGCGGTCCGGGGCGATCAGACCGGCCTTCGCGCCGGCCTCGATGGACATGTTGCAGATCGTCATCCGCGCCTCCATCGACAGCGCCTCGATCGCGCTCCCGCGGTACTCGATGACGTGACCGGCGGCGCCGTTGGTGCCGATCTGCGCGATGACGGCCAGGATGACGTCCTTCGCCGAGACGCCGGGCGCCAGCTCGCCCTCCACGGTGACCGACATCTGCTTCGGCCGGTACTGCGGCAGGGTCTGGGTGGCCAGCACGTGCTCGACCTCGCTGGTCCCGATGCCGAAGGCCAGGGCCCCGAAGGCGCCGTGGGTGGAGGTGTGACTGTCGCCGCAGACGATGGTCATGCCCGGCTGGGTGAGGCCCAGCTGCGGGCCGATGACGTGCACGATGCCCTGGTCGCGGTCGCCCATCGGGGCCAGCCGGATGCCGAACTCCGCGGCGTTCTTCCGCAGCGCCTCGACCTGGGCGCGGCTGACCGGGTCGGCGATGGGGGCCAGGATGTCCAGCGTGGGGACGTTGTGGTCCTCGGTCGCCATCGTGAGCTCGGGGTGGCGGACCGTGCGCCCGGCGGCCCGCAGCCCGTCGAACGCCTGCGGGCTGGTGACCTCGTGCACGAGGTGGAGGTCGATGTAGAGCAGGTCGGGCTCACCCTCGGTGCTCCGCACGACGTGGGCGTCGTAGACCTTCTCGGCCAGGGTCTTCGGCACGGTTCGTCCTCTCACCGGGCACCCACTCGGGTGGTCGCTGTAGCGATCTCACATTGTGGGATGCAAGTATTGCTGTGTGGGACAGCCTAACCCGGTAGCGGTCTTGGACAAAGCGGTATCGATCCTGCACGCCGTGGCACAGGAGCCGGCGACGCTCGCCGAGCTCGTGACGCGCACCGGCCTGCCGCGCGCGACCGCCCACCGGCTGGCCGTCGCGCTGGAGGGTCACCGCCTGGTGCGCCGCACCGACGGGGGCAGCTGGGCACCCGGCCCGGCGCTCGCGGAGCTCGGCCGCGGCACGGCCGACATCGGCGAGATCGCCGGCCGGCACCTGGCCACCCTGCGCGACACCACCGGCGAGAGCGCCCAGTTCTACGTCCGGGACGGCGCGACCCGCGTGTGCGTGGCCGCCGCGGAGCGCACCAGCGGGCTCCGGGACACGGTGCCGGTGGGCGCCCGCCTCCCCATGACCGCGGGCTCGGCCGCGCACGCCCTGCTCGCCTTCATGCCCGCCGACGAGGTGAACCGGCTGCTGCCCAACGCCAGCTTCACCGCCCGGACGCTGCTCGACGTCCGCCGCCGCGGCTGGGCGCACAGCGTCGCCGAGCGCGAGGCCGGGGTGGCCTCGCTGTCGGCGCCCGTGCGCGACGGCTCGGGCGCGGTCCTCGGCGCAGTGTCCATCTCCGGCCCGGTGGAACGGCTCGGCCGCCGGCCCGGCGCCGAGGTCATCGGGGCGGTGCTCGACGCCTCGGCGGCAATCTCCCGAGCCGCCCGCTGAACGGTCGGGTGGGCTCAGTGCGCGGCCGGGTCCTCGTCCCCGGTCACGTCGGCGCCGGGGTCGACGACCACCGGGCGCAGCCACGTCCAGAGGGCGAAGGCCAGGGCGAAGACGGCCATGGCGATCCCCGCCCACAGGTTGGCGTTCACGTCGCCGGTCTTCTCCCGGTCGGCCGCGGACTGGCCGAACAGGCCGACCAGGACCAGGACGACCCCGTACAGCCCGATCAACCCGGCGATGACGTTGCGGACGTCGAACGCCCCGGCGGAGTGGCGCGACGACTGGTTGTCGGTGCTGCTCATGTCCGGCTCCTGACTCAGCGGAAGACGAGGTTGAGGGCGATGACCAGGACCAGCGAGATGCCGGCGAGCTTGGTCGGGGACTGCCACCAGGGCAAGCGGTGCGCCTCGGGATCGGTGCGGTCCTCCTTGGGCGTCTCGGAGTACACGAGGCCGGCCAGCTCGTGCGCCGGCTTGGGCTGCGTCACCTGGGTGACGGCGACGCTGACGAGGATGTCCACCACGAACGCCGCGCCGGCGGCCACGAAGGCGGCGCCCTGACCGGGCAGGTCGAACACGCCGGTCTCGCTGAGGACGAACACGGTGACTGCGGCGAGGGTGCCCGACACCAGCCCGGCCCAGCCGGCCGTCGGCGTCATCCGCTTCCAGAACATGCCGAGGATGAAGGTCGCGAACAGCGGGGCGTTGAAGAAGCCGAACAGCGTCTGCAGGTAGTCCATCAGGTTGCTGTAGCCGGCCGCGATCAGCGCCGTCCCGATCGCGACCACCGTGGCCCCGACGGTCGCCCACCGGCCCACCACCAGGTAGTAGTGGTCGGGGCGGTCCTTGCGCACGTACTGCTGCCACAGGTCGTAGCTGAAGACCGTGTTGAACGCCGAGATGTTCGCCGCCATGCCGGCCATGAACGCGGCGAGCAGGCCGGCGATCGCCACCCCGAGCAGCCCGTTGGGCAGCACGTCGCGGATCAGCGCCAGCAGCGCCTCGTTGTAGGTGAACGGGCTCTCCTGCCCTGCCTCCAGCTGCTGGATCTCCGGCACCAGGACCGACGCGATCAGCCCCGGGATCACCACGATGAAGGGGATGAACATCTTCGGGAACGAGCCGATGATCGGCGTGCTCCGGGCGGCGGACATCGACTTCGTGGCCATCGCGCGCTGGACCTCGACGAAGTTCGTGGTCCAGTAGCCGAAGGACAGCACGAACCCGAGGCCGAACACGATCCCGACGGCCGACCAGACCGGGCTCTCGAATCCCGACAGCGCGGTGGCCGGCCAGGACGACAGCTTCTCCTCGCCGCCGGCGGCGGTGACCTCGTCGATCAGCCCGCCGACCCCGCCGACCCGGTGCAGGCCGATGAGGGTGAGCGGCAGGAGCGCCGCGACGATGACGAAGAACTGCAGCACCTCGTTGTAGATCGCCGCCGACAGCCCGCCCAGGGTGATGTAGCTGAGCACCACCGCCGCCGCGACGACGAGGGAGATCCACAGCGGCCAGCCCAGCAGCGCCTCGACGATCGTGGCCAGCAGGAAGAGGTTGATCCCGGCGATGAGCACCTGGGCGACGGCGAAGCTGATCGCGTTGACCAGGTGGGCGCCGGTGCCGAACCGGCGGCGCATGAACTCGGGAACGCTACGGACCTTGGACCCGTAGTAGAACGGCATCATCACGATGCCGAGGAACAGCATGGCCGGGACCGCGCCGATCCAGAAGTAGTGCATGGTGGCCATGCCGTACTGCGCGCCGTTGGCCGACATGCCGATGATCTCGACCGCACCCAGGTTGGCCGAGATGAACGCCAGCCCGGTCACCCACGCGGGCAGCGAGCGGCCGGACAGGAAGAAGTCGAGGCTGTCGGACACCCGGCGACGGGCGGCGAAGCCGATCAGCATGACGACGGCGAAGTAGGCGATGACCAGGCCGTAGTCGACGATGTTCGCGTCGAGTCTCAGCTCGTCCACGGGTGTCCTCTGCTTTCCGGGATCAGGGTCAGGCCAGCCGACGCGCGCCCGCTGCGGGCACCACGACGAAGCTGCGCGGGGCGGGGTGCCCCTCGCGGGCGAAGCGCTCGGTGACGGCGGCGGTGACGTCGTCGGCGGCGCCCGCCTCGATCAGCGCCACGGCGCTGCCGCCGAACCCGCCACCGACCATCCGGGCGCCGTGGGCGCCGGCTGCCACCGCCGCCTCCACGGTGGCGTCGAGCAGCGGCACCGACACCTCGAAGTCGTCGCGCAGCGAGGAGTGCCCGGCGGTGAGCACCGGGCCCATCGCCCGCGGGTCGGCGTCCCCCCGCAGCGCAGCGACCACCTCGAGCACCCGGGCGTCCTCGGTGACCACGTGCCGGGCGCGCCGCGCCAGCAGCTCGCCGTCGGCCGTGCCGTCGGCGAGCGGCTCCAGCGCGGCGACGTCGTCGATCTCGCGCAGCAGGTCCACGCCCAGGCGCCGGGCGGCCTCCTCGCACTCTCGGCGCCGGTCGCCGTAGCCGCCCTCGGCGTGGTCGTGGGTGGTGCCCGTGTCGAGGACGAGCAGCGCCAGCCCCGCCCCGGCCAGGTCGAACGGCACCTGCTCGCGGGTGCCGTCGCGGGTGTCCAGGAAGAGCGCGTGGCCGGCGGTGCAGAGGATCGCCGCGGCCTGGTCGAGGACCCCCGTCGGCGCGCCCACGAAGTCGTTCTCGGCCCGCCGGGCGACGTCGACCAGGTCGTCGGCATCGAGGTCCAGCTCCAGCAGGTCGCGCACCGCCAGGGCGACCGAGCACGACAGCGCGGCCGACGAGGACAGCCCGGCGCCGGCGGGGACGTCGCCGTCGACCAGCACGCTCAGACCCCCGGCCGCCCGGTCGGCCAGCGCGTGCACGACGCCCGCCGGGTAACCCGCCCATCCCCCGGGCCGGCCGGGCCGCAGGTCGGCCACCGCGATCTCGGCGTCGGCGTCGGGGTGCTGCGCCGAGGCGAGCACGAGCAGTCCGTCGTCCCGCCGGGCAACGGCCGCCCGCGTGGTGTGCGGCAGGGCGACCGGCAGCACCCAGCCACCGTTGTAGTCGGTGTGCTCCCCGATCACGTTGACCCGGCCGGGGGCGGCCCAGACGCCGTCGGGCCGGCTCCCGAAGCGGGCGGCGAAGGCCTCGCTCGCCCGGCGCGCCGGGTCCTCGGCGGCGGTCACGGCAGCACGACCGCGCGCAGCTGCTCGGCGACGTCCTCGGGGTTGGTGTCGGTGATGAAGGCGCCCATCCCCGACTCGGAGCCGGCCAGGTACTTGAGCTTGCCGGGGGCGCGGCGCAGCGAGAACAGCTGCAGGTGCAGCCACCAGTCGTCGCGGCCGTCGCCCACCGGCGCCTGGTTCCAGGCGGCGATGTAGGGCATCGGGGTGTCGAACCGGGAGGCGAACCGGCCGAGGACGTCGAGGTACACCGCGACGAACCCGTCGCGCTCCGCACCGGTGAGCGCCGGGAGGTCGGGCACCTTGCGGGTCGGGAACAGCTGGACCTCGTAGGGCCAGCGGGCCGCCGCCGGCACGAAGGCGGTCCAGTGCTCGTTCGCCGCGACCACCCGGGGGCCGGTGCGCTCGGCGGCGAGCACCTCGCCGAAGAGATCGGCGCCGGTGGCCGCGCGGTGCCGCCGCACGGAGGCGAGCACCTTCTCGATCCGCGGCGGGACGAAGGGGTAGCCGTAGATCTGGCCGTGGGGGTGCGAGAGCGTCACCCCGATCTCCTCGCCGTGGTTCTCGAAGCAGAACACCTGCGCCACGCCGTCCAGAGCGGAGAGCTCGGCCGTGCGGTCGGCCCACGTGTCGACGACCAGCCTCGCCCGCTCGGGGCCCAGGTCGGCGAACTGGCGGTCGTGGTCGCTGGTGAAGCAGACCACCTCGCAGCGGCCGAAGCCCGGGCGCAGCTCGGCGAGCGGGTTGCCCGCCGCCGCCGGTGGCACGTCGCGGTCCACGTCGGTGGCCAGCGAGGGGAACCGGTTCTCGAACACCGCGACCTGGTAGTCGCTCTCCGGCACCTCGGTGGGCCGCCCCGGCCGCGACGGGCACAGGGGGCACTGGTCCGCGGGGGGCAGGAAGGTCCGGCTCTGCCGGTGGGCGGCGACGACCACCCACTCGCCGAGCAGCGGGTCGAACCGCAGCTGCGACCGGGTGGCCACCGGCGGCAGGTCCCGGGCGTCCTCGGCCTCGCGCGGCGCCGGGTGGCGGTCGTCGTCGTAGTACAGGATCTCCCGGCCGTCGGCCAGCTGACGACTGGTGCGGATCACCGCGCGACCCCTCTCCGCCGTCACGGTGCGTGAAGGCCGCCCGACCGTAGCCCCGGCGGTGATCACGCTGCCACCGGGGACCGTGCGATCTCCGTAACGCCCGATCGGGTACCGCCGGGACGCCGGGGTGGTGCGGTCGCGACGAGGCCGGGGCGGGAACGGCGAGAGCCCCCGGCCAGGTGGCCGGGGGCTCTCGGTTGCGTAGCCCCGAAGGGATTCGAACCCTCGCTACCGCCGTGAGAGGGCGGCGTCCTGGGCCGCTAGACGACGGGGCCGTGCGTGCAGCATTTTGCCACGCCCGCGGCCGTGGACGTCACGGGGGTCCCCGGGAACGGCGAGAGCCCCCGGCCGGGTGGCCGGGGGCTCTCGGTCGCGTAGCCCCGAAGGGATTCGAACCCTCGCTACCGCCGTGAGAGGGCGGCGTCCTGGGCCGCTAGACGACGGGGCCGTGCTGGGTGGTGCTGGAGGAACCAGGATTCCTCGCTGGGGTACCAGGACTCGAACCTAGACTAACGGAACCAGAAACCGTCGGGCTGCCAATTACCCCATACCCCATGGGTAGCACCTCGCGGCGCCGTCAGAGACTCTACCTGACGCCCCGGGAGGGGGTCGCACCAACCCGCCGGTCGGCGGGTCAGCCCGCCGGCTCGGTCTCAGCGGACGGGCGCAGGTCCACGGCGGGCGTGCGCGTCTCCGGAGCCGCTCGCCGCCGCCACCAGGCGACCAGCGCCACGTAGAGCACCAGGCCGGCCAGGCCCAGCGCCGCTCCCGCGGGGCCGGTGGGGATGCCGCCGCCCTCCCCCAGCACGGCCGACGCGTGCAGCAGCACCGCTGTGACGGCGTGCAGGGCGATCGTGGCCTCCAGCCCGCCGGTCAGCAGCACGACCGCCGAGGCTGCGAGGCCCAGCGCGACGAGCGCCAGGAAGCCGGAGAGGCCGTCGGGCCGGTGGACGAGGGCGAACAGGGCGGCGGTGAGGACCGCCGCCACCCCCGCGCCCGCGGTCCGCCGGCCGATCCAGCCGGCGATCGCCTGGCTGAGGTAGCCGCGGAACAGGTGCTCCTCCGCCGCCGCCTGCACCGGGGCGACGAGCAGGACGACGGCGAGCACCCACCCCCAGGACGCCACCGGCCCGTCGCCCCCGGCGGTCCCGTCCGCGGCGGCCGCGAGGGCTCCCGCACCCCCGACCGCCAGCAGCGCGAACGCGGCGAACCGGGGCAGCAGCCGCCAGCGGAGCCGGGCCAGCACCGACGTGGACCACCCCGGCCGCATGCCGTGCGCCACCGCCCACGCCAGCCGGACGACCGGGAGGGCGACCGCCACGGCCACGCCGGTGAGCAGGAGCACGGCCGGATCGGTCGGGTCCGTCAGGGAAAGGTCGGCGTGGACGCCGCTGAGGATGCCGACGACGCCGAGCAGCGAGCCGACCACGAGCGCCGCCAGGGCCAGCAGCAGCAGCCCGGCCACCGGCCGCCACCAGGCCCAGTCGCGGGCGCGCATGGCCAGCAGGTAGGGCTGGGGCTCGTCGTGCGGCGGCGAGCCGGGCGGCGGCGGCCAGAGGACCGGCGGCGGAGCGCCCCCGTCGGCCGGCGGCCAGGGGCGGACCGGCGACTGCCCGGCGTCCGGGCGCAGGGTCGGCGGCGGCCCGGCGTAGACGTCGGCCGGCCCGCCGCCGGGCCCGGTCGGGCTCATCCCGCGGTGGCCACCGCACGGGCCGCCGCCAGGCGCGCCAGTGTCCGCTCCCGGCCGAGCAGCTCCATCGACTCGTACAGCGGCGGCGACACCGTGCGGCCGCTGACCGCCACCCGCACGGGTCCGAAGGCCTGCCGCGGCTTGCGGCCGAGCCCCTCGACCAGCGACTGCTTGAGCGCCTGCTCGATGGCCGGCGTGCTCCACTCGGGGAGGTCGCGCAGCGCCGCCGTCGCGGCGTCCAGCACCTCGACGGCGGCCTCACCGGCCAGCTGCTTCTCCGCCGCCGCGGGCTCGATCTCGACGTCGTCGACGAAGAGGAAGCCGAGCAGCCCGACGGCCTCGGACAGCACCACCATGCGCTCCTGCGCGAGCGGCGCGATCGCCCGCAGCACCGCCTCCTGCTCGGGGGTCGGCGGCTCGCCGACCAGCCCGGCCGCGGCCAGGTGCGGGACGACGCGGGCGGTGAACTCCTCCACCGGGAGCGCCCGCAGGTGGGTGGCGTTGATCGCCTCGGCCTTCTTGAGGTCGAACCGCGCCGCGTTGGCGTTGACCTTCGTGACGTCGAAGGCCTCGACCAGCTCCGCGACCGAGAAGACGTCCCGGTCCTCGGCGATCGACCAGCCGAGCAGCGCCAGGTAGTTGACCAGGCCCTCGGGCAGGAAGCCGCGCTCGCGGTAGACGTCGAGGTTCGACGTGGGGTCCCGCTTGGAGAGCTTCCTGGTCCCCTCGCCGGTGACCAGTGGCAGGTGCCCGAAGCGCGGGGTGCCGGTCGCGACCCCGATGTCGGTGAGAGCCGCGTACAGGGCCAGCTGCCGGGGGGTCGAGGGCAGCAGGTCCTCGCCGCGGAGCACGTCGGTGATGCCCATGAGGGCGTCGTCGACCGGGTTCACGAACGGGTACAGCGGTGCGCCGTTCCCCCGGACCAGCACGAAGTCGGGCACCGCCCCGGCCGCGAACCGGACCTCGCCGCGCACCAGGTCGGTCCAGGCCAGGTCCTCGTCGGGCATGCGCAGCCGCAGCACGGGCTGGCGGCCCTCGTCCCGGAAGGCCGCCTTCTGCGCCTCGGTGAGCGTGCGGTCGTAGTTGTCGTACCCGAGCTTCGGGTCCTGGCCGGACGCCCGGCGCCGGGCGTCGACCTCCTCGTTCGTGGAGAACGACTCGTAGGCGTGGCCGGCCTCGAGCAGCCGGGCGGCGACGTCCCGGTAGATCTCGGACCGCTCGGACTGCCGGTAGGGCCCGTGGGCCCCACCGACCTCCGGGCCCTCGTCCCAGTCCAGGCCCAGCCAGCGCAGGCTGTCGAGCAGGTGCCGGTAGGACTCCTCGGAGTCACGGGCGGCGTCGGTGTCCTCGATCCGGAAGACGAACGTGCCGCCGGAGTGCCGCGCGTGCGCCCAGTTGAACAGCGCCGTCCGGATCAGCCCGACGTGGACCAGCCCGGTCGGCGACGGGCAGAAGCGGGTGCGCACGGCACCGGGCGTGGCGGGCGGCGGGGCGGGGACCGCCGTCACCGGGCGCCGCCGACGGTCGAGACGGCGTCGGCGCCGGACACGGGGTTGGTGAGCGTGCCCAGCCCCTGGACGCTGCACGACACCGTCTGGCCGGGCCGGATCAGGCCGACCCCGGCCGGGGTGCCGGTGAGCACCACGTCGCCCGGCAGCAGGGTCATGATCTGCGAGATGTAGGAGATCAGCACGGGGATGCCGAAGAGCAGCTGGCTGGTGCGGCCGGACTGGCGGCGCTCGCCGTCGACGTCGCAGGTGATCTCGAGGTCGGAGGGGTCCAGGCCGATGCCGCCCAGGTCCGTCTCGATCCACGGGCCCAGCGGGCAGAACGAGTCGAACCCCTTGGCGCGGGTCCACTGCCCGTCGCTCTTCTGCATGTCCCGCTCGGAGACGTCGTTGCCGATCGTGTAGCCGAACACGCTGCCCAGCGCCTGCTCCGGGGAGACGTTGCGGGCGCCGCGGGCGCCGATGACGACGGCGAGCTCGACCTCGTGGTGCACGTTGGTGCTGCCCGGCGGGATGCGGATGGCGTCGCCCGGGCCGATGACCGACGTCGACGGCTTGAGGAAGATCAGCGGCTCCTTCGGCGCGTCGCCGGTGAGCCCCTTCATCTCCTCGATGTGGTCGGCGTAGTTCTTGCCGACGCACACCACCTTGCTCGGCAGGATCGGCGAGAGCAGCCGGATGTCGGCCTGCGCGAAGCGCGCTCCGGTGAAGGAGATCTGGCCGAAGGGGTGGCCCTCGATCTGGGCGACCTGGCCGTCGCCGTCGAGGACGCCGAAGGACATGCCCTGGGGGGAGGCGAAACGGACGATGCGCACGGGCCGAGGTTAGCCGCCGGGCGCCCGGCCGCCTCCCGGCCTACCGTCTGACCCCATGGCCTGCCGCTTCTCCGAGCTCGTCGTGAACAGCCGGGACCCCGAGTCCCTGGCCGCCTTCTGGGCGGCGGTGCTCGACTACCGGGTGCTGGGCCGGGAGGACGACGGCAGCATCGAGATCGGCCCGGCCGAGGGCTTCGGCGGCGCCGCGCCGACGCTGATCTTCGGACCGGTGGCCGACCCCACCCCCGGACGCCGCCGCCTGCACATCGACGTCAACCCGACCGACCGGGACCAGGACGCCGAGCTGCAGCGGCTCCTGGACCTCGGCGCCGTCCCGGCCGACGTCGGGCAGTCCGGCGAGGAGAGCTGGCACGTCCTGGCCGACCCCGAGGGCAACGAGTTCTGCCTGCTGCGGAGCCGGCTGGACCCCCTGTAGCCCGACGGCGCGGCCTGGCGACCGGCGGTTCGCCGGAGCCCGGGACGGGTGCGGACGGACGTCCAGGCGGCGGAGCCTGGCTCCGGAGAGTCCCGCGCAGGCGCGACGGACCCGCTCCACGCCGCTGGGCACCGCACGTGGTCGCAGGGTCGTGCCGAGTGGGGCCCGGAGGGTCCCGGGCAGCCGTGACGAAGCGGCTCCACGCCGCTGGGGAACGGCACGTGGTCGCGGTGTCGTCCGGAGGACGACAATGTCACCGTGATCCTCATCGTCGTGAAGTTCCCCGTCCACCCCGAGCGCGCCGACGAGTGGACCGGACTGGCCGCCGACTACGCCCGCGCGGTGAACGCCGAGGAGGGCTCGCTGTTCTTCGAGTGGTCCCGGAGCCTCGAGGAGCCGCACACCTTCGTCTGCGTCGAGGGCTTCCGCGACGCCGCTGCCGGCGCGGCGCACGTCGGCACCGATGCCTTCAAGCGCTTCGTCGAGCTCGCGCCGGACCTGGTCTCGGCGCAGCCGCAGATCATCTACGTGGACGCCCCCGACGTCTCGGGCTGGGGTCCGATGGGCGAGATCCAGCCGCGCTGACACCCCCGTGCGACCGTTCCTGCTGCTCTCCTCCCGCGCCGAGGACGAGGCCGCGGATGCCGAGCTCGCCGGCTTCCTGCGCTTCACCGGGCTGCCGGAGGCCCGGCTGCACCGGATCCGGATGGAGGCCGGCCCGCTCCCGTCGCTGACCCTCGACGACTACGCCGGTCTCCTCCTCGGCGGCGGGCCGTTCAACTCCAGCGACCCGCGGGAGGAGAAGTCGGCGGTCCAGCTGCGGGTGGAGCGGGAGGTCGGGGCGCTGCTGGACGAGGTGGTCGACCGGGACCTGCCCTTCTTCGGCGCCTGCTACGGCATCGGGACGCTCGGCACCCACCAGGGCGGGATCGTCGACCGCACGTACGCCGAACCGGTGTCGGCGGTCGAGGTGGCGCTCACGGCCGCCGGCCGGGACGACCCGCTGCTGGCAGGGATCCCCGAACGGTTCCAGGCGTTCGTCGGGCACAAGGAGGCCTGCCGGGAGCTGCCGCCGGGCGCGGTGCTGCTGGCGTCGTCGGCGACCTGCCCCGTGCAGATGTTCCGGGTGCGGCGGAACGTCTACGCCACGCAGTTCCACCCCGAGCTCGACGTCGAGGCCATCGTGCAGCGGGTGCGCATCTACCAGCACGCCGGCTACTTCGCGCCGAGCGAGACCGCCGCGGTGATCGACCGGCTGACCCCGGCGGTCGTGACCGCGCCGGGCCGGCTGCTGGCCAACTTCGTCGCCCGCTACGGCTGAGGCGAGCCCTCCGGCCGGGGACGGCGCAGCACGGCGTAGGTCAGCGCGTCGACCAGCGCGTGCCACGAGGCCTCCACGATGTTCGCGTGCACCCCGACGGTGGTCCACTCCCCCGTCCCGTCGGTCGTGTCGATGAGCACGCGGGTGGTCGCGGACGTGCCGCCCCGCCAGCCGAGGATGCGCACCTTGTAGTCGGCCAGGGCGACGTCGGCCAGTTGCGGGTACCGGTGGACCAGCGCCTGGCGCAGCGCGTTGTCCAGGGCGTTGACCGGGCCGTTCCCCTCGCCGGTGCTGATGATCCGCTGGCCGTCGACGTGCACCTTCACGGTGGCCTCGCTGACCACGACGCCGTTGCCCCAGTGCTCGACCGAGGTGCGGTAGCTCTCCAGCTCGAACAGCGGGGCGGGGCCGCCGGGCAGCTGCGCGCGCAGGAGCAGCTCGAAGGAGGCGTCGGCCGCCTCGAACGACCAGCCGTCGGCCTCGAGCACCTTGACCTGGTCCACCACCCGGCCGATGGCGTCCGCCTCGCCGGCGAGGTCGACCCCGAGCTCACGGCCCTTGAGCTCGACCGACGCCCGGCCGGCCATCTCGGTCACCAGGATCCGCATGTCGTTGCCGACGGTGGTCGGGTCGAGGTGGTTGTACAGCTCCGGGCTCACCTTGATCGCGCTGGCGTGCAGGCCGGCCTTGTGCGCGAACGCCGAGGTGCCGACGTAGGGCTGGTGGTCGTCGGGGGCGATGTTGGCCAGCTCGGCGATGGCGTGGCTGACCCGCTGCAGCTCCGGCAGGCACTCCGCGGGCACCGCCGGGATACCCATCTTGGTGACCAGGTTCGCGACGAGCACGAAGGTGTCCGCGTTGCCGGCCCGCTCGCCGTAGCCGTTCGCCGTCCCCTGCACGTGGGTGACGCCGGCCTCCACCGCGGCGAGGGTGTTGGCCACCGCGCACCCGGTGTCGTCCTGGCAGTGGATGCCCAGCCGCCCGCTCACCCGCGCCCGCACGTCGGCCACCACCCGCCCGACGTCCATCGGGAGCATGCCGCCGTTGGTGTCGCACAGGACGCCGACCTCCGCGCCGGCAGCGAACGCCGCCTCGAGCACCCGGACGCCGTAGTCGCGGTCGACGGCGTACCCGTCGAAGAAGTGCTCGCAGTCCAGGAACACCCGCCGGCCCTGGGCGACCAGGAAGGCCACGGTGTCGCCGACCATCGCCAGGTTCTCCTCCAGCGTGGTCCGCAGCGCCTCTCGCACGTGCCGGACGTCGGACTTGGCGACCAGGCACACCACCGGCGTCTGCGCGTCGAGCAGGGCCCGCACCTGGAGGTCGTCCTCGACGGCCACCCCCGCCTTGCGGGTGGAGCCGAAGGCGACCAGCTGCGCGTGCTGGAGCTTCAGCTCGGTGCGGGCGCGGGCGAAGAACTCGGTGTCCTTGGGCAGGGCACCGGGCCAGCCGCCCTCGATGAAGCCGACACCGATCTCGTCGAGCAGTCGCGCCACGGCCAGCTTGTCGGCGACCGAGTAGCTGACGCCCTCGCGCTGGGCGCCGTCGCGCAGCGTGGTGTCGAAGACGTGGAAGTCGGTGTCGGTGGGCACGAGGGGCTCCTCGGGTCGGTGGTCGACGGTCCCGGAAAAGCAAAAAGACCCCCCGGGAACGGGAGGTCTGCGCGCGGTCGGGAGGGACTGCGCGCTAGGCGGTAATGATCGTGCTGGGAGCGGTCATCGCCGACGAGTAAAGCACGGACGGAAAACGGCGTGATCGCGACGGCGGCCCCTGCCAGGCTCCCGGTCGTGATCCCCCTCTCCTGGACCGCGGTGCACCGGGACGACGGCGAGCTCGTCGGCTGGCTCGAGCCCGACGGCGACCGGGTGCGACCGCTCCTCCTGACCGGCGCACCGCTGGCGGGCGCCTGCCCGCGCGGCGACGCCGTGGCGCTGCTGCGGTCCCGCGGCCTGGCCGCCCTGGACCGGCGGTGGTGGGCCCGGCTGCCCGCCCCGCTGCCCGCGGGCCTGGTCGCGGCCGGCGAGCCGGACGAGGGCTGGGTCTGGCAGCCCGTGGTGCTGGTCGAGTCCTCCCCCACCGGCTGCACGGTGCGTCCGGAGTGGCCGGCGCCCGGCGAGACCGGACGGGCTGCCCTCCCCGTCCCCGTCGGCGACCTGCTGCGCGCGCAGCCCCCGGAGGGCTGACCGCCGGCCGGGGACCCGCGCGCGGACCCGGTCGCTCAGCCGCCGGCGAGGGCGGCCAGGCGGTCGCCCACCTCGGTGGTGCGCACCGGCCCGTGCGGGTCGCGCGTGGACAGGTCGAAGGCGACGGCGGCGTCGACCTTGCGCGCCTGCTCCGTGCGGCCCAGGTGGCCGAGGAGGAGGCCGACGGACAGCACCGTGGCGGTCGGGTCGGCCACTCCCTGGCCCGCGATGTCGGGCGCCGAGCCGTGCACCGGCTCGAACATGCTCGGGTTCCTGCCCGAGGCGTCGAGGTTCCCGCTCGCGGCCAGCCCGATGCCCCCGGTCACCGCGGCGGCGACGTCGGTGACGATGTCGCCGAAGAGGTTGTCGGTGACGATGACGTCGTAGCGGCCCGGGTCGGTGATGAAGAACATCGAGGCGGCGTCGACGTGCTGGTAGGCGACGGTGACCTCCGGGAACTCCACCGACACCTCCTCGACGATGCGCGACCACAGCCCACCGGCGTGGGTGAGGACGTTGGTCTTGTGGATCAGCGTCAGGTGCTTGCGGGGGCGGGCGGCGGCCCGCTCGAATGCGTACCGGACCACCCGCTCCACGCCGAAGGCGGTGTTGAGGCTGACCTCGGTCGCCAGCTCCTGCGGGGTGTCCTTGCGCAGGACGCCGCCGTTGCCCACGTACGGGCCCTCGGTGCCCTCGCGGACGCACAGCATGTCGATCGGCCCCGGGGCGGCCAGCGGGCTGCGGACGCCGTCGAACAGGCGGGCCGGCCGCAGGTTGACGTGGTGGTCGAGCTCGAAGCGCAGCCGGAGGAGGAGCCCGCGCTCGAGGATGCCCGGCGGAACCCCCGGGTCGCCGATGGCGCCGAGCAGGATCGCGTCGTGCTGGCGCAGCTCGTCGAGGACCGTGTCCGGCAGGAGCTCACCGGTGCGCTGCCACCGGGCGGCGCCGAGGTCGTACGGGGTGGTCTCCAGGTCGGGGACGACGGCGCGGAGCACCTTGAGGCCCTCCGCCACCACCTCGGGGCCGATGCCGTCTCCAGGGATCACTGCCAGGCGCATGGACAGGGACCCTAGGTCAGAGGGCGGGAGGGTCGCGGCCCGGGCGCCGATGCGGGGCCGGGGATCCGCCCGAGCGGCTGGTGGCCGCCCGGGCTCTGGGCGGCGCGCGCCGGGCCCGCCGTCCGCGTCCTTGCTCCCGTGGGGGCGCCCGGCCATCCTGACCGCGGAGAACCGGGACCACCCGGTGCGACGGAGGAGAACAGTGAGCCAGTCCGACGACCAGGGTCGTTCCGAGTCCTACCCGCGCGGCCCCGGCGGTGACCCGCAGCAGGGCCCGCCGCAGTACGGGCAACCCCAGCAGCACGCGCAGCAGTACGGGCAGCCCCAGCAGGGCCACCCCGGCTACGGCGAGGCCGCCTACCCGCAGCAGTTCACCACCCCGGTCGACTACGGCCAGCAGTACGGCCAGCAGTACGGCCAGCCCGCCGGGTACGGGCAGCAGTACGGGCAGTACGGCAGCTCCGCGGCGCCGGCGAAGCCCGCGGGCGTGATCACGGCGGCCGTGCTCGGCTTCGTGTTCGCGGCGATCGGCGCCCTGCTGGGCCTGGTCGGGATCGTCGCGGGCGCGGCCGCCAGCGGCGCGGGCGCCGAGCTCGACGAGGAGATCCCCGGCTTCGGCTCGGTGGCCGGCGCGGTCGGCGGCCTGCTCCTCGTGCTGGGCCTGCTGGCCCTCGCCTGGACGGTCGTCATGGTCTGGGGCTCGGTGTGGGCGCTGACCGGGCGCAGCCGGGTGCTGCTGCTCGTGGGCGGCTCCATCGCCGTCGCGCTCACCGCGATCGGCTTCCTCAGCAGCCTGGCCGAGGGGACCACCGGCGACGTCGTGGGCAACCTCGTGTTCCTGCTCGCCTCCGTGGCCATCGTCGTGCTGCTGGCGATGCGGCCCGCCGCCGAGTTCTTCGCCGCGCACCGGGCCCGGCGCTCGGGTCGCTGATCCGGGTGGTTCCTGGCCGTTTCGGCGGCCGCCAGGCTGCCCTGCCGCCCGGGGCGGTGTGACCATTTCTACGACCCGCCCCCAGGTGGCACGAACGCGGCCGCCGCACCCGCAGGGAGACGCTGCCATGTCCAGCCCGACCAACGGTCCCGACGGCTCCCAGGGCGGTGGACCGCAGGGACAGCCCGGCTGGGGTCCCCCGCCGCCCCAGGGCGGCTACGGCCCGCCGCAGCCGCACCCCGGCTGGGGTCCCCAGCCCGCCCAGGGCGGCTACGGGGCGGCGCCCGGCTACGGCGCCGGCCCGGGGGCGAGGCGCCCCGGCGCGGTGACCGCGGCCGGTGTCGTCGGCATCGTGATCGGCGCGCTCGTGGCGCTGCTCAACCTGCTCGGCCTCGCGCTCGCCGACGACGTCCTCGTCGAGGTCACCGCCCTCGACGTGCTGCTGTCCGTGCTGGCCATCGCCGCGGGCGTCGCGCTGGTCGCCGGGGGCATCCAGGTGCTCCGGAACGCCGCACCGCACCTGCTGCTCTTCGCCGCCTACGGCACGGCCGCGGTGTGGGTTATCAACCTGGTCGTCGTCCTCTCCCGCGGTGACGGCTTCGCCGGAGCCGGGCTGCTCCTGATCGTCGGAGCGGCCGTGATCGCGGGCCTGCTGCGCGGCGCGTCGGCGCAGCGGTGGTACGGCGGCCGCGCCGGCGTCTGACCGACCGACGGCGACGGCCCCCGCTGCACCAGCAGCGGGGGCCGTCGTCGTCCCGGCCCGATCAGCTGCGGGCGGCGGTCCCGGTGTAGTCGTCGGACGCCGACACCCAGCTCATCAGCCCGCGCAGCTTGCGCCCGGTCTCCTCGATCGGGTGCGCCTCCGCGGCGGCCCGCTTGGCCTTGAAGTCCGGCGCCCCGGCGTCCTGGTCGGCGATGAAGGCCGCGGCCCACGAGCCGTCCTTGATCGCGGCCAGCACCTCGCCCATCGACTCCTTCACGCGGGCGTCGATGACCTTGGGGCCGGAGGTGTAGTCGCCGTACTCGGCGGTGTCGGACACCGACCAGCGCTGTTTGGCGATCCCGCCCTCGTACATGAGGTCGACGATCAGCTTCAGCTCGTGCAGGCACTCGAAGTACGCGACCTCGGGCTGGTAGCCGGCCTCGGTCAGGGTCTCGAAGCCGGCGGTGATCAGCGCGCTCGCGCCGCCGCAGAGGACGGCCTGCTCGCCGAAGAGGTCGGTCTCGGTCTCCTCGGCGAACGTCGTCCTGATGACGCCGGCGCGGGTGCCGCCGATCGCGGCCGCGTAGGAGAGCGCCAGCTGCAGCGCGGACCCGGAGGCGTCCTGCTCGACGGCGACCAGGCAGGGCACGCCCTTGCCGTTCTCGAACTCCCGGCGCACCAGGTGGCCCGGGCCCTTGGGGGCGACCATCGCGACGTCGACGCCGGCCGGGGGCTTGATGTAGCCGAACCGGATGTTGAAGCCGTGGCCGAAGAACAGCGCGTCGCCGTCCTGCAGGTTCGGCTCGACCGACTCCGCGTACAGCGTCCGCTGCACGTGGTCCGGCGCCAGGATCATGATCAGGTCGGCCTCGGCGGCGGCCTCGGCCGGCGTCAGCACGCGGAGGCCCTCGGCCTCGGCCTTGGGGCGGCTCTTGGACCCCTCGGGAAGACCGACGCGCACGTCGACGCCCGAGTCGCGGAGCGACAGCGCGTGGGCGTGGCCCTGGCTGCCGTAGCCCAGGACGGCGACCGTGCGCCCCTGGATGATGGAGAGGTCGGCGTCGCTGTCGTAGAAGATCTCGGCGGCCATGCGGTGGTGCACTCCTTCGATTGGTGGACCGGCCGGTACGGCCGGGAGATCGGTACGGGTCTCAGGCGGTGCGCTCGACCGGGCGCAGGCTCCCGGCGCCGGACATCGACCGCGGGCCCCGGCCCAGGGCGACGGTGCCGGACTGCGCCATCTCCTTGATGCCGAGGGGGGCGAGCACCGACAGCAGCGCCTGCAGCTTGTCCGGCGTGCCGGTGGCCTCGAGGGTCACCGTGTCGGGGTTGACGTCGATGACCCGGGCGCGGAAGAGCTCGGCCGTCTGCAGCACCTGGGTCCGCTCGGCCATCGGCGCCCGGACCTTCACCAGCAGCAGCTCCCGCTGCACGGCGGCGCCGGGCTCCAGCTCGACGATCTTGATGATCTCGATCAGCTTGTTGAGCTGCTTGGTGATCTGCTCCAGCGGCTGGCTCTCCGCGTCGACGACGATCGTCATGCGCGAGAGGTCGGGGTTCTCGGTCGGCCCGACGGCGAGGGACTCGATGTTGAACCCGCGGCGGCTGAACAGCGCCGAGACGCGGGCCAGGACACCGGACTTGTTCTCGACCAGGACCGACAGCGTGTGACGTGGCATCGCGGGGCCCCTCAGACCTGTCCGTCGCCGAAGACCGGGCGCAGGTCGCGCGCGGCCAGGATGTCGTCGTTGCTGGCGCCGGCGGCGACCATCGGCCACACCTGGGCGTCGGCACCGACCACGAAGTCGATGACGACGGGCGCGTCGTGGATCGCCATCGCCTTCTCGATCACCGCGTCCACGTCCTCCCGGCTCTCGCAGCGCAGGCCGACGCAGCCCAGCGCCTCGGCGAGGGCGACGAAGTCGGGGATCCGGACCGGCTTGGGCGTCCCGTCGGGGTTGCGCGCGTGCAGCTTGGTGTTGGAGTACCGGCCCTCGTAGAAGAGGGTCTGCCACTGCCGGACCATGCCCAGGTTGCCGTTGTTGATGACGGCGATCTTGACCGGGATGCCCTCGATCGCGCAGGTGGCCAGCTCCTGGTTGGTCATCTGGAAGCAGCCGTCGCCGTCGATCGCCCAGACGGTGGTGTCCGGGCAGCCGTACTTGGCGCCCATGGCGGCCGGGACCGCGTAGCCCATGGTCCCGAGCCCGCCGCTGTTGAGCCAGGTGCCCGGCTTCTCGTACCGGATGAACTGGGCGGCCCACATCTGGTGCTGGCCGACGCCGGAGGTGTAGATCGCGTCGGGCCCGGCGATGGCGCCCAGCCGCTCGATCACGTACTGCGGCGACAGCGCGCCGTCCTCTGGCCAGTCGTAGCCGAGCGGGTAGCGCTCGCGCCAGTCGTCCAGGGACGTCCACCACGCGGCGAGGTCGGGCGTGCGGCCGGCGGCGTGCTCGGCCCGCAGCGCCTCGACCAGCTGGGCGATCGTCTCCTTGGCGTCCCCGACGATCGGCACGTCGGCCTTGCGGTTCTTGCCGATCTCGGCCGGGTCGATGTCGGCGTGCACGACCAGCGCGTCCGGCGCGAAGGTCGAGAGCTGACCGGTCACGCGGTCGTCGAACCGCGCACCCAGGGCGACGAGCACGTCGGCCTTCTGCAGCGCGGTCACCGCGGCCACCGTGCCGTGCATGCCGGGCATGCCCAGGTGCTGGGGGCTGCTGTCGGGGAACGCGCCGCGGGCCATAAGGGTCGTGACCACCGGCGCACCGGTCAGCTCCGCGAGCTCGGCGAGCTCCTCGGAGGCGTGCGCCTTCAGCACCCCGCCACCGACGTAGAGGACCGGCCGGGAGGCCCCGGCGATCAGCGCGGCCGCCTCGCGCACCTGCTTGCCGTGCGGCCGGGTGGTGGGCTTGTAGCCGGGCAGGTCCAGCCGCGGCGGCCAGGAGAAGTCGGTCGTGGCCTGCAGGACGTCCTTGGGGACGTCGACCAGCACCGGGCCGGGGCGGCCGGTGGCGGCCAGGTGGAAGGCCTCGGCGATCCGCTGCGGGATCTCCGCGGCGTCGGTGACCAGGAAGTTGTGCTTGGTGACCGGCATGGTGATGCCCCGGATGTCCGCCTCCTGGAAGGCGTCCGTGCCGATGGCGCCGCTGGGCACCTGGCCGGTGATGGCCACGATCGGCACCGAATCCATGTAGGCGTCGGCCAGCGGCGTCACCAGGTTGGTCGCGCCGGGGCCGGAGGTGGCCATGCAGACGCCGACCCGGCCGGTGGCCTGGGCGTACCCCGTGGCCGCGTGCCCGGCGCCCTGCTCGTGGCGCACCAGCACGTGCCGGACGTGGGAGTCGAAGAGCGGGTCGTAGAGCGGGAGGATCGCGCCGCCCGGGATGCCGAAGACCACGTCGACGCCGACGGCCTCGAGGGAGCGGACGAGGCTCTGCGCGCCGGTGATGCCGGTGGCCGGCTGCGCCGCGCTCTCGGCGACGGACCGGGCGGTGGTCTCGACGCCGGTCAGCGACGCGGCAGCCTCGCGGGTGGGGGCCTCGCGGGTGGGGGACGGGGAACCCGGGGCCGGGGTCGGGGTGGTGGTCATCGCGCGGTCTCCTGTGCCTTGCGGCGTGGTACGGGCTGGTGCGACGGACAGCGTGCTCGCTGTGCGGCAGGTCACGGCCAACAAAAAACCCCTCGTGCCGCAGGCACGAAGGGTCAGCGCGTCGGTCGGTGACCGGACGCGCTACGCGAGTACGAGGACGCCGCGGGTGCGGGCGTCGGCGGGCATGCTGGTGCGAGGCACGCAGACACTGTGCGCCCGGCGGCCCTCAGCCGTCAACCGTCCTGTCCCACCAGATGGACACCGGCGTCCACTTCCGGCTCCACCGGGCCGCCCGCGTCGAGGACCGAGGGGTCGAACCCCGACAGGAGCGCCCGCAGCTGCTCGAACGGCATGGGCCGCCCGAACAGGTAGCCCTGCAGGAAGCGGCAGTCCATGGCCCGCAGCTGCTCCAGCTGGCCGTCGGTCTCCACCCCCTCGGCGACGACGTCCATGCCGAGGGTGCGCCCGAGCTCCACCACGCCGGCGACCAGCACCCGGACGCGGGGATCGGTCTCGATGCCGGCCACGAACTCGCGGTCCATCTTGAGCACCTGCACGGGCAGCCGGGCGAGGTAGGCCAGGGAGGAGTAGCCGGCGCCGAAGTCGTCCAGCGAGAGCACGCAGCCCATGCCGCGCAGCGTCGCGAGGTCGCTGAGCAGCCGGTCGTGCATGTCGAGCAGCACCGACTCGGTGATCTCGAGGATCAGCTTGCCCGCGGGGAGCTGCGCCGCCGTCAGCGCCGCGGCCACGTCGGGGGCCAGGCAGCCGGCCTGCAGGTGCCGCGCCGAGACGTTGACACCCATCTGCACGTCCCAGCCGTCGGCCAGCAGGACGGCGGCCTTGCGGGTGGCCACGCCGAGGACGTAACGCTGCAGCGGGACGATCAGTCCGTCCTCCTCCGCGAGCGGGATGAACTCGTCGGGCGGGATCGTGCCCAGGAGCGGGTGCTCCCAGCGCACCAGCGCCTCGAGCCCCAGCACCCGCCGGTCGTGCACGCCGACGACGGGCTGGTAGAGCACCCGCAACTGGCCCTCGTCCAACGCCGCGGGCAGGTCGCGGGCCAGCCGGGTGCGCCGGCTCAGCGCGGCGTCGATCGCCTCGCCGGAGGAGCGCACGCAGCGCTTCCCGGCCGCCTTGGCCGCCCGGAGCGCGAGATCGGCGTGCCGGACCGTGGCCGACGGGTCGTCGGCGGGGTCCAGCCCGGCCACCCCGATGCTGCCGGAGACGGCGAAGCGCGGACCCGACCCCGTGCCGCGCGGTCCCGGTGCCCGGAACGTGCGGTCCAGCGCCGCGACCAGCCGCTCGGCCAGCCCGGTCGCCTCGTCGATGCCGCCGGCCACCAGGAGGGCGAACTCGTCGCCGCCGAGCCGGGCCACCAGGTCCTGCTCGCGGGCGCCGCCGCGCAGCTGGTCGGCCACCTGGACCAGCAGCTGGTCCCCGGCCTCGTGACCGGCCACGTCGTTGACCGCCTTGAACCCGTCGAGGTCCACGAGCAGCACGCAGCTGGGCTCCCCCGCGGCCGCCCGCCCGCGGGCGTCGTCCAGCGCCGCGACGAAGCGGGCGCGGTTGGGCAGCCCGGTGAGGTAGTCGGTGAACGCCATCCGCTCCAGCTCGCGCTGGGCCGTGCGGCGCTCGGTCACGTCCCGCAGGTGCAGGACCAGGCCGTCGCGCAGCGCGGTCCCGGGGACGCCGGCCCGGGCGGCGCCGGAGATCTCCACGTCGCGCCAGTGACCGCCGCGGCTGCGCAGCCGCACGGTCGGCGGCAGGCCCGCGGGCACCGCCGTGGTCACCTCCGCCGCGACGCGGTCGAGGACGCCGCGGTCGGCCGGCTCCACCAGGTCGGCCAGCCGGCGGCCGGTGAGCTCACGCGCGGTCCAGCCGAGCTGGCGGTCGGCGGCGCCGGAGATCCAGCGCACCCGGCCGCCGGCGTCCAGGATCACCGTCACGTCCTCGGCACTGGCGGCCAGGGCCCGCAGGTACGCCTCGGTCTGGAGCAGTCGGCGGATCAGCGTGCCGCCGTCCCGGGCCCAGAGCAGGCTGCGAATGCAGGTGAGCGCGATCAGCAGCCCGCCGAGCACCAGCTCCACGGCCGTGAGGACGTGCCCGAGGGCCAGCAGGACGAGGAGGACCCCGGCCACGCCGTACGCCGTGACGTGGCTGACGACGACGCCCAGCAGCGCCGGGGCGGGTGCGTCGTCGGCGTGCGCCTCCGGGACGCCCGGATCGCTGTCCACGGCCCGGACGGCGGCCGCCAGCATCGCGGTCCACGCGAGCACGGTCAGGATCCCGGCCGCGCGGTCGCCGACGACGTTGGCCAGCGCGCCGGAGACGGCGACCACCGCCAGCGCGAGCATCGTGACCAGCAGCCAGGACGCGGCGCGGCGACGGGGCGCGTCGGCCCGGACCACGACCATCACGGCGACGCCGGAGAGCAGCGCAGCGGTGACCGGGTAGCCGACGACGAGCAGCGCGCCGAGCGGGCCCCGGCTGCTCGCCAGGACGTCGGACAGGACGAGGGCCGCGGCGAGTGCCACGGCCACCAGGACGATCCCGCCGTCGAGGAGGTCCCGCGTCACCGCGCCCCGGCGGGTCCGCGAGGGCAGCAGGAGCAGGCAGGCGGCGACCGCCAGGGGGACGGCGGGGACCTGGGGCAGCTGCGCCCAGGCGCTCAACCCCGGGCCACCGGCCGGGTCGAGCACGTACAGCAGCTGCGCGGCGACGAGCAGGCCGGCGACGACCGTCAGCGCGCGCCAGGGCCGCCGCGACCGGCGGTCCAGCCGGCCGGCGTGCCGGGCCACCACGACGGCGGCCAGGGCGGAGGCGAGCGCCAGCAGCAGCGGCGTCAGCTGCGGCAGGCCGCGCACGGCCAGGGCCGCGAGGCCCAGGACGGCCAGGGCGGCCGTCGCGACGGCCGACTCCCGGCGCGACCGGGCGTCCTCGCGGGCGGAGACGGTGGGCACCGGCGCCGCGAGGCGTGGCGCGGGTGCGAACGGCGCGGACGGAGGTCCCACGAGCCCCTCGGGGGGCGAGGTGGGACGACGCGCGGTCACGGACCCTGGATCGGCACTCCGGGAGGGCCCGATGAGCCGGGGTGTCCTCCCCCTCACCCCTTGGGGGGTCAGCCGCAGATCGCGCCTTGCGCGGCCGAGCCGACGAGCTTGGCGTACTTGCCGAGCACGCCGGTGGTGTAGCGCGGCGGCAGGGGCTCCCAGCCGTCGGCCCGGCGGGCCAGCTCGTCGGCGTCGACCAGCAGGTCCAGCGTGCGGTGGACCAGGTCCAGGCGGATGCGGTCGCCGTCGCGCACGAAGGCGATCGGACCGCCGTCGGCGGCCTCGGGCGCGACGTGACCGATGCACAGGCCCGTGGTGCCGCCGGAGAACCGGCCGTCGGTCAGCAGCAGGACGTCCTTGCCCAGCCCGGCGCCCTTGATCGCGCCGGTGACGGCGAGCATCTCCCGCATGCCTGGGCCGCCGCGCGGGCCCTCGTACCGGATCACCACGGCGTCACCGGGCTCCAGCGTGCCCTCGGTGACGGCGTCCATCGCGCCCTGCTCCCCGTCGAAGACCCGGGCGGTGCCCTCGAAGACGTCGGCGTCGAAGCCGGCCGACTTCACCACCGCCCCCTCCGGGGACAGCGAGCCGCGCAGGATCGTCAGTCCGCCGGTCTTGTGGATCGGGTTGTCCATCGCGTGCACGATCGTGCCGTCGAGGTCCGGCGGCGCGATGTCGGCGAGGTTCTCGGCCATCGTCTTCCCGGTGACGGTGAGGGTGTCGCCGTGCAGCAGGCCGGCGTCCAGCAGCGCGCGGAGCACGACCGGGACGCCGCCGACGCGGTCGATGTCGGTCATGACGAAGCGACCGAACGGCTTGACGTCGGCCAGGTGCGGGGTGCGGTCGCCGATCCGGTTGAAGTCGTCCAGCGTCAGCTCGACCTGCGCCTCGTGCGCGATCGCCAGCAGGTGCAGGACGGCGTTGGTGGAGCCGCCGAGCGCCATGACGACCGTGATGGCGTTCTCGAACGCCTCCTTCGTCATGATCTGGCGCGCGGTGATGCCCTTGCGCAGCAGGTTGACGACCGCCTCGCCGGAGGCCACCGCGTAGGCGTCGCGCCGGCTGTCGGGGGCGGGCGGGGCCGCGCTGCCCGGCAGCGCCATCCCGAGCGCCTCCGCGACGCTGGCCATGGTGTTGGCGGTGTACATGCCGCCGCACGAGCCCTGCCCCGGGCAGGCCGCCTTCTCGATCTCGACCAGCTCCTCGCGGGTGATCAGCCCGCGGGCGCAGGCGCCCACGCCCTCGAAGACGTCGATGATCGTGAGGTCCCGGTCGGCGAGCTTGCCGGGCAGCGTGGAGCCGGAGTACAGGAACACGCTGGCCAGGTCCAGCCGCGCGGCCGCCATGAGCATGCCGGGCAGCGACTTGTCGCAGCCGGCGAGCAGCACCGAGCCGTCGAGCCGCTCGGCGAACATGACCGTCTCGACCGAGTCGGCGATGACCTCGCGCGACACCAGCGAGGCGCGCATGCCCTCGTGGCCCATCGAGATGCCGTCGGAGACGGAGATGGTGCCGAACTCCAGCGGGTAGCCGCCCGCGGCGAACACACCCTCCTTGGCCCGCTTGGCCAGCCGGTCCAGGGAGAGGTTGCAGGGGGTGATCTCGTTCCAGGACGAGGCCACGCCGATCTGCGGCTTGGCGAAGTCCTCGTCGCCCATGCCGACCGCCCGCAGCATGGCCCGCGCCGGCGCCTTCGCGTCGCCGTCGGTCACCTCGTAGCTGCGCGGCTTCAGCGGGCTGTGCGTCCCGCTCGCGGGCTCGTTGCCGGGGATGAGGTCCTCGCCGATCGTCACGCTCGGGGATGGTAGGCCTGCGGCCGGACCGGACGACCAGCCCGGGGTGGGAGGATCGCCGGCCGTGAGCTCTCCCGCCCGGTTCCAGATGCCGCGCAGCGCCCTGATCCCCGTCGTCGTGCTGGCCCTGTGCATCCTCCCGACCGCCGCGGCGACGTGGTGGACGCTGCTGCTCCTGCTGGTGCCGGTCGCCGTCGCGGTCGCCGTGCTGCGCCGGGGGGTCGACGTCACCGACGACGGGGTCACCGCGCGGGCGGTGCTGGGGGCCCGCACCGTCCCCTGGACCGAGCTGGCCGGCATCCGCGTGGGCGAGCGGGGCGACCTCTGGCTGGTGACCACCGCGGCGACCGAGGTGCGGCTGCCGGTGCTGCGGGCGCGCGACCTGCCCGCGCTCGCCGCCGCCTCCGGCGGGCGCATCGACGTCTCCGCGCCGCCGTCCCGGCCCGGGGGCGACCGGGCTCAGTAGTCGCCGACGACGTCGGCCAGCGGCTCCCCGGCCAGGATCCGGCCGATCTGGGCGGTGACCGCCGCGAGCGCCCGCTGCCCGGTCTGCGGCACCTCGCCGGCGACGTGCGGGGTGAGCAGCAGGCCGGGGGCACGCCAGAGCGGGTGGTCGGCGGGCAGCGGCTCGGGATCGGTCACGTCCACCGCGGCCCGCAGCCGCCCCGCGGTGAGCTCGGCCAGCAGGGCGTCGGTGTCGACGACCGGTCCGCGGGCGGCGTTGACCAGCAGCGCCCCGTCGGGCATCGCGGCGAGGAACTCCGCGTCGACCAGCCCGGTGGTCTCCGCGGTCAGGGGGACGAGGAGCACCACGACGTCGGCCTGGGGCAGGAGCTCCGGCAGCTCGTCGACCGTCCGCACGCCGGGGCGCGGGCTGCGCGCCACGTAGGTGAGCTGCACGTCGAACCCGCTGAGCATCCGGCCGACCGCCGTCCCGATGTCGCCGGCCCCGATCACCAGCACCCGCGCGCCCACGAGGGTCGAGTGCGTGGCGAACGACCACCGGCCGGCGTCCTGCTCGCGCACGAACGAGGGCAGCCCCCGCTGGGCGGCCAGCGTGGCAGCCATGACCCACTCCGCGGTCGACGGCGTGTGCGCGCCGCGGGCGTTGCACAGCACCAGGCCCTCGGGGAGCCGCCCCACCACCCCCTCGGCGCCGGCGCTGGTCAGCTGCACGAGCCGCAGCCGCGGCAGCGCCTCGAGGAAGCCCTCGGGCAGCGGCACGGACCCGCGGGAGTGCACCCACATCTGGGCCAGGGCGGCCTCCCCCTGCGGTGGGCCGTCCTCGGCGCTCACCCGGTGCGCCCGGACCCGCGGCGAGAAGGCCTCCACCGCCTCCGCCAGCCGCCGGGAGGGCACCAGCACGTGCAGGGTCTCGTCCGCGCCGAGCTCCAGGATGGTCACGCCCCCACGCTAGCCACCGGCGTCCGCGCCGCCGGAGGACGGCCATCGGCCGGCGGCGCACGTACTCTGGGCCCGGTGAGGCGGACGAGCGTGCGGCGCGCGCCACGGGTGGTCGTCGCTCTGTTCGCCGGGCTGCTGCTGACCGCCTGCGGGAACGGCGGCTACGAGCCCGCCGGCCCGTTCCGCCCGCTGCCCGAGGGCGCCCCGCCGGAGGTGGGGCCGCCGGCGCCCACCGCCCCGGCGCCGGTGGACCCCGCGCAGCCCGGATCGGGCGAGCAGGAGGGCGACCCGAACGTCGTCGCCTCCGGTCTGAGCATCCCGACCGGCCTGGTGCTGCTGCCGGACGGCACGGCGATCGTCGGCGAGCGGGACACCGGGCGGCTGCTCCAGGTCTTCCCCGACCGGTCCCCGGCCAGGGAGCTCATGACCGTCCCTGGCATCGACACCGCCGGTGACGGCGGCCTGCTGGGGTTGGCCCTCTCCCCCACCTTCGCCGAGGACGGGCTGCTGTTCGCCTACGTCTCCACCGCCACCGACAACCGGGTGGTGCGGTTCCCGATCGGCGGCACGCCGAACCCGGTGCTCACCGGGATCCCCCGCGGGGAGACCGGCAACGGCGGTGGCCTGCTGACCGGCGCCGACGGCGCGCTCTACGTCGGCACCGGTGACGCCGGGGACCCCGCGCTGGCCGCCGACCCGGCGTCCCTGGCCGGCAAGGTGCTGCGGATCGACATCTTCGGCCGGCCGGTCCTGGGCGCCGACCCGGTGTTCAGCCGGGGCCACCGCGACGTCACCGCCCTGTGCCAGGACGAGGAGCGCCTCTACGCCACCGACGAGGCCCGCCAGGGGGCGGACGAGTTCGACGTGGTCACCGCGGCCGGCGACGGCGCCCCGCTGCTCGAGATCGCGCCCGCCGAGGGCGGGCTCGGGGGCTGCGCCGTCGCCAACGGCACCGTGTTCCTGGGCGCGCTGGACGGTCAGCGGGTGCACGTCATCACCCTCGACGAGAACGGCGTGCCGGTGGACGGCGCCGGCGACGAGGTCCTCGGGGGCAGCTACGGCCGGCTGCGCACGGTCGTCCTCGACGCCCAGGGCGCGCTGTGGGTGACGACGTCCAACCGGGACGGGATCGGCACCCCGGCAGAGGACGACGACAAGGTGCTGCGGATCCAGCCGCCGGGCGGCCAGCCCACCTCCCCGCTCTGACATTGCGATCCTCCGGATCGCACCGCGGCCACATGCCGTCCCCCGGTGAGCTGAGCCGCTGAGTCACGGCTGCGCGGGACCCTCCGGGCCCCACTCGGCGTGACGTGGTGCCCGGAGAGTCCCGACCTCAACTGCTGACCAGGCGCTCCTCGAGCATCCGCTTCACGGTCGCGGCGTCGGCCTTCCCGCGGGTGGTCTTCATGACCGCGCCGACCAACGCGCCGATGGCCTGCACCTTGCCGCCGCGCACCTTCTCGGCGACGTCGGGGTTCCCCTCGATGGCCGCGTCGACCGCGGCGACCAGCTCGTCGGACTCGCCCATGACGGCCAGGCCGCGGGCCTCGACGACGGCCGCCGGGTCGCCCTCGCCGGCGAGCACGCCGTCGAGCGCCTGCCGGGCCAGCTGGTCGTTGATCGTGCCGGCCGAGACGAGGCCGATCAGCTCGGCCACCTGCGCCGGGCTGATGGCCAGCTCGCCGAGGTCGGTCCCGGCGTCGTTGGCCCGGCGGGCGAGGTCGCCCAGCCACCACTTGCGCGCGTCGCCCGGGGAGGCGCCGGCGGCCACCGTGTCGCTGACCAGCTCGACGGCGCCGGCGTTGACCAGCCACGCCATCTCGGTCGGCGAGATGCCCCACTCCTGCTGCAGGCGCACCCGGCGGGCGGCGGGGAGCTCCGGGAGGGCGACCCGCAGCTTCTCGACCCACTCCTCGTCGGGGGCGATGGGCACCAGGTCGGGCTCGGGGAAGTACCGGTAGTCGGTCGCCTCCTCCTTGCTGCGCCCGGGCGAGGTACTGCCGGTGTCCTCGTGGAAGTGACGGGTCTCCTGCACCACGCGCTCACCGGCGTCCAGGACGGCGGCCTGCCGGCGCATCTCGAAGCGCACCGAGCGCTCCACCGACCGCAGCGAGTTGACGTTCTTGGTCTCCGTGCGGGTGCCCCACTCCAGGCTGCCGGTCGGCGCCAGGGAGGTGTTCACGTCGCAGCGCAGGTTGCCCTGCTCCATCCGCACCTCGGAGACGCCGAGGGCGAGCAGGATCTCCCGCAGCTCCGTGACGTAGGCACGCGCCACCTCCGGCGCCTTGGCGCCGGCGCCTGGAACGGGCCGGGTGACGATCTCGACGAGCGGGATGCCGGCCCGGTTGTAGTCGACCAGCGAGTGGTCGGCCCCGTGGATGCGCCCGGTGGAGCCACCGACGTGCAGGTTCTTGCCGGTGTCCTCCTCCAGGTGCACCCGCTCGATCTCCACCCGGTAGATCTCGCCGTCGACCTCGACGTCCAGGTGCCCCGCGGTGCAGAGCGGCTCGTCGTACTGGCTGGTCTGGAAGCCCTTGGGGATGTCCGGGTAGAAGTAGTTCTTGCGCGCGAACCGGGACCAGGTGGCGATGCGGCAGCCGAGCGCCAGCCCGATCCGGATGGTCGCCTCGATGGCGGCCTCGTTCGCCGCGGGCAGCGACCCGGGCAGCCCCAGGCACACCGGGCAGGTCTGGGTGTTGGGCTCGGCGCCGAAGGTGGTGGAGCAGCCGCAGAACATCTTCGACGCGGTGCCCAGCTCGACGTGGGTCTCCAGCCCGATCACCGGCTCGTAGCGGGTGAGCAGCTCGTCGAAGTCGACCAGGGTGTCGGTGCTCATGAGGGCGTGTCCTCCTTCGAGCCGAGGCGGCCCAGCTCGTCCAGCAGCCGGTGCCCGCGGGCGGCGTCCTGCGCCGCCTCCAGCGCGGCGGCGACGCGGTAGCAGCGGTCGTCGGCGAGCGCCGGGGCCATGATCTGGAAGCCCACCGGCAGCCCCTCGGACAGCCCGCAGGGCACCGAGATGGCCGGCACCCCGGCGAGGCTCGCCGGCAGCGTGCACAGGTCCGCGGCGTACATGGCGATCGGGTCGTCGACCCGGGACCCGATCGGGAACGCGACCGTGGGGGTGGTCGGGCTGACCAGCACGTCGAGGCCCAGGCCGTCGTCGGTGCTGAACGCGGCGGTGAAGTCGCGGCCGATCAACGTGCGCACCTTCTGGGCCTGGCCGTAGTAGGCGTCGTAGTAGCCGGCCGACAGCGCGTAGCTGCCCAGGATGATCCGGCGCTTCACCTCGGCGCCGAAGCCCTGCTCGCGGGTGAGCGCCATGACCTCGTCGAGGTCGCGGCTGCCGTCGTCGCCCACGCGGAGCCCGTAGCGGACCCCGTCGAAGCGAGCCAGGTTGGACGAGGCCTCGCTGGGCGCGATCAGGTAGTAGGCCGGCAGCGCGAGGTCGAAGGCCGG
This sequence comes from Blastococcus xanthinilyticus, assembly GCF_008124835.1. GTDB lineage: Bacteria > Actinomycetota > Actinomycetes > Mycobacteriales > Geodermatophilaceae > Blastococcus > Blastococcus xanthinilyticus. Next base: position 105,623 of record NZ_VNHW01000011.1, on the reverse strand, counting down.
GCAGGAGACCTCCCGCACCTCCGCACCCATGCTCTCCAGCAGGGCCACCGCCTCCCGGAAGCGGTCGAGCACGCCCTGCTCGTACCCCTCGGTGTGCCCCTCCCCGCCCAGCTCGCGGACGACGCCCACCTTCAGGCCGGCGAGCTCTCCCCCGGCGCCGCGGCGGGCCGCCTCGGCCAGCACGGGAATGGGGCAGTCGATGCTCGTCGAGTCGTAGGTGTCGTGGCCGGCGATGGCCTCGTGCAGCAGCGCCGCGTCCAGGACGGTGCGGGTCATCGGGCCGGCCTGGTCCAGGCTCGAGGAGAAGGCGATCAGCCCGTACCGCGACACCGAGCCGTAGGTGGGCTTGTGCCCGACCAGCCCGGTGAGCGCGGCCGGCTGCCGGATCGAGCCACCGGTGTCGGTACCGATCGACCAGGGGGCCAGCCCGCCGGCGACCGCCGCGGAGGACCCGCCCGACGAGCCGCCGGGGATCCGGTCGTGGTCCCACGGGTTGCGGGTGACCCGGTAGGCGGAGTTCTCCGTGGAGGAGCCCATGGCGAACTCGTCCATGTTGGTCTTGCCGAGCAGCACGGTGCCCGCGGTCTTGAGCTTCGCGGCCAGGGTGGCGTCGTACGGCGGGCGCCAGCCCTCGAGGATCTTCGAGCCGCTGGTGGTGGGCACGCCCTCGGTGACGACGACGTCCTTGAGCGCCAGCGGGACACCGGCCAGCGGGCCCAGCTCGCGGCCCTCGGCCCGGGCGGCGTCGACGGCGCCGGCGGTCGCCAGCGCGGCCTCCGCGTCGACGTGCAGGTAGGCACCCAGCGCGCCGTCCTCGGTCGCGATCCGGTCGAGGTAGGCGCGGGTGACCTCGGCGGAGCTCAGCTCCCCCGCCTGGAGTGCGCGGCTCAGGTCGGCGGCGCTGGTGGTGGTCAGGTCGGGAGAGCTCACGCCTCCTCCCCCAGGATGCGCGGCACGCGAAACCGGTCGTCCTCCGCGGCGGGCGCGCCGGCCAGGACGGCGTCGCGGGGCAGGCTCGGACGGGCGACGTCGGGCCGCATGACGTTGGTCATCGGCACCGCGTGCGTCGTGGGGGCGACGTCGGCGACGTCGGCCTTGCCGACCTGCGCGACGGCGTCCAGCACGGCGGCGAGCTGACCGGCGAAGAGCTCGAGCTCCTCGTCGCTGCACGCCAGCCGGGACAGGTGCGCCAGGTGCGCCACCTCGTCGCGGGTCAGCCGGCCCTTCGGGGAGGGGGTGCTCATGCTGCGGGAGAACTCCACTTCGGCAGTGCCCGTCGGCCCGCTCTCGGCCCGGGACGTGACCGGGACACTGTACGTGGGGCCTTCCGGCCACCCGTCGGCGTGAGAGGCTGCGGCTGACCGCGATCGACGGAGATCGGCCGGACCGGCGAGGCTCCCCGGAGGATGCGTGTCCTATCTCCTGCGACTGGTGCTGCCCGACCGCCCCGGCATCCTCGGCTCGGTGGCGTCCGCGCTGGGCGCGGCCGGCATCGACATCGTCTCCCTCGACGTCCTCGAGCGGGGCCACGGCATCGCCGTGGACGACGTGGTCGTCGACCTCCCGGCCGACCGGCTGCCCGACAGCCTGATCACGGTCGCGCAGGCGGTGCCGGGGGTGCAGGTGGAGTCGCTGCGGCCGTTCGCCGGCCCGCTGGACACCCACCGGGAGCTGGAGCTGCTCGACGCCCTGGCCCGCGGCGGCGACGGGACGGCGGCCGGCGTGCTGGTCGCCGAGCTGCCCCGGGTCTTCCACAGCGGGTGGGCGGTGATCCTCGACGGTGCCGGCCAGCCGGCGCCGCTGGACGCCTCGGCCGTGGTGGCGGCGTCGGAGGCGGCACCGGAGTTCACCGGTCTCACGCTGCCGTGGCTGCCGCTGGGCGGGCCGGTGCTGCTGCCCAGCGACGACGCGTGGCTGCCCGAGCGCTGGCAGGAGATGGCCATCGAGATGATGGCCGCGCCGTCGGGCACCGGGACGCGCGCGGTGGTCGTCGGCCGATCGGGCGGCCCGGCGTTCCGCCGCTCGGAGCTGCTCCGGCTGGCGCACCTGACCGGTATCGCGGCCACGGTCACCCACCTCCCGCCGACCTGACCTCACCGCCGCCGGCGTCCCACCCCGGTCGTCGACCACCCGGCGGTCAGCCGCCGGACCCGGCTCCTCCCCACGCCGGCAGCACCCGCCGGGCGTCGGCGTCGTCGGGCTCGTTGAGGTGCAGGTGGTTGCCGAACGGATCGGCGAGGGTCAGCACGCGGGCTCCCCACGGGGCCTGCTCGATCTCGGGGACCCAGACCGCCGGACCCCAGACCGGCACCTCCGCCCGTCGGGCGTCGAGCTCGGCCCGGAGCCGGTCCAGCCCCGTGACCCAGACCAGCACCGTCGCCCCGACGCCGGGGGCGTAGGGGACCTCGGTGAGGTGCACCGTGGTGGCCGCCCGGGTGACCTGTCCGTAGTAGGGCGTGCCCGGGCCGCCCGACGGCCCTCCGAAGTCCAGCTGGAACCCCAGGAAGTCCACGTAGAACTGCAGCGCCGCCGCCACGGAGAAGATCCGGAGCACCGGGATCGTGGCCCCGGCCGCTCCCCACGGGACCTCCGCCGTGCCGCGGGGAGGCCGGGCGACCAGGGTGTTCCAGTCGGCCGCGCCGTGCTGGCGGGCCACCAGCTCCAGGCACTGGCCGTGGGTGAGCTCGACCGCGTGGTGCGCGCGCAGGTCGGCGCGGAGCCTCACGGCCATCTGCTTGGCGCGCAGGCTGCCGGGCGCGGAGCCCGGGTCGGTACCCGACATGGATCCTCCGATCGGCGAACCGTCGGTGCGCGTCAGTGCTCGCGTTGCCGACTCGTTCGCCGTGGTGGACCGGTCGACGGATCAGACGGTGCCTCGATGCGTTCACCAGACCCCGGAGGGGCGCGAGCGGCCGGCCGCATCAGCCGACCAGAACCTAGGCAGCCACCGCGGGCCGGTCAACCCGGCCCGGGCCGGCTACTCCGAGCCGTCGCCGATGGTCGCCACCTCGCGGGCGGCCTCCGGCCCCTCCTCGAGCAGCACCCGGAAGCCGTCGTCGTCGAGGACCGGCGCCTTCACCTGCACCGCCTTGTCGTACTTGCTCCCGGGGTCGGCGCCCACGACGACGAAGCCGGTCTTCTTCGACACCGAGCCGGTGACCTTGCCCCCGCGCTCCTGGATCGCGGCGATCGCCTGGTCGCGGCTGTGGTCGCGCAGCGAGCCGGTGACCACGACGGTGACGCCGGTGAGCGGCCCGGGCGGGACGTCGTCCGCGGCGTCGGCCATGCGGACCCCGGCGTGCCGCCACTTCTCCACGACGGCGCAGTGCCAGTCGACGCCGAACCAGTCGCGCACCGACTTCGCGATCGTGGGACCGACGCCGTCGGCGGCGGCGAGCTCCTCCTCGGTGGCGGCCATGAGGCGGTCCATCGAGCGGAAGTCGCGGGCCAGCGCCTGCGCCGCCGTCGGGCCGACGTGCCGGATCGACAGCGCGACGAGCACCCGCCACAGCGGGACGTCCTTGCGGGTCTGCAGGTTCACCAGCAGCTTGGCGCCGTTGGCCGAGAGCGTGCCGTTCTTCTTCGTGAAGAACGCCGAGCGCTGGAGCTGCTCCTCGTCGAGGAAGAACAGGTCGCCCTCGTCGGTCAGCAGGGAGCTCTGCAGCAGCGCGATCGCGGCCTCGTAACCCAGGTTCTCGATGTCGAACGCACCCCGGCCGGCGACGTGGAAGACCCGCTCCCGGAGCTGGGCGGGGCAGGACCGGGCGTTGGGGCAGCGGATGTCGGCGTCGCCCTCCTTCTCGGGCCGCAGCTCGGTGCCGCACTCGGGGCAGTGCGTGGGCATGACGAACGCGCGCTCGTCGCCGGTGCGGGCGGCGGCGACCGGCCCGAGCACCTCGGGGATGACGTCGCCGGCCTTGCGGATGACGACGGTGTCGCCGATGAGCACGCCCTTGCGCACGACCTCGCTCGCGTTGTGCAGGGTCGCCAGCTGCACCGTGGAGCCGGCGACCTTCACCGGCTCCATGTACGCGAACGGGGTGACCCGGCCGGTGCGCCCGACGTTGACCCGGATGTCGAGCAGCTTCGTGGTCGCCTCCTCCGGCGGGTACTTGAAGGCGATCGCCCAGCGCGGGGCCCGGGACGTCGACCCGAGCCGGCGCTGCAGCGCCACCTGGTCGACCTTCACCACCACGCCGTCGATCTCGTGCGCGACCGAGTGCCGCTGCTCGCGGTAGCGCTCGATGTAGGCCCACACGCCCTCGAGGTCGTCCACCACCTCGAACCGGTCACTCACCGGCAGGCCGAGGGCGCGCAGCCCGTCGTAGGCCGCGGACTGGCGGTCCGGCTCGAAGCCCTTCCGGGCACCCAGCCCGTGCACCACCAGCCGCAGCGGGCGGGTGGCCGTCACCTTCGGGTCCTTCTGCCGCAGCGAGCCCGCGGCCGCGTTGCGCGGGTTGGCGAACGGCGGCTTGCCCGCCTCGACCATGCCCGCGTTGACCTCGGCGAAGGCCTCCACGGGGAAGTAGATCTCGCCGCGGACCTCCAGCAGCTCCGGGACGTCGGGCCCGGTCAGCTGCTGGGGGACGTCGGCCATGGTGCGGACGTTCGCCGTGACGTCCTCCCCGGTGGTCCCGTCCCCACGGGTGGCCGCGCGGACCAGCCGGCCCTGCTCGTAGACCAGGTCGACGGCCACGCCGTCGACCTTCAGCTCGCACAGGTAGCCCGCCCCGGCGGCGCCCTCCCGCTCGGCGCGGGCGGCCCAGGCCGACAGCTCGTCGCTGCTGAACGCGTTGTCCAGGCTCTGCATGCGCTCCAGGTGCTGCACCGGGGCGAACGTCGCGGTGAACCCGCCGTTGACCTTCTGGCTCGGCGAGTCGGGGCTGACCAGCGCGGGGTGCGCGGCCTCCAGCGCCTTGAGCTCGCCCATCAGCTCGTCGTACTGGCCGTCGCTGATCAGCGGCTCGTCCCGGACGTAGTACGCGAACGCGTACCGGTCCAGCTCCTCGGCCATGTCGCGATGCCGCGTGCGCGCGTCGTCGGGAACCTCGGTGAGGTCCTCGCGGTCGGCCACCGGGGTGACGGACGGTTCGACGAGGTCGGCGTCGGTGCTCACGGACGAACGGTATCCGGCGGGTACGACGTCCAACCGGCCCTCACCCGCCCGTGGCGCGCGCCGGCGCTCACCGGGTCGGCGTGGGCCGCGGCTCCTCCACCGGCCGGTCCTCCACCGTCGGCCCGGCCGGCCCGGGCCGCCGCGGTGGACGGGTCTCCCACAGGCAGTTCACCAGACCGGAACCGGCCAGCACCCAGACCGCGATCTCCCCGAAGCCGCCGTCGAGGAGGTCGGGAACGGTGACGAGGGCGTAGAGCACCGCGGCGGCCAGCAGCGCACCGCACGCGTTGGCCGCCCGGTACCAGCCCGGCCGGGTGTGCGTCAGCCGCATCCACCGGTCCACGGGGCCGCCGCTGCCCTCCGGGCCGACGAAGTCGCCCCGCACGGAGGCACGGAAGGCGCCCGCGATGCCCTGCCCCTCGACGCGCTCGGCGCGCGTGGGTTCAGCGCCCGCCATCAGGGCGGGTACCTCGAGTGGCAGCCCCAGGGCGAGGACGACGTGCTGCAGGATCTCGTCCGTCGTCCCGACGACGCCCAGCAGGTGGGCCGTGTGGGCGTCCGGCCGTCCGGTGGCCCGTGCGAGCAGCTGCGGATTCCCGGGCGAGGCCCCCCAGCCGTGCCGGTCGACCTCCTTGGCCCCGCGCAGCAGCACGTAGCCGACGTCGACGTGGGAGCGGCGCAGGACCAGGCCCGTGGTTCCCCGGCCGAGCACGGCGGACAGGTCGTCGGCGACGGACTCGGCCGTCCGGCCGCCCTCGGGCAGGACCGCGGTCCACTCCCCGTTGGCGACCAGGCGCGCTCCGTACCTCTCGTGGGCCACCGCCTCGCGGACCCGGTGGGCGGGAGCGCGCAGCAGCAGCAGCCCGTCGTCGAGGGCGTCGTCGTCGACGACCTGGAGCTCCTCGGGAACCGCCGCGAGGGCGAGGGCGAGGGCCTCCGCACCGTTGCGCCAGTCCTCCGCCGACAGCGGCAGGCTGAAGCCGTCCGGCCCGACGAGGAGGCACTCGTCGGGGCCCTGCCGGACCAGTCCGACCGCCTCGCGCCAGCGGACGGTGATCAGCCGGTCCTCGTCCAGGACGAGGGTCGCACCCTCGTCGCCGACGACCAGCCGCGCCTCCTTGGGCACGCCGCGCAGCCGCTTGCGGGGAAAGACGCGTCCGGTCACCACGTCCGCCGACCACTCGGGCAGCCGGACGAGGCCCGGTAGCCGCGGGTCCGTGTCCGCCGGCACCAGCAGCACGGCGGAGGCGAGCAGCGCGCCCGCGACCTCGCGGACGGCGTCCCCGCTGAGCTCCGCGGCGTTCCGCCGCAGCTCGGCGGCGGCGATGACCGGGATCCCGGTCACGGTCGCGTGCGCCGTCGCGCACGCCTCCTCGAGGTCCGCCCGCGGGTCGTCGAGGAACGCCGTGACCTCCGCACGCTCCCGTTCGATCTCCGCAGGTTCGGGCCCGAGGTCGGCCAGCCGGTGCAGTTCCCGCCAGATCAGTTGCGCCGCGAACGCCTCGTGGCCGGGGCGCACGTCCGTGGTCAGCACCGCAACCCGGGTCGACGCGTCGACGGCCGGTCTGTCCAGCTCGATGGAGTAGGCGACGCCCCGGCGGTGCCGGAGCTCGTCCTCCACCCGCGTCCGGAGTACGCCCATGGTCGCGGTCAGCGCCGGATGCGGAGGAACCTCCGCCCCGAGGGTCACCCGCTCCTCGACCGGGATCTGGCCCCAGGCCGGCGTGGCGGGCGCGAGCCGGGGCTGCGCGGCACGCTCGGGCGCCGGCCCCTCCGGGAGCGGTAGCCGCAGGCCCTCCGGGACCGGGCCGGTCAGCCACAGCGCCGCGTTCCCGCGGGTGAAGAACCGACGCACCCAGCCCCGCACGTCCTCCGGGCCGAGTGCCCGGACGCCGGGCTCCCGTGACGCGGCGAGCCCCGCACCACGACTGCCGTAGAGCTCACCCAGCAGGAGGGCGACGGCCGGGGGCGCGACGGTCCCGCCCTCGGCGCGGAGGACGTCGGCCTCCACGGCCAGCTCGGCGACCGGCAGGTTCCCGAGGGCGCCGCAGACGGCGTGCAGGAACGCCACGACGTGGTCGGCAGGCCCGCTGGCGGTGAACTCGGTGCTGGTCAGGTCCACCGAGGCGTTCACCTCGATGGCGGTCCGCCCCACCGCGCGCATGACCAGGTGCTCGACGAGGTGGGTGATCCCGCCCCCCACGAAGGTCTCGTCGCGGCGGCCGACGCCGAAGACCAGACCGGCGCTCAGCGGCGGCGGGCCCTGGGCGAAGAAGACCGGGACGCCGTCGACCGATGTCGTGAACACGGCGGCAGGCTAGGTGCTGCGGCCCGGTCCGGCCGACTCATTTCCCGGCGGGTCGTGACCGTCGGTCAGCCGGCGGGCACTTCGCCGCGTCACGGACCTGGCGCGGCACCGGGATGGGCCAGGATGCGCGGCATGACTTCCCCGCTCAGCGACCGGAGGCCGGGCGCCCGCGCCTACTGGTACGTCCTGGGCGTGCTCTGGCTGCTCCCGGCGCTGGCCGTGGTCGTCGGCTCGCTGGTGCTGCCGGACGAGAACGCGGACGGCCAGTGCACCGGCATCGGGTTCGGCTGCTCCGTGACGCCGGCCGACGGCGTGGGCCTCGCGGCAGCCTTCGCCGCCCCGTTCCTCGGCATCGGCGGCCTCCTCGGCATGGTTCTCCTGGCCCTCCTCCGGGACCGGCCGGCGTTCGCCCGGATGCCGCCGTCGCTGCAGGCGCTCGCGGTGCTGGCGGTCCTGGTCGCCGCCGCTGTCGGCATCGCCGTCGCGGTCCTGGACTGAGCTACTCCGGCAGCAGGTACTTCGCCGCTTCGCGGACCTGCCGCATCGCCGCGCGGGCGTAGGCGGGCGTCGCCCCGGCCAGCCCGCACGCCGGGGTCAGGGTGACCGCGGCCGGCAGGTCGTCCGCGGGGAAGCCGAGCTCGCGCCACCAGGCCGCCACCCGGGAGGCCGTCGCCTTCGGCGCCGGCAGGGTCGCATCGGTGCCCGGCACGACGCCGGGCAGCAGGTGCACGCCGGCCTCGACCGCGGTGCCGACCGCGTCCAGGTCCTGGACGAGGCCGAGGTCGAAGGAGAGGCCGCCGGCGCCGGCGGCGCGGAGCAGGTCCAGCGGCACCCGCCGGTCGCAGCAGTGCACGACCACCGGGCCGGGCAGGGCCCGGATCACCGCGGCCAGCTCCTGCTCCACCACGTCGGCCGCCACGGCCCCGAGCTTCCCGAACCCGCTGGCGGTGGGCAGCCCGCCCTGCAGGACGGCCGGGAGCGACGGCTCGTCGAGCTGCACCACGACCCGCGCGCCGGGCACCCGGGCCCGCACGGCGGCCACGTGGGCGGCGAGGCCCTCGGCCAGGGACTGCGCGAGGTCGCGGCGGGCGCCCGGGTCGACGACGGCCCGGTCCCCGCGGGTGCGCTCGAGGCCGGCGGCCAGCGTCCACGGCCCGGCGGCCTGCACCTTGAACGGGCCGGTCCACCCTTCGGCGACGTCGTGCAGCGCGTCGAGGTCGCGGGCCAGGAACTCCTCGGCCCGCTGGTGGTCGATCCCGGGCCGCGGGACCAGCCGCCAGCCGGCCGGCGTCAGGTCCACGGCGAGGTCGACCAGCAGCGCGGCCGAGCGGCCGAGCATGTCCGCGCCCGGCCCGCGGCCGGGCAGCTCGGGCAGGTGCGCGAACCCCGGCAGCTCCCCCACCACCGTGCGCAGCGCCTCGGCCGGGTCGGCGCCGGGCAGCGATCCGACGCCGGAGGCACCTCCCCACGGCTCAGGAGCCGGGACCGGCTCCGCAGCGCCGTCCCCGCCGGGCAGGACGAGGGCGGGGGGATCGGGCGGGGTGGTCACGACGGCGACGGTAGCCGTCCGGTGGTCCGCCTCAGCGACCGACCGCGGCCGGCCGCCTGCGGGTGGCGCGGATCGCGGCCTGGCCCAGGACGCGGTCACCGCGCACGGCGTCGGGCTCGTAGAGGACGGCGGACTGCCCGGCCGCCACCCCGCGCTGCACCGCGTCGAGGGCGATCACCAGCCCGCCGTCGGCGCCCGCGACGACCTCGCAGGGCACCGGCTCCCCGTGCGCCCGCAGCTGCACCTGGGCCCGCAGCGGCAGGGCCGGCGCGGCCGACGTCCAGGTCGCCCCCGCCGTCGTGATCTCGTCCACCCCGGCGAGCTCGGCGGTGCCGATGGTGACGGTGCGGGTCACCGGCTCGATGCCGAGCACGTAGCGAGGCTCCTGGTCGCCGGTGCTGACGCCGAGCCCGCGCCGCTGGCCCACGGTGAACCCGTAGGTCCCCTCGTGCGCACCGACCGTGGCACCGGTGGCGGCGTCGACCACCGGCCCCGGGCGACTGCCGAGCCGGCGGGCCAGGAAGCCGCGGGTGTCGCCGTCGGGGATGAAGCAGATGTCGTGCGAGTCGGCCTTGGTGGCCACGGCGAAGCCGCGCTCGGCGGCGATCTCCCGCACGCGGTCCTTGGTCATGCCACCGAGCGGGAACACCGCCGCGGCCAGCTGGTCGGCGGTGAGCACGCCGAGCACGTAGGACTGGTCCTTCGCCGCGTCCACCGAGCGGCGCAGCTCGCCGTCGGCCAGCCGGGCGTGGTGGCCGGTGACCACGGCGTCGAAGCCGAGCGCCCGCGCCCGGTCCAGCACCGCGGAGAACTTGATCTTCTCGTTGCACCGGAGGCACGGGTTGGGGGTGCGGCCGGCGGCGTACTCGGCCACGAAGTCGTCGACGACGTCCTCGGTGAACCGGTCGGCCATGTCCCAGACGTAGAACGGGATGCCCAGCTCGTCGGCCACCCGCCGGGCGTCGTGGGAGTCCTCGACGCTGCAGCACCCGCGGGAGCCGCTGCGGAGGGCCTGCCGGTCCTGCGACAGCGCGAGGTGGACGCCGGTGACGTCGTGCCCCGCGTCCACCGCGAGCGCGGCGGCGACCGCGGAGTCCACTCCCCCGCTCATGGCGGCCAGGACGCGCACGGTCAGCGCCGTCCCATGCCGGCCCGCCGGGCGCGCTCGACCACGGGGCCGATCACGTCCAGCAGTGCGTCGACGTCGGCGTCGGTGCTGGTGTGGCCGAGGCTGAACCGCAGCGAGCTGCGCGCCCGGTCGGGATCGGCGCCGACGGCGAGCAGCACGTGGCTGGGCCGGGCGACGCCGGCGCTGCAGGCGGAGCCGGTGGAGCACTCGATGCCGCGGGCGTCGAGGAGCATGAGCAGCGCGTCGCCCTCCGCACCCGGGAAGGAGAGGTGGGCGTTGCCGGGCAGCCGGCCGGGCCCGGAGCGCACCACGTCGTCCAGTGCCGGGCCGTTGAGCTGGGCATCGGGCACCTGGCCGACGACCCCGGTCACCAGCCGGTCGCGCAGGTGCGCCAGCTCCGCGGCGCGCTCCACCCGGCCCTCGACCGCCGCGGCCGCCGCCACGGCGAGCCCGACGATCGCGGCGACGTCCAGGGTGCCGGAGCGGACGTCGCGCTCCTGGCCGCCTCCGTGCAGCAGCGGCGTGCACTCCGCCTCGCGGCGCAGCAGCAGCGCTCCCACGCCCATCGGCCCACCGAGCTTGTGCGCCGTCATCGTCAGCGCGTCCACGCCGCTGGCGCCGAAGTCGACCAGCACCTGGCCGACCGCCTGCACCGCGTCGGTGTGCAGCGGCACGCCGACGTCGTGCGCCGTCGCGGCGAGGGCGGCGATGTCGCTGACCGTGCCGATCTCGTTGTTGGCCCACATCACGCTGGCGACGGCGACGTCGGTCCCGTCGCCCAGGGCCTCGGCCAGCGCCCGCGGCGTGACCCGCCCCGACGGCTCCACGGAGAGCCAGGTGACCTCGGCGCCCTCGTGCTTGGCCAGCCACTCCACGCTGTCGAGGACGGCGTGGTGCTCGGCCGGGCTGACCACGATCCGGCGACGGCGGGAGTCGGCCTGCCGCCGGGCCCAGAACAGCCCCTTGACGGCGAGGTTGTCGCTCTCGGTGCCACCGCCGGTGAACAGCACCTCCGACGGGCGGGCGCCGAGCGCCTCGGCCAGCCGCTCACGCGCCTGCTCGGCGGCGCGGCGGGCCGCCCGGCCGCTGGCGTGCAGGGAGGAGGCGTTGCCGACCCGGCCCAGCTGCTCGGCCATGGCGGCCACGACCTCGGGGAGCACCGGCGTGGTCGCCGCGTGGTCGAGATACGTCATGACGCAGCCAATGTAGTCGCGCCCTCTGCAGCGCCTCGGCTCGGCGACGTGGTGCGGCCGGCGATGCCCGCGCCCAGCAGCGCGGGAACGGTCAGGACGGCGACCGCGACGAGGACCGCGGGCCACAGCGGGCCGTCGCCGTCGGCAGCACCGGCCACCAGCACGCCGGCGAGCCCGACGAGGAGGGCCGAGGCCGTGACATCGGAGATCTGCAGGGCCGCCGAGTTGGCGCCGCGCTCGGCCTCCGGCGACTGGTCCAGCAGGAGCACGCCGACGCTCGGCATCCCCAGGCCCATGCCGACGCCGGCCAGCCCCCACGTCAGGTAGGCCGGCCAGCCGCCGAGCCCGGGGACGGCGATCGTGGCGGTGGCGGCCAGACCGGCGGCGAGCACGAGGCACCCCGCCCGCAGGACCCGCTGGCGGGGGAGGTCGGGCCGCCGTCCCTGGAGCTGCGCGGCGAGCACCCAGCCGACCGCACCCGCGGTCAGCGGCAGCCCGGCGGTGGCGGCGCTCCAGCCGTGCTGCTCGGTCAGCACGAACGGGATCAGCGCGTCCATGCCGAAGAAGGCGCCGGCGAGCAGCCCGCGGGAGGCGACGACCGCCGGGATCCCGGCGCGGGCCCGGACGGTGCCGCGGGGCAGGAGGCGGCGCAGCCCGAGGCCGAGGGCGGCGGCACCCGCGACGGCGAGGGCGACGGCGACGAGGTCCAGGCGCTGGCCGGCGTACTGGAGCGCCGCGATGCCGGCACCGGTCAGCAGCGCCCAGCCGGCCTTGCTAGGCCGCGGTGTCCCGCCACCGGCAGGTGCCTGCCCGGGCCCGGCGGTGAGCAGCAGCGCCAGCCCGGCCGCCACCAGCGGCACGAGCCCGAGGAAGACGCCGCGCCAGCCGACGTGGGTGGTCACCAGGCCGGCGGCCAGCGGGCCGATCAGCGCGGGCAGCACCCAGCCCGCCGCGAAGGCGCCGAACAGGCGGGGCCGCAGCCGTGAGGAGTACGCCTGCCCGGCGATGACGTAGAGCAGCACGATGACCACCCCGGCGCCGAGCCCCTGGACGGCGCGGCCCAGGACGAGCACGGCCATGTGCTGGGCGATCCCGGCGATGACCAGGCCGGCCGCGAACACCAGCACGCCGGCCAGGACGCCCCGGCCGGGAGCTCGCCGGTCCCCCACCTCCCCGCCGACGACCATGCCGACGACCGAGGTGACGAGGAAGGCGCTGAACGGCCAGGCGTACCAGGCGACCGCGTCGAGCTCGGCCACCGCGCTGGGCATCGCCGTGCCGACCGCCATGGCTTCGAAGGCGATGAGCGTGACGAGGGTCAGCAGCCCGGTCGTCGTCCGCCGGTGGTCGGCGTCCCAGATGCTCTCCTCGGCCCGACCGTCCACGTTCCGCCCAACCCTGCATCGCCGCGTGTGCTTCCCGTTCGGCGGCGATATTCCCGGTGTTGAGCCCGGAGCGGCGTCGAGCGCCGATCCCCGCAGGGATCGGCGCTCGACGGTGGAGCTGCTGTGCCCTTACTTGCGGGCGTTGATCTGCTCGGTGGCGGCCGGCACGACCGTGTTCAGGTCGCCGATGACACCGAAGTCGGCCAGCTCGAAGATCGGGGCCTCGGGGTCCTTGTTGATGGCCACGATGGTCTTCGAGGTCTGCATGCCGGCGCGGTGCTGGATCGCACCGGAGATGCCGACGGCCACGTAGAGGTTCGGCGAGACGGTCTTGCCGGTCTGCCCCACCTGGAAGGAGTGGGGGTAGAAGCCGGAGTCGACCGCGGCGCGGGAGGCGCCGACGGCCGCGCCGAGCGAGTCGGCCAGGCCCTCGATGACCGAGAAGTTCTCGGCGCTGGCGACACCGCGACCGCCGGAGACGACGATCGAGGCCTCGGTGAGCTCGGGGCGGCTGCTCTTCTGCTCCACCACGCGCTCGACCACGCGGACCTGCTTGGCGGCGTCGCTGATCGACACCGACACCGGCTGCTCGGCGCCCGCGGCCGGAGCCGGCTCCGGGGTGACCGAGTTGCCGCGCAGGGTGTAGATCGGGGTGCCGACCGTCACCTGCGAGTGCACGATCGTCGCCCCGGCGAAGGCCGCCTGGGTGGCGGTGCCGTCGGAGGCGATCTCGGTGACGTCGGTGAGGAAGCCGCTGCCGGTCTTGATGGCCAGGCGGGCGGCGATCTCCTTGCCCTCCGGCGAGGAGGGGATGACGACGGCGGCGGGCGACTTCTCGCTCACCAGCTGCGCCAGCACCTCGGCCTTGGGGGCCACGAGGTAGGCGTCGACGTCGTCGGACTCGGCGACGTAGACGGTCGCGGCGCCGTACTCCGCGAGGGCGTCCTTGACACCGGCGGCCGTGCCCGGCGCGCCGAGGACGACGGCCGACGGCTCACCGAGCGCACGCGCCGCGGTCAGGGCTTCCAGGGTGGTCTTGCGGACTCCGCCGCCGGCCGGGTTGAGCTCGGCCAGGACCAGGACCTCTGCCATAACTAGTTGGTCTCCTCTGCAATCGGTCTGTCGAACCGGGCCGTGCTCAGACGATCTTCTGGCCGGCGAGGTAGTCGACGAACTTCTGCGCGCCGTCGCCCTCGTCGGTCACCTTCACGCCCTCGCCCTTGGGCGGGCGGCCGGCGAAGTCGAGCACCTTGCTGGTGGCGCTGGCCAGGCCGACGCTGCCGGCGTCGAGGCCGAGGTCGGCCAGCGACCTGGTCTCCACCGGCTTCTTCTTGGCGGCCATGATCCCCTTGAACGAGGGGTAGCGCGGCTCGTTGATGGTGTCCCAGGTGGAGATGATCGCCGGCAGCGGGGCCTCGAGCGCCCAGAAGCCGCCGTCGGTCTGCCGCTCGACCTTCGCCGTGCCGCCCTCGATGGTGACCTTGCGGGCACCGGAGAGCTGCGGGAGGCCGAGGCGCTCGGCGAGCAGGGCCGGCATGACACTCAGCTGGGCGTCGGTCGCCTCGGCACCGCACATGACCAGGTCGTACTCCATCTGGCCCAGGGCCGCGGCGATGACCGCCGAGGTCTGCACCGCGCAGGAGCCGTGGATGGCGTCGTCGACGACGTGCACGGCCTTGTCGGCGCCCATGGACAGCGCCTTGCGGATGGCGTCGGTGGCGGAGTCGGGGCCGACGGTCAGGACGGTGACCTCGCCGCCCTGCGCCTCCTTGATGGTGAGCGCCTCCTCGATGGCGTACTCGTCCATCTCGTTGATGACGTTGTCCGCAGCGGCGCGGGCGACGGTGTTGTCGGCCGGGTCCAGCTTGCGCTCACTTCCGGAGTCCGGGACCTGCTTGACTAGAACGACGATGTTCATCGCGCTGAACCTTCCTCAGGACGCGTTCAGGATGCGGGCACGGTGGCCCGCCTGGCTCCGATGATGGAGGTTACTGCGGAGTAACGCTGCCGCGCGCCGAGGGGCCGGTGACCCCGGTCACGGGCTCCGGACGGGGACGGCCGGCCACTCCCCGGTGGCGGCGAAGCGGTCCAGCGTCTCGGTGTGCGGCGCGAGGTCCAGCCCCTGCGCGGCCACCCAGTCGTCGGAGTAGTAGGTGCGGGCGTAGCGCTCGCCGCCGTCGCACAGCAGGGTCACCACGCTCCCCCGGCGCCCGGCGGCCACCAGCTCGGCCACCAGCCCGAAGGCGCCCCACAGGTTGGTGCCGGTGGAGCCGCCCGCCCGGCGGCCGGTGGCCCGCTCCAGGTGCCGCATGGCGGCCAGCGACGCCGCGTCGGGTACCGCGATCATCCGGTCGACGATCGTCGGCACGAACGAGGGCTCGACCCGTGGCCGGCCGATGCCCTCGATCCGCGACGGCGTCCCGGTGGTCCAGCCGCGGTCGCCGGTCTCGTAGCCGGGCAGGAACGCCGAGTTCTCCGGGTCGACGACGGCCAGCCGGGTCGGGAAGCGGCGGTAGCGCAGGTACCGGCCGATCGTCGCGCTCGTGCCGCCCGTGCCGGCCCCGACGACCACCCACTCCGGCACCGGGTGCCGCTCGGCGGCGAGCTGCTCGAAGATCGACTCGGCGATGTTGTTGTTCCCGCGCCAGTCGGTGGCCCGCTCGGCGTAGGTGAACTGGTCCAGGTAGTGCCCGCCGCAGTCCGCGGCGAGCCGGCGGGCCGCCTCGTACATGTCCGAGGCCTTCTCGACGAACGTGCACCGGCCGCCGTGGAACTCGATCAGCGCCACCTTCTCCGCGCTGGTCGACCGCGGCATGACCGCGACGAACGGCAGCCCGAGCATGCGGGCGAAGTACGCCTCGCTCACCGCCGTCGACCCGCTGGAGGACTCCACGACGGTGGTGCCCTCGGTGATCTGCCCCGAGCACAGGCCGTAGAGGAACAGCGACCGCGCCAGCCGGTGCTTGAGGCTGCCGGTGGGGTGCGTCGACTCGTCCTTGAGGTAGAGGTCGACGCCCCACTCCGGGGGCAGCGGGTAGACCAGCAGGTGGGTGTCGGCGCTGCGCCTGGCGTCGGCCTCCACCGCGGCGACGGCGCGGTCGACCCAGGCGCGGTCCCCGGCGCCGGACCGGTCGACGACGACGCCGGTGGTCATGCCGGCACCACGAGCACCGGCCGGTCGGCGGGGACGACCGTGACCGGGGCGCCGGGCACGAGCGCCTGGCTCTCGGCGCTGGCGACGTCGATGCGCACCTCGACGCCGTCGGGCAGGACGACGAGCACCCGCGTGGAGGCGCCGGAGAAGGTCCGGGTGACCACGCGGCCCGCCCCCACCGGGTCCGCCGTCACCACGAGCGACTCGGGGCGCACCAGCGCCACCACCGGGCCGCCCGAGGGGGCCGCCCCGCTGACCGGTCGGCGGGTGCCCAGCAGCTCGACCGCACCGCCGCCCAGGGTCGCGGGCAGCCGGTTCATGGTGCCGACGAACTCGGCCACGAAGGCGGTCGCGGGCCGCTCGTAGAGCTCGTCGGGCGAGGCCACCTGCTCCAGCCGGCCGGCGCGCATGACCCCCACCCGGTCGGCGACCGAGAGCGCCTCCGCCTGGTCGTGGGTGACGAACACCGCGGTGATGCCCAGCTCCAGCTGGATCCGGCGGATCTCCTCGCGCAACTGCACGCGCACCTGGGCGTCCAGCGCCGAGAGCGGCTCGTCGAGCAGCAGCACCTTCGGGGCCACCGCCAGCGCCCGCGCCAGCGCGACCCGCTGCTGCTGACCGCCGGAGAGCTGGTGGGGGTACCGGGCGGCGCGGTCGGCCAGGCCGACCAGCTCGAGGAGCTCCGCGGCCCGCGCCGTCTGCTCCGACCTGGGCCGCCGGCGGACCCGCAGCCCGAAGGCGACGTTCTCGGCCACCGTCAGGTTGGGGAAGAGGCTGTAGGCCTGGAAGACCATGCCCATGTCCCGCTTGCTCGCCGGGACGTCGGTGACGTCCCGGCCGTCGAGCAGCACCTGCCCGGCGTCGGGCCGGTCGAACCCGGCGATGGCCCGCAGCGCCGTCGTCTTGCCGCACCCGGAGGGGCCGAGCAGGGCGAGGAACTCCCCGCCGGCGATCTCCAGGTCCAGCCCGTCGAGAGCCACGACGGAGCCGTAGCGCCGGGTCAGGCCCGCGAGCCGGATGGGCACTCCGGGAGAGCTTCCCGGGCCCGCCTCCGCGGTCCGCAGCGAGGTGGCGGTCATGCGGTCTCCTTCGTGCCGCGCCGGCGGTCCAGCGCGGAGATCATCAGCAGCAGCATCCAGGTGACCAGCAGCGACAGCACCGAGACCGCCACCGACAGCTGTGGCTGCGAGCCGGAGATCCGCACGATCCAGGTGGGGAAGGTCTCGAAGCCCAGGATCACCGCGATCGTGTACTCGCCCATCACGAGGGCGAGGGTGAGGAACGATGCGTTGAGCACCGACGTCCGGAGGACCGGCAGGACCACCGAGACGAGCACCCGCGGCCACGAGGCGCCGAGGTTGCGGGCGGCCTCGGTCAGCGTCTTCAGGTCCGATCCGCGAACCCCCGCGTCCAGCGCGCGGTAGACGAACGGCAGCGCCAGGACGACGTAGACGAGGACCAGGATCCAGGGCAGCGCCGGCTCCTGGAGGGCGAAGAACGCCTCGGCGAGCGGCGTCCCGTAGAAGTAGTCGGGCGCCCAGGCCAGCACGCTGCGCACCCCGACGACCAGGGCGATCGGCGGCAGCATCAACGGCATGAGGGTGAGCAGCTCGACCGTCGTCCGGAGCCGGGGCAGCCGGATGTCCACCAGCACCACGGTCGGCACCATCAGCAGCAGGGCGATGACGACGGTCAGGCCGGCGATGGCCAGGGACCGCGTGATGGCCTCGACGAAGCCTTCGGCACCCGGGATCTCGGCGTAGGTCTCCAGCGAGACGCCGTCGCGCTCACGGACCGTGAACCACACCGACGCGGCGATCGGCACGAGGAAGTACAGGCCGAGGAGGGCCAGGACGGCGTACCGCCAGGCGCCGGTACGCCGTCGTCCCGGGCGGACAGGGGTCTGCGGAGCGACCCCGCCGGCGCCGGCCACCCCCTCGACGAGGGCCGTCATGCCAGCCACCGCTGGGTGCGGCGCTGGACCCAGGCGTAGAAGATCATCACCAGGCCGATGAGCACCACCATGCCCAGGGCCAGGGCCTTGCCGCGGCTCTCCGAGCCGACCACGACGTCACCGGAGAGGGAGTTCGCGATCTGCAGGGTGACCAGCGGGACGCTGCTGCCCACGAGCGCGGCCGCGGTGGCGTAGGCGGCGAAGGCGGATGCGAACAGCAGCATCGTCGCCCCGAGCACCGGCGGCGCCAGCACCGGACCCCCGACGTGGCGCCAGTACTGCCAGCCGCTGGCCCCGAGGTTGTCGGCGGCCTCCCGCCACTGGGACCGCAGCGCCTCGAGCGCCGGGACGATCGTGAGCACCATCAGCGGGATGAGGAAGTACAGGTAGACCAGCCCCAGGCCGGTCATCGAGTACAGGGAGAACCCGCCGAGCCCCAGTCCGAGGGTGTCCCTGAGCAACGCGGTGACCACGCCCAGGTTGCCGATGGTGGCGATGAAGGCGAACGCCAGCGGGATGCCGCCGAAGTTGGCCAGGACGCCGGAGGCGGTGAGCACCAACCGCCGCAGCAGCCGGCTGCGGCGGGCACGGAGGATCGCCACGGCGAGCGCCAGGCCCAGCACGGCACCGAGCAGCGCGGTGATCCCCGACAACTGCAGGCTGCCCACGTAGGCCCGCCGGTAGGGCCCCTCGGTGATCGCGGCCACGGAGTCGGTGGACCAGGTCTCGGCGAAGGTGACCGGGTCGGTCGCCCGGAACGCCTCGACCGCGAGCACGCCGATCGGCAGCATCAGGAAGACGGCCACGTAGAGGAAGAACGGCAGCGCGCCCAGGACGACGAGCGCGCGGCCGCGCCGGCCCCTCCCGCGAGGGACCGGCGCGACCTCGGTCGCTGCGGTACTCAGCCGGACATCTCCGCGTTCCAGCGTTCGCCGACCACCTGCTGCGCGGCGGTCTCCTGCTCCGCGGTCGGGAACGCCGCGGTCCCCTCGACCTCGGGCAGCGTCGCGAGCGCCTCGGCGTCCGCGGTGCCGGCGTCCTCCATCTCCGGCAGCCGCACCGGCCGGGCGCCACCCTTCAGCCAGATGTTCTGGCCCTCGTCGCTGTAGAGGAACTCCTCCCAGAGGCGGGCGGCGGCCGGGTGCGGGGCGAACCTGCTGATCGCCTGGCTGTAGTAACCGCCGAAGAGCCCGTCGGACGGGACGTGCACCTCCCAGTCGACGCCCTCCTCGGCGAAGGTGTCGGTGAACGAGGCGTTGAGGTAGTCCCAGTCGATCGCGATCGGCGTCTCGCCGCTCTGGATCGTCGCCGGGGTGATCTCGACCGGGTTGAAGTTGCCGACCTGCTTGAGCTGCGAGAAGAAGTCGATCCCCGGGCCGATGTCGTCGAGGCTTCCGCCGTTGGCGAGCGACGCGGCCCACACGCCGCTGAACGCGGCTGCGGCCGAGGTCGGGTTGCCGTTCAGCGCGACCTTCCCGGCGTACTGCGGGTCGAGCAGGTCCTCGAACGTGGTGGGGCACTCGTCGATGACCGTGGCGTTGCAGCCGAAGGAGATGTAGCCGCCGTAGTCGTTGAACCAGTGGCCCTCGGGATCCTTCTGATCTGCGGGGATCTCGTCCCAGGTCTCCACCTGGTACGGCGCCGTGAGGCCCTCCGCCTTCGCCTGGCGGGCGAAGTTGGTGCCCAGGTCGAGGACGTCGGGGGCGCGATCCTGGCCCCGCTGGCTCTCGACGGCGTTGAGCTCGTCCTGGCTGTTGCCGTTCGGGTTGGCGCTGTTGATCTCGATGTCGTACTTCTCGCTGAAGGTGTCCAGCATCTCGCCGTAGTTGGCCCAGTCCGGCGGCAGCGCGATGACGTTCAGCTCGCCCTCGGCCTGGGCGGCCTCGACGAGGGCGTCCATCCCGCCGCCGTCCTCGACCGAGGTGGCGGTGGCCCAGTCCGAGCCGCTCCCGCCGGAGCCGCTCCCGCCGGAACCGCCGTCGTCGGAGCCGCAGGCGGTCAGCGTCAGGCCCGCCGTCACGACCGCGACCGCGGCCCGCAGGGTGCTTCGTCGCACGTGTCCTCCTGGTGTGGAGCCGCGCCGACCGGGGTCCGGTTGACCCCCGTCACGCGGCTCGGGGATTGTCGCCGACGCGGTACCGCGGTGGGCAGTACCGGGAGCTGACCGTTACGCGACCGTTGGGCTCGGGACCGCCGGCGGTCAGCGAGCGGTGAAGGTCGCCTTGCCCGGTCCGTTCTCCAGGAAGGAGCGCATGCCGGCGGCCTGGTCCTCGGTGTCGAACAGCCCGGCGAACAGCCGGCTCTCCAGGTCCAGCCCCGCGTCCAGCGGCAGGTCCAGCCCCTCGTCGATCGCCCGCTTGGCGGCGGCGAGCGCCAGCGGCGGGCCGGCGGCGAGCTTGCGCGCCATGGCCGTGGCCGTGGCGTACACCTCCGCGTCGGGGACGACGGCGTCGGCCAGCCCCATCTCCAGGGCCTCCTCCGCGCCGACGTGCCGGCCGGTGAACACCAGGTCCTTGGCGCGGGCGGGGCCGACCAGGCGGGCCAGCCGCTGGGTGCCGCCGGCCCCCGGGATGACGCCGAGCAGGATCTCCGGCTGGCCGATCTTGGCCCCGGCCCCCAGCACCCGGAAGTCGGCGCACAGCGCCAGCTCGTAGCCACCGCCCAGGGCGTAGCCGGTGACCGCGGCGATGACCGGCTTGGGGATGGCCGCGACCGCCCGGAAGGAGTCCTGCAGCTCCTTGCCCCAGGCGGTCATGCCCGCGGCGTCGAGCTGCGACATCGCCTTGATGTCGGCGCCGGCGGCGAAGACCCGCTCGCCGCCGTAGATCACCACCGACCGCACGTCGTCGCGGTCGCCGGCCTCTCCCGCGGTGGCCCGCACCTCCAGGTGGAGCTGCTCGTCGATCGCGTTCATCTTCGGGCGGTCGAGCCGGATGGTGCCGACCCCGTCCTCGACCTGCAGGGTCACGAACTCGCGCTCAGCCATGGCCGCACCCTAGCCAGCCGCGGGACCGGCCGCCCCGCTCAGCGTGCGCGGCGGGCGGTGAACCGGCCGTCGGTGCGGGTCAGCTCGAGCGCGACCCCGAAGGTGTCGGAGAGGTGCGCCGCGGTCAGCACGTCGTCCGCCGCCCCGGCCGCCACGACCGCGCCGTCGCGCAGCAGCATCGCGTGGGTGTAGCCGGGCGGGATCTCCTCGACGTGGTGCGTGACGAGCACCTGGGCCGGCGCATAGTGGTACTTCGCCAGGTCCG
This sequence comes from Blastococcus xanthinilyticus, assembly GCF_008124835.1. Classification (GTDB taxonomy): domain Bacteria; phylum Actinomycetota; class Actinomycetes; order Mycobacteriales; family Geodermatophilaceae; genus Blastococcus; species Blastococcus xanthinilyticus. Next base: position 84,584 of record NZ_VNHW01000011.1, on the reverse strand, counting down.
AGAGCCGGGCCACGAGGTCCTCCCGGCCGCCGAGGTCGAGGCCCGCGCCGGGCTCGTCGAGCAGCAGCAGCTCCGGATCGGGCATCAGGGCTCGGGCGATCTGGGCGCGCTTGCGTTCCCCCTCGCTCAGCGTGCCGAACGGCCGGTGCGCGAACTGGGCGACGCCCCACTGCTGCATCAGCATCCCGGCCCGGGTCAGGTCGTGGACGTCGTAGCGCTCCCGCCAGCGGCCCACGACGGCGTAGCCCGCCGACAGCACGATGTCGCCGGTGCGCTCCGCCGGCTCGATCCGCTGCGCCAGCGCCGCGCTGGTCAGGCCGATCCGGGGGCGCAGCTCGAAGACGTCGACCGCCCCGAGGGTCTCGCCCAGCAGCCGCACCTCGCCGCGGGTCGGGTGCATGTGGGCCGCGGCCAGCTGCATGAGGGTCGTCTTGCCCGCCCCGTTGGGCCCCAGCACCACCCACCGGTGGTCGGCCTCGACGAGCCAGTCGACGCCGCGCAGCAGGTGGTTCTGCCCGCGCACGACGTCGACGCCGGTCATCCGTACGACCGCCCCCTCGGGGGCGCCAGGGTTCGACACGTCCCCCATCCAACCTTCCCCGGCGTCCCTGCGCCCGCTCCGGTGCCCGAGACGGCACGATCACGCAGGTGAGCCATTCCTCCCCCGTCACCCCGGTCCCCGGCGTGCTCCCGGGGATGCCCAGTCCCCTGGGCGCCTCGTGGGACGGCCGCGGGACGAACTTCGCCCTGTGGTCGGGCGGCGCCTCCGCGGTCGACCTGTGCCTGTTCGACCCCGACGGCACCGAGCACCGCCACCGGCTGGAGGAGACCACCCACCAGGTGTGGCACGGCCGACTGCCCGGGGTGGGGCCGGGGCAGCGCTACGGCTACCGGGTGCACGGCGGCTACGACCCGTTCTCGGGCTTGCGCTTCAACCCGGCCAAGCTGCTGCTGGACCCCTACGCGCGGGCCGTCGACGGCGAGCTGCGGTTGGACGAGGCGCTCTTCGGCCACCCCTTCGACGCCCCGGACTCCGCCACCCCCGACGACCGGGACTCCGCGCCCCACGTGCCCCGCGGCGTGGTGGTCCACGACCCGTTCCCGTGGGACGGCGACCGGCCGCTGCGCCGGTCCTGGTCGGACACCGTGATCTACGAGTTGCACGTGAAGGGGGCGACCGCCGCGCACCCCGACGTCCCGCCGCACCTGCGCGGCACCTACGCGGGCCTCGCCCACCCGGCCTTCGTCGGTCACCTGCGCGACCTCGGGGTGACCGCGGTGGAGCTGCTGCCCGTGCACCACTTCGTCAGCGAGCCGCACCTGCTGCGCCGCGGCCTGACCAACTACTGGGGCTACAACACCCTCGGCTACTTCGCCCCGCACGCCGGCTACAGCTCGTCGGGCACCGGCGGCGGGCAGGTGACGGAGTTCAAGACGATGGTGAAGGAACTGCACGCGGCCGGGATCGAGGTGATCCTCGACGTCGTCTACAACCACACCGCCGAGGGCGACCACACCGGGCCGACGCTGTCGTTCAAGGGGATCGACAACCCCGGCTACTACCGCCTCGACGGCGGCAACCGCGCCCGCTACACCGACTACACCGGCTGCGGGAACACCCTGGACGTCCGCCGCCCGGCGGTGCTCGGCCTGCTGATGGACTCGCTGCGGTACTGGGTCACCGAGATGCACGTCGACGGCTTCCGGTTCGACCTCGCCTCGGCGCTGGCGCGCTCGCTGCACGACGTCGACCGGCTCTCGGCGTTCTTCGACGTCGTCCACCAGGACCCGGTGGTCAGCCAGGTGAAGCTGATCGCCGAGCCCTGGGACGTCGGCCCGGGCGGCTACCAGGTGGGCAACTTCCCGCCGCCGTGGACGGAGTGGAACGGCCGGTACCGCGACACGGTGCGCGACGTGTGGGCCGGGGCGCACGGCGGCGTCCGCGACCTCGCCTACCGGCTGACCGGCTCCTCGGACCTGTACCGCTCCGACGGCCGCCGGCCCTTCGCCAGCGTCAACTTCGTCACCGCGCACGACGGCTTTCCGATGGCCGACCTGGTCGCCTATGAGCAGAAGCGGAACGAGGCCAACGGCGAGGAGAACCGGGACGGCGAGAGCCACAACCGGAACTGGAACTGCGGCGTCGAGGGGCCCACCGACGACCCGGCGGTGCTGGAGCTGCGCGCCCGCCAGGTCCGGAACCTGCTCACCACGCTGCTGCTCTCCACCGGCGTGCCGATGCTCACCGCCGGCGACGAGCTCGGCCGGACCCAGCGGGGCAACAACAACGCCTACTGCCAGGACAACGAGCTGTCGTGGCTGGACTGGGGCTCGGTCGACGAGGACCTGCTCGCCTTCGTCACCCGGCTGGTGCGGCTCCGCCGGGGCACGCCCGTGCTCCGCCAGGAGGCCTTCTTCGAGGGCCACGAGCTGCCCGGGACCGGCGGCACCCGCGACCTCGCCTGGTTCGCCCCCGCAGGTGGCCAGCTCACCACCGGCGACTGGTTCGACGCCGGGCTGCAGACCATCGGCATGTACCTCGACGGCCGCGGCATCCGGCACCGCGACGAGCACGGCCACCCGATGGTCGACGACTCCTACCTGGTGCAGCTGCACGCCGGCCCCGACCCGGTCACCGTCACCCTGCCCGGCCCGCCGTGGGCCGACGGCTACGAGCTCGTCGTCTCCACGGAGTACCCGACCGGCGCCCCGCCGAAGCCGACCTTCCTCGCGCCCGGCCCGGTGGAGCTCCCCGCCCGCTGCGTCTGGCTGCTCCGGGTCGAGCGTCGCCCAGAGCCGAGTGCGTCAACCAACGGTTGACGACGTCTCATCGTCAACCTACGGTTGTCGCATGACGCCTCCGCAGATGCCCCCGACCGTCCGGCTCGACGACCTCATCTCGGCGATCCAGAAGGTGCACGACGAGCCGCTCGAGCAGCTCACCGATGCGGTGCTCGCCGCCGACCACCTCGGCGACGTGGCCGACCACCTGATCGGGCACTTCGTCGACCAGGCCCGGCGCTCCGGGGCCTCGTGGACCGAGATCGGCCGGAGCATGGGCGTCACGAAGCAGGCCGCGCAGAAGCGCTTCGTGCCCAAGGACCCCCCGCTGGACCCGGAACAGGGCTTCACCCGCTTCACCCCCCGCGCGCGCAACGTGGTCGCCGCCGCGCAGGAGGAGGCCCGGGCCGCCGGCAACGCCGAGGTGGGAACGACGCACCTGGTGCTGGGCCTGCTCGCCGAGCCCGAGGGGCTCGCCGGTCACGCGATCACGGCGCAGGGGGTCGCGCCGGAGACCGTGCGCGCGGCCGCGACCGCCGCCCTGCCACCGGCCTCGGGCGAGGTCCCCCCGCTGATCCCCTTCGACGGGGCGGCCAGGAAGGCGCTGGAGCTGACCTTCCGCGAGGCGCTGCGGCTCGGCCACAACTACATCGGCACCGAGCACGTCCTGCTGGCGCTGCTGGAGCAGGAGGAGGCGGCCGGGCTGCTCTCCGGCATCGGCCTCGACAAGACCCGCGTCGAGCGGGACCTGGCCGCAGCGCTGGCCGCGCTCGCGCCGCCGGCCTGATACCCGCAGCCGAGCAGGAGCCGGCCCGCCCGGTCGACCGAACCCGACGATCGGGCAGTTGCGGTCGCCGACACGGGCCGACCCGCCGCGGGCAACGGCTGAAACTGCCCATTCGCCGAGCCCCGGGCGCGACGGCGGGTCATCCCCGGTCGATGCGCACCGGGTGGTCCAGGCCCGGGCCGTAGGACCACAGGTTCAGGTCCTCGTCGGCCTCGTCGAGAACCCCGACGACGTCGCCGAGGGGGTGGATCCCGATGCCGCTGCCGGCCACGTCCACGACCACCGACAGCGGCCCCGACCCGTCCGGCGAGTCGTCCAGGTAGTGGACCAGCAGCGCCTCGCCCCCGGCGGTCCCCGCGGCGTCGTCCCCGCGCATCCGCACCAGCGAGCCCGGTCGCGGCGATCCGGGCGGCACGGGCCCTACGGGCGCCGCGAGCACCCAGTGCACCGTCGCGCCGTGCGCGCCGTACTCGATCGCCTCGCCCGGGTACCAGACCACCCACGTCGGCCCGGCGACGTCGCGGCACCGCCCGTCGGCGTCACGCACCCACATGCGGCCGGAGAGCAGGATCAGCAGGACCTTCTGCGACAGCCGACGCGCGGTCACCGGCAGGTGGCCCGCCGAGCTGAGCGCGAGTTCGTGGGCGGTGTCCGCCTCCATCTGCATCCGCTGATTCTGCGCTGCCGTCGAACCGGAGAGGCCCAGGACCGGTGCGGTCCTGGGCCTCTCCGGTGCAACGCGGCGCGGCTACTCCTGCGGCTGCTCGAAGGTGATGACGGTCCAGCCCAGCAGCAGCCGGTCGCCGTCGGAGAGCGGGTGGGCCACACCCGGCTCCAGCTGAGTCCACTCGGTGGCCTCGGGGCCGGCGACGTGGGTGCCGTTGAGCGATCCCAGGTCGACCAGGGAGACCTCGCGGCCGGAGCGGGTGAGCGCGGCGTGCGCCGAGGAGAGCACGTTCTGGGTGTCGGCTATCGGCACCGCCCGCGCCGAGCCGCTGGCCACCATCTCGTGGTTGTCGGGACGCCGCCCGAGCACGAGGTCCTCGTCGATGGTGACGACCATGCCGTCGTCGAACCGGAGGATCGGGGCGGCCTCGGACGGGTCGGGCCGCCAGAAGGCGGTCTGCTCGCCGGAGTCGGGGCGCGCGGCCGACGCGCCGCGGCCGGCGCCGAACCCGGCGTCCGTGCCGGTCGAGAACGACGACTGCGCGGGCGCCTGCACCGGGGCCGCGGCGGCCGGAGCGGCCGCGGAGAGGTGCAGCGTCGCGCCGCCACCGGGCACGGTGCCCTCGACGAGGTCGTAGCTGACCCCGGGCGGAGTACCCGGGGCCGACTGGCCGGGGCCGACGTAGAGCGACCGCCCGAGCGCGAAGCCGGTGGCGAGCGTGCCGCCGTCCACCGACGACCCGGAGACGGGGACGCCGTCGACGGCCGGCTGGCCCTTGCCCGCCCACAGCGCGACACCGGTGCCGGCGTCGTTGGACAGGACGAGGGCGAACGAGACGCCGCCGGAGGCGAGCGAGCTCACCTGGCCGGCCACGGCGGCCAGGACGCGGTCGGCGCCGGGGCCCGTCACGCCCAGGCAGGCGTGGAGGGCCGACACGAGGGCGGGCGAACCCGGAGCGTCGACCCACAGCAGGCCGCCGCCACGGCGGGCGACGACGGCATCTCCGGGGAGGACTTCACAGCGGTCGGGCATGGCGTCCAGCCTAGTGATGTCCGGCCGGTCTGGCTGGGCGCGCACCACCGCCACGCCGAGGTGGTCCGACATCACAAGAGGTCACAGTGACCGGCGTGACCTGAGCGCCTGGAGGGGCTCCGTCCCGAGGATGTGACCCCGGGCGGGGTCCTTCCTCACGCGCTGCTGACGACGCCGAGCTCTGCGGGATCCGCCAGGTGCGAAGAGTACGGAAGAACGCGCACCGTGTAACCGAACGCGCCGGTCCGCTCCAGCGGCAGCGTGGCGGTGAACCAGTGCCTCGACCCGTCGGTGTGCTCGTGGGCCATGGGCACCGTCGTCACGTCGTGCAGGCCGTCGGCGTCGTCGACCCGGCCGTAGGCGGCCTGCACCTCCACGTCCGCCGGCGCGAGCCCGGGCAGCTCGACCTCCGCCCGCAGCGCCAGGCTCGACCCGATCTCCGGGGTGTCCCCCGCGCCGACCGCCTCGACGTGCGCCACCCGGACGTCGTGCCAGTGGTGCAGCAGGTGCGCCCGCCAGGAGGCCTCGGTGCGGGCCGGCGCGTAGCCGTCGGTGGCCATCGAGCGCGCCGAGCCGGCCGCCGGCACGTACAGGTCGCGGACGTAGTCGCGCACCATCCGCGTCGCCTGCACCTTGGGCCCGGTCTCCCGCAGCGTGTGGCGCACCATCTCCACCCACCGGCCGGGCACGCCGTCGCCGTCGCGCTCGTAGAAGCGCGGCAGCACCTGGTTCTCCAGCAGGTCGTAGATGGCGCGCGCCTCGACCTCGTCGCGGCGGTCGGCGTCGGTGACGCCGTCGGCGGTCGGGATCGCCCAGCCGTTCTGGCCGTCGAACCACTCGTCCCACCACCCGTCGCGGATGGACAGGTTCAGCCCGCCGTTGAGCGCCGCCTTCATCCCGGACGTGCCGCAGGCCTCCAGCGGGCGCAGCGGGTTGTTCAGCCAGACGTCGCAGCCCCAGTACAGGTAGCGCGCCATGCCGATGTCGTAGCCGGGCAGGAAGGCGATCCGGTGCCGGATGGCGGGGTCGTCGGCGAACGCGACCATCTGCTGGATGAGCTTCTTGCCGCCGTCGTCGGCCGGGTGGCTCTTGCCCGCGATGACCAGCTGCAGGGGGCGCTCGGGGTCGAGCAGCAGCGCCTTGAGGCGCTCGGGGTCCCGGAGCATGAGGGTCAGCCGCTTGTAGGAGGGCACCCGCCGGGCGAAGCCGATGGTGAGCACGTCGGGGTCGAACGCGGTGTCGGTCCAGCCGACCTCGACCTCGCTGGAGCCCCGGGAGAGCGCGGTCTCCCGGATGCGGCGGCGCACCTCGTCGACGAGCCGGCCCCGGAGCATGCGCCGGGTGCTCCACAGGTCGGCCGCGGGGATCTTGTCGACCCCGTCGAAGTGCACCGGCCCGTCGACGTCGACCGGATCGCCCTGGCTGGAGGTCTGGGTGCCCATCTCGACCAGCTCGCGCGCGGTCCAGGTGGGGGCGTGCACGCCGTTGGTGATCGAGCGGATGGGCACGTCGCGCTGGTCGAAGCCGGGCCACAGGTCGTTGAACATGCCGCGGCTCACCTCGCCGTGCAGCTCGCTGACCCCGTTGGCGCGCTGGCCCAGCCGCAGGCCCATGTGCGCCATGTTGAACTTCGCCGGGTCGTCCTCGGCGCCGAGCGGCAGCAGCTGGTCCAGGGGGACGCCGAACCCGGCGAAGTAGCGCTCGATCAGCGCCTTCGGGAAGCGGTCGATGCCGGCCGGGACGGGCGTGTGCGTGGTGAAGACGGTGCCGGCGCGGACGGCCTGCAGCGCCTCGGCGAAGGTGAGCCCGTGGGCCTCGGTGAGCTCGCGGATGCGCTCCACGCCCTGGAAGCCGGCGTGCCCCTCGTTGGCGTGGAACACCTCCGGCTGGGCGGTGCCGGTCAGCGAGCAGTAGGCCCGCAGGGCCCGCACGCCACCGATGCCGAGCAGCATCTCCTGGCGCAGCCGGTGGTCCTCGTCGCCGCCGTAGAGCCGGTCGGTGACCAGCCGCTCCGACGGCGCGTTCTCCTCGATGTCGCTGTCGAGCAGCAGCAGCGAGACCCGGCCCACCTGCGCGCGCCAGACGTGCGCGTGCAGCGTGCGGCCCTCGGGCAGCGGCACGGTGATGACGACGGCCGATCCGTCGGACTGCCGGAGCAGCTTGATCGGCAGGCCGTGCGGGTCCAGGGACGGGTAGTGCTCCAGCTGCCAGCCGTCGGCGGACAGGCCCTGGCTGAAGTAGCCGGCCCGGTAGAGCAGCCCCACCCCGACCAGCGGGACGCCGAGGTCGGAGGCGGCCTTGAGGTGGTCGCCGGCCAGGATGCCCAGACCGCCGGAGTACTGCGGGAGCACCTCGCTGATGCCGAACTCGGCGGAGAAGTAGGCGATCGTCGCGGGCGCCTCGTCGCCCAGCGACTGGTACCACCGCGGGGTCGAGAGGTACTCCTCCAGGTCGTCCACCGCGTCGGTCAGCCGGCGGACGAAGCGGCGGTCCTTGGCCAGCGCGGCCAGCCGCTCGGCCGACACCTCGCCGAGCGCGCGGACCGGGTCACCGCCGCAGCTCTGCCACAGGTCGGGGTCCAGGGCCTCGAAGAGGTCCCTGGTCTCGGCGTGCCACGACCAGCGCAGATTGCTGACCAGCTGGGACAGCGGCAGGAGCGGCTCGGGCAGAGCCGCGCGGACGGTGAACCGACGGAGAGCTCGCACCCGGCGAGCCTAACGAGTTCCGGGCACACCGCCAGGCCGCCGGAACCGGCCCCGGTCGCCGGCACACCCGTCCGCGGCAGCCCCAACGGGTGAGACCGGAGGGGCGGATGAGCGGCCGAGATGCTGGTGGGGCGGTGGCTCGATAGCGTGGCAGGGATGAATGGCCGCGCTGACCTCCGCCTCGGCATCACCGATGTCGCCCCCGTCGTGTCCTGCGGGTCCTTCTCCGCCCGCGCCGTGGTCGGGGAACACCTCCCGATCACCGCCACCGTCTTCCGCGAGGGCCACGACGCCGTCGCGGCGAACGTCGTCTGGACGCCGCCCGGCGGCGACGGCGACGTCGGCCCGCTGCGCCGGATGGCGAAGTACGGCGAGGAGCCCGACCGGTGGCTCACCACCGTCGTGCCCGACCGGGAGGGCTCCTGGACCTTCCGCATCGAGGCGTGGAGCGACCCGCTAACCACCTGGCGGCACGCCGTCGAGGTGAAGGTCGAGGCGGGTCAGGGCGCCGACGAGCTGGCCAACGACCTCGAGGAGGGCGCCCGCCTGCTCGACCGGGTCGCCGCCGAGGCCGACGAGGAGCACCGCGGCCGGTTCACCGCCGCGGCCGAGGCCCTGCGCGACACCTCCCTGGAGCTCACCGTCCGCATCGCCCCGGCGCTGGCCGCGGGCCTGCAGCGGTACCTCCACGACCACCCGGTCCGCGAGCTGGTCACCAGCACCGAGTCCTTCGAGGTCTGGGTGGACCGCCGCGAGGCGCTGTACGGCTCCTGGTACGAGTTCTTCCCGCGCTCGGAGGGCCCGGTCGTCGCCGGGCAGGCCACGCACGGCACGTTCACCACCGCCGGCGACCGGCTGCCGGCCATCGCCGACATGGGCTTCGACGTCGTCTACCTGCCCCCGATCCACCCGATCGGCACGGTCAACCGCAAGGGGCCGAACTCGGCGCAGTTCCCCGGCGGCAACCCGCACGACATCGGCCCCGACGAGGTCGGCTCCCCGTGGGCGATCGGCAGCGCCGAGGGCGGCCACGACGCCGTCCACCCGCAGCTGGGCACCATGGAGGACTTCAAGGCCTTCGTCGGCCGCACCCGCGAGCTGGGCATGGAGGTGGCGCTGGACCTGGCCCTGCAGGCCGCGCCCGACCACCCGTGGGTGGAGAAGCACCCGGAGTGGTTCACCACCAAGCCCGACGGCACCATCGCCTACGCGGAGAACCCGCCGAAGAAGTACCAGGACATCTACCCGATCAACTTCGACAACGACCCCGAGGGCCTGTACGCCGAGGTGCTCCGGGTCGTGCGGGTGTGGATGGACGCCGGCGTGCGGATCTTCCGCGTCGACAACCCGCACACCAAGCCGCTGAACTTCTGGCACTGGCTGATCTGGGAGGTCAAGAAGACCGATCCGGACGTCCTGTTCCTCGCCGAGGCCTTCACCCGGCCGGCGATGATGCACCAGCTGGCGCGGATCGGGTTCACGCAGTCCTACACGTACTTCACCTGGCGCACCCAGCGGCAGGAGATCGAGGAGTACGGCCGGGAGCTGGCCGAGAACGCCCACTACATGCGGCCGAACTTCTTCGTGAACACCCCGGACATCCTCCACGAGTCGCTGCAGTTCGGCGGCCCGCCGATGTTCAAGATCCGGGCCGTGCTCGCGTCGATGCTGAGCCCCACCTGGGGCGTCTACTCCGGGTTCGAGCTGTTCGAGCACGTGGCGGTCAAGCCGGGCAGCGAGGAGTACCTCGACAGCGAGAAGTACCAGCTCCGGCCCCGCGACTGGGCCGGGGCCGAGGCGTCGGGCCGCAGCCTGGCGCCGTACCTGCGCCGGCTGAACGAGGTCCGGCGGGCCCACCCGGCGCTGCAGCAGCTGCGCACGCTCCGGTTCCACCAGGTCGACAACCCGAACCTGCTCTGCTTCTCCAAGACCGACCCCGGCTCGCAGGACGCCGTCCTCGTGGTCGTCAACCTGTCCAGCCGGGACACCCAGATCGGGACGACCGCGCTGCACCTCCCCGAGCTGGGCCTGGACTGGCACGAGCGCTTCTCGGTCACCGACGAGCTCTCCGGCGCCCGGTACGACTGGGGCCAGTTCAACTACGTGGAGCTGGACCCCTACCGGGAGCCGGCGCACGTCTTCGCGGTCACGTTCCCGCGGCCCGTGCAGTTCCCCCCGCCCGTCGCCTGAAAGAGGACCCCGTGCCCCCCGCCGCGCTCGCGCTCGCGACGGGACCCGGCACGGGGGCCACCCCGCCGCGCCCGCAGGCGGGCCACGACATACCGCCCACAGCACCGACCCAGAGGGGAACCCGCTCCCGATGACCGTTCCCGTCCCCGATTCCCGCGGCAGCCACTCCCCGCTGCCGCCGCCGGGCACCGACCCCGAGTGGTACAAGCGCGCGGTCTTCTACGAGGTCCTGGTCCGCGGCTTCGCGGACAGCAACGCCGACGGCGTCGGCGATCTCCGCGGCATGATCGACAAGCTCGACTACCTCCAGTGGCTGGGCGTCGACTGCCTCTGGCTCCCGCCGTTCTTCGCCTCGCCGCTGCGCGACGGCGGGTACGACGTCAGCGACTACACCGCCGTGCTGCCGGAGTTCGGCAACATCGAGGACTTCCACGAGTTCCTCGACGCCGCCCACGCCCGCGGCATGCGCGTGATCATCGACTTCGTCATGAACCACACCTCGGACCAGCACCCGTGGTTCCAGGCCAGCCGCAGCGACCCGGACGGGCCCTACGGCGACTTCTACGTGTGGGCCGACGACGACACCGGCTACGCCGACGCGCGGATCATCTTCGTCGACACCGAGAGCTCCAACTGGACGTTCGACCCGGTCCGCAAACAGTACTTCTGGCACCGCTTCTTCTCCCACCAGCCGGACCTCAACTTCGAGAACCCGAAGGTGCAGGAGGCGATCATCGACGCCCTGCGCTTCTGGCTGGACCTGGGTATCGACGGCTTCCGGCTCGACGCCGTGCCCTACCTCTTCGAGGAGGAGGGCACCAACTGCGAGAACCTGCCGCGCACCCACGAGTTCCTCAAGCACGTGCGCAAGATCGTCGACGAGAACTACCCCGACACGGTCCTGCTCTGCGAGGCCAACCAGTGGCCGGCCGACGTCGTCGAGTACTTCGGCGAGGACGGCGACGAGTGCCAGATGGCGTTCCACTTCCCCGTCATGCCGCGCCTGTTCATGGCGGTGCGCCGGGAGCAGCGGTTCCCGATCTCGGAGATCATGGCCCAGACGCCGGACATCCCCGACAACTGCCAGTGGGGCGTCTTCCTCCGCAATCACGACGAGCTGACGCTCGAGATGGTGACCGACGAAGAGCGCGACTACATGTGGGACGAGTACGCCAAGGACCCCCGCATGAAGGCCAACATCGGCATCCGCCGCCGGCTGGCCCCGCTGCTGGACAACGACGTCAACACCCTCGAGCTGTTCAACGCGCTGCTGCTGTCACTGCCGGGCTCCCCGGTCCTGTACTACGGCGACGAGATCGGCATGGGCGACAACATCTGGCTCGGTGACCGCGACGGCGTCCGGACCCCGATGCAGTGGACGCCGGACCGCAACGGCGGCTTCTCCACCGCCGACCCGCAGCGGATGTACCTGCCGCTGAACGGCGACCCGGTCTACGGCTTCCAGGTCACCAACGTCGAGTCGCAGCTGCGCAACAGCAACTCGCTGCTGCAGTGGGTGCGCCGGATGATCCAGGTCCGGGGTCAGCACCCCACGTTCGGGCTGGGCAGCTACGCCGAGATCGGCTCCCGCAACCCGACGGTGCTGTCCTTCGTCCGCGAGTTCGGTGACGACGTCGTGCTCTGCGTGAACAATCTGTCCCGGTTCCCGCAGCCGGTGGAGCTGGACCTGCGCCGCTTCGAGGGCTACACCCCGGTGGAGCTCACCGGGCGGGTGGAGTTCCCGCAGATCGGCGTCCTGCCGTACATGCTCACGCTGGCCGGGCACGGCTTCTACTGGTTCGAGCTGTCCAAGCCCACCGAGCCGGCTCCCGACGAGCACGAGGACTGGGCCAACGCCACGTCCAGCGCCGTCGCCGACTCCCTGCTGGCCGCCGGTGTGGTCAGCGCCGCCGACGAGCCGTCCGACGAGTCCGGAGATGCCCGATGAACGCGCTCACCGACCTGTTCCGCGAGTGGATCCCGCAGCAGCGCTGGTTCGGCGGCAAGGGCCGCGAATGGGCCGGCGTCACCGAGGACGGCTTCTTCCTCGACCGCGGCAACCCGGTGCTGTCGGTGCACCGGGTGCGGATCGAGTACGCCGACGGCGGGCGGGACACCTACCTGGTGCCGCTGTCCTGGCGCGACCAGCAGTCCGAGGAGCTGGAGCACGCCTACATCGGGGCGGTCGCGGGCGAGGGCCAGGAGAGCTACGCCTACGACGCGATGCGCGACCGCGAGTCCACCGCGCCCTGGCTGATCCACCTGGCCAACGGCTCGTCGGTGGGGCCGATGCACTTCTCCCCCGCCGGCGAGGGCGACATCCCCGAGGGGCTGCCCGGCGACATCGTCTCCACCGAGCAGAGCAACACCTCGCTGGTCTACGGCCAGGAGGCGATCTTCAAGCTCTTCCGGCGCCTGGAGCCGGGGCTGAACCCCGACGTCGAGGTCCACCGTGCGCTCCGCCGGACCGACAACGAGCACATCGCGCCGCTGCTCGGGCACGTCGAGATCGACGACGCCGCCGGCGGCGAGCCCGCCACGGTGGCCATGCTCCAGACGTTCGTGCCGAACGCCAGCGACGGCTGGCGACTGGCCACCGCGAGCGTCCGCGACCTCTACGCCGAAGGCGACCTGCACGCCGACGAGGTGGGCGGCGACTTCGCGGCCGACAGCGAGCGGCTCGGGGCGGCGACCGCCTCGGTGCACGCCGACATGGCCGCGGTGCTGCCGACGGAGCCGGCCGCGCCCGAGTGGTACGCCACCGTGGCGCGGCAGATGACCGAGCGGCTGGCCGCGGCGATCGAGGTCGTCCCCCAGCTCCGGGAGCACGCCGACGGCATCCGGGAGGTCTACGCGGCCGTCGCCGGCAGCAGCGAGCCGGTGGTGCGCCAGCGGGTGCACGGCGACCTGCACCTCGGCCAGGTGCTGCGCACCGCCACCGGCTGGATCATCCTCGACTTCGAGGGCGAGCCGGCCCGCCCGCTCGCCTCCCGCCGCGAGCTCGACAGCCCGCTGCGGGACGTCGCCGGGATGCTGCGCAGCTTCGACTACGCCGCGCGCCACATGCTCGTGGAGCAGCCCGAGGACACCCAGCGCGCGTACCGCGCCCAGGAGTGGGCGGCCCGCAACCGGGCCGCGTACTGCGCCGGCTACTCCGAGGCCAGCGGGCTCGACCCGTGCGGCGATTCACCACTCCTTCGGGCGTTCGAGGCGGACAAAGCCGTTTACGAATGCGTCTACGAGGCGAGGAACCGTCCGCACTGGCTGATGATCCCGCTCCAGTCGCTGGCCCGGCTCGCCGGACGCGACTGAGCTGCCGAACCCGACGGACCAGAGCACCGAGAACGGACGAGGACGGCGAGACGATGACGAGCGACGACCGAGGCAGTGGCCCCGTGGCCGGCAAGGACGACCTCCAGGACGCCGTGGAGCGGAAGGTCGCGGAGGCCGAGGCGGCCGCCGGCGGGCCGGTGGTGAACGCCGAGCCGGCGAAGAAGGCGACCCGGCGCACCGCCGCGAAGAAGGCGCCCGCCGGTGACGGCACCGCGCCGGCCGCGGCGCCGGCGAAGAAGGCGGCCGCGAAGAAGGCGGCCCCGGCCAAGAAGGCCACCCCGGCCAAGAAGGCGGCGGCCGCCGAGGCCGCCGCGTCGGGCACGAAGGCGACGACCGCCAAGCGGTCGACGGCGAAGAAGGTCGCCGCCGAGCCCACCGCGACCGAGGCCACGCCCGAGCCCGGCAGCGAGGACACCGAGACCACCGCCAACCCGGTGGTGGCGCCCGCGCCGATCGCCGAGCCCGGCTCCCCCAGTGGTGCCCCCGCCGGGCAGCCCGAGGCACCCGACCCCGACCCGGCGACGCCGCCCACCCCCCAGGCGCCCGAGGACGCGTCCGACGGCGCCGCGGAGCCGGCGGCCCCCCAGCCCGCGGCGCCGGAGCCCGCGGCTGACGGCGCCCCCACCCCGGAGGCGACGCCCACGACGGGCCCGGCGGCGACGCCCACCACGGGCCCGGCGGCGACGCCCGCCTCGGGCCCGGCGGCGACGCCCGCCTCGGCCGACCCGGCTCCGGTGGTGGCTCCCGTCCAGGCCCCCGGGCCGGCCGGCGGCACCACCGCCGGCGCACCCGAGGACGCGACGATCGAGACGTTCACCGACGAGAACCTGCGGGCGGTCGTCGAGGGCTGGTCGCGCGATCCGCACCGGATCCTCGGCGCGCACCGCACCGCCGACGGCTGGGCGGTGCGCACGCTGCGCCCCGACGCCGTCGCCGTCGCCGTCCTGGACGAGGACGGCAGCCGCTACGACGCCGCGCAGCTGCACGACGGCGGGATCTACGAGGCGAGCCTCCCCCGGCAGCCGGGTGACTACCGCATCGAGGTCGTCTTCGCCGACGGCCAGGGCGGCACCACCACGCACACCGTGGACGACCCCTTCCGCTGGATGCCCACGCTGGGCCCGCTCGACGAGCACCTCATCCGCGAGGGCCGGCACGAGCGGCTGTGGGAGGTGCTGGGCGCGCACGTCCGCCGGTACGAGACCGCGCGCGGCACCGTCGAGGGCGTCTCGTTCGCCGTCTGGGCGCCGAGCGCCCAGGGGGTCAAGGTCACCGGCGACTTCGACTACTGGGAGGCCCGCGCCTACCCCATGCGCCACCTCGGGTCCTCCGGGGTCTGGGAGATCTTCATCCCCGGGGCCCCGGTCGGCACCCGGTACCGGTACCACGTCCTCGGGGCCGACGGCGTCTGGCGCGAGAAGTCCGACCCGCTGGCCTTCGCCACCGAGGTCCCGCCGCTGAACGCCTCGGTCGTCACCGAGTCCAGCTACGAGTGGAACGACGACGACTGGCTGGCGACGCGCGCCGAGGCCGGCTGGCACGCCCGGCCGATGAGCGTCTACGAGGTGCACGCCGGCTCCTGGCGGCAGGGCCTCTCCTACCGGGAGCTCGCCGACGAGCTGGTCGACTACGTCGCCGCCGCGGGCTTCACCCACATCGAGTTCATGCCCCTGGCCGAGCACCCCTTCGGTGGCTCCTGGGGCTACCAGGTCACCTCCTACTACGCGCCGACGTCGCGCTTCGGCAGCCCGGACGACCTGCGCTACCTGATCGACCGCGCCCACCAGGCCGGCATCGGCGTCATCGTCGACTGGGTGCCCGCCCACTTCCCCAAGGACGAGTGGGCGCTGGCCCGCTTCGACGGCACGTCCCTGTACGAGCACGGCGACCCCCGCCGCGGCGAGCAGCTGGACTGGGGCACCTACGTCTTCGACTTCGGGCGCTCCGAGGTCCGTAACTTCCTCGTGGCCAACGCCCTGTTCTGGGCCAAGGAGTTCCACGTCGACGGCATCCGCGTCGACGCCGTCGCCTCCATGCTGTACCTGGACTACTCCCGCACCGAGTGGCTGCCGAACAAGTACGGCGGCCGGGAGAACCTGGAGGCGGTCGCCTTCCTCCAGGAGTTCAACGCCACCATCTACCGCGAGGTCCCCGGCGTCGTGACCATCGCCGAGGAGTCCACCGCCTGGCCGGGGGTCACCCGGCCCACGCACCTGGGCGGCCTGGGCTTCGGCTTCAAGTGGAACATGGGCTGGATGCACGACTCGCTGGCCTACGTCGAGCGCGAGCCGGTGTACCGCAACTACCACCACGGCCAGCTCACGTTCTCGATGCACTACGCCTACAGCGAGAACTACCTGCTGCCCATCAGCCACGACGAGGTCGTGTACGGCAAGGGCTCGATGCTGCGGAAGATGCCCGGGGACCGCTGGCAGCAGCTGGCCAACCTGCGCGCCTACCTGGCCTACATGTGGGCGCACCCGGGCAAGCAGCTGCTGTTCATGGGGTCGGAGTTCGCCCAGGACTCGGAGTGGGCCGAGAGCCGCTCGCTGGACTGGTGGCACCTCGACGACCCCGCCCACCGCGGCATGCTGCAGCTGGTCACCGACCTCAACGGCCGCTACAAGGACATCGACGCGCTCTGGTCGCAGGACGTCGACCCCGAGGGCTTCCAGTGGATCGACGCGAACGACGCGTCGGGCAACGTGCTCTCGTTCCTCCGCTACGGGGTCGCCCCGGCGGCGGACGGCGGCAGAGCGATCGCGTCGGCGGAGCCGGCCGGCGACGACGGCGCGACCGCTGAGGACAGCGCCGCCGACGGCGACCCGGTGACCGGGCCGGCCGCTCCGCAGGGGTCGGCGCTGGCCTGCGTGGTGAACTTCGCCGGCTCCCCGCACCACGAGTACCGGATCGGCCTGCCGCGTCCCGGCCACTGGCGCGAGGTGCTCAACAGCGACGCCGAGGGTTACGGCGGCTCCGGCGTCGGCAACTACGGCGGCATCGAGGCCGTGGCCGAGCCGTGGCACGGGCAGCCGTACTCGGCAACCATCTCCGCTCCGCCGCTGGGCACCGTCTGGTTCCTGCACGAGGGCTGACCCCTCCACCCTCCGGCGCGCCGTGCGTGCCGGAGGGTGGCCCGGTCCGCCGCGCACCAGGCATGCTGTGCGGCGCGCGTCCGCCCGGACGGGCGCCGCGGGGCGTGGAGGAAGTCCGGATGAGACCGCTGCTGCACCGGGCCCTGCCCGTGGCCGCCGCCGCACTGCTGCTCACCGGCTGCGCCGTCGACACCGTCCGCGGGCAGGCGTCCCCCGGCGCCGGTGAGCCGACCGAGGTCACGGCCGAGCAGTTCCCGATCACCGGGGTCAGCGAGGAGCCGATCGACCAGCTCGCCCGCGCCGCGCTGGCCGACGTCGAGCGCTTCTGGTCGGAGGCCTACCCCGAGTACTTCGGGGAGGCGTACGTGCCGCTGGCCGGCGGCTACTTCTCCGTCGACCCGGGCGACCTGGACGAGAGCCGCTACCCCGAGACCGGCATCGGCTGCGCGGGCTCCTACACCGCACCCGAGGACGTGGCCGGCAACGCCTTCTACGACCCCGCCTGCGACGTCATCGCCTACGACCGGACGATGCTCCAGGAGCTCTCCGACGACTACGGCCGCTTCCTCGTCCCGGTGGTGATGGCGCACGAGTTCGGCCACGCCATGCAGGGGCGGTTCGGGTTCGCCGCCTCCGGCCGGAGCATCCAGGACGAGACCCAGGCCGACTGCCTGGCCGGTGCGTGGACCCGCTGGGTGGCCGACGGCCGGGCCGAGCACCTGTCCCTGCGCGAGCCGGAGCTCGACGACGTGGTCCGCGGGTTCCTCCTCCTCCGGGACGACGTCGGGAGCGACCCCGACGACGTGGAGGCGCACGGCTCCTACTTCGACCGGGTGTCGGCCTTCTACGACGGCTTCGACACCGGCGTCGCCACCTGCCGTGACGCCTTCGGCGAGGACCGGCTGTTCACCGCCGCGGAGTTCACCCCCTACGACCTCGACGAGGGCAACGCGGAGTTCGACGACATCGTCGACTGGGTGGGCACCACGCTGCCGGCGTTCTGGGACGAGGTGTTCCCCGCCGCGTTCGGCACGGAGTTCCGGCCACCGGCCGTGGCGGGCTTCCGGTTCGACGCCCCCGACTGCGCCGGGCTCGGCGACCGCGACCTCGGCTACTGCCCCGACGACGACACCGTCTACCTCGACGAGAGCGAGCTCGCCGTACCCGCGTACGACGAGATCGGCGACTTCGCCCTGGCGACCGCGATGGCCCTGCCCTACGCGCTCGCGGCGCGGGACCAGGCCGGGCTGAGCATCGACGACCGCGCCGCCATCGACTCGGCCGCCTGCCTCACCGGCTGGTACGCGCAGCAGTGGTACAGCGACGCGTTCGGCGACCTCATCGACGCCCAGATCAGCCCGGGCGACCTCGACGAGGCGGTGCAGTTCCTGCTCCAGTACGGCGTGGACGACCAGGTGTTCGCCAACGTGGACGCCTCCGGCTTCGAGCTGGTGGGCGCCTTCCGGACCGGCTTCCTCGGGGGCGGCGCCGGCTGCGGCCTCGGCGGCTGAGACCGCGGGACCGGGAGGCCCGCCGTCAGAAGAGCGCGGCGGTGAGCTGACGCCGGGCCTGGTTCACCCGCGGGTCCTGGTCGCCCACCACGGCGAACAGCTCGACGAGGTGCTTGCGCGCCGCGTCGCGGTCCTCGCCGGCGGTGCGCCGCACGACGGCCAGCAGCCGCTCGAACGCGGCCTCGATCTCCCCGGCGCCGAGGAGGAAGTCGGCGGCGCGGGCCTGCGCCGAGACGTCGTCCGGGGCGGCGTCGGCGGCCTCGAGCGCATCGGGCCCGGCCTCCTCGGCCCGGCGGAACAGCTGCACCTGGCGGAGGGCGAGGGCGGCGTCGGGGTGGTCGGGCTCGGCATCCACGATGGCCTGGTAGGCGGCCTCCGCGGCGGCGAGGTCACCGCGCTCGAGCGCGGCCTCGGCGGCGTCCAGGCGCGGGTCCTCGGCCGGCTCGGGCTCGGCGGCGCCGGGAACGGCCCCACCGGTGGTCGCCTGCACCAGCTCGGTGACGAAGTGCCGCGCCTGCTCCTCGGGGATCGCGCCGGTGAACTCGGCCACCAGCTGGCCCTGCCAGACGGCCTTCACCGCCGGGATGCCCTGCACCCGCAGCCCCTGCGCCAGCGTCGGGTTCGCCTCCACGTCGATCTTCGCGAGGACCCACGAGCCGCCGCCCTCGACGGCCAACGCCTCCAGCACGGGTGAGAGCTGCTTGCACGGCCCGCACCACTCGGCCCACAGGTCGAGCACCACCGGCACCTGGAAGGACCGGTCGAGCACCTCGGCCTGGAAGGTCGCCTCGGTGACGTCGACGACGGCGCCGCCCGGCGCACCGGCCGACGCGGCCGCGCTCGGCGGAGGTGCTGCCTGGGCCCGCGCGGCGGCCTCGGAGCGCGCCTTCACGGCGGCGAGGTCCACCGCACCGGCCATCGTTGCCGCGATCTGGGCCTGCTGGGCCTGTGCGCGCGGGTCGGGGCGTCCGGGACGGGTCGGCTGCATGCACCTATTGTCGCCCTCCGGGCTCCGACCGCGGCCAGGGGGCGTCCCCCACCTGGTCAGAGCCCTTCCGTCGCGCCGTCCGGGAAGCCTCCGGCCCCGCCGCACGACCCGACCCTCGCAGGCGACTCACCCGCCGAACCGCGGCCAGGGGGCGTCCCCCACCTGGTCGGAGCCCTTCCGTCGCGTCGCCCGGGGAGCCTCCGGCCCCGCCGCACGACCCGACCCTCGCAGGCGACCCGCGCGCCGAACCGCGGCCAGGGGGCGTCCCCCACCTGGTCGGAGCCCTTCCGTCGCGTCGCCCGGGGAGCCTCCGGCCCCGCCGCACGACCCGACCCTCGCAGGCGACCCGCGCGCCGAACCGCGGCCAGGGGGCGTCCCCCACCTGGTCGGAGCCCCTCCGTCGCGTCGCCCGGGGAGCCTCCGGCCCCGCCGCACGACCCGACCCTCGCACGCGGCTCGCGCGCCGAACCGCGGCCAGGGGGCGTCCCCGCCTGGTCAGAGCCCCGCCCGGTACCGCGACCAAGGGGTGTCCCTCGCGTACTCGGGGACGGGGGTCAGGTCTCGGACCACACCCCCAGCTCGTTGCCGCTGGGGTCGCGGAAGTGGAACCGCCGCCCGCCGGGGAACTCGTAGGGACCGGCGGTGACCTGCCCACCAGCGGCCCGCACCGCAGCGACGGTCCGGTCGAGGTCGCCGGAGAAGAGGAGGACGAGCGGGCCGCCCGGCCGGGGCGGTTCGGCGTCCAGCCGGAGTCCGCCCGCGTCGCCGGACCCACGGCGGATGCCGGCGTACTCCGGTCGGTAGTCGGTGAACTCCCAGCCGAAGGCCTCGGCGTAGAAGCGCTTCGCCGCGGCGAGGTCGGTGACGGTGAGCTCGACGTAGTCGATGCCGTGATGGGTGTGCGCGGTGGTCTCGGCCATGCCCGGCATGGTGGCGGAGGGGTACGTCAGAACCGCGCGGGCTCGGTGTAGCCGCCCCACTCGGCGCGCAGCGCGTCGCAGATCTCCCCGAGGGTCGCCTCGGCCCGCACCGCGTCGAGCATCGCCGGCACCATGTTCTCCTCGGTGCGGCCGACCTCGACCATCCGGGCGACCGCGGCCCGGGCGGCGTCGTCGTCCCGGCGCGTGCGGCGCTCGGCCAGCTCGGCGTTCTGGTCGATCTCGACCTGGTGGCTCACCCGGAGGATCTCCAGCTTGTCGTCGGCGTCCACCGAGCCGACCAGCGTGTTCACGCCGACGACCTTCTTGTCGCCCTTCTCCAGCGCGCGCTGGTAGCCGAACGCCGCCTCGGCGATCTCGCCGGTGAACCAGCCGTCCTCGATGCCGCGCAGGATGCCCGAGGTCATCGTCCCGTCGGTGCCCATGTCGCGGATGCGGGCGAAGATCTCCTCGGCCTGCCGCTCGATGTCGTCGGTGAGCGCCTCCACGTACCAGGACCCACCCAGCGGGTCGGCCACGTTGGCCACCCCGGTCTCCTCCGCGATCACCTGCTGCGTGCGCAGGGCGATCTGGGCGGCCTTGGCGCTGGGCAGCGCCAGCACCTCGTCGAGGGCGTTCGTGTGCAGCGACT
The DNA here is from genome assembly GCF_008124835.1 of Blastococcus xanthinilyticus. Taxonomy (GTDB): domain Bacteria; phylum Actinomycetota; class Actinomycetes; order Mycobacteriales; family Geodermatophilaceae; genus Blastococcus; species Blastococcus xanthinilyticus. The sequence goes on along the minus strand of NZ_VNHW01000011.1, from coordinate 63,926 downwards.
GCGTCCCGCCCAGCACGGCGGCGAGCGCCTCGACCGCCGTCCGGACGATGTTGTTGTCGGGCTGCTGCGCGGTCAGGCTGACCCCGGCGGTCTGGGTGTGGAACCGTAGCTGCTGGGCCTTCTCCGTCCGCGCCCCGTACACGTCCCGCAGCCAGCGGGCCCAGATCCGGCGCGCGGCGCGGAACTTGGCGATCTCCTCGAAGAAGTCGACGTGGGCGTCGAAGAAGAACGACAGCCCGGGCGCGAACTGCTCGACGTCCATGCCGCGGGAGAGGCCGAGCTCCACGTAGGCGAAGCCGTCGGCCAGCGTGTAGGCCAGCTCCTGCGCGGCGGTCGAGCCGGCCTCGCGGATGTGGTACCCGGAGACGCTGATCGGCTTGTACGCCGGGATGTTCTCGGCGCAGTACTCCATCAGGTCGCCGATCAGGCGCAGGTGCGGCTCGGGCGGGAAGAGCCACTCCTTCTGCGCGATGTACTCCTTGAAGATGTCGGTCTGCAGCGTCCCGTTGAGCGCGCCCAGGTCGGCGCCCTGGCGCTCGGCCGCGACCAGGTACATGCAGAACACCGGGACGGCAGGGCCGCTGATCGTCATCGACGTCGTGGTGGCCTCGAGGTCGATGCCGTCGAAGAGGACGTCCATGTCGGTGGCGGTGTCGACGGCGACGCCGCAGTGCCCGACCTCGCCGAGCGCCCGCGGGTCGTCGGAGTCGCGGCCCATGAGGGTGGGCATGTCGAAGGCGACGCTGAGCCCGCCGCCACCCTCGGCCAGGATCATCTTGTAGCGCTCGTTGGTCTGCTGGGCGTTGCCGAACCCGGCGAACTGGCGGATGGTCCAGAGCCGGCCGCGGTACCCGGTGGCGTGCAGACCGCGGGTGAACGGGAACTCGCCCGGATAGCCGATCCGCTCGAAGCCCGGGACGGCGCTCTCATCGGCCGGGCCGTAGACGGGGTCCACCTCGACCCCGGAGAGGGTGCTGTAGTCGGCGTCGCGCACCCGACCCGCCGCCAGCGCCGAGTCGTACCGCTGCTGCCACCGCTGCCGCGCGTCCTGGGTCATGCACCCAATAGTAGGACGTCCAACTATCGTGTGTCGACGGTCACCCTGCGTGTCCGCCTGCCCCGTCGGCGACGTCCCCGGCCCCGAGCCGGACCGACCGCAGCACGGCGAACAGCTGGTCGCGCTCGGCCTCCGACAGCTCGGCCAGGCCGAAGTCCACGGCCATCAGCGCGGCGGTCGCCGCGTCGACCACCGCGCGCCCCCGCTCGGTGATCGTCGCGAGGACGCCCCGCCCGTCGGCCGGGTTGGGCCGCCGGTCCACGTACCCGGCCGCCACGAGCCGGTCGATCGCGTTGGTGACGCTGGTGGGGTGCACCATCAGCCGGCTGCCGATCACCTTGAGCGGCAGCTCGCCGCTCCGGCTGAAGGTGAGCAGCACCAGCACCTCGTAGCGGGCGAAGGTCAACCCGTGCGGCTTGAGCACCCCGTCGAAGCGCGCGAGCAGGATCTGCTGCACCCGGAAGACCGACGTCGCGGCGCGCATCGCCGAGGCCGGCCCGAACCGCTCCTCCCACGTCTCCCCCGCCCGCTCGATCGGGTCGAAGGGCAGCCCCAGCGGTCGGACCATGCGCGGAACGCTACCGGGGCGCCCGTCCGCGCCGATTCCCGCCGATATCCGCACGGACGCGGGAAAGCAGCCGCCAGAACGACGTCCATGCGCATGAGCGCGAATCGGCAGGGGCGCGCTGCCCGCCGCGGGGCCTGTGGACGACGTCCACGGGAGAACGGCACGACCGGGGAGAGTGCCGCGGTGACCCGCACCCCCACCCGGCCACCGGAGCTCCGCGGCCGGATCTTCCGCGGATCGGAGCAGGTCCGCGCCGGCCTGCTGACCCCGGGGCACCTGCGCAGTTCCGCGTGGCGGCGGCTGTTCCCCGACGTCTACGCGTGCGCCTCGCTGCCGGTCACCCACGAACGGCGCGCACGGGCGGTGGCCGGACTACTGCTCCCGGGCGCGACGGTCAGCGGGCGGAGCGCCGCCGTGCTCTGGGGAGTGGAGGCCGCGCGCAGCGACGATCCGGTCGAGTGCACGCTGCCCACCGCGCGGCGCTGCGGTGCCGTCCGCGGGGTCCACGTGACCCGCCGGCACCTGCCGGCCGGCGACGTGACGAGATGGCGCGGCGTCCTCGTCACGACCCCGATGCGGACAGCGCTGGACCTGGCGCGCATCCAGCCGGCGGATGACGCGGTGGTCGCCGTCGACCAGTTCCTCGGCTCCCGGCTCATCACCCTCGACGACCTCCGTGCGGCGGCCGCCGGCGTCACCGGACCGGGGTGCCGCAGCATCCGCCTCGCGGTCGGCCGGGCCGACGGGCTCGCACAGTCACCTCAGGAGACCCGCCTGCGGCTGCTCCTGCACGGCTCGCCCCTGCCACGACCGGTCGCCCAGCACAGGGTGTGCGACGCCGACGGACGCTTCGTGGCCCAGGTCGACTTCGGCTGGCCGGAGCGGGCGGTCGCCGTCGAGTACGACGGCGTGTGGCACGGCGAGGCGCAGCAGGTCGGCAAGGACCGACGGCGGCTCAACCGGCTGACCGCAGCCGGCTGGACGGTGATCTTCGTGACCGCGGCCGATCTGCGCGACCCGGTCATCCTCGTCGCCCGGATCCGGGCTGCGCTGGATGCGCCGAGATACGCATGACTGCGGTTCTGCCGGCGTCATACCTGCAGTCGTGCGCATACCGGCGGGCCGGCCCGCCGAAGGTCAGCCCGCGGGCGGGCGCAGCGGCGGGGCCTTCCGCACGCCGAACACCTCGCGCAGCGCCACGCGGGCGGCGTTGTCGCCGCACGCCCCGTGCACCGCGGGCCCGGGCGGGGTCGCCGCCGAGGCGAGGTAGACGCCGCGCACCGGGGTCTTGTAGGTGTTCCACCGGGGCACGGGGCGGGCCAGCATCTGCCGCAGCGTGGCCTGGCCGTTGGAGATGTCGCCGCCCAGGTAGCTCGGGTTCCACTGCTCCATCTGGACGGCGGTCTTCGTGTGCCGCTCGACCACGGTGTCCTTGAACCCCGGGGCGAAGCGCTCGATCTGGTTCTCGATGGCCTCGGTCATGTCGACGTCGGCGCCGTGCGGCACGTGCACGTAGGCCCAGAAGATGTGCCCGCCCGCGGGGGCGCGGGTCGGATCGGGCACGGTCGGCTGGACCGCGAGCACGTACGGGCGGTCGGTGATCCGGCCCTCGTTCGGGGCCCGCTCACCGGCGATCGTCTCCTCGAGGTTCCCCGCGACGTGGATCGTGCCCGCCCGGCGCACGTCGGGGTTGGTCCACGGCACCGGCTCGGACAGGATCCAGTCGATCTTGAACACGCCCGCCCCGTGCTTGTAGCGGCGCACCCAGCGGCGGTAGCCCTCGTTGAGCCGGTCCCCCGCCATGGTCACGAAGTCCTCGGGCGTGGTGTCGAGCAGCACGGCGGGCACGCCCTCGAACTCCCGCAGGTCGGTCACCCGGTGCCCGGTGACCACCTCACCGCCCTGCTCCTCGAGCGCGGTGACCATCGCGTCGGCCAGCTTCTGCGACCCGCCCTCGATCAACGGCCAGCCGACGTGGTGGGACAGCATCGCCAGCAGCATGCCCAGCGCCGAGGTCAGCGGCTGGGAGAGGTCGAGCATCCCGTGCGCCCCGGCGCCGGCGACCAGGGCCCGCCCCTCCTCGGTGTCGAAGTACCGGTGCGACAGCCAGCGCACGTTCGGCAGCCCGGTCAGCCCGAACTTCACCACCTGGGCGACGCTCTTCGTGGGCAGCGAGCGCAGCCGGCTGGTCAGGAAGAAGTCGACGATGTCGGTGCCGTGCTCGACCAGCGGCCCGAACAGCCGGCGGTACGCGTCGCCGTCCGCCCCCAGGCCGGCCGCGGTCTGCTCCAACGACCGGAACGACAGCGCGGCGCCCCCGCCGTCGAGGGGGTGCGCGAAGTTGATCTCCGGGTGGGCGAAGCGCACACCGCGGCTCTCGGCGTCGAACTCCCGGAAGAACGGCGCCGCGACGGCGAGGGGCTGCACGATCGAGCAGACGTCGTGGTGGTAACCGGGGCGCATGAGCTCCTCGGTGCGCATGCCGCCACCGGGCCGCTCGCCCGCGTCCACCACATGCACCCGCAGTCCCGCGGCCGACAGGCGCAGGGCCGCGGCCAGGCCGTTCGGTCCGGCCCCGACGACGACGGCATCCGGACGTCCCGCAGCCCCGCTCATCCGGCGATCCTCACGAGCGCACCAGGGATGCGCAAGTTCGCTGCCGGTGGGTCGGCTGTGACGGGTGCGCCCCCTCCCCGACCGCAGCCGTGCGCGGCAGCCCCCGCTGCGGCACCTCCGGTCCTAGCCTGCCCCCGTGCCGCTCCCGCCTCCTCCCGAGCCGACGGGGTCGCCGGTCCTCCGGCTGACCCCCGCCGCCCGCCGCGGACGCCTGGCCGCGACGGGCGTCGTCCTCGCCCTGTTCCTCACCGGCACGCTGTTCGGGAACGACGACGAGTTCCCGTTCGGCCCGTTCCGGATGTACTCGACCCGCGCCGATCCGGACGCCCCGGTCGTCTCCACCCGCACGGTCGGGCTCACCGCGACCGGTGAGGAGGTCCGGCTCTCCGGCGGCGAGGTCGGGCTGCGGCGGGCGGAGTTCGAGGGCCAGCTGGACCGCGTCCAGGAGAACCCGGCGCTCCTCGGGCTGCTGGCCGAGGCCTTCGCCGAGCGGCACCCCTCCGCGCCCGAGCTCGTGACGGTGCAGGTGGTGCAGCGCCGGATCGAGCTGGTCGACGGCCGCCGGACCGGGACCCGGACCGACCGGGTGCTGGTGGAGTACGCGCTCGAGGAGGGCGACCGATGACCGCACCGGCTCCGACCGGCGATGCGCCGGCGCCCGACCGCTGGTGGTTCCGGCCGGTCCCGCTGGCCCGGATCGCGGTGTTCCGCGTGCTCGTCTACCTCTTCATCCCGGTCGACGTCTTCCTCACCACCGCCTGGGCCAAGGCGCACGCGCACGTGCCCACGGAGTGGTACGACCCGCTGCTCATCGGCCGCCTGCTGCCCCTGCCCACCCCGACCACCACCGTGGTGCTCGTCGTCCAATGGGCGCTGCTGGCCGCGGCGCTGGCCGCGGCGACCGGCCGGGCACCCCGGCTGCTCGGGACCGCCGTCTTCCTCCTCTACGCGGAGTGGATGGTGATCGCGATGAGCTACGGCAAGGTGGACCACGACCGGATCGCCTTCCTGGTCGCCCTCGCGGTGCTCCCGACCATCGGCCGGGCCCGGCTCCGCGACCGGCGGTCGTCCGAGGCCGCCGGCTGGGCGATGGCCGCGGTGTTCGTGACCATCATGCTCACGTACTTCCTGGCCGCCTGGGCCAAGATCCGGTTCGGCGGCCTGGACTGGCCGACCGGCGCCACGCTGACCCGGGCGCTGGTCCGCCGCGGGACCGACCTGTCGGAGTGGACCCTCGACGTCCCCTACCTGCTGGCGGCCGCCCAGTGGGTGATGCTCGCGCTGGAGTTCGCCGCGCCGTTGATGCTGCTGGTGCGCAGCGACCGGGCCCGGATCGCCCTCGCCGTGTTCCTGCTCGGCTTCCACGTCATGGTCTACGCCGGCGTGCAGATCATCTTCCTGCCGCACTGCGTGGCGATCCTGTCGCTGCTGCCCTGGGAACGGCTCACCGCGCGGTTCGCGCCGCCGGCGCCCGCGCCGGTCCACCCCGACCCCGTCCCCCGGCCGAGTCCCGCCCCCGCCTGACCCGCCAGGGGTGCGCTCAGAGCCGGCCGAGCAGCTCGTCGGCGGCGCGGTAGGGATCGGTGCCGCCGGCCACCACCTGGTCGGCCAGCGTCCCGAGCGCCGCGGAGCCGTGCACGTCGCCCATGCGCTCGCGCAGGGTGGCCAGGGCGATCGCCTCGATCTCCCGGGCCGCCCGCTCGCTGCGCCGGCGGTGCCCCTCGCCCGAGGCCTCCAGCCACTGCCGGTGCTCCTCGATCCTGGCGAGCACCTCGTCAACACCGTTGTCGGTGTCGCGGGCGGCGACGGTGCGGCAGATGGGCGGCCGCCAGTGGCCGGCCTCGGAGTGCCGGCCGCCCAGGGACAGCATGTAGCGCAGGTCCCGCACGGTCTGGTCGGCGCCGTCCCGGTCGGCCTTGTTGACGACGAAGACGTCGGCGACCTCGAGGATGCCGGCCTTGGCCGCCTGGATGCCGTCGCCCATGCCGGGGGCGACCAGCACCAGCGTGGTGTCGGCCAGCGAGGCGATCTCCAGCTCCGACTGCCCGACGCCGACGGTCTCGATGAGGACGACGTCGCAGCCGGCCGCGTCGAGCACCCGCAGCGCCTGCGGGGTCGCCCAGGACAGCCCGCCCAGGTGGCCGCGGGAGGCCATCGAGCGGATGAACACCCCGCTGTCCCCGGCGTGGTCCTGCATGCGCACGCGGTCGCCGAGCAGCGCCCCGCCCGAGAAGGGCGACGACGGGTCGACGGCGAGCACCCCGACCCGCTTGCCGTCGGCCCGGAGCGCCCGGACCAGCGCCGTCGTCGAGGTCGACTTGCCCACGCCCGGCGAGCCGGTCAGCCCGATCACCTGGGCGGAGCCGGTGTGCGGGGAGAGCGCCGCCGCCACCTCGCGCAGCGCGGGGCTGGCGTCCTCCACCAGGGAGATCAGCCGGGCCACCGAACGGGCGTCGCCCTCGCGGGCGCGCTCGACCAGCGCGGGGACGTCGGCGGCACGGCGTCCGCGCCGTCCGGTGGGACGCGACGGCGCGGACGTCTGGACTGCGGTCCCCTCCGGGGACCCGGTCACGCCTTCGCGGGGACGTGCAGGATCAGGGCGTCGCCCTGGCCGCCGCCGCCGCACAGCGCCGCGGCACCGACGCCACCACCGCGGCGGCGCAGCTCCAGCGCCAGGTCGAGGACGATCCGGGCGCCGCTCATGCCGACCGGGTGGCCCAGGGCGATCGCACCGCCGTTGGGGTTGACCTTCTCCGGGTCGATGCCGAGCTCACGGGTGGAGACGATGCCGACGGCGGCGAAGGCCTCGTTGAGCTCGACCAGGTCGAGGTCCTTGGGGTCGATGCCCTCGCGGGCGCAGGCCTTCTGGACCGCCCGCGACGGCTGGCTCTGCAGCGTGGCGTCGGGCCCGGCGACGACGCCGTGGGCGCCGATCTCGGCGATCACCGTGCAGCCGAGCTCGGCGGCCTTCTCGGCGCTCATGACCACGACCGCGCACGCGCCGTCGGAGATCTGCGACGCAGTGCCCGCGGTGATCGTGCCGTCCTTGGCGAACGCCGGCCGGAGCTTCGACAGGCTCTCGGCGGTGGTGTCGGGGCGGATGCCCTCGTCCTCGCGGAACTCGATCGGGTCGCCCTTGCGCTGCGGGATGAGGACCGGGGTGATCTCCTCGTCGAAGATGCCGTTCTTCGCCGCCCGGGCCGCCTTCTGGTGGCTCTCGGCGGCGAACTGGTCCTGCTCCTCGCGGGTGAGGTCGTAGCGGCTGTTGGCCTGCTCGGTGAGCACCCCCATCGCCACCTGGTCGAAGGTGTCCGACAGCCCGTCGTGGGCCATGGAGTCGACCAGCGCGGTGTCGCCGTACTTCGTGCCGGTGCGCGAGTTCGCCAGCAGGTGTGGCGCCTGGGTCATCGACTCCATGCCCCCGGCGACGACGACGTCGAACTCCCCGGCGCGGATCAGCTGGTCGGCCAGCGCGATGGCGTCCAGGCCCGACAGGCAGACCTTGTTCAGCGTGAAGGACGGCACCGACATGGGGATGCCCCCGGCGACGGCGGCCGGGCGGGCGGGGTTCTGGCCGGCGCCGGCCTGGATGACCTGGCCCATGATCACGTAGTCGACCTGGTCGCCGGAGATGCCGGCCCGCTCCAGGGCCGCCTTGATCGCGACGCCGCCGAGGTCGGCCGCCGAGAAGTCCTTGAGCGAGCCGAGCAGCCGCCCCATGGGGGTGCGGGCGCCGCCGACGATGACCGAGCGGGACATGAGGCCTCCAGTGCCGGGCCGCCGGCTCCGGCGACCGTTCAACAGGGCAGACCGCGCAGGCCGCGCGGTTCGGGCTGCCCACCAGGATAGGACCGTGCTCTTCTGCGGGGTGCAACGAGCGGACCGGGCGGGGGATGCCGGTCACCCGGCCGTGAAGCGTGCCACATCCACGTGTCGTCTCAGACGTCTTACCGGCACTATGCCCGGGTGACCACCAACGACGCCGATCACACCAGCAGCCCCCCGGGTCTGCCCGCCGGGCTGTTCACCACCATCGACCACGTCGGCATCGCCGTCCCCGACCTGGACGAGGCGATCGCCTTCTACTCCCGCGCCTTCGGCGTGCAGTCGGTGCACGAGGAGACCAACGAGGAGCAGGGCGTCCGCGAGGCCATGCTCGCGGTCGGGGACGGCGAGACCCGGATCCAGCTGCTCGCGCCGCTGACCCCCGAGTCGACGATCGCGACGTTCATCGGCCGCTCCGGGCCCGGCCTGCAGCAGCTCGCGTTCCGCGTCGAGGACGTCGAGGCGGTGAGCGCCACCCTGCGCGAGCGCGGGCTCCGGCTGCTCTACGACGTCCCCAAGCGCGGGACCGCCGGCAGCCGGGTCAACTTCGTCCACCCCAAGGACGCCGGCGGCGTCCTCGTCGAGCTCGTGCAGCCCGCCGCGCCGGGCGCGCACTGACCCCCTCCCGCGATTGGTTACCCACCGGTAACATCGCGCCACCGCTCGCTCTGCCGCACCACCCCGCCGCACCACCCCGCCGCACCACCGCCCTCCGAGCCCGGCCGACTCCGGCCACCGATGACCCGGGAGTACGCGTGAACGAGATCAGGGACGCCATCCTCGCCGACCAGCTGGACGCGCTGGGAGGCCTGGCCGTGCCGGAGTCCTACCGGGCCGTGCTGGTCCGCAAGGACGAGCAGGACATGTTCGAGGGGATCCCCACCAAGGACAAGGACCCCCGCAAGTCCCTCCACGTCGAGGAGGTCGCCACCCCCGAGCTCGGCCCGGGCGAGGCGATCGTGGCCGTCATGGCGTCCTCGGTGAACTACAACACCGTGTGGACGTCGATCTTCGAGCCGGTCTCGACCTTCGGCTTCCTGGAGCGCTACGGCCGGCAGAACGACCTGACCAAGCGGCACGACCTGCCCTACCACGTGGTGGGCTCCGACCTCGCCGGCGTCGTCCTGCGGGTCGGCCCGGGCGTGAACAAGTGGAAGCCGGGCGACGAGGTCGTCGCGCACTGCCTCTCGGTGGAGCTCGAGGACCCGGCCGGCCACGACGACACGATGATGGACCCGCAGCAGCGGATCTGGGGCTTCGAGACCAACTTCGGCGGCCTCGCGGAGCTGGCGCTGGTCAAGAGCAACCAGCTCATGCCCAAGCCCGCCCACCTGTCCTGGGAGGAGGCGGCCAGCCCCGGGCTGGTCAACTCCACCGCCTACCGGCAGCTGGTGAGCCGGAACGGCGCGGCCATGAAGCAGGGCGACACCGTGCTCATCTGGGGCGCCTCCGGCGGCCTGGGCTCCTACGCCACCCAGATGGCGCTCAACGGCGGGGCGATCCCGGTCTGCGTGGTGAGCAGCCCGGAGAAGGCCGAGATCGTCCGGAACATGGGCGCCGAGCTGGTCATCGACCGCTCCGCCGAGGGCTACCGCTTCTGGAAGGACGAGCGGACCCAGGACCCCAAGGAGTGGCAGCGCCTGGGCAAGAAGATCCGTGAGCTCACCGGCGGCGACGACGTCGACATCGTGTTCGAGCACCCCGGCCGGGAGACCTTCGGCGCCAGCGTCTACGTCGCCAAGAAGGGCGGCACGATCGTCACCTGCGCCTCCACCACCGGCTACATGCACGAGTACGACAACCGCTACCTCTGGATGAACCTCAAGCGGATCGTCAGCTCGCACTTCGCCAACTACAAGGAGGCGTGGGAGGCCAACCGCCTGATCGACAAGGGCCTCATCCACCCGACCCTGTCGAAGGTGTACCCGATGGCCGAGGTCGGCCAGGCCGCGCTCGACGTCCACCGCAACGCCCACCAGGGCAAGGTCGGCGTCCTCACCCTCGCTCCCGAGGAGGGCCTGGGCGTGAAGGACGCCGAGAAGCGGGCGAAGCACCTGGACGCGATCAACCGCTTCCGCGGCATCTGAACGACGACCCGCTCGGGGTCGACAGGGGCCGGGCCGCGCTGCGGCCCGGCCCCTGTCGGCGCGTCACCCGGCGTGTCAGCAGGGACGGCCGGGGCGCGTGGTATCCCACGACCCCGGAACGGTGACGAGCCCTTCCCCTTCTGCGAGGATGGAGCCATGAACGACCCCCGCCACGATCTCCCGGTCCACGAGGCGCAGCACTCCTTCGACGTCGTGCTGCGGGGGTACGACCGCAACCAGGTCGCCGACACGATCGAGCGGCTCGAGGCCGACTTCCGCATCGCGCTGGCCGACCGCGACGCCGCCGCCGCGCGGTCCGCGGACCTGGCCGGTCAGCTGTCGGCGCTGCACGGCGAGATCGAGCAGCTGCGCCGCAAGGCCGCCACCGCCGCCGCGCCGACCTTCGAGAACATCAGCGAGCGCATCCAGCACATGCTGCAGCTCGCCGAGGAGGAGGCGGCGGACATCCGCCGCGCCGCCGAGGCCGACGCCATGGCCGTGCGCGAGCAGACCGCCGCCGAGGAGCGGGCGCTGCTGGAGCGGCACGCCGCCGGGCAGGCCGAGATCGAGCGGATGATCGCCGAGGCCCGCCAGGGCGCGGAGCAGATCGCGCAGAAGGCCCAGATCCGGGCCGACGAGCTGGTGGCCAAGGCCCAGGAGCGGGTGGCCCGGCTGGACGCCGAGTCCCAGGCCCGGCGGGCCAAGGTCGAGGAGGACTTCGACATCGCCCAGCGCGCCCGCCGCGCCGAGGCGGCCCGCGCCGAGGAGGAGCGGGAGCGCGTCTCCACGCAGGCCGCCCGCCAGCGGATCTCCGCCGCCGAGCAGCACGCGACCCAGCTGGTCGCCGAGGCCGAGGCGCGCGCCGAGGCGATCCGCGAGGTGCGCGACGAGCTGACCAGCCGGCTGGTCCAGGCCCGCCGCCTGCTCGACAGCCTGCCCGACCTCGGTGACCGCTCGCAGCAGTCCCGGGACCAGGCCGCCTCCGACCGCCGCTCCCAGCCGGCTCCTGCCGCGGCGGAACAGCAGACCCCCGCCGCGCAGCCGGCCCCGGCGGCGGAACGGCCCCGGGCCGAGTCCCCCGCCCAGGTCACCGGGCCCCAGACCGGTCAACAGCCGGCCGTCCAGGTGACCCGCGGTGAGAGCGAGGCCGCGGCGGCACGGCAGCCCACCCGTCCGGACCCGGTGACGGCCACCTTCCCCGCCGCCGCGCGCCCCGGGGAGCCGACGACCCGGCAGCTGCCCCTCCCACCCCGCCCGACCCCCACCCCGGCCGGTCCCCCCGCGGAGTCCGGGGCGGGGTCCACCGACACACCGGCGGCGACCTCCTCCACCCAGTCCATCGACCAGCCGGTCCGGGCGCGGGGCTGACCCCCGTAGCCCACCACCCGCGGTAGCGAGCCCTCGCGCGACCGCGCGCGGGCCGACCGGCGGCCCTGCGACGGAGCGCTCCACGGACGCCGGGTAGGAGGTGCGGTGCCTTTCCGCAGCCCACGGCACCGGCACCGGCACCGGCACCGCGCCGGGGGACCGCTCGACGCGATCGTCGGCAACCGTCGCGGGCAGCTCGTCCTGGTCCTCGCCATCGTGCTCGTGGCGGTGCTGGCCGCGGCGACGATCGCCCTGGTGACGCGGCCGGAGCGGGCGGACCGGTCCAGCGCCGGGGGGACGACGCCCGCCCCGGACAGCGCCCCGGCGACGGACACCGGCGCCGCCGGCCGGACGGGCGCTCCGGCCGCGGCCGCCCTGCTGGACTGGGCCGACCGCGAACTGCCTCCGCGCACGCAGCTGCGCGCCGAAGGAGACGTGCGCGACGACCTGCTCGCCGCCGGAGCGCCCGATGACCTGGTGGCGACCGACCGGCCCACCGGCCCGGACGACCTCGTCCTCACGGTGACCGACCGCTCCGCCGAGCCCGGCGGTCGGGTGATCGCCCGTTTCGACGGCCTCGCGCTGCGCGACCCCGCCCCCGGCACGCCCACGGTCGACCAGCTCGACCGGCGACGCTCGCTGGCCGGGGCCATCCTGGCGAACCCCACGACGCGCGCGCCGGAGCAGGCCGCCGAGGTGCTGCGGTCGGCCGACGTGGACATGCGGCTGCTGTCCCTGCTGGCGGTGCTCACCGCGCGCCAGGGCCTCGGCGTGGCCGCCTTCCCTCGGGCCGAGGGAGCCGAGGGGCCGGCGCGCAGCGTGCTGCTCGACGCCGTGGGGAACGCGCCGGTCGGCGCGGGCGAAGCGGCCACCGCGGAACTGCGCACCTGGCTGGAGGCCCAGCTCCCACCTTTCGCCCCCGACCGCGTCGAGGTAACGGACGACGGCGTTCTGTTGTCCTACCACTACGCATCGGACCCCGACGCGCTGGTCGCCGAGGCGTCCCCGTGACGCTCAGTTGGACAGGAGTCGCGTGGAGTGGGCGAATGGACCCCAGGACCTCTTCCCGGTCCGCGTCCGATCTGCTGGAGGAACCGTGCACCGGTTGACCCGTGTGATGTCCGTGGCCGCGCTGAGTGCCGGTTTCCTGCTCGTCGTCCCCGCCGGCGCGGGCGCCTCCGAGGACGACGGGCTGCTGCGTCTCGCCCACCTCTCACCGGACACCCCGTCGGTCGACGTGTACGTCGACTCCGTCGCCGACCCCGGCGACGGGACGGCGCTGCTCACGGTGCCCGGCGTCGGTTACGGCACCATCTCCGAGTACCAGGACGTCCCCGCGGGGGTCTACACGGTGAGCATGCGGCAGGCCGGTGCCGAACCGACCGCCCCGCCGGTGCTGTCGACCACCGTAGAGATCGGCACCGGGGACGCCCGCACCGTCGCCGGCGTCGGCCGCTTCGCCGACCTCGGCCTGGAGGTGCTGGAGGACGACCTCACGCTCGCGCCGTCCGGTCAGGCCCGGGTGCGGGTCGTCTCCGCGGCAGGCACGGCACCGACCCTGGACGCCGCCGTCGGCGGCACCGAGCTGGCCACCGGTCTGGCCTTCGCCGAGGCCGGTGACTACGCCACCGTCCCCGGCGACGCCGGCGCGCTGCAGGTCACGGTCGGCGGCAAGCCCACCGAGCTGCCGCTGGACCTGGCCGCGGGCTCGGTGTACAGCCTCTTCGTCCTGGACCGGCCCGAGGGCGGGCTGACCGTGCGCACGGTCCTGGACGCCGCCGGCTCGGGCGTGGTGCCGGCCGGCGGCGTGGAGGCGGGAGCCGGCGGGACCGCGGCCGGCGAGCCCGACCCGGCCGTGGTGGGCGGCGCCGTGGGCCTGACGATCCTCACCGGCCTGCTGGTGGCCCGGCGGTCGCGCCGCGGTCCGGCCCGGCACGCCGCCCGCTCCTGAGTCGCGCGCGCCCCGTGGGCTCCCACCGTCGGCCGCGGCGGCCGGCGCAGCCGCTGCTGCGGCTGCTCGCCGCCGGCGTGCTGGGGGTGGCCGGCACGGTCGCGCTGATCTCCCCCGGCACGGACGTCCCGGCGGTGGGGGCCACCGCGGCCGCGCCGGTCCCGGTGGTGGCCGAGCACGGCAGTGCCGGAACGGCGACGCTGCCGGTCCGGGTGCGTCTCCCGGCGATCGGCGTGGACAGCGCGCTGGTCGAGCTCGGCGTGGACGGCGAGGGCGTCCTGGTGCCGCCGACCGATTTCGCCCGTGCCGGCTGGTTCGCCGCGGGACCGACCCCCGGTGAGGTCGGGCCGTCCGTGATCGCCGGTCACGTCGACTCCCGGGACGGACCCGCGGTGTTCTTCCGGTTGGACCAGCTGGTCGCCGGTGACGAGGTCCTCGTCGACCGCGTCGACGGCACGACGGCCCGATTCACCGTCACGAGCACCGAGCGGTTCCCCAAGGACCGGTTCCCGACCCAGGAGGTCTACGGTCCGACGCCACGCGCCGAGCTGAAGCTGATCACCTGCGGCGGGGAGTTCGACGCCGACCGGCGCAGCTATCGCGACAACGTCGTGGTCACCGCCGTCCTCGGCTGACGGCCGCCCACGACGTCAGCGGCGATGGTCGCGGGCCCGCCAGCAGGTGGCGTGCCAGTGCCGGCGCCGGTCCGCGGCCGAGTCGACGTCCCACGGGTCGAGGTCGGAGTCGCGGGCGTAGGCCGGCCAGGTCACCACGTGCGGCGTCCCGGGGCGGATCTCCTGGTCGCAGCCCGGGCAGCGGTAGGTCTTGGACGTGGCCGACCCGGTGATCGTCCGGACCACCCAGTCACCGTCGTCGGCCTCCTCGACCGGGTCGGCGCGACGGACCGGCCCCCGGCCGGCTGACCGGGGACCGGATGCTGCCCCGGGACGGGGCCGGCGACGGGGCACGCGTCAGGCGCGGGCGTGGTCCCGGAACCCGCGGCCGGTCTTGCGGCCGAGGTAGCCGGCGGTGACGAGGTGCTCGAGCAGCGGCGCGGGGGCGAACCCGGGCTCGCGGAACTCGGTGTAGAGCTCCCGCTCGATGGCCAGCGAGACGTCCAGACCGACGACGTCCAGCAGTTCGAAGGGCCCCATCGGGTAGCCGCAGCCGACCTTCATGGCCGCATCGATGTCGTCGGCGGTGGCGTAGTGCGCCTCGAGCATCTTCACGGCGTCGTTCAGGTACGGGAAGAGCAGGGCGTTGACGATGAAGCCCGCCCGGTCGGTGCACGACACCGCGTGCTTGCCGAGCTGCGCGCTGACCGCGTGCGCGGTGGCTGCGACGTCCGGCGCGGTGGAGATGGTGGAGACGACCTCGACCAGCTTCATGACCTGCGCCGGGTTGAAGAAGTGCATCCCGACGACGTCGGCCGGGCGCCCGCTGGCCTTGGCGCACTCGATGACCGGCAGACTGGAGGTGGTGGTGGCGAGCACCGCGCCGGGCTTGGCGATCTCGCCGAGGTTGGCGAAGAGCGCCTCCTTGACCGGCAGCGACTCCACGACCGCCTCGATGACCAGGTCGCGGTCGGCGAGCTCGTCGAGCGACGTCGTCCCCGAGACCCGGGCGAGGATCTCGTCCCGGGCGGCCTGCTCGAGCCGGCCGCGCACCACCTGCTTGTCCAGGGACTTGGTGAGCGCCGTGCTGACGGCCGCCACCTTCTCGGGCGACCGGGCGACGAACCGGACGTCGTAGCCGCCCTTGGCCACCACCTCGATGATCCCGGTGGCCATGGTCCCGGAGCCGACGACGCCGACCGTCCGCACCTCGCGCGCGCCTTCGGCGGCCCCGCCTGCGGGGGGCGTCGCGGCGTCGGCCACGACCTCCGCGGAGCCCGGCTCGGCGTAGGTGTAGAAGCCGCGGCCGGACTTCCGGCCCAGCAGCCCGGCCGTCATCATCTGCTTGATGACCGGGCTCGGCGCGTGCAGCCGGTTGCGCGACTGCTTGTACATCGTGTCGAGGATCTCGTAGGCGGTGTCGATGCCGATGAGGTCCATCAGCGAGAGCGGGCCCATCGGCAGGCCGCAGCCCAGCCGCATGGCGGCGTCGATGTCCTCGCGGCTGGCGTACCGGTTCTCGTACATCGAGACGGCGTGGTTGAGGTAGCCGAACAGCAGCGCGTTGGCGATGAAGCCGGCCTTGTCACCGATCGTGACGTCCACCTTGCCCAGCCGCTCGGCCAGGGCCTCGACGTCCTCGACCACCGAGGGCTCGGTGACGACGGTGCGGACCACCTCGACCAGCTTCATGACCGGGGCCGGGTTGAAGAAGTGCATCCCGATGACCTTGCTCGGCCGGCCGGTGACCACCGACAGCTCGGTGACCGACAGGCTCGAGGTGTTGGTGGCCAGGATGGTGTCCGGCGGGCAGATCTTGTCCAGCTTGGTGAACAGGTCGGCCTTGAGCTCCATCCGCTCGGGCACGGCCTCGATGACCAGCTCGGCCGTGCCGAGATCCTCCAGCGAGGTGGTGAACCGGACCCGCTCGAAGATGGCGTCGCGCTCGGCCGGGTCGAGCTTCCCGCGGGCCACGGCGCGGTCGGTCGACTGCTCCAGGTGGCCGCGACCGCGCGCGAGCGCGTCGTCGGAGATCTCCACCGCGGTGACCGACAGCCCCGCGCGGGCCAGTACCTCGGCGATGCCGGCCCCCATGGTGCCCAGCCCCACGACGCCGACCTCGTTCAGTTCCCTGGCCACGAGCCATCTCCTCCCAGCGGTGGTGATCGCGGGAAGTCTCTCATCACGGCGGCCGACGTCCCCCGGCCCCTCTGTCAGAAGAGACGCTGCGTCGGGTCGTCGGTGCCCTTCAGGACGGCGTAGTCGACGGTCACGCAGTCGATCCCCCGGTCGGCGGCCAGGACGCGGGCCTGCGGCTTGATCTCCTGCGCGGCGAAGACGCCCTTCACCGGCGCCAGCAGCGGATCGCGGTTGAGCAGCTCCAGGTACCTGGTCAGCTGCTCGACCCCGTCGATCTCCCCCCGCCGCTTGATCTCCACGGCCACCACCGCACCCGAGGCGTCCCGGCACAGCAGGTCCACCGGGCCGATCGCGGTGGGGTACTCGCGGCGGACCAGCGACCAGCCCGCCCCGAAGGTCTCCACGTGCAGGGCGAGCAGCCGCTGCAGCTCGGCCTCGACGCCGTCCTTCTGCAGCCCCGGGTCGATGCCCAGCTCGTGCGAGGAGTCGTGCTCCACCGACTCGATCGTGATCACCAGCTGCTCGCCGGCCTTGTTCGTGACCGTCCAGGTCCCCGCGCCGTCGGTGAGCTCGTCCTTGAGCGTGCAGGGCGGCGTCATCCAGTTCAGCGGCTTGTAGGCGCGGTCGTCGGCGTGCACGGACACCGAGCCGTCGGCCTTCACCAGCAGCAGGCGGTTCGCCATGGGGAGATGGGCGGTGAGCCGACCGATGTAGTCGACGGAGCAGCGGGCGATGACCAGGCGCACGGGCGACGACGGTACCGGCCGGGGGCCGGAGCGCCACCGCGGGGAGATACGGAAACAGGCCGCCCGGAATGTGGTGACGGACGTCTCAGGACCGGACAATGAGCACGTGTCTGACCTCGGGATGACCGCGACCGTGGACGACTCCGGACTCGGGGGCGAGTGGGTGCGCTGGCTGCTCGACACCGCCCGCGGCCGGCTGGGCATGGACATCGCCTGGGTCTCGCTGTTCTCCGGCGACCAGCAGCTGATCGCCTCGGCCACCGGCGACCTCGACGCCATGAACGTCCGCGAGGGCATGAGCACACCGCTGGAGTCCTCCTTCTGCGTGCGGGTGCTGAGCGGCCAGCTGCCGCCGGTGGTCACCGGGGCCGGGCGCGATCCCCGCACCCGTGACCTGCCGGTGACCAGCGACCTGGGTATCGGGTCCTACGTCGGCGCCCCGTTGCTCGACGCCGACTCCCGTCCCCTCGGCATGCTCTGCTGCCTGAGCCGCGAGCCGGGGGTCCAGCTGGACCACGAGTCCGTGCGCACCGTGGAGCTGCTGGCCGACCTGATCAGCGACCACGTGCGGCAGGGCCGTGCCGCGGCGCTGGGCGACCTCCCCCGCCGACGCGACCGGCTCCGGGCCTACCTCGCCACCGGAGCCGCGGTGACGACCTACCTGCAGCCGGTCGTCGACATGGTCGACGGTGCGGTGATCTGCCACGAGGCGCTCAGCCGCTTCCCCGGGTGGGTCGACGGCGGACCGGCGACGGTGTTCTCGGAGGCCCTGGCGGTGGGGCTCGGCGTCGAGCTGGAGGAGCGGGCGACGCGGGCGGCCCTGGGTGCGGCCCGGAATGCGCCGAGCGCCGTGCCGATCGCGGTGAACCTCTCCCCGATGCGCTGCTGTGCCCCACGGTCGTCGACCTGCTGCTCGGGCGCGGCGAGACCCCGCTGGCCGTCGAGATCACCGAGCACAGCCGGATCGACGACTACCCGGCCGTCCTGGCGGTCACCAGCCGGCTGCGGGCCTCGGGCATCACCGTCAGCGTCGACGACGCGGGTGCCGGGTACGCCAGCCTGCGGCACATCCTGCGGCTGAGCCCCGACGTCATCAAGCTCGACATCGGCCTGGTCATGGGCCTGCACACCGACCCGGCACGGCAGGCCCTGACCTCGGCGATGGTCGCCTTCGCCGCCGAGACGGGGGCCCGGCTGGTGGCCGAGGGGGTCGAGGACGCCGCCGAGCGGGACGCGCTGCTCGCCCGCGGGGTGCGCTACGGGCAGGGCTACCTCTTCGGCCGGCCCCGGCCCGCCGACCTCGTGCTCGCCGCGTCGGGCGGCTAGGACGCGATCCGGCGGGCAGCGGAACCCCGGGGCCCCCGAACACCGTCATTCCCGTATGACGACATTTCTGCCGCGTGCCGCAGCCGCCGTGGTGCTGGCCCTGGTGCTCAGCGCCTGCGCCGCCCGCGTCGGGGAAACCGGCTCCCCGACGGACCCGTCACCGGCTCCGGAACCGGACCCGGCGACCGTCGTCCTCCAGGTGAGCGAGGTCGGTGGCTACACCACGCCCGCGCTCCTGGCCGGCCGGGTCCCGGGCGCCACCGTGTACGCCGACGGCCGGGTGATCACCACCGGACCCGTGCCGGCCATCTGGCCCGCTCCCGCGCTCCCGAACCTGCAGGTGCACCACCTCGCCGACGGCGGGGTGCAGGAGCTCGTCGACCTGGCGCTCGCCGCGGGCGTCAACGGGACGACCGACCTGGGCAGCCCGCCGGTGGCCGACGTGACCAGCACCCGGTTCCTCGTCCGCACCGGTGGGGAGACGGTCACCCGCGAGGTCTACGCCCTCGGCTTCGGCGCCTCCCGGCCCCCGGGCGGCGACCCGGCCGAGCCGGCCGACGACGCGTCCGGCCTGACGGAGGAGCAGCAGGAGGCCCGGGCCCGCCTGGCCGAGCTGGCCGGCGCGCTGCACGACCCGGCCGGCGCTCTGGGCCCCGACCAGGTGTCCGGGCCGGAGCCGTACGTGCCCGAGGCGGTGGCCGCGCTGGTCAGCCCCTACGTGGACCCGGCCGAGGACCTGCCCCAGTCGGAGGTGCCCTGGCCCGGGCCGGCCCTGCCCGGCGAGCCGATCGCCCCGGGGGTCACCTGCGTGACCGCCACCGGCGAGCAGGCCGACGCGGTGCTGGAGGCGGCCGCGTCGGCGTCCTCGGCCACCCCGTGGACGTCGGAGGACGGCTCGCGCTGGTCGATCGTCCTGCGCCCGCTGCTGCCGCACGAGTCCGGCTGCGTGGACCTGCTGCCGGAGTGACGGCGGGCCCGGACCTCCGTCGAGGTCCGGGCCCGCCAGTGGATCGCGGCCTACGCCGGCTGCGTCGCCCGCAGGTCGGCGTCCACGCCGTTCCGCTCCTCCACCGGGGCGAGCGGCTCGGCGCTGGAGACGCCGCGGAACCGGTCGAGGTCGAGGATGCCCTCGCGCTTGGCCACGATCGTCGGCACCAGGGCCTGCCCCGCGACGTTCACCGCGGTGCGCCCCATGTCGAGGATCGGGTCGACCGCCAGCAGGAGCCCCACCCCGGCCAGCGGCAGCCCGAGGGTCGAGAGGGTGAGGGTCAGCATGACGACCGCGCCGGTGACCCCCGCGGTGGCCGCCGACCCGACGACGGAGACCAGCGCGATCAGCAGGTAGTCGGTGATCGAGAGATCGACGTCGAAGAAGCCCGCCACGAAGATCGCGGCCAGCGCCGGGTAGATCGCCGCGCAGCCGTCCATCTTGGTCGTGGCGCCGAACGGGACGGCGAAGGACGCGTAGGACCGCGGGACGCCGAGGCTCTGCTCGGTCACCCGCTCGGTCACCGGGAGCGTGCCGATGGAGGAGCGGGAGACGAACGCGAGCTGGATGGCCGGCCAGGCGCCGGCGAACCAGCGCAGCGGCGAGAGGCCGTGGAGCTTCAGCAGCACCGGGTAGACGACGAAGAGCACCAGCGCGAGCCCGGCGTACACGGCCCCGGCGAAGGCACCGAGGGAGCCGAGGGACTCCCAGCCGTAGCTGGCCACCGCGTTGCCGATCAGGCCGACGGTGCCCAGCGGCGCGAGCAGGATGACCCACCAGAGGACCTTCTGCACGATCGCGAGCGCGGAGCGCACCACGGCCAGGAACGGCTCTGCGGCCTCGCCGACCTTGAGGACGGCGACCCCGATCGCCACCGAGATGACGATCAGCTGCAGCACGTTGAACGACAGCGCGCCCTCGGCCGAGCCCTGGAGGCCGAGGATGTTCCCGGGCACGAGCCCGGTGAGGAAGTCCCACCAGCCACCGGTCGTGCCGTCGTACTCGGCGGCGGCGGCGTCGACCGAGCTGTTCCGGCCCGGGTCGGTGAGCAGGCCGAGGCCGATGCCGATCGAGACGGCGATCAGCGCGGTGATGGCGAACCAGAGCAGCGTCTGGCCGGCCAGCCGGGCGGCGTTGGAGACCTGCTTGAGGTTGGCGATGCTGACGATCACCGCGGTGACGATCAGCGGCGGGACGAGCGCCTTCAGCAGGGTGACGAACGTGGCGCCGATGGTCTGCAGGGTGCTGGTCAGCCAGTTGGGGTCCTCGGGGCCGACCGGACCCATGTCGCGGGCGACCAGACCGAGGACGACGCCCAGGACGAGCGCGAGGAGGACCTGCGCCGCGAACGGGACGCGGCGGAGACGAGCGAGCACGGGGATGTGCCTTTCGGGGGCGTGCGGGCGGGGGACGTCAGTGCGCGCGCCCCGGACAGGCGGCGGTCGTCACCCGCCCGAAGTCCAGCGCCCGCCGGCGCGTCAGGTCCCACACGTTCTGCACGGCGGGATCAATGCCGGGGCCGCCCGCCACCATCCCGGTTGTGGCGGCTTTCACCCGTCCGTGGCTAGTCGGTCCAGACCGGACGGCGCTTCTCCAGGAACGCCGACATGCCCTCGACCGCGCCAGGGAGCTGGCTGGCCGCGGCCATCACCTCGATCGCCGTCGTGTACGCGTCCCGCTCGGGCCGGTCCAGCTGGGCGTACATGGTCTGCTTGCCCCATGCCTTGCTGGCCCGCGAGCCGCGGGTGGCCCGGCCGATGAGGTCGGCGACCGCGCTGTCCAGCTCCGCGTCGGGTACCACGCGGTTCACCAGCCCCCAGTCCAGGGCGGTGGCGGCGTCGATGACGTCCCCGGTGAGCGCCAGCTCCATCGCGCGCTTGCGCCCCACGTTGCGGGCGATGGCGACCATGGGCGTGTGGCAGAACCAGCCGCCCTTGCCCCCCGGTGCGGCGAAGCCGGCCGACTCGGCGGCCACCGCCAGGTCGCAGGAGGCGACCAGCTGGCAGCCCGCCGCCGTGGCGAGCGCGTGCACCCGCGCGAGCACGACCTGGGGCACGTCCTGGATCGTCTGCATGAGCTCGGTGCACAGCGCCAGCAGGCTGCGCACCTCCGGCAGGGCCGCGCCGGCCACGTCGGCGAAGTCGTGCCCGGCGCTGAACACCGGTCCCTCGGCGGCCAGCACGATGCCGGTCGCGTCGGACTCCCCCGCCTCGGTCACCGCGGCGAGCAGCTGGCCCAGGTGCTCCCGCGACAGCGCGTTGCGGCGGGCCGCCCGCGTCATGGTGATCCGGACGACGTCCCCGTCCCGCTCGACCCGCGGCGCACCCTCGCTGCTCATGCGCCGACCCCACCACGCCCGCGACCGGTCCGGCAACCGGTACCGGCCCGGCGGGACGGGCGCGCTCGGCCCCGGGCTCAGGCCGGGGCGGGCACCGGCTGCTCGGCCGTGCCGGGCAGGCCGTGGGCGTCGCGGACCACGTCGACGACCTGGCCCATGATGTCGTTCAGCCCGAAGTCCTTGGGGGTGAAGACGCGGGCCACCCCCTGCTCGCGCAGCCGCCGGGCGTCGCTGTCGGGGATGATGCCACCCACGACGACCGGGACGTCGTCCAGCCCGGCCGCCCGGAGCCCGCGGAGCACGGCCGGCACCACCTGCAGGTGCGAGCCGGAGAGCACCGACAGGCCCACGACGTGCACGTCCTCCTCGACCGCGGCGGAGACGATCTGCTCGGGGGTGAGCCGGATGCCCTGGTAGACGACCTCGAAGCCCGCGTCCCGGGCGCGCACCGCGATCTGCTCGGCGCCATTGGAGTGCCCGTCCAGGCCGGGCTTGCCCACCAGGAACCGCAGCCGGCCACCGATCTCCTCGCCGGTGGACCGCACCCGCGCGCGGACCGCCGTGAGCGTCTCATCGGCCTCTCCACCGCCGGTGGCCGCGGCGACGCCGGTGGGCGCCCGGTACTCGCCGAACACCTCGCGCAGCACCCCGGCCCACTCCCCCGTCGTCACACCGGCGCGGGCGCAGTCGAGCGTGGCCGGCATGAGGTTGACGCCGGAGGACGCCGCCTCGCGCAGCGCGGCCAGGGCGGCGCGGACCGGCTCCGGTTCCCGCTCGGCGCGCCACTTCTGCACCGCCTCCTGGGCGGCGGCCTCGACGGCGGGGTCCACCACCATGATCGCGGCGTCCAGGTCGGCGGTCAGCGGGTTGGGCTCGGTGGTGGCGAACCGGTTGACGCCCACCACGACGTCCTCGCCGCTCTCCATCCGGCGCCGGCGCTCGGCCAGCGAGGCGACCAGCTCGCCCTTCATGTAGCCGGACTCGACGGCGGCCACGGCCCCGCCCATCTGCTGCACGCGGGCGATCTCGGCCCGCGCGCCCTCGACGATCTCGGCGACCTTCTTCTCGACGACCACGGACCCGGTGAACAGGTCCTCGTACTCGAGCAGGTCGGTCTCGTAGGCGAGCACCTGCTGCAGCCGCAGCGACCACTGCTGGTCCCACGGGCGGGGCAGCCCGAGGGCCTCGTTCCAGGCCGGCAGCTGCACGGCGCGGGCGCGGGCGTCCTTGGAGAGGGTCACCGCGAGCATCTCCAGCACGATCCGCTGGACGTTGTTCTCCGGCTGCGCCTCGGTGAGGCCGAGGGAGTTGACCTGCACGCCGTAGCGGAACCGGCGGTGCTTGGCGTCCGTGACGCCGTAGCGCTCTTCGGTCAGCTCGTCCCAGAGCTGGGTGAAGGCGCGCATCTTGCACATCTCCTCGACGAATCGCACGCCCGCGTTGACGAAGAAGGACATGCGGGCGACGACCTCGCCGAACCGCTCCTGCGGCACCTGACCCGAGTCCCGCACCGAGTCCAGGACGGCGATCGCGGTGCTCATCGCGTAGGCGATCTCCTGCACCGGCGTGGCCCCGGCCTCCTGCAGGTGGTAGCTGCAGATGTTGATCGGGTTCCACTTGGGCATCGTCGTCACCGAGTAGGCGACCATGTCGGTGATCAGCCGCATCGAGGGCGCCGGCGGGAAGACGTAGGTCCCCCGCGACAGGTACTCCTTGATGATGTCGTTCTGCGTCGTCCCGGCGAGCCGGCGCACGACCTCGTCCGGGTCGGCGCCCGCCTCCTCCGCCTGCTCGATGGCGACGGCCTGGTAGAGCGCGAGCAGCCACATCGCCGTCGCGTTGATGGTCATCGACGTGTTCATCTCGTCGAGCGGGATGCCGTCGAAGAGCGCCCGCATGTCCCCGATGTGCGTGACGGGCACGCCGACCTTGCCGACCTCGCCGACGGCGAGCTGGTCGTCCGGGTCGTAGCCGGTCTGCGTCGGCAGGTCGAACGCGACCGAGAGGCCGGTCTGCCCCTTCGCCAGGTTGCGGCGGTACAGGGCGTTGGACTCGGCCGGCGAGGAGTGGCCGGCGTAGGTGCGCATGACCCAGGGGCGGTCGCGCTCCGCCGGCGTGTGCGGGAACGGCATGCCAGCGGAGTGTAGGGCGGTTACCGGCCAGTAGCAGCCCCGTCCGGTCGACGTGTGGGATGGCACACTCGATCGGGGCGACGGGGAGGACGATGCTGGTCGGCGTGGGCGACCTGCACTACGTGCTCGCGCCGGCGGTGGTCCTGGTCGTGGTGGCCCTGCTGGCGCTCTTCCTCCGCTGGGCCTTCGGCTCCGGGCGGGGCCGCGGCACGCCCTCGGCCGCCGATGACGGCCTGCTCGTCCGCGTCGCGACGCTGAGCCGGCGGGACTGGGCCGCGCCCCTGCAGGCGCACCTCGCCGCCGCCGGCATCCGCTCCACCGTCCGCACCCCCACGGCGCACCGCACGGAGGTGCTGGTCTTCCCCGACGACGCCGGCCGGGCAGCCGCGCTGGTGGCGTCCTTCGACGTCGGCGGTGGGACCTAGGCCGGCCGGGTGACCCGGTCGATCCGGGCGCCCAGCCCGCGCAGCTGGTCGACGAAGTCGGGGTAGCCGCGGTCGACGTGGTGCACGTCCTGCACCTCGGTCACGCCGTCGGAGCACAGCCCGGCGAGCACCAGCCCGGCCCCGGCCCGGATGTCGGTGGCCAGCACCGGGGCGCTGGAGAACCGCTCCCGGCCACGGACGACGGCGTGGTGCCCGTCGATGCGGACGTCGGCGCCCAGGCGGACCAGCTCGTTGACGAACATGAACCGGCCCTCGAACACGTTCTCGGTGATCAGCGCCGTCCCGGTGGAGACCGCGGCCAGGGCGACGGCCATCGGCTGCAGGTCGGTCGGGAACCCCGGGAAGGGCAGCGTGACGACGTCGACGCAGCGCGGCCGGCCCTCCATCGCCACCCGGATGCCGTCGGGCAGCGCCTCGACGGTCGCGCCGGCGTCGATGAGCTTGTCCAGGGCGACGGTGAGGTGCTCGGCGACGCCGCGCTCGATGACGACGTCGCCGCGGGTCATGACCGCGCCGATCGCCCAGGTGCCGGTCACGATGCGGTCGGCCACCGTGGTGACCTCGACCGGCTGGAGGGAGTCGACGCCCTCCACGGTGATCGTCGAGGTGCCGGCGCCGTCGATCCGGGCCCCCATCTCGACGAGCATCCGGCACAGGTCGACGATCTCCGGCTCGCGGGCGGCGTTGTCCACCACGGTCGTCCCCTGCGCGAGCACCGCCGCCATGACCAGGTTCTCGGTCGCCCCGACGGACGGGAAGTCCAGCCAGATCGACGTCCCGGTGAGGCGCGGGGCGGTGGCGACGAGGAAGCCGTGCTCGCTGACGATGGTGGCCCCGAGCCGTTCCAGCCCGGAGATGTGCATGTCGAGCCCGCGGGAGCCGATGGCGTCACCGCCGGGCAGGGCGACCCGTGCGCTGCCGCACCGGGCGACGAGCGGGCCGAGCACGCTGATCGAGGCGCGCATCCGGCGGACCAGGTCGTAGTCGGTCTCCGTCGACGGCTGCTCGGGCACCTCGATGGTGAGCCGGCCACCCCCGGTGCCCGGCGCCCGCTCGTAGGACACGTCGCAGCCCAGCCGCCGGAGCACCTCGCTCATGATCGAGACGTCGAGGATGTCGGGGACCTCGTGGATCGTCGACCGGCCGGGCGCCAGGAGCGCGGCCGCCATGAGCTTCAGGGCGCTGTTCTTCGCGCCGGTGACCCGCACCCGGCCCGCGAGCCTCGCTCCCCCGGTGACCTCGAAGCACTCCACCGGCCCAGCCTACGGCGGACCGCCTGCCGGCACGGCCGGCTGCCGGGGCCCGCCGCGGGCGTGGACCGGCGGAGGGATGTCATTAGGCTGCGGGGATGACGGTCCGGCTGACCCGCATCTACACGAAGACCGGCGACGCCGGCCAGACGCACCTGGGCGACATGAGCCGGGTGTCGAAGACCGACCCGCGCCTGGTCGCCTACGCCGACGTCGACGAGGCCAACAGCGCGATCGGGGTGGCCCTGGCCCTCGGCGCGGCCGGCCCCGAGGTGGGCGAGCTGCTCCGGAGCATCCAGAACGACCTGTTCGACGTCGGCGCGGACCTCTGCACGCCGATCGCCCCGGACCCGGAGTACCCGCCGCTGCGGATCACCCCCGCCTACACCGAGCGGCTCGAGGCGGCCTGCGACACCTACAACGAGACGCTGCCCAAGCTGGCCAGCTTCATCCTGCCCGGGGGCACCCCGCTGGCGGCGCTGCTGCACCAGGTGCGGGTGATCGTCCGCCGGGCCGAGCGGAGCGTGTGGGCGCTGCTGGAGGCCGATGCCGAGCGGACCAACCCCGAGACGGCGCGCTACCTCAACCGCCTGTCGGACCTGGTGTTCATCCTCGGGCGGGTGGCCAACCCCGACGGCGACATCCTCTGGGAGCCCGGCGCGCACAGCGGTGTCCACGCCCAGCGCGAGGCGGCGGCCCGGAAGGACTGACGGCCCCGAGCGGGCGAGGGTGGGGAGGGGGTCCTTCCTCAGCTGCCCGGCGGGGCGGACTCCACCCACGACAGGAAGCCGGTGAGGGTCGAGGGCTCCATCGCGATCTCCCGGCGCCCGCCGGTCGTGCTGCAGGACAGGACGAGCACGTCCCCCGGGAGCGCCAGGTCGTCGCGCCCGGCGGGCCGCTGGGACAGGACCCGGAAACCGGCGCGCGCCAGCCGCTGCTGCGGACGCACCGACAGCGACAGCGCCCGGTACCACAGCAGCGCGTCACCGCCGTACCAGGCGACCCCCACCGACCAGCGCGGAGATCCCTCCGGGCGGAGCCACATCGTCACCGCGCCCAGGCCGAACAGCAGGAACCGGCGGCGGAGCAGGAAGACCACGACGACGAGCAGCAGCAGGACGCCGATCACGACCAGCAGGGCCGTGGTCATCCCGCGCGCTCGCCCGGTGGGTCAGACGGTCTCGCCGGCCGCCCGGAGCCGGGACTGCGCGCGGCGGGCGGCTGCCTGTGCCTCCGGGGAGTCACCCTCGCCCTCGGCCCGGCTGAGCGCCTCGCGGGCGCGCGGCACGTCGATCTCGGAGGAGATCTCGGCCGTCTCGGCGAGGATCGACACCCCGCGCTCGGTGACCGAGAGGAAGCCTCCGTGCGCGGCGACGACGAGGTCCTCACCGGAGTCGGTGTGGATGGTCACCACGCCGCCGTCGGCGAGCTGGCCCAGCAGCGGCGTGTGCCCCGGCAGGACACCGAGCTCACCCTCGGTGGTGCGGGCGATGACGCTCGTGGCCTCGCCGGACCAGATCTTGCGCTCGACGGCCACCAACTCGACCTGCAGGGTCGCCACGACACTCCTCGGGGTCGCCCCTCCACGGAGGGGTGCGGTGCATGCGGGACGCCGTCCAGCGGAACGGCGTCAGGTGGGTCCACTGTAGCGGCGTGTCGCGGAGCGTCCGCCGCCCCCGTCCGGAAGCCGCCCCCAGCGCCCGCGGCACGGCGGGCGCCTTCGCGGTCCAGGAGGAGGGGACCCGGGTCAGGCGGCGCGGCGGTACAGCACGGTCCAGCGCCCGACCCGCACCCACGGGTGGCGGACGCAGGCGGCCGACGCCCAGTGATCGGTGTCGAAGGCGGCCACCGGGGCCTCCACCGGCGCGTACGGCGGCCAGGTCCAGTCCGCACCGCGGCCCACGGACCGCAGCTCCGCGCTGTCCCGCTCCACGTCGTCCACCTTCGCTCCTGCACCCGTCGCTCCGGGTGCGTCCGCAGAGATGGTCGGCACCTGCCGCGCGGTACTGGAGACATCCCGGGGCAGAAACACCCGATCAGGCGACCGGCGCCGTCGACGCCGACGGCCGGGCCCCCTGCGGGAACCCGGCCGTCGGAACGTCCTGGAACGGCGACCCTCCAGGAACCCGCGCCGAGCCTGCGAGGCGTGGGAGGAAGGGTCTCCCTTCTCCTACTTCTTGAGCTTGTCCGCGTTCTTCTCGAGGTCCTCGAGACCACCGCACATGAAGAACGCCTGCTCCGGCACGTGGTCGTAGGTGCCCTCGGTGAGCGCCTTGAACGCCTCGAGGGTCTCCGACAGCGGGACGTAGGAGCCGGGCTGACCGGTGAAGGCCTCGGCCACGAACATGTTCTGCGAGAGGAAGCGCTCGATGCGCCGGGCCCGGTTGACCGTGACCTTGTCCTCCTCGGAGAGCTCGTCGATACCGAGGATCGCGATGATGTCCTGCAGCTCCTGGTAGCGCTGCAGGATCTGCTTCACCGTCTGGGCGATCTGGTAGTGCTCCTGACCGACGTACTGCGGGTCGAGGATCCGGCTGGTGGAGTCCAGCGGGTCCACGGCCGGGTAGATGCCCTTCTCCGAGATCGGCCGCGAGAGCACGGTCGTCGCGTCGAGGTGGGCGAACGTGGTGTGTGGCGCCGGGTCGGTGATGTCGTCGGCGGGCACGTAGATCGCCTGCAGCGAGGTGATGGAACGACCGCGCGTCGAGGTGATCCGCTCCTGGAGCTGACCCATCTCGTCGGCCAGCGTCGGCTGGTAGCCCACGGCCGAGGGCATGCGGCCCAGCAGCGTGGAGACCTCGGAGCCGGCCTGGGTGAACCGGAAGATGTTGTCGATGAAGAGCAGCACGTCCTGGTGCATCTCGTCGCGGAAGTACTCCGCCATCGTGAGGGCCGAGAGCGCGACGCGCAGCCGGGTGCCCGGCGGCTCGTCCATCTGGCCGAACACCAGCGCGGTGGACTCGATGACGCCCGACTCGGTCATCTCCGTGATCAGGTCGTTGCCCTCACGGGTGCGCTCGCCCACACCGGCGAACACCGACACGCCACCGAACTCCTGGGCGACGCGACGGATCATCTCCTGGATGAGCACCGTCTTGCCGACGCCGGCACCGCCGAACAGCCCGATCTTCCCGCCCGCCACGTAGGGGGTCAGCAGGTCGATGACCTTGATGCCGGTCTCGAGCAGCTCGGTGCGGCCCTCGAGCTGGTCGAACCGCGGCGCGTTCCGGTGGATCGACCAGTGCGTGGCGTCCTCGGCGTAGCCGGGGGTGTCCAGGCACTCGCCGAGGGCGTTGAACACGTGCCCCTTGGTCACGTCGCCCACCGGCACGCTGATCGGGCCGCCGGTGTCGGTGACCGCGGCGCTGCGGACCAGCCCGTCGGTCGGGGCCATGGAGATGGTCCGGACGACGTTCTCGCCCAGGTGCTGGGCCACCTCGAGGGTGAGCGTCTTGCTCAGGTCGGTCAGGGTGACGTCGACCTTCAGGGCGTTGAACAGGTCGGGCATCGCGTCGCGCGGGAACTCGACGTCGACGACCGGCCCGGTGACCCGCACGACGCGGCCGGTGGCCTGGGTGTGCGAGGTGGTCGGACGGTCCTCGGTGACGGTCATCTGTACTGCTCTCCTGCCCTGGGGCTCGGGGGTTCGTTCTGTGGTCAGTCGTTGGCGCCGGACGAGACCAGCGCGTCGGCGCCACCGACGATCTCGCTGATCTCCTGCGTGATCTCGGCCTGGCGCGCCTGGTTCGCCTGCCGCGACAGGTTCTTCGCCAGCTCCTCGGCGTTGTCCGAGGCCGACTTCATCGCCCGCCGGCGCGAGGCCGACTCGGAGGCCGCCGACTCGAGCATGGCCGCGTAGATCCGTGTGGTGACGTACTTCGGCAGCAGCGCGTCGAGGAGACCCTCGGCCGACGGCTCGAACTCGTAGGACGTCGGGATGCCCGAGTCCCCGGCCGTCGTGCCCGACTCCCGGTCCTCGCGCTCGTAGTCGAACTCGTCGACCTCCTCGACCTCCAGCGGAGCCATCCGCTTGGCGACCGGGACCTGCGCGAGCAGCGAGCGGAACTCGGTGTAGACGATGTGCAGCTCGTCCACCCCGAGGACGCCGTCCGCCCCGGCTCCGCCGTCCTCGTCGTCCTGACCGGCGGTGAAGACGTCGATGAGCGCGCCACCGACCTCCTGCGCGTCGGTGTAGTTCGGCTGCTCGGAGAAGCCGGTGAAGGTGGCGGCCGTGTCGCGGTTCCGGAAGGAGTAGTAGGTCTCCCCCTTCCGGCCGACCACGTACAGGACCGGCTCCTTGCCCTCCTGCCGGAGCAGGGCGAGCAGCTCCTCGGTGCGGCGCAGCACGTTCACGTTGTACGAGCCGGCGAACCCCCGGTCGGAGGTGATCACCAGCACGGCGGCCCGCTTCGGGTTGTCCCGCTCGGTCAGCAGCGGGTGGTCGAGGCTGGCCGAGGAGGCCAGCGCCGACAGCACCCGCGTGATCTCCCGGGCGTAGGGCTTCGAGGCCTCCACCCGGGCCTGGGCGCGCACGATGCGGGCGCCGGCGATCAGCTCCTGCGCCGAGAAGATCTTCTTCGTCGACTTCGTGGAGCGGATGCGGCGCCGCAGCGCGCGGAGGGTACCGGCCATGGGTCAGCTGCTCCGCTTGACCTGGACGCGCTCCTGACCCCGCTGCGAGGCGTCCAGGGCTTCGGCCTCCGGCTCGTTGACCGTCAGCGACTCCCCGTCGGAGGTCGTGAACTGGCCGTAGAACGTCTCGACGGCCCGCTCCAGGCTGGCGACGGCGTCGTCCTCGAGCTTCTTGGTCTGCTGGATCGACTCGAACACCGCGTTCTCGCCGCGGCCGATGTAGTCGAGGAACTCCGACTCGAACCGGCGCACGTCGGAGACGGGCACGCGGTCGAGCTTGCCGGTGGTGCCGAGCCACAGGGAGACGACCTCGCGCTCCACCGGGTACGGCGAGTACTGCCCCTGCTTGAGCAGCTCGACCAGCCGCTGCCCGCGCTCCAGCGTGGCGCGGCTGGAGGCGTCCAGGTCGGAGGAGAAGGAGGCGAAGGCCTCCAGCTCGCGGTACTGGGCCAGGTCCAGCCGGAGCCGGCCGGCGACCGACTTCATCGCCTTGATCTGGGCCGAGCCACCGACGCGGGACACCGAGATGCCGACGTTGATGGCCGGGCGCACACCGGAGTTGAACAGACCCGTCTCGAGGAAGATCTGCCCGTCGGTGATCGAGATGACGTTGGTCGGGATGTAGGCCGACACGTCGTTGCCCTTGGTCTCCACGATCGGCAGGCCGGTCATCGAGCCGGCCCCCAGCTCGTCGGAGAGCTTGGCGCAGCGCTCCAGGAGGCGGGAGTGCAAGTAGAAGACGTCGCCCGGGTAGGCCTCGCGGCCCGGCGGCCGGCGGAGCAGCAGCGAGACGGCGCGGTAGGCCTCGGCCTGGCGGGACAGGTCGTCGAACACGATGAGGACGTGCTTGCCCTCGTACATCCAGTGCTGGCCGATGGCCGAGCCGGTGTAGGGCGAGATGTACTTCATGCCGGCGGACTCCGACGCGGGAGCGGCGACGATCGTCGTGTACTCCAGGGCGCCGGCGTCCTCGAGGGACTGGCGGATCGCCGCGATCGTCGAGCCCTTCTGACCGACGGCGACGTAGATGCAGCGCACCTGCTGCGTCGGGTCGCCGGTGGCCCAGGCCTGCTTCTGGTTGATGATCGTGTCGATCGCGATCGCGGTCCGGCCGGTCTGCCGGTCACCGATGATCAGCTGGCGCTGGCCACGGCCGATCGGGGTCATGGCGTCGATGGCCTTGATCCCGGTCTGCATGGGCTCGTGCACCGACTGCCGCTGGACCACGGTGGGCGCCTGCAGCTCCAGGGCCCGGCGGCCGGTGGTCGCGATCGCGCCCTGCCCGTCGATGGGGTTGCCGAGCGGGTCGACCACGCGGCCGAGGTACCCGTCACCGACGGCGACCGAGAGCACCTGACCGGTGCGGCGGACCTGCTGGCCCTCCTCGATGCCGGCGAAGTCACCCAGGACGACCACACCGACCTCGCGGACGTCGAGGTTCAGCGCCAGGCCTCGGACACCGCTCTCGAACTCGAGCAGCTCGTTGGTCATGACCGAGGGCAGGCCCTCGACCCGGGCGATGCCGTCGCCGGCCTCGGTGACCGTCCCGACCTCTTCGCGGGAGACGTCAGGCGAGTACTCGGTGACGTAGTTCTGGATGGCACTGCGGATCTCGTCTGCGGAGATCGTCAGCTCGGCCATGGCGTGAATCCTCTTCCCTGCGGGGTCGTGATCTGGGGTGGTGCGGTCAGCCGGCGAGCTGCCGGCGGGCGGCTTCCAGCCGGTGGGCGATGCTGCCGTCGATGAGCTCGTCGCCCACCTGGACGACGAGACCACCGAGGATGCTCGGGTCCACGGTCACCTGCAGCCCGATGGTCCGCCCGTAGAGGCGGCCGAGCACGTCGGCGAGCCGCTGCTCCTGGCCGGCGGTGAGCGGCACCGCGGTGGTCACCCGGGCCACCGACTGACCGCGACGGCGGCTGGCGAACTCCGAGAGCCGCTCGATGGCGACCCCCGCCGTCCCGACGTGCGAGCCGGTGAGGACGTTGCGCAGCAGCACCTCGGTGACCGGGCTGACCCGGCCGGAGAGCAGCTGGTCCAGCAGCGCCGACTTGCCCGCCGCCGGACCCTTCCGGTCGCTCAGGATGCGGGAGAGCTCCTGGTCGGCACCGACGATCCGCCCGAAGCGGAACAGCTCGTCCTCCACGCTGTCCAGCTCGCCGCGGGCGTCCGCGGCGTCCAGCGCGGCCTCGCTGGCCAGCTCCGTGGCCGCGTCGACGAGGTCGAACGGCCGCGACCAGCGCTGCCGGACGCTGACCTCGACGACGTCGTTCGCCACCGGCGACAGCCGGGCCCCGAAGAGCCGCTGCGCCAGCGCCGCCCGCTCCTCGGGCTTGCCCGAGGGGTCGGACAGGGCCCGGCGCAGCGAGGGCTGGGACTCGAGCAGCCGGGCCACGGCGAACAGCTCCTCCGCGAGCGTGAGCTGCTCGTCGGCGGTGGTGGCCCGGGACTGCCGGGTCACCACGTCGCGCGCCCTGCCCAGCAGCCCCGAGGGGTCGCGGGTCAGCTCCTCCAGGCGCTCGCGGGCGACGGCGAGCGCTACCCGGCTCGACGCCTCCATCAGCGGGTGCCCTCGGATGCTGCGGTGGCGCCCCCGCGTCCGCCGGCGCCGACCATCCCGTCGAGCTGGTCGAGGAAGCGGTCCACGGTCCCGTTCCGGCGGGCGTCGTCGGCGAGGGACTCCCCGACCACCCGGCCGGCGAGGTCGACGGCGAGCGCGCCGATCTGCCCGCGCAGCTCGTTGATCACCTGCTGGCGGGAGGCAGCGATCTGCTCCTCGCCGCGGGCGACGATCCGCGCCGACTCCTCCTGCGCCTGGGTCCGCAGCTCCTCGAGGATCTGCTGCCCCTCGGCACGGGCCTGGTCACGGATCTGCGCGGCCTCGTTGCGGGCCTCGGCGAGCTGGGCGCGGTACTGCTCGAGGGCCGCCTTCGCCTCGGCCTGCATGGCCTCGGCGCGCTCGATGCCGCCCTCGATGGTGCGCTGGCGCTCGGCGAGCATGGTCTCCAGGCGCGGGACCACGTACTTCTTGTAGAGGAAGTAGAGGGCGGCGAAGGAGATGATGCCGACGATCAGCTCACCCGGGTGCGGGATGACCGGGTAGGTGTCCTCCCAGAAACCGCCCTCGCCGCCCTCGGCGGCCAGGACGCCGACCGCGTTGTCGATCGCCATCAGATGTGCTCCTTCCCGGTCCTCGGTCAGCCCGAGAAGACGAAGGCCAGGGCGATGCCGAAGATGGCCAGCTGCTCGCAGAGCACGAAGCCCAGGATGGCGATGGTCTGCAGCACACCGCGGACCTCGGGCTGGCGGGCCACGCCGGCCACGTAGGCGGCGAAGATCAGGCCGATGCCGATGCCCGGCCCGATGGCCGACAGGCCGTAGCCGATGATCGCGAGGTTGCCTTCCATTGGGTGTGTCCGTTCCTCTCAGTCGGTCTGTGCGGCCGGCTGGCTCACACGGGTCTTACAGCTGGGGTGGGGCCCCGCGGACGTCAGTGGTCGTCCGCGTAGACCTCGGCGATGTAGATCGAGGCGAGCAGGATGAAGACGTAGGCCTGCAGGAACGCGATCAGGATCTCGAACGCGCTGAACAGGAAGAACATCAGGAAGGCGGGGATCGAGACCAGCTTCAGCAGACCATCGCCGTGCAGGAGCAGGAACTCCCCGCCGAGCGCGAACAGCAGCAGCAGGATGTGGCCGGCGAACATGTTGCCGAAGAGTCGCAGCGTGAGGGTGACCGGGCGGGTGATCAGGAAGGTCACGAGCTCCAGGACGAAGACGACCGGCACGACGAAGAGGGGCAGCCCGCTGGGCACCAGGTTCTTCAGGAAGCCCCCGATCCCGCGGCGGCGGACGCCGGCGACCAGGTAGACGACGTAGACCCCGAGCGCGAGCGCCAGCGGGAAACCGATCCGGCTCATCGTCGGGAACTGGATGGGCGGGATGATGCCCATCAGGTTGTTCACCAGGATCAGCGTGAAGAGGGTGAACAGCAGCGGGATGTAGGGCTTGAAGTGCGCCGACCCGATGATGTCGCGGCCGATCGAGTTCCGGACCAGGCCGTACATGCCCTCCAGGCGGAACTGACCCCGCCCGGGGACCACCGCGAGCCGACGCGTCACGAGCATCATGACGACGGCGAGGCCGATGGTCACCAGCACCATCACGACCATCGAGCGCGTCAGGGCGAAGGCGCCGTCACCGACCAGCGGCTGCCAGAAGTCTGGCGCGCTCGGCGGGACGAACTCCTCGGCGGCCGAGACCTCGGTCGTCACTACTCAGCCTCCGTCAAGAACTGCTGCGGGTGGATTCGTGCCACGGCCCGGAGGGTCGCCCACCTCCAGCGGAGAGGCGCGCCTCACGGGCCGGGGTCACTGTAACGGACCCACACCGCGTAGATCGCGGCGGCCATCCCCAGCACCAGGGCGACCGGGAGGATCCACACCTGCCCGGTGGCCTCGCTGAGCCACCACGCCGGCAGCCCGAAGACGAGCATCCCCGACAGCAGCATGCCCAGGGCGTCCCAGCCCTGCCGCAGGTGGGCGCCCGCGACCATCTGGGTGTGGACCGGCGCCGGCCGCTCCCCCGCACCGTCGCCGGCGTCGGTCAACGCGCTGCTCCGGAGGCCGTCGTCGGCTCGTCGTAGATGTAGGTCTTCACCCTGGTGAAGGCGACGACCTCGCCGATGGTCCCCGCCAGGGACACGACGATCGCGGTGACGGCGAAGGCGATCGGCGAGAGCCACTCGGCGTTCCGGAACAGGATCAGGAAGACCCCGAGCAGCATGACCTTGAAGAAGTAGCTGACCATCGCGCCCAGGAAGACCACGCGCGGGTCCAGGCCGGCCATCTTCCGCAGGATGAGCATGGTCGAGACCGTGCTCAGCACGACGAGGACCGACGCGAGGGCGCTGCCGGCCAGCCCGAGCGAGCCGTCGACCAGCGTGAACACCGCGATGGCTACGACGGCGACGGCGATCGAGGGCACCGCGCCACCGCGGAGCATCGCGGCGTAGGGGTCGGGGCGCGCGGACGGGTTGCGTTCGGAGGACACGCCTCACGGTACCTGGACCGCTGCCCCGTCCGGCCGGCCACGGAGCGCCGCCACCGGGTCAGGGGACGGGCTCGCGCTGCCCGACGGCGGGCGCGCTGCGCGCCCGGGACGTCGGGTGGTCGGCCCGGCTGCGCCGGCGCTGGGCCTCGAGTTCGGCCGCCCGGGCCTCCCGGGCCGCCCGGCGCGCACGGGGGCTCAGCACCACGACGACCCCGATGACGAGCAGCACGGCGATCACCACCAGCAGCTCCGCCCGGCCGCCGGTGATGGACAGTCCGACCGCCCCGAACGACAGCAGCGCCGCCCAGAAGTACATGACCAGCACGGCCCGCCGGTGCGAGTGGCCGATGGACAGCAGCCGGTGGTGCAGGTGCATCTTGTCCGGGGAGAACGGGGAGCGGCCCTTCCTGGTCCGGCGCACGACCGCCAGCACCAGGTCGGTGAACGGGATGAACAGGATGGCGATCGGCACCAGCAGCGGCAGCGTCAGCGGCAGCAGGCTGGCCGCGGAGCCGAAGGTCTGGGCGTCCACTCCCCCCGTCGCGGTCACCGCGGCGGCCGACAGCATCAGGCCCACGAGCATCGAGCCGGAGTCGCCCATGAAGATGCGGGCCGGGCTGAAGTTGTGCGGCAGGAAACCCAGGCAGGCGCCGGCCAGCACGGCGGTGATCAGCGCCGGGGTGCTCGCGACGTCGTCGTACCCGGTCAGCCCGAGGTGGTAGCTGTAGGCGAAGAAGGCCAGCGCCGCGATCGCCGACACCCCCGCCGCCAGGCCGTCGAGGCCGTCGATGAAGTTCAGCGCGTTCACGGCGAAGACGGTCAGCAGGATCGTCGCCGGCACGCCCACCTGCGAGCCGAGGACCAGCGTGCCGATGTCGGCCACCGGCAGGAACAGGAAGGCCAGCTGCACGCCCAGCAGGACCATCACCCCGGCCGCCGCGATCTGGCCGGTGAGTTTCGTCAGGGCGTCCAGGCCCCACTTGTCGTCCAGCACGCCGAGCAGGCAGATCAGCCCGCCGGCGACCAGCACCGCGTAGACCTGGGTGTCGTCGAACGTCCGCTGCAGCGCCGGCAGGCGGGAGGCCACGAGCACCGCGGCCACCACGCCCAGGTACATGGCCACGCCACCGCCCCGCGGGGTCGGGATGACGTGCACGTCGCGCTCCCGCGGGGCGGCCATCATGCGCAGCCGGATCGCCGCCATGCGCACCACGGGGGTGGCCAGGTAGGTGACCAGCCCCGCGGTGAGCAGGACGACGACGTACTCGCGCACGGGCTCAGGCGGGCCGGGGGTAGGCGGGGTGGTCGCCGACCAGTTCGCGGACGCCGGCGGCGACCTCGGAGGTGCGGCTGCCGTCGGCGTCCCGGATCGCGGCGCCGATCAGCGAGGCGATCGACTTCATGTCCGGCTCGGTCATGCCCTGGGTGGTCACCGCGGGGCTGCCGACCCGGATGCCCGAGGCGACCGAGGCCGGCTGCGGGTCGAACGGGATCGCGTTCTTGTTGAGGACGATGCCCGCCGCGCCGCACCGGGCCTCGGCGACCGCCCCGGTCACGAGGGCGCCGGCGGTGTCCTCGACGGCCTGCAGGTCCAGCAGGGCCAGGTGGGTGTCGGTGCCACCGGCGACCGGGCGGAGCCCTTCCGCGGCCAGGCCCTCGGTCAGCGCCTGGGAGTTGGCGATGACCTGCCGGGCGTAGGCCTGGTACTCGGGCTGCAGGCACTCCTTGAAGTTGACCGCCTTGGCGGCGATGGCGTGCATGAGCGGCCCGCCCTGCATCATCGGGAAGGCCGCCTTGTCGATGGCCTTGGCGTGCTCGGCCTTGCAGACGATCGCGCCACCGCGCGGGCCGCGCAGGACCTTGTGCGTGGTGAAGGTGACCACGTCGGCGTAGGGCACCGGGCTCGGGATCGCCTTGCCGGCGACCAGGCCGATGAAGTGCGCCGCGTCGACCATCAGGATCGCCCCGACCTCGTCGGCGATCTCGCGGAAGGCCGCGAAGTCGATCAGCCGCGGGATGGCCGAGCCACCGCAGACGATCATCTTCGGCCGGTGCTCGCGCGCCAGGTCTCGGACCTGGTCGTAGTCGATGTGCTCGGTCTCCGGGTTCACGCCGTACTGCACGGCGTTGAACCACTTGCCCGAGAACGAGACCTTCGCGCCGTGGGTGAGGTGCCCACCGTGCGGGAGCGCCATCGCCAGCAGGGTGTCCCCCGGCTGCATGAACGCGCCGTACGCCGCCAGGTTGGCGTTGGCCCCCGAGTGCGGCTGGAGGTTGGCGTGCTCGGCGCCGAACAGCTCCTTGGCGCGCGCGATGCCGATCTCCTCGGCGACGTCGACGACCTCGCACCCGCCGTAGTAGCGCCGGCCCGGGTAACCCTCCGCGTACTTGTTCGACAGCGTGCTGCCCAGGGCCGCGAGCACCGCGGGGCTGGTGAAGTTCTCGCTGGCGATCAGCTGCAGGCCGGCGCGCAGCCGGTCCAGCTCCCCGGTCACCACGCCGGCGATGTCGGGGTCGAAGGCGGTCAGGGCGTCGAAGTCCGGCCCCCAGAACGGAGTCATGGCGGGGGTACTCATCTCAGGCGCACTCCATGGTCGGTGCGGGCGCCCGCGATGCCCGGGCTCGGGCGGCGCGGCGGTCGCCCAACGGTAGCGCTATGACCTTGCAACGCTCCGCGTTGCACCGCTGCCACGTGCCGTTCCCCTGCTGCGCTGAGCGTGTCCGCACGCTCCTCGCCGGACCCTCCGGGCCCACCTCGTCGGTGCCCTGCCCTTCGGCCTGCGGTCGAACACTCCTCGCGGACCCCCCACCTCGTCGGTGTCCTGCCCGTCGGCCGGCGGTCGAGCACTCCTCGCGGACTCCTCCGGGGCCTGCTCGTCGTACTCAGTCGGTGATCTCGGGGACGACCTGTTGCAGCCGCTCGACCGGGACGGCGCCCACCCGCAGCACCCGGGGCACCGGGCCGGTGCAGTCGACGATGGTGCTCGCCGCCGAGCCCGTGCGGGGCCCGCCGTCGAGGACGACGGCCGCGTGCGCGCCCAGCTGCATGTCGGCCTCCTGCGCGGTCGTCGCGGCCGGGCGCCCCGAGCGGTTCGCGCTGGAGACGGCGAGCGGCCCGGTGCGCCGCAGCAGGTCCCGGGTCAGCTCGTCGCCCGGCAGCCGGACGGCGACCGTCCCCTCGGC
Source organism: Blastococcus xanthinilyticus (assembly GCF_008124835.1). Lineage (GTDB taxonomy): Bacteria > Actinomycetota > Actinomycetes > Mycobacteriales > Geodermatophilaceae > Blastococcus > Blastococcus xanthinilyticus. The sequence goes on along the minus strand of NZ_VNHW01000011.1, from coordinate 25,609 downwards.
GTCGCCGAGGTCCCAGGCCAGGGAAGGGGCGTGCTCGAGCACGAGGGTGAGGCCGCCGGGCCAGAACTCCTGGGCCAGCCGGGTGGCCGTCTCCGGGGTCTGGAGCACCAGACCGGCCAGGGTCGAGGCCTCCCCGATCAGGACCGGGACCGGCATGGCCCGCCCTCGGTTCTTCGCCGCCAGCAGCCGGCCGACCGCCGCCGGGGTGAACGCATCGGCGGCCACCCCGTAGACGGTGTCGGTGGGCAGCAGGACCAGCTCCCCGCGGCCGATCGCCGCCGCGGCGGCGTCCAGGGCGGTGGTGCGGGTCCCGGCATCGGAACAGTCGTAGAACTCGGCCACGGGCAGAGTCTCCCGCAGTGCTCAGCCGGTGCGGCGGGCGGTGGTGAAGCGGGGCCGCCCGGCGAGGTCGGGGTGGTCGTCGACGTCGGCGAACTCGCGGCGGGTGCGCACCAGCGCCGGCAGCGTGCGGCCCTGCTGGTCGGCGTGCTCGATGCCCAGCACCCCGCCCGGCCGGAGCAGCCGGGCCGCGGTCACCAGCAGCCCTCGGACGACGTCGAGACCGTCCGGGCCGCCCCACAGCGCCAGCGGCGGGTCGTGGTCGGCCACCTCCCGGGGCACGCGCGCGCCGTCGGGCACGTACGGCGGGTTGCTGACCACCAGGTCGACGTCGCCGTCGAGCTCGCGCAGCAGCCCGGGGTCGGTCATGTCCCCGGCCAGCACCTCCACCCGGGCATCGCCCGCGGCGGCGCGGGCCGCGGCGTTGTGCCGGGTCCACTCGATGGCGCCGGGGTCCCGCTCGACCGCGGTGACCCGCGCGCCGGGGTGCTCGGAGGCGATCGACAGGGCGATCGCGCCGGAGCCAGAGCCGAGGTCGACGACGACCGGTGCGACGGTGCCGCGCAGCTGCTCCAGGGCCCAGCCCACCAGCTGCTCGGTCTCCGGCCGCGGCACGAAGACGCCCGGCCCGACGGCGAGCTCGAGGTGGCGGAAGGGAGCCCGGCCGGTGAGGTGCTGCAGCGGCACCCGGTCGGCCCGCTGGGTGAGCAGCTCCTCGAAGCGGGCGGCGACGTCGTCGTCGACACCGTCCAGGGTGAGCAGCCGGGCCCGCGGTACCCCGAGCACGTGCGCCAGCAGCAGCTCGGCGTCCACCCGGGGCGACTCGATGCCGGCCGCGGAGAGGCGAGGCACCGCCGCGGTGAGCAGCGCTCGGCAGGTGGCGGGCACGGTCAGGAGCCGGCGGCCAGGAGCTCGGCGGTGTGCGCGCTGACCAGCGCGTCGATGACGCCGTCGAGCTCGCCGTCGAGCACCTGGTCGAGGTTGTGCGACTTGTAGCCGACGCGGTGGTCGGAGATCCGGTTCTCCGGGAAGTTGTAGGTGCGGACCCGCTCGCTCCGGTCGACGGTGCGGACCTGGCTGCGCCGCTGGTCGCTCGCCGTGGCGGCGGCCTCCTCGCGGGCGGCGGCCAGCAGCCGCGACCGCAGCACGCGCAGCGCCGACTCGCGGTTCTGCAGCTGGCTCTTCTCGTTCTGCGAGCTCACCACGATGCCGGTCGGCAGGTGCGTGATGCGGACCGCGGAGTCGGTGGTGTTGACGCTCTGCCCGCCCGGGCCGGAGGAACGGAAGACGTCGATGCGGAGGTCGTTCGGGTCGACCGTGACGTCGACCTCCTCGGCCTCCGGGAGGACCAGCACGCCGGCGGCCGAGGTGTGGATGCGCCCCTGGCTCTCGGTGGCCGGCACCCGCTGGACGCGGTGCACACCGCCCTCGAACTTCAGCCGCGACCAGATGCCCTCGTCGCTGCGCGACTTGATCGCGACCGCGACGTCCTTGTAGCCGCCGAGCTCGGCGTCCACGGCGTCGAGCACCTCGGTGGCCCAGCCGCGGCGCTCGGCGTAGCGCAGGTACATCCGCAGCAGGTCGCCGGCGAACAACGCCGACTCCGCACCGCCCTCCCCCGCCTTGATCTCGAGGATGACGTCCTTGTCGTCGTCGGGGTCCTTGGGCAGCAGCTGCTCGCGCAGCCGGTCGGTCAGCTCGGCGATCCGCCGCTCGAGCCCGGCGGCCTCCGCCGCGAAGGACGCGTCCTCCTCGGCCAGCTCGCGGGCGGCGCTCAGGTCGTCGCGCGCCTGGTCGAGGGCGCGCGCGGTCTCGACCAGCGGGGCCAGCTGCGCGTAGCGGCGGCCCATCCGGCGGGCGCGGGACTGGTCGGCGTGGACCGCGGGGTCGGCGAGCTCCTGCTCGAGCCGGGCGTGCTCGGCCAGCAGCCCGGCCAGCCGGTCGGGGGCCGACGTGTCGGTGCTGCTCATCGGAGGGTGCCTCTCGGGCTCGCGTCGGGTCCGGACATGACGACGGCGCCCGCCCCACCGAGGTGGGAACGGGCGCCGTCGGGGGTGCTACTGGGCGTCGGCCGCCGCTGCGCCGGCGTTGCGCTTGCCGAAGCGCTTCTCGAAGCGGGCGACGCGACCGCCGGTGTCGAGGATCTTCTGCTTGCCGGTGTAGAAGGGGTGGCAGGCCGAGCAGACCTCGACGGTCAGCTGACCGCTGGGCGCCGTGCTGCGGGTGGTGAAGGTGTTCCCGCAACCACAGGTCACGGTGGTCTCGTGGTACGCGGGGTGGATGTCGGGCTTCATGCCGATTGCCTCTTCCGAGAAGTCTGTGCGGTTCGCTTGGTGGAACGCCGGGCGGCGGGTGGTATTCCGCGCCGCGGGAGGGGCTCGGTCGACCAGTCTCCCAGATCGCCGAGAAGTGCTGGAACGGGCCCCGTCCAGGGCCCGCCCCCGGCTCGCGAAGGGTGGGCCCTGGACGAGTCCGTCAGTCCTTGTCCGGTCCCAGCGTGGTCTTCTGGATCTGCATGAGGAACTCGACGTTGTTGCGGGTCTTCTTCAGCTTGTCGAGCAGCAGTTCCAGCGCCTGCTGGGGCTCCAGTGCGGCGAGCACCCGGCGCAGCTTGATGACGATGGCCAGCTCGTCGGGCGACATGAGGATCTCCTCCTTGCGCGTGCCCGACGCGTTGACGTCGACGGCCGGGAAGACCCGCTTGTCCGCCAGCCGGCGGTCCAGCTTGATCTCGGCGTTCCCGGTGCCCTTGAACTCCTCGAAGATGACCGTGTCCATCGTGGAGCCGGTCTCGACCAGCGCCGAGGCGATGATCGTCAGCGAGCCGCCGTTCTCGATGTTGCGGGCGGCACCCAGGAAGCGCTTGGGCGGGTAGAGCGCCGTGGAGTCGACACCACCGGACAGGATCCGCCCGCTGGCGGGGGCCGCCAGGTTGTAGGCGCGGCCCAGGCGGGTGATCGAGTCCAGCAGGACGACGACGTCGTGGCCCATCTCGACCAGGCGCTTGGCCCGCTCGATGGAGAGCTCGGCGACCGTGGTGTGGTCCGACGGCGGCCGGTCGAAGGTCGAGGCGATGACCTCGCCCTTCACCGAGCGCTGCATGTCGGTGACCTCCTCCGGACGCTCGTCGACGAGGACGACCATCAGGTGGCACTCGGGGTTGTTCGTCGTGATCGCGTTGGCCAGCGACTGCAGCACCATCGTCTTGCCGGCCTTGGGCGGCGACACGATCAGCGCGCGCTGCCCCTTGCCGATCGGCATGACCAGGTCGATCACCCGGGTGGTGAGCAGGTGCGGCTCGGTCTCCAGCCGCAGGCGGTCCTGCGGGTAGAGCGGCGTGAGCTTGGTGAACTCCGGCCGGTTGCGCGCCTGCTCGGGGTCCAGGCCGTTGACCGAGTCGAGCCGGACGAGCGCGTTGTACTTGTCCTTGCGCTCGCCCTCCCGGGGCTGCCGGACGGCGCCGGTGATCGCGTCACCGCGGCGCAGCCCGTAGCGGCGGACCTGCGACAGCGAGACGTAGACGTCGTTCGGCCCGGTCAGGTAGCCCGAGGTGCGGACGAAGGCGTAGTTGTCGAGCACGTCCAGGATGCCGGCGACCGGCAGGAGGACGTCGTCCTCGCTGACCGTGGGCTCGCCCTGGTCGAAGCGGTCCCGGCCGGTGCCGCGCTTGTTGCGGTCCCGGTACCTGCGCCCGCGACGGCCGCGGCCGCCCTCGAAGTCGTCGTCGTCCTCGTCGGCGGGGTTGGGCCCGCGACCACCGTCGTTGCGGTTGTCCGTCCGGTTGTCCGGCCGGCCGCCGCGGTCGTTGCGGTCGCGGTCGGGCCCGCGGTTGCCGTCGCGCTCGGTGCGGTCCCGGTCGTTGCGGTCGCGACCGCTGTCACGGTCGCTGCGCTCCCGGTTGGCGTCGCGGTCGGCGCGGTCCCGGTTGGCGTCGCGGTCGGTGCGGTCCCGACCGTTGTCGCGGCCGTTGTCCCGGTCGTTCCGGTCCCGGCCGGCGTCCCGGTCGTTCCGGTCGCGGCTGCCGCGGTCGTCACCGTCGCGGTTGCCGCTCTCGCGGTTGCCCTCCCGCTCGCCGCGGCCGCGGTTGCGGTCGCGGTTGCGCTGCGGGCGGCCGCCGTCCTCGCCGTCGCGGGGCTCGGTGCCGGCCGGGGCGGGGGCCTCGGCGGGCGCGGAGCCCTGGACCGGCGCGGAGTCCTGGACGGGGGCGGAGTCGGCCGCGGGGGCCTGCTCGGCGGAGGGCTCGCTCGTGGTGGTGGGCGAGCCGGCCGGCCGGCTGGCCCCGCGCCGCGCCCGCGTGGGCGCAGGCGTGCTCTCGCCGGTGAGCGGGCCGCCGTTGGCGCCCCCGCTGACCGGGGCCTCGAGCGGCGCGGACGACGCCGCCACACCGCGAGCGGTGTCGGCGCCGTCGGTGCCGGCCGGCTCGGTGCGCGGCGCCGGGGCGCCGGCCTCGGCGTCCCCGCCGATCTGGCGGGCCGAGATGGCTGCGACCAGATCGCTCTTGCGCATCCGGCCGGTGCCGGCGATGCCGAGCTCGCCGGCGAGGCGCTGCAGTTCGGGCAGCAGCATGCCCGAGAGTCCGTTGCCGCGGCGGCGGGGTCGGCCCGCCGTCCCAGGAGCGGCAGTGCCCTCGGTGGACGGTGCGTCGGTAGGCGCGCCGTTTCCGCCGAGGTCCGTGGTTTCGCTCACGTACAGGTCCTTCCCTGCGGTGACCTGCGCGTCTCAGCGCAGGGGGTGCCCGGTCCCCGGCGGACCGGCCCTGGGAGTGGACGGGTGCGCGTCAGGAGACAGGTCGAGAGGTGCGAGGCGGATCAGCGGCGAAGAGGTTCGGTCATCTGCTTCGGCCCCGCGCGAGGCTCGCCCGAGTGGGCGGCTACGCCGTGAGCCTAGTCCCAGCTCACGGGCAGGACAACACCGGATGATCTCGGCGTGTTCCCCGTTACCGAGACGATACCTCCGGAGCCTCGCGCAGCACCCGCGCGCCGGCCAGGTCGATCGGCAGCGGGAGCACGCGCCAGCCGGCCGGCACCAGCGCGGCGACCTCCCGCACCCGCAGCGCGGCGGCGGGGTCCCCGGCGGGGTCGTCGGGGTGCCTGCGGGTCAGCACGAGGACGCTCGGTCCGGCGCCGGACACCACGGCCGCGTGCCCCGCGTCGCGCAGCCGGTCGATCACCGCCAGCGACTCCGGCATCGCCGCCGCCCGCTGCCGCTGGTGCAGCCGGTCCTCCGTGGCCTCGAGGAGCAGGCCCGGTTCCCTGGTCAGCGCATGCACCAGGAGCGCGGCGCGGCCGGCGTTGAAGGCGGCGTCGCCGTGCGGCACGGACCCGGGCAGCAGGGTGCGCGCCACGTGCGTGGGCAGCACGAGCTCCGGCACGAGCACGACCGCGAGCACCTCGTCGGAGACGTCCAGCCGATCGGCCCGGGCACCGCCGGCCGTCGACCACGACAGCGTGGCGCCGCCGAGCAGGCACGGGGCGACGTTGTCCGGGTGGCCCTCCAGGGCGTCGGCCAGCCGCAGGACCGCGTCGCCGTCGACGGCGTCCACGTCCGGGCACAGCGACCATGCCGCGAGCAGCCCGGCGACCACCGCCGCGGCGGAGGACCCCATCCCCCGCCCCTGCGGGATGCCGTTGTCCGCCTCGATCCGGAGCCCCGGGGCGTCCCACCCCAGCTCCGCGCACCCGGCGCGGAACGCCCGTGCCACCAGGTGCGACTCGTCCGGCGCCAGCGTCCCGGCGCCCTCGCCGCGCACCACGATCTCGGTCGAGCCCCGCTCGAGCAGGGAGAAGTCGAGGACGTCGTGGCACGCGAGCGCCAGCCCGGCGCAGTCGAAGGCGGGTCCGAGGTTGGCGCTCGTGGCGGGGACCCGGATCCGGACCACCCCGGTCACAGGCCGAGCTGGGCGGCGGCGGCCGCGGCGTCGACCGGGATCGTGACCGGCGCGGGGGCACCCGAGATCGCCCATTCGGGGTCCTTCAGGCCGTTGCCGGTGACGGTGCAGACGATCCGTTGCCCCGGCTCGAGCTCCCCCGCGGCGGCGACCTGCAGGAGCCCGGCCACCGACGCCGCGGACGCCGGCTCGACGAACACTGCCTCGCTGCGGGCCAGCAGCCGGTACGCGGCGAGGATCGCCCGGTCGGTCACCGCGTCGATGCGGCCGCCGGACTCATCACGGGCGGCCAGCGCCTTGGTCCAGGACGCGGGGTTGCCGATCCGGATGGCGGTGGCGATGGTGCTCGGGTTCTCCACCACCTGGCCGCTCACGATCGGTGCGGCGCCGGCGGCCTGGAAGCCCCACATGCGGGGGGTGTGCGAGGCGGGCCCGGGGTCCTCCGACGTGTCGCAGTACTCGCGGTAGCCCTGCCAGTAGGCGGTGATGTTGCCGGCGTTGCCGACCGGCAGGCAGTGGATGTCCGGAGCATCGCCGAGCGCGTCGACGATCTCGAAGGAGGCGGTCTTCTGCCCCTCGATGCGGAACTGGTTGACGCTGTTGACCAGACTCACCGGGTAGTCGATGGCCAGCTTGCTGGCCAGGGCCAGGCAGTCGTCGAAGTTGCCCTCGACCTGGAGCAGCCGGGCGCCGTGCACCAGCGCCTGGGCGAGCTTGCCCATCGCGATCTTGCCCTGCGGCACGAGGACGGCGCAGGTCATGCCGGCCCGCGCGGCGTAGGCGGCGGCGCTGGCGCTGGTGTTCCCGGTGGAGGCGCAGATGACCGCCTGCGCGCCCTCCTCGAGGGCCTTGGTGATGGCCATCGTCATGCCGCGGTCCTTGAAGGAGCCGGTCGGATTGGCCCCCTCGACCTTGAGGAAGACCTCGCAACCGGTGCGGCGGGAGAGCTCCCGGGCCGGCACGAGCGGCGTCGCCCCCTCCTGGAGGGTGACCACCGGGGTCGACTCCGAGACCGGCAGCCGGGAGCGGTAGGCCTCGATGAGGCCCGGCCAGACCGGGGACACGCTCATGACAGACCCTCCACGCGCAGCACGCTGGTGACCCCCCGGACGGCGGGCATCTCCCGCAACGCGGAGATCGTGGCCGACAGCGCCGCGTCCGGGGCGCTGTGGGTCACGATGACCAGCGTGGCGGCGTCGCCGCGGCCGGTCTGGCGGACGGTGGAGATGCTCACGTCGTGCGTGGCGAACTCCTGCGCGACGGCGGCGAGCACACCCGGCTTGTCGGCCACGTCGAGGCTGACGTGGTACCGCGTCGGCGTCTCGGCCATGGGTCGCACGGCGAGGTTGGCGTAGCCGGTGACCCCGGGCCCCGGAGCGCCGGTCATCCGGTTGCGCGCGACGGCGACCAGGTCGCCCAGCACGGCGCTGGCGGTGGGCTCCCCGCCCGCACCCTGGCCGTAGAACATCAGCTGCCCGGCCGCCTCGGCCTCGACGAAGACGGCGTTGAACGCGCCGCCCACCGAGGCCAGCGGGTGGGACGTCGGGATCATCGCCGGGTGCACCCGGACCGCGACCGAGTCGCCGTCCTCGCCCGGGACCCGCTCGCAGATGGCGAGCAGCTTCACCGTGCAGCCGATCTCCGCCGCCCGGGCGACGTCGGTGGCGGTGACCGTGGAGATCCCCTCGCGGTGGACGTCGGCGGCCGACACCGGCGTGTGGAACGCCAGCGACGCGAGGATCGCGGCCTTCGCGGCCGCGTCGAAGCCGTCGACGTCGGCGGTCGGGTCGGCCTCCGCGTAGCCGAGCTCGGTGGCCTCGGCCAGCGCCTCGCCGAAGCCCGCGCCGGTCTCGGCCATGCGGGACAGGATGTAGTTGGTGGTGCCGTTGACGATGCCCACGATGCGGGAGAGCTGGTCGCCGACGAGGGACTCGCGCAGCGGCCGGAGGATCGGGATCGCGCCGGCGACGGCGGCCTCGTAGTGCAGGTCCACGCCGGCCTTCGCGGCCGCGGCGTGCAGCGCCACGCCGTCGTCGGCCAGCAGCGCCTTGTTGGCGCTGACCACCGACTTGCCGGCCTCGAACGCCGCCAGCATGAGCGAGCGCGCCGGCTCGATGCCCCCGATGACCTCCACGACGAGGTCGACGTCGTCCCGGGTGACCAGGGCGTGCGCGTCGGTGGTGAGCAGGTGCGCCGGCACGTCCGGGTGGTGCGCGGGGCGGCGCACGGCCACCCCCGCCACCTCCACCGGGCGGCCGATGCGGGCGCCGAGCTCGTCGGCCTGCCCCTGCAGCACCCGCAGGACGGCGCTGCCGACCGTGCCGCAGCCGAGCAGGGCCACCTTGAGGGGTCCGGTCACGAGGTCGCTCCCGCGGGGTGCTCGGGCGCCGGCTGGTCGATCGCCGGCGAAGGGGCGGGGCGGTCGGCGAGGACCGCGTCGAGGGCGAACACGTCGGACAGTGTCTGACGTCGCACGATCTCGGTGGCCGCGCCCCCCCGGACGGCGACCACCGGCGGCTTGAGCAGGTAGTTGTAGTTGCTCGCCATCGACCAGCAGTAGGCGCCGGTGGCGGCCACGGCGAGCAGGTCTCCGGGGACGACGTCGGAGGGCAGCCACAGGTCGCGGACCAGGATGTCGCCGCTCTCGCAGTGCTTGCCCACCACCCGGCACAGCGCCGGCGGGGCGTCGGAGACCCGGTTGGCCAGCACGCAGGTGTAGGCCGCGTCGTAGAGGGCGGTGCGGATGTTGTCGCTCATCCCGCCGTCGACGGAGACGTAGTTGCGCACCAGCGGCGTGCCCGGCGCGCCGGAGGCCCCGAGCCGGACGGGCTTGATCGTCCCGATCTCGTAGAGCGTGACCGTGCCCGGACCGGCGATGGCCCGGCCCGGCTCCACCGCCAGCCGCGGCACCGGCAGGCCGAGCTCCGCGCACTCCGCGGCGACGACGGTGCGCAGCTTCGCCGCGAGGTCGGCCGGGGTGACCGGGTCGTCCTCGGGCAGGTAGGCGATGCCGAAGCCGCCGCCGAGGTTGAGCTCGCCGACGACCTGCCCGGTGGCGTCGCGGACGGCGCCCATCAGGCCGACGACCCGGTGCGCGGCGGCCTCGAACCCGGCGGTGTCGAAGATCTGCGAGCCGATGTGGCTGTGCAGCCCGGCCAGGTGCAGCGCGGGCTCGGCGGTCACCCGGCGGGCCGCCTCGAGCGCGTCGCCGGTGGCCAGCGAGAAGCCGAACTTCTGGTCCTCGTGCGCGGTGGCGATGAACTCGTGGGTGTGCGCCTCGATGCCGACGGTCGCGCGGATGAGGACCCCCACCGGCGCCCCTCCCCCGGCGACCCGCGCCGCGGCCAGCGGGACCAGCCGGTCGATCTCGTCGAAGGAGTCGAGGACGACCAGCCCGATCCCCGAGTCGACGGCGAGCCGCAGCTCGACCAGCGACTTGTTGTTGCCGTGCAGCGCGATCCGCTCGGCGGGGAACCCGGCGGCCAGGGCCACGGCCAGCTCGTTGCCGCTGCAGGCGTCCAGGTGCAGGCCGTCGTCGGCGATCCACCGGGCCACCTGGCCGCAGAGGAAGGCCTTCGACGCGTAGTGGACGTCGGCGCCCGCGAAGGCCGTGGCGAACTCCGCGGCCCGGCCGCGGAAGTCGCCCTCGTCGAGGACGAACAGCGGGGTGCCGTGCGCCCGCGCCAGGTCGGTGACCGCCCGGCCGCCGAGGTGCAGCTCGCCGTCGATCCGCTCCGCCGAGCGGGGCCAGACGTGCGGGTCGAGGGAGCCGAGCTCGGCCGGGGGCGCGCCGGCGGCCGTCGGCGGGGTGATGTTCCCGTGCAGGGGACCCGCGGGGTGGGCCCTCACATCCGCTCCGGCGCGGAGACGCCGAGCACGGCCAGCCCGTTGCGCAGCACCACCGCGGTGGCGGCGCACAGCCACAGCCGGGCCGTGGTGAGCACCGTGGCCTCCTCGTCACCGCGGGGCAGCACCCGGCAGGAGTCGTAGAAGCGGTGGTAGGTGCCGGCCAGCTCCTCCAGGTAGCGGGCCACCCGGTGCGGCGCCCGCAGCTCGGCCGCCGACGTGAGCACCCGCGGGAACTCCCCGAGCGCCCGCAGCAGGTCGTTCTCCCGCTCGTGGGTGAGCTGGGCGACGTCGACGTCCCCGGCTTCGCCGAGGGCCAGGCCGAGGTCGCCGGCGTTGCGCAGCACCGAGGAGATGCGGGCGTGCGCGTACTGCACGTAGAAGACCGGGTTGTCGTTGGTCTTCCGGGTCCAGAGGTCGATGTCGATGTCGATCTGCTGGTCGACCGAGGCGCGGGCCAGCGCGTAGCGGGCGGCGTCGCCCCCGATCGCGTCGACCAGGTCCTCCAGGTTGACCACGGTGCCGGCGCGCTTGCTCATCCGGACCGGCTCCCCGTCGCGGAGCAGGTTCACCAGCTGACCGAGCAGGATCTCCAGGTGCGTCGCGGGGTCGTCACCGGCCGCGGCCACCAGCGCCTTGTACCGGCCGACGTACCCGGAGTGGTCGGCGCCGAGCATGATCACGACCTTGTCGAAGCCGCGGCCGCGCTTGTCCAGGTAGTAGGCGCAGTCGGCCGCGAAGTAGGTCGACTCGCCGTCGGCCTTGACCAGGACGCGGTCCTTGTCGTCGCCGAACGTGGTGGTGCGCAGCCACACCGCGCCCTCGGACTCGTAGACGTGGCCCTGCTCGCGCAGCCGGGCCACCGCCTTCTCCAGGGCGCCGGCCTCGTGCAGCGACGTCTCGGAGAACCAGACGTCGAAGTGGACGCCGAAGCCCGCCATGGTGCTGCGGATCTCGTCGACCATGAGCTCCACGCCCCGGGCGCGGAAGACCGGCAGCTGCTCGTCCTCCGGCCGGTCGAGCAGGCCGGGCTCGGCCGCGACGACCTGGGTGGCGATGTCGCCGATGTAGCTGCCGGCGTACCCGTCCTCGGGCACCGCGCGGCCGTTCGCCGCGGCCTGCAGGCTGCGGGCGAACCGGTCGATCTGGGCCCCGGCGTCGTTCAGGTAGTACTCGCGGGTCACGTCGGCACCGCTGGCCTGCAGCAGCCGGCCGATCGCGTCACCGACGGCCGCCCACCGGGTGCCCCCGATGTGCACCGGCCCGGTCGGGTTGGCCGAGACGAACTCCAGGTTGAGCTTCTGCCCGGCCAGCGAGGTCGTGCGGCCGTAGGCCTCCCCCGCCGTCACCGCGTCGACGGCGATCCGGCCCAGCGCACCCTGGGCGAGGGTGATGTTGAGGAAGCCCGGGCCGGCGATGTCGACCGTCGCGATCCCCGGGTGCGTGCGCAGCTCCGCGGCCAGCAGCTCGGCCACCTCGCGCGGCGGCCGCCCGGCCGGCTTGGCCAGGCGCAGGGCCACGTTGGTCGCGTAGTCACCGTGCTCGGGGTTCTTCGGGCGCTCCACCACGACGCCGGCGGGCACGTCGACGGGCAGCGCGCCTCGCTCGACCACCGCGGCCACGGCGGTGCGAACGGCGTCCTGAAGCTGCTCCGGTGTCACCCGGCGAGCGTACTGACCGCATGATGACGCCCCGTCGGGCCGCCCGCCTCCCAGCCGACGCACAGGTGCGCGACCTAGACTCGCCGCCGGTACGAGGGGCTGTCCGGGCCCCGCACGCCCGGCGCGGACGCGCCCTGTGACGAGGAGAGGCCTTGGCCAAGGACCGCACGCCCGACAAGAGCCGAGCGACCGGCGGTGGGGCCTCCCGCGCCGGCGGGCGCGGCACGGGCGGCCGGACCAGGCCACCGACGCAGGTGGTCGCCCACCAGCGCCCGTGGGGGCTCATCGCCGGCGCCATCGCCGTGGTGGTGTTCGCCGCCGCCGTCATCGGCTACGCCGTCGTGCAGGTGCGCGAGGCCGACGCCCTCAACGTCGAGTCGATCGACGAGATCGCCGGGGCCGGGGTCTACGAGTACGAGGGTGGCCAGCACGTGACCACCCCGGTCGAGTACGAGCAGTCGCCGCCGGTCGGCGGGGAGCACGACCCCTACTGGGCCGACTGCACCGGCAGCGTCTACGACGTCGACATCCGGCACGAGAACGCCGTGCACAGCCTCGAGCACGGCGCGGTGTGGATCACCTACAACCCCGACGAGGTCTCCGACGACGACGTCGCGACGCTCGCCGAGCTGGTCGACGGCGTCTCCGGCCGGATGCTCTCCCCCTACGAGGGGCTCGACTCCGCCGTGAGCGTGCAGTCCTGGGGCGAGCAGGTGAAGGTCGACAGCGCCGACGACCAGCGGATCAAGCAGTTCGCCGACCTGATGACGTACAAGTCCGGCGACTTCCCGGAGCCCGGCGCCACCTGCGAGAACCCCGCGTTCCTCGCCGACCCGCTGGTCGCGGGCGCGCCGAGCTCGGCCGGCACGGACACCGACACCGACGGCGCCGTGACCAACCAGTGAGCAGCACCTCCTGACCGCCGTCCGACCCGCCCTCGCGGAGGTGATCCCGTGACCGATCCGACCGCATCCCGCCGCAGCCCGCTCCGCGTCGCCCTGCTCGCCGTGATCGGCGTCGGCCTGCTCCTCCTCGGCGGGGGGCTGGCCGTCGCGCTGGGCCTGGGCGGGGACGCCGACCCCGCGGCCGACTCGGTGGACGCCGGCTTCGCCCGGGACATGTCCCGCCACCACCTCCAGGGGGTGGAGATGGCCAACCTCGTCGCCGAGCGCAGCGAGGACCCGGAGGTGGAGCAGCTGGCCTTCGACATCTCCGCGACGCAGACCAACCAGGCCGGCCGCATGCAGGGCTGGCTGGCGCTCTGGGACGTGCCGCTCACCGGCGGCGAGACGATGGCCTGGATGCCCGAGGGCGAGGGCCACGCCGGGCACGACATGGCCGGGATGTCCATGGGCGCCGGCGCGCTGATGCCCGGCATGGCCACCGAGGACGAGCTGGCCGAGCTCCGCGGCCTGTCCGGCCGTGCCTTCGACGTCGAGTTCCTGCAGCTGATGATCCGGCACCACCAGGGCGGGTTCGAGATGGCCGAGTACGCCGCGGCGAACGCCGAGGAGCAGGCCGTGCGCGACCTCGCCCGGTCCATCGAGCAGTCGCAGGGCGTCGAGACCGAGACGATGACCGACATGCTCGCCGCCCGGGGCGGCGCCCCGCTCCCGGCGCCGTGACCCCGGCCCGGGAACCTGCGTCCCGGGCCGTCGTGGGGGGCTGGTAACTTCTCTCCTGCCCCACCACCGAGCCCCCGTAGCTCAGGGGATAGAGCACCGCCCTCCGGAGGCGGGTGCGCAGGTTCGAATCCTGCCGGGGGCACCCTTCCGCACCACCCGCCCGACGTCCTCCAGGCCGGTGATCCCGAGCCTCCCGCACTGGGCTAGCGTCCGCGGCATGGCGACCAGCGAGATCCAGCGGGCCCGTGTCGGTGAGCTCGAGCTGGCCTACGAGACCTTCGGCGACGCGGCGAACCCGCCGGTCCTGCTGGTGATGGGCCTGGCCACGCAGATGATCGGCTGGCCCGACGACTTCTGCCGGGGCCTGGCCGACCGCGGCCTGTTCGTCGTCCGGTTCGACAACCGCGACATCGGGCTCTCCACGCACCTGGACTCCCTCGGCGCCCCCGACGTCATGGCGGTCCTGGGCGGCGACCGGTCCGCCGCCGCCTACGCGCTGGCCGACCTCGCCGAGGACACCGTCGGGCTGCTCGACGCCATGGGCCTGGACAGCGCGCACGTGGTCGGCGCCTCGATGGGCGGCATGGTCGCCCAGCTGGTCGCGATCGCCCACCCGGAGCGGGTGCGCAGCCTCACCTCGATCATGTCCACCACCGGCGACCCGGCCGTCGGCGCGCCGGACGAGGCGGCGATGGGTGTGCTGCTCGCCGCTCCCGCCGGTGACCGCGAGGGCGCGATCCAGCGGGTCGTCGACACCTATCGGGTGATCGGCTCCCCCGGCTTCGAGTTCGACGAGACGGCCGTGCGCGACCGCGCCGGGCTCTCCTTCGACCGCGCCTACGACCCGGCCGGGGTCGCCCGCCAGCTCGCCGCGATCCTGACCACGCACGACCGCACCGCCGACCTCGGCCGGCTGACCGTGCCCACCCTGGTGATCCACGGCGCGCAGGACAGCCTGGTGAACGTCTCGGGCGGCCGGGCGACGGCGGCGGCGGTGCCGGGCGCGGAGCTGCTGGTGGTCGACGGCATGGGCCACGACCTGCCCCGCGAGGTGTGGCCGCAGCTCACCGACCGGATCACCGCACTGATCGAGGGCGTCGAACGCCGAGCGTGACCGCCGCTCCGGCGGGGCTCCCCACGGCCGGGGGGTCGGCGTAGCGTCGAGGAACTGTGAACTGGGTCACGATCGAGGTCTTCGACGGCGGCACACCGGCCGCCGGATGGCTGCGTGCCTGGCACGACCTGCTCGTCGAGACCGCGGTGACCTCGGGAGCCCGCTTCTGGGACGAGCACGAGCACCGCTGGGGCGTCGTCCTCGAGTTCGTGTTCGACGAGGAGACCCAGCGCGACGGGTTCCGCGACTCCCCCGCGGTGCGGGCGGCGCTGGACGCCGCGCCCGACCCGGTCAACGGCGTCCTCGTCTACCCGCACCGGGGCGGCGGCAGCGGCAGCCGCCAACCCCGGCACCCGCGCCCGGTGCGGGGCAGCGGTGCGGCGGCGCTGCCGGAACCGGACCCGGACGCCGACCGGGTGCGCCCGTGCACCGCGCGGACCGATCTCGCCGCCGGCGGTTCGCCGGTCAGCTGGTGAGCATCCCGCCCTCGACCGGGATGGTGGTGCCGGTGACGTACCCGCCGGCGTCGCTGACGAGGAAGACGAGCGCGGCGGCGAGCTCCTCGGGCTCGCCCTTGCGCCCGACCAGCACCCGCGTCAGCTGCGACTCGATGTAGCCCTCGGGGTACTGGTCGGTCATCTCGGAGGTGAAGAAGCCCGGCGCCAGGGCGTTGACCCGGATGCCCTTGCGCCCGGTCCACTGCTGCGCCAGGTCGCGGGTGAGCCCGATGAGAGCGGCCTTGCTGGCCGCGTACGCCGCCTGCGGCAGGCCGGCCGTGGTCAGCCCCAGGACGCTGGAGATGTTGACGATCGAGCTCCCCGGCTGCATCACCCGGCCGCACGCCTGGGCCATCCAGTAGCAGCCGTTGAGGTTGACGTCGATGACCTGCCGGAACTGCTCGGGGGTCTCCCGCGTCGCGGGCGCGGCGGTGCCGACCCCCGCGTTGTTGACCAGGATGTCGACCTTGCCGAACTCGGCCATCGCCGCGTCGACCAGCGCCTGGCAGTCCTCCGGCCGGGAGACGTCGGTGGCCACGCTGATCGCCCGCCGACCCGTCGCCTCCACGGCCCGCTGGGTGTCGGCCAGCCGGTCGGCGCGGCGCGCGCCCAGGACGACGTCGCAGCCGGCCTCGGCCAGGGTCCGGGCGAAGACCGCACCGAGCCCGGAGGAGGCGCCGGTCACGACGGCGACGCGGTCGTCGAGGCGGAACAGGTCGAGGATCGAGCGGTCGGCCATGAGCGGTGTTCTCCCTCGGGGGGACGGCGGGGCGGTCGCGTCACCGTATCCGTCCTGTGCGGTAGATCACCCGGTGAGCGGGTAGGGGGCCGGAGTCCAGCCGTCGGGCCAGGGGGGACCCACCATGACCAACCTCGCGCAGAACCTGCTCGACTCCGCGAGCCAGCACCCGGAGCGCCCGGCCCTCCGGATGGACGACGCCGAGCTGAGCTACGGCGAGTTCCGGGACGCCGCCCTGGGGGTGGCCGCGTCGCTGCGGGAGCGCGGCGTGCAGCCCGGCGACCGGGTGGGGCTGGTCCTGCCCAACGTGCTCGCCTTCCCGGTCGCCTTCTACGGCGCGCTCCTCGCCGGCGCCGCGGTCGTCCCGATGAACCCGCTGCTCAAGGCGCGCGAGGTGCAGTACTTCCTCGAGGACTCCGGGGCGCGCGTCGTCGTCACGCTGGAGGCCACCGCCGGACCGGTGCGCGAGGCGGCCGACGTCGTCGGCGCCGAGGCCGTCGTGGTGGGGCCGGCCTCCCCCGCCGAGCTGATGGCCGCCGAGCCGCTGGACGCCCCGGTGGAGCGGGACGGCGAGGACCTCGCCGTCATCCTCTACACCTCGGGGACGACCGGGCAGCCCAAGGGCGCCGAGCTCACCCACGCCAACCTGAGCGGCAACGCGCTGACCACCGCCGACACCCTGGCGGAGAACACCGCCGACGACGTGATCATGGGCTGCCTGCCGCTGTTCCACGTCTTCGGCCTGACCTGCGGGCTGAACACCGCGGTGCTGCGCGGCTCGCTGCTCACGCTCATCCCCCGGTTCGACGGCGCGAAGGCGCTCTCGGTCATCGCGCGCGACCGGGTGACCATCTTCGAGGGCGTCCCGACGATGTTCGCCGCGATGCTGCACTCCCCCGGCGACGGCGAGCACGACGTCTCCAGCCTGCGGCTGTGCGTCTCCGGCGGCTCGGCCATGCCGGTGGAGATCATGCGGTCGTTCGAGGAGCGGTTCGGCTGCACGATCCTGGAGGGCTACGGCCTGTCCGAGACCTCCCCGGTGGCCTCCTTCAACCACCCGCACGCCGAGCGCAAGCCCGGCTCCATCGGCACCCCCATCCGCGGCGTGGAGATGCGCCTGGTCGACGACGACGGCAACGCGGTGGGCGCCGGCGAGGTCGGCGAGATCGCCATCCGCGGCGAGAACGTGATGCGCGGCTACTGGGAGCGGCCCGAGGAGACGGCGAAGGCGATCCCCGACGGCTGGTTCCGCACCGGCGACCTCGCCCGCACCGACGAGGACGGCTACTTCTTCATCGTCGACCGCAAGAAGGAGATGATCATCCGCGGCGGCTACAACGTCTACCCGCGGGAGATCGAGGAGGCGCTGTACGAGCACCCGGCGGTGGCCGAGGTGGCCGTGGTCGGCATCGCGCACCCCGAGCTGGGCGAGGAGGTCGCCGCGGCGGTCGCCCTGAAGCCCGGCGCCGCGGCCGAGCCCGACGAGCTGCGCGAGTTCGTCAAGGCGCGGGTGGCCGCCTACAAGTACCCGCGGCACCTCTGGCTGGTCGAGACCCTGCCCAAGGGGCCGACCGGGAAGATCCTGCGCCGCGCCGTGGAGGTCCCGCAGGAGGTGGGCACCCGATGAGCCGGCCCCCGGCCCCGCGCACTCCCCCGCCGGCCCCGCCGCTGTGGCGACAGGCGTTCGACGCCGCCGAGCGTGCGGTCGCCCCGCGAGCCGAGGACGTGGTGCGCAACGAGTACTTCGCGCTGGCCACCGCGCTGGTCCGCCGCGCGCAGAGCGTCGCGGGCGGATCGGTGCAGAGCCTCAGCGCCCGCGCCTGGCACCTGCTGAACCTGCCCGCCGGCAGCGACATCAGCCGGCTGCGCGCCCAGATCGGCTCGCTCGACCGCGAGGTGCGCCGGCTGACCATCCAGCTGGAGCAGGAGCGGCGACGCAGCTCCCCGTCCCGCCGCCGCGGTGCCCCCCGTCCGACCGACGCGCAGACCACGGAGGACAGCGATGCCGACGGTGCCTAGCCCGCAGACGGTGCTCGACCGCGTCCGGCGCGACGTCGAGCGCAACACCCTCCGTGCCCGCAACGGGATCAAGATGGTCGCCGGCGTCGACCGGCCCGGCGTCGGGCAGACGCCCAAGGACGTCGTCTGGCAGCGGGGGCGCACCCAGCTCTGGCACTACCGCAACGACCCCGAGATCCACGGCGGCGTCCGCTACGGGCCGCCGCTGCTGATCGTCTTCAGCATGGTGAGCCGCAGCTACATCCTCGACCTCACCCCGGGCAACAGCTTCGTGGAGCAGCTGCTCACGGCCGGCTTCGACGTGTACATGCTCGACTGGGGGGAGCCGGACGAGCGCGACGCGAACAACGGGCTGGAGGACTACGTCGACGACTACATCCCCGCCGGCGTCGACCGCGTCCTCGAGCTCTCCGGTGCCGACGAGGTCAACCTCTTCGGCTACTGCTTCGGCGGGGACCTGGCCCTGCTCTACGCCGCGCACCACCCCGACGCGCCGTTGCGGAGCCTCACCGTGCTGGCGACCCCGGTCGACTTCCGGCACATGGGCCCGCTGGCGGACATCTTCGCCGTCGGCGGGATGGATGTCGGTTCGGTCCTCGACTCGGACGGCAACGTCCCGCCCTCGATCGTCGTCCAGGGCTTCCGGGCACTGACCCCCACCGCGGAGGTGACCCGTTACGTCACCCTGTGGGAGCGGCTCTGGAACGACGAGTACGTCGCCTCGTACCAGGCCATGACCGGCTGGTCCGACGACCACGTGCCCTTTCCCGGCGCCGCCGCGAGGCAGACGGCGGAGATGCTGGTGCGGGGCAACGGCATGGTCAACGACCGGCTCACCGTCGGCGGGGACCGGGTGCACCTCTCCGACATCCAGGTGCCGTTCCTGACCGTGCGGGCCAACCGCGACCACATCGTGCCGCCGGACGCGACCGCGCCGCTGATCGACCTGGTCGGTTCCCCCGACAAGCACGAGCTCTGCCTCGACGCCGGGCACATGGGGCTGGTCGTGGGCCGCACCGCGGCGAAGACGACCGTGCCCACGATCATCGACTTCGTCCGCCGGCGCAGCGACCCGCTCGATGCCGCCGAGACCAGCCGGGAGGCCTGACATGACGGTGGTGGAGCTCGGACCGGAGCGCTGCGACGCGCTGCTGCGGTTCTTCCGCGAGCTGCCCGAGGGCGACCTGACCTTCATCAAGGAGGAGGTCACCGATCCCGACGCGGTCCGCTCGTGGGCGGCAGACGGCACCGCGGGCGGCCGCTGGGTGGCCGTGGACGACGGCACGGACGAGGTGACCGGCTATCTGGCGGTGCGCCCGCTCCCGGGCTGGTCGGACCACGTGGGCGAGCTGCGGCTGGTGGTCGCACCGGGCCGGCGGGGCAGCGGGCTGGGCCGCGAGCTGGCCCGCCACGGGCTCGTCGAGGGGGTGCGGTCGGGGCTGCGGAAGATCGTCGTCGAGGTGGTGGCCGAACAGGGGTCGGCGCTGGCGCTCTTCAGCGACCTCGGCTTCAGCGGCGAGGCCCTGCTCCGCGACCACATCCGCGACCGCGGCGGCGAGCTGCGCGACCTGATGGTGCTGGCGCACCACGTCTCCGACACGTGGGCCGGCATGGACACCGTGGGCGTCGCCGACGAGCTGGGCGCGCCGGCCGGCTGACCGGCTCGGCCGCCCTCCCGGTGCCGTGGCCTCAGCGCTCGGTGACCCGGCCGACCTCGACCTCGAACCGCCGGGTGGTCGCGACCGCCTCGAGCATCCGGCGGTCGTGGGTCACCAGCAGCAGCGTGCCGGGGTAGTCGGCCAGCGCCTGCTCCAGCTGCTCGATGGCCGGCAGGTCCAGGTGGTTGGTCGGCTCGTCGAGCACCAGCACGTTGACCCCGCGCGCCTGCAGCAGCGCCAGCGCCGCGCGGGTCCGCTCCCCGGGCGAGAGCGTGACCGCCGGCCGCAGCACGTGGTCGGCGGTGAGCCCGAACTTGGCCAGCAGCGTGCGCACCTCGGCCGTCGGCCGGTCGGGCACCTCCGCTCCAAAGGTGTCCAGCAGCTGCCCCGAGCCGAGGAAGCGCCCCCGCGCCTGGTCGATCTCGCCGACCCGCACCGCCGGGCCCACCGCCGCGGAGCCCTCCTCGAGCGGCACCCGGCCCAGCAGCGCCGCGAGGAGCGTCGACTTCCCGGACCCGTTGGCCCCGGTGATGGCCACCCGGTCCCCCCAGTCCACCTGCAGGTCGACCGGGCCGAGGGTGAACCCGCCCCGGCGGACGACGGCGCCGCGCAGGGTCGCCACGACGGCGCCCGCGCGCGGGGCGACGGCGATCTCCAGCCGCAGCTCCCACTCCTTGCGGGGCTCCTCGACGACGTCGAGCCGCTCGATCATCCGCTGGGTCTGCTTGGCCTTGGCCGCCTGCTTCTCCGAGGACGCCCGGTTGGCGGCCTTGATGTGCTTGTCGCCGTCCTTGGACTTCTTGATCGAGTCGCGGACGCCCTTGGCCATCCAGTTCTTCTGCATCCGGGCCCGCGCCTCGAGCGAGGCCTTCGTGTCGGCGAACTCGTCGTACTCCTCGCGCGCGTGCCGGCGGGCCACCTCCCGCTCCACCAGGTAGGCCTCGTAGCCCCCGTCATGCACCCGGACGAGCTGCTGGGCGAGGTCGAGCTCCACGATCCGGTTGGTGGTGCGGGCCAGGAACTCCCGGTCGTGGCTGACCACGACCACCCCGGCGCGGGTCCCGGTCACGAACCGCTCCAGCTGGTCCAGCCCGGCCAGGTCCAGGTCGTTGGTCGGCTCGTCGAGGAGCAGGACGTCGTACCGGGACAGCAGCAGCGCGGCCAGCCCGACGCGGGCGGCCTGCCCGCCGGAGAGCCCCGCGGTCGGCGCGTCGAGCGCGACGCCGGGCGCCACCTCGGCCACCACCTCGGCGGCCCGCTCGTCCAGGTCGGCCCCGCCCAGGGCGAGCCACCGCTCCAGCGCGTCGCCGTAGTCGTCGTCGGCGCCCGTTGCGCCCGCGGTGAGTGCCTCGGTCGCGGCCTCCATGGCCGACTGGGCAGCGGCGACACCGGTCCGCCGGGCCAGCGCGGCCAGGACCGTCTCCCCCTCCCGTCGCTCGTGCTCCTGCGGCAGGTAGCCGAGGGTCGCGCCGGGCGGGCTGAGGACGATGCTCCCGGCCTCGGCCGGCAGGTGCCCGGAGAGGGTGCGCAGCAGCGTGGACTTGCCCGCGCCGTTCACCCCCACGAGCCCGACGACGTCGCCGGGGGCGACCACGAGATCGAGGCCGGAGAAGAGCACGCGGGCGCCGTGTCCGGCAGCCAGTCCGCGGGCGACGAGGGTGGCGCTCACCCCCACAGCCTGCCAAGGCCGCCGCGGCGGCCCGCGGCCGCCGTCACCGACGCGCCGGGCGGGTCACCCGCCGGGGCGCTCCCCGCCCTCGTCGGGCGCGTCCTGGTCGAGCGGATCCATGTCGGGCGCCTCCTGGTCGAAGGCGTCCTCGTCGTAGCCGCCGTCGCCCTCGGGCTCCCCCGCCGCGCCCTTCGGCCGGCGGACCAGCCAGGGCTGGAGGTGGTCGTAGCCGCGCACCGACACCCGGCGCAGCGGCCGCACCCGGTACCCGGGCAGCCCGCGCAGCCGGTCGGCCAGGTCGCGGTCGACCAGCAGCGCCCCCGGCCGGGCGAGCGAGGTCAGCCGGCTGGCCAGGTTGACCACCGGCGAGTAGACGTCGCCCAGCCGGGTGAGCACCCGGCCGTAGGCGGCGCCGACCCGCAGCGGCGGCCGCTCCGCCGTGCCCCACGTGCCGGGGAGCTCGAGCCCGATGTCGGCGGCGTCGGTGGCCGACCGGGCGGTGAACAGCACGCCGTCCCCGACCGTCTTGACCACCCGCCCGTGGTGCCGGGCGATGACCTCGGCGGCGATGCTCTCGAAGTCCTCGACCATCGCGCCGAGCTCGCGGCCGCCCATGCCCCGGCTGCGCGAGGTGTAGCCGACCAGGTCGGCGAACCCGACCGCGAGCTCGCGCCGGTCGCCGGGGCCGGTGGCCGCGAGGAGCCGGTCGACGTTGGCGGCGAGATGCCGGCGCCATACGTAGTCCTGCACCTCGCGCAGCCGTGGCAGGAGGGCCTGCGCGGCGGCGACCGCGCGCTCGGTGGTCACCTCGGCGGTGTCCCCCTGCCGCGCGCCGCGCAGGAGGGCGTCGGCCAGCATGTCGGTCTGCCAGTCGGCCAGCCGGGACAGCGACTGGCCCATCGCCCGGGCGATGGACGCCTCGGTGTCCTCGTCGACGAACCCGGAGTCGATGAGGGTGGAGAGCACCCCGAGCGCGGCGATGTCGGCGTCGGTGAACGCGGGGTCGTCGTCGGCGGCGTCCGGGAAACCGAGGGCGCGCCACAGCCGCTGGGTCCGTTCCGGCGGCATGCCCGCCAGCCGACCGACGTCCAGCCGGGTGTACCGGCGGGGGCCGTCGAGCAGCAGCCGCTCGAGCGCCTCCCGCGCGTCGGGCCCCGGGACCTCTCCGGGCTCGCTCACGCGCCGCACTCTAGGGGACCGCGACCCGCCGTGTGCCCGGGGTCACGGCCGGCCGGGCGGTGGCGCGGGGGCGACGATCCGGTGCACCGGGGACGACGACCGGGGAACCGGCGCCCGTCGCCCGGCGCGGGGGTCCCGCGGGGCCGCCGGGTGCGCTTGGATGGGAGCTCGCGAGCACGGACGAGGGAGCCCGCCATTTCCAGCGCCAGAACGTCCAGCGCCCCGAGGCCCGGCGCCGGGACGCAGAGGGTCGAGCCGGTCCAGGTCGAGATCAGCGGCCTCACCAAGAGCTTCCGGAACGTCCGGGCCGTCGCCGACCTCGGCTTCACCGTCGAGCCGGGCACGGTCACCGGCTTCCTGGGGCCCAACGGCGCCGGCAAGACGACCACCCTGCGCATGGTCCTCGGGCTCATGCAGCCCGACGCGGGCACGGCCACGTTCAACGGCCGGACCTACGCCGAGCTCGCCGAGCCGCTCCGCACCGTCGGCGCCGTGCTGGAGACCGCCTTCCACCCGGCCCGCTCCGGGCGCAACCACCTGCGCGTCTACTGCCGCGCCGCCGGGTTCCCCGTCGAGCGCGCCGACGACGTGCTCGCCCAGGTCGGCCTGACAGACGCCGGCAACCGGCGGGCCGGCGGCTACTCCCTCGGCATGCGCCAGCGGCTAGCGCTGGCCACGGCGCTGCTCGGCGACCCCGCCGTCCTCGTGCTCGACGAGCCGGCCAACGGCCTGGACCCCGAGGGCATCCAGTGGCTGCGCGGATTCATCCGGCACCTCGCGCACGAGCAGGGCCGGACGGTGCTGGTCTCCAGCCACCTGCTGTCGGAGGTCGAGCAGACCGTCGACCGGGTCGTCATCGTCGGCGCCGGGCAGCTGGTCCGCGAGGGCTCGATGGAGCAGCTGCGGTCGGGGGCCGACGGCGCCGGGACCGTCCTGGTGCGCAGTCCGGAGCCGGTCCGGCTGGCCGACGCCCTGCAGGCCGACGGCATCCAGGTCGCGGTGGACGGCGACGCGCTCACCGTGAGCGGTCGGACCACGGCGGAGATCGGGGCCCGGGCGTTCGCCGCCGGGGTGGAGCTGCACGAGCTCCGCTCGAAGACCAGCGGGCTCGAGGAGATCTACTTCCAGCTCACCGCCGGGCGCGGGCAGTTCGCCGCGCCGTCGGCCGACCCGGTCGCCCAGGAGGCCACCCGATGATGCGCCTCGTCCGTGCCGAGTGGACCAAGCTGTTCACCACCCGCGTCTGGATCGGGCTGCTGCTCGGGGCGGTCGCGCTGGCGGTGCTGTCCTCGGTCATCCTCACCGCCTTCGCCGGCGATCCGGAGGTCGGCATCCCGGCGGTGGGCACGCCCCTCTACGAGCAGCTCGCGCTGGCCGGCCCGTCCAATTCCGTGGTGCTCATGCTGGTGCTCGGGGTCATCGGGACGACCCAGGAGTACCGCCACCGCACGGCCACCCCCACGTTCCTCGCCACCCCGCAGCGCGGCCGTGTGGTGGCCGCCAAGGTCCTCGCCTACGCGCTGGTGGCCGTGCCGTTCGCGCTCGTGGTGACCGCCGTGAACTACGCCGTCCTGGCGGTCTACGCCGGCGCCCGTGGCGCCGTCCCGGGACTCACCGGGGACAACCTCCGTGTGGTCCTCACCGCTGCGCTGGCCCTGGTGATCTACACCGTCATCGGCGTGGGTCTGGGCGCCCTGATCCGCAACCAGGTCGGGGCGATCGTCGGTGCGCTCGTCTACCTGTTCGTGATCGAGGCCCTCATCCGCCAGTTCATCGGCGGGGCGTACAAGTGGCTGCCCGGGGGCGGCCTGGAGGCGCTCACCGCGACGTTCGAGGGCCCGGACCTCCTGGAGGCGTGGCAGGGCGGGGTACTCCTCCTCGGTTACGGTCTGGTGGCGGCCGTGCTGGGCACGCTCCTGGCCGTGCGCCGCGACATCGTCTGAACGACATCGTCTGGACGAGGACCGCGTTCCTCGCCGCTCCGGCCTCCCCCGGGACGGCGTCCGGGACCCGGCCGCCCCGACCGGCACGACGACGGGAGACCGCTTGACCACCCGCATGACCGTCCAACGACTCGGCCGGCTGATCGTCGAGGGGACCGCCGACGAGGTCCGCAGCGCCGTCAGCGAGGCACCCCGCCTGCTGTCGGGCACCCTGGAGCGCGAGGGGCAGGGCGGCTGGACGCCGCTGCACCTGGCCGTGGCCTGCGACCGGCCGGACGTCGTCGACGTGCTGGTCGCGGCCGGCGCCGACCTGTCCGCCCGCACCGACCAGCACCGCACCCCGCTGCACCTGGCCCTCGAGCATGCCCCGGACCTGGTCCCCTTGCTCGTGGAGAAGGGCGCGGTCGTCGACGCACCGAGCGCCGCCTACCTCGACGACGCCGACCGGCTCACCGCCGAGCTCGACGCCGGTGCCGACCTGACCGACCCGGCCACCGGGATGGACCTGCTCGCCTGGGCCGCGCTGGGCGGCGCGGTGGGCACGGCCCGCCTCCTGCTGGCCCGGGGCGCCGACCCCGACGGCGGGGCGCTGCACGCGGCGGCCGCCGGCGGCAGCCCCGACCTGGTCCGCCTCCTGCTCGGAGCCGGGGCCGACGTGGACCGCCACGACCCGGACACCGGCCGCACGCCGCTGCACGCGGCGGTGTCGGCGGGAGCCACCGCGGCCTCGCCGGAGATCGTGCAGCTGCTGCTGGACGCCGGCGCCGACGTCGACGCCACCACGCACGACGGCGCCAGCGCCCTGGACATCGGCCGGGTGGCGGCCGCGCGCCACCGGCGGGCGGACGAGGGGCGGGCCAGCGGCAACGACGCGCTGGTCGAGCTGCTCGTGGCCCACGGCGCCACCCATTGATCCCCACGGGGGCCGCGGCAGGCCCCGCCGCGCGCACCGGGTCGACCGCCCGGTGCGGGCGTAGACTCGATACCCGGTCCAGCGACGCCCCGTAGACGCAGCCCCCAGACGAAGAAGGCACTCGACCCCGTGTCAAGCGTGAGTTCATCCCGACCGTCGTCCACCTCGTCCCCCGTCGCCGGTTTCGGCACCAACGAGTGGCTGGTCGAGGAGATGTACCAGCAGTTCCTCGCCGACCCGTCCAGCGTCGATCAGGCGTGGCACGAGTTCTTCGCCGACTACCGGCCGGGCGGCCCGTCCGGTGGTGGCGAACGCGGCCAGGCGGCCCCGCAGCAGGCTGCCCAGCAGCAGGCGGCCCCGGCTGCGCCCGCCGCGCCGAAGCCCGACGTCCAGCGCCCGGGCCCCGGGTCCCAGCCGACGGGGAGCTCGGACGTGCAGAAGACCAGCCAGCCCGCCCCCAAGGCCGACCCCCCCAAGGCCGACCCCCCCAAGGCCGACCCCCCCAAGGCCGACGCCCCCA
>NZ_VNHW01000010.1 GCF_008124835.1 Blastococcus xanthinilyticus | reverse complement strand
CGGCATCGTGGGGGACGGCATCGTGGGGGACGGCATCGTGGGGGACGGCATCGTGGGGGACGGCATCGTGGGGGACGGCATCGTGCGGGACGGCGGGACGCTCCACGGTCAGCCGATCTCGGAGTCGACCAGGTCCTGCATCCCGGTGCGCACGTCGATGGTCGGCTTCCAGCCCAGCACGTCGAGCGCCCGGGAGATGTCGGCCATCCGCCGGGAGACCAGCACGTCGCGGGGGCGGAACTGCGGCTCGACGTCGACGCCGACCGCGTCGATGAGGGTGCGCGCCAGCTCGGCCACCGAGGTGTCGATCCCGGTGCCGATGTTGATCGGCAGGTTGGCGCGGGCGGCGTCGACGTCCAGGGCCATGACCACCGCCCGGGCGATGTCGTGCACGTGCACGAAGTCCATGGACTGCTCGCCCTTGCCGTCGATCACCGGCGCCTCACCGGACCGGAGCCGCTGCACGAAGTGGTTGATCACCGAGGTGTAGTAGGCGGTCGGCTTCTGGCCGGGGCCGTACACGTTGAAGAAGCGCAGCGCGATCCACGTCATCGCCGACCGCCGGGCGTAGTAGGCCAGCAACTGCTCACCGGTGTGCTTGGCGACGCAGTACGGCGTCAGCGGGTCCAGCGGGTCGTCCTCGGCCATCGGCAGCCGGTCCGGGTCGCCGTAGACCGACGCGCTGGAGGCGAAGACGACCCGGCGCACACCGTGGTCGGCGGCCGCCTTGAACACGTTGTTGCTGCCGACGATGTTGATGTCGACGCTCTCGTACGGATCGGCCTCGCTCTTGTTGATCGACACCGCGGCGAGGTGGACCACCTGGTCGCAGCCGCTCATCGCCCGGTGCACCGCGCCGCCGTAGCGCACGTCCTGCTCGACGAGCTCGACCCGGCCCGTGGCGACCCACTCCGCGACACGGCCGCGGTCCCCGCGGGACATGTTGTCCATCAGCCGGACCCGGTCGCCTCGCTCCAGCAGCAGGGGGACGACGTGGGAGCCGATGAAGCCGGCGCCTCCGGTGACCAGGACGGTGGATGACATCTGCGGTGCTCCTCGGTGCGGGCGTTCGGTCAGCGGGACGCCAGGACGGCGGCCCGCACGGCGGTGGCGACGCGCTCGACGTCGGCCTCGCTCAGGTTGGCGTGCATGGGGATGGCCAGGTGGCGGCGGAACAGGTCCGCCGAGACCGGGCGCGGCGCGGTGCTGCCGTAGACCGGCTGCAGGTGGGAGGCGTAGGTGCCGAAGTTGCACTGCACCCCGCCGCCGCGCAGCTCGCGGGCGACCGCACCACGGTCGACCGACGGATCGAGGGTGAGCACGTAGCTCTGCCACGAGTGCGTCCGGTCCGGGGCGGTGACCGGCAGGGTGACCAGGTCCAGGTCGGCGAGCCGCTCGCCGTAGGCCTCGGCCGCGGCCTGGCGGGCCGCCACCAGGCCGGGCAGCCGCTCGAGCTGGGCCAGCATGATGGCGGCGGCGATGTCGGACAGCTTGTAGTTGTAGCCGATCTCGTCGAACTCCGGGATCGGCAGCCCGGCCTCGCCGGCCCGGCTCAGCGCGCTCTCGATCCCGAAGGCGTGGGTCTTGCGCGCCTGCGCGGCGAGGACGTCGCGGTCGGTGGTGAGCGCACCACCCTCCCCGGCGGTGATGCCCTTGCGACCGTGGAAGGAGAAGCAGGCGGCGTCCCCGAAGCCGCCGGCCGGCCGCCCCCGGTACGTGGCCCCGGCCGCGCAGGCGGCGTCCTCCACCAGCCACAGGCCGCGCGCGTCGGCGATGGCCTGCAGCTCCGCGTAGTCCGCGCACTGGCCCATGGCGTCCACGGCGATAATCCCGACCGTCCGCCCGGTCACGGCCGCCTCGACCGCCGCCGGGTCGACCGTGGCGGTGTCGGCCCGCACGTCGGCGAAGACCGGCGTCGCGCCGGCGTAGACCACCGCGTGACCGGTCGCCGGGAAGGTGTAGTCCGCGACCACCACCTCGTCACCCGGTCCCGCACCGAGCGCGGAGACGGCCAGGTGCAGGGCGGCGGTGCAGTTGTTCACCGGCAGCGCGTGCCTGGTCCCGGCGGTCCGGGCGAACTCCGCGGCGAAGCGCGCGCCGGTCGGCCCGTTGCCGGCGATCCACCCGGAGCGGAAGACCTCCTCCACCGCCCGCAGCTCGGGCTCGCCGATGGTCGGCTGACCGAGCGCGATGACGGGTGGGGGTTGCGAGCTCACGGCGACTCCTGTCCGAGGGGCCTGCGCCTCCGTGCGCAGGCGGTGCGGCACCGCCCGGGGTCCGCTCCCGAGCTGCGCCGGGGCGGGTGCCGCGGCGACAGTACGTGCACGACACCGCTTCTCCCGGTACCGCAGCACCGGGCGGCGTGCTGCGCCCCGTGGTCACCGTGCGGCCCCCGCCTGCCGATGCAGGAGGTCGTGGCGGGGACCGGCCCCGCCTCGAGCACCGGAGGCCCGCACCGTGCCCCGTCCCCAGGACCACGTTCCCGGCGTCCTCGCGCAGAACCGCGGCCACTACGAGCTGCTCGTGGCGATGGTCCGGCACTACGCCGAGCGGGGCGACGTGGAGCACGTGCTCCGGGCGGCGATGCTGGCCGCGAACTACGCCTGGTGGGCACCGACGGGTCTGCTGAGCGATCTCCGGCTGGAGCGCACCGTCGTCTCCGCCGTCCGGGGCTCCGGGTCGGTGACCGTCGACGGCGACCGCCGCGGCGGGCGGGTCCTGCACGTGCTCTCCGAGGCCTACTCCATCGGCGGGCACACCCGGCTGGCCTGGCGGTGGATGGAGCGCGACGAGCGCATCGGCGACGTCGTCCTGACCAACCAGGACGGCGCGGTGCCCGAGCGCCTGGCCGAGTCCGTCCGCGCCTCCGGTGGCGAGCTGTTCGACCTGCGCGCGGAGTTCCCCGGCCTGCTCGACCGCGCCCGCGCACTGCGCGCGCACATGGACCGCGCGGACGTCGTGGTGCTGCACGTGCACCCCTACGACGCCATCGCCCTCGCCGCCGCGAACCTGCCGGGGGTGCGGCCGCCGGTCGTCTACGAGAACCACGCCGACCTGTCCTTCTGGCTCGGCGTCGGGGCCGCCGACGTGCTGTGCGACCTGCGTCCCGTCGTCCGGACCCTGGACGTCGACCTCCGGCGCGTGCCGGGCGACCGGATCGCGGTGCTGCCCATGCCGGTGGAGGAGATGCCGGCGGCCGACGACGGGGAGCTGCGCGCCCGGCTCGGGATCCGCCCGGACGCCGTCGTGGCGCTGACCGTCAGCGACGACTGGAAGGTGGCCTCGGCGTCGGGGCGCGCGATGCACGACGTCGTCGACAAGCTGCTGCACTTCTCCCCCCGGCTCACCTACGTCCTCGTCGGGGTGACGCCGAACGCGCACTGGACCCGCCTGGGCAAGCGCTACCCGGGACGGCTCTTCGTGGTCGGCAAGGTGCTCGACGTGGCTCCGTACCTCTCCCTCGCCGACATCTACCTCGAGTCCTACCCGAGCTTCGCCGGGACCTCGCCGCTGGAGGCCGCCCTGTGCGGTCTGCCGGTGGTCGGGCTGGCCGACGTCCCTGCGGACGAGCCCGCCCACGTCTTCCAGCGGTGGTCCCCCGGGCTCGCGGAGCGCTCCGCCGCCACGTCCGCCGGCCGGCTGGCCGTGACGGTGCACCGCCTCGCCGCCGACCCGGAGCTGCGGCAGCGCGACGGGGCCGAGGCCCGGGCGTCGGTGCGCGCGCTGCACGACAACCCGGGGTGGCGCGGTGCCCTCGAGGCGCTCTACGAGCGGGCGCGCTCCGTCCCGGCCGTCGACCTCGACGACCTGGGTGAGTCCGCGACCGACGACCGGTACCGCACCCTGTTCACCACCTTCAACGCCGCGCCGGCCACGGTGGACCCGCGCGGCACCGTCCGGCCGCTCGGCGAGCTGTACGACAGCACGCTCGAGGCGGACCTGACCGCCGCCATGTTCCGCGGCACGCCCTCTCCGGTCCAGGTGCGGGTGGCCGCCCGGTGGGAGGACCACCCGGCGTGGACCGCCCGGCTGCTCGCGCTGGCCGGCACGTGGCCACGGCTGCGGGTCAGCCTGCCGTTCGTCGCCGACGACGACGTCTCCGGGACCGCCACCGTCGCCCGGCTCACCGACCTGCTCGCCTCGGTGGGCCGGACGACCGAGGACTGCGGGGACGTCGCCCTGGAGCACACCCCCTCGCCCGCCGTGAGCGCCCTGCCCGGCGAGCTGGTGTTCTCGAGCGAGGCCCTCGACCGCCTGGAGGAGCTGGTGGCCTCCGCGCTGTGGCAGGACACGCCCGCCGCGGCCGCGCACGCCCGCGTGCCGGAGCCGGTCGCCGGCTGAGCCGAGGCGTCGGCCGGCGCCCGCACGGCCGCCGGCGGGGCAGGATCGGCGCCGGGCGACCCTTCCGCGCGGCGTGGGGGCGCGAGCAGGCCGCCGGGGGGATACCGTCGCCTCCGATGACTGAGACCCAGAGCGCCGCCGCAGCCGGCTCCGCCGACGTGGCCCTGCGCTATCCCGGTGGAGAACTGCCCCTGCCGCTCACCCGCGGGACGGAGGGGGCCGACGGCATCGACACGAGCAAGCTGCTGGCGACGACCGGCAAGGTCGCGCTCGACATCGGCTTCGTGAACACCGCCTCGTGCACCTCGGAGATCACCTACATCGACGGCGACGCGGGCATCCTGCGTTACCGCGGTTACCCGATCGACCAGCTGGCCGGCAAGGCGAGCTTCCTGGAGGTCAGCTACCTGCTGATCTACGGCGAGCTGCCCACAGCCGACCAGCTGGCCGAGTTCGACTCGCAGATCCGGCGGCACACCCTGCTGCACGAGGACCTCAAGCAGTTCTTCAAGGGCTTCCCGCGCGACGCGCACCCGATGCCGGTGCTGTCCTCGGCGGTGAGCGCGCTGTCGACCTTCTACCAGGACTCCCTGGACCCGTTCGACCAGCAGCACGTGGAGATCTCCACGCTCCGCCTGCTGGCCAAGCTGCCGACCATCGCGGCGTACGCGTACAAGAAGTCGGTGGGCCAGCCGTTCCTCTATCCGGACAACTCGCTGGGCCTGGTCGAGAACTTCCTCCGGATGACGTTCGGCTTCCCGGCCGAGCCGTACGAGGCCGACCCCGACCTGGTCAAGGCGCTGGACATGCTCTTCGTCCTGCACGCCGACCACGAGCAGAACTGCTCGACGTCGACGGTCCGGCTGGTCGGCTCCTCGCACGCCAACCTGTTCGCCTCCGTATCCGCCGGCATCAATGCGCTCTTCGGCCCGCTGCACGGTGGCGCGAACCAGTCCGTGCTCGAGATGCTCGAGAGCATCCGCCGGGACGGCGGCGACATCCCGTCGTTCGTCAACCGGGTCAAGAACAAGGAGCCCGGCGTCAAGCTGATGGGCTTCGGCCACCGGGTCTACAAGAACTACGACCCGCGCGCGGCGATCGTGAAGCAGACCGCCGACACGGTGCTGGACAAGCTCGGGGGCAACAACGAGCTGCTCGACCTGGCCCGCCAGCTCGAGGAGATCGCGCTCTCCGACGACTACTTCGTCGAGCGGAAGCTCTACCCGAACGTCGACTTCTACACCGGCCTCATCTACCAGGCGATGGGCTTCCCGACGCGGATGTTCACCGTGCTGTTCGCCCTCGGCCGGCTCCCGGGCTGGATCGCCCAGTGGCGCGAGATGATCGCCGACCCGACGACCAAGATCGGCCGCCCCCGGCAGATCTACACCGGCGCCACCGAGCGGGCGTTCGTCCCCCTCGACGCGCGCTGAGCACGGCCCCCGTCCGCCTTCCCCCTCGCAGGCCCCGGGGGAACCCGCGGACGGGGCCCGACCGGGCCGGGTGACCCTGCGGGGTCACCCGGCCCGTTGCGTCCCCGGCGGCGGTCCCTACGGTGGGTGGGCCCCGTACTGAGAGGACCGCGCATGGCCGAGCACCCCGGTGAGGACGTCCTCGTCCTGCCGCCCATGCCGCTGGCGACCGGTCAGCTGCTGGAGCCCGACGGGGACGGCCCTCCCGTGCGCATCACCAAGCTGGAGTTCGTCGTCTCCACCGAGGACGGCGGCGAGCTGCGGATCCCGCTCGTGCAGCGGCACGGCGCCTGGTGGGCGCCCTGACCGGGCACGTCCGCCGCACCGCGCAGAACTCCCCCGGTTTTCACCCCACCCCGGACGGGTGACCCGTCCGGCACTCTTTTTCAAGCATCTCCCCCGGCGCGTCGATGGATGTGCGGGAGCTCCTGGCCACACCGGCCCCACGAGCCCCGTCCGTTCCGACGAGACCGCCCGGGGGTCGCAGTGCCTGCATCGCGTACACCTGCGCGCGCGACCACCCCCCGCCGGGCTCCCGCGGCCCGGACCGCGACTGCCCGCGCCACCACGCCGCGGGCCGCCACCGCTCGCACCGCCACGCCCCGCACCGCCACGGCCCGTACCGCCACGGCCCGGACCGCCACGCCCCGCACCGCCACAGCCCGGACCGCCACGCCCCGCACCGCGCCGCCCCGCACCTCCGCTCGTGGTGCCGCCCGCCCGTCCCTGAGCGCGGCGGAGGCCGCCGCGGTCCGGGAGGCCATGGCCCTGCGCGAGGGGTTGGCCCTGCGCGAGGGGATGGCCCTGCGCGAGGGGATGGCCCTGCGCGAGGGGATGGCCCTGCGCGAGGCGCTGGCCCGGCGCCCCGACCTCACCCCCGAGCAGCTGGCCGCCGCCCGCGCGGCGCTCGCCACCCGCCCCTCCCCCGGCGGAGCGGGCCGGCGCGCCGCTCCGCGGACCGCCACCCGTGGCCGCCCGGCCGCCGGCCGCGCCGCGGCCCGCCGCGCGCCCAGCCGCACGCGGGCAGCCGCCCGGCGCGGCGAGCGCACCGGTTCCCGCTGGTCCACCCGGCTCGGCGTCGTCGCCAGCAGCGCCCTGCTCCTCCCCGCGGTCCTGGCGCTCGCGCTCCCCGGCGCCCCGGCGCCCGAGGGGGCCGGGTCGGCGGTGGATCCCACCACCCTCGCGCTGACCGCCCGCAGCTCGCTGCTCGAGCAGGCCGACTCCTACCGCCGGCTCGAGCTGCAGGCCGACCAGCGCCGCGCCCGGCTCGCCGAGACCCTCGCGGCCGAGCAGTCGGCGCGCGACGAGGTCACCGCCGGTCAGCTCGCCGTGGGCGCCCGCGCGGCGGCGCTGTACCGGGCCGACGCCACGACCCGCGTCCCGGTCCTCGCCCTCGACGTGCACCGGGCGGCGGACACCTCCGGCGTCCTGTTCCGGCAGTCCCTCGCCGAGCGCGCCGGAACCGAGCTCGAGGGCGCCGTCGCCCGCGCCGAGGGCAGCCGGCTGCGGCTCGAGGCGGCGGCGCTGGACGTCGCCGACGCGCGGGCCGCCGTGGCCACCACCGAGCGGGCGGCGGACGCCGTCCTCGCGACCCTCCGGGCCGAGGTCGGCGACCTGCCCCCCGAGGTCTCCGCCCGGCTCGCCGGGCTCGGCCCGATCCCGGCGGCCGGCGCGCAGCAGCAGCGCAACGCCGCCGCCATCGCGCGCTGGCAGGAGTACCTGGCCCGGCTCTCGGCGGCCGGCATCCAGCCGCCCTCCGCCGCCGACCTCACCGATCCCGGCGCCCTGCCGGCCGGCCTCTCCCCCGCGCTCGGTGCCGACGGCGCACCCGTCCCGGGCGTGGTCTGGGCGGTCATCGGCAACGAGCCGGTGACCGTGCTGCCCGCGGAGACGGTGGCCGCGGTGAGCAACGCGCTGTCCCAGCTGGGCAAGCCGTTCGTCGCCGGGACCACGGGGCCGGAGACCTACGACTGCGCCGGATTCACCGCCGCCTCCTGGCTGCTCGCCGGGTACGCGCTGCCCGGCTCGCCGGAGGCGCAGTGGAGCGGCGGCGCCGCAGTGCCGACGGACTCCCTGCAGCTCGGTGACCTGGTCTTCTCCCCGGGCGGCCGGGACGTCGGCATCTACCTCGGCGAGGGCGACGTCGTCGGCGCCTCCGCCGCCACCTTCCAGGTGGGCGTCCGCGCGCTGGCGCCCGGCTCCACGGCGGTCCGGGTCCCCCTGGGCGCCGCCGCGGTGGCGAACCCCGCCCTGCCCGCGGCCCCGGACACGGGCGCGTGCGGCGCTCCCCTGCCCAAGCCCGGGCCGGTGAGCCCGGAGTGGGGTGGCTGGGCCAACGGGCGCATCCCGGCCGAAGCGCTGTGCAAGCTGTCCACCGCCGGGCACGCGCTCCGCTGCGACGCCGCCCGGTCCTACGCCCAGCTGGATGCCGCCTACGCCGCGGAGTTCGGGACCCCGCTGGTCATCACCGACTCCTACCGGTCCTTCGGCGCCCAGGTGGCCGCGTACTACCGCAAGCCGAAGCTGGCCGCGGTGCCGGGCACGTCGAACCACGGCTGGGCCCTGGCGGTCGATCTGGGCGACGGGATCAACCGGGCCGGCAGCCCGCAGTGGAACTGGATGACGGCCAACGCCGCGCGCTTCGGCTTCGTCCAGCCCGACTGGGCGGGGCCCGGCGGCGAGAAGCCCGAGCCGTGGCACTGGGAGTACGGCGTCATCTCCTGACTGCCTGCCCCCGGGTGGACCGCGCTACAGCCAGGGCAGGTCGACGGCTGCGCGCCACGGCAGGGTCACGCTCGCCTCGCTGGCCTGGCCGGCCAGCCGGCGCGCGACGCCCGGTCCGGCGCAGACCACCGGCCGGTGCGGGGTGACCACGAGGTGCATGTCGGGCAGGGCCAGCCCGGCGGCGCCGATGCGCTGCAGCATCAGCTCCGGCGCGACCAGCGCGGCCGAGGCCAGCACCGGCACCGCGCCGTGGGACCAGAGCGCCAGCGGCCCCTCGACCCGCAGCTCCAGCGAGACGTCGTGCGCCCGGCCGGTGGCCGCCGACCGCGTGCGGTGCAGGACGACGGTGCGCGCGGACGGCGACGGCGCCCAGGGCACCGCGATCCCACCGCGGACGACGACGACGGTCCAGCCGACCCGGGTCCGCCCGGCGTCGGCCCAGTCGAGCACGGCGATCCCACCCTCGGCGGCCGCCGCGTCGGTCACCGGCCGGCGGGCCACCCAGGTGCGCAGCGCCGCGGCGATGCCGGCCGGCGTGCCCGGGACGCCGGCGGCGCTCATCGCGTCGGCGAGGTCGACGAGCGGCACCCGGTCGGTGCGCTCGTCCTCCTCGACGTGCAGCACGGTGCCGGCGCCCGGCCGGCGGACCAGGTCCAGCCGCAACGGCGGGGTGGCCAGCGTGGGGAGGAGCTCGCTCGCGACGTCCCGGAGATCGGCGACGTCGACCGGTGCGGTGCGGAACCGCTGCAGCAGCCGCGGCGACGTCCCGGCGCCGAAGAGGCCGGCGGTCACCGGCGGCTCCCGGGGGCGAGGAGGGTGCGCAGCGGCTCCGGCAGGCCGGCCAGGCCGAGCACACCGGTGAGCTCCGCGGGGCTGAGCCGCACCGGCAGCACGTCGGCGTCCCAGCCGGTCGCCAGCCGCACGCGGGCCGTCGACGCCGGCCAGACCGCCTCGCGGGCGGCGGCCACGTGCAGCTCGGTCAGCACGTCCTGCAGGTGCACGGCGCTCACGGGGTGCAGCGACCGGTCCGCCAGCGCCGTCCGCACCGTGTCGGCGAGCAGCTCGCGGGCCGCCGCGTCGAGCCAGTGCGGAACGAGGATCGGCGCGGCGGCGTCCCCGGCGGGCAGCGCGCTCATGCGGCGCGACCGCGGGTGCACGGCCCGGCTTGCGAGCCCGCCCGGAGGGCGGAGCTGCGGATGCCCGGGCCTGTCGTCACGGAGTGGATATCGGCAGGCGCGAGACCCGATGGACCCGTTGGCCGGGGTCTTTTCCCCAGGCGCCACGGGAGACCGGCCCGTGACGCAGCACGGCCCCCGTCGGGGATCGACGGGGGCCGTGCGGCGGGCGGGCGGGACCCGCCGGGCTAGTCGGCGAGCTCGGCGAGGCGGAGCTTGAGCGCCTTCTCCACCCGGTCGGCGTAGACGTTCATGTTCCGCACCGAGGTGTTGAGGTCGCTGGACAGCTGCGTCTTCGTCTGCCCGCCCCAGGTGGTCAGGTACCAGGTGGCCCAGCCGAGCACGTTGGGCTGGCCGGCGCGCTGGTCCGGCCGCGCGCCCGGGTCCGGTGCGCAGGCGGCGGTCAGGGCGTGCGACAGCAACGTCTGCTCCGCCTCGCCCATGATCTCGTCCGGCGCCTCCGAGGAGTCCGGCAGCAGGATCTCGGTCGCGTCGGGCGCGCCGTCGAGCGACTGCAGGTTGCGCAGCCCGTTCAGGGTGGCGACCGTCTGCGAGTTGCGCCGCAGCGTGGCCACGCTCTGCCCCATGTAGGCGGCGAGCTCCTTCTCGCTGGGCCGGCGCTGGTGCTCGGCCATGAACGCCGCGACGGCCTTCTGCTGCTTGTGCTCGGTGTCGGCCGCGGTGCGGCCGTGCGCGTTGCGGCCGAGGTCGTGCACCCACTTGGACAGCTGCGTGGCGAGGAAGGCGCCGAACGGGACCGACTTGGTCTCGTCGTACTGCGCGACGGCCTTCAGGATCCATTCGAACACCTGCTGGCCCAGGTCGTCCGGGTCGGGGAGGTGCAGGCGGATCGTGCTCATGTTCCGCTGCAGCCGCTTGAGGCTGACCGGCCCGTAGTGGCGGCACAGGTCGCTCAGGAACTCCGGCGGGAGGTCGCGGGGCGCGCGGCGCCGGACCGAGGTCTCGGCCCGGAGCCCGACCGTCGTGACCCCGCGGCCGGCGCACGAGGCCTTCACCCAGTCGGCCAGGACCGCGGCCGTTCCGCAGGCCCCGTCGACCCGGTAGAGGCCGTCGCCCTGGTCGTAGCTCACCGAGACGCCGTCGGGCAGGTCGGCGCGGAAGTCGTCGAGCGGCAGCTCGTGGTCCACCCGGAAGTGCACCCGGTCGCGGGGGGTGATGGGCGCCAGCGCCCAGCCGGCCGCCTCGGGGATCCCGCCGAAGACCAGGGGCTGGCGGGCGCGGTCCCGGTCGTCGGCGGTCGCGCGGGTCGGGAACGGGGAACGGTCGGGCATGGGGAACTCCTGGGCACTACGGGGAAGAAGAGGTGCCGGGGCGATGAAGAGGCGCCGGACGGACGGCACCGGCGTGCCGCTCGCCCAGGCGATCAGGCCGGGATGCGCTCGCCGGGGCCGGGAAGCCGCGGCGACGGGATGGAACCGGCCGGGGTGGCGCCCGGCAGCACGTCCAGCAGGTCCGCGGCCAGGGCGTCGGCCCGGCCGGCACCCGCCGTGACGTGCTCGAGCAGGGCGGTGGCGGCGGCGCGCTCGGCGCCGCTGGGCTCCGCGGTGTAGACCGGCATGTGGTCGTACAGCGAGGTGAAGACGGCCGACACGAACGCGTAGGCGGCCTGCGCCTGCGGCGAGAACTTGGCGACGGCGGCGCGCGGACCGAGGTCGATGCCGACGGTCACCCGCACCACGCGGTCGTCCTTGCTCAGCCCGGTGACGGAGAAGACCACCTCGTCGTGCTCGGCGGCCAGTGCCGCCAGCGCCGCCAGGCACTTGCGGGTCGCGCCGCGGCGCGGCCGCAGCTGCACGTGGACCACCACGGACTCCGGCTCGCCGGTCTGGTCCCCGGCGCCCGAAGCGGTGAATGCGTTGCGTGCCATCTTGATCGCCCCCTGTCACTTGCGTAGGGAGAAATCTGCCGCATGCACGCACCGGACACGGCACACAACTCGCTGTGTCCGACGCAGTTGTCGGGGGGAACCTTCGGCAATAGTTGCCCGTGTCGCGGTGGCCTCAGGCCGCCGGACCGTCGACTTGGCACGGTCTGCCGAGGTGGACCCCCCGGCAGCCGTCCAGTTGTGTCAGTCCGCCGGCCGCGCCGTGCCCGCCTCGGCGGGGTCGGGGCCGGCCCCGACCACCTCGGCCGCCGGCACGTCGGCGTCCGGCAGCGGCTGGGGCGCGAACGCGGCGAGCGCACCGAGCGTGTCCGCGGTCACCTGCGCGGCGAGGAGGTTCGCCTCGGCGATCTGCCGGTAGACCTCCTCGCGGTGGATCGCCACCTCGCGGGGAGCCTTGAAACCGAGCCGGACGGTGCCGCCCCGGACCTCGACGACGTGGACCTCGATGTCGTCGCCGATGCGGATCGTCTCGCCGACGCTGCGGGTGAGTGTGAGCACGGGTACCCCTCCATGGGTGTGTGTGGTGGCCGTCCTTGGCGCGCCCGCGGAGCGGGCTCGGAGCTGTGGCGGACCCGCCGGGGCGGGTGTGGAGCTGCGGTCCCGGGGACCGCGCCCCCGAGAGGTTATCGGCGGAGGCGCCGCCGGAGCGGGAGCGAGCCGTCGGGTTGCACGACCTGCCGCGCCCGGTGCGTCGCGGGGGCGACGACGACCGGGGCGCGGAGGTTGGCGGTGGCCTCGGCCACCTCCCCGCCCGGGACGGTGACCAGGCACAGCACCTGGGCGTCCGCCGCGTCGGCGAGGCCGAGCTCCGCCCGCACGGCGGGCGGCACGACGGGGGCGTACTCCGGGAAGTACTCCCCCGCCGCCACCGCGAGGAACCGCGGGCCGTCGAGGGCGACCGACTGGAGCCAGAACAGCAGCCCGGCGGCGTCCCCGGCGACCAGCACGTAGTCGGCGTGGTCCGGGAACCCGGGCAGCGGCTCGGCGAACGACAGCACCTGGACCGGGGGCGGGCCCGGTGCCGTCGTCCGGCTCGCCGCCGGCGCCTCCGTGACGGCGATCATCAGCGGAGGTAGTCCATCAGCGTCGGCGAGATGGCCTTCGCCGTCGCCTGCAGCGCCGCCTGGTAGCCGACCTGCTGCATCTGCAACCGCATGATCGTGTTCGGCAGGTCCACGTTCTCGACCTCGCCGAGCTCGGTCTCCAGGGTCAGCGCGAGGTCGCTGTTGATCTGCTGCTCGCGCTCGACCCGGGCGGCCCGCGCGCCGACGTCGGCCACGCCCGAGAGCATCCGCTTCATGGCCACGTCCAGGTCGTCGAGCCCCTGGGCGAGCGCCGCCGGGTCGTTGACGAGGTCGTCGGCGATCCGGCCGACCAGGGCGAACAGGTCGTCCCCGGCCGGCCCGAAGGCCTCAGGCCCGGTGATGTCCACGCGCACCTGCTCGGTGAAGGACACCCGTCGCATCACGTCGGCTCCTGCCGCCCCGGCCAGCCCCTGGTAGGCGCCGGTGTCGCTGTCGTAGGCCTTGCCGCCGGTGCCGACCCCGCCGAAGACGGGGCGCCCCTGGATGGTGGTGTTCGCGAGACCCAGCAGGCTCTCGCGGAGCGAGGCGACCTCGGTGGCCAGCGCCTGCCGGCTGGCCGCGGACGAGTTGCCGGTGCTCGCGCCCTGCACGGTGAGGTCGCGGACCCGCCGGGTGACGTCGAGCATGCTCTGCAGCGTGGAGTCGGTGATCGACAGCCAGCTGTCGGCGTCGGAGATGTTCCGGCCGAACTGCTCGACGGCGGCCTGCTCCGACCGGGTCTGCATGGCCTTGTTCGTGCCGGTCGGCGAGTCCGACGGCGCGTTGATGAGCCGGCCGGAGGTGAGCTGCTGCTGCAGCTTCCCGACCGCCTCGAGGTTGCGGTTGAGCCCCTGCAGGCTGGTGAGGGTGACGGCCTTCTGCGTGATGCGCACTCAGCTCACAGCCCCACGCGGCCGGTGCGGTTGATCAGCACGTCGAGCATCTCGTCGATCGCGGTGACCAGGCGGCCGGCGGCCGAGTAGGCGTGCTGGAAGGACAGCATGTTGGTCATCTCCTCGTCGAGGTTCACCCCGGCCACGGACTCCCGGGCGGCGTCGACCTGCCCGGTGATCACCGACTGGATGCCGAGGTTGCGCTGGGAGACCGCCGACTGGACGCCGAGCTCGACGATCATGCGGCGGTACCGGGTGTCCGGCGACCCGACGCCGCTGCCCAGCTGGGCGAGCGCGTCGGCGTTGCCGTGGTCGAGGTTCGGCGTCCCGGGCCCGATCGAGGAGGCCGCGATCTTCTCCGGCTCGGTGAGCACGACGGTGATCGACGCCGCGGTGATCGGCCCGCCCGAGGAGCCGAGCAGCGGACCGCCCGCGACGCCACCCAGGTCGAAGCCCGCGGCGTGCGCCGTGTTCAGCGTGGTGGCCAGGTCGGCGGCGACGCCGTCCAGCTCCGCGCGGTAGGTGGGGAGGACCGAGTTCAGCGAGTGCAGCTGGCCGCCGGCGGTGCCCCCGACGGTGACCGGCAGCGCGCCGGTGGCGGTCACGATCCGCGGCGGGTCGCCGGCCGTGGCGGTCGGGTCGATCGTGCCGGCCACGGCGAGCTTGGAGGCCTGGCCGCCGGCGACCAGCGTGACGCTCCCGACGATGACGTCCACGACGCCACCGTTCCGCGGCACCACCGAGACCCCGACCTGGTCGGCGAGCTTCATGACCAGCGCGTCCCGCTGGTCGGTGAGGTCGTTGGCCGGCAGCCCGCTCTGCGACGCGCGCAGGATGGCGGTGTTGAGCTTGGCGATCGTCTCGGCCGCCGCGTTGACGTCGTCCACCAGGACGCCGAGGTTCTCGCGGGTCTGCTCCCACTGCCCGTCGAGCTGGGCACGGCTGAAGTGCAGGCCGCCGACGAGCGTCTCCAGCCGCTTGAGCACCTGACCGCGGGCGGCCGGGTCCTCCGGCTTGTTGGCGACGTCCTGCCAGCCGCGCCACATGTCGGACATGAGGTTCTGCAGGCCGGTCGTCCCGGGCTCGCGGAAGGACTGCTCGACGAGCTCGTAGGCGTCGGTCTCCGCGACGAGACGGGCGCTGTTGGCGTGCTCGGTGTGCCCGCGGCCCTCCAGGAAGGCGTCCCGGATGCGCGTCACCTCGTCGGCGTTGACCCCGCCGCCGATGCCGGACCCGGTGGAGTAGAACGCCGGGACGGCGCTGCCGCCGATCGCCCGCATGTCGACCCGCTGGCGGGAGTACCCCTCGGTGTTGACGTTGGAGATGTTCTGGCCGGTCACGTCGAGCGCCCGGCGCTGCGCCCAGAGGGACGTGGTGGCGGTGTTGAGGCCGCTGAAGGTGCTCACGTCAGAGTGCTCCGTCCAGGGTGACGGCGCGGTGCGTGCCGTCGGAGTGCCGGCCGGTGGCGCCGTACGTGCCGGCCGAGGGCGCCCGCGTCCGCATGAGCGCGTCGCCGATCGCGTTCAGGCCGCCCTCGATCAGGTCGCGGTTGGCGTCGGACAGGCTGCGCAGGTCGGTGATCAGCACCAGCAGCGCCTCGTGGTGCTGGGCGAGCAGGTCGTTCCACGGCGTGGGGGCCACGTCGGCCACCTGCCGGAGCGAGGGGTTGGCGGCCAGGCCCAGCGAGACCGCGATGGCCTCGGTGGCCGCGGAGCGCTCCACCTCCAGGGTGCGCAGCTGGTCGAGCACGACCTCGATCTCGTGCGCGATCCGCGCCAGCCAGCGGGTCTTGCCGGTGAGGATCAGGTACTGCTTCTCCTCGGCCTTGAACAGCAGCAGGTCCAGGAGCTCCTGCTCTCGCCACAGCAACGTCGACAGGTGCTGGTAGTCCACTCCGTCCACCGCCTTCCGTCGTCTCGCAGGTCGTCGCCCGCGGTCGTTCCCGGTCCCGTCTCGGGGCCTGGGGCACGTCCGCCGTCGAGAGCAGCCATCGGCACCCGATCGAGGGGGGTTGAGCCGAAGCGCGGAACTGGGGCTCAAGTCCGGCGGGATTCCTGTCGAACGGTGGTGCCGACTCCGCCTCCGCCCGCCGAGAGATACGGACGTGACCCCAGTCCGCGCCCTCGCCCCCGAGCGTTCCCTGCGTGATCGGACCGCGCACGACCGGCCGCTGCGCGAACGGCCCCAGAACGGCCGGGTGCCGAACCCGGTCAAGGGGCGCGCACCGCACGAGGTGGACGCGCTCGTGACCGAACACCTCCCGCTCGCCGCGTTCGCCGTCAACGCGGTGGCCTCGCGCATCTCGCTGCCGAGCCACGTGAGCCGCGAGGACCTGCTGTCCTGCGCGCACGTCGCCCTGGTGGAGGTCGCCCGGCGCTTCGACCCGACCGCAGGCGCGTCGTTCGCCACCTACGCCCTCGCCCGCCTGCAGGGCGCGGTCCTGGACGAGCTGCGCTCCGGTGACTGGGCGAGCCGTTCGGTGCGGGCCGCGGCCCGGCGGACCGATGCCGCGGCCGACGCCCTGACGATCAGCCTGGGCCGGCCCCCGACCCGCGAGGAGCTGGCCGCGAGCCTGGGCATCGCGCGCAGCGAGCTCGAGCACCTGCAGGTCGACGTCCACCGCGCCGTCATGGTCAGCATCGACGCCGAGACCGGCCCCGACGGGACGAGCCTGGACCTGCCCGACACCGGGGAGTCCCCGGAGCGCGCGCTCCTGCGCGGCGAGCGGGCCCGCCACCTGCACGGGGCGATCCGGGCACTGCCCGACCGGCTCGACGAGGTCATCGAGCGCAATTTCTTCGGTGATGAATCACTGACGGACATCGCCGAGGACCTCGGCGTCACGCTGTCCCGCGTCTCGCAGATGCGCGCCCGGGCCCTGACCCTGCTGCACGCCGCGATGAGCGAGGTGTGGGAGGGCAAGGCGGTGGCGCCGGACGGCGGCGTCCGGGCCCGCAACCAGCAGCTCGCCTACGTCGCCCGGGTCGCCGGCGGCGGCGGCGCACCGCTCCCCCGGCAGCGCACCGACTGGCCCTCCGCCCGCTCCGGCGCGGCCCGGACCGCCTGATCCGAACGGGGCAGGAAAAACCATCGCACTCGGCTCAAGAGGGGTCGGCCCGCAGCCGATGACCTAACTCGTACGGCCCGCAGCACGGATGCAGCGGGAGACAGAGAAAGACCCCAGTCCAAGGAGGATCATCATGGGTCTGCGCATCAACCAGAACATCGCGGCGCTCAACGCTCACCGCAACCTGTCCATCACCGATGGCCAGATGAACAAGTCGCTGGAGAAGCTCTCCTCGGGTTTCCGGATCAACCGCGCCGCCGACGACGCGGCCGGCCTGGCGATCTCCGAGGGCCTGCGCTCGCAGGTCGGTGGCCTCAAGGTCGCCGTCCGCAACGCGCAGGACGGCGTCTCCGTCGTGCAGACGGCGGAAGGTGCCCTCACCGAGGTGCACTCGATCCTGCAGCGCGTCCGTGACCTGACCGTCCAGGCGGGTAACAGCGGCGTCGTCGACGACAAGGCCCGCGGCTACATCGCGAAGGAGGTCACCGAGCTCGCCGGCGCGCTGACCGACATCGCCAGCCGGACCGACTTCAACGGCACCAAGCTCCTGAACGGCAGCGCATCCAGCCTGACCTTCCAGACCGGTGCCAACGGCGGCGAGACGGTCAGCGTCAGCCTGAGCAACGTCACCACGGTGGCGGCGGCGGTCACGGGTGTGGCCACCAACATGGCGGCCACGGGCACCTACAGCGCCTCGGCCGACCTGTCGACCCTCGACACCCAGATCAAGACGGTGTCGGAGTCGCGCGCCACCCTCGGTGCCTCGCAGAACCGCTTCGAGAGCACCATCAACTCGCTCAACGTCTCGATCGAGAACCTGAGCGCGTCGGAGAGCCGGGTCCGCGACGCCGACATGGCGCAGGAGATGGTCGGGTTCACCCGCGCCCAGATCCTGAGCCAGGCCGGTACCGCGATGCTCGCGCAGGCCAACCAGGCCTCGCAGGGCGTCCTGTCGCTGCTCCGCTGATCGACGATCAGCTGAGCAGCTGAGGTCGCAGACCCTCAGCACCA
This sequence comes from Blastococcus xanthinilyticus, assembly GCF_008124835.1. Classification (GTDB taxonomy): domain Bacteria; phylum Actinomycetota; class Actinomycetes; order Mycobacteriales; family Geodermatophilaceae; genus Blastococcus; species Blastococcus xanthinilyticus. Next base: position 201,622 of record NZ_VNHW01000010.1, on the reverse strand, counting down.
CCCCGGGTGAGGGGGGAGGCCTCCGTGCCTCCCCCCTCGCTCGCTTACCCCCCGCATCCCGTCGACCCAGGAGCCAGTGGCATGACGATGAGCATCAACACCGGCCTGGTGTCCGGGATCGACACCGGCACGATGATCACCCAGCTCCTGCAGCTGGAGGCGCAGCAGCAGAACTCGCTGAAGACCCGGCTGTCGACGACCGAGGTCACCGCGAGCGCCTACCGCACCGTCAACAGCGCCCTCTCGGCCCTGGCGACCACCGCGGAGTCGCTGCTCAAGCCCGAGACGTGGACGACCACCAAGGGCACCAGCACGGCGAGCAGCGTGGCCGTCACGACGGCGTCCTACGCCACGCCGAGCTCCCTCACCTTCTCCGTCGCCTCCGTGGCGACGACCGCCTCGAGCGTCAGCGCCGGCCGCTGGACGAGCACGACCACCGCGGCCAACCTGAGCAGCCTGGAGATCCTGAGCGCCGACGGCACCGTCAGCAAGGGCACGATCGCCCTCGACGGCACCGAGTCCCTGGAGCAGGCGGCGGCCAAGATCAACGCCGACACCGCTCTCGGTCTCAAGGCCTCCGCGGTGCAGGTCGCCCCCGGCCAGTTCGCCCTGCAGGTCAGCGCGGGCAGCTCCGGTGCGGCGGCCGGGTTCCGGGTAGCCGGCACGGCCTTCTCCCAGACCAGCACCGGCCAGGACGCCGAGCTCCTGATCGGCGGGACCGACGCGGGGACGACCGGCTACTCGATCCGCTCGGCGACCAACACGTTCGAAGGCGTCCTCACCGGCACCACGATCACGGTCAGCAAGGCCGAGCCCGCTCCGGTGACGGTGTCCGTGGCCGCGGACCCCGACGCCGTGGCCGCCAAGGTGTCCGGGCTGGTCGACGCGGTGAACAACGCGATCTCGACCATCAAGACGTACACCGACAACACGCCGGGCAGCAAGGCGGCGCTGCGCGGCGAGTACGCCGTGACCTCGATCGCCGGCCAGCTGCTGCAGGCGGTCACCGACGCGGTCGGCACGGACGGCTCGCCGGCCCAGGCCGGGTTCCAGTCCACCCGCGACGGCCGGATCACCTTCGACAAGGAGAAGTTCGCCGCCGCCCTGAAGGCCACCCCCGACCTGGCTCAGCGGCTGGTGGCCGGCTCCGGTGTGGCCGGGGAGCCCGGCGCCGTGACCGGTCTCGGTGCGCGCGTGCGCGAGGTCGCCAAGGCCGCCTCCGACAGCGCGACCGGCAGCCTGATCAGCATGGCCCAGGGCCAGGACTCCCTCGCCCGCGACATCAAGGACCGGATCGCCGACTGGGATCTGCGGCTGGCCGCGCGCAAGGTGACGCTCACCCGCCAGTTCACCGCCATGGAGACCGCGCTGAGCTCGCTGACCAACCAGTCCAACTGGCTGGCCGGTCAGCTCGGCTCACTGCCCAAGGCCTGACGTCCCCCGCCCGACCGTTCGACTCTTCGCTTCAGGAGTTCTCCCCGATGAGTGCCGCTTCGCTCCGCGCCCGCTACCTCGGTGACGCCGTCGCCACCGCCTCACCGCAGCAGGTGCTGGTCATGCTGTACGACCGGCTCACCCTCGACCTCGAGCGGGCGCAGCTGGCCGTCGCCGAGGGGAACCGCGCGCGCGCCAACGAGGAGCTCCAGCACGCCCAGGCGATCGTCCTGGAGCTGCTGTCCAGCCTCCAGGTCGACCTGTGGGAGGGCGGCCCGCGTCTGGCCGCGCTCTACAACTGGCTGCTCAACGAGCTCGTCCAGGCCAACCTCAAGTTCGACACCAACCGCATCGCCTCGTGCCGGGCGGTCGTCGAGCCGCTGCGCGACGCGTGGCGGCAGGCCGCCGCGTCCCTGGCCGGCGTTCCGTCATGACCGTGAGCCCCGTCGGCGGCTCGGCCACCGCGGGCTTCGGACAGAGCCCGTACACGCCGGCCGGGAAGTCGTCCGGCTCCGGCGGCACCGGCGGACGGGGCGACCGCAAGCAGCCCGCCGACTGGCACGAGGCGCTCACCCAGCTCGAGGGCGACGTCCTCGACGCCCACGAGAGCCTGGCCCGGGGCCGGGCCGAGGAGATCGCGGCGTGGGGCCGGCGCAGCACCGACTGGGTCCCGCCCACGGGGCTGGGCCCCCTCCCCGACGACCTGCGGGAGCGCGCCGCCCGGCTGCTGCAGCACCAGCTGGCGGTCGCCGAGGCGCTCGTCGAGCGGATCACGCAGTCCCAGAAGCAGCGCGACGTCGCCGCGCGCATGTCCTACGGCCCCGATCGACCGGTGGCCTCGTTCATCGACCGGGGGCTCTGACCCGCCGGTCCGGCCCCCGCCGGGCGCTCCGGCTGCCCGTCCGGTGCCCGGACTGCCGATGACAGAGGAGCGCTCACCGGCCCCGTACCGGGGCGGCGCCCCGCACGGCGGGTGCCGACAGCAGCCACGACCAGAAGGATCTCCCATGCGCGTCCTCCTCACGCACGCGATCGGCCAAGGCTCGACCTACTACCGCATCGAGGAACCCGCCCGCGCGGTGCAGGCCGCCGCGCTCGGGATCGAGGTCGCGGTCGCCCGCGGCATCACCACCACGATGCACCCGGCCCACCAGGACGGGCCGCTGGAGGTGACCGACGCCGATGCCCAGGGCGCGGACGTCGTGGTCATCCAGCTGCCCAAGACCCCCGACATGCTGCAGACCCAGCGCGTCCTCCAGCGGCAGGGCGTGGCCGTCGTCGTCGAGCTGGACGACCTGCTCTCCGGCGTCCCCTTCGGCCACATGGGGCACGACGCCCTGGTGCGCGGGCGCGCCAGCGACATCGCGACCGAGGCCGCCCGCGAGGCCGATTTCGTCACCACGTCGACGCCGGCGCTGCTCCGGGAGTACGCCCGGCACGGCCGCGGGGCGGTCATCGAGAACGCCGTCCCCCGGCGGACCGCGGAGCTGCCGCCGGCCTACGAGCGCACCCCGGACGTGGTGACCATCGGCTGGACCGGCAACGTCCACGGGCACCCCTACGACCTCCAGGAGATGGGGTCGGGGCTCCAGCAGGCGCTGGACCGCACCGCCCCGCGCAGCCGGCTGATGGTCCTCGGCCAGAAGTGGGACCTGCGGGAGCGCCTCGGCCTGCCGCAGGAGCCCGACGAGGTGCCCTGGGTGATGGACGTCGACGGTTACGTCGCGCGGCTGGGCGAGCTGTTCGACATCGGGATCGCCCCGCTGCGGGTGGACCGGTTCAACACCGCCAAGAGCTGGCTGAAGCCGCTCGAGTACTCGGCCCGCGGCGTGTACTCCGTCCGGGCGCGGACCGACGAGTACGAGCGGCTCGGGCTCGGCATGCCGGCCCGTTCCCCCAAGGACTGGGCGAAGTGGCTCGTCCTCGGGGTGCAGGACGCCGACCGGCGGCGCGAGATCGCGGCCGCGGCGCACCAGCGGGTCCTGACCCGGCACCTGACCGAGCACACCGCGGAGCGCTGGGCGGCCGCCTGGCGGGCCGCGCGGGACAACCGCACCCGCGCCGCCGGCACCGGTCGGCTGGCCACCGCCGGACGCTGATCGCCCCGTTCCACCGAAACGCCCCGTCGCCGGATCCCGGCGGCGGGGCGTTCGTGCTGTTCCGGGGTGGATCCGGCCGCTGGGGGCCCGATTCCCACGGAAGGTGCCAACTCCCCCGTCCCGGTCGGCCCAGGACACGGCGAGGTCACCGCTGGTCACATCGACCACGGCCGCCCCACGCGGGCCCTGCCGCCCCTCCCGTGGCGGAACGGGGGTCAGCCGGTACGGGCCGGCTGCCGATGAAGCAACTGCACGGAGAGCACCACCTTCGCCATGGATCGGCGGCCCCGCACTCGCTCGCGAGTGTCGTCCGCGTACCCGGAGGTCGATCGTGTCCTGCTCCACCCGCCGGCGAGCCGCCCGATGATCGGCGACGTCGGCACGCCGGTCCTGAAGGCCGCGCTCGCCGGTCTCGCGCAACGGCAGCGCGTCAGCGCCGACAACATCGCGAACGTCAACACCCCCGGCTTCCTGGCCGGGCGGACCGACTTCGAGACGTCGCTGCGCAGCGCGGTCCGCAACGGGACCCGCCCGGAGATCTCGGGTGGCACCACCATGCGGTCGCTCGAGCCGACGAACACCAACGGCAACAACGTCAACCTGGATGCGGAGACCGTCATCGCCACCGAGACCGGCCTGCGCTACCAGCTGGCGCTCAACGCGCTCGACGGGAAGTACAACTCGATCCGCACGGCCCTGAGGACCTCCTGACCATGAGCACCTTCCAGGCACTGGGCATCTCGCAGTCCGGGCTGATGACGCACCGGAAGTGGCTCGATGCCGCGGCCGACAACATCGCCAACATCAACACGGTGCGGCGCACCGACGAGGACGCCTTCCAGGCGCGGCTCGTCGTCGCCCAGGCCGTGGACTACGGCAGCGGCGAGGGCGGCGTGCGCGTGGCCCGTGCCGAGTTCGGCGACCCCGAGGGCCGGCTGGTCTACCAGCCCGACCACCCGCTGGCCGACGGCGAGGGCTACGTGAAGTACCCCGACATCGACCTCGGTGACCAGATGACCGCCATGATGATGGCGCAGCGCGGCTACCAGGCCAACCTCGCCGTGGTCGAGCGGGCCACCAACGCCTACCAGGCGGCGCTCCAGCTCGGTAAGCACTGATGACCGCCCCGCTCGGCGGCATCCCCCCGGTCGGGATGGGCGCCGTCACCGGCGTCGCCGGCAGCACCCGCGGCACGCCCGCGACGGAGGGCGCGGACGGCTTCGCCGCCGTCCTCGCCGCCTCCTTCGACAAGCTCCAGGCCACCCAGAACGTGACGGCCGAGCTGGGCGTGCAGGCCGCCACCGGCGACCTCAAGGACGTGCACGACTACATGATCGCCTCGGCTGAGTCCGGCGTGGCGACCGAGATGGTCGTGACCATCAAGAACCAGGCCGTCGCGGCCTTCACCGAGATCATGAGGATGCAGATCTGATGACGTCGGCACTCGCCGGGACGCTGGAGCGTGCCCGCTCCACGTTCGACACGGTCGGCCTCGGGCAGAAGGTCGTCATCGGCCTGCTGCTGGTCGGGCTGACCCTCGGCGGGTTCGTCTTCTACAGCTGGATCACCGCCCCCACCCAGGCGCCGCTGTTCACCAACCTCGCGACCAGCGACGCCGCGGCGATCGTCGACGAGCTCGACGCCGCGGGCGTGGCCAACGAGGTGACCGACGGCGGCGGCACGATCCTGGTCGACAAGGACTCGGTCTACGACCTGCGCCTGGACATGAGCGCCAAGGGGCTGCCCGCCGGGCAGGACACCGGGTACGCACTCCTCGACGAGCAGGGCATCACCACCAGCGAGTTCCAGCAGCAGGTGACCTACCAGCGGGCGCTGGAGGGCGAGCTGGCCAACACCCTGGAGTCGCTGGACGGCGTCGGCCAGGCGACGGTGCACATCACGCCCGCCGGCGACGAGGTCTTCGTGACCGAGAAGTCCGAGCCCACCGCGTCGGTGCTGCTGCAGCTCGCGCCCGGCACCTCGCTGTCCGGCGAGCAGATCATGGCGGTCACCAACCTGGTGGCCTCCAGCGTCAAGGACATGACCCCCGACCAGGTGACCGTGGCCGACTCCACCGGCCAGGTGCTCTCCGCCCCCGGCACCGGTGTGACCGCGGCGGCCGGCGACGCCCGCGCCCAGGTCGAGACCGACTACGAGGCCCGCCTGTCGGCCAACGCGCAGAAGATCCTCGACTCCGTGGTGGGTCCGGGGCGCTCCGTCGTGTCGGTGCGCGCCGACGCCGACCTCGCCGAGCGCGAGACGACCTCGGAGACCTACACCTACGACCAGGGCGTCCCGCCGGTCTCCGAGCAGCGCGACGTCGAGGAGTACACCGGCGGCGGCGCCCCGGTGGGCGGCATCCTCGGGCCGGAGAACATGCCGGACGCCGCGGAGAACGCGGGTGGCGCCGAGTCGAACTACTCCAAGGAGTCGACGACCACCAACAACGCCGTCGGCAAGACCACCACCGTCGAGCAGGGCGCCCCGGGCGGGCTGAACCGGCTGACCGTCTCGGTGGTCATGGACGACGCCGTCGCCGGCAACCTCAACCAGCAGCAGATGCGCGACCTCATGATCACCGCCGTCGGCCTGGACGAGGCCCGCGGCGACGACATCACGGTCGCCTCGCTGCCCTTCGACACCACGGCCGCCGACGCCGCCGCCGCCGCGATGGAGGCCGCCCGCGAGGCGGAGGCCGGCGAGCAGATGTGGTCGATGATCCGCACCGGTGGCATCGCGGCCGGGATCGCGCTGGTCGTCCTCGTCGTCTGGCTGCGCTCGCGCCGCCGGGAGGAGGTCGAGGAGGACTACGAGCCGCTGGAGCTCGACGACGACATGCTCGCCGAGCTGGACCGCCTGCGCGTGGCCAGCACCCGGCAGGAGGTCCAGATCGACAACGCCGCCCTCGAGCTCGAGGCGGCCGAGCGGGCGAAGGTCCGGGGGGAGATCTCCTCGATGGTCAGCGAGCGTCCCGACGAGGTCGCGGCCATGCTGCGCGGCTGGCTCAGCGAGACCAAGTCGTGAGCGAGCTTGCGAGCTCACGCATGAGCACAGCACCCACGGGCATGCGGGCACCGAGCGCCAGCGAGGTGGCGGCATGACCCTGGCGAGCATCCCCACCGCGCCCGGCGCGGTCGTGGCCACCCCCCCGCGGCCCGAGCTGCCCGGCCTCCGCAAGGCCGCCGTCTTCCTCGCCCAGATGAGCAAGGAGGAGGCCGGCGTGCTGCTGGCGCAGCTGCGCCCGCGCGAGGTCGAGGCGCTCACCCGCGAGCTCATGAAGCTCGGCTCGGTGGAGCTCGACGACGTCGACGGCGTCATGCGCGAGTTCCACAGCCTGATGACCGCCCAGCAGTTCGTCGGCCGCGGCGGCGTCGAGTTCGCCCGCGAGATCCTCGCCGCGGGCCTCGGCCAGGACAAGGCCGAGGGCATCCTGTCCCGGCTGAACGTCGTCTACACCGAGGTGCCGTTCGCGTCTCTCCGGAACGCCGACGTCCGCCAGCTGGTCACCTTCCTCAAGGACGAGCACCCGCAGGTCATCGCGCTGGTGCTCGCGCACCTGACGGCCGCCCAGTCCGCGGAGGTGCTCTCCGGCTTCGCCCCCGAGCAGCAGGCCGAGGTCGCGCACCGCATCGCCACCATGGACCGCACCTCCCCCGAGATGGTGCGGCTGGTGGAGGAGGAGCTGGGTCGCCGGATGGGCTCGATCCTCGCCCACCAGGACATGACCACCGTCGGCGGTGTCGAGACCCTCGTCGAGATCATCAACCGCTCCCCCCGGCCGACCGAGCGCTCCATCCTCGAGTGGCTCGACAGCAGCGACCCCGAGCTCGCCGAGCAGGTGCGCGCGCAGATGTTCGTCTTCGAGGACATCGTCACCATCGACGACCGCTCCCTCCAGCTGGTGCTGCGCGAGGTGGAGGCCAACGACCTGGCCACCGCGCTCAAGGGCGTGCGGCCCGACGTGCAGGACAAGATCCGCCGCAACCTGTCCGAGCGCGCCGCCGAGAACCTGGCCGAGGAGATCGAGCTGCTCGGCCCGGTGCGCACGCGCACCGTCGAGGAGGCGCAGGCCAAGGTGGTCGCGGTCATCCGCACCCTCGAGGAGCAGGGCGTGCTGACCATCAACCGAGGCGGGGACGATGACTTCGTCGCGTGAGGGTGCGGTCCTGCGCGGCGGTTCCGCCGCGCGGGCCCGCCCCTACCGCGAGGTGCTCGCCGAGCGCGCCGCGGCGGCCCCCGGCGACACCACCACCGTGCCCGCACCGGCACCGGCGACCGCACCGGCGGTCCCCGTCGCCCGCACCGCCGCGGACGCGCTGGTCGCGCCGGCCGCCGAGCCGCCCCCCGCCACCCCGGTCGCGTACACCCCCTCCCCGGTCGAGCGCCGGAGCACGGTGCGACGGGCCGGTGACCAGCCGGTCGCGGGCGGCAAGCCGACCTACCGCCTCGGCGACGTCTACGCCGAGGAGCTGGCCCGGCTGCGGGCGCAGGCCCACGCCGAGGGCTACGCCGCCGGCCACGCCGAGGGCCTGCTGGCCGCGGCGTCCGTCGTCGCCGGGGTCGAGCGGGACGCCCAGGAGCGGCTGGCCGAGGTGCAGGCGCGCTGGGAGCGCCGCCTGGTGTCGGCCGCCGCCGCCCTGGGGGCCGCCTCGCGGCACCTGGAGGAGAGCGTGCGGCCGGTCGCCGACGACATCCGCGACTCGCTCATCGGTACGGCGCTGACCCTGGTGGAGGACATCCTCGGCCGGGAGCTCTCGCTGGCCGCCGACCCGGCGATGGACGCCGTCCGCCGCGCGCTGAGCTTCGTCCCGGCCGACGCCCCCGCCGTCGTGCGGCTGCACCCCGACGACCTCGCCGAGGTCCCGGCCGAGGCGCTCGCGGAGCTGCCCGGCAGCGTGCGCGTCGTCGCCGACCCCACCGTGGAGCGGGCCGGCGCGGTCGCCGAGTCCGGGCCCCGGCGGATCGACGCCCAGCTGGGGACGGCGCTGGCCCGGGTGCAGGCGGTCCTCAGCTCGTGACCCTCTCCCCCACCATCCTCGAGCGCGCCCGCGCCGCCGCCCGCCCGCAGGTGACCGGCGTCGTGACCGGCGCGATGGGCCTGACCATGAGCGTCGACGGCGTCAGCGCGGCGGTGGGCGACCTCGTCGAGGTGAACCCGACCGGCACGCCGCTGCTCGCCGAGGTGGTCGCCGTCGGCCGCGACCGGCTGACCTGCATGCCGCTCGGTGCCTTGTCCGGCGTGCACGCCGGCGCCCCGGTGCGCGCCACCGGCCGCCCGCTGCAGGTGCCGGTGGGCCAGGCGCTGCTGGGCCGGGTGCTCGACGGCCTGGGCCGCCCGGTCGACGGCGGCCCGCCGCTGGGCAGCCGCGTCTCGTGGGTGGACCTCGCGACCGAGACCCCGCACGCGCTCTCCCGCACCCGCGTGGAGGAGCCCCTCACCTTCGGCGTCCGCGCGCTGGACACCCTGGTGCCCTGCGGCAAGGGCCAGCGCCTGGGCATCTTCGCCGGCTCCGGCGTCGGCAAGTCCAGCCTGCTCGCGCAGATCACCCGCGGCACCGACGCCGACGTCCGCGTCATCGGGCTGATCGGTGAGCGTGGCCGGGAGGTGCGCGAGTTCATCGAGGAGAACCTCGGCGCGGAGGGGATGGCGCGCACCGTCGTCGTCGTCGCCACCTCCGACGAGCCTCCGCTGGTGCGGCTCAAGGCCGCGTTCGTCGCCACCCGCATCGCCGAGGCCTTCCGCGACGAGGGCCGCGACGTGCTGCTGCTCATGGACTCGATCACCCGGACCGCCATGGCGCAGCGCGAGGTCGGCCTCTCCGCCGGGGAACCGCCGGCGACCCGCGGCTACCCGCCGAGCGTCTTCGCGATGATGCCGCAGCTGCTGGAGAAGGCCGGCACCGGCTCGACCGGCTCCATCACCGGCCTGTACACGGTCCTCGTCGAGGGCGACGACCACAACGAGCCGATCGCCGACACCGCCCGCTCGATCCTCGACGGGCACATCGTGCTCACCCGGAAGCTCGCGACCACCGGGCACTTCCCCGCCATCGACGTGCTCGAGTCGATCTCCCGCGTCGCCGGTGCGGTCGTGCCGCCGGCGCAGATGGCCGACGCCCGGGAGATCCGCCGGCTCATGGGCGCGTTGCGCGACGTCCGCGAGCTGATCGAGATCGGCGCCTACCAGGCCGGCAGCGACCCGCTGGTCGACCGGGCCCGCCAGCTGGCCCCCGGCATCGACGCGTTCCTCCAGCAGCCGCTGGGTGAGTCGACGTCGCCGGCCGAGGCGTGGGCGTGGCTGCAGCGGATCGTGAGGGGCGGGTGAAGCGCGCCGCCTTCCGGCTGCAGCCGGTGCTCGAGCTGCGCCGCACCGAGGAGCGCGCCGCCGCCGCCGCGGCCGCCGCCGCGGCCGGTGCCGCCGCCGACGCCGCCCGGCGGGCCACCGAGTACGAGACCACCCTGTCGCAGGCGGTCCTGCCGCCGTCGCTGCCGGCCGGCTCCTTCGTGGCCGCCATGGTGCTCCTGCGCACCGCGGCCACCGACGCCGCCGACGCGCGCGCCCTGGCGATCGCCTCGGCCGAGCAGGCCGACGCGGTGCGGGAGCAGTGGACCGCGGCCGCGCAGCGGACCAAGGCGCTGGAGCGGCTGGCCGAGCGGCACCGCCTGGCGCTGCAGCAGGCTGCCGATAAGGCAGAGGAACGCGCGATCGACGACCTGGTGACCGGCCGGGCCGCACGCACCGGCACCGACGACGGGGAGGCGACGTGGACGGCGTGAGCGCCATCCAGGCGCGGATCACCGAGATCCACACCCGGTTCCAGCCGCAGACGGCGGCGGCCGCGTCCTCGGCCCGCTGGGCCGCCGCGGCCGGCGCCGCCGGGCTGACCGGCACGTCCTCGGCGGGGACCGCGTCGGCGTCCGCGGGCACCGCCTCGGAGAGCGCCGTGGTCAGCGAGGCGCAGAAGTACCTGGGCGTCCCCTACCTGTGGGGCGGCACCGACCCGGCCAAGGGCCTGGACTGCTCCGGCTTCACCAAGCTGGTCTTCGGCAACCTGGGCATCGAGCTGCCGCGCACGTCCTCGCAGCAGGCGACCGCCGGCAAGGCCGTCGCCTCGCTCGACGCCGCGCGCCCCGGTGACCTGGTCTTCTTCGACCACTCCTCCGCCCGCGCGGGGATCGACCACGTGGGCATCTACATCGGCAACGGGCAGATGGTCGCCGCACCGCAGGCCGGCGAGACGGTCAAGGTGCAGGCGGTCGGTAACCCCTCGGTCATCCGCCGGGTCCTCCCCGAGCAGGCCGCCGCGACCGCCGCGCCGGCGGCCGGCGCCGCGCTGGCCGGGGTGCCCTACGCCGACCTCTTCACCCGCGCGGCCAGCCGGCACGGGGTCGACGCCTCCCTGCTCGCCGCGGTCGCGAAGCAGGAGTCCGGGTTCAACCCCTCCGCCGTCTCCCCCGCCGGCGCCCAGGGGCTCATGCAGTTCATGCCGGCCACCGCGCGCGGGCTCGGTGTGAACGCGATGGACCCCGGCTCGGCGATCGACGGGGCCGCGCAGTACCTCAGCAGCCTCACCCGGCAGTTCGGCTCGACCCAGCTGGGCCTGGCGGCCTACAACGCCGGCCCCGGCACCGTGAGCCGGTACGGGGGCATCCCGCCCTACCCCGAGACCCAGAACTACGTCCGTTCCGTGATGAGCGCGGCGGAGGCCTACCGGTGACCGAGCTCGCGAGGTCAGCGGACGACAGGGCGCCGTCGGTCACCCGACCGACGAGCGCCGGCGAGGAGACATCGTGACCGCTCCCGTGAGCGTCGCCGCCCCGGCGGCGCGCGCCACCTCCGCCGCGGCCTCGCCGGGCGGGTCCGGCGAGAGCGCCGGCCCGTTCGCCTCGGCCCTGGACGGCGCGCTGGCCGAGAGCCAGGGGCAGGTCCGCGACACCCCCGGCGGCGGCCAGGGGTCCGGCGGCAGCGCTCCCGGCGACGGCGGGGCGGCGGCCGAGGAGGCCGCGCCGGTTCCCGTCGTGGACGCCGCCGCGGCCGGCATGGCCGCAGCGCTGTGGGCCCTGGCCCTCGGGGGCGGTGCGGGACCGGCCGCCGGGACTCCCGCGACGGGGACTCCCGCGACGGGGTCTACCGCGACCACCGACGGCGCAGTGCCGGGCGCCGCGGCAGCCGGGCCCGGCGTCCCCGCTCCGGCCACCTCCGCAGCGGCGGCGCTCGCCGCCGCCGGCCCCGGCGCGGTGCCCGCCCCGGGCGCCACCGGACCGGCGGCCGGGGTCGCGGCGCCGGCCACCGCCGCGACCGGCGCGCCCGGGACCGCTCCGCCGGCCCTGCCGGCTGCGGCCGCCGGGGCAGCGGCGACCGCCGGGGACCCGACCGCCGCGGCGGCTGCGGCAACGGCTGGGATCGCGTCCGGCGCCAGCCTCCCCGTGGTTCCCGCCGCTGCCGGCCCGGCCACCGGATCGCCGGCCGACCCGGCCGGGAGCCCGGGCGCGGCCGCTCCCGTCACCCTGCCCCTGACCGTCGCCGGCGACGGCGCCGCGACACCGGACGGCGACCGGCCGGGCGGCGAGCCGGGCACCCCCGCCGGCGCGACACCTGCCCCCGACACCGCCACCGCCGACGCCCCGGTGCCCGCGGCGACGATCGGCGGCGCGGCGGTTCCCGCGCAGGTCGCGGCCGCCGCCCCCGCCGCGGCGGCCGACAGCGCGACCGGCGCGGGGGCCACCCTGCCGGTCTCCGGCCAGGTGGCCCGCCAGGTGGCGGTGCTGAGCAGCGCCGGGAACGGCTCGCACACGATGACGCTCGTCCTGAACCCCGAGCAGCTGGGCCCGGTGGAGGTCCAGGTGACCGTCGCGCCGGGTGGCCTCGACCTGCACCTGCGCGGCGGCTCCGAGCTGGGCCGGGCGGCTCTGCTCGACGCCCTCCCCGAGCTCCGCCGCGACCTGGAGGCCGCGGGCCTGAACCCGTCCCGCGTGGAGGTCGACGCGGAGGCCGGCGGCTCGTGGCTGGCGAAGCACGCGGCCGAGCAGCAGGCGCAGCAGGGGTTCGGCGACCGGACCCGGCCGGACCAGCCCGCGGACCGGTCACGGTCATGGGGTCGGCCTGCCGATAGCGGAGAGGGGCGACCGAACCCGCCCACCAACCGATCCACGTCGTCCGGCGTGGACCTGCTCGTCTGAGAAGGAGGTCGACCGATGCCGGACGCAGTGAGCGGTTCCGTCCCGAGCGGCCCCACGTACACGGCCACGCAGTCCGTGCAGCGCGGGGACCAGATGGGCAAGGACACCTTCCTCAAGCTCCTGGTGGCCCAGATGAAGTACCAGGACCCCGGCAACCCGGCGGACACGAACCAGCTGATGGCGCAGACCGCCACCTTCAGCCAGGTCGAGAAGCTGGAGGAGCTGGCGAAGCAGAACGCCTCGATGCTGGCGCTCCAGCGCTCGAGCAGCGCCGGCGCGATGGTCGGCCAGACCGTGACCTACACCGACGAGAGCGGCGCCGCGAAGACCGGCGTCGTCAGCTCGGTCCGCCTCGGCACCGACAAGGCCGAGGCGGTCGCGACGGTCGGCGGCGTCGCCGTGCCGCTCGGCCGGATCACCGACGTCGGCAAGCGCTGACCCCGACCCGCACCACCCCCCGCTGAGCCGCGCCCCAGCCGCGCCTCCCCGTCCCCAGCCCCCACCCGGAGGAGACCCCGATGCTCCGCTCCATGTTCTCCGCCATCTCCGGTCTGCGTGCCCACCAGACCAAGATGGACGTCACCGGCAACAACATCGCCAACGTCAACACCGTCGGCTTCAAGAGCAGCTCCACCGTCTTCCAGGACACGCTGTCCCAGGTCGTGCGCGCCGGCGGCGCCCCGGCCGCGGATCGCGGCGGCACGAACCCCGCCCAGATCGGTCTCGGCGTCAAGCTCGCCGCCGTCACCACCAACTGGACCAACGGCGCCGCGCAGTCGACCGGCCGCTCGACCGACTTCATGATCGAGGGCGACGGCTTCTTCGTGACCGCCGGTCCGGGTGGCGAGCAGCTGTTCACGCGGGCGGGCTCGTTCGACTTCGACGCCAGCGGCCGGCTGGTGACGCCGGACGGCAGCATCCTGCAGGGGTGGGTGGCCGGCGCCAACGGGAACATCAACCCCAACGGGCCGATCGGCGACCTCACCGTGCCCTACGGCCAGATCGTGAACCCGCGCGCCACCACGACCGGACAGCTGGAGGGCAACCTCAACGCCGCCGCGCCCGTGCCCTCGTTCGTGCAGATCCCGACCACGATGTACGACGCGCAGGGCGTCGCCCAGGCGGTCACCTACACGTTCACCAAGACCGCCGCGGACACCTGGGACATGGTCGTCCAGAACAACGGCGGCGCCGAGCTGGCGATGACCGACGCCGCCGGCAACCCGTTCGACGGCACGGTCACGTTCAACACCGCGGGCATCATGACCGCGCCGACCGGCCCGATCCGCTTCGCGCCGGGTGCGGCGGGCTGGCCCGGCCCGGTGGCGGTCGACCTCGGGACGATCAGCCAGTTCGCCGGCTCCAGCGAGGTCACCGCGCCGGAGCAGAACGGCTTCGCGCTGGGCTCCCTGCAGTCGTTCCAGCTCTCCAACGACGGCACGATCATGGGCGTCTACTCCAACGGGCTGCGCCAGCCGCTGGGGCAGCTGGCCATGGCCGCCTTCAACAACCCCAGCGGGCTGGAGAAGGCCGGGAACAGCTCGTTCCGCGTCGGTGACAACTCCGGTGTGGCCATGATCGGTGTCGCCGGCGCCGGCGGACGGGGCGACCTGGTCTCGGGCGCCCTGGAGATGTCCAACGTCGACCTCTCCGAGGAGTTCACCAGCCTGATCGTCGCCCAGCGCGGCTTCCAGGCGAACAGCCGCGTGATCACCGCCTCCGACGAGATCCTGCAGGACCTGGTCAACCTCAAGCGCTGATGATCGGCCCGCCTGCAGGGCCGCTCCAGCGCGAGGGACACGAGACGGCCCGGTCACCCGTTCGGGTGGCCGGGCCGTCCGTTCCGCGCCCCCCGCACGCCCCCGGCCAGGGCTCTTCGGCTCAAGGACCCCCCGTCCGGGGCCGATGAGAACAGTGCCGCTCCCGCCCGTTCGCGGGCCCCACCGAGCAAGAGGACCGACCCGTGATCCGAGTGACGCGCCTGAACGGCGACCAGTTCGCACTCAACCCCGACCTGATCGAGAAGGTCGAGGGCCACCCGGACACCGTCGCCTTCCTGGTGGACGGCACCAAGTACGTGGTGCGGGAGAGCGTCGAGGAGGTGCTCCAGGAGATCCGGGAGTACCGGGCCGGCATCCTCGCCCTCTCCTACGAGATCGACCGCGGCGTTTACCGCTCGGTCATCCCCGAGCCGGCGTCCAGCGACTCCTCGGTCCTGCCCTTCCCGAGCCGCGAGGAGCGCTGACCGTGGATCCCGCCACCCTGATCGGGTTCGCCATCTCGCTCGTCGCCCTGGTCGTCTTCATGATCCTCGAGGGCGCCGACCCGACGTCGCTGATCTTCCTGCCGGCGATCATCCTGGTCGTCGTCGCGACCTTCGGCGCGGCGGCGGCCAGCCAGACGATGGACGACCTGAAGAAGGTCGGCAACTGGTTCAAGATGGCCGTGATGCCGGCGAAGGTGCCGCCGCCGACCGACCAGATCCAGACCCTGGTCAGCCTCGCCGAGAAGGCCCGCAAGGAGGGCCTGCTCGCGCTGGAGGCGCAGGTCAAGGCCATCGAGGACCCGTTCCTGAAGCGCGGCCTGCAGATGGGCATCGACGGCACCGACCCCGAGGAGCTGCGGGCGGTGCTGGAGAGCGAGATCGCGGCGAAGAAGGCCGAGGACAAGGTCGCCGCCAAGTTCATGAACAACATGGGCGGCTACGCGCCGACCATCGGCATCCTGGGCTGCATCGTCGGCCTGATGAACGTCATGGGAAACCTCAACAACCCCGAGGCGCTGGGCCCCATGGTCGCCGCGGCGTTCATCGCCACGCTGTGGGGCGTCATGGCGGCCAACTTCTGGTTCCTGCCGATGGGCGCCAAGATCCTCCGGGTCAGCGAGCTGCAGGCCGCGCAGATGGAGCTCCTGGTCGAGGGCATCGCCGAGATCCAGGCCGGTACCAGCCCTCGCGCCGTCCGCATGAAGCTGACCTCGCTCGTGCCGCCGGGCTCCGTCGCGAAGGAAGCGGCGTGACCTCGCCCTACCCCGCCTCGGGGGGCTCCTCGTGAGCGCCGGCCACGGCCGCCGCCGCAAGAAGCACGAGGAGCACGAGGAGCACGAGAACCACGAACGGTGGCTGGTGTCGGGTTTCGACATGATGACGCTGCTGTTCGTGCTCTTCGTGGTGCTCTTCGCGATGAGCAAGGTGGACGAGGCGAAGTTCGCCGCCCTGGCCAAGGGCATGTCCGACGCCTTCGGCGGGCCGATCACCGTGCAGCCGGGCCCCACGCCGGAGGGCTCGGTCCTCGACGGGCTGCCCGGCGTGGTCGACATCGCCTCGGCCATCCCGCCGGACCCCACCGTGCAGCAGGCCCAGATCGACAAGGCCGCCGCCCAGGCCGCCGCCGAGCGCGCCGAGCGGATCGCCGCCGAGGCCCAGCAGGCCTACGCCAACCTGGCCGCCGCGCGGGCAGCCATCGAGGCCGCCCTGGCGAACGCCGGCTACGAGGGTGCGGCGCGCTTCGAGATCGACGAGCGCGGCCTGGTGGTGCACATCGTCGCCGACGCCGTCCTCTTCGACGCCGAGGCGGCCGTGCTGCGGCCGGAGGGGCGCGCGATCCTCGCGGCCGTCGCCCCCACCCTGACCGGCCTGCCCAACCAGCTGGACGTCGAGGGGCACGCCAACCACCTGCCGGTGACCCCCGGCGGGTTGTGGCCGTCGAACTGGGAGCTCTCGGCCACCCGCGCGACCACCGTCGTCCGGTACCTGGCCGAGCTCGGTGTCCCGCAGCCGCAGCTCGCGGCCACGGGCTACTCCTCGACCCGGCCGCTGGTGCCCGAGTCCGACCCGACCGCACTCACCGTCAACCGACGGGTCGACGTCGTCGTCCTGTCCACCGCCTCGGCAGAGGCCAACGCGCTCCTGCCGGGCATCGACGCCGCACACCATGGAGTGACCGAATGAGCAAGGACAAGAACGCCCCCGCCGAGGGCGAGGAGACCGAGGCCAAGGGCGGCAAGAAGAAGCTGCTGCTCGTCCTCGCCGTCGTGCTGCTCGCCGGCGCGGGTGCCGCCTACTTCTTCCTGTTCGCCAGCTCCGGCGAGGCCGAGGCCGAGGTGGAGCCGGTCTCCAGCGGCACCTACCTGGCGCTGGAGCCGGTCGCGGTCAATCTCGCCGGTGGCGGGTACCTGAAGATCGGCGTCGCCCTGGAGCTGACCGAGGAGGGCGCGGCCGCCGGGGACGGGCACGGTGGCGGTGGTGCCGACGGCACCAAGGCCCTGGACATGATCATCTCCACGTTCTCCCAGGCCGACCCCTCCGACGTCACGGGCGCCCGCGACGCGCTCAAGGAGGCCCTGGAGGCCAAGATCATCGAGGCGTACACCGACCACGACGGCGTGCGGACGGTGATGGGCATCTACTACACCGAGTACGTCACGCAGTAGTCCCGCGGGCGGCGTCCCCGGGCGCCGCGACCACGGCGGGACACCCTCCGACTCCGGAGGGTGTCCCGCCGCGTCACATCCGCACCACCGGAACCTCCCGTCCCGGCTGACCGGCGTCGCCGCCGGGGCCGGTCAGGGTCCCTCCCGCGTCCGCCGATGAGGGGTTTCGTGACCACCCCCGAGACCGGACCGGCCCCGGCCGCCGCGCCGGCCCCGGCCCCGCCCTCGGCCCCCGCACCCGCCGCCGGCCCGGCCACCCGCAGCCGGCGCGGCGAGCCGCGGACCTACGACTTCCGCCGCCCGACGAAGCTCTCCCGCGAGCACGTGCGGGTCATGCAGATCGCGCAGGAGGCGTTCGCCCGCCAGGCGACGACGATCCTGACGACCTTCCTCCGCGCCGGCGCCCGCCTCGAGCTCGACGGCATCGAGCAGTTCTCCTACGACGACTACGTCGGGACGCTGCCCAACCCCAGCTTCATGACCACGTTCAGCCTGGAGCCGCTGGCCGGCAAGGGCCTCCTGGCGTTCCCGCTGGACATGGCCATGGCCATGGTCGACCACATGCTCGGGGGCTCGGGCAACGCGTCGCAGCCGAACCGGCCGATGACGGCGATGGAGACCACGATCAGCAACCACCTGCTGGAGCGGCTGCTCGACGAGTTCGCCGCCTCGCTGGCCCCGATCACCGAGATCCAGCCCGTCGTCATCGGCCGCGAGTACAACCCCCAGCTCGCCCAGGCGGCCGCCGGCTCGGACACCGTCATGGTGGCGACCTTCGCGATGTCCGTGGGCAGCCGCGAGGGCCAGGCCACGGTCGTGCTGCCGTTCTCCTCCTTCGCCCAGGCCCTGAACAACGCGGCCTCCCCGCAGCTGTCGGAGTCCGCGCTGCGCAAGCGCCAGCGCGCCCGCGAGGCGCTGATCGAGCGGCTGAACCTGGTGCCGGTCGACGTCAGCGTCCGTTTCGCGCCGCTGACCGTCTCGTCCTCGGACCTGCTGTCCCTGGCCGTCGACGACGTCCTGCTGCTCCGGCACGCCCGGGACAGCCCGCTCGAGGTCACCACCAACGACGTGACGTTCGCCTACGCGATCGCCAGCAACCACCGGCGCCGCCTGGCCGCCTCGATCGTCCCCACCCCGCACGCTCCGCACGCCGCGAAGGACTCCGCATGACCGCGCCCCGCACCGACTCGCAGGACTCCCAGACCGTGACGGAGGTGGTCGCCGCCGCCGCCCGGGCGGCCGCGGCCCTGATCCCCTCGACGTCCGCGCTCGTGGCGGGCTCGCCGGTCAGCGACCCCGACACCGTCCCCCTGCCCGCGGGCGCCGCCGTGGCGGTCACCGCCGGGCTCTCCGGCGAGGTCTCCGGCGACGTCGTCCTGGTCGTCTCCGGCGACGTCGTCGACGCCCTCGAGAACTCCCCCGTCGGCCAGATGGATGTCGCCTCCGCCCTGCGCCCCGCCCTGGAGGCGGCCGCGGGGGCCCTCGGCCGGGTGCGCGTCGCCTCCGAGCGCACCGAGGAGCCGGTGGCCGCCCTCGACGGGCTGCGCGACAAGGGCATGCTGGTCGCCGTCCCGCTGCTGGCCGACGGCGAGCACCAGGCGACCCTCGCCCTGCAGGTCACCCTGCCCGCCACCCGCGGTCAGCGCGGCAGCCTCGAGCTCCTCCGGCACGTCGCCATGGAGGTCACGGTGGAGATCGGCCGGACCCGGATGACGGTGCAGGAGCTGCTCTCCCTGCACCCCGGCGAGGTCGTCGAGCTCGACCGCGCGGCCAGCGCGCCGGCCGACCTGCTGGTCAACGGCACGCTGATCGCCCGGGGCGAGGTCGTCGTCGTCGACGAGGACTTCGGCCTGCGGATCAGCGAGATCGTGACCGACGCCGCGGAGCTCGGGGCGCAGGTCTCGTGAACGAGCTCGCGAGTTCCCGCGGGTACGCAGCACCTCTGGTCGCAGGGCTGCCGAGCGCCGACGAGGTGGCCCTGTGACCTGGATGATCATCCGGTTGGTCCTGTCGCTGGTCCTCATCGCCGGCGTGCTGTGGTTCGCCGCCCGGCTGGCCAAGAAGAAGGGCCTCGGCCAGGGCAACGGGCTGATCGAGGTCGTCGCGCGGCAGCGCATGGGCCGCACGAGCGCGGTCAGCGTGGTCCGCGTCGCCGACCTCGTCCTGGTCATCGGATCGACCGAGGAGCAGGTCACGCTGCTCGCCGAGGTCGACCCGGAGGCCGTGGAGGCGGCCATGGACGGACGCCGGGGCCCCGCGCGGCCGCGCGCGGCGGACGAACCGCACGAGGACGCCGCTCCCCCGCCGGTCCCCGCGCCCCGCGCCGCCCGGCCCTCCGACGGCGTCCTCGCCGGCTCGGTCCTGGACCGCCAGGGCTGGGGCACGCTGGTCGACGAGCTCCGCGAGCGGACGGTCCGCCGGTCATGACGACCCTCGTGCGCCCGGTCCGGGAGCTGCACCGGCGCGCCGCCGTGGTCGTGCTCCTCCTCGTGCTGGCCACCGTCGCGGCGGTGCTGCTCGCCGGGCCCGCCTCCGCCGCCCCGACGGCGCCGACCGCCCCGACCGCCCCGACCGCCCCCGCGGTGGACGGCGCGGTCGACATCTCGATCGGGAACGGGTCGCCGTCCAGCTCGATCACGCTGATCCTCGCGATCACCGTGCTCTCGGTGGCCCCGTCGGTCCTGCTGCTCGCCACCTCGTTCACCAAGATCATCGTGGTGCTGGGGCTGACCCGGAACGCCCTGGGGATGGCCACGTCGCCGCCCAACCAGGTGCTCACCGGCATCGCCCTGTTCCTCACCCTGTTCGTGATGGGCCCGGTGTTCTCCGACATCAACGAGGTCGCCGTCCAGCCCTACATGGACGGCGCGATCACCGTCTCGCAGGCCTACGACTCCGGCGTCGTCCCGCTGCGTGGGTTCCTCCTCGACAACACCCGCGAGGACGAGCT
The DNA here is from genome assembly GCF_008124835.1 of Blastococcus xanthinilyticus. Taxonomy (GTDB): domain Bacteria; phylum Actinomycetota; class Actinomycetes; order Mycobacteriales; family Geodermatophilaceae; genus Blastococcus; species Blastococcus xanthinilyticus. Next base: position 181,528 of record NZ_VNHW01000010.1, on the reverse strand, counting down.
GAAGCTGATGATCGAGCTGTCCGGCGAGGAGGCCCCGGCCGACGCGACCCAGGTCAGCATGACCACGCTGCTGCCGGCGTTCGTGCTCTCGGAGCTGAAGAGCGCCTTCATCATCGGGATGGTCATCTTCATCCCGTTCCTGGTGCTCGACATGCTCGTCGGCGCCGCCCTCATGGCGCTCGGCATGATGATGGTCCCGCCGACCGTCGTGTCGCTGCCCTTCAAGCTGCTGCTCTTCGTCGTCGTCGACGGCTGGGCGCTCATCACCACCGCGCTGGTGGGTTCCTACGGGGGGACGGGCTAGCCATGAGTAACGCGAGAACGACGGACGAGCGAGCATCGCTCCAGGCTGGGGGCACCTCCCGCTTGCGGGGACAGCGACCGAGGAGCGGAACGAGTTCGGAGTCGAGCCATGAGTGACGCCGACGTCACCGACATCGCGGCGCAGACCATGATGGTCGCCGCCAAGGTCGCCGCACCGATCCTGCTGACCGCGCTGCTGGTCGGCTTCCTGATCTCGCTGTTCCAGGCGGCCACCCAGATCCAGGAGGCCACCCTCTCCTTCGTCCCGAAGATGATCGCCGTGGCGATCGCCCTGCTGGTCACCGGCAACTGGGTGCTCGCCGAGCTGGTCAACTTCACCCAGTCGCTGTTCGACCAGCTGCCGGCTCTGCTCGACCGGACGTAGCCGGCATGGACCTCTCGGTCCCGGCCGTCACGCTCGCCGCCCTGCTCCTCGGCACGGCGCGTGCCGCCGGGTTCATCCTGATGGCGCCGCCGTTCAACTCCCGGGTCGTCCCGGCACCCGTCAAGGGCGCCCTCGCCCTGGCCCTCGCGGTGCTGCTGTCCACCCAGATCGCGCCGACCCTCCCCGAGCCCACGGCCGGCTTCCTGCTCGTCACGGCCGCCACCGAGGTGGTCATCGGCGCGGCGTTGGGCTTCGTCGTCCAGGTGCTGTTCACCGCGGTGCAGATGGCCGGCGACGTCCTCGACCTCGCCGGGGGCTTCATGATGCAGCCCGGCTACGACCCGCTGGCCATGACCCAGAACAGCTCGCTGGGCAAGCTGCACTACATGCTGGCCAGCACGCTGCTGTTCACCAGCGGCGGGCACCTGCTGATGGTGAAGGGCTTCGCCACCTCCTACGAGGGGCTGCCGGTGGGCGGTGACGTCCCCACCGACCAGCTCGCGGCCGTGCTCGTGACCGCCTTCTCCATGATGTTCCTGGCCGCCCTGCAGATCGCCGGGCCGATGGTCGCCGTGCTGCTGCTCGCCGACGTCGCGCTCGGCCTGCTCAGCAAGGCCGCCCCCGCGCTCAACGTCTTCTCCCTCGGCCCCCCGCTGAAGATCCTGCTCACCCTGGCGATGCTGGGGCTGACCTTCCCGCTGCTCCCCCCGGCCCTGGACAGCCTGCTCGAGCACGGCGTGCGGGCGATGATCTCCCTGCGGAGCGGGTGAGCCGTGGCCAAGGACGGACCGGGTGGTGAGAAGACCGAGAAGCCCACTCCGCAGCGCCTGAAGAAGGCGCGCAAGGACGGGCAGATCCCGCGCACCCAGGAACTGGGCACCTGGCTCGGCGTGGCGGCGGCGAGCTTCCTGCTGCCGATGCTCGTGGGCAACGCGTTCGAGACGGTGCAGCAGCTGTTCGTGCACGTCGCCACGGTGGCGCGCAACCCCGAGATCACCGCGGTCAAGACCTTGCTGGGCACCGCGCTGATGGCCTTCCTCACCACCCTGCTGCCGACCGCCATCGCGATGATGCTGGTCGGCGTGGCGTCGTCGGCCGCGCAGGGCGGGGTCAACTTCTCGGCCAAGCCGATGAAGCCGACGCTGAAGAAGCTCAACCCCTTCCCCGGCATCAAGAAGATGTTCGGCACGCAGGGCCTGTGGGAGACCACCAAGGCGCTGATCAAGACCGCCGCCCTGGGCACGGTCGTGGTCGTCACCAGCGACCGCGCCCAGGCGCTGGTCTCCTCCGCGGGGGCGCTGCCGCTGTCGGCCGTCACCGCCACCGTCGCCGACTCCGTCATCCTCATGTTCCGCGTCGTCGCCGTGACCGGCCTGGTCCTCGCCGTCGCCGACTACGTCGTCGTGCGGGCGAAGATGATGAAGCAGCTGAAGATGAGCAAGTACGAGATCACCCAGGAGCACAAGCAGGCCGAGGGCGATCCGTACATGAAGGCGCACCGCAAGGGCGTGCAGATGGCGATGTCGCGCAACCGGATGATGAGCGAGGTCGCCGAGGCCGACGTGCTGCTGGTCAATCCGACGCACGTCGCCGTCGCGCTCAAGTACGACGCCGCCAAGGGCGCCCCCCGGGTGGTCGCCAAGGGCGCCGGCGCGGTCGCTGCCAAGCTGCGCGAGAAGGCGGCGGAGGCCCGCGTCCCCATGGTGCAGGACATCCCCCTGGCCCGGGCGCTGCACGCCTCCTGCGAGCTCGGCCAGGAGGTGCCGCCGCAGCTGTTCACCGCCGTCGCCCGAGTGCTCGCCTTCGTCATGCACCTGGGCGCGCGCGGCGTGCGCGGGGGCTTCCACCGGCCCGGGTTCGAGGCCCCCGACACCGCCGACCTGCCGAAGGCCGGCCGCCGGCGACCCCCCGTCGCCGCGTAGCACCGGCGGTCACGCCCGGCGGCGGACGCGGTACCGGCGGCTCCGCCGCCTGCCGATGAGGGAGGGGTGAGCCAGCGTCCGTCGTCCCTCCCCGGAGCGGGGCAGTGAAGGGCCTGGGCAAGGCCGCCGTCCCCATCGGCGTCGTCGCCATCGTCCTCATGCTCGTGGTGCCGCTGCCGGCCGCGATGATGGACCTGCTGATCGGGCTGAACCTCGCGATCTCGCTGCTCGTCCTGCTCGTGGCGATGCAGATCAAGAAGCCGCTGGACTTCGCCGTCTTCCCGGCGCTGCTGCTCATCGCCACGCTGTTCCGCCTGGCCCTGAACGTCTCCTCGACCCGGCTGGTCCTCACCGACGGCTACGCCGGCAAGGTGATCGAGGCCTTCGGCCACATCGTCATCGGCGGCTCGCTGGTCGTCGGCCTGGTGATCTTCGTGATCCTGACCGTCGTCCAGTTCGTGGTCATCACCAACGGTGCCGGCCGCGTCGCCGAGGTCGGCGCCCGCTTCACCCTCGACGCCATGCCCGGCAAGCAGATGGCCATCGACGCCGATCTGAACGCCGGCCTGATCAACGAGGCGCAGGCCCGCAAGCGCCGCCACGAGGTCACCGCCGAGGCCGACTTCTACGGCTCGATGGACGGTGCGTCGAAGTTCGTCAAGGGCGACGCCATCGCCGGCATCATCGTGACCCTGGTCAACCTCATCGGCGGCATGGCCATCGGCGTGATGCAGCGCGGGCTGGCCCCGGCCGAGGCGGCCACGACGTACTCGCTGCTCACCGTCGGCGACGGCCTGGTCTCCATGATCCCGGCGCTGCTGATGTCCACCGCGACCGGCATCATCGTGACCCGGTCGGCCAGCGAGGGCGACATGGGCGCCGACCTGCTGGGCCAGCTGGGCCAGTTCAAGCAGGCGGTGCGCATCGCCGGCGGCGCCGCCCTCGCCCTCTGCCTGATCCCCGGCCTGCCCAAGCTGCCCTTCCTGCTCGTCGGCGGGCTCTTCCTGTTCCTCTCCACCCGGATGACCGACGCCCCGGAGGTCGACGAGGAGGCCGAGGCCGCCGCGGCGGCCGCCGAGCTGGAGCCGGCCCCCGACTCCCCCGAGGCGATCGCCGAGCGCATGCGCGTCGACCCGCTGGAGCTCGAGGTCGCCTTCGACCTCGTCGACCTGGTGGACCCCGCCCGCGGCGGGGACCTCCTCGACCGGGTCAAGGCGCTGCGCCGGAAGGTCGCCATGGACACCGGCCTGGTCATCCCGCTGGTGCGCACCCGCGACAACCTCGACCTGCCCGCGTCGCAGTACGTCATCTGGCTCAACGGCGTCCCGGTGGCCAAGGGCAGCTCCCCCGCCGGCACCGTCCTCGCCATCGGCGACGCCCTCGACGGGCTGCCGGGCAAGCCCACCCACGAGCCGGTCTTCGGCCTGGCCGCCAAGTGGGTGCCCGCGGAGCTGCAGCGCGCCGCCGAGATGGCCGGCGCCACCGTGGTCGACCGGTCGTCGGTCATCACCACGCACCTGGCCGAGGTCGTCCGGCAGAACGCCGCGGACCTGCTCGGCCGGGAGGACGTGCGCCTCCTCGTCGAGATGGTGCGGCGCACCCACCCCGTCGTCGTCGAGGAGCTGACCCCGGCGCTGCTCACCCTGGGAGAGGTGCAACGCGTGTTGCACGCGTTGCTCGCCGAGGGTGTGTCGATCCGCGACCTCGTCCGCATCTTCGAGGCACTCTCTGTGCGTGCCAAGTCCTCGCCCGAGCTCGACGGTCTCGTCGAGGCGGCGCGCACGGCGCTCGGCTCGGCGATCAGCCAGCCCTACGTCACGCCCGACGAGCGACTGCACGTCTTCACCCTCGAGCCCGGCTTCGAGCAGCGGCTGCTGGAGGCCGTCCGCCAGACCGAGGCGGGCGCCGTCCTGGCCCTCGACGCCGGCGCCGTCGACGCCCTGGTGCACGGCTGCAGCGGCATGCTCGAGGAGGCCGAGCGGCAGGGGCTGTCGCCCGTTCTCGTCTGCTCACCGCAGGTCCGCCCGGCCCTGTCGCGGCTGATGCGCCAGATCCTGCCCCGGCTGCCCGTCATCTCGTACGCGGAGGTGTCCCGGACGGCCCAGATCGAGACGCTGGGAGTGGTGAGCGGTGCCGTTGCGATCCGTTGAGGCGGCCTCGCGCGACGACGCGATCGCGGCCGCGCGCGAGCAGTTCGGCCCGCAGGTGCGCGTGGTCGGCGTCCGCCGCGTGCGCTCCGGCGGCGTGCTCGGCTTCTTCGCCACCGAGCGGTACGTCGCCGAGGTGGCGCCCGACCCCGTGCCGGCCGCGCCGGCCACCGACTACGACTCCCCGCTGGCCTCGGCCGCCCCCGCCCGGGCCCGGACGGCGGCGCCCGCCCGCAACGGCGCGGCCGCCTGGGCCGCCGAGGCCGCGCGCTCGGCGCCCGACGGTGCCGCGCCGGCCCGGCTCGAGGCCGCGTCACCCCGTTCCGGCGCGGCTCGTCCCGCGGCGCGCCCGGTGGCCGAGGACGACCGGCTCGACGAGCTGGCCGGCCTGCTCGGCGCGACCCCGGCTGCGCCTGCCTCCCGGTCGCTCCCCGAGCCGGTCGCCGCCGCCCCCGCCCGCGAATACGGCCGGGCCTCGTTCCCGCGCGCGACCTTCCCGGCGGCCGACCGCGAGCCGGCGGCACGGGCCGAGGAGGTCCGCGGCGGCGCCCGGCCGGCTCCCGCGGACGAGGACGCCGCACCCGCCGCGCCGTCGCCGTTCACCGCCGCGCTGGCGCGCATGGTCTCCGGTGACCGGGAGGTGCGCCAGGCCGTCACCGAGGCGCTGGGCGAACCGCCGGCGCCGGACCTCGACTTCTTCGCCGGCCCGCCGGCGCCGATCGCACCGGACGTGCCCGCACCCCGGCCGTCCCTCGCGGCGGCCATCCGTTCAGCAGATTCATCGATGCGGTCGCAGGCCGTGCACCAGGAGGAGACCCCGGTGAGAGATCAGGCCGCCCCGCCGTCCTCCACGAGCACGGCCCCGGTCCTGCCGGCCCCGCAGTCGCCGGACCTGCCGACCTGGGCCGATCCCGACGACGCCGTGACGCCGTCCACCCGGCAGGAGGAGATCGCCGAAGCGCTGCGCTCCGCCCTCGCCCAGGGGCACTCCGACGAGGCGCTGGCCGGCATCCTCCGCAAGATGCTCTCCGGGGACTCGCCCCGCGAGGCGCTGGAGGAACCCGTCCAGATGCCGACGGTGGACCTCGCCGCGCTGCCGGGGGAGCTCGCCGCGCTGCCGGCGGAGTTCACCCCGCCGGCGACGGAGTTCACCCCGCCGCCGGTCGAGCTCGCCGCGTCGCCGGTGGAGCCGACCACTCCTCCGGTGGAGCCGAGCCCGGCGGCCGTGGAGTTCGCCGCGCCGACGGTGGCGCCGCTGTCGTTCCCGGAGCCGGCCGCCGACCCGCTGTTCGCCGCGGCGCCCGCGCCCGCCCCGCTGCCGGCGGCCCCGGCTCCGGAGGCCATGTCCGGCTTCGCACTGTTCCCGCCGTCCGCACCGGCGGTCGCCGTCGACCGGGCCCCCTCGCCCGGCGCGGCCCCGCTGTGGGGCGAGCCGATGACGGCCGCCGACCCCTGGGCCGGCACCGCGCTCGGCGCGCCCGCCGCCGCCCTCCCCGACCTGTTCGCACCCATCCGCCAGGAGCCCGCGCCGGTCGTCCCCGAGGCGTCCCCGACCCTCGCCGCCGAGCCGGCCGCCGTCGACACCTGGGTGCCGGCCGTCGAGGCGGAGCCGGCGCCGGAGCCCGAGCTCCACGCCCCGGTCGCCTGGGCCGACACCGACGCCGATGCCGAGGCCGAGGCCGCGCCGGTCGCCCACCTGGGGACCGAGCCGGAGGCCGTCGTGGCGAGCGAGGAGACCGCCGTGGCGGCGGCCTTCGACACCGCCGAGCCCGCCACCGAGCCCGCCACCGAGCCCGCCACCGAGCCCGCCACCGAGCCCGCCGCCGAGATCGCCGTGGAGACGAAGGCCGAGACGGGCGTGGAGACCGCCGAGGAGTCCGCGCTGCTGGAGCTGGCCCCGCTGCTGGCCCGGACGGCGAGCGACCCGGCGCCCCTGTCCATGTCCCTCGACGCGACCACCGTCATGCCGCGGGTGTCCCTGCTCCCCGCTCTTCCCGGGTCCTCCCGCGGCCGCGGGCTGCCCCCCGTGCCGCCGGCGGCCGCGCGCCCCTCGGGCACCCGGCCGCGCCCGGCGTCGCCCGGTGCCCCCACGTCGCAGGACGGCCCCTCCTCCGAGGACCGGCCCGGCAGCGGCGACCGCACCGTCGAGGACGCTCCCCGGCAGGACGAGGCTCCGGCGACCGCCGAGCGCACGCCCGCCGCCCCGGCTCCGCGGGCGCTGGCGACGGTCACCCGGCTGCCGGTGGGCCCGCTCATGGCCGGGGACGCCTTCCCCGAGCTGTCCGAGTTCGACGACGACCTCCCCGACGTCGCCCCGGCGCTCTTCGCACCGGCCGTCGAACCGCGGACCCGGCCCGCGCCGGCCTCACCGGAGGAGGTCGTCGCCCGCCTCGTGGACCTCGGGCTGCCCCGGGAGCTCCTCGGCGACGACATCGCCGCCCGCATCGACGCCGAGGGCACCTACGCGGCGCTCACCCGCGCGCTGGCCACCCGGCTGCCCGGGGTGCCGGAGCGGCCCAGCGGCGCCGGGGACGTGCTCTTCGTCGTGGGCCCGGGCGTGGAGACGCTGCGCGCCGCCCGTGGGCTCGCCGCCTCGCTGCGGCTGGACCCCGACCGGGTGCAGTGGGCCACCCGCGGCGACCTGGCCGGGCTGGCGCCCAAGGCCAGCCGCATGACCACCATCGACGCCGCGATCGACCGCCGCCAGGAGGCGTCGGCCGCCGGCACGGTCACGATCGTCGCCGTCGACGCGCCGCTGCGCAGCGACGTCTACTGGATGGCCCAGATGCTCACCATCTGGTCGCCGGTCGCGGTGTGGGCCGTCGTGGAGGCCACCCGCAAGCCCGAGGACCTCGAGCTGTGGCTCGACGGGCTGCCCCGGGTGGACGCGCTGGTCGTGCAGGACACCGACCTGAGCGCCGACCCGGCCGCCGTGCTGCAGCGGCTCACCGTGCCGGTCGCCCTGCTCGACGGCGTGGCCGCGAGCCCCCACCGCTGGGCCTCGCTGCTGTGCGAGCGCCTGGATGCGCCGCCGGCATGAACCCGCTGCGCTGGGACGTCCTCCTCGTCGGGTTCGTGCTGGCCCTGCCGGTGTTCGCCCTGTGGTTCCGGGGTGACTTCAGCACGGAGGAGGCGGTCGGCCGGCTGCCGTGGTGCCTGGCTGCGGGCTGGGGCGCCGTCGCCCTGGTGCGCGCCGTCGCCACACCTCCGCCGGCACCCAGGGAGCGGCACCGCCCGGTGGAGGAGCCCGCCGACTGACCCCGCTCATGGGGTTCTCCTCGCGCCGCCCGGGTCCTGCAGGGCCCCACCGGCACGAGCTGCACCCGATGAGCGCTCGCTCCGGCGGCGGCCGGCCCGCTCGCGGGCCCGCCGCACCTTGGCGGCCAGCCGGTGCGGTGCGGCCAGCTCCGCCCACACCCAGCGGACCACGTCCCACCCCTCGTCGCGGACGGCGTCCTCCCGGAGCTTCTCGGCGAACACGGCGTCGCCGGGCTCCTGGCCGTCCCGCAGCAGCCGGCCGTACTTCACCCGCCCGTCGAACTCGCCCACCAGGCCGACGTCCTCCCAGGCGAAGTCCGTGCGGGCCACGAGCCGGCCGCCGCCGGCGCGCACCTCGAACTGCACCGCGGAGGGTGCGATCGTCCAGCGCTGGAGGACGACCCGGCTGCGGCTCTCGCCGACGCTCTCGCTGCGCCCGTCCGCCGCGGCCACGGCGCGGACGGCGCTGCGCGCGCCGGGTGACCCCACGATGTCGAACAGCCGGGCGCGCAGGTCCTCGTGCGCCACGAGGCCCCGGTGCAGCGCGGCGTCCAGGGCGACCACGGTGGCCTCGTGCGGCAGCGACCGCGCCAGGTCGAGCAGGGTGCGCACCGGACCGGTGACACGCATGCCGCCGACCTCGACCACCTCGTCCTCGCGCATCCGCGCCACGTGGCAGCTGAGCACGCCGCTGCGATCGCCGCAGCTGCCCGGCGGGCGCGTCACGTGCACCCGGTCGAGCGTCACGTCCCACAGCGGCAGCCCCAGCAGCACCGCCGCCGACTGGTGGCTCACCACCGCCGGCCGGCGCAGCCCGGCGAGGGTCGCCTGCACGAGCAGGGCGTGGTGGGCGGCGGGCTCCGCGGGCAGGACGGCGTCGACGTAGGCCCCCCGGCGCAGCCGGGTGAGGTCCCCGGCGCGCACCGCGCGGGCCAGCTCGTCGTCGGACCACCCCCCGGCGACGGCGTCACGGCGGAGCAGCAGCGGGGGGACGGCGGGCGGCTCGGTCATGCCCCCGACGCTCCGGCGCGGGACCGCCGGTGAGCCAGCCCGGCGGCGATCCGTGGACGGCGCGGCAGCCTGTGGACGGCGCCGCTCCCCGGGTGCTCCTCGCGCTGCCCGGGCTCTGCAGGAGCCCACCGGCGGGAGGAGCACCCCAGGAACGGGGCGGATCAGCGCCTCAGAGCGGCAGGTCCTCCAGCATCTCGGTGACCAGCGCGGCGATCGGCGAGCGCTCGGACCGGGTCAGGGTGATGTGCGCGAAGAGCACGTGCCCCTTGAGCTTCTCGATGACCGCGGTGATGCCGTCGTGCCGGCCGACCCGGAGGTTGTCCCGCTGGGCGACGTCGTGGGTGAGCACCACCCGGGAGTTCGAGCCCAGCCGGGACAGCACGGTGAGCAGCACGCCCCGCTCGAGCGACTGCGCCTCGTCGACGATCACGAACGAGTCGTGCAGCGACCGCCCGCGGATGTGCGTGAGCGGCAGCACCTCGATGAGGTCGCGGGCGGCGATCTCCTCGAGCACCTCCTTGGACACCAGGGCACCGAGCGTGTCGTAGACCGCCTGCGCCCACGGCGACATCTTCTCGCCCTCGCCGCCGGGCAGGTAGCCGAGCTCCTGCCCGCCGACGGCGTACAGCGGCCGGAAGATGACGACCTTCTTGTGCGCCCGCCGCTCCATGACCGACTCCAGCCCCGCGCACAGCGCCAGCGCCGACTTGCCGGTGCCGGCCCGGCCGCCCAGCGACACGATCCCGATCTCCGGGTCGAGCAGCAGGTCCAGCGCCACCCGCTGCTCGGCGGAGCGTCCGTGCAGCCCGAAGGCCTCCCGGTCGCCGCGCACGAGCCGCACCTTCTTGTCCGGCAGCACCCGGCCCAGCGCGGAGCCGCGCGAGGAGAGCAGCACCAGCCCGGTGTGCGTCGGGAACTCCGCGGCGGCCGGGACGAAGGCCTCGCCGGACTCGTACAGCTCGTCGAGCTCGGCGTCGTCCAGGCTGACCTCGGCCATGCCGGTCCACCCGGCGTCGACGGCGTCGTGCACCCGGTACTCGTCGGTCTCCAGGCCGACCGCCGCCGCCTTGACCCGCAGCGGCACGTCCTTGGTCACCAGGCACACGTCCCGGCCCTCGGCGCGCAGGTTCAGGGCCACCATCATGATCCGGCTGTCGTTGCTGTCGTTCCGGAAGCCGGCCGGCAGCACCGACGGGTCGCTGTGGTTCAGCTCGACGTGCAGCGTGCCGCCCTCCTCCCCCACCGGGACGGGGGCGTCGAGCCGGCCGTGGGTGACCCGGAGGTCGTCGAGGATGCGCAGCGTCTGGCGGGCGAACCAGCCCAGCTCCGGGTGGTTGCGCTTGTCCTCCAGCTCCCCGATGACGACGAGCGGCAGCACCACGTCGGCGGCCCCGAAGCGCAGCAGCGCGCCGGGGTCGGAGAGCAGGACCGAGGTGTCGAGGACGAACGTGCGGCGAGGATTCACGAGTCGGCTCCCGTGGGGCGCCGCGCTGCGGACAGCGCGCGCCCCGGCTCGAAGGTGACCGGGCCCCGGCACAGGGGCCGGGTACCGGCCCCTCTGGACGACGAACGCTGTCGCACCAACCGGGCCTCCCAGTGGAGGACGAGGGCAGCTCGTCCTCCACTCCGGACGCTAGGCCCGGGGGGTGACATCCGCGTGACGTACACCCCACGACGAGGGGTGGATGTAACCCGGAAGGACCACCCGCACCAGCCGTCCCACGCGGTGGGTCAGCTCGACTCGCGGCGGAACCGCCGCACGCCGAAGAGCCACCCGAGGACCGCCAGCAGCACGGTCAGCGCGACCCCCCACCAGGCGTTCGCGGTGCCGTAGCCGCCGATGAAGAACTCGCGGGTGGCCTCGACGATGTGCTTGAACGGGTTCACGTCGCTGACCGCCTGCAGCCACCCCGGGGCCAGGGTCATCGGCAGCAGGATCCCCGACAGCAGCACGATGGGGAACACGACCGCGTTCAGCAACGGCGCGAACGCGTCCTCGCTCTTGAGCGTGAGCGCGAGGGCGTAGGACACGGCGGCGAGCGCGGCCCCGAGCAGCGCCACGACGAGCAGGGTCAGCGCGACGCCGGCCACCGGCGCCCGCAGCCCCAGCGGGATCGCGACCAGCACCAGCAGCACGCCCTGGGTGAGCAGGACGACGACGTCGCGCAGCACCCGGCCCAGCAGCAGCGCGGTGCGGCTGGCCGGGGTGACCCGCTGGCTCTCGATGACCCCGGCCCGCCACTCGGCGATGAGGCCGAAGCCGACGAACAGCGCCCCGAACATGCCCAGCTGCACGAGGATGCCCGGCACGAAGATCTGGTAGGCGTTGCCCGGACCCAGCTGCGCCGCGAGCGGCTCCAGCAGCGGGCCGAACAGCACGATGTAGAGGATCGGCTGCATGAGGCTGATCAGCAGCCAGGCCGGATTGCGCAGCGACATCCGCATCGCACGCGCGAAGACCGTGTAGGTGTCCCGGAGCAGCGTGGGCATCAGGCCGGCACCTCCTCGGGGGCGGGCGCCGGCGCTCCGCCGGACTCCCGCAGCGAGCGCCCGGTGAGCCCGAGGAAGACGTCGTCCAGGCTCGGCCGGCGGCTCTCGATGCCGCTGACCGCCAGTCCGGCGGCGTCCAGGGCCCGCACCAGCTCCACCAGCGCGCGGCCGCCGTGCGGCACCCGGCCGATCACCCGGGTCTCCACCAGCTGCGGCGGCTCGGCACCCGGCAGCGCGCCGACCAGCCGGGCGACCTCCGCGGCCTCCTCCGGCCGCTCGGCCGTCACGGTCAGCACGTCGCCGCCCACCTGTGACTTGAGCTGGTCGGGGGTGCCCTCGGCCACGATCGAGCCGTGGTCGATCACCAGGATCCGGTCGCAGAGGGCGTCGGCCTCGTCGAGGTAGTGCGTGGTGAGGAAGACGGTCGTGCCGCGCTCCTCCCGCAGGGCGCGGATGTGGTCCCAGAGGTTGGCGCGGGCCTGCGGGTCCAGCCCGGTGGTCGGCTCGTCGAGGAAGACCAGCTCCGGCACGTGGATCAGCCCGACCGCGATGTCCAGCCGGCGGCGCTGGCCGCCGGACATCGCCTTGGGCTGGCGCTCCCACAGCCCGTCCAGGTCGAGCTCGCTGAACAGCTGCTTGCCCCGCTCGGTCGCCTCCGCGGTGCTCATCCCGTACAGCCGGGCGTGGTCGACGACCTCCTCGCCGGCGCGCGCCTCGGGCGCGGTGGACCCGCTCTGCGAGACGTAGCCGATGCGGCGGCGGACCCCGACCGGGTCGGTGCGCAGGTCGCAGCCGGCGACCGTCGCGGTGCCGGCCGTCGGCTCGAGCAGCGTGGTGAGCATCCGGAGGGTCGTGGTCTTGCCGGCCCCGTTGGGGCCCAGGAATCCGACGATCTCGCCGGCCGACACGTCGAGGTCGACGCCGACGACGGCGTGGACCTCCTCCTTGCGCTTGCGGAAGGTGCGGGCGAGCCCGCGGGCGTGGATCACGCGCGACAGCATCTCCCGGGGCACCGACAGGCCGGTAGCGATTTCACCGACGGCGCAGGCCGTTCACCGGCGGTTGCTCTCCCCGTCGGAGCGCCGGCGCAGGGCCGGGCGCTCGACGGTGTCGGTGCGCTCCGCCGGCGGGATCACCCGCGGGTGCTCGTCGGTCCACCCCTCGTCGGTCCACGCCTCGTCGGTCCACGCCCCGTCCGTCCACGCCCCGCCGCCACCGGCGCCGGGCTCTCCCCGCGCGCCGCGGTCGTCGTCGCCGGGGTGCCCGGGCCACGCGTCCCCGTCCGGGGCGGGCGGCCGCCGTCCGCCCGTACGCGTCGCCCGCCGCGGCCGCAGCGCGACCAGCGCCCAGATCGCCGGCACCACCAGCACCGGCCACTGCAGCGCCGGGTCGCCGAAGCGCACCATCCCGAGCACCAGCAGGACGGCGAGCCAGCCCGCCGTCCACAGGCCCAGGAAGCGGGCGCGCGCCGGGGATCGGGGGCGCACGGGTCAGGGGGCCTGGATCTCGGTGGCGATCCGCTGCGGGGTGAGCGGCTCGTCGAGCAGCCGGAGGAAGCGGTCGGCGACCGGCTGCTCCGCCGGCCGGGCGTCCAGCCACCGCGACAGCAGGTCGAAGCCCTCCACGTAGGTGGAGATGTAGGCCCGCCACAGCGGGTCGGTCAGGAACCGGATCTGCTGGCGCGCGCGGTCCGGGCTGACCAGCGCCCAGCGCTGCAGGTAGCCGCTGACCTCGTCGGCGTCGGCTCCGCGGTCGTGCAGCAGCACCGCGGCGTCCTGCCGCACCCGGTTCAGCGGAGCGGCCGCGGCCGCGATCCGCTCGGCCAGCCCGCCGTCGAACCGCAGCCCGAGGTCACCGAGGATCTCCTCCGACCAGGTCCCCCACCCCGCGCCGATGGCGGCGGGGACGCCGAGGTCGGCCAGCCCCTCGGCCATGAGGCACTCGGGGGTGTTGACCAGGAAGACCGTGTGCTCCAGGTGCCCGGACCGCTCCACCAGCCCGCGCTCCTTGCGGCAGTGCTCGGTGTGGTGGCCGGGGTAGGACTCGTGCGCCACCAGGTGCGGCAGCTGGGAGAGCCGGTGCGGCAGGTCGGCGTTGATGGCGACGCGGGACCGGTAGCCGCCCTCGTAGTAGTTGAAGCCCGACCACGGCTTGTCGGTGACGACCTCGTACCGCACCGTCTCCGCCTCCGGGAGGCCGTACTGCCCGCGGACCCGGTCGCGCAGCGCGCTGGACAGCGCCTGCACCGCACTCTCCAGCCGGTCCGGCGGGCACTCCTCGCGGCGGCGGTGCAGGGCGTACCGCTCCGCCAGGGAGCCCTCGCCGGGCAGCAGCCCCTCGAGGTCGGCGTGCGCCGCGGCGTAGGTGGCCTCGTCGCCGAGGGCGACGTCGACCTGGAAGTAGCTGCGCACCTCCTCGACGAACCCGACCGGCTCGCCGCTCATCTTCCGGGCGCTGCACTCCAGCCCGGTGAGCTGCCCCCGCAGGAAGTCGGCGCGGTCCCCGGGCAGGCCGGCGGCGTCCAGCTCGCGCAGCAGCTCCCGCGCGCGGTCGCGCAGCTGCCGCGGCGTGGGCGCCGGCTCGTCCTCGACCTGCGCCCGGATCCGGGGGTCGCCGGTGTACGCGTCGACGAAGCCGGACTCCAGGCGGTCGAAGCGCAGGCCCAGCCGCACGTACTCCAGGGCGAGGTCGAGAGCTCCGGCGGTCATGCAGGCAGTTTCGCAGCCGCGCCTATCCGCCGAAGCGGCGGTGCCGGGCCGAGTAGTCGCGCAGGGCGCGCAGGAAGTCGATCCGGCGGAAGTCCGGCCAGTACACGTCGGTGAAGTGGAACTCCGCGTTGGCGGTCTGCCACAGCAGGAACCCGGACATGCGCTGCTCACCGCTGGTGCGGATCACCAGGTCGGGGTCGGGCTGGCCGCGGGTGTAGAGGTGCTCGGCGATGTGCTCGACGTCGAGGACCTCCACCAGCTCGCTCAGCGAGGTGCCGCGCGACGCGTGCTCGGTCAGCAGCGAGCGGACGGCGTCGGCGATCTCGCGCCGGCCGCCGTATCCGACGGCCAGGTTCACCGTCGCGCCGTCCCGGTCGCAGGTGTCCTCCTCGGCCTGCTTGAGCACGGCCACGGTCTCCGGCGGCAGCAGCTCGGGCGCGCCCATCTGCCGCACCTTCCAGCGCCGGCCGGGCCGGGACAGGTCGACGGCGACGTCCTCGATGATCCGCAGGAGGGCGCTGAGCTCGCTCTCGGGCCGGCGCAGGTTGTCCGTCGAGAGCATGAAGAGGGTGACCACCTGCACGCCGGCGTCGTCGCACCAGCCGAGCAGGTCGGCGATCTTGTCCGCGCCACGGCGGTGGCCGTGGGCGACGTCCTCCAGGCCGATGGCCCGGGCCCACCGCCGGTTGCCGTCCATGATCACGCCGACGTGCCGGGGCACGTCCGCGTCGACCAGTGCGCGCGCCAGCCGCCGCTCGTAGACCTGGATCAGCGCGTCCCGAACCCGCCGACGCACCCCCACGGCGGTCACCCTAGGCCCCCGGCAGCCGGTCGGCCGGGAGCCGCCCGGCCGGTCCGGCGGGAGATCGGCAGGAAGGTCACAGGTCCGTTCTGGTGCCCGGCACCGGCGACCTCCGTAACCTCGGCACATGAGCGTCTTCCCCCACGAGCACGACCAGGTCCGGGTGGAGGCCGACGGGGCCGAGTTCGAGGCCCCGGCCCGGCAGGCGGTCGCCACGGTGGCCGCCGAGGGCGAGCAGGTCGAGCGGACCTGGGTCGCCGAGGACTTCGACGACGACGACTGGGACCACCCCGACACCCGCCCCCGCGCGCGGGGGTGGATCCACCTGTTCTCCTTCTTCGGCGCGATCGTCGCCGGCGCGGTGCTCATCCCGCTGGCCTCGGTGCAGGGGGCCCGGGCCGGCTGGTCGGTGACGGTCTACTGCCTGACCATCTGCGGTCTGTTCGGCATCAGTGCGCTCTACCACCGCCGCCGCTGGTCACCGCGCGGCTGGAAGATCATGAAGCGGCTGGACCACTCGATGATCTTCCTGTTCATCGCGGGCACCTACACGCCGTTCGCCCTGCTCGCCGTCGACCAGCCGACCGGCTTCTGGATCCTGGGCATCGTGTGGGCCGGCGCCCTGGCCGGGGTGAGCCTCAAGATGACCTGGCCGACGGCGCCGCGGTGGGTGGGCGTCCCGCTCTACATCGGCCTCGGCTGGGTCGCGGTCTTCATCCTGACCGACATCCTGCACATCGCCGGGGTCGCCTCGCTGGTGCTGCTCGCCGTCGGCGGGGTGCTCTACACCGTCGGCGGGATCGCCTACGGCATCAAGAAGCCGAACCCCTGGCCGGGCACGTTCGGCTACCACGAGGTCTTCCACGCGATGACCGTCGTCGCCGCGATCTGCCACTACATCGCGGTCTACTTCGCGGTGTACAGCTCTCCTTTTGTCTGACTCCGTCAGACGACCGCGGCCAGCTGCCGTCCCGGCTTGCATCGAGCCGTTGGTTCGCGCCTGCGCGGGACCCTTCGGGCCACACTCGGCGCGAGTGCGGCTGCGCCGCACGATCCCTCCTCGGCTCGCATCCCGTCCGCGCTCGGAGGACCCTCCGGGCCCTCGCTCCCGCGGACCGCGGCTGCGCCGCGCCGGTGGTCAGGAGAACGGGGCGCGGTCGTCGAGCTTCACGGAGAGCCTGCCGGCCAGGCGCCAGAGCCGGGCGGTGAGGTCCCGGTCCTCGTCGGTGACCAGGTTGCCCATGACCCGCAGCGCGACGGTCATCAGCGCCCGCGAGCGCATGCCCACCGGCCCGGCCGCGGGCAGGAAGCGCGGCACGGTGAGCAGGCCGGCCAGCCGCCGCGCGATGGAGAACGCCTCGCCGTAGTGGTCACGCAGCGTGGCCGGCCACGCCGTCGTCCAGTCGTCGTCGTCCAGCAGGCCGGCCAGCGAGCGGCCGGTCTCCAGGCCGTAGTCGATGCCCTCGCCGTTGAGCGGGTTGACGCAGCCGGCGGCGTCCCCGATCAGCGCCCAGTTGCGGCCGGCCACCCCGGACACCGCGCCGCCCATCGGGAGCAGCGCCGAGGCCGGCAGCCGGACGTCGCCGTCGAGCCGCCACTCCTCGCGCCGGGAGTCCGCGTAGGTCTCCAACAGCGACTTGAGCGCGACCCCCGCCGGTCGCCGGGCCGTGGCCAGGGTGCCCACGCCGATGTTGACCTCACCGGCCGCGGCCCCCAGCGGGAAGACCCAGCCGTACCCCGAGAGCAGCTCGCCCTCGGCGCCGCGCAGCTCCAGGTGGGAGGAGATCCACTCGTCGTCGGCCCGGCCGGACCGGACGTACCCGCGGGCGGCGACGCCGTAGGCGGTGTCGCGGTGCCACTCCCGGCCCAGGACCCGGCCCAGGGGCGAGCGGACGCCGTCGGCCACGACCAGCCGCCGGCAGGCGACGGTCGACCGGCTGTCGTCGGCGTGCTCGAACACCACCCCGGTGATCCGGTCGCCGTCGCGGCACACGTCGACCGCCCGCGCGCCGTCCACGGCCTGCGCGCCCGCCTCGACGGCGACCGCCCGGATGCGGGCGTCCAGCTCGGTGCGCGGCACGGCGCTGCCGTGGTCGGGGAAGGCGCCGCCGGGCCAGGGCAGCTGCCACTCGCGGCCGAAGCCGGCGGCCCGCAGGCCCCGGTTGCGGGCCCGCGAGCGCGCCCACTCCCCCAGCCCCAGGTGATCGAGTTCCCCGACCGCCCGCGGGGTGAGCCCGTCGCCGCAGGTCTTGTCGCGCGGGAAGACCGCGGCGTCGGCCAGCACCACGTCGCGGCCGGACCGCGCCGCCCAGGCGGCCGCGGCGGAGCCGGCGGGCCCGGCCCCGACCACGAGGACGTCGGTCGCGGACGGCGCGGGGCTGGCGGGCACGCGCCCAGTGTCCCCGAACGGGCCGACGGCGCCGTCAGCCCACCGTCGGGCCCCGGCCGCGGACCTCCTCGACCGAGGCCATGGCCGCCCGCAGCTCGGCCAGCCAGTCCTCCGTGTGCTCCCCCACCAGGCGGACCGCCCAGACCAGCGCCTCGGATCGGGACCGGGCGACGCCGGCATCGACCAGGGTGTCCAGGACCAGCCGCTCCGGCTGGCGCAGCCGGGTCATCACCGGCACCGAGGCGTTGGTGAACACCTCGCGGTCCTCCCCGCAGGCGACGCCCCACGCGATCGACCGGCCGTACCGCTGCTGGGCGGCCTCGGCGATGGCCATCCGCTCGGCGCGGGTCTCCTCGCGGAAGCGGGCGATCCGGCCGGCGCGCGCCGCGGCGGGGTCGCCCTCGCCGGCCGCGGGCTCGGCCAGCACGCCGATGACGGTGATCTCGTCGCGGTCGAGCACCAGCTCGACCGGGCCGGTGAACCAGTCGTCGGGCAGCCTGCCGGCGAACCAGCCGGCCACCTCGGCGCGGTCCACCGGCGGCGACTCCGCACCGCGGCCACGCCCTCCCCGGCCCTCGCGGCCGCCGTGGCCCCGGGGCCCACCCGGGCCGCGACCACGGCCGCCGGGGAAGAACGCGGCGCGGATCGGGTCGAACGACGGATCCGAGAACGGGGACCGGGCTCCGTGCATGGCAACCTCCGAGGCGTTGATTACGTGGTTACACGGTAAGCAGCCCCGGTCCCCCGCGCCAGGGTGGCGGTTCCGCCGACAGCGGACACGCACGCCGGCTCACGCGTGCCGCTCGACCGACCCGAGCACCTCGCGGAGCAGGGCGCTCACCTTCCGCTGCTGGTCGACCGTGAGGTCACCGAGGAGCCGGCGCTGCTCGGCGACGCTGGCGGTGACGGCCTCGTCGATCAGCTCCCTGCCAGCGGGCGTGAGGTCGACCAGCAGCGCGCGCCGATCCTCGGGATCCGGCGTCCGCACGACCAGACCGGCGCGCTCCAGGCGGTCGAGCCGGCCGGTCATGCCGCCGCTGGTGAGCATGAGGGAGCTGGTGAGCCGGCCGGGCGAGAGGCCACTGCCACCCCCGGCCCGGCGCAGCGTCGCGAGCACGTCGAAATCCGCGCGGGTGATCCCGAACCGGCCGTAGCACCGCTCCTGCGCATCACCGGCCAGCCGCGCGGTGCGCGAGATCCGGCCGAGGAGCGCCATGGGGCCGGTCTCGAGGTCCGGCCGTTCCCGCGCCCACTGCTCGACGATCTCGTCGACCCGATCCTTCTCGACCATCTCGCACACCCCTCGTCGTCGCGCCGACCTCATCTTCCACGGTTGACAGATTCTTCGAGCCAAGTATCTTGGGAGCAAGATTCTTCCACCCGAACGAGGTGCCGCCGTGCCCACCGTCTCGCTCCCCCATGTCCCCGCAGCCGGCGCCGGCACGGCCACCGGCGCGGCCACCGGCGGGGCCCGCAGGCGGACCGTGTGGACGGTCACCGCGCTCGCCGCGCTGGCGCCGGCCACCTGGGGGACGACGTACGCCGTCACCACGGAGTGGCTCCCTCCCGACCGACCGCTCCTGGCCGCGGCGGCGCGCGCCCTCCCCGCCGGGCTCCTGCTCGTCGTCCTCGGCCGTCAGCTGCCCCGGGGGGCGTGGTGGTGGAAGGCGGCCACCCTCGGGGCGCTCAACATCGGCGCGTTCTTCGCCCTGCTCTTCGTCGCCGCCTACCGGCTGCCCGGCGGCATCGCCGCGGTGCTGGGTGCGGCGCAGCCGCTGATCGTCGCCCTGCTCGCCCTGCCACTGCTCGGGCGTCGCCCCCGGGCGCGGACGCTCTGGCTCGGCCTCGCGGGCGTCGCCGGGGTGGCCCTGATCGTCGTCGACGACGGGGCGCGGCTGGACGCGGTCGGCGTGCTCGCCGGCCTCGCCGGCACCGCGTCGATGGCGACCGGCGTCGTGCTCACCCAGCGCTGGGGCCGCCCAGCCCCGCTCCTCGCCTTCACCGGCTGGCAACTGCTGGCCGGCGGCCTCCTCCTGCTGCCCGTGCTCCTGCTCGTGGAAGGCCTGCCGTCCGGGGTCACCGGCGGCGAGCTCGGCGGCTTCGCCTACCTCGGCCTGGTCAACACCGCCCTGGCCTACGCGCTGTGGCTCCGCGGCCTGGACCTGCTGCCGGCCGAACGGATCAGCTTCCTGACCCTCCTCTCCCCGGTGGTCGCGGCCGCGATCGGGTGGGGGCTGCTCGGCCAGGCACTGACGCCGGTGCAGCTGGGCGGCGCGGCCGTGGCGCTGGGCAGCCTGGTCCTGGCGCAGCGGCTCCCGGCTCCGTCCCGGCACGGCTCGCACCGCGCATGACGACCCGGTGACGATCGGGCCGGCCATGCGTCCGGGCCCGCCCCACGGGCAGGAGCCGGAGGGCGCCGGAGGGGCGCACGGAGGGATGTGGTCGACCGTGATCCGGAGACGTGCACTGGCTCTCTGCGCCGGGGCGGTGATGGCGCTCGGCGCTGCCCCGGCCGCGGCCGCCGGCACCCCGCAGCCGTTCTGCGGGCAGGTGTGGGGATCGCTGCCGGAGGCGGTACCGATGCGGGTGGCCGACGCCGTCGTCACCGACGTCCGCGCCGGCCGGCACGAGTGCTTCGACCGCCTGGTCGTCGACCTGCACGGCGAGGCGGACCGGCCGCTCACCTACACCGTGCGGTACGCCCCGCAGGTGCGGGAGCCCGGCTCCGGGCACACGGTCCCGCTCCGCGGCGGGGCCGCCCTCCAGGTCGTGGTCGGCGCGCCCGCCCACGGCGAGCAGCGGCAGCCGACCTACGTCCCGGCCGACCGCGCCGAGCTGGTCGACGTCGACGGCTACGGAACATTCCGGCATGTCGCACTGGCCGGCTCCTTCGAGGGGCAGACCAGCGTGGGGCTGGGCACCCGCGCCCGGCTGCCCTTCCGCACCTTCACCCTGGCCGGGCCGGACAGCGGCCAGGTCCGCCTCGTGGTCGACGTCGCGCACCGCTGGTGAGCGCAGCGCCGCCCCGGCTGCGGGTCAGCCGCGCGGCGTCCGGCCCTCGTCGTCCCGCGGCGCCTCGATGGCCCGCGGCGCGCGGCGCAGGGTCTCCAGCAGGTCCTGACCGGGCTCCCGGTCGTCGACCAGCCCGGCCGGGGAGTCGGGGACGACGATGCGCGGCTCCTGGTCGGCCTCGTCGAAGCTGCGCGGCACCCGCTTCAGGTGGCCGCTCATCGACTTGACCAGGAACGCGACGGCGATGAGCAGGACCACGAGGAGCAGCAGCCCCAGCGGGCCGGCCTTGCCGACGTCCTCGGGCAGCTGCTGCTCGGCAGCGGCGAGGACCTGCACGGCGGCGGACGAGGTCATCGGACGGTCACCTCACTGCGGATCCCGGCGAACAGGTCGTCCTCCGGGGTGGGGGTGTCGACCAGCGACCGGGCCAGCTCGTAGTCCTCGGTGGGCCAGATCTGCTGCTGGGTCTCCACCGGGCAGGCGAACCACCGGCCGAGCGGGTCGATCTGGGTCGCGTGCGCGATGAGCGCCGCGTCGCGGACCGGGAAGTACTCACCGCACGGCACCCGGGTGGTCACCCGGTGGGAGATGTCGTGGGCGGGGTCCCACTTCTCCAGCCACTCGGCGTAGGGGGACTCCGCGCCGGTCGCGAGGATGGCCTCGTGCAGCGCCTTCGTCCGGGGCAGCGTGAAGCTCATGTGGTAGTAGAGCTTGCTCGGCTGCCAGGGCTCGCCGAGCTCGGGGTAGCGGTCCGGGTCACCGGCGGCCTCGAACGCGTGCACCGAGATCTCGTGGGTCTTGATGTGGTCGGGGTGCGGGTAGCCGCCGCGCTCGTCGTAGGTGGTGATCACCTGCGGCTTGAAGCGGCGGATCAGCGCGACCAGCGGAGCCGCCGCCTCCTCGATCGGGACGAGCGCGAAGCACCCCTCCGGCAGCGGGGGCAGCGGGTCGCCCTCGGGCAGCCCGGAGTCGACGAAGCCCAGGAACTCCTGCTCGACGCCGAGGATCTCGCGGGCCTTCGCCATCTCCTCGGCACGGATCTGCGGCAGCCGGTCCCACACGTCGGGGCGGTCCATCGCCGGGTTGAGCACCGAGCCGCGCTCGCCGCCGGTCGCCGTCGCCACCAGCACGCGCGCGCCCTCGGCGACGTACTTCGCCATCGTGGCGGCGCCCTTGCTCGACTCGTCGTCCGGATGAGCGTGCACGGCGAGCAGTCGCAACTGATCGGGTTGGGTCACCAGGACAGTGTCCCTCGCCCGAGGGCCCTGCGGAGCGACCCTCCCGAAGGTGTGGCCCACACCTCTCCCGCGGCCCTCCGGACGGGTGGCGGGCATCGCCCACCCGCGCTGGGTACGCTCGGGTTCCGCAACCGCCGCGCACGTCGCACCGCTGCGTCCGCCGGCTCTCCGGTGCTAGCTTGGCCGGATCGACCACCGCCGTCCGCAGGGGACGGCACCCCGATTTCCAGGAGTTCTCCCCCGTGTCCACCCCCACTGACGAGCACGACGGCATCTGGCTGACCCAGGACGCCTACGACCGGCTGAAGGCCGAGCTCGACCAGCTGGTGGCGAACCGCCCGGCCATGGCCGCCGAGATCAACGCCCGCCGCGAGGAGGGCGACCTCAAGGAGAACGGCGGCTACCACGCCGCCAAGGACGAGCAGGGCAAGCAGGAGGGCCGGATCCGCCAGGTCACCGACCTGCTCCGCAAGGCCCACGTCGGCGAGCCGCCGACGAAGGTCACGCACGCCGCCACCGGCACGGTCATCACCATCCGGTTCGAGGGCGACGACGACACCGAGAAGTTCCTGCTCGGATCGCGCGAGATCGCCGGCACCACCGACCTGACCGTCTACTCGCCGGAGTCGGCCCTCGGCGCGGCGATCATGGGCGCCAAGCCGGGCAAGAAGGTCACCTACCAGGCCCCCAACGGCCGGGACATCACCGTCGAGGTCGTCGGCATCGAGCCGTTCGTCCCCTGACCGGCAGGTGACCGCACCGCGCGCCCGCTCCCGGCGGGCGGAGAACACCGGCTTTCCGTGCGTGCACTGCACCGCACCGGTGCCGGCCAACACCGACGGGCACTACCGCAACCACTGCCCGTACTGCCTGTGGTCGCTGCACGTCGACGACCTGCCCGGTGACCGCGCCAGCGAGTGCCGGCAGCCGATGGAGCCGGTCGGGCTGGTGGAGAAGTCGGGCAAGGGCTGGCAGGTGGTGCACCGCTGCACCGCCTGCGGCCACCACCAGCCCAACCGGCTGGTCCGCGACGGCGACGCCCCCGATGACCTCGACCTGGTGCTCAGCCTGCCCTGGCTATGACATTGCGATCCTCCGGATCGCACCGCGGCCACGTGCCGTTCCCCGGCGCCGCTGAGCCCTTGCCCATGTCCCCGTCGGGAGCCCTCCGGGCCCCGCGACGGGTCCACTGCAGGCCCCTGCCGTTCCCGGCTCAGGTGGTCCCGTCACCCGGTCCCGATGCCACCAGCCCACGTCGTTTGAGCAGGGGCAGGGGGTCGGCGTCGCGGCCGCGGACGGCGCGGAACGCCTCCAGCGGGTCCACCGAGCCGCCGACGGAGAGCAGCCGCTGCCGGAAGACGTCGCCGTTCTCCCGCCGCAGGCCACCGTTCTCCGTGAACCACTCCACCGTGTCGGCGTCGAGCACCTCCGACCAGATGTAGGAGTAGTAGCCGGCGGAGTAGCCGCCGGCGAAGATGTGCTGGAAGTAGGTCGTGCGGTAGCGCGGCGGCACCAGGTCGGAGGCGACCCCCGCCGCGGCGAGTGCCACGCGCTCGAACTCGACCGGGTCGCCGATCTCCGTCTCGGGCGTGATCCGGTGCCACGCCTGGTCGAGCAGCGTGGCGGCCAGGTACTCGAGCGTGCCGAACCCCTCGCCCCACAGCTGCGCCGCGTCGATGGCCGCCACGACCGAGGCCGGCAGCGGCTCACCGGTCTCGACGTGCCGCGCGTAGCCGCCGAGCACCTCGGGCCACAGCGCCCACATCTCGTTGACCTGGCTCGGGAACTCGACGAAGTCCCGCGGGACGGCGGTGCCGGCGAAACGCGGGTAGGTGACCGCCGAGGTCAGCCCGTGCAGCGCGTGGCCGAACTCGTGGAAGAGCGTGTTCACCTCGTCGAGGGTGAGCAGCGTGGGCTGCCCTTCCGGCGCCCGCGAGACGTTGAGGTTGTTGACCACGACCGGGCGGGTGCCGAGCAGGCCCGACTGGCGGACGAACGAGCTCATCCATGCCCCGCCGCGCTTGCCCTCCCGGGCGAAGAAGTCGCCGAGGTACAGGCCGACGTCGGCCCCGTCGGCGTCGCGGACCTCCCACACCCGCACGTCGGGGTGGTAGCCGGCGAGGTCGGTCCGCGGGGTGAACCGGAAGCCGTAGAGCCGCTCGGCGGCGGTGAAGACCCCGTCGACCAGCACCCGGTCCAGTTCGAAGTACGGCCGCAGGGCCGCCGTGTCGACGGCGTAGCGCTCGGCCCGCACCCGCTCGCTGTAGAACGCCCAGTCCCAGGCGGCGAGCTCGACGCCGTCCCGGGCCGCGGCCTCGCGGAGGACGCCGGCCTCGGCCTCCGCGTTGGCGGCCGACGCCGGGACCATCGAGGCGAGCATCTCGTCGACGGCGGCCGCCGTGCCGGCGGTGGAGTCGGCCAGCACGAGGTCGGCGTGGGTGGCGAAACCGAGCAGGCGGGCCCGCTCGGCCCGGGCCCGGGCGATCCGCTCGGCGACGGGGCGGTTGTCGTGCTCGCCGCCCGCCGCCCGAGTCACCGACGCCTCGAACACCCGGCGGCGCAGGTCGCGGTTCCGCAGCTTGGTCAGCGCCGGCTGGCCCGTCGGCAGCACGAGGGTGATCAGGTACCCGTCGAGCCCGCGGTCGGTGGCCGTCCGCGCGGCCGCCCCGACCTCCTCCGGCGTGAGGCCGTCGAGCTCGGCGGCGTCGGTCACGCGGACGGCCGCGGCCTCGGTGGCCAGCTGCAGGTTCTGGCCGAACGTCGTAGACAGCTCCGAGAGCTCCTGGTTGAGCTCGCTCAACCGCGCCCGGCCGTCGGCGTCGAGGCGCGCGCCGGCGAGGACGAAGTCCAGGTGGTACCGCTCGACCAGCCGCAGCGTCTCCGGGTCCAGCCCGGCGTCGGAGCGCCCCTCGTGCACCGCGTCCACCCGGGCGAACAGCGCCGGGTCCAGGCGCAGCGCATCGTCGTGGGCGGCGGCGAGCGGCGCGATCTCCCGCTCGATCTCCCGGAGCCTCGGGGTGGCGACCGAGGAGGAGAGGTTGCCGAACACCGACCACGCCCGGTCGAGCAGTGCGCCCGAGCGCTCCAGCGCCACGATCGTGTTCTGCGCCGTCGGCGGCTCCGCCGACCCGGCGATCGCGGCGATCTCCCGGCGGTGCTCGGCCATCCCGGCCAGGAGCGCCTCCCGGCAGTGCTCCAGGCTGATGTCGGCGAACGGCGGCAGCCGGAACGGCAGCTCCGAGGGTGCGGCCAGCGGGTTGTCGGCGGACAGGGCAGGGTTCTCGGCGGCACTCATCGCCGCTATTACATCGCGACCCTCCGGGCCGCACCGCGGCCACGTGCCGTCCCCCACCGGCGCTGAGCCGCTGCGTCGTCCCTGCGCGGAGCCCTCCGGGCCCCACTCGGTCCGACCACGACGCACCGCCATCACATCGCGACCCTCCGGGCCGCACCGCGGCCACGTGCCGTCCCCGGCCGGCGCTGAGCCCATCCGTCGACACGTCGGGGACCCTCGGGGCCCCACTCCGTGCCGACCAGACGTCGAGGCGGGCGGAGCCGCTGCGTCGTCCCTGCGCGGAGCCCTCCGGGCCCCACTCGGTCCGACCACGACGTTCCGGTCGGCGGGTGAGGCCCGGCGCAGGCTCAGCGGCTGGCGGTGCGGCGGAACTGGCGGACCGAGAGCGGGACGAACACCGCCAGGATGACGACCACCCAGATGAGCGTGTAGAGCACCGGGTTCTGCAGCGACCAGGCATCGGGCACCGGCACCTGGTCGGAGGTGTTGCCGAACAGGTTGCGGGCCGCCTGGACCACCGCGGACACCGGGTTCCACTCGGCGAAGGTGCGCAGCACCGACGGGAACGTCTCCAGCGGCACGAACGTGTTGGCCACGAAGGTCAGCGGGAAGATCACGATGAAGCTGGCGTTGTTGACCACCTCCGGCGTCCGGACCAGGAGGCCGACCAGCGCCATCAGCCACGAGATCGCGAAGGCGAACAGCAGCAGGACGAGGAAACCGGCGACCGCCTCGGGCACCGACGAGTTGATCCGCCAGCCGACCACGAGCCCGGTCAGCGCCATGACCGCGATCGAGATGATGTTGAGCCCGGCGTCGGCGACGGTCCGGCCGACGAGCACGGCCGCCGGCGCCATCGGCAACGAGCGGAAGCGGTCGACGAGGCCCTTCTGCAGGTCCTCGGCGATGCTGGCGCCGGTCGTGGTCGACCCGAGCACGATCGTCTGGGCGAAGATCCCCGGCAGCAGGAACTCCGCGTAGGAGACCCCGGGGGGCAGCCCGCCGATCGCGCCGCCGAAGACGTACCGGAACAGCAGCACGAACATGATCGGCGAGAGGGTCGCGAAGACGACCAGGTCGGGGACCCGCTTGACCTTGATCAGGTTCCGCTTGGTGATGACGACGCTGTCGGAGAGCGTCGTGGCGAGGCTGGTCATCGGGCTGCTCCGGTCGGAATCGGCTCGGGCGTGGGCTCGTCGGTGGCGACCTCCTCGGCCGCGCGGCCGGTCAGGGTCAGGAACACGTCGTCCAGGTCGGGACGCCGCAGCCCCACGTCGAGCACCTCGACCCCGCTGCCCTCCAGCAGGCGCAGCGCCTCGGCCAGCACCTCGGTGCCACCGCGCACCGGCAGGCTCAGCCGCCGCGACTGCTCGTCGCTGTGCGGGTCCTCCACCGCCAGCGGCGCCAGCCGCCGGGCCACCTCGCCCAGGTCGACGGCGCGGGCCAGAGTGAACTCCAGGCGCTGCCCGCCGACCTGCGCCTTCAGGTCGTCCCCCGTCCCGCGGGCGATGACCCTGCCCCGGTCGATGACCACCATCCGGTCGGCCAGCCGGTCGGCCTCCTCCAGGTACTGCGTGGTCAGCAGGATCGTCGTCCCCCCGTCGGCCAGCTCGGCGATGAACTCCCACATGGCCAGCCGGCTGCGCGGGTCCAGGCCGGTGGTCGGCTCGTCGAGGAACAGCACCCGTGGGCGGTTGATCAGCGACGCGGCGATGTCCAGCCGGCGCCGCATCCCGCCGGAGTAGGTCTTGGCCGGGCGGCCGGCCGCGTCCGAGAGGTCGAAGCGCTCCAGCAGCTCCCCGGCCCGCCTGCGGGCCTCCGCCTTCGGCAGGTGGTACAGCCGCCCGACCATCTCGAGGTTCTCGAAGCCGGTCAGGTACTCGTCCACCGCCGCGTACTGGCCGGTGAGGCCGATGGCCGCACGTACCCGGTCGGCGTCGCGGGCCACGTCCAGCCCGACGACCTCGACCCGTCCGGCGTCGGCCTGCAGCAGGGTGGTCAGCACGCGCACCACCGTCGTCTTCCCCGCCCCGTTGGGGCCGAGGAGGCCGAGCACCGAGCCCTCGGCCACGGTCAGGTCCACTCCGTCGAGCGCGGTGGTCGCGCCGAAACGCTTGACCAACCCCTCGACGACGATCGCGTCGCTCATGCCGCGGACGCTAGCCGCGCCCACCGACAGTTCCCGGACGCCGTTCTCCACGGTGCGCACACCCATGACTCCTCGGTCTCCCGCCCCGCCCGGTACGGGGTCGGGAGCTAGGACCGGGGCAGGGGCCGGGACTCATCGCCGGCCCCGGGAACTCACTCCGGGGTGACGGCGTAGCCGGCGCGCAGCAGCGCGGCCACGACCTCCTCGGCGTGCGTCGGCCCACGGGTCTCCAGGACCACCCCGATCTCCACCTCGCCCACCCCCAGGCGGGTGCCGGTGCGCTCGTGCTCGACCTCCAGCACGTTGGCCCCTCCGGCGGCGAGCTCGGCGAGCAGGGCGGCCAGCGAGCCGGGCCGGTCGGGCACCTGCAGCCGCAGCGAGAGGTAGCGGCCCGCCGCGGCCATGCCGTGCTGGACGACCTTGAGCAGCAGCACCGGGTCGATGTTGCCGCCGGAGACGACCGCCACCACCGGCGGGGCGAACGCCGTCGGGTCGGCCAGCACCGCCGCCACCGCGGCGACCCCGGCCGGCTCGACCACCAGCTTGGCCCGCTCCAGGCAGAACAGCAGCGCGCGGGAGAGGTCCTCCTCGCTGACCGTGCGCACCTCGTCCACCAGACCCTGCACGTGCGCGAAGGAGAGGTCGCTGGGCCGGGGGACGGCGATCCCGTCGGCCATCGTCGCCATCGACTCCAGCGCCACCGGGCGGCCGGCCGCCAGCGACCCGGGGAGCGCCGCGGCCTGCTCGGCCTGCACCGCCACCACCCGGACGTCGGGACGCCGGCTCTTCACCGCGGCCGCGAGCCCGGCGACCAGGCCACCGCCCCCGGCGCAGACCAGCACGGTCGCCACCTCGGGGCACTGCTCGAGCACTTCCAGCCCGACGGTGCCCTGGCCGGCGATCACGTCGGGGTGGTCGAAGGGGTGGATGAAGACCGCGCCGGTGCGCTCGGCGTGCTCGGCGGCGGCCACCAGCGGCTCGGCCAGCGACTGCCCGAGCATCTCGATCGTGGCGCCGTAGGCCCGGGTGGCGGCCAGCTTCGGCAGCGGCGCGGTCTCCGGCATGTAGACGGTGGCGGTGGCGCCCAGCAGCCGCGCGGCCAGGGCCACGCCCTGCGCGTGGTTGCCGGCGCTCGCGGCGACGACGCCGCGGGCCCGTTCGGCGTCGGTCAGCCGCGCGATCCGCGTGTAGGCCCCGCGGATCTTGAACGAGCCGGTGCGCTGCAGGTTCTCGCACTTGAGCCACACCGGACCGCCCACCAGGTCGGCGAGGCCCCGGGAGTGCTCCAGCGGGGTGCGCCGGACCACGCCCCCGATGAGCTCCGCCGCCGCCTCGACGTCGGCACCGCTGACCAGGGGGACCTCGGGCGTCGGCATGCAGCGATCATTCCAGGAGGGCGCCGCCGGAACGCACCACCGGGCTGTCGTGCCGAGTGGCCCCCGGAGGGGTCCGCGCAGGCGCGACGCAGCGGCTCCGCGTACCACGGGGACGGCACGTGGTCGCGGTGTCGTCCGGAGGACGACCGTGTGATCGCGCAGGCGCGACGCAGCGGCTCCGCGCACCACGGGGACGGCACGTGGTCGCGGTGTCGTCCGGAGGACGACCGTGTGATCGCGCAGGCGCGACGCAGCGGCTCCGCGCACCACGGGGACGGCACGTGGTCGCGGTGTCGTCCGGAGGACGACCGTGTGATCGCGCAGGCGCGACGCAGCGGCTCCGCGAAAGTCGGGACGGACAGTGGCCGCGGTGTCGTCCGGAGGACGACGAATGGGCAGACCGTCGTACCGTGGCGGGGGTGACGGACAGCCCCGCACCGGCAACCCCCTCCCCCGCACCCACCACACTCGGCGACCTCCGCGCCAGCGGCGCCGCCTTCCGGCCGGTCAAGGCCGAGATCCGCGCCAACCTGCTCGTCCGCCTGGCCGCCGGGGAGCCCACCCTGCCCGGCATCGTCGGCTTCGAGGACACCGTGCTCCCCGAGGTCGAGCGCGCGCTCATCGCCGGCCACGACCTCGTCCTGCTGGGCGAGCGCGGCCAGGGCAAGACCCGCCTGATCCGCACCCTGGTCGGCCTGCTCGACGAGTGGACGCCGGTGCTCGTCGGCAGCGAGCTGAACGAGCACCCGCTGGCCCCGGTCAGCGTCTGGGCGCACCGCCAGATCGCCGAGCACGGCGACGCCACCCCGGTCGGCTGGCTGCACCGCAGCGAGCGGTTCGGCGAGAAGCTGGCCACGCCCGACACCAGCGTCGGCGACCTGATCGGCGACGTCGACCCGATCAAGGTGGCCGAGGGCCGCACCCTCGGTGACCCGGAGACGGTGCACTACGGCCTGGTGCCCCGCACCAACCGCGGCATCTTCAGCGTCAACGAGCTGCCCGATCTCGCCGAGCGGATCCAGGTGGCGCTGCTCAACGTGCTGGAGGAGCGCGACATCCAGATCCGCGGCTACCGCGTCCGGCTGCCCCTGGACCTGCTGCTCGTGGCCAGCGCCAACCCCGAGGACTACACCAACCGCGGCCGGATCATCACCCCGCTCAAGGACCGGTTCGGCGCCGAGGTGCGCACGCACTACCCGATCGAGCTCGCCGACGAGATCCGGCTGCTGCAGCAGGAGGCCGAGCTGAGCTGGCCGACCGCGTTCGGCGCCGACCACCTCGCCCAGCCGGTCGTCCCGCACCACCTGGTCGAGATCGTCGCCCGCTTCACCCGCCTGGTCCGCGAGTCCAGCCACGTCGACAGCCGCTCCGGCGTCAGCGCCCGGTTCGCCATCGCCGGGCTGGAGACCGTCGCCGCCTCCGCCGTCCGCCGCGCCGCCGTGGCCGGGGAGACCCGGCCGGTGGCGCGGGTGGTGGACCTGCCGAGCATCGTCCCGGCCAGTCGCGGCAAGGTCGAGTTCGCCGACTCCGGCTCCGACCCGGACGACGACCGCGAGCTGGAGGTGCTCGAGCACCTGCTCCGCCAGGCCACCGCGCAGACCTTCCGGGCCCGCTGCGCCGGGCTGGACCTGTCCGGCCTGCAGGAGCACTTCACCGGCGGGGAGACCGTCGAGTCCGGCGACCTGGTCAGCGCGCCGGCGCTGATGGGCCAGCTCGGCACGGTGCCCAGGCTCGCCGAGCTGCTCGGCCGGCTCGGGGTGCCCGAGGGCGACCAGTCACCGGAGCAGGCGGCGGCCGCCGTCGAGTTCGCCCTGGAGGGGCTCTACCTGACCCGCCGGCTGGCCAAGGACACCGACGGCGGCCGCACGGTGTACGGGGCCTGAGGTGAGCGAACGCCGCCCACGCGGCTACCGGTACGGCGCCTGGCGGGGCGGCCCGGACCCGCTCGCCCCGCCGTACGACCTGGGCAACGCCGTCGACGAGATCGGCGACTCGGTGCTGGGCGGCAGCGGCGTGCGGGAGGCGCTGCGCGAGCTGCTCCGGCGCGGCACCGAGGGCCGGCGCGGACTCGACGAGCTGCGCCGGGCGGTGCGCGACCGGCTGCGCACCGCGCGCACCGCCGGCCGCATGGACGGCACCCTGCAGGAGGTGCGCGAGCTGCTCGACCGGGCGGTGCAGGCCGAGCGGACCGAGCTGTTCCCCGACCCCGACGACCTGGCCCGGCTCAAGGAGGCCGAGCTCGACGCCCTCCCCGAGGACACCTCCGGGGCGGTGCGGGCGCTCAAGGACTACGATTGGCGCTCGGCCGAGGCCCGCCAGGCCTACGAGCAGATCCAGGACCTGCTCCGGCGCGAGGTCCTCGACAGCTCGTTCGCCTCCATGAAGCAGTCGCTGGAGAACGCCACCGACCAGGACATGCAGGCGGTCAAGGACATGGTGGCCGACCTGTCCCGGCTCGTGGACGCGCACAACCGCGGCGAGGACACCGACCAGCAGTTCGCCGACTTCATGGCCAAGCACGGGCAGTTCTTCCCCGACCAGCCCGGGTCGGTCGAGGAGCTGATCGACTCCCTGGCGCGCCGGGCCGCCGCCCAGCAGCGGATGATGGCCGGGCTCTCCGCCGAGCAGCGGGCCGAGCTCGCCGACCTCATGGCCCAGACGATGGAGGACATGGGGCTGGCCAGCGAGATGGCGCACCTCTCCGACGCGCTGCGGCAGGCCCGGCCGGACCTGCCGTGGGGCCAGCGCGGCCAGGTGCCCGACGGCGAGCAGTCCCTGGGCATGGGCGACGCCACCAGCGCGGTCGCCGAGCTCGCCGACCTCGAGGCGCTGTCCAACCAGCTGTCGCAGGGCTACGCCGGCGCCTCGCTGGCCGACGTCGACGAGGAGCTGCTCGAGCGCGCGCTGGGCCGGCCCGCCGCCGACGACCTGGCCGCGCTGCGGCAGCTGGAACGGGAGCTGGAGCGGCAGCGTTACCTGAACCGCTCCGGCGGCACCCTGGAGCTCTCCCCCAAGGCGGTCCGCCGGCTCGGCGCGACCGCCCTGCGCCGGGTGTTCGCGACGCTGGACGCCACGGGCCGCGGCGAGCACGACGTCGCCGACGCCGGTGCCGCCGGGGAGCTCACCGGCAGCTCCCGGGAGTGGCGGTTCGGCGACGAGCAGCCCCTCGACGTCGTCCGCACGGTGAAGAACGCCGTCCTGCGGACGGCGGGCTCACCCCGCACCGGCACCCGGGTGCGCATCGCCGTCGAGGACTTCGAGGTCGTGGAGACCGAGCGGCGCACCGGCGCGGCCGTGGCGCTGCTGGTCGACCTCTCCTACTCGATGGCGCTGCGCGGGACGTGGGGCGCGGCGAAGTCGACGGCGATGGCGCTGCACTCGCTGGTGACCACCCGCTTCCCGCAGGACGCGATCGAGATCATCGGCTTCTCCTCCACCGCCCAGGTGCTGCGCCCGGAGACCCTCGCCGAGCTCAGCGTGGACACCCTGCAGGGCACCAACCTGCAGCACGGGCTGATGCTGGCCCGGCGGTTCCTCGCGCGGCACCGGGACGCCGAGCCGGTGGTGCTCGTGGTCACCGACGGCGAGCCCACCGCGCACCTGGAGGACGACGGGACGCCGTTCTTCTGCTGGCCCCCCATGCCCGAGACGATCGCCCGCACGGTGGCCGAGGTCGAGAAGGTGGCCCGGTCGGGCGCCACGGTGAACGTGTTCGCCCTCGACCCCGACCCCGGGCTGATCCACTTCGTGCACGACCTCACCCAGCGGGCCGGCGGGCGGGTGTTCGAGCCCGACGCCGACCGGCTGGGCGAGTACGTCGTCGCCGACTACCTGCGCAGCCGGAGGGGGCGCCGCGCCCGCTGACCGGCCACCCAGGCATAGGAGGCTATGCATACGGTTTCGGCCGCGCAGACGTATGCATAGCTTCCTATGCCCGGTCCGCCGGCAGCGGGTGCGAGCCGCTGGAGCTGATGCCCGGGATCTGCCCGGCGCGGAAGGCGTTCACGAACAGCCGGAAGTCGTCCTGCGTGCGGTGCGCGTAGCCGTGCGCGAAGTCGACCAGGTCGGCGACGAACTCCGCCCGCCGGTCGCCGATCATCGCGGTGATCGCCTCCTCGGTCTGGAACGGCACGAGAGTGTGGTCGCTGTCGGCGTCCCCCACGCAGTGCAGCTTCGCCGTCGCCCGCCCGAGCTGCACCATCACCGGCGCGATGTCCTCGGGCTCGGTGAGGTCCTCCCAGTCCAGGTCCAGCTCGTAGGGCGAGAGCTCGGCGACGACGAACCCGCGGCCGTCGATCTCGGTGTAGCCCAGGAACTGGGAGGCGTTGGCCTGCAGCGCCCGCTGGCTCAGCGCCGTCCGGTGCCCCTCGTTCTCGAAGTACGCCCGGATCTCCGGGTCGGTGACGACCCGGCTGGGGGCGGGCACGTTGCCCTGCTTCAGCGAGAGGACGACGTCGTTCTCCAGCGCCTGGTCGTACCCCTCGAGCAGCACGTTGTACGCCGGCAGCCCGGCGCTGCCGATGCCGAAGCCGCCGGTGCCGATCACGTCCTTGACGTCGTAGGTGACCTCGCGGCGCCGCTGGCCCTTGGGCACGGTCTCGCGGTAGCGCTCCAGGGCGGCCAGCACCCGCTCGCGCTCGTCGTCCTCCAGGCGGCGGTTGCGCGGGCGGTCGGCGAACCGCCGCCGGTAGCCCTCGATCACCGTCATGCGCTCCAGCAGCCCGAGCCGCGTGCGGGTGGTCGTCTCGAAGATGACCTCCCGCACCGCCCCCTCGGTGTTGTCCGCCCGCAGCGCGAAGGAGCGGTCCTCGTCGGAGCGGGTGAACGCCTCCACCTGGTCCAGGTAGGCGTTCAGGTAGCCGCCGAGCAGCTCGCCGATGACCTCGTCGCCCAGCGCCTTGCGCCACGCGAGCAGCGCGAAGCTCGCGGCGAACCGGCGCAGGTCCCAGCTCACGTGGCCCAGGTAGGCCTCGTCGAAGTCGTTGACGTCGAAGACGATCCGGCCGGCGCTGTCCATGTAGGTGCCGAAGTTCTCCGCGTGCAGGTCACCCTGGATCCACACGCGCGACGTCCGCTCGTCGCACCAGCGATCCTCGAATGTCGCCATGTCGGCGTAGAACAGGGGCGCGCTGCCGCGGTAGAAGGCGAACGGATCGGCCGCCATCTTCCGGAACTTGGTCCGGAAGGCGTCGGCATCGGCGTCCATGAGGTCGCCGAACGCCTCGACGAGGACGTCGACGATCTGCCGCGCACGGTCGTCGTCGGATGTGGGAGGGGTCACACCAGGGAGGGAGGAGGCCACAGCTTGCACCGTAGGCGGCCGATAACGTCGGTGGCGCCACCAGGACGCCGATGCTCAGGGACGGAGGGACCATGACCCGCACCGCCACGGCCCGATGGCTCGCCACCGGCGCCGCCTACGGAGGCGGCGGGGTCGGCATCGCCGGCGCCGCCCTGGTCGCGCTCCTGCACGAGGAGGCCCGCGCCGCCCGCCGCAAGGTCGAGGCCCGCACCGACAAGAGCGACCCGCCCTCGGGCGACGGCGTCTACGGGCGGGGGCGCGGCGCCCCGATCGTGCTCACCGTCCTGGGCGACTCCAGCGCCGTCGGCCTCGGGGTGCGGCGGGCCGCGGAGACCCCCGGCGTCCTGGTCGCCGCCGGGCTGGCCGAGCTGGCCGAGCGCCCGGTGCGGCTGGTGCGGCTGGCCAAGTCCGGCGCCCGCGCCGCCGACCTCGATGCCCAGGTCGACCGGGCGCTGGCCGAGGAGCCGGCGGTCGCGGTGATCATGATCGGCGCCAACGACGTCACCGCCCGCACGCCCACGTCGGTCTCGGTCGGCCACCTCACCGACGCGGTCCGCCGGCTCACCGCGGCCGGATGCGAGGTCGTCGTCGGCACCTGCCCCGACCTCGGCACGATCCGCCCGATCGCCCAGCCGCTGCGCACGCTCGCCCGCCGCTGGAGCCGGCAGATGGCCGAGGCCCAGACCATCGCCGTCGTCGAGGCCGGCGGCCGCTCGGTGTCGCTCGGCTCGCTGCTCGGCCCCGCCTTCGCCTCCGACGCGACCATGTTCAGCGTCGACGAGTTCCACCCCAGCGCCGCCGGCTACGCCGCGGCCGCCGCCGTCCTGCTGCCCTCGGTCGCGGACGCGCTGCACGTGTGGCCGGCCGGAGCCGACCGCGGGCTCCGGGCCCTGCGCCGGGACACCGTGCGTCCGGTGGCCCGCGCCGCGGCGCGGGCGGTCAACCGGCCGGGCACCGAGGTGCAGCCGGCCGCCGTCGCCGGCTCCGGGACCGGGCCCCGCGGACCGTGGGCGCTGCTGCGGCGGCGCCGGCCGACCGACATGCCCACGCCCGACCAGGCCGAACGTGCCGAGGCGTCGCCGACCGCCGTCGGCTGACGGTCGTGACCCGTACCACACCCCCGGGATCCTGACCGGCGGCCGGGATCTCCCGCCGGCGGTCGGGGGTAGTTTCCGAGGTGACCGATGTCCGGCGAGCCGCGTCGGACCCCCCTCATCGTGGAGGACCCATGCCTGAAGCCGTCATCGTCGCGACCGCGCGCTCACCCATCGGCCGTGCGTTCAAGGGGTCGCTGAAGGACATGCGGCCCGACGACCTGGCCGCCGCCGTCGTCCGCGCCGCGCTGGACAAGGTGCCCTCGCTCGACCCGACCGACATCGACGACCTGATGCTCGGCTGCGGCCTGCCCGGTGGCGAGCAGGGCTACAACATGGGCCGCGTCGTCAGCGTGCTCCTGGGCATGGACCACCTGCCCGGCACGACGATCACCCGGTACTGCTCCTCGTCGCTGCAGACCACCCGCATGGCGCTGCACGCCATCAAGGCCGGCGAGGGCGACGTCTTCATCTCCGCCGGCGTCGAGACCGTCTCCCGCTTCGTGAAGGGGAACAGCGACGCCATCCCCGACACCAGGAACCCGGTGTTCGCCGACGCCGAGGCCCGCGTGGCCAAGGTGGCCGAGAGCGGCGCCGACTCCTGGACCGACCCGCGCGAGAACGGGGACGTCCCCGACGTCTACATCGCGATGGGGCAGACGGCGGAGAACCTGGCGCTGCTCAAGGGCGTCTCCCGCCAGGAGATGGACGAGTTCGCCGTCCGCAGCCAGAACCTCGCCGAGGAGTCCATCAACAACGGCTTCTGGGACCGGGAGATCGTCCCGATCACCCTGCCCGACGGCACCGTCGTCACGAAGGACGACGGCCCGCGCCCCGGCACCACGCTGGAGGGCATCTCCGGCCTCAAGCCGGTGTTCCGCCCCGACGGCCGGGTCACCGCCGGCAACGCCTGCCCGCTCAACGACGGCGCCTCCGCGGTCATCGTCATGAGCGACACCAAGGCCGCCGAGCTGGGCCTCACCCCGCTGGCCCGCGTGGTCTCCACCGCGGTCACCGGCCTCTCGCCGGAGATCATGGGCTACGGCCCGGTCGACGCCTCGCGCCTGGCCCTGCAGCGGGCCGGCATGACCATCGACGACATCGACCTCGTCGAGATCAACGAGGCCTTCGCCGCCCAGGTCATCCCGAGCTACCGGGACCTGGGCATCCCGATCGAGAAGCTGAACGTGCACGGTGGCGCCATCGCCGTCGGGCACCCCTTCGGCAGCACCGGCGCCCGCATCACCGGCACGCTGATCAACGGCCTGCAGACCAAGGACAAGACCTTCGGCCTGGAGACCATGTGCGTCGGTGGCGGCATGGGCATGGCGATGGTGCTCGAGCGCCTCTCCTGATCCGGCCGTTGCCGCCCGTGCACCCGCTCGGCCACCGCGCCGGGCGGGTGCACGGGCGGTGACGCCCCGCCATCAGCCGCCGACGGCCTCCCGGCAGCGGCGAGCCTGGTCCCGGAAGGCTGCGGCGAGCTCCGGTGGGCCCTCGATCAGGCGGAAGTCGGCGTCGAGCGAGGTGATCATCCACACCAGCCCGGCCGCGGTGTCCGCTCCCAGGTGCACCGAGCAGGTGCGCTCGTCGACCGGTGTCACGACCCCCATGCCCGGCCAGATGCGGGCGC
The DNA here is from genome assembly GCF_008124835.1 of Blastococcus xanthinilyticus. Taxonomy (GTDB): domain Bacteria; phylum Actinomycetota; class Actinomycetes; order Mycobacteriales; family Geodermatophilaceae; genus Blastococcus; species Blastococcus xanthinilyticus. The sequence continues at coordinate 145,014 of NZ_VNHW01000010.1, read as the reverse complement.
TCACCGCGTCGGCGGGTTCGCTCACCTGGATCGTCGCCCGGCGCGGCCAGGCCCGCGCCGACAGCTGCCGCGCCAGGTAGGCGGCGACGTCCCCGTCGGGCGGGTCGCGCGGCGGTACCCGCGGCCCCGTCGGCGGCCGCGGCACGATCCGGTCCACCCGGAAGCTGCGCCAGTCCTGCCGGTCGAGGTCCCAGGCGACCAGGTACCAGTGCCGGCCGAAGTTCACCAGGCGGTGCGGCTCGACGGTCCGCCGGCTCTCCGCGCCGGTGGCTGTGGTGTAGTCCAGTCGGAGCCGCTCGGAGCGCCGGCAGGCGTCGGCGATCACCACCAGCGCGTCGGCCGAGACCTGCGGCCCGGGCGCCGTCCCGGTGCGCACGGTGGCCCGCGCCAGCGTCTGCACCCGGTCGCGCAATCGGGACGGCAGCACCGCCTCCAGTTTGGCGAGCGCACGCAGCGAGGTCTCCTCGATCCCGGCGACCGAGCCGGCGGACGCCGTGCGCAGGCCGACGACGACGGCCACCGCCTCGTCGTCGTCGAGCAGCAACGGCGGCAGCGCCGCCCCCGCGCCGAGGCGGTAGCCCGCCCGCCCCTGCAACGCCTGCACGGGGTATCCCAGCTCCCGGAGCCGGTCGACGTCGCGGCGGACGGTGCGGGTCGTGACACCGAGCCGTTCGGCGAGGGCGGCGCCGGACCAGTCGCGGTGGGCCTGCAGCAGCGAGAGCAGTCGCAGCAGCCGGGCCGAGGTCTCGAGCACGGGATGAGGATGCCCGACAGCTTGGGACCGCTGCTGTCCTAAGCGCCTCCTAACGTCCCGGCATGACCTCATCGCCCCTGGACATCCGCCCGTTCCGCATCGACGTGCCCCAGGAGGACGTCGACGACCTGCGCGGCCGCCTGGCACGCACCCGGTGGCCCGGCGACCTGCCAGGAGTCGGCTGGACGCGAGGCGTGCCGCAGGCTCCCCTGCAGGTCCTCGCGGAGCACTGGTGTACGAGGTACGACTGGCGGGCGCACGAGGCGCACCTGAACACGTTCCCGCAGTTCGTCACCACGATCGACGGCCAGCCGATCCACTTCCTGCACGTGCGCTCGCCCGAGCCGGCCGCAACCCCGCTGCTCCTCCTGCACGGCTGGCCGAGCACGGTCGCCGACTTCCTCGACGTCATCGGTCCGCTCACCGATCCGCGCGCGCACGACGGAGACCCGGCGGACGCCTTCTCCGTGGTGATCCCGTCGATGCCGGGCTTCGGGTTCTCGACCCCGCTCGCCGGACCGGGGATGGACGCGGCCCGGACCGGCCGGATCCTCGCCGCCCTCATGTCCGGCCTCGGGTACGGCCGGTACGGCGTGCAGGGCGGGGACACCGGCTCGTTCGTCGCTCCCGAGCTCGGCCGGCAGGACGGCGAGCACGTCCTCGGCGTGCACCTGAACGCGGCGATCACCGTCCCGCTGGGCGATGAGGACGTCGAGCGGCTCGACGGGGCCGACCGCCGGCGATGGGAACGCATGCAGGAGTACAACGACGGCTACCTGCAGATCCAGTCGAAGTCGCCGCAGACGCTCGCCTACGCGCTGACCGACTCACCCGCCGGGCAGCTCGCCTGGATCGTGGAGATGTTCCAGCGGCTGGCCGATCTGCCGGCCGACGGGCCACCGGAGGACGCCGTCGACCGGGACCGCATCCTGACGGGGGTCTCCCTCTACTGGTTCACGCGGACGGCGGGGTCCTCCGCCCAGGTGTACTTCGAGGCGATGAACCCGGCCGCCTGGAGCCAGGGACCGGACGAGGAGGCGACGGGCTGGGAGGGTACCGGCGACGGGGGGTGGGCACCGCAGCGCGGTACCGTCCCGACCGGCTTCCTGCTGTCCGCGAACGACGTCACCGTGCGGGCATTCGCCGAGCGGGAGCACACCGTGGTGCGGTGGACCGAGCTCGACCGCGGTGGCCACTTCCTCGCGATGGAGCGGCCCGAGGCGTTCGTGACCGACGTCCGCGCCTTCTTCCGCGCTCTCGGCTGAATCCCCGCGGACGGCTGAACCCCGGGAACGACTGGACCCCCGGGAACGACAGTGGCCCGGCCCCCTCGCGGGGCCGGGCCACTGTTCGGTGGTGCGGGTGCGGGTCAGTCCTCCTGGAGGTAGGACAGCAGCCGCAGGATCTCGATGTAGAGCCACACGACGGTCACCAGGAGGCCGAAGGCCACGTACCAGGCGAACTTCGCGGGAGCTCCACGACGGATGGCCTCGTCGGCCATGTCGAAATCCAGCAGCAGCATGAACGCCGCGATGCCGATCATCAGCAGGCTGAAGCCGATCGCCACGGCACCGCCATCGCGCAGGCCGAGCGGGTCACCGGTGGTGAACATGCCCACCACGAAGTTGACGACCAGCAGCACGAGCGCGCCGACGAGGGCGCCCACGACCCAGCGGGTGAGCTTCGGGGTGACGCGGATGGCACCGGTCTTGTAGACCACCAGCATGCCGGCGAAGACACCGAACGTGCCGATCAGCGCCTGCATCACGATGCCCGGGTAGACGTCGTTGAACGCCTCGCTGATCGCGCCCAGCGCGACACCGTAGAGCGCGCCGTAGGCCAGCGTCGCGACCGGGTTGGCGATCTGCTTGAACGAGATCACCAGGCCGAGCACGAAGGCGACCAGGACGGCCGGGAGCGCCAGGCCCCAGGCGGCCTGGCCGGGCATCGCCCAGACCGCGGCCGCGGACAGGACGGTGACGAGGAAGGACAGACCCGTCTTCTGGACGACGTCGTCCATCGTCATGTAGCGGGTGTCGGGAGTCGTGCCGTACGGCGACGGCGCGGTGTACGCGTCCTGCTGGGGCGCCGGGGCGCCGTACTGCGGGGCGCCGTACTGGGGCGCGTTGCCCCAACCGGCGTACTGCTGGCCGGGGCCGGCGTTGTTCCCGAACCCTCGGCTGAACGCCGGGTTCTTACTGGGCATCGTCATCTCCTCGAGGTGACTTCTGGGTCGTGGAGCCAACTTGACGCACTCCACTCGGTCAGGTCAACGCCCGACACGCCCGGAGCGTTCCGCACCGTCCGGATCCCCTCGACCGGGTGGCGGACCGCACACGAGAAGGGGAGACGGGGCAGCGTCCCGGCGTCAGATCGCGCTGGCGAGCAACGTGGCCCCGAGCGCGGCCATGACGACGGCGATTCCGGCGTCGAGGACCCGCCAGGCCGCCGGGCGGGCGAACAGCGGGCGGAGCAGGCGCGCGCCGTAGCCGAGCGCGCCGAACCAGATGATGCTGCCCACGGCCGCACCGACGCCGAACCACCACCGCGCGGCGCCGTGGCTGTCGGCCACCGAGCCCAGCAGCAGCACGGTGTCGAGGTAGACGTGCGGGTTCAGCCAGGTGAGCGCCAGGCAGGTCAGCACGGTGGCCAGCAGGCCGTTGCGGGTGCCTCCGGCATCGACGGCGATCGCCGACGGCCGCAGGGCCCGGCGGGCGGCCAGGGCGGCGTAGCCGAGCAGGAAGGCCGCGCCGCCGAGCCGGATGGCGGTGATCGCGTCGGGCAGCCGGGCGGCGAGCCAGGAGTTGCCGGCCACGCCGGCGAGGATGAGGACGGCGTCGGAGACCGCGCACACCGCGACCACCGCGGTCACGTGCTCCAGTCGCAACCCCTGGCGCAGGACGAAGGCGTTCTGCGCCCCGATGGCCACGATGAGCGAGAGGCCCATCCCGAGCCCGGTCGCCGCAGCCAGCAGTCCGGTCGTCATGGATCCGACGCTAGGGACGGCGGCATCGACAGTCCAGCTGAAGATTCTTACCCACCGTTAGACTTCCTGTCGTGGACGTGGACCTCGCGCAGCTGCGCACGCTGGTCGCGGTGATCGACGAGGGCACGCTCGAGGCCGCCGCCCGCCGGCTGCACGTCACGCCGTCCGCGGTCTCCCAGCGGCTGCGCGCCCTGGAGGTCGCCACCGGCCGGGTGCTGGTGCAGCGCACGCGACCGGCGGCCGTCACCGCCGCCGGCGAACCCGTGCTGCGGCTGGCCCGCCAGGTCGGTCTCCTCGTCGCCGACACCGGCCGGCAGCTCGACCCGGCGGGCACCGGCGTCGCGGTGGTGCCGATCGCGGTCAACGCGGACTCGATGGCCACCTGGGCGCTCCCGGCGCTCGCGCCGCTGGCCGAGGAGATCTGCCTCGACCTGCACAGCTCCGACCAGTCGCACACCAGCTCGCTGCTGCGGGCCGGCACCGTGATGGGCGCGGTGACCTCCGACGCCGAGCCGGTGGCCGGCTGCCGGGTGACCCCGCTCGGCCGGATGCGGTACCTCCCGTGCGCCGCTCCCGGGTTCGCCGACCGCTGGTTCCCCCACGGCCCGGACCCCGCGGCGCTGCGGCGGGCCCCGGTGGTGGTCTTCGACCGCCGCGACGACCTCCAGCACGCCTATCTGCGCCGGCACCTCGGGACGACGGCCGACGTGCCCGTCCACCACATCCCCTCGTCGGCGGACTTCCTCTCCGCCGTCGCCTTCGGGTTCGGCTGGGGCATGCTGCCCGAGCTCCAGCTCGACGACCGGCAGCTCCTCGGGGAGACGCGGCCGATCGCCTCCTTCGACCCCGGCGGCGCCATCGACGTGGAGCTGCACTGGCAGCAGTGGCGGCTGCGGTCCGCCCCGCTCGACCGGGTCGCCGAGGCGCTGGTCCATGCCGCCCGCGCCCGGCTCGGGGGCTGACCGGGCCGACCGGCTCCGCGGTGCCCCCGGTCGGGTTCGAACCGACGCTGGGACCCTTTTAAGGGGCCTGCCTCTGCCGATTGGGCTACGGGGGCGCGCTCCGCACGCTAGCCGGAACGGCCGGGCTCCTCCGCGCCGGTCACCGCCAGCGCGGTGGCGCGGGAGAGGACGGCGTCGAGCATCGGCTCGGTGAGCCTGCCGGTGAAGGTGTTCTGCTGGCTCACGTGGTAGCTGCCCAGCAGGGTCAGCGGCCCGCGCGGCCCGGCCAGCTCCACCTCGACGCCGTGCCCGAACGCCGGCCGGGGGCGGGGCAGCGCGTACCCGGCGGCGGCGAGCACCGGCCACAGCGCCGTCCAGCCGAACCCACCCAGCACCACGACCACCCGCAGCCGGGGCAGCAGCTCCAGCTCCCGGGCGAGCCAGGGTGAGCAGGTGTCCCGCTCCTCCGGCGTCGGCGCGTTGGCCGGCGGGGCGCAGCGCACCGCCGCGGCCACCCGCACGTCGGTGAGCTCAAGCCCGTCGCCGATGTGCGTCGACGTCGGCTGGCTGGCCAGCCCGGCGCGCCAGAGCGCGGCGAAGATCCAGTCGCCGCTGCGGTCGCCGGTGAACACCCGGCCGGTCCGGTTCCCGCCGTGCGCGGCGGGTGCCAGCCCGACGACGGCGATCCGCGCGTCCGCCGGGCCGAGCCCCGGCACCGGCCGCCCCCAGTAGTCCTGGTAGCGGAACGAGGCGCGCTTGACCCGCGCGACCTCCTCCCGCCAGGCGACCAGCCGGGGGCAGGCGTAGCACCCGGAGATCCGGTCGTCGAGGACGGCGAGCTCCCGGACCGCCCGCGCGCTGCGCACCACGCCGGCCGGGGTCCGCGTGACCGGAAAGCCCCCGGCGTCTACCGGCATAGGAAGCTATGCATGCGTTCTGGGCGCCGAAACCGCAGGCATAGCTTCCTATGCCTGGTCACGGGCCAGCCGCAGGGCGATGCCGTCGAGGATGTCGTGCTCGCTCACCGTCACCTCGGCCAGGCCGAACTCGTCCATGAGCACCCGCAGGATGAGCGCCCCGGCGCCGATGACGTCGACCCGGCCGGGGTGCATGACCGGTTCGGCGGCGCGGCGCGCCCGGGTGGCCGCCAGCAGGTCGGCGGAGACCCGCCGGACGTCGCCGACCGGGATGCGGGAGCCGTGGATGGCGGTGGAGTCGTAGCCCGGCAGGCCCAGGGCCAGCGCCGCCACGGTGGTCACCGAGCCGGCCAGCCCGACCAGGCTCGCCGCCCGGCCCACCGGCACCTCCGCGGCGACGTCGGCCAGCGCGGCCCGGATGTCCCGCTCGGCCCGGCCGACCTGGTCGGCGGTGGGCGGGTCGTCGCGCAGGTGCCGCTCGGTGAGCCGGACGCAGCCGATGTCCACCGACCGCGCGGCTCGCACACCGTCGGCGTCGCCGAGGACGAACTCGGTCGATCCGCCACCGATGTCCACCACCAGGTAGGGCGCCCGCGGCGGCTGCAACCCGTGCGCGGCCGCCGCCGCGTCGACCGAACCGGTGGCGCCGAGGAAGGACAGCTCCGCCTCCTCCCGGCCGGTCACCACGTCCGGCGTGCGGCCCAGGGTGGCCTGCACCATCTGCTCGAAGTCGGCCCGGTTGGCCGCGTCCCGGGTGGCGCTCGTGGCGACCATCCGGACGTCCGCGGCGCCGAGCTCCCGGGCCTGCGCCGCGTACTCGGCGAGGACCAGCCGGGTGCGCTCGATCGCCTCCGGCGCCAGCCGGCCGGTGGCGTCGACGCCCTGCCCGAGCCGGACGACCTCCATCCGGCGGAGCAGGTCGGCGTGCCCGCCGGACGCCGGCACGTCGGCCACCAGCAGCCGGATGGAGTTGGTGCCGCAGTCGATGGCGGCCACCCGCGTCACGCGCCGTCCCCGTCCGTCCCGCCGTCGGGCAGCGCGCAGGGCCCCTTGGCCCACCACTCCCCCATGCCCTCGACCGCGCGGTCGCCGATCGGGTTGACCCCGGGGCCGGCGGCGAGCGCGTGGCCGGCCAGCGCGTGCAGGCACTTCACCCGGTCGGGCATCCCGCCGGCGGTGGCGCAGGTGGGCAGCACGTCCCGCGCGTCGCGCTCGTGCAGGTAGGCCTCGTGCGCCGCGCGGTACCCGGCGGCCAGCTCCTGGTCGGTGGCCAGCTCCTCCTGCCACTCCCGCATCCGGCCGGCGGACTCCAGCCGGCTGGCCGCGGCCGACGCCCGCGGGCAGGTCAGGTAGTACAGCGTCGGGAACGGGGTGCCGTCCTCCAGCCGCGGCGAGGTCTCGACCACGTCGGGCTGGCCGCACGGGCAGCGGTGCGCCACCCCGACCAGCGCGCGCGGCGGCCGCCCGAGCTGCCGGGCGACGACCTCGCGGTCGGTGTCGCTCACGCGTTCGTCCACCGGATGAGTGTGCGGGAGAGTTCCGGCGGACCGGCGTCCGGCCCCCGGCGACGGGCTGCGACGGCCCGTCGGACGTCCTCACCCGTCGGCGTCGGCCACCGAGCTCATCAGCCCCTCGTACCAGGGCACCGGCTCGGGCTCGGCGACCGCCTCGGCCAGCGTGCCGGCATCGCCGTCGACGGCCTCCCCGTCCACCACGACCACCAGCCGGTCGCCGGGGAGCACGTAGGCCAGCCGCGCGCGGGCCTGCCGCTCGGCGTACGCCGGGCTGGACTGCCGCTCCAGCTGGGCCGCCAGGTCGGCGGCCCGCCGGTCGAGCGCCTCGCCCTCGGCGGCCAGCCGGGTCAGCTCGGCCTGGCCGGCGAGGTACTGCCGGATGGGTCCGGCCAGGGTGAGGGCGAGGAGCAGCACCAGCCCCACCAGCACGACCGCCCGGCCGGTGAACAGCGGGCTGCGGCGGGCCGCCGCGGCGGGACGGCGTTCGGGCCGGCGGCTGGGCCGCCGCCGGCCGGGGCGGCTGGACGCGGTCGACCGCAGGCCGGCGCGCACCGGCCGGGTGGAGTGCACCCGCGGGACCCGGCCGGTGGCGCGCCGTCCGTCGGCCGCGGGCCCGCCCCGCCGGCCCCGAACGCTGCTCATCGCCCCCTGCTCAGCCGTTCAGCCGCGGGAAGGCGGCGGCACCGGCGTAGCGGGCGGCGTCGTCCAGCTCCTCCTCGATGCGCAGCAGCTGGTTGTACTTGGCCACCCGCTCGCTGCGGGCCGGGGCGCCGGTCTTGATCTGACCGCAGTCGGTGGCCACGGCGAGGTCGGCGATCGTGGTGTCCTCGGTCTCGCCCGAGCGGTGGCTCATCATGCAGCGGTAGCCGTTGCGGTGGGCCAGGTTGACCGCGTCCAGGGTCTCGGTCAGCGTGCCGATCTGGTTCACCTTCACCAGCAGCGCGTTGGCCGCGCCGCGGGCGATGCCGTCGGCCAGCCGCGTCGGGTTGGTGACGAACAGGTCGTCGCCCACGATCTGCACCCGGTCCCCGAGGGCGGCGGTCATCGCGATCCAGCCGTCCCAGTCCTCCTCCGAGAGCGGGTCCTCGATGGAGACGATCGGGTAGGCGTCGACCAGGCCGCGGTAGTAGTCGACCAGGTACTCCGCCGAGCGGGACTGGCCCTCGAAGTCGTAGCCCCCGTCGGTGTGGAACTCGGTCGCGGCCACGTCCAGGGCGAACGCGATGTCCGTGCCCAGCGCGTAGCCGGCCTTCTCGACCGCCTCGGCGATCAGGTCCAGCGCGTCGCGGTTGCTCGGGAGGTCGGGGGCGAAGCCGCCCTCGTCGCCGAGGCCGGTGGCCAGCCCGCGGCCCTTCAGGACGCCCTTCAGCGCGTGGTAGGTCTCGGTGCCCATGGCCAGCGCCTCGGCGAAGCTGCCGGCGCCGATCGGAGCGATCATGAACTCCTGGACGTCGACGTTGCTGTCGGCGTGCGCTCCCCCGTTGAGGATGTTCATCATCGGCACGGGCAGCAGGTGCGCCGACGGGCCGCCGACGTAGCGGAACAGCGGCAGGCCGGTGGAGTCAGCGGCGGCCCGGGCCACGGCGAGGCTGACGCCGAGGATGGCGTTCGCGCCCAGGCGCGACTTGTCCGGCGTGCCGTCGAGGTCGATCAGCCGCTGGTCGACCAGCCGCTGCTCGGTGGCCTCGTAGCCGACCAGCTCGGGGCCGATGACGTCGAGGACGCCGTCGACGGCCTTGGTCACGCCCTTGCCGCCGTAGCGGTCCCCCCCGTCCCGCAGCTCGACCGCCTCGAAGGCGCCCGTGGAGGCGCCGCTGGGCACGGCGGCCCGGGCGATCGTCCCGTCGTCGAGGGCGACCTCGACCTCCACGGTGGGGTTTCCGCGCGAGTCGAGGATCTCCCGCGCGCCTACGGCATCGATGCTCGGCACGGGGGCAGCCTAACCAGCCCGAACGCCCGGTGCGGCGTTCACCCGGCCGTACCCGCCCGGATCAGTGCGCCGGCGGGACGGTCTTCTGCTCCGCGGTGCCCCCGTCCGCGGCCGACCGGTCGTGCCGGGCGCGCTCGGCCTGGTCCTCCTCGCTCGGGCCGGCGAACGCCTGCGAGCGCCGGCGCGCCTCCAGGCTGCCGGTGAACAGCCCCTCCCCGGCAGCCGGCCCCCGGTCGGCCGGCCGGGCCGGGCGCGGGGCGGTGCGCGGGTCCGGAGCCGGTCGCGGCCCGCGCCGCCCGGCGACCTCGTAGCCGGGCGCGCCCTCGTTGCGGACCCTCGGCAGCGCGTGCGGGGCCTCCCGCTGCAGCCAGCCGACCAGCCCCTCCCGGACGGCGCAGCGCAGGTCCCACAGCGTCCCCGCGTCCTGGGCGCTGACCAGCACCCGCACCCGCACCAGGGAGCCGACGGCGTCGGTCACCTGCAGGACCTTGACCCGCTCGTCCCAGTTCTCGTCCCCGGCGACGAGCCGGTCGAGCTCCTCGCGCATGCGGTCGAACGGCGTCGTCCAGTCCACGTCCAACTCGACCGCGCCGAGCACGGCGGACTCCTTGCGCGTCCAGTTCTCGAACGGCGTGGTGGTGAAGTACGTCGAGGGCAGCACCAGGCGCCGGTCGTCCCAGACGTGCACGACGACGTAGGTGAGGGTGATCTCCTCGATCCGCCCCCACTCCTCCTCCACGACGACCACGTCGTCCACCCGGATGGCGTCGGTGAACGCCAGCTGCAGGCCGGCGAAGACGTTGGCCAGCGAGGTCTGGGCGGCCAGGCCGGCGACGATGGAGATGACGCCCGCGCTGGCCAGGATGCTGGCGCCGGCCGCCCGCGCCCCGGGGAAGGTCAACAGCATCGCCGCGAGGGTCAGCACGGCGACGAGGACCACGACCAGCCGGCGCAGCAGCGAGATCTGGGTGCGCACCCGCCGGGCGTGCCGGTTGTCCGCGACGTCGACGTCGTAGCGGGCCAGCCAGGCGTCGGCCGCGACGAAGACGGCCACCGCGACCAGCCAACCGACGGTCGCGATCACCGCCAGGGCCAGCACGTGGACGACGACCTCCGTCCAGTCGCCGAGGTCGTCGGCCGCCTCCAGGACCACGGTCAGCGCCACCAGCACCAGCAGCGCGCGCAGCGGGGTGCGGCCCCGGCGGGAGAGGTCGGCGGTCACCGGTGAGCCGCGGCCCACCCGGCGGACGACGACGCCGATGAGCACGCCGAGCAGCCAGGCCGCCAGGGCCGCGCCGACCAGGACGAGGGCGACCTGCCAGGGCTCCGACGGGACCAGCCCGGAGACGCCTTCGACGGCCTCGTCTGGCCCGACCGGGTCGGTCGCGGGGGCGGACAGCGTGGCGGCCAGCGGACCGGCTCCTCTCAGGATCAGCGCAGGTGAGCGGGGTCCACGCTAGCCAGCCGGGCGCCGTCCGTCAGGCCGGCGTCCCCCCGTCGGGTCGGTGCGCCGCGGCGTCCAGCTCCCCGGCGTAGCGCCGCACCGCCTCCCGGAGCGCGTCCTCCACGTCCCACCCGCGCGCCTCGGCGGCGGCCACGACGGCCAGCAGCCGCTCGCCGAGCGCCTCGGGGCTCGCGTCGGCCAGCTCGGCCGGCTCGGGGGTGGGCAGCCCCACCCGCCCGGCCCGGCGCACCAGGGCCGCGCCCCACGAGGCGGCGGGCTGGGAGCGGGAGACCCCCTCGGTGGGCGAGCGGCGTTGCTTCTCCGCCTTCTTGATCTCCTCCCAGCCGGCCTCGACCTGCGCCACGTCACGGGGTCCGGCGTCGCCGAAGACGTGCGGGTGCCGGCGGACCAGCTTGTCCACCAGGTCACCGGCCACGTCGTCGACGTCGAACCGGCGCTGCGGCGCGGCCTCGGCGGCCACCCGGGCGTGGAAGACCACCTGGAGCAGCACGTCGCCGAGCTCCTCCCGCATCCCGACCGGGTCGTCGTCGACGATCGCGTCGTAGGCCTCGTGCGCCTCCTCCAGCAGGTAGCCGCGCAGCGAGGCGTGGGTCTGCTCGGCGTCCCAGGGGCAGCCGCCGGGCGAGCGCAGCCGGTCCATGACCGCCACGACGTCGAGCAGCCGGGCCCCGGCGGGCTCCGGGGCGCCGTCGACGGGAGCCGGGCCGTCCGCTCCCCCGCCGGCCGGGACGAGGAGCACGACGTCCCCGGGCAGCCGGCCGGCCGCGGCCCGGTCGGGCACGTCGGCGACCGCGAAGCCCTCGGCCCGCAGCACCGCGGCCGTGCCCGCCGCACCCGGCAGGGCGGCCAGCGGGCCGCCGGCCGAGACCGCCCGCCACCCGGCGGGGCTCAGCAGGCCGGGGAGCCGGGGGCTGACGCTGACGGCGAGGGTGATCGGCACCCGCTCAGTCTGCCGAAGGGCCGGCGACACCGTCCCCGACGATGTCCACGACGCCACCGGTCGGCGGCGCGAGCCGACCGTCCTCGCCGAGGACGCCGTACCGCGGGTTCACCGTGATGCCCAGGTCGTCCCGGACGTCGGCGAGCAGCGGCTGGACCTCCTCCTCGACCGCCTGGCCGGCCTCCGCCTCCAGCTGCGGGCGCAGCTCCTCGAACGACGGGTAGGTCGTGCCCGCCCGGAAGGCCACCACGACCCCGCCGGCCTCGGGGACCGGCACGGTGAACGCGGTGCCCGGGGCGGCCGTGACGAGCTGCTGGCCGAGTGCGGGCGGCACCTGCGCGGCCGGCGCGCTGTCCAGCTCGGCCAGCGTGTACTGGCCGGGGAACCGGGCGGCCACCGCCGGGTACCCGGCCGGGTTCGCGGTCAGCTCGGCGGCAACCGCGTCCGCGGTGGCCTGGTCGGGCACCGTGACGTAGCCGAACTCCACCTGCGCCAGCTGCTCGCGCACCTCGTCGTAGCGGGCGCGCAGCGCCGTCTCCTCCAGCCCCTCGGCACCGCCCTGCGCCGCGGCGATCTCGCGGCGCAGCAGCAGCTGGCGCACGCCCTCGCGGAGGTCGGCGGCGGTCGCGCCCTGCTGCTGCGCGAGCTGCTCGTACACCTGCTCGGGGTCGTCGTCGCCCAGCAGCAGCTCGACCTGCCGGGTGACCTCGCCCTCGCTGACCGAGACGTCGTAGCGCCCGGCGGCGGCGTCGTGCACCTCGGCCTCGAGGAGCTGGCCCAGCACCCGGCGGGTCAGCTCGTCCGTGCTGTCCCCGACGACGGGGGCCAGGTACTCGTCCGACAGCCGTTCGGCCACGGCCGCCTCGAGCTCGTCGACGGAGATCTGCTCGTCGCCCACGTACGCGGCCACGTCGGGGGCCGACCGGCACGCCGACAGGCCGGAGACCGTGACGGCCAGGAGAAACCCGGACACGACCACCCGGCGAGCTCGGATTTTCAGCACGCCCGCAGGTTGCCACACCCGGGGTGACGCACGGCGTCGACGGTTGCGGCGAGTTCGTGCGCGCTTCACTCAGTTGACTACGGCCAGCACCGCGTCGGCGATCAGCTCCTGTCCCGCGTCGGTGGGGTGCACGTCGTTCGGGTAGACGAGACCCGCCTCGACCGGATCGCCACCGGTCGCCTCGGCCTTCTCGCGGAAGGCCTCGTAGCCGTCCGCGACGGCAGCGTCGTGGGCCCTTGCCACCGTGTCGATCACTTCGGCCAAGGCCCGGAGCGCCTGCTCGATCGCGTCATCGGCGGTGGGAACGTAGTACGTCACGACGACGAGCTGCCCTTCGTAACCCGCCTTCTCGCGCAGCGCCGACAAGATCGAGTCCAGGTTCGTCTGTACCGACCGCGCGAATGCCTCCACGTCCGTTGCAGCAGTGCAGCGACTCCGGGTGGATCGCTGGCACCCGAACGCGTCATTCGCACCGAGCTGCACCGTCACCAACTCCACGTCGTCAAGCTCAGCGAGCTTCTCCAGGGCGAAGTCCAGTTGCGACTGACCGGCCGACCCGTATGACAGGTGCAGCGGGTACGAGTCCCGGTAGCCGCAGCCGCCGTCCCGGAAGGACACCGTCGTCTCTCCGGGACACGCCGCGTTGCTCACGGCGAGGCCGAGCTGCGCACCGACCAGCTGTGGATACCCGACGAAGTTGTCGGCGTCCTCGTACGCGTCCCCTGCGCCGTCGTACGACCCGAAGGGAAGTGAATCGCCCAACGCCAGGTAGCTCCCGCTGGTGCGCAGGCTGCTGGCAGCGAGGCCATCCGGCGCCTCGGACGAAGAACACGACGCCGTGACGAGGACGCAGACGGCCGCCCCGAGAGCGACGAGGTTCCATCGAGTCCGAATGCCCATTCCTCCACATCCCATGACTCGGCGACGGCCCGTTCGGCCGACGCAGCGAGCGCCCACGCTAGGTTTCTTCGCCGGGTACGGGGGCGCGACTCGCTCATCGGGGTCAGTCGCTCGCAATTGCATCCATCCTCTTCCGCCCTCTTCCGCGCCGCCGGGGCCCTGGCCTCGGTGCTCGACGCCAAGACGATCACCGCCACGATCCGCGTCCGGCTGATTAAGTTCTCCGGCCGACCCGCTCCGCTCGCCGGCTACGCACCACGATTTCGGTACCGGCCGTGGGAGACCGCCTGGCCCCAGCTCTTCACCACCGCCTGCGGGCCACCAGGCACAGCCACCACTTGACCGCCCCAGCCGCAGTGCGGCGTGAGGAACGACACGAGGTGGAGCAGCCGGATACGACCGGCAGACCACTCATGCCCTCCACGCATCCACCCCGCCACGACCAAGATCAGGAAAGTAAGACAGTCAGCCAGCGGAATCGGGGTGAGCCGACTTTGGCAACGTGCGCGGTTTGACGCGGTTGGTCCTGGGGATGGCCGGGACCGGCGGCACCGGAGCCGCGCGCTGACCGGCCGGCTCCATGAAGCTCCACTCGCCCCCGGCCGGCGGGCGCGCCACCGAGGTGGGCACCCTCGCGACCGCGCCGTCGGACACCCCGGGGCGCGCCGCCACGGCCGACGGAGACGGGGCGGCCGACCCGGTCGGCCGCCGGTGGGCGGCATAGCCGTAGTCGTAGCCCTGGGCGTGCGCGGCGGCCAGCTCCCCCTTGAGCGGGACCATGTTCAGCACGACGCCCAGCAGCTTGGCCCCCACGCGCGTGATCGCTACGCCTGCCTCCGCGAGCTGCTCCATCCGGGTACTGCCGTGGCGCACGGAGAGGAGGACGCCGTCGGTGTGCGCGGCCAGGCCCCAGGAGTCGGCGACCGGTAGCAGCGGCGCGGCGTCGACGATGACGTAGTCGTTCTCGCTGCGCAGCTTCTCCAGCAGCGCCGCCATGCTGCTCGAGCCGAGCAGCTCGCTCGGGTTCGGCGGAGTCGGGCCCGCAGCGATGACGTACAGGTCGCGGTCGCCGACCTGCTGGGCGACGTCGTCGACGTCGGCGGTCCCCGCCAACAGGTTGGTCAGGCCGACGCCGGAGACCAGCTGCAGGTACTCGGTCACCTTGGGACGACGCAGATCGGCCTCCACCACGGTGACGCGGCGGCCGGCGTCGGCGAGGGCGATGGCGAGGTTGATCGCCATGGTGGTCTTTCCCTCGGCGGGAACGGAGCTCGACACCATGATGACCTCGGGAGGGTCGTCGACGCTGAGGAACTGCAGGTTGGTGCGTAGCTGCCGGTAGTGCTCGGCAGTGCGGCTCTCCACCTGCTCGAACGTGTGCCGTTCATCCAGAGCGTCGTCCCGGAAGACGATGCCGATCACCGCGGCGCCGGTGAGCTCCTCGACGTCCTCCTGGGTGGTGACCGAGCGGTCGAGAAGCACCCGGGTGATCGCGAGGGCGGCACCGGCCAGAAGTCCGAGGACGGCGCCGAACAGCGCGTTGCGCACCGTCAGCGGAGGCGAGGGGGCGAAGGCAGCGCCCGGCTTGTCGGTCTGGGCCACGTACACCGGGGATTGCGCCTCACCGGTGGGATTCTCCAGGTCGGCGACGAGCTCGGGGAACTCGATGCCGATCGCCTCGGCGATCTCCTCTGCCCGGTCCGGGGTGGAGTCGCTGACCGTCACGTCGATGAGGATGGTGCCGGTGACGGTCGAGGCGGAGACCTTGCCCGCCAGCTCCTCCGGAGCCATGTCCGAGTCCAGCCGCTGCGCGACGCGCTCACCCAGCTCCTTGCCGGTCAGCAGGTCGGCGTAGGACGCCACCCGCTGCTGGGCGAGCTGAGAGCCCTGAAACGCCTCGGAGGTCGATGCCGATTCCGTCGTGGAGACGAAGAACTGCATGCTCGTCGAATAGCTGGGGCCCACGACGAAGCCCACGCCGAATCCGAGAAGGGCGCCGAGAACCAGACCCGCGACGGAGAATTTCCAGCCCTTTCGCAGGGCGGACCACACAGCCCTCGGATCCACGAACTACCCCCATGTGTGAATTGGCCGGAAAGGCCACTGCCACGCCCATTTTCTCTGGACACAGCGTGCCACGGCTGGAATGCGCGCGTCCCCCGATCCAGGGACTGCCTGCACCATTCGGGTGATGTCTAGGCGACCGACACCCCACCGGCGACCTCGGCCGGCGCAGGAGCGCCGGCGCGCTGCGGACGGCGACGTCCGGAGAGCTGGACCACGAGCACGGTCAGCTGCGCCAGGACGATCGCCCACGCGCCACCCGGTGCACCGAACTCGTGCGCCAGGGAACCGACGGCGACGACGGAGACGCCGGCACCGGCAGCGGTGCTGCGGAAGATGTGCGCGGTGCGCCCGGCCGGCGCCAGGACGTTGAAGTTGATGGACGACGTCAACGAGTACAGCGCCAGCGCGATGCCGACCGGGATGGCGACGCCGTAGCGCACCTCCACCTCACCGGCGAAGAGCACGTCGTCGACGAGTGGCAGTCCGATCGCGAGAACCGCGCCGACGAGCACCCCGGAGACCGAGGTGGCGAGGACGGACAGCTTCATTCGGCTCGCCCGGCTCTCCCGGGGCGACTCCGACACCCACCCCTGGAAGGCGTTGAACAGCGGTTGGATCGCCGACTGGGCGAGCTTCTGCAGCCGGTCGCCCGCGGCGAAGACGGCAAGCGCGTCGTGCGCGACGCCGGCCACGATGCTGGTGGGCACCGACTGGGAGACGGCGACGACGACGTCGCTGCCAGCTGCGAAGCGCTGGGTGCGAAAGGCAGCGAACGCCTCCGACCAGGTCTGCGCGGAGAACGAGATCGACGCCAGCTTCACCGTGAGCCAGCCCAGGGCCAGCACCTGGCCGGCCAGGAAGACCACCGGGTAGTAGATGGGGTCACCGGTCGCGAGCACCAGCGCGGCGGAGCCCGAGACCGCCAGCAACCGTGGCACCGTCTCGTACCGCGCGGCGTGACCTGCACGCCCCGTGCCGACGAAGAACCAGAACGCCGAGAGCCCGAACGTCGCCGTCGCCACCGTCGTGAGGGCGGCGAGCAGCACCCGGCCGTCCGGCGCCAGGAAGGCGGCGACCCCGGCCGCCGCCGGAACGAGGATCACGGCGAGCATCAGTCGCGACAGGGTGCTGACCCACAGCAGACGGGCCCGTTCGGCGGGGCCGAGGGGCGCCAGCAGGGTGGGCCCGGTGAACCCCCAGCCGTACTGCAGGACGGTCGCCGCACCCGCGCCGAGGGCCTGGCCGAGCGCGACAGCGGCCCAGCCCTGGGCGCCGGCGACCGAGGCGATGACCGGGATGATCACCACCGAGGAGACCAGCGAGATCAACGGCAGGCTGGCGAAGGACGCGAGCCGCCGCCACGGCAGCGTCGCGCGGACCGCCGGCCCCCCGTTGCTAGAGGGAGCAGCCATGCTCGTCGGCCAGCTCCGTCCATGCGTCGGCGGTCGCCTCGATCGAGAAGCGGGCGATGTGGCGCTGCATCTCGTCGAGGCCCGGCGTGCCGGCCAGTTCCGCGGCGCGCTCCTTCAGCAGGACGGCGAGCGCATCGGCCTGGCCCACTGGGAACAGGCTGAGGATCTCAGGTCGGTCGCCCAGCGTCTCGGCGATCTCCGCCGGACCCAGGGCGGCTGCGCTCACCACGGGCACACCGACCCCGATGGCCTCGAGCAGGACGAGCCCAAGCGCCTCCGAGTGCGAGCCGTGGACCAGAAGGTCGGCGTCGCGGACGAGTTCGTAGGGCCGGGGGGTGCCGCCGTGAGCCCGGACGACGACTGGACCGTCGACCGGCAGGGAGTCCAGCCACCCACGGAGCGGCCCCTCGCC
Source organism: Blastococcus xanthinilyticus (assembly GCF_008124835.1). Classification (GTDB taxonomy): domain Bacteria; phylum Actinomycetota; class Actinomycetes; order Mycobacteriales; family Geodermatophilaceae; genus Blastococcus; species Blastococcus xanthinilyticus. The sequence continues at coordinate 127,773 of NZ_VNHW01000010.1, read as the reverse complement.
GATGACGTGCCACTCGACCTCCAGGCGGGAGGCGAGCAGCCCTTCGTAGACGACATCGAGACCCTTGAGGGGCACCAGCGAGCCGACGGTGACGACCTTGAGCGGGCGCACCCGCTCGGCGGCAGGTCCCTGCGCCTCCGCGGCGGCGCGGAGGGCCAGGAGGTCGACGGCAGGGCTGATGACCCGGGGACGGCGCTCGAGACCGTAGACGCGCACCATCGCGTCGGCCACCCGCTCGGTGTTCGCCACCACGACGTCGCTGCGGCGGTAGATCGGCCGCACCAGCCGCTGCTTGAGCCCGCCGAGCCGGATGAACCGAGCGTGCTCAGAGGGATCGAGGTCCTCGTAGTAGACGAACGTGAAGTCGTCGTCCCGGCGCCGCTCGGCCAGGGCGCCCGCGAGCACGCTGCCCCAGAGGTGCAGCGACACCATCGACTTCTCACCGTCCCGGAACTTCCGGTCCAGCAGCGATCGCAGCCGCCGGGCGACCACGGGGGTGAGTAGATGGTTGTCCAGCCCGAGCGCCTCGATTCGGACGTCGGGGTGCAGCTCGGGCAGCAGGCCGCCGACCTTCTCGTGGAGGACGACAGCGGTGCGGTTCCCCCGCCGCTGCAAGACGTTGGCGAGCAGGACGGTCTGCCGCTCCGCGCCGCCGAAGCGGAGGTGCGGTTGCACGCTGATCAGCACGGTTCCCCGTTAGGCAGCGGGTCGGCCGGCGACGCGCGCCGAAGCGCCACCTGCAGCCCGGAGGGGCTCGCCACCCAGGCCGGTGACGAACTCGGTCAGCGCCCGCCTCATCCGGAGCGCGCGCACGACGTCGATGCTGTAACGCCGCCACAGCCGGCGCGGTTCCCGCACCAGCCGGACGAGCCAGTTCAGCCGCAGCGGGTAGGCCCAGGCCGGGTAATAGTCGCCGTCCCCGGCGTACTGGTCCAGCCAGCCACCGCAGGTGGAGATCAGCATCCCGGACATCGCGAGGCTCAGGACGTAGAAGTCCTGACGCGGAGCGCCGAGCCCGACGATCACGAGCTGCGCACGGGCCGCCCGCAGCTGCCGCCGCAGGACTGCGGGCTCCGGCAGGCCCTCGTAGCCGTCGCGGATCAGGACGACCCGGTGGTCGCTCTGTTCCTCGATCGCGGCGGCCACCGTGCGCAGCGTCTCCTCGGTGGAGCCGATCAGCGCGATGCGCAGGCCACTGGTGCGCGCGAGGAGCGCCGGCATGACGAGGTCGGCGCTGGTGCGCTCGCACTCCGCCTGGACGAGGCGGCACAGCAGGATGCCGTCCAGTCCCACGTAGTCGAAGCAGTCGAGCGGCACCTCTGCCTGCATGGTCTGCAGCGCCGTGTAGTGGTTGAGCCAGGTGAGCGTGCCGCCGACGCCCGCCGCCAGGTTGTCGGCGAGCATCTGGGCGAACCGCTCGGCGGGTTCGACAGGGACGGGGACCACCGTCACCATGACGACCGCCGGGGGTCGCCCGCAGAAGCGGCAGCGGTGTCGGCCGCACCGTCCACCGGCGTGGGGATCGTCGGGTCGGCGGGCCGGCCTGGTGCGGCACCCAGGACCTTCGCAGGCACGCCGACCGCGACCATGCCGGCCGGCACCGACCGGGTGACCAGCGTGTGGGCGCCGATGACGGCGTCGTCGCCTACCGTGACGTCCCCGATGATGCTGGAGTTGGCGCCGAAGTAGACGCGGTCACCGATCACCGGTGCGCCGGGGTGCGGGAAGGCGACGCCGGCGCCGCAGCCGGAGGCGACCGCGACGTCGTCGCCGAGGCGTGCGTCGGGGTGGAAGATCACGCCGCGTCCACCGTGAGCGAGGACCAAGCGGCGGCCGCAGGCCAGGCTGCCCGGAATCTCGACCCCGATCCCGAGACGGGCGAAGGCGACCACCGGCAGCGAGACGATGCGGGCGACGGCAGCGGCCGGCCCGGACGCTCGCACGCCGAACTGGTTCAGCCGAAATGCCACGACCGCGGCAACACTCAGCAGGCCGCCGCGACGGCGGTTCACGTTGATGTCCTCAGCCATCCACTCGACGAGTTCTTTGAGTGAGGCCGGATGTGTCGCCGCCATCGGGAATCCTTTGTCGTCGCGTTAGTCTTACGACCCGGGAATTGACGAGTCGCACATCACGAGAAGCGACTAGAGCTAAGTTGATTCCGGACGGAAAAGCCCTGGTTTAGAGCCCTTCATCACCCCCATGGGGGAGGTCGACTCGTCCCCCGGACAGGCGAATCGCTGTACCCGGACGCATTCGGCGCGCTCTTCTCACGGGCGACAAGCGGCACTGACCCGGACTTTTCGGGGTAGGCGGGCGCACGCGACTCTCCCGGTGCGTGGCGCAGCCATCCGGTAACTCTCAGTAAGAAATGGGCCCCTCGCCCTCACTCCATAGACGGAGGAACCCCAGCAGAGGGCCAGATCGGGCAGCAGCCCACTTACTGTCCGTGCTCTTACCGAGAGATTCAGACGCACCGAGGGGGACCATCGTGGCTGGCCCGTTGTCCGCAAGGAACCCGGCCGAGGCACTGCGCCGTCATCGGCGCGGCGACGCCTCCGGGCGCAGGTTCCGCCGGCCGGGTCTCGTCCGTGCCCTCGTCGTCCTCGCCGGGATGGTCGCCGCGGGCTGCCTGACCGCCGCTCCGGCCAGCGCGGCCACCTGCGGGGCGGGTGCGGTGAACGTCGTCGCCCACCCCGACGACGACTTCTTCTTCGTCAACCCGGCGATCCTCAAGGACATCCGGGCCGGCCGCTGCAGCACCACGATCTACGTGACCGCCGCGGACGCGGGCGGCACCGACGCCTACTACCAGGGCCGCGAGGTCGGCGCCCGAGCCGCGTATGCCCAGATGGCCGGCGTCGCCAGCAACTGGACCACCTCGCGCGTCACGTTCGCGGGCAAATCGGTCGTGCGCAGCGAGCTCGTGGGCCGGCCGGGTGTCGAGCTGTACTTCATGCGCCTGCCCGACGGCTACCCCGAGGGAACCGGCAGCCCGCGCTCGGACTACACCAGCCTCCAGCAGCTCTACACCGGCGAGATCCCCGCCCTCTTCACCGTCGAGAGCTCCCCGGCGCAGACCTACACCCGCACCGAGCTGGTGACGTCGCTCGGCGAGCTGATGGCCTCGGCGTCCCCGTCCGTGGTCCGCTCGCTGGACCACCTGGGTGACTTCGGAGACGGCGACCACAGCGACCACTACGCGGTGGGCCGGCTCGCGGCCGAGGCGCGCACGCTCTCCGTTCCCTCGGCCGGTTTCACCGGTTACATGGGTTACGACAGCGAGGAGCTGCCGGCCAACGTCGTCGGCACCGACCTCGACGCGAAGCGGGCGGCGCTGTTCGCCTACGCCGCCCACGACTCCGCTGTGTGCACCTCGGTGCAGGAGTGCGCGTGGGGCGCAGAGGGTGCGTGGCTGCAGCGCTCCTACCTCGCCTCGGGTGAGGGCGCGGTCGAGCCGCCCCCGAGCCTGGGCATCAACGTCGCCTCCCGGGCGACGGTGACCGCCTCGTCGCAAAACACCGAGACTCAGCAGACCGCGGCCAAGGCGGTCGACGGTCTCGTCGACGGGTGGCCCGGCGACCACACCGCCGAGTGGGCGACGCAGGGCGAGGGTGCGGGCAGCTGGCTGCAGCTGACCTGGGCCTCCCCCGTCGCGCTCAACCACCTTGTCCTGCACGACCGGCCGAACGACTCCGACCAGGTGACCGCCGCGACGATCACGTTCTCCGACGGCTCCACGATGACTGCCGGCGAGCTCGAGAACAGCGGCGCCGCGACCCAGGTGAACTTCACCGCGCGCACCACCACCTCGGTGCGCATCGACGTCACCGCGGTGAGTGGCAGCACGGCGAACGCCGGCCTGTCTGAGGTCGAGGCCTTCACCGACGGCTCGGCGCCGGACCCGGAGCCGGATCCCGAGCCGCAGCCCCAGCCGCCCCTCGGATCGAACGTGGCCGCGTCCGCCGCCGTGACGGCGTCGTCGCAGAACACCGAGACCGGCCAGACAGGGGTCAAGACCGTGGACGGCGTCATCGACGGCTACCCCGGCGACCACACCGCGGAGTGGGCGACGCAGGGCGAGGGTCCGGGCAGCTGGCTCCAGCTGACCTGGGCCTCGCCGGCGACACTCACACGGCTGGTGCTGCACGACCGACCGAACGAGTACGACCAGGTCACCGGAGCCACGATCGCCTTCACCGACGGCTCCACGGTGAACGTCCCGGCGCTCGACAACGCCGGCGCGGCCGCCGTGGTCGACTTCCCGGCCCGTGCCACCACGTCGGTGCGGATCACCCTGACCTCGGTCAGCGCGTACACGTCCAACGCCGGCCTGTCCGAAGTGCAGACGTGGACTGCGGGGAGCACGCCCGACCCGGAGCCGCAGCCCGAGCCCGAGCCCGAGCCCGAGCCGGAGCCGGAGCCCGAGCCGGAGCCGGAGCCGGAGCCGGAGCCCCAGCCCGAGCCGCAGCCCGAGCCAGCTCTCGGCACGAACGTCGCCCCCTCCGCGACGGCGACGGCGTCCTCGGAGAACACCGAGCACGGCCAGACGGCGGCCAAGGCCATCGACGACGTCATCGACGGCTACCCCGGTGACTACACCGCCGAATGGGCTTCCCTCGGTGAGCGGGCCGGCGCCTGGCTGCAGTTGGACTGGACCGCTCCGGTCGACCTGACCCGAGTGGTGCTCCACGACCGGCCGACCGAGTGGGAGCACGTGACCGGGGCGACCCTCACGTTCTCCGACGGCTCGACCGTCGCCGTGCCGGCGCTGGACAACGCCGGCGGTGCGGTCGCGGTGGACTTCCCTGCCCGCTCGGTCAGCTGGGTGCGCATCACGCTGACCTCGGTCGGCGAGTGGACCGGCAACGCCGGGCTGTCGGAGGTCCAGGCCTGGACGGCGCAGGCCGACGTCACTCCGGCAGTGGCCACCGCGCCTGCTCCCCCGGTCCCCGCATCCGCTGCCCGTACCGCTGTTCCGGAGGCGGTGGCGCCCCCGGTGACCGAGCCGACCCCCACCCCGGGGGAGGCCATGGTCCACGAGACCCCGGCCGATGCCGGCCGCGAGCCGCAGGGCGAGGCGAACGTCTCTTCGGGCCTACCTGCCCTGGAGTGACACACCGCTGAACGAACGGAGGGGAGGACGGCTGCTCGCCGTCCTCCCCTCCGTTCGTTCGCGTACGCCTCACGGGAGCGTCCTCCGCCGTGACGACCGCGCGTGGTGGTGGGCCCCGTTGTGCCGGGAGGCCGGCGGCCTACGGCACGGTGCGGACGACCCGACGCCGGACAGCAGCAGCGCGGCGGGATACACCCGGCCGTCGACGGTCCTCTCCCTTATCGACCGGCCACCGACGCCGGCGCCCGCGCTCCGGTCGCGGCGACGTCGCGACCGGAGGACCGCTGCGGTCCAGGCCCATGGCGATGGCCAGCAGGATCGCGGTGAAGACGCTGTTGAAGGCCGAGACGGAGAAGGCACTGGCGGTGATGGGCGCCAGGAGCGCGAGCGCGTCGCGGACGCTGACCCCGGAGCGGCGCAGGCCGAGCCAGACGAGCGCGTACAGGAGGACGAGGCCGAGGATCCCGTGGTCGAACAGGGCGCGCAGCACGAACGAGTGCAGGATGACCGAGTAACAGATACCGGGGTCGGTGGAGCTGAACAGCGGTGCGTAGTACGACAGGTCGGCGCACGCGCCGGAGGACAGCGGCGTCAGCGGGGCGGACCCGGTGAAGAACTGCCAGACCGGCCAGCTGTCGACGTCGTCCAGATACACCTGGAGGAAGTTCAGCCGGTCCAGGCTCGACAGACCACCGTCCTGGCTGAGCCGGCTGGTGATGACCTCGAAGACGGCGTAGCCGACCGCCGCAACACCCGCGATGTGCAACGGCCAGGTGCGGTTGCTCGTCCGGACGTAGAGGAAGACGTAGACCACGAGCAGCGCCAGCGCGGCGCTCCGGGACCCGGACAGCAGCACGGTGGCTGCGAGAGCGAGGAAGAGCCAGTTCCGGCGTTCGCCGAGGTGTGGCCAGGCCAGGTAGACCAGGCCCATCAGCAGGATCAGCTCGAAGTTGTTCTCGATGTAGACGCCCGGCCGCTGCGCAAGGCCCAGGACGACGGAGTAGCTGTACTTCAGCAGGAAGACGCCGACGAGCACGGTCGTGAAGTGCGCCAGGCGGCGGGCCGAGAAGACCTTCTTCCCGACGAAGAACGCCAGCGCCACGAGGTAGATGTAGGCCTTGTAGGCCTGCACGAAGTCGACGACGCTCGCCGAGCTGTAGGTGAACCAGGTCAGCGTTTTCACGAAGACGTACAGGCCCCCGAGGACCAGGATCGGCCACGCACCCGCCGTGAGACGGACGGCCAGGAGCGCGGCGCAGCCAATCAGCGCCAGCTCGAGCAGCGAGCCGGCGGGCAGCAGGTTGTAGTTGTACTCGCCGGGCGAGACCACGCCCGTGACGGCGAGCACCAGCAGCGCTCCGTAGAGGACCCGTTCGGACCAGCTCGCCCGGTCGGCCGTCCCCGCGCCGCCCAAAGCCCGCCGCCGGATCCGAGCGCCCCTGCCGCGACCGCCCTCGACCCCCGCGGTCACCTCGGGGCCGGGGCCGGCCGGGGCATCCACCGGGTGCGAGGAGTTCAGCGGTGCGGGCACGGTGGTCTGCGATGTCCTTCCCGGTCGTCGCGTGCAGCAGTCGGGCGGAGCTGTGCCCGGCCTCCTCTCATCGGCAGGTCGGGCGACCTTCCTTAGAGGAGTTCCAGCCGGATCCGCGCCGCGGCGGCACCGGTGTTGGTGACCGCCACAGTCAGGACCAGCCCGTCGGCCGTGACGTCGGCGGTAACGCGCAGCCGTCCGGTGGGCCCGAACTCGGCGCCGATCCGGTCCTCGGGCGCTGCCAGGGCGACCTCGGAGCCGGCGTCGTCCCGGCTGACCAGGACCAGGGCCTCGGCGGCCCCGCGGACGCCGGACCCGTCGCTCCGGGATGACAGCAGCAGCCGATAGACCCGCCCCGGGCCGTCCGGGTCGCCGGCGTCCACCGCGAACTCGGCCGGCTCGGTGGACCCGCCCTCCACCACGATCTCCGCGGCGCCGATCCGCACCTGGGTCCCGGAGGCGCTCTGCAGGCCGGGGCCGGCGTTGAGCAGTTGCGTCCCGCGGAGACCCGGCGCGGGGGTCGCGATGGCGGTTCCGGACGTGGAGCCGGTGAGGTCGTTGCCGATGATCGTGACGTCGGTGCCGCCGTCCGCACGGAGGGCGACAGCGGGTGAGTCGTAGCCTTTCGTCCCGCCGTCGTCCCTGCCGGAGTTGGTGCTGAGCCCTGTGACGACGAGCGCCGTGCACCCGGCGTGGAAGAGGTGGCAGTCGTCGTCCGGCATCCCCTCGGCGAGCCGGCCGTTGCGGCGGAGCACCGCGCCCACGATCGTGCCGTGCGAGCACTCGACCAGCCGGACGCCGGCCTTGCCGTTGCGGTCGATCACTCCGCCGATGAGCACGTTGTGCTCGGTCTGGAAGGCCCGCAGGCCGCAGCCATCGTTCCACTCGATCTTGTTGCCTAGGAACGTGTTGTCGTTGGCGCCAGAGCCCAGCGAGATTCCGTCGCCCGCGTTGGCGTTGATCACCGTGCTCTGCACCATCGAGTCGACGATGTCCTTGATGCCGATCCCGTTCTGGTGGATCTGGCACTCGGTGAGGATGCTGCCGCTGACGTAGGTGGCGTCGAAGCCGACCGATGCCTCGGCCATGGTGACCCGCTCGAGGACCACGCCGATGCCGGCCGGCCGGACTGCCGGCTGGGCCCGCCCCTCCCCCTCGACGGCGATGTCGGTGACGACGCCGAGCTCGCCGACGGTCAGCACCGGTCCGGGTGAGTCGGCGGAGCGCGCCCGCAGCCGGGCTCCGCTCTCGGCCCGGTCGGTGTAGGAGCGTCCCGACGGCCCGGTGAGAAACTGGCCGTGCCGGAGTGTGATGCCGTCGACCAGGTAGAGCCCCCCGGGCAGCCACAGCTGCGCACCCTCGGGGGCGGCGTCGATGGCGGCCTGCAGCGCGGCGGTGCTGTCCCCGGTCCCGGAGACGTCGATTTCCGGTCCGGCGAGCACCGTGACGCCGGTGGGTGCCTCGATCGAGGTCGCCTCAGAACCGCGCAGGCCGGGGAGCTGCGTGGCGGCCGCGGCGCCCACCGCGGTCCCGCCGGCGAGCGCGGCGACGACGAATCCCCGTCGGCCCAGCGCGCGCCGACCCGGCGCGGGCGGATCAGGAGGAGCGGTCACGTCCGCGAGTCGGCCGTTGCGCCGAGGAGTGCGGCGAATCGGCCAAGGACGGGACGCGTCGCGGCGGCGATGGTCTCCCCCACCGCGGCATGCACTTCATCCGGCTGCCCGATGGGATCCACGACGTCGTCCGCGGCGCTGCTCGGGCGCAGGGCCCGGGCCTTGGCCATGCGCTTCACGAGGGCGCGGGCGCGGTCGGCGGGATCGCCGTCGGGAAGTTTGACGTCCGGGCCGAGAAGGTCGATCAGGCTAGCGGCCTCGACGAGCGTGAAAGTGCGCGAGAGCGCGCGGGGGGCGCGCGCGAGGACGTTCTGGCGGTGATACCGGGTCATCGTCAGCGTGAGGTCGGCCGAGCCGACGATGCCGTCGGTCAGCTGCTGGGCGCGAAAGTCGGCGGGGTCCCCGCCGAGGACGCGCAGAACACGGGCGCTCGCGGGGTCCATCCCCGAGCCGACGACGGCCCGGGTACCGGCACTGTCGAGTCGGAGAACCGTGGGGTCGGGGAGCACCCGGGACAGGTGGGCCTGGCCGACGCGTTCCGCCAGCGGGGAACGGCAGATGTTCCCGGTACACACCACGAGCACGGTGAAGGGAACGGTAGCCACCATGCCGTCCATTCTCCGGGCCGATTCCTCACAGCGAACGGAACAGCGCATCCGATGCCCATTCCGGGTAGGGCATGTCAGGCATTCGAGGGACACGCGGGATGCTCGACGTGGAGCCCCGGTCCCCAACGACCGGCACGACTGGCGAGGGGGTCGGGAGACGGGTGCTACTACGGCTGCTGGAGGACGGCCTTCAGCAGCGAGTGCAGATTCTCCAGCAGGGGAACGTCGCGCAGCGGGGTGCGGCGGTCCGGGCCGACCGGCACCTTGAGCGAGAGGGTCCGCACCGCCGCCTTGTAGGAGGCGCCGTCGGCCATCCGGGCCAGCCGCATTTGCTTGGACTCCGGTAGGTCCACAGGGCCGATGCGGATGCTGCGCCCGGTCAGCGAGACCTCGTTGACGCCGAGCGCGCGCATGGCCACCCGGAACCGGGCGACGGCCAGCAGGTTGAGCACCGGCGCCGGCGGGGCGCCGTACCGGTCGGTGAGCTCGTCGAGGACGGCCTGGGCGGCGTCGTCGTCCTGGATCGAGGCCACCTTCCGGTAGGCCTCCATGCGCAGCCGCTCCCCCGGCACGTAGTCGTGCGGCAGGTGCGCGTCGACCGGCAGGTCCACCCGCACCTCCACCGGCTCGGCGGGCGCCTCCTCGCCGGTGACCTGCGCGCGGTAGTCGGCCACCGCCTCGCCGACCAGCCGGACGTAGAGGTCGAAGCCGACGCCGGCGATGTGCCCGGACTGCTCGCCGCCGAGCAGGTTGCCCGAGCCGCGGATCTCCAGGTCCTTCATCGCCACCGCCATGCCGGCACCGAGGTCGGTGTTGTTCGCGATGGTGGTCAGCCGGTCGACCGAGGTCTCGGTGAGCGTGCGGGTCGGGTCGTAGGTGAAGTAGGCGTAGGCCCGCTCCCGCCCACGGCCCACCCGGCCGCGGATCTGGTGCAGCTGGGAGAGCCCGAAGGTGTCCGCGCGGTCGACGATCAGGGTGTTGGCGTTGGGGATGTCCAGGCCCGACTCGACGATCGTCGTCGCGACCAGGACGTCGTACTCCTTCTCCCAGAAGCCGACCATGATCCGCTCGAGCTCGTGCTCCTTCATCTGGCCGTGCCCGACGGCGATCCGGGCCTCGGGCACCAGGGAGCGGATCTTCGCCGCCGCCTTGTCGATCGACTGCACCCGGTTGTGGATGACGAAGACCTGCCCGTCGCGCAGCAGCTCGCGGCGGATCGCGGCGGCCATCTGCTTGTCGTTCCAGGCGCCCACGTAGGTGAGCACCGGGTGCCGCTCCTCGGGCGGGGTGAGGATTGTCGACATCTCCCGGATGCCGGTGAGGCTCATCTCCAGGGTGCGCGGGATCGGGGTGGCCGACATCGACAGCACGTCGACCGCCGTCCGCATCGTCTTGAGGTACTCCTTGTGCTCGACGCCGAAGCGCTGCTCCTCGTCGACGACGACCAGCCCGAGGTCCTTCCACCGGGTGGTCGGCTGCAGCAGCCGGTGGGTGCCGACGAGCACGTCGATCCGACCGTCGGCGAGCTCGGCGAGGATCTGCCGGGTCTCGGCGTCGGACTGGAACCGGGACAGCACCTTCACCGTCACCGGGAACTGGGCGAACCGCTCGGCGAAGGTCTTGAAGTGCTGGTTGGCCAGCAGCGTCGTCGGCACCAGGACGGCGACCTGCTTGCCGTCCTGCACCGCCTTGAACGCGGCGCGGACGGCGATCTCGGTCTTCCCGTAGCCGACGTCGCCGCAGATGATCCGGTCCATCGGCACCGACTGCTCCATGTCGGCCTTGACCTCGTCGATCGCGGCCAGCTGGTCGGGCGTCTCCTGGAACGGGAAGGCGTCCTCCAGCTCGCGCTGCCAGACGGTGTCGGGGCCGAAGGTGTGGCCCGTCGTCGCCATGCGCGCCGAGTACAGCCGGATGAGCTCGCCGGCGATCTGCTTGACCGCCCTGCGGGCCGAGCTCTTGGTCTTCTGCCAGTCGGCGCCCCCGAGCTTGGACAGCGCCGGGGCCTCCCCGCCGACGTAGCGGGTCAACTGGTCGAGGGCGTCGGTGGGCACGAACAGCCGGTCCGGCGGCTGGTTCCGCCGCGACGGCGCGTACTCGACGATCAGGTAGTCGCGCTGGCCACCGTTGACGGTGCGGCTGATCATCTCGATGTAGCGGCCGACCCCGTGCTGCTCGTGGACGACGAGATCGCCGGGCTGCAGCTGCACCAGGTCGACGGCGTTGCGCCGACGAGCGGGCATCTTCACCGCGTCGCGCATCGAGGTGCCGCGCTGACCGGTCAGGTCGTGCTCGGTGAGCAGGGCCAGCCCGATGACCGGGAAGGCGAAACCGGCCTCGAGGTTGCCCTGCGTGACCGAGGTCAGCCGGGGCTCGGGTGCGGTTTCCACGCCCGGGACCAGGGCGGCGCCCAGCTCGGCCTGCGCGAACTGCTCGGCGGCGCGCTGGGCGGGGCCCGGGCCGGCGAAGGTGACCACGACCCGCCAGCCCTCGCGGTGCCAGCTCCGCATCGTCTCGATCGCCTTGGGCACGTCGCCGGCGAAGCGGTCGACGACCGTGGCGTCGAGGGTGACCTGGTGCTCGTCATCCTCGGACTGGACGGTGAACGACCCCGTCGTCCACCACGGCAGGCCCCGGCCGCGGGCGGCGGCCTCGACGTCCGCGAGGTCGCGGAAGGTCGACGCCCCGAGGTCCAGCGGCGCCTCGCCCGCCTCGGCGGCGGTGGCCCAGGAGGCGGCGAGGAACTCCTCGGCGGTGCGCACGAGGTCCACCGAGCGGCTGCGCACCCGCTCGGGGTCGCAGACCAGCACGTGCGTGCCCGCCGGCAGCAGGTCGGTGAGCAGCTGCATGGCGGAACTGTCCCCACCCTCCCCACCGGTGTCCCCGATGAGCGCCGGCGTCAGCGACTCCATGCCCTCGACCGCGATGCCCTCGGCCAGCTTGCCGAGGATCTCCAGCAGGCCGGGGTGCTCGACCCCGAGGGCGGCGGCGCGGGCGCGCACCTCGTCGGTGAGCAGCAGCTCCCGGCACGGCGCCGCCCACAGCCGGTCGGGGCGCTCGTCGAGGGACCGCTGGTCGGCGGCGGAGAAGTAGCGCAGCTCGTCGACCTCGTCGCCCCAGAACTCGACCCGCACCGGGTGCGGCTCGGTCGGCGGGAAGACGTCGAGCAGCCCGCCGCGGACGGCGAACTCGCCGCGCTTCTCGACCAGCTCGACCCGGGTGTAGGCGGCGTCGGAGAGCGCGCGGGCGATGTCGTCGAGGTCGGCGGCGTCGCCCGGCTTGAGCTCGACCGGCACGAGGTCGCCCAGCCCCGGGGCGAGCGGCTGGAGCACGCTGCGCACGGGGGCCACCAGCACGTCGACGGTGCCGTTCTCGCCGGGGTGCGTGAGGTCGCGCAGCACGGCCAGCCGGCGGCCGACGGTGTCGGCACGCGGGCTCAGCCGCTCGTGGGGCAGCGTCTCCCAGGCGGGGAAGGTCTCCACCCGCCGGCCGGGGAGGAAGCAGCGCAGCAGCTCCGCGGTGACGTCGGCGTCCCGCTCACCGGCCGTGACCACCAGCACCGGGACGTCGCCGCCGCGGGCCAGCGCGGCGGCCACCAGCGGCTGCACCGACGGCGGCGCGGTGACCGACAGCTCGGCGTTCCCGGCGGCGGCGACGACGCGGGCCATGCCGGGGTCGGTGAGGACGACGTCGAGCACGCCGCGCAAGGTCACGGGCTATTCACTCCTGAGGGTTCTGCGGGCCGCGCGCACCGTCCATCGCGGCGGGGGCCGCCCCCGAGGTTAGTCCGAGTGGCGCGGGGCGTCGGCGAGGCGGCTTCCCGGACGAGTGACCCGACGTCCTCCCTCAGGCTGGTCCACCTGCACTTTCGCCACTTCGAGGGACGTCCCGGGGGTGCCCGCGGTGACACCCTCGGAGCATGCCGGTCACCGTCGGAGGACGTCGCGCTCCCGCGGGTGGTCCCCGACCGCCCGCGCACCTGCGTTCGCCCGAAGTACGGGTCGTCCCCCTGGCCGCCGACGACCGCGCGCTCGAACGGGAACGGCTGCTCCTCGCCCCTGCAGAACGGGCGCACGCCGACCGGGGAACGACGTCGGTCGCCCGTCGCCGCGCGATGCTGCGCGCCGGGCTGCGTCGACTCGTCGGCGAGGTCCTCGCCGTCCCCCCGGCGACGGTCCCCCTCCGGTCGGGCTCCCACGGCCGCCCGGAGCTCGACGTGGACGGCGTGGACGTCGCCTGTTCCCGGACCGGTGACGTGGGACTCATCGCCGTCGCCGCCGGGCTGCGGCTGGGGATCGACGTCGAAGCGATCACCCCGTGGCACGACGACGTGCTCGACGAGGACTGGCTCTCCCCCGCGGAGCAGCACGCGCTCCGGTGGCTCGATCCCGGCGCCAGAGCCGCCGCCGCGACCCGCTGCTGGACTCGCAAGGAGGCGGTGCTCAAGGGCATCGGCACCGGAATGACCGACGCGGTCGCGGACCTCGAGGCAGGCATCGGCGAGGACGTCGTCCTCGTCGCCGGCTGGCGGGTCCACGACGTCCCCGTCCCGCCCGGTGCGGTCGCGAGCATCGCGATGCTCCCCGTCGGCACGGACCCCTTCGGCACGCCCACCCCAGAGCGGAGCTCCCATGGCCACGCCCACCACTGAGACGACGGGCACCGGTCACCCGGTGCCCGGCACCCAGCTGGCCGGGTTTCGGAGTCGCTGCGAGGAGCTCACCGGCCTCGATCTGGGCGACCCGGAAGCGCTCCACGCCTTCTCCGTCGGACACCCGGACCTGTTCTGGCGGACCCTCCTCGACTGGACGGCACTCCCCTGGTCCGGGTCCGCGGAGCGCGTACTCACCGGCTCCGACGTCGAGACCGCACGCTTCTTCCCCGACGTCCGCCTGAACTACGCCGAGGCCCTGCTGCAGCCTCTCGACGGTGGCGACGACGATGCACCTGCCCTCACCGGCGCGCACGCGGGCCGGCCATCGGAGACCTATACCCGTCGCGAGCTCCGGGAGGCGGTCGAGCACGGCGCCGGTGCACTCGCCGGCCTCGGCCTGACGGTCGGGGACCGCGCCGTCCTTGTCGCCCCGAACACCGCGGGCGCCGCCGTCGCGGCCCTGTCGGTGGCGGCCCTCGGGGCGACGCTGTCCACGTCGACACCCGACATGGGCCCCGGAGCCCTCCTCGGCCGCTTCGAGCAGGTGGAGCCGGCACTGCTGGTCCTGGACCGCACGTCGATGGACGACCCCGACGAGGCGACGCGCGCCCTCCTCGTAGGGTTGCCCACGGTCCGGAGCCTGGTCGTCCTGGACGACGCCCCGCTGCCCGACGTCCCCGCCCTCCCCGTGCACCGCTGGGCCGACCTCGTCACCGCGGCGGCCGACGGCCCGCGGGTGGAGTGGCCCCGCCTGCCGTTCGATCACTCGCTCTTCGTCATGTTTTCGTCGGGCACCACCGGCCCACCCAAGGCGATGGTCCACGGGGCAGGCGGCACGCTCCTGGAGCACGTCAAGGAGCACCGGCTGCACGGGGACCTCCGCGCCGGCGAGACCCTGTACTTCCACACCACCACCGCGTGGATGATGTGGAACTGGCAGCTGTCCGCCCTGGCCGTCGGCGCCCACGTCGTCGTCTACGACGGCCCGATCGCCGGGCCGCACACGCTGTGGGAGCTGGCCGCCGAGCACCAGGTGGCGGTCCTGGGCACCAGTCCGCCGTACCTGCAGATGTGCCAAGACGAGAACTACCGGCCCGTCGACGCCGTCGACCTCCACGCGCTGAGGGCCGTGCTCTCCACCGGCGCCGTGCTGCACGACTGGCAGTTCGACTGGGTCGCCGAAGCGGTGGGACCGCAGCCCCTGCAGTCCATCTCCGGCGGCACCGACATCATTGGCTGCTTCGTCCTGGGGCACCCGGAACTGCCCGTCCGTCGCGGGCGCAGCCAGGCACGCAGCCTCGGACTGGACGTCGTCGCCGTCGACGAGACCGGCGCGGAGGTGGTCGGCTCCGTCGGCGAACTCGTCTGCCGCAGCCCCTTCCCGTCGCGTCCCGTGCACTTCCTCCGCGATCCCGACGGCAGCCGGTTCCACGGCGCGTACTTCGCCGATCATCCGCGCGTGTGGACCCACGGTGACCTGGTGGACTTCGATCCCGACGGCTCGGCCCGCGTGCACGGCCGGTCGGACGGCGTGCTGAACGTGAACGGCATCCGGATCGGCCCGGCGGAGATCTACACGGCCCTGCGCGAGGTGACCGCTGTGACGGAGGCCATGGCCGTCGAGCAGCGCGATCCCGTGCACCCCGGCTCCTCCCGCATGGTGCTCCTGATCGTCCTCGCCGACGGCGCCCGCCTCGACGGCGCTCTGGAACGGGACATCCGGCGCACGCTGCGCCGGAAGGCGTCGGCGGCGCACGTGCCCTCGCTGGTCGTCGCCGTTCCCGAGCTCCCGCTGACGCACAACGGCAAGCGCTCCGAACGGGCTGCGCGCGACGCCGTCAACGGGGACCCCGTGGCCAACGAGGCGGCGCTGCGGAACCCCGCCAGCCTCACCGCCATCCGGAACGCGGTGCCGGGCCCGGAGGCAGTACCGCTGGCGCCAGAGACCGTTCCGGCGCCGCGGACCAGCGGCGACGTCCCCGGGCCCCAGGTCCAGGCGGCGGTGGCCCGGATCTGGCGCGAGACCCTCGGGCTGTCCGCCGCCGATCCGGAGAGCCACTTCTTCGACCTTGGGGGCACCTCCCGGCAGGTGATGAGCCTGCTCCAGCGGCTGCGCGCCGAGGTCGGCCGCGAGGTCGCCATCAGCGACTTCGTCCCCCGGCCGACGCTCGGCGAGCTGGGAAGGCTGGCCGGCGCGGCCGTGGACGCGATCCCCGATGCCCCGGCGGCGCCGACCCACCCGTCGTCCTTCCGGGAGCTCCTGCAGTGGATGGCCGAGGACGCCCAGGTGAACCGCCGACGCGGCGGAGGCGCGCTGAGCGTCCTGGCGGCCGGCATCTTCCGGCTCAACCACTACGGCACGCGCCACACGGGGGTCGTGGCATCGACGGTCCGGGTGGCCTCGCTGCCCCTGGTCGCCTTCGCCCGCCTGGGGCTCAACTGCGAGCTCCCGGGCGGTCTGGCCTGCGGACGCCGGCTCGTCCTGGCCCACGGCGGACGCGGCATCATCGTCGTCCGCGACGCGGTACTCGGAGACGACGTTGTCATGGCTCCGTATGCCTCGGTCGGTGCCGCCTACCCCACTCCCGGTGCGCCGGTGATCGGGAACGGCGTGTACCTCGGCGCGCACGCCACGGTGCTCGGGCCCGTCCGGATCGGAAACGGCGCCTTCCTCGGGGCGCGCTCCTTCGTCCTCCGGGACGTGGCTCCGGGCGGGGTCGCACTGGGCGTCCCCTCGGAGATCGTCGAACCGCGCTGACGCCCCGGCAGAGGGGCCGAACGCCCGACGGCGGCGAGCGGCTGCGGTAGCAGCCGGCTCGCCGCCGTCAGGCGGTCCGGGGTCGCGCCGCGTCAGTAGGCGCCGCGGGCGCGCGTGACCGCTGCGAAGGTCTTCCAGAGGATCTTGGTGTCCAGCGCCAGCGACCAGTTCTCGACGTAGCGCAGGTCCAGGCGCACGGCCTCTTCCCACGGCAGGTCGCTTCGGCCGGAGATCTGCCACAGACCGGTCAGGCCCGGCTTCACGAGCAGCCGCCTGCTCACCGACGAGTCGTAGCGGGCGACCTCACGCGGCAGAGGCGGCCGCGGGCCCACGAGCGACATGGTGCCGCCCATGACGTTGAGCAGCTGGGGCAGCTCGTCGAGCGACAGCCGACGGAGCCACCGGCCGACCGGGGTGACCCGGGGGTCCCGACGCAGCTTGAACAGCAGCCCGTCGGAGATGTTGGACTCGCTCAGCTCGTCGACGCGGTTGTCGGCGTCGACGACCATGCTGCGGAACTTCAGCATCGTGAACGAACGGCCGTTGATGCCGATCCGCTCCTGCCGGAACAGCACCGGCCCCGGGCTGGACAGTCGCACGGCCAGGGCGATGCCGACCAGGAGGGGGGACAGGACCACGATCGCCAGGGCGGCGGTGGTGCGGTCGAAGGCACCCTTGACCATCCGCTGCCAGCCCTCGAAGCGCGGCTGCTCGACCGCCAGGAGCGGCAGGCCCTCGAAGGGCCGGATGTGCAGGCGCGGACCGGCGACCTCGATAAGGCCGGGGGCCACGAGCAGCTCCATCCCGCTGCCCTCAAGCTGCCACGACAGCTGCCGCAGGTACTGGGCCGCGGTCTCGCTGGCCGAGGTCACGGCGATGGTGTCGGCACCCAGCCGGGTGGCGAGCTCCACGACCTGGTCGAGGCCCCCGACCGGGACATCGGCGGCGTCGGTCACGCGCGACCGGTCCGCGGGCGGCACGCAGAGAGCCACAACGTCGAGGCCGGCAGAGTGCTCCCGCTGGAGGAGGCGGCGCAGCTCGAGGACCGAGCCACCGCGTCCCACCACGACGACGCGCTTGGTGCACAGACCGCGGGTGCGCAGGTGGCGCAGCTGCCAGCGGGCGGCGACACGGCCCAGCAGGGTCACCAGGACAAGGGCGGGCAGGGCGACGAGCACGAGGGAGCGGCTGAGGTCCAGCGCGCCCACGTAGGAGACGAGCGCGGCGAGGGCCACGAGCATGAACCCGGCGCGGCCGACCCGCCGGTACTCGTCGCTGCCGGTGCCGTACACCCGCTCGGAGTAGGCGCCGGTGGCACCGAGGAGCACCGGCCAGGCGACCAGGAGGACCAGCGCGGCCCAGAACAGCCGGGTGCTCGGCGTGATCTGGTCGGCACGGGCCAGGAGCACCGCGGCGCCGGCGGCGCCGGCCAGCAGCGTCTCGACGATGACCAGCGCGGCCGTGTACGAGCGTACCCAGGACGGCGCCGGGCGCCGGGTGAGCGGGCGCGGACGGGCACCGGCGTCAGCCCTACCGGGAAGCCCCGGCAGGATCACCTCGCCGGAGCTCGCCTGCTGGCGATCCAGAAGCATGCGTCCCCCCGAACAACATCACACACCGTGACCAAGCTGGTACATACGGTCAGCGTCCAGGCTTTTGAGCAGCCCTTTCGCACCCCGCGCCGGTGCACTTGCCCAGCCACACTCACAGAGCGTTATGATCGGCGTCAACGCGCGGCGGCACTCTTCACCCGAACGGACCGGGCATCGGCCCCGGTCGCTCCGGGGCGTGCTGCGCCCCGGGGTCAGGTGCGGGGGTGGACCTGGTTCTGGGCGGCCTCCAGGCCGAGCTCCAGCAGCGTCTCGGCGGCGTCCGCAGCCTCGACGACCAGCAGCTCCAGCTCCTTGCGCTCGGTCCCGGAGAAGTCCTTGAGGACGAAGTCCGCGGGGTCCTGCCGGCCGGGCGGGCGGCCGATGCCGACGCGCACCCGCAGGTAGTCCTTCGTGCCGGCGCTGCGGCTGATGGAGCGCAGGCCGTTGTGGCCGCCCTCGCCGCCCCCGCGCTTGAGCCGGACCGCCGAGAAGGGGATGTCGAGCTCGTCGTGGAGGACGACCAGCTGCTCGGCGGCCAGCTTGTGGTAGTCCAGCAGCCCGCGGACCGGCCCGCCGGACTCGTTCATGTACGTGAGCGGCTGGGCCAGGACGACCCGGCGCCCGGCCAGCCGGCCCTCACCGGAGAGCGCCCGGGCGCGCGCGCCCTTGCCCGCGGCGAGCCGCACCCCGGCACGGCGGGCCAGCTCCTCGAGGACCATCGCGCCCACGTTGTGCCGGTTGCCGGCGTACCCCGGCCCGGGGTTGCCGAGGCCGACCACCAGGAAGGGGCCCTCGTGGGGCGCGGACGCCGCAGGGGCGCCGGCGGTGCCGGCGCCCCTGCGGGCGGTGCTCTCGGTCAGTGCTGTGCCTCAGTCGTTCTTGCTGTTCTCGGCGGCGTCCATCGACTCGCCGCTGCCCTGGTCCTGCGGCTCGGGCACGACGTCGCCCTCGCCGGCACCCTCGGCCGCCTCGTCGGACTCCTCGCGCTCGATCCCGGCCTCGGCCTCGGCCTCGGCGAGCTCGGCCTCGAGCGCCTCGGCGGTGGGCGCGCCCAGGAAGCCGATGACCAGCGCCTCCGGGTCGGTGATCAGCGTGGACCCGGCCGGCAGCGCCAGGTCGCCGGCGGTGATGCCCTGACCGGCCTCGCGGCCGGTGACGTCGACCTCGATGCTGTCGGGGAGACGCGTCGCGTCGGCCTCGATGGAGACGGTGTTCAGCTGGTGGTTCGGGATGGCGTCCGGCGCCGGCTGGCCGACGATGACGATCGGCACCTCGACGGTGGTCTTCTCGCCGCGCCGGACCAGCAGCAGGTCGACGTGCTCGTGCACGCGGGTCAGCGGGTCGCGCTGGACCGCCTTGGTCAGGGCCAGCTGCTCCTTGCCGTCCAGGACGATGGTCAGCAGGACGTTGGTGCCGCC
The DNA here is from genome assembly GCF_008124835.1 of Blastococcus xanthinilyticus. Classification (GTDB taxonomy): domain Bacteria; phylum Actinomycetota; class Actinomycetes; order Mycobacteriales; family Geodermatophilaceae; genus Blastococcus; species Blastococcus xanthinilyticus. The sequence goes on along the minus strand of NZ_VNHW01000010.1, from coordinate 108,483 downwards.
GTTGCGCAGGGCCGCGGCGAACTCGCGGGCCGGCAGCGACAGGTGGACGACGTCCTGGCCGTGCCCGTAGAGGACGGCGGGGACGCGGCCGGCGCGGCGGGTACGGCGGGCGCTGCCCTTGCCGAACTCGGTGCGGGACTCGGCGTCGAGGCGGAAGTCAGCCACGGTGGTGTGCTCCTAGCGATGAGGGTCTGCGTGCGTGCCGGCGACCGGGCGCACCGCACCCCCGAGGGGCACACGCACGTCGATCACGGAACGCGGAAGCGTTCCCTCGCCGGGCAACAGGGGAAGACGATACCCGCTCCGCCCCGGCAGCCGCGCAGCGGTCCGCCCGAGCGGGGGCCGGAGGCTCCCCCGAGGACGGACGGGACGCAGGACGAAGACGCTGGTACGTGACGCGCCCCGCGAGGCCAGTCCGCCGAGCGGGGGCCGGAGGCTCCCCGAGGCGGAGCCGGGCAACGGCTCAGCGCAAGCCGGGAACGCCTCCTGGCCGCGGTCGGAGCCCGGAGGGCGACAGTCCTACGAAGCCCCGTCGAACAGGCTGGTGACGGAGTCGTCCTCGAAGACGGCCTTGATCGCCCGCGCGACGAGCGGCGCGATCGACAGGACGGTCAGCTTGTCGAACTGGCGGGCCGGCTCGATGGGCAGCGTGTTCGTGACGATCACCTCGCTGACCTTGCTGTTGGACAGCCGCTCGGCCGCCGGACCGGACAGCACGCCGTGCGTGGCGGCGACGATCACGTCCGCGGCCCCTGCGTCGAACAACGTCTCCGCGGCCTTCACGATCGTGCCGCCGGTGTCGATCATGTCGTCCACCAGGATGCAGACCCGGCCCTCGACCTCGCCGACGACCCGGTTCGCCACGACCTCGTTGGCGACCAGCGGGTCGCGGGTCTTGTGGATGAAGGCCAGCGGGGTGCCGCCGAGCTTGTCGCTCCAGCGTTCCGAGACCCGGACCCGGCCGGAGTCCGGGGAGACGACGGTGATGTCCCGGTCGGCCCAGTGCTCCTTGACGTGGTTGATCAGCAGGTCCATGGCGAAGAGGTGGTCGACCGGGCCGTCGAAGAAGCCCTGGATCTGCGCGGTGTGCAGGTCGACGGTCATGAGGCGGTCGGCGCCGGCGGTCTTGTACATGTCGGCGACCAGGCGGGCGGAGATGGGCTCGCGGCCGCGGTGCTTCTTGTCCTGCCGGGCGTAGGGGAAGAACGGCGCCACGACCGTGATCCGCTTGGCCGACGCGCGCTTGAGCGCGTCGACCATGATCAGCTGCTCCATGAGCCAGGTGTTGATCGGCGCGGTGTGGCTCTGCACCACGAAGGCGTCGCACCCGCGCACCGACTCCTCGAACCGCACGAACAGCTCGCCGTTGGCGAACTCGTAGGCCGACGTCGGCGTCGGCGTCACGCCCAGGTGCCCGGCGATCTCCTCGGTCAGGGCGGGGTAGGCCCGGCCGGAGAAGAGCATCAGGCTCTTGTTGGTGGTCTGCCGGATGGCGCTCATCGACTTGGCGTCCTCAGCTGTCGGAGTTCGCACGGGAGGGCTCGTCCCGGTCCTCGCGTGGTGCCTCGGCCCGGCTCTCGGCCGCTGCCGCGGCCTCCGCAGCGGCGGTTCCGGGCCGTCGGCGACGGACCCAGCCTGCCACATTCCGCTGGGGCGCCCGCGCGACGGCCATCGCCCCGGGGGGTACGTCGGAGGTGATCACCGATCCCGCGGCGGTGTACGCGCCGTCCCCGACGACCACCGGCGCCACGAGCATGGTGTCCGACCCGATGCGGACCTGGTCGCCGATCGTGGTGCGGTGCTTGGTCACGCCGTCGTAGTTGACGAACACCGTGGCCGCCCCGATGTTGGCCCCGGCGCCGATGGTCGCGTCGCCGACGTAGGACAGGTGCGGGACCTTGGACCCCTCCCCCACCTCGGCGTTCTTGGTCTCGACGAAGGCACCGACCTTGGCGCCCCGGGCGAGCCGGGTGCCCGGGCGCAGGTAGCTGAACGGCCCCACCGACGCCTCCGGCCCGATCTCGGCGCCCAGGCAGTGCGAGCGCACCACGGTCGCGCCGGCGGCGACGGCGCAGTCGACCAGCGTGGTGTCCGGGCCGACGCTCGCCCCGGGCGCGACCGTCGTCGTCCCGCGGAGCTGGGTGCCCGGCTCCAGGACGGTGTCGTTCCCCACGGTCACGGTGACGTCGACCCACGTGGTCGCCGGGTCCACGACGGTGACCCCGTCGCGCATCAGGCCGTCGAGCACCCGGTCGTTGAGGGTGCGGCGTCGGACGGCGAGCTCCCGGCGGTCGTTGCAGCCCAGGACGTCGTCGGGGTCCTCGGCTCGGACGGCGGCCGTCGGCGCACCACCGGCGACCAGCGGCGCGAGCGCATCGGTGAGGTACTGCTCGCCCTGCGCGTTCGACGTCCCGAGGCCGGCGAGGACCCGGCGCAGGGTGCCGGCGTTGGCGACGTAGACGCCGGCGTTGACCTCCCGGATGGCGCGCTGCTCGTCGGTCGCGTCCCGCTCTTCGACGATGGCCCGCGGCGCGCCGTGCTCGTCGCGGACGATCCGGCCCAGGCCGGTGGGGTCGGCCACCTCGGCGGTGAGGACGGTGAAGACGCTGCCGGCGGCGTCGTGGGCGGCCACCAGCCCGGTGAGCGTGCGGCTGGTCAGCAGCGGCGAGTCCCCGTTGACGACGAGGACGGAGCCCTCGAGGTCCGGCACGGCGGCCAGCGCCACCTCGGCGGCGTGGCCGGAGCCGAGCTGCTCCTCCTGCACCACGGGGCGCGCCGCGGGGGCCACCTCGGCGAGGTGGGCCCGGACCTGCTCGCGACCGGAGCCGACCACCACCAGGGTGTGCGCGGCCCGCAGCGGCGCGGCCGCGGCGAGGACGTGGCCGAGCATGCTGCGCCCGCCGAGGGCGTGCAGCACCTTGGGCACCGACGAGCGCATGCGGGTGCCCTGGCCGGCGGCCAGCACCACGACGGCGGCCACGGCGGGGGCGGGTTCGGAAGCCGGGTGGGTCACGGATCTCCTCGGTCGGCGACGACGACAGCTGCTGGGGGACTCGGACTCGAACCGAGACTTCCCGGCTCCAAAGGCCGGCGGGCTGCCGATTACCCCATCCCCCACCCCGGTGCCGGTTCCGGCGCCGGGGGCGCCCGTGTGCACCGGCGCCCGCCCGCGAGCCTAGGGCCCGGCCCGGGAGAGGGCACCCGCCCACCACCTGCGCAGCCGCTGCTGCGGTCGCCGCGCTCCCGGCGGTGCCGTAGGTTGCGCACCAGATAGCCGGGTCCGACGTGGGCCGGCACTCCCCCCACCTCGGTCGCCCCGGAGGCACCTTGTCCGCTCCTGCTCGCACCCGGCCCACCGCTCCACCGCGCCCGGCGGAACCGCACACCGGGTTGCCGGCCAACGCGATCGGGCGGCGCAAGAGCGTGCTGGAGATCGTGACGCTGTACGTCATCGTCATCGTCCCCTTCGTCGCCCTGGCGGCAGTGGTCCCGGCGGTGTGGGGCTGGGGCCTGTCCTGGCTCGACGTCGGTCTCGCGATCGGCTTCTACTTCTTCACGCTGCTCGGCGTGACCGTGGGCTACCACCGCTACTTCACCCACGGCTCCTTCAAGGCGAAGCGGCCGCTGCGCCTGGGCCTGGCCGTCGCCGGCTCGATGGCGATCCAGGGCCCGGTCGTGCAGTGGGTGGCCGACCACCGCCGGCACCACGCGTTCTCCGACCGCGACGGCGACCCGCACTCGCCGTGGCGCTACGGCACGGACCTGCGCTCGGTGCTCAAGGGGATGTTCCACGCCCACCTGGGCTGGCTGTTCGAGCGGCGGAAGACCAGCATGGAGCGCTACGCGCCGGACCTGCTGAAGGACCCGGCCCTGGTGCGCACCGACCGGATGTTCGTGGTTTGGGCCGGGACCAGCCTCTTCCTGCCGGCCCTCATCGGTGGCCTGGTGACCCAGAGCTGGGCCGGCGCGCTGTCGGCGTTCTTCTGGGCCGGCCTGGTGCGCATCGCGGTGCTGCACCACGTCACCTGGTCGATCAACTCGGTCTGCCACGTGGTCGGCGACCGCCCGTTCGTCTCCCCCGGCCGCGACCGCGCGACCAACTTCTGGCCGCTGGCGATCCTCAGCGCGGGCGAGTCCTGGCACAACCTGCACCACGCCGACCCGACCTGCGCCCGGCACGGCGTGCTGCGCGGGCAGATCGACATCAGCGCCCGCGTCATCTGGGCCTTCGAGAAGCTCGGCTGGGCCTGGAACGTCAAGTGGCCCGACCCGGTGCGGCTGGCCGCCAAGCGCCGCGTCCCGGCGCCGGCCGGCAGCTAGGACGCCGGGCGGGCGCCGGGCACCGGGCCGGTCACGGCGCGGACGGTCCGGAACACGCCCGCCCCGGCGAGCTCGGCCGCCAGCCGGACGGCGCCCCGCCCGTCGTCGGCGAGCGCCGCCACGGTCGGCCCCGAGCCGCTGACCAGCGCCGCCCGCGCACCGGCCTCCCGCGCGGCGCGCACGGCCCGGCGCAGATCGGGCCGCAGGCTGAGCGCGGCCGCCTGGAGGTCGTTGGACAGCACCGCCCCGAGCTCGTCGGCCGAGCCCCTGCGCAGCGCCGTCAGGACCGCGTCGGCCGACCCCGGCTCCGCCACGTCGGGCACCTGGCCGGCCGCCCGGAGCCGGTCGAGCTCCGCGTACACCCGCGGCGTCGACAGCCCCTCCCCGGCGATGCCGAGCACCCAGTGCCAGCGGCCACCGGCGAGCACCGGGGACACCTGCTCCCCGCGTCCGGTGCCCAGCGCGGTCCCGCCCACGAGGCCGAAGGGGACGTCGCTGCCGAGCTGGGCGGCCAGGTGCAGCAGGTCCTCGCGGCCGGCCCGGGTGCCCCACAGCGCGTCGAGGGCGACCAGCGTCGCCGCCGCGTCCGCGCTGCCGCCGGCCAGCCCGGCGGCGACCGGGATCTCCTTGGCGACGTGCAGGTCGGCGTCGGCCCGGACCCCGGCGTGGGCGGCGAGGAGCTCGGCCGCCCGCCAGACCAGGTTGGTGCGGTCGGCAGGGACGAGCCCGGCGCCGCGGCCGCCGGCACCCTCGCCCGAGACGGTCAGGGACAGGCCCTTCCCGGGCCGGGCGGTCACCGTGTCGTACAGCGAGACGGCGACGTACACCGTGTGCAGGGCGTGGAAGCCGTCCGCGCGCACCGGCCCCACCCCGAGGTGGACGTTGATCTTCGCCGGGGCGCGGACCACGACCTCGGACGCCGCGCTCACGGCTGCACCGGCTCGGTGGCGGCCAGGCGGGCGAAGTCGGTGACCGAGAGCTGCTCGCCCCGGGCAGCCGGATCGATCCCGGCCGCCCGCAGCCGCGTCTCCGCGGCGGCCGGGCTGCCCGCCCAGCGCGCCAGGGCGGCGCGCAGCCCCTTGCGGCGCATGGCGAAGGCGGCGTCGACCACGGCGAAGGTCGCCTGCCGGTCGCCCGGCGGGGGCGGGCGGCGGACCAGCCCCACCAGCCCCGAGTCGACGTTGGGCTCGGGCCAGAAGACCCGGCGGCCGACGCTGCCGGCGCGGCGCACCTCGCCGTACCAGGCGGCCTTCACCGACGGGACGCCGTAGGCCGGTGCGCCGGGCGCCGCGGCGAGCCGTTCGGCCACCTCCGCCTGCACCAGGATCATCGCCCGGTCCAGGGTCGGGAGCAGCTCCAGCAGCGTCAGCAGCACCGGGACGGCGACGTTGTACGGCAGGTTCGCCACCAGCGCCGTCGGCGGCGGACCGGGCAGCTCGGTCACGCGCAGGGCGTCGGCCTCCACCACGGCCAGCCGGTCGGCCAGGTCGGGTCGCCGGGCGGCGACGGTCGCCGGCAGCAGGGCGGCCAGGCGCGGGTCGATCTCCACCGCCGTGACCCGCGCGGCCGCCGGCAGCAGCCCCAGGGTCAGCGAGCCGAGGCCCGGACCGACCTCCAGCACGACGTCGTCGGGGCGCACGCCGGCGGTGCGCACGATCCGGCGGATGGTGTTGGCGTCGTGCAGGAAGTTCTGCCCGAGCGTCTTGGTCGGGCGGAGGTCGAGCTGCTGGGCCAGCTCGCGGATCGCGGCCGGGCCCAGCAACCCGTCGGCCTGCCCGGGTGGAGTGCTCAGGGGGTGCCGATCAGCCGAACAGGCGGGGGCCGCAGTGCGGCCACTGCCCGGCGCCGGCGCGGTTGTAGAGCTGCTGCGCCCGGAAGGTCTGCTCGTCCGGCGAGGCGGCCGAGGGCAGGCCCGAGCCGCCGACGGCCTGCCAGGTGGCCACCGAGAACTGGTAGAGCCCGTGGTACTTGCCGGTGCCGCTCACCGCGTCGGGGCGCCCGCCGGACTCGCACGCGGCGAGGGCGGCCCAGTTGAGGCCGTCGGCGCCGGGCTTGTTCACGGGGCGGGCCTTGGTGCCGACCGTCACGTGCTCGTCGACCGGCGCGCGGGTGACCGTGCTGGCCAGCTGCTCGCGGCTGGTCTCCCGGCCGTCGACGACGGTGACGCGGAAGGTGGTGGCCTGCTCGCCGTCGACGCCCTGCTGCGTGACCTGCTCGTCGCCCTGGAACGCCGCGGCGTCCGGGGTCTCGACCCGGCCGTGCGCGATGGGGGCGTTCTCGACGACCTCGGTGACCTGCACCCGGAACACCTGGAGGCGCATCCGGTTGAGCAGGGCCTGGGTCGGCCGGAGGCTCATGCGGTCGGTCCCGCTCAGCGCGATGCCCTGCTCGGCGAGGAGGTCACCGGCCGTGGCGGCGGTCGTGGTGACCACCCGCTCCTGGCCGTCGGCGACGAGGACGACCTCCTTGGGCGTGGTGATCGTCAGCTGCATCCCCTCGAGCGGCAGGCGCTCGCTGCGGCTGGCCGACACCTGCAGGCCGTCGGCGCGCATGCCGAGCTGCTCGAGTGCCTCGTCGACCGAGAGCGCGGTGACGTAGACCTCGCGGGAGACGCCGTCGACGGTCAGCTCCAGCGGGCGTGCCCGGCTGAGGACGACGGCATCGCCGTCGGACAGCGGCTGGTCGGCGGCCGGCAGGACGACGTCGTGCGCGGCGAGCGCCAGCTCCTCGTCCTCGAGCACCTCACCGACGGTGCCGGCGTAGGTGCCGACCTCGCGGGTCTGCCCGTCGACGGTGAGCAGGACGGTCTTCTGGGCGAGGAAGAAGGCCAGCGTGCCGCCCACCAGTCCGAGGAGGACGAGGGCGAAGAGGCTGAGCTGCAGAGGACGGCGCACGACACTTCCAGTTGTCACAGAACCCGGGCAGGAAGGCGCGGCCGGTCCGCACGGAGCGGCCCGGTCGCGGCGCGGACTCGGGCGGCGGCCGCCGGGAGGCCCGGCCGGACTGCCGCCCGGGGTCGTCCTCCACCCCGGCTGTCGGTCACGACACGATAACGAACACCGCACGCCTGGCAACGGCGCGCCAGCAGTCAAGCAGAGCCGACCGCCTCCGGACTGTCGACTCGCCGACACGGACCGTGACGGACGTGCCGGAGACCCCCGGGATCCCGGGGTAGGGACGCCCACCGGGCGCTGGCGTGGCCCGTGACGAACGCCACCGCGTGGAACCGGCCGGACGGGGCAGCCGGGCGGCGATCAGCCGGTGAGCGCCCGGCTGTTCGAGCGCACCGGCCGCAGCCAGGTGAGCAGGAACCCGGCCACCGCGAGGCCGGCCGCCAGCGCGGAGAAGCCACCGGCGACGAGGGCCACCGGCAGCACGTCGAAGCCCTCGCCGGCCTCCCCGCCGCGGCCCAGGCCGGCACGCAGCAGCAGCGTGCCGAAGGGCAGCAGGGCGCTCACGCTGGCGGCCGCGACCACCAGGTGCGCCGTCCAGGTGCGCAGCGCCTCGTCGACGGGCACGTCCGCACCCTCCGCCGGCAGCGGTCGCAGCAGCGCCCGCAGCAGCGCCACCTCCGCCAGCAGCCAGGCCACCAGCGGCGCGACGACGACGGCCCACCCCGCGGCCGGGCCGAGATCCCCCGAGGACCACGCCTCGCCGGCCGTGACCAGCTCGGCCACGACGACCAGCCGCATCGTCCACACCAGCCAGGCGGAGATCTGCTCCCCCTGCCGGGGGCGCCGCGGGGGCGCGCTCAGCGCCCAGCGAGGACGCGGCCGGGTCGCCTCGGCGAGCAGGACGCCGGCCAGGAGCCCGAACGCGAGCAGCGGGAGCCAGAGGAAGACCGACGCCTCGGCGAGGAGCACCACGCTCACCACGATCCCGACGACGCCGAGCAGCAGGCCCAGGCCGCGCCAGCGGCGGCCGTGGGCGGCCTGGCGCCGCAGCGCCGCCGTCCCCTGCGCCGTCGGCTCGACCAGCTCGACCCCACCGCCGGCGACGGCGCGCCGCCCGGAGGCGAGCCCCCAGGCTCGCGCCAGCAGCACACCGGGCACCAGCAGCGCGATGAACACCACGACGGCGATGAGACGACCCACGCCGTCAGTGTCCCCCTGAATTCCGACCATGGGGCAGCCGCCGGTCACGCTCCGGTAACGGCGCCCTCCGGCCGGCGGGCACTCAGCTCCAGGGGCCGAAGACCCGTTCGGCCGTGGCGGTGAGCGCGGAGCAGAGCTCGGTGAGGTCGGTGCCGGTGACCTCCGCCAGGGCGCGCACGGTGTGCGGGACCAGCCGGGAGGCGTTCGGGCGGCCCCGGTACGGGACCGGGGTGAGGAACGGCGCGTCGGTCTCCACCAGCAGCTGGCCGACCGGGGTGAGCGCCGCGGCCTCCCGCAGGTACCCGGCGTTGCCGAAGGTCAGGGTGCCGGCGAAGGAGAGCACGTAGCCCCGCTCCACGCACGCCTTCGCGAACACCGCGTCCCCGGAGAAGCAGTGGAAGACGGTGTGCTCGGGGGCGCCCTCGTCCTCCAGCACCCGGAGGATCTCCTCGTGGGCGTCCCGGTCGTGGATGACCAGCGCGAGCCCGCGCTCCTTGGCGATCCCGATGTGCGCCCGGAACGAGGCCTCCTGGGCCGCCCAGCCCTCGGGGCCGGTGCGGAACCGGTCCAGCCCGGTCTCCCCCACCGCGCGCACCCGCGGCAGCGCCGCGAGCCGGTCGATCTCGGCGAGCGCGTCGTCGGTGGCCCGGCCCTCCCCCGCCTCGTTGGGGTGCAGGGCGACGGCGGCGAGCACGTTGGGGTGCCGGGCCGCCAGGTCGGCCGACCACCGCGAGGAGGCGACGTCGACCCCGACCTGGACCAGCCGCGGTATGCCGACCGCCTCCGCCGCGGCGATCTCCGCGTCGACGGCGGCCTCGGACGCCCACTCGCCGTGCTCCCCGTCGGCCGGCCGCTCGCCCAGGACGATGTCCAGGTGGGTGTGGCTGTCGAGCGCGGGCGCCGGCAACGGCTCCGGGGACGGCGGCGGCTCGCCCCGCCGGTTGGCGCGGGACGACGCCGAGCGGCTCATTCCCCGCCCTCCTCCAGTCGCCGGATCTCCTCGTCGACGACCGACGGGTCCAGCTTGGTGAAGATCGGCTTCGGCGGCGCCAGGGGCGTTCCGGGGGCCGGCAGCGGCGTGGAGGCCCAGACGGCCTGCCCCTGCTCGTAGTCGCCGGTGATGACGGGGTACGGCGAGCCGTCGTCGAGGTCGGTGACCTCCTGGATCTCCGGCGCGACCGACCAGACCCCCGTCCCGCCCAGCAGCTCGTGCACCGTTTGGGACGAGTGCGGGAGGAACGGGGTCAGCAGTGCGTTGCAGTCCTTGATCGCCTGCAGCGCCGTGTGCAGGACGGTGTCCCGGCGGGCCGGGTCCTCCTTGAGCTTCCACGGGGCCTGGTCCGACAGGTACTTGTTCGCCTCGCCGACGACGCGCATGGCCTCGTTGATCGCGGCCTTCTGCCGGTTGCGGGAGAGCAGGTCGCCCACGGGGGCGAACGCGCCGGAGGTGGTGGCCAGCAGCGCGCGGTCGTCGTCGGTCAGCTCACCGGGCGTGGGCACGGCGCCGACGTTCTTCGCCGCCATCGACACCGACCGGTTGACCAGGTTGCCCCAGCCCGCGACCAGCTCGTCGTTGTTGCGGCGCAGGAACTCCGCCCAGGTGAAGTCGGTGTCCTGGTTCTCCGGCCCGGCGACGGCGATGAAGTAGCGCAGCGCGTCCGCGTCGTAGCGGGCGAGGAAGTCGCGCACGTAGATGACCACGTTGCGGGAGGAGGAGAACTTCCGCCCCTCCATCGTCAGGAACTCGCTGGAGACCACCTCGGTGGGCAGGTTGAGCCGGCCCAGGGAGCCCGGCGTGCCGCCCTTGTCGCCCGCGCCGTTGTAGCCGAGCAGCTGGGCGGGCCAGATCTCGGAGTGGAAGACGATGTTGTCCTTGCCCATGAAGTAGTAGGCACCCGCGTCCGGCGCCTGCCACCACTGCCGCCAGGCGTCCGGGTCCCCGGAGCGGCGGGCCCACTCGATCGAGGCCGACAGGTAGCCGACGACGGCGTCGAACCAGACGTAGATGCGCTTGTCCGGCCGGTCGCGCCAGCCGTCCAGCGGCACCGGCACGCCCCAGTCGATGTCGCGGGTGTAGCTGCGCGGCTTGAGGTCCTCGAGCAGGTTGACGCTGAAGTTGAGGACGTTCGGGCGCCAGCTCTTCCGGGTGCCGAGCCAGTCGCCCAGCGCCCGGGTGAACGCCGGCAGGTCGAGGAAGTAGTGCTCCTCCTCGACGAACTTCGGCGTCTCGCCGTTGATCTTGCTCACCGGGTTGATCAGGTCGATCGGGTCGAGCTGGTTGCCGCAGTTGTCGCACTGGTCGCCGCGGGCGCCGTCGTAACCGCAGATGGGGCAGGTGCCCTCGATGTAGCGGTCGGGCAGGGTGCGGCCGGTGCTCGGGCTGATCGCGCCGAGCGTCGTCTTCGGGAAGACGTACCCGTTCTTCAGCAGGCCCAGGAAGATCTCCTGGCTGACCGCGGCGTGGTTGGCCGTCGTCGTCCGGGTGAAGAGGTCGTAGCTCAGCCCGAGGGACTGCAGGTCGCCCACGATGATCCGGTTGTTGCGGTCGGCGATCTGCCGGGGCGTGATGCCCTCGGCGTCGGCCGCGACCGTGATCGGGGTGCCGTGCTCGTCGGTCCCGCTGACCATGAGGACGTCGTCCCCGGCCATGCGGTGGTACCGGCTGAAGACGTCGGAGGGGACGCCGAACCCGGAGACGTGGCCGATGTGCCGCGGCCCGTTCGCGTAGGGCCAGGCGACTGCGGTCAGGATGTGCCGATCACTCACGGCCTGAGCCTAGGCGGCCCCGTCGAGCGGGCGCCCGCACGGGCGGGGGAACCGGGGTTCAGGGCTGGTAGACGACGCTGGACGCCGGGGTGCCGACGGCCTCGTCGGCGGGGGCGAGCACGGTCACGGCGACCAGGCCGAGCGCGATCGCGCCCAGGGTGACGGTGCACAGCACCCGGTGGCGGCGCACCGGATCGGGCCGCTGGACCCGCGGCCGCGGCCCGGCCAGGACCCACCGGCGGGCCGAGGGCGCGTCGGCCAGCAGCAGCTTGCCGACCGGAAGCGCGACGGCGAGGGCGAACAGCACGGGCAGCGGCGGCGCGGCGGCCAGCCAGGACGGCGCCGGCGCCACGACGGCGAGGACCCCGAGCAGGGTGACGACCAGCAGCTCCACCGACGAGGTGGCCACGACCAGCCGGCGGCCGGCACCGTCGATCAGCGCCGCACCGCCACCGGCGCAGAGCACGATCCAGCCGGCGAGGACGACCACGCCAGCGACGAGCAGCCCGGCCGCCGGCCGGGTGGCCGGGGACAGGAGGGCGCCGGCCTGCGTCAGCCCGGTGGCGAGCAGCCCGACCGCCTCGAGGACGGCGAGGACGCCGGCCGCGAGCGCCGGCACGGGCACCCGGCGGGCGGTGCGGGCGGGCGCCGGCGCGAGGGTGTCGCGGACGTCCAGGATCGTGCTCGCCACGGGGCTGACTCCCTGACCGGTGGGTGCTGTCCCCGGTCAGGACGGCGGGCGCGGGCCGCTGCTGGAGAGCCGGGCCGGCGATTCCACCCGCGCGGGTGACACGTCTCGGCCGCGGGTGGGCGCGCCTACGCTGCAACCGGCGTCCTGCCGACCGAGCTCCGAGGAGGGGACCGCGATGACCACCCGGGACACCCCACCGGCTCCGCCGCTCCCGATGGCGCCCGACGCACCCCCGACCCTGCGGCCGCGGCCGGCCGGCCGGCGGCCGCGCACCGCCACGGGACCTCCCGGCCAGGGCGCCATCATGGACTGCGCCGTCTACGTCGACGGCCGGCGGCAGGAAGCCGTCTCACCCGGGGACGCGCTGCGGGTGGCCGAGGAGCGCGGCGGCTACGTCTGGCTCGGTCTCTACGAGCCGACCGAGGCCGAGCTCGAGGCGATCGCGGACGAGTACGACCTCCACCCGCTCGCCGTCGAGGACGCCGTCTACGCCCACCAGCGGCCCAAGCTCGAAAGCTACGACGACGCGCTGTTCATGGTGCTGAAGACCGCCACCTACGTGGAGCACGACCAGCTGACGGCGACCAGCGAGGTCCTCGACACCGGCGAGGTGATGGTGTTCCTCGGACCGCGGCACGTCATCACCGTCCGGCACGGCGAGCACGGTGGCCTGGCCGAGCTGCGGCAGCGGCTGGAGCAGCAGCGCGAGCTGCTGTGCCTGGGCCCGGCCGCGGTGCTCTACGCGGTGGCCGACCTGGTCGTGGACACCTTCGTCGAGGTCGTCGCCGCCGTGGAGGAGGACGTCGAGGAGCTCGAGGCGTCGGTCTTCAGCCCCCAGCGCACCGACGACATCGGCCGGCTGTACCAGCTCAAGCGGGAACTCATGGGGCTGCGGCGGGCGGTCCTCCCGCTGGAGGCGCCGCTGCAGAAGCTCGCCGAGCGGCCGGTCGAGGTGGTAGCGGACGCCATGCGCTCGTACTTCCGGGACGTGCACGACCACGCGATCCGCGTGCGCGACCAGGTGTCCGGCATGGACGAGCTGCTGACCTCGATCCTCCAGGCGTCCCTGGCCCGGGCGACGATGGCCGACAACGAGGACATGCGGAAGATCTCGGCCTACGCCGGCATCATCGCCGTCCCCACCGCGATCGCCGGGATCTACGGCATGAACTTCGAGTACATCCCGCTGTCCACGTCGGCCTGGGGCTTCTGGCTCATCGTGCTGGTGATCCTGGGTTCCATCGCGCTCCTCTACACCGGCTTCAAGCGCAGCGGCTGGCTCTGACCCCACCGTTCGTGCACGGAGCGGTGTCTCGGCGCGCCGGACGCGACCGTTCGTGCACGAACGGCGCCGCTCACCGCGCCAGCGCGGCACGGATCCGGGCCAGCAGCCGCTCCGGGTGGTGCATGTCGGCGGCCGTCACGTAGAGGACCCGCCAGCCGGCCTCCTGCAGCCGGTTGATCCTCCGCCGGTCACGGGCCAGCTCCCCCGGTGCACCGTGCCACGCGCCGTCGTACTCGACGGCGACCTTCACGTCCGGCCAGGCGAAGTCGACCCGCGCCACGAACTCGCCGCCGTGCCGCACGACGAGCTGGGCCACCGGGACGGGCAGCCGGCCGCGGTGCAGGAGCAGCCGCAGCCGGGTCTCCTGGGGCGACTCGGCACGACCGTCCGCCAGCTCGCACACCGCCCGCACCCGCGCGGGGGCAGACCCGGGTGGCCGGACACGCGCCCTGAGCCGCCGGAGATCCAGCTCGGTGGCCGCGACGAGCTGGTCGACCGCGACCACGGCCTCGTCCCGGGGCAGCGCCCGGGCCAGCCGCAGCGCGGTGGCCGTCGGCGTCGTGACCTGCACGTGGTGGCGCAGCACGACGTCCGTCTCCGGGAGGGGCGAGCGCCGGACGACCAGACCGGGATGCCGTCGAGGGTGCGTCCCGGGCGGGACGGTGACCTCCACGTCGTCCCGGACGTCGGCCAGGTCGACTCCCCACAGCACGGCCGCGCTCGCCCCGGTGACGACCGCGCCGGGGAGCAGCACCGCGGCCGCGGCACGGGCTCGGAGGCCGTGCGTGTCCGGGACCCGGGCGTCGACGTACACGTCCTGGAAGAGACGGCGCCACGCCGGCCCGCGCAGCTGCTGCCGGGTCAGCCACCCGGCACGGACGACGGCGCTCCCGCGGAAGAACCTGCCGCACAGACGATCTGGGACGCGGGGCTGCACGGGCACCGCGGCAGGCTGCCCGGGCCGCGCCCGGAGCCGGCCGCCGTCGTCCACAACGTGCCATTCGTGCACAGAAGGTGGTCGCCGCTGGCCGGAGGCAACCGTTCGTGCACAGAAGGCGCTAGGGACCGGTGTCAGGTGGACTTGGCGGCGACGACGGCGTCGTAGACGGTGCGCCGGGGCAGCCCGGTGCGGGTGACGACGGCGCGGATGGCGTCCTTGCGGGTCGCGCCCGCGGCCTCCTCCACGGCGACGGCGGCGGCCAGCTCGCCGGCGGTCAGCTCCACCGCCCGCTCCGGCGCCCCGGCCACCACGAGGGTGATCTCGCCGCGCACCCCCTCGGCCGCCCAGGCCGCGAGCTCGGCCAGCCCGCCGCGGCGAACCTCCTCGTAGGTCTTCGTGAGCTCCCGGCAGACGGCGGCCTCCCGCTCGCCCCCGAAGGCGCCGGCCGCGTCGGCGAGCGCGTCGGCCAGCCGGTGCGGTGACTCGAAGAACACCATCGTGCGGCGCTCGTCGGCCAGCCCGGCGAAGCGGGACCGCCGCTCGCCCCCCTTGCGCGGCAGGAAGCCCTCGAAGCAGAAGCGGTCCACCGGCAGCCCGGAGACCGCCAGCGCGGTGGTCACCGCCGACGGCCCCGGCACCGAGGTGACGTCGATGCCGGCGTCGATCGCCGCCCGCACCAGCGTGTAGCCGGGGTCGGAGACCGACGGCATGCCGGCGTCGGTCAGCAGCAGCACCGTGGCCCCCGAGCCGAGCGCCTCGAGCAGCCCGGGCAGCCGGGCCCGCTCCACCGACTCGTGGAAGGTGACCACCCGGCCGGTCAGCGTGACCTCGAGGTCGGAGGCGAGGCGGTGCAGCCGCCGGGTGTCCTCGCACGCCAGGACGTCGGCCGACGCCATCGCGGCGCGCAGCCGCGGGCCGACGTCGCCCGGCTGCCCGAGGGGCGCGCCACCCAGCACCAACCGTCCGCTCACACGGATGAGCCTGTCACGGCCGGTCTCCGCACCGGCGCCCCTACCCTGGCGGCATGGCGGTGGTGGCACCCGAGCGGGCAGGGTCCTCCCCACCGGCCCCCGGGCGCCCGCCGCTGCTGCGGCCACGGCGGCCGGCTCCCCCGCGGCGCCGGGTGGACGCCGTCCGACACCTGCCCGACGACCGGCGGACGGCGTGGATCGTCGCCGCCGTGCTGGGCGCGGTGGCGCTCACCCTGCGGCTGTGGGGCATCGGCTACCCGCGCGACCTGGTCTTCGACGAGGCGTACTACCCGCCCGAGGCCCGCGAGCTGCTGACCTGGGGCCACGAGTACAACCGCGGCTACTCCTTCATCGTCCACCCGCCGCTGGGCAAGTGGCTGATCGCGGCCGGCGAGCAGGTGTTCGGCTACACCTCCTTCGGCTGGCGCTTCCCCTCGGCGGTGGCCGGTTCGATCGCCGTCGTCGTGCTGTTCCGGCTGGCCCGCCGGCTGAGCGGCTCGACGCTGGTCGGGCTGTTCGCCGGGGTGCTCCTGCTGGTGGACGGCTTCGCGTTCACCCTCGCGCGCGTCGGCCTGCTCGACGTCTTCCTGCAGGTCTTCGTCCTGGGCGCGGTCGCCTGCCTGGTGGTGGACCGCGACGTCGTCCGGGCACGGGTGCGGGCCGCGCCGCAGGTCGGGGGCGCCGGCTTCCGGCTCGGGCCGCGCGGCTGGCGGATCGCGGCGGGGGTGCTGTTCGGCTGCGCCTGCGCGGTGAAGTGGAGCGGGGTCTGGTTCCTGGCCTTCTTCGCCGTCCTGGCGCTGTTCTGGGACCGAGCGGCCTGGTGGGAGGCGGGGGTGCCGCGCCCGACCCGCACGGCCGCCCGCCGCGGGCTGCCCGGAGCCCTGTGGGCGCTCGCCGCCCTGCCGGTGCTCACCTACCTGGCGTCGTTCACCGGCTGGTTCCTCGGCGAGACCTCCCAGGGCCGGGCGTGGGCGCAGCAGAACCCCGGGACGGCGTTCCCGTGGATCCCCGGCCCGCTGCGCTCCCTGTGGCACGAGCACGCCCAGTGGCTGACCTTCCACAGCGGCCTGTCCAGCCCCCACCCCTGGGAGTCCGGCCCGTGGTCGTGGCTGGTCGACGGGCGGCCCATCCTCATGTGGAACCCGCAGGGCATCGTCGACGACCGGGGCGAGCAGGTCGTCCGCTACATCCTCATGGTGGGGACGCCGACCCTCTGGCTGGCGTTCGTGCCGGCCGTGGTGTGGCTCTGCTGGCGGATCGTCGCGCGGCGGGACCCGGCCGCCGTCCCGGTCGCCGTCGGGATCGCCGCCGGCTGGCTCACCTGGTTCGTGAACCTCGACCGGACCATGTTCATCTTCTACATGGCGCCGGTCGTGCCCTTCTTCGTGCTGGCGGTCGCGCTGGTGCTGCAGGACGTCGTGGGTCCCCGGGACGCCGGGCCGCTCCGCCGGCAGGCCGGGCTGGTGGCCGCGTGCGGCTACGTCGGGATCGTGGCCGCCACCTTCGTCTTCTTCTGGCCGGTCCTCACCGGGCAACCGCTGTCGCACGCCGAGTGGCTGCAGCGGATGTGGTTCCCCTCCTGGTTCTGACGGTGGGGCAGGCGGGTCCGCCGGTGCCGATGGGCGCCGGAACGGGCCCGGCACGTCACGGACGCCGCCACCGGGTCGACGGCTGATCCACACTCGGGTGCACAGCACCGGTACCGCACGCTCTCGATGGGCGATCCGTCGGCCCGGCGCAGTCCGCACGGGGAGAGCGCATGCCACCGACACCTGAGACCACCACGCGGCCGGGACCGTGGCGGGCCGTGGAGCAGCGACTGGTGCACAAGGTGGCGGCCGGCGAGGTGCTGGTCACGGACCTGGCGCCGGTGAGCCCCGGCCTCGTCGCCGTCGCGGCCCGGTGGCCGGCCGGCCACCGGCTCTACGACCGGCGGGCGGGCACCGTCGGGCACCTGCTGCTCGTGGTCGAGACGATCCGCCAGGCCGGTCTGTGCGTCGCGCACGCCCACCTCGGCGTCCCGCTCGGCGAGCAGTTCATCTTCCACCGCATGTCCGTGCGCCTGGCCGCGCCGGTCGCCGAGCTGGCCGGCACCGAGCCCGCCGGCACGGTCACCACCGTGGAGCCGAGCCCCCGGTTCCGGGGCGGCCGCCCCTCCGGGGCGGTGCTCGCCGTGGAGATCCGGCACGAGGGCCGCCTCTGGGCCAGCGCCGAGGCGGACTACTCGTGGACACCCCGGCGGGTGTACGACCGGCTGCGCGCCGCCGGGCGCGCCGTGCCGCCCCCCGGTGCCGGCCCGCTGGTGCCGCACCCCCGGGGTCCGGGGTACGACGGGCGCTCCGCGGGGGGTCGGACGCCGGTCGCCGTCGACCTGACCGACCCCACGTTCTTCGACCACGAGCTCGACCACCTGCCCGGGATGCTGCTGATCGACGCGGCGCTACGGGCCGCGGCGGCCCGGGCCGGGGCCCCGCTGGTCGGGCTCGACGTGACCTTCGACCGGTTCGCCGAGCTGGACCGGGACACGTGGGTGCGCACCCGGTCGGTGCGGCACGCGGGCGGTCCTGCGGTGGACGTCCGGCTCGGGCAGGGCGAGGAGCCGGTTGCCCGGGCGAGAGTCCTCGCCGAGGAGGGTGGCGAGCCGGGGCTCAGGCCGGCGGCGCGGGCCGCAGCTGCGGCAGGACCAGCGCCCAGAACCCGTCCAGCCGCCCCGGCAGGTCCCGCCGGGCGCTGAGCTCCTGCGACACCTGCTGCATGCCGAAGAAGCTGCCCACGATCACCTGCGCCACGCTCGCCGCGTCGACCGCGGCGTTGATCTGCCCGCGCTCCTGGCCGTCGGCGATCAGCTTGGTGAGCGCCTGCTGCCAGCCGACGTAGGGCTGCGGCAGCTGGGCCATCGCCGTCGCCGGCAGCTCGGACATGAGCCGCTTGGAGGCCCGGGTGACCGGGTCCTGGGCGAACTGCTCCCCCGCCACGTACGTGACGGCGACGAGCGCGTCGAGGGCGTCGTCGTGCGCGCTGAGGACACCGCCCAGCAACGCCGGCCAGGTGTCGAACATCTGCCGGACGACGGCGACCGCGACGCTCTCCTTGGAGGCGAAGTGCCAGTACAGCGCGCCCTTGGTCATCCCGGTGCCCGCGACGATGTCGCTCAGCGACGTGGCCGCGTACCCGCGCTCGCTGAACTCCCGGGCGGCGACGTCGATGATCAGCTGCCGGGTGGCGGCGCTGTCGCTGCCGCGCCCGCGCGCGCGACGGGACGGTGCCGCGGCGCCCACCGGTGCCTCAGACATCACTCGCCTCCCGCCCGGGACGCCGTGCCCCGTGTCGCCGGGGCAGCGTAGCGGCCGGCACCCACCGACGGGGCCGGACGCGACGCGAACGGCGCCGCCGGGAATGGAGATCCCCGACGGCGCCGGCCGTTGTCCTGGTGGAGCTGAGGGGATTTGAACCCCTGACCCCCTCGATGCGAACGAGGTGCGCTACCGGTCTGCGCCACAGCCCCAAGTGCTGGAGGAAGACTACCGCCCGGCTCCCCCGGCCCCACCACCGGGGCGGGGCCGGGGGGCGTGTCGAACCGCTCAGCCGTTGACGACGCGCGGCGGCTGGTACTCGTCGATGTCGGCGAAGCCGATGTCGTCGTCGTCCAGGCCCACCACGGCGCTGTTCTGCCAGCCGGCCGGCGCCGCGGCGCGCGCGGCCACGGTGCGGGCCGGACGCAGGGTGTGCACCGGGGCCAGCGGGAGGCTCGGATGCGGCAGCAGCGGCAGGGCCTCCTGCGCGACCGTCTCGTGCGCCACGGCCGGCGGTGCGGTCCGCTGGACCGGGGCGGGACGCGCCTCCGGACGGGCGGGGGCGCGCATGGCCTGCCGGGCGGCGGCCCGGGCGGCGCGCCGGGCGGCCAGCCGCTCGCGGCGGGCGACCTTGCGCAGCACCAGCACGTAGCCCACGGTCGCGAGGGCGAAGAACGCCTCGGCGATCCACAGCCACGGGGTGAGCAGCAGCGCACCCGCCAGCGCGGCCAGGGTCGCCACGACGAGGGTGCCCAGCGCCCGGCGCCGCAGCGCGTGCACGTCCACCTTCAGCTCACCGGTGGTCCGCAGGACCTCGCGGTCGACCGCCACCTTCTCGGTCTCGGCGTGCCGCACCGGGTCCACCGTCCGTCGCCGCTGCAACGTCCGCCCCGAGTCGGCAGCCTCCACCCGGCCGTCCTGCGCGTCGCCGCGGGTCACCACCATGGGCACCAGCACGACGAACCACAGCACGACCAGAGCGGCCAAGAGCACGCCCGATCCCATACGAACACCACCTGTCACATCCGTCACTCGCCCGGCGAGATTAAGCAGCCGCGACACCCGGATCGGGGAGGCGCGCGGGAGTGTCGCGCGAGTCGTGGGACCGGTGTGACTCGGGACGGCGTGTCCCCGCCGCGCACCCGCACCCGGACCGGGGCGCGTGCTATGTCGGCGAGCCGATCAGTCGACGGGTCGACCCGGCGCCATCTGCTGCCAGCGGGCGAGCGCTCCCCGGGGCAGGTCCTCGGCCAGCAGCGCGTAGCTCAGGTGGTCGCGCCAGTCGCCGTCGATGTCGAGGTAGCGGCGCAGCAGGCCCTCCCGCTGGAACCCCAGCCGCTCCACGAGCCGCTGGCTGGGCCCGTTCTCCGGGCGGATGTCGGCCTGCAGCCGGTGCAGCCCGGCCGGGCCGAACGCGTGGTCGCAGACCAGCGCGACCGCCAGGGAGGCGTGCCCGCGCCCGGCCACGGCCGGGTCGATCCAGTAGCCCAGGTACCCCGACCGCAGGGCGCCCCGGACGACGTTGTCCACGGTGACCTGGCCGGCCAGCCGGCCGTCGACGCGGACGGCGAAGGGCAGCGAGGTCCCCTGCCGCGCCCGGGCGGCCATCATCCGCCGCATGGCCCGGTAGGCCGCCGGGGTGTGCCGCGCCCGCCAGGCCACCGCCGACGTGGGCTCCCACGGCCGCAGCCAGCTCTCGCCGGCCAGCCGGAGCTCGCTCCACGCCACCGCGTCCCGCCGGCGCAGCGGGTGCAGTTCGACCGGCCCCCAGGCCAGCCGCGCGGGCCAGCCGGGGTGCGGCACGGGATCGATCACGGCGCCGGTCAGCCGCCGAGGAGCAGGGGCATGACGGTGACCAGCCCGCCGGCGGCCACCTCGGTGACGTCCTCGTCGATCACGATCAGGCAGTTGGCCCGCGCCATCCGGGCCAGCAGCGCATCGGTCGCCTCGCCGACCGGCTCGACGACGTACCCGCCGTCGGGGTGCCGCATGACGGTGCCGTGCAGGTACTGGCGGTAGCCCAGCGGGGAGAGCAGCTCCTGGCCGGCGATCGCCTGGACGGTGCGGCGGAACAGCTGCCGCTTGCCGAGCATGAGCCGGATGGCCGGCCGCACGAACACCTCGAAGGAGACCAGCGCCGCCACCGGCTCCCCGGGCACGCAGATGACCGGCACCTGGTCCCGGCCGAGCCGGCCGAAGCCCTGGGCCGGGCCGGGGTGCATCGCCACCTGGCGGAAGCGCATCGGGCCGAGCTCGGCCAGCGCCTCCTGCACCACGTCGAACCCGCCGCTGGCAAAGGTGCCCGAGACGAGCACGAGGTCGCTGCGCAGCAGCTGGCTCTCCAGCACCTCGCCCATCCGCCGCCGGTCGGCGGGCAGGATGCCCGACCGGTAGGCGTCGGCGCCCGCGTCGCGGGCGGCCGCGGCCAGGGCGTAGCTGTTCACGTCCACCGCCTGGCCGGGCGCGGGCGTGGCGGCGACGTCGACCAGTTCCGTGCCGGCGCTCAGGACGACGACGCGCGGCCGGGGCCGGACGAGCACCCGTTCCCGCCCGACGGCGGCCAGCAGGCTGATCTGCGCCGGGCCGATCGGGGTGCCGACCTGCACCGCGGAGTCGCCCGGGGCGACGTCGTCGCCGGCCCGCCGGACGTAGCTGCCCGCCGGCGGCCCGGCCTGGACCGCGACCTGCACCGCTCCCTGGTCGGTCCAGACGGCGGGGACCACCACGTCGGCACCGGCGGGGAGCATCGCCCCGGCGGCGACCTTGAGCGCGAGTCCCGGGCCGATGGACGACGGCGCGGCCATCCCCGCGACGCTCTCCCCCACCACCGAGAGCGCCACCGGCTCGCGCACGGAGGCGGGAGCCACGTCCTCGGCGCGGGCCGCGTAGCCGTCCAGCGCCGCCTGGTCGAAGGCCGGCAGCGCCCGCTGGCTGACGACGTCCTCGGCGCAGAGCAGGCCCTGGGCGTCGAGGACGGCCAGCTCGATGGCGTCCGGCTGCGGCACCGCCGCCAGGATCTCGTCCAGGTGCCGCTCCACCGTCCGCACCAGCGGGGAGGCGTCCGAGCGGCCGTCAGCGGGCAGCGGGACGGGCCCGGTGACCGAGCCGGGGGCCGGCCGGGGTGCGGGCCGGGGTGGCGGGGCCGGGGGCCCGGCGGGGCGGGGCGGCGCCATGGGCATGTCCACCTGCGTGGTGTCCCGGTGCACCCGGGCGCCCCCGCCGCCGTTGTTGCCGTCGTCGCTCTGCCCGGACATCCCCACCACCGTCGTCCTGCCGGGCCACGTGCCGGCGCCGGCCTGCACCGCGCGGCCGGTCCCGGGAGGGACCTGGGCCGCGCCGCGGTCCGATCGTGCCCCCAGGGGCGCCGGTCAGGACGGCGACGCGCCCTCGGCGGGCAGCTCGGTCACGAACTCGCGCAGGAACGCGGTGAACGACGGCCCCAGGTCGTCGCGCTCGGAGGCCAGCCGGACGACGGCCTTGAGGTAGTCCAGCTTGTCGCCGGTGTCGTAGCGGCGGCCGCTGAAGACGACCCCGTGGACCGGCTCGCCCCGCTCGACCAGCGTGGCGAGGGCGTCGGTCAGCTGGATCTCCCCGCCGCGGCCGGGCGGGGTCTCGCGCAGCACGTCGAAGATCTCGGGGGCGAGCACGTAGCGGCCGATGATGGCCAGGCTGCTGGGCGCCTCGTCGACCGGCGGCTTCTCCACCAGGCCGGTGACCGCCACGACGTCCCCGCCGTCGGCCGTCGGCTCCACGGCCACGGCGCCGTACTTGTCGATGTTCTCCCGGCCCACGTCGAGCAGCGCGATGACCGACCCGCCGTGCTGGGCCTGCACCGCGAGCATCTGCTCCAGCAGGTGGTCCCGGGCGTCGATGAGGTCGTCGCCGAGCAGCACCGCGAACGGCTCGTCACCGACGAAGGCCGCCGCCTGCAGCACCGCGTGCCCGAGCCCGCGGGCCTCCCCCTGGCGGACGAAGTGCACCTGGGCCACGTCGGTGGACTCCTGCACCGCGGCCAGCCGGCCGGCGTCGCCCTTCTTCTCCAGGGCGCCCTCGAGCTCGGGGGTCCGGTCGAAGTAGTCCTCGATGGCCGCCTTGTTGCGGCCGGTGACCATCAGCACCTCGGGCAGCCCCGCGCGGGCGGCCTCCTCGACGATGTACTGGAGCGCCGGCCGGTCCACCACCGGCAGCAGCTCCTTGGGCACGGCCTTCGTCGCCGGCAGGAAGCGGGTGCCCATGCCTGCGACGGGGATGACCGCCTTCCGGGCCCGGCGGGTGCTGGTGATCGGCATGGCGGCAGCCTAGCCAGGCCCCGCGGACGGGCGTGTCGGTCGGGCGGCCACGTCACCCGACCGGGCAGGCGCTACCGGCCGGTCACTGGGACAGTGATCGCCAGCCTCGTCACCGGCGACGACAGGAGTTCGCGTGTCACCCGAGATCGTCACCATCCTGGCCCTGGTCGTGATCTTCGCGATCGCCACGCTCCTGCCGATCAACATGGGCGCGCTGGCGTTCGTCGCCGCGTTCGTGGTCGGCACCCTGTCGGTCGGGCTCTCGACCGACGACATCCTCGCGGGCTTCCCTGCCGGCCTGGTCCTGACGCTGATCGGCGTCACCTACCTGTTCGCCATCGCGCAGAACAACGGCACGGTCGACCTGCTGGTCCGCGGCGCGGTGCGGATGGTCGGCGGTCACGTGGCCGCCATCCCCTGGATCATGTTCTTCGTCACCGCGCTGCTGACGGCGATCGGCGCGCTCTCGCCGGCGGCCGTGGCGATCATCGCCCCGATCGCGCTGAGCTTCGCCGCGCGGCACGACATCAGCCCGCTGCTGATGGGGATGATGGTGATCCACGGCGCGCAGGGTGGCGGGTTCTCGCCGATCAGCGTCTACGGCGTCACCGTCAACGACATCGTCGAGCGCTCCGACCTCGAGGGCAGCCCGCTCGCGGTGTTCCTCGGCGCGCTGTTCTTCAACATCGCGATCGCCGTCGTGCTGTTCTTCGTGCTCGGCGGCCGGAAGCTGCTGGGCCGGAAGGTCGGCGCCGAGCCGGTGCCGCACAGCGAGCACGCCCACGGCACGGTCGTCCGCGGGCACGGGGCCGCTCCCGGGCCGGGCGTCGGGGGCGACGACGACGAGCACGTGCACCCCGACCGGCCCGAGCCGGTCGGCTTCGAGCAGGTGCTCACCCTGGTCGGCCTGCTCGTGCTCGCCGTCCTGGCCCTGGTCTTCGACCTGGACATCGGCTTCGTGGCGATCACCGTCGCCGTCGTCCTCGCGCTGTTCTCCGCCCAGAAGCACAAGGGCGCGGTCACCCAGATCAGCTGGTCGACGGTCCTGCTGATCGCCGGCGTGCTCACCTTCGTCTTCGTCCTCGAGGAGGCCGGGACGATCGACTACGTCGGTGACGCGGTCATCGGCCTCGGCGCACCGCTGCTGATCGCCCTGCTGCTGGCCTACATCGGCGGCGTGGTGTCGGCCTTCGCGTCGTCGACGGCGATCATCGGGGTGGCCATCTCGCTCGCGGTGCCGTTCCTGCTGGCCGGCGAGATCGGGGCCGTGGGCGTCGTGGTCGCGCTGTCCGTGGCCTCGACGATCGTCGACGTGAGCCCGTTCTCCACCAACGGCGCGCTGGTGCTGGCCAACGCGCACGGCATCGACCGTGACCGCTTCTACAAGCAGATCCTGGGCTACGCCGGGATCGTCGTGGCCGTCGGACCGCTGCTCGCGTGGCTGGTGTTCGTCGTCCCCGGCTGGCTGTGACCGAAGGGAACCCCGCCATGACCGGACCTCTGGACGGCGTCCTCGTCGTCGACCTGACCCGCGCCCTCGCCGGTCCGCACGCCGCGATGATGCTCGGCGACCTCGGCGCCCGGGTGATCAAGGTGGAGAGCCCCGGCAGCGGGGACGACACCCGCGGCTGGGGGCCGCCGTTCGTGCAGCCCGACTCCGGTGAGCGGGAGTCGACGTACTTCCTGTCCACGAACCGGAACAAGGAGTCGATCACCCTCGACCTCAAGGACGCGGCCGACACGGCGGTGCTCACCGAGCTGCTGCGGCGGGCCGACGTGCTGCTGGAGAACTTCCGGCCCGGCACGCTCGACCGGCTCGGCTTCGGCACCGACGTGCTGGCCGGGCTCAACCCGCGGCTGGTCACGCTGGCGATCAGCGGGTTCGGCCACGACGGCCCCGAGGGCGGCCGGGCCGGCTACGACCAGATCGCCCAGGGCGAGGGTGGGCTGATGTCGCTCACCGGCTCCGGGCCCGACGACCCCCAGCGGGTGGGGGTGCCGATCGGCGACCTCCTGGCCGGCATGTACGGCGCCTACGGGGTGCTCGCCGCGCTCATGGAGCGGGAGCGGACCGGCCGCGGCCAGGTGGTGCGCACCTCGCTGCTCGCCGCGATCGTCGGGGTGCACGCCTTCCAGGGGACGGCGTGGACGGTGGCCGGCAAGGTCGGCGCCGCTCAGGGCAACCACCACCCCTCGATCGCGCCCTACGGGCTGTTCCACTGCAAGGGCGGCAGCGTGCAGGTGGCCTGCGCGAACGACTCGCTGTGGCGGAAGCTCTGCGCCGAGTTCGGCTTCGACCCCGAGGCGCCCGGGATGGAGACCAACGGCGACCGCGTGGAGCACCGCCAGGAGGTGATCGCGCTGCTCGAGGCCGCGTTCGCCGACATCCCCGCCGAGGAGCTGCTCGCCCGGCTCGGGAAGGTGGGCATCCCGTCGGGCAAGGTCCGCTCGATCGACGAGGTCTACGGCTGGGACCAGGCGCTCTCCCAGGGGCTGCTGGTCGACGTCGACCACGCCACCCTCGGGCGGGTGCAGCTGCCCGGCCCGCCGCTCCGGTTCTTCTCGGCCGGGCCGGACGGCGAGACCGAGACGACCCGGCGCGAGCACACCGCTCCCCCGGTGCTGGGCGCCGACGGCGACACGATCCGGGCCTGGCTGGGCGGGTCCGAGCCGTGACCGCGCGGGTGGACGCCCGGACGCTGCGCGACCTTGTCCTGGACCCGGCGTCGTGGCAGTCGTGGGACTCGCCCATCCCGCCGCGCGACGTCGCACCGGAGTACGCCGCCGAGCTGGCCCGCGCGGCGGAGCGCAGCCGGCAGGACGAGTCGGTCATCACCGGCGAGGGGCGGCTGCGCGGCCGCCGGGTCGCCGTCGTCGCCGGTGAGTTCGGCTTCCTGGCCGGGTCCATCGGGGTGGCGGCGGCCGAGCGGCTGATCGGCGCCGTGGAGCGGGCCACCGACGAGGGGCTGCCGCTGCTGGCCGCGCCGGTGTCCGGCGGCACCCGGATGCAGGAGGGCACCGTCGCCTTCCTGCAGATGATCGGCATCACCGCGGCCATCGCCCGGCACAAGGAGGCGGGCCTGCCCTACCTGGTGTACCTGCGGCACCCCACCTTCGGCGGGGTGCTCGCCTCCTGGGGGTCGCTCGGGCACGTGACCATCGCGGAGCCGGGCGCCGCCATCGGCTTCCTCGGCCCGCGGGTGTTCGAGGCGCTGTACGGCGAGCCGTTCCCCGAGGACGTCCAGACGGCGGAGAACCTCGCCGAGCACGGCCTGCTCGACGCCGTCGTCCCGCACGAGGAGATCGCGGAGGTCGCCGACCGGGCGCTGCGGGTGCTCGCCGCCCGGCAGACCTGGCACCTCGACGTCGCCGGCGCCGAGCGGCCCACGGCCGAGGACGGCAGCGACGCCGACGACCCGGAGGACGGGCGCAGCGCCTGGGACGTGGTCACCGCGTCGCGGCGGGAGGACCGGCCCGGCGTCCGGCGGCTGCTGCGGACGGCGGCGACCGACGTGGTCGGGCTGTCCGGCACCGGCGCCGGCGAGAAGGACCCGGGGCTGCTGCTCGCGCTGGCCCGGTTCGGGGGCGCGCCGTGCGTCGTGCTGGGCCAGGACCGGCGCGGCCAGTCGATGTCGGCGCAGCTGGGCCCGGCGGCGCTGCGCGAGGCCCGGCGCGGCATGCGGCTGGCCGAGGAGCTGCGGCTGCCGCTGGTGACGCTGATCGACACCCCCGGGGCGGCGCTGTCCCGGGAGGCCGAGGAGGGCGGCCTGGCCGGGGAGATCGCCCGCTGCCTGCACGACCTCGTCGTCCTCAGGGCGCCGACGCTCTCGGTGCTGCTGGGGCAGGGCACCGGCGGCGGCGCGCTCGCGCTGGTCCCGGCCGACCGGGTGCTCGCGGCGGCCAACGGCTGGCTGGGCCCGCTCCCGCCGGAGGGCGCCTCGGCGATCGTGCACCGCACCGTCGACCGGGCCGGTGAGATGGCCGCCGCGCAGGGCGTGCGGGGCACCGACCTGTGGCGCGCCGGGATCGTCGACCGGGTGGTGCCCGAGCGCCCGGACGCCGCCGACGAGCCGGTCGAGTTCTGCCGCAGGCTGGGCCGGGTGCTCGGCGAGGAGCTGGCCGGGCTGCTCGGCCGGGACGACACCGAGCGCTTCCGCACCCGGCTGCACCGCTACCGGCACCTCGGCCGCTGACGCCCGTCGCCCCTGATGATCAGGTGACCTGATCGTCAAGGGTCCTGGCTCACCGTCGACGGTGAGCCAGGACCACGCACGGTGAGCCAGGATGCGTTCGTGGCGAGTCAACCGGTGCGCAGGTTCCGGCCCGACCCCGGTGCCCCACCGCCGGCGCCCGACGTCTGGCCCGCGACCGTGCCGGCGATCGCGCAGATCCTCCGGGAAGGTCTCGCGCTGGGGCCGGGCGCCACCGTGCTGGTCGGTGAGAACGGCTCCGGCAAGTCGACCGTGCTCGAGGTGCTCGCCGCCGCGCTGGGGATCAACGCCGAGGGCGGCTCGCGGAACACCCGGCTGGTCACCCGGCGGAGCGAACCCGGATCGCTGGACCTCATCGTCGAGCGCCCTCCCGGCGCCGATCGCTGGGCCTACTTCCTCCGCGACGAGACCCTGCACGGGCTGTACAGCTACCTGGAGTCCACCGGCGGTCCCGACCCGCTCTTCCACGAGATGTCCCACGGCGAGGGCCTGCTCGCCATCGTGGGCAGCCGCATGTCCTCCGGGGGTCTCTACCTGCTGGACGAGCCGGACGCGGCGTTGTCGTTCACCGGCACCCTCTCGCTGGTCGTGCAGCTGGCCGGGCTGGTCGACCGCGGCGCGCAGGTGCTGATCGCCACCCACTCCCCGCTCCTCGCGGCCCTCCCCGGAGCACGCATCCTCGAGGTCGGCTCCTGGGGTCTGCGCGAGGCCGAGTGGTCGGAGCTGGAGCTGGTCGCGAGCTGGCGGCAGTTCCTGGTCGATCCGCGGTCCTTCCTGCGACACCTGTCCTGACCGCCTCCGGTCTCCCGGGTGCTGGGACCATGGCGTGCGTGAACCCCACCGACGGGAGCGCCGTGGCCGACGACCGCCCGGGGCCGGGCGACCCCGTCGTCCGCCCGGCTCCGCACCGGTGGTTCTGGTACGCCCTCGGCGGCGGGCTACCGACCCGGCACCGCGGCTGGGTGCTGCACGACACGACGACCGGCACCTGGTGGGCCCGGCACGTCGTCCGCACGCTGGTCCAGCTGGCCGTGCCGATCGCGCTCGTCGTGATCTTCCTGCCCGCCCCGCTGGGGCTGCGACTGGCGGTCGCCGGCGGCGGGATCTTCCTCGGGATGATCTTCTCGCTGGCCTACATGCCCGAGACGACGGAGAACCGGGTGGTGAAGGCGGGCTACCCGGCGGGGACGGCGACCGCGGTCCGCGACCAGGCGGGCCTGGGCCGCCAGCAGCGGGAGAGCGAGCGCAAGCGGGCCGCCGCCGCCCGGCGCGCCGCCCGCTACCGGCAGCGCACCGGGCGCTGAGCGGCGCCGCTCAGCCGCCGACGTAGGCGGCGAGGTGCTCCCCGGTGAGGGTCGAGCGGGCGGCGACCAGGTCGGCCGGCGTCCCCTCGAAGACGATCCGCCCGCCGTCGTGGCCGGCGCCGGGGCCCAGGTCGATGATCCGGTCGGCGTGCGCCATGACCGCCTGGTGGTGCTCGATCACGATGACCGACTTCCCGGAGTCGACCAGCCGATCGAGCAGGCCGAGCAGGTTCTCGACGTCGGCCAGGTGCAGGCCGGTGGTCGGCTCGTCGAGGACGTAGACATCCCCCTTGTCGGCCATCTGGGTGGCCAGCTTCAGCCGCTGCCGCTCGCCGCCGGAGAGCGTGGTGAGCGGTTGGCCGAGGCTGATGTAGCCGAGCCCGACGTCGGCGAGCCGCTCCAGGACCTTGTGCGCCGCGGGCGTGCGCGCCTCGCCGGCACCGAAGAACTCCTCGGCCTCGGTCACCGACATCGCCAGGACCTCGGCGATGTTCCGGCCACCCAGGGTGTACTCGAGCACGGCGGCCTGGAAGCGCCTGCCCTCGCACTCCTCGCAGGGTGATTCGACGGTGGCCATGACGCCGAGCTCGGTGTAGATGACGCCGGCGCCGTTGCAGGTCGGGCAGGCGCCCTCGGAGTTCGAGCTGAACAGCGCCGGCTTGACCCCGTTGGCCTTCGCGAAGGCCTTCCGGATCGGCTCGAGCAGGCCGGTGTAGGTCGCGGGGTTGCTCCGTCGCGACCCGCGGATCGCGCCCTGGTCGACCATGACCACGCCGTCGCGGCCGGCGACCGAGCCGTGGATCAGCGAGCTCTTCCCCGAGCCGGCCACGCCGGTGAGGACGACGAGCACCCCGAGCGGGATGTCGACGTCGACGTCGCGCAGGTTGTGGGTGCTCGCGCCGCGGATCTCCAGCGCACCGGACGGTGTGCGCACCGAGTCCTTCAGCTTGGCCCGGTCGTCGAGATGCCGTCCGGTCACCGTGTCGGCGGCCCGCAGCTCCTCGACGGTGCCCTCGAACACCACCTTCCCACCGCCGGTGCCGGCGCCGGGACCGAGGTCGACGACGTGGTCGGCGATGGCGATCGTCTCGGGCTTGTGCTCGACGACGAGCACCGTGTTCCCCTTGTCCCGCAGCTGCAGGAGCAGGTCGTTCATCCGCTCGATGTCGTGCGGGTGCAGGCCGATGGTGGGCTCGTCGAACACGTAGGTGACGTCGGTGAGCGAGGACCCGAGGTGGCGGATCATCTTGGTGCGCTGCGCCTCGCCACCCGACAGCGTGCCCGCCGGCCGGTCGAGGGAGAGGTAGCCCAGCCCGATCTCGGTGAAGGAGTCGAGGAGGTGCCGCAGACCGGTGAGGAGCGGGGCCACCGAGGCGTCGTCGAGTTCGCGGACCCAGCCGGCGAGGTCGCTGATCTGCATCTGGCAGAGGTCGGCGATGTTCCTGCCCTCGATCGTCGACGACCGGGCCTCCGGGGTCAGGCGCGTCCCGTCGCACGCCGGGCAGGTCTGGAAGGTGATCACCCGCTCGACGAAGCGCCGGATGTGCGGCTGCAGCGCGTCGACGTCCTTGGCAAGCATGGACTTCTGGATCTTCGGGATGACGCCCTCGTAGGTGAGGTTGATGCCCTCGACCCTGATCTTGGTCGGCTCCTTGTACAGGAGGTCGTGCAGCTCCTTCTTGGTGTACCGCTTGATCGGCTTGTCCATGTCGAAGCCCGCGCCGGCGAAGATCCGCCCGTACCAGCCGTCCATGCTGTAGCCGGGGACGGTCAGCGCGCCCTCGGCCAGTGACTTGCCCTCGTCGTACAGCGCCGTGAGGTCGAAGTCGGAGACCGAGCCCATGCCCTCGCAGCGCGGGCACATGCCGCCCAGGTAGACGGCGTCCTTCACCACGGCCTTCTCGACCCGGCCGCCGGACTTCTCCGTGCTCATCACCCCGCTCGCCCTGCGGGTCGGGACGTTGAACGAGAACGCCGTGGGCGGCCCGATGTGGGGCGTGCCGAGCCGGCTGAACAGGATCCGCAGCATCGCGTTGGCGTCCGTGGCCGTGCCCACGGTGGACCGGGGGTTGGCGCCCATGCGCTCCTGGTCGACGAGGATCGCCGTCGTCAGCCCCTCGAGCAGGTCGACCTCCGGCCGGGACAGGGCCGGCATGAACCCCTGCACGAAGGCGCTGTAGGTCTCGTTGATCAGCCGCTGCGACTCGGCGGCGATCGTGTCGAAGACCAGCGAGCTCTTCCCCGAGCCGGACACCCCGGTGAAGACCGTCAGCCGCCGCTTCGGGATCTCGACGCTGACGTCCCTGAGGTTGTTCACCCGCGCTCCGAGCACGCGGATCAGGTCGTGCGTGTCGGCGGGGTGCAGCCCGGGCGGCCGCTCCCCGGTGCTCGGAACCGTGCTCATGGCATCTCCTGTCTCGGGCGGGCCGACGGTGCGCGTTCTACCGTATCGCTGAACGGCCCGTTGAACGTTCCTTCTCCGGATGCAAGGGGGCAGGGCGATGGACCCTCAAAGGGAGGTACAGGTGGCCGGTACGCCGTTGCGCCCGGTGCACCTCGCTCGGGAGCACGGGATCTCGACGCAGGCGGTGCGCAACTACGAGCGCGACGGCTTCCTCCCGCCGGCCGAGCGCACTCCCAGCGGCTACCGCAGCTACTCGGCCGCGCACGCCTCCGCGCTGCGCGCCTACCTCGCGCTGGTCGCCGCGCACGGCCACGCGACCGGCGGGCAGGTCATGCGGGCGGTCAACGCCGGCGACCTGGACGCTGCGCTGCGCGAGATCGACCGCAGCCACGCCCAGCTGCTGCGCGACCGGGAGACCCTCGACGCCGTCTCGGCCGCCGCCGGCGCGCTCGTGCAGCCGCCCGCCTCGGCACGCCGGGACGGCGCCGTCGCGATCGGCGCACTGGCGCACCGGCTGGGGGTCTCGCCGGCGACCCTGCGGACGTGGGAGCGGATCGGCATCCTGGCGCCCGGCCGCGACCCGCGCACCGGCCAGCGCCGGTTCACCGCCGACGACGTCCGCGACGCCTCCCTCGCCCACCTGCTCCGGCGCGGCGGGCACCCGCTCGAGCACATCGCCACGGTGCTGCACCAGGTGCGCACGGCCGGCGGCACCGAGGCGCTCGCCGGGTCGCTGGAGGCCTGGCGGCAGCGGCTCACCGGCCGCGGGCGGGCGATGCTCGCCGCGGCCGGTGCGCTGGCCGAGCACCTCCGGGTGCGCGACGGCGGGTGAGACCGGAGCGCGTCAGGCCAGCTGCTGGATGCGGATCATGTTGCCCGCCGGGTCGCGGACGGCGCAGTCGCGGAGGCCGTAGGGCTGGTCGGTGGGCTCCTGGACGATGTCGGCGCCGCTGCGCTCCAGCGTGGCGAACGTGGCGTCGAGGTCCTTGCTGGCGAGGTTGACGCCGAAGAAGCTGCCCTTGGCCATGAGCTCCTGGATCGTGCGCTTGTCGTCGTCGGTGAGCCCCGGGGATGCGGTCGGCGGGTGCAGGACGATGGCGGTGTCCGGCTGACCGGGAGGGCCGACGGTGATCCAGCGCATCCCCTCGTAGCCGACGTCGAGGCGGACCTCGAAGCTGAGGACGTCCCGGTAGAAGGCCAGCGAGGCCTCCGGGTCGGTGTGCGGCAGGAAGCTGGAGTGGATGGTGATGTCCATGCCGGTCACGCTAGGGACGGCGCCCGGGGAGGTGCTTCTCGATTCCTGACCGATGACGGAGCCTGACCGGTCTGGTCACCTGCTTGGCCACGCACGCCGGCATCCCCGCCGTCGCCTGGCCCTCCTGCCGCCGGTAGACGCTGGGCGGCATGCCGACCAGCTCGGTGAAGCGGGTGCTGAACGTGCCCAGCGAGGAGCAGCCGACCGCGAAGCAGACCTCGGTGACGGTGAGGTCGCCGCGGCGCAGCAGCGCCATCGCCCGCTCGATCCGCCGGGTCATGAGGTAGGCGTACGGGGACTCCCCGAAGGCCGCCCGGAACTCGCGGCTGAGGTGACCGGCGGACATGTGCGCGCCGCGGGCGAGGCCCTCGACGTCCAGCGGCTGGGCGTACTCGCGGTCGATCCGGTCACGGACCCGGCGCAGCCGGGCGAGGTCGCGCAGCCGCTGGTCGGTGGCGGCTGCGCTGGTCACGACCGCGATCGTGCCAAGCCCCGCGCGGCTGGTCGAGCGGGTCCGCCGCGGTTCACCCCAGCTGGAGGCGGTCGGCCAGCCCGGCGGCGGTGAAGGCGGCCACGAGGTCGTCGCGGCTCTCGGTGAAGTGCGCCCAGCTGTCGCAGTGGGCGGGGACGACGCGGCGGGCGCCGAGCAGCTCCGCGGCCTCGGCCGCCCGGGCGCCGTCGACGGTGAGCAGCGCGCCGTCGAACAACGCCGTGCGGGCGGCCCCGGCGAACAGCACCGCGGTGTCGACCGGGCCGACGCGGGCGGCGATCTCCCGGACCACGTCCAGCGACGCGTTGTCGCCGCTGACGTGCACCGTCGGCAGGCCGGCGCCGGTGAGGAGGAAGCCGATCACCTCACCGGTGACCGGCTCGCAGCCCTCGGGGCCGTGCTGCGCCGGGGTCGCCGTCACGGTCACGGTGCCGCCGTCGGGGCGCGGCAGCTCGACGGTCTTCCAGGGGGTGAGGCCGCGGGCGGTACCGCCCAGCCGGCCGGCGCCGCTGCCGGTGGTGAGGACGAGCGGGACGTCGGCGAGCATCGCCCGGCCCGAGGTGTCCAGGTTGTCGGGGTGCTGGTCGTGGGAGAGCAGCACCGCGTCCACCGGGCCGACGTCGGCGGGCCCGACCGGGGAGGGGGCGGTCTTGGTCAGCACGCGCCCGGGCCCGATGGGGTAGTCGCCGGGGCCGTCGAAGGTCGGGTCGGTGAGCAGCCGGAGGCCGCCGTACTCGATGAGCGTGGTCGGTCCGCCGAACACCCGGACGGAGACCTCATCGCTGGCGGCAGGGTCACTGGCGGTGGCGTCGGGCATGGGGCACCTCGCGGATCCGTCGGGGGACGTGCGTGCCGCGACCGTAGTGCGCCGGGACCACGGCTCCGCGGTCACCCGCACGGGGAGGGGGTGGCCGGACACTCGCCTCCGCACGTGGACGACGGTCGATGCATGGCGCATCATTGGCAGTCGCCGGGCGGGAGTGCCAGCCCGGCACCCACCTCCGCTCGACCAGGGAGAGCCACGTCGTGCCCACGTACCAGTACGCCTGCACCAACCCCGAGGGCAAGCACCAGTTCGAGGTCGTGCAGTCCTTCACCGACGCGGCGGTGAGCGAGTGCCCGGAGTGCGGCGCCCCGGTGCGCAAGGTCTACGGGTCGGTGGGCGTGGTCTTCAAGGGCTCGGGCTTCTACCGCACCGACAGCCGGAAGAGCAGCTCGGCCTCGGAGAGCGCCGGCAGCTCGTCGGCCGACAAGTCGTCGGACAAGGCTCCGGCTCCGGCGAAGGAGAGCTCGTCGGGCTC
The DNA here is from genome assembly GCF_008124835.1 of Blastococcus xanthinilyticus. Taxonomy (GTDB): domain Bacteria; phylum Actinomycetota; class Actinomycetes; order Mycobacteriales; family Geodermatophilaceae; genus Blastococcus; species Blastococcus xanthinilyticus. Next base: position 74,869 of record NZ_VNHW01000010.1, on the reverse strand, counting down.
TTCCTCCAGCACCCCGGCGGCGTCCTCCTCCGGCAGCGCGGCCAAGGCCGCCAACTAGCGCTCGCGCGGCCGGGCGCCGTCCACAGGGACGGCGCCCGTCCACAGCACCGGGTAGCCGGCCCACCCGGCCTCCCCGCACCGGCACGGTGGGCGCATGCCCCGCCTGCGCCGGCCCCGGTTCCCGCTGCTCGCCGCCCGGCGGGCGGTCGCCGCCGCACTGGCCGTAATGGCCCTGGTGCTCGCGATGCGGCCCGGGACGGCGCCGGCCGGACGCCCGCCGCCGGGCTCCCCGGTCGTGGTGGCCGCCGTCCCCCTCCCGGCCGGTACCGCGCTGGGCGCCGACCACCTGCGCGTGGTCCGGCTCCCGGCGGCGGCGGTGCCCGACGGCGTGGCGGGCACCCCGGACGTGCTGCTGCGCCGGGTCCTCGCCGGCCCGGTCCGGGCGGGGGAACCGCTGACCGACGCCCGGCTGGTCGGCCCCGGGCTCACCGACCAGCTGCCGGCCGGCCAGGTCGCGGCGCCCGTGCGGCTGGCCGACCTCGCGGTCGCCGCCCTCGTGCGCACCGGGGACCGGGTCGACGTCCTGGCGGCCGGCGCCGAGGGGAGCACCGCCGAGCGGGTCGCCTCGGCCGCGCTGGTCCTCGCGGCACCGGGAGCGGACGGCGGCGACGCCCCGGGCGCCGGGTTGCTGCTGCTCGCCGTCGACCCGGAGACGGCGGCCCGGCTCGCGACGGCGGCCGCCACCGCGACGCTGACGGTCAGCCTGCCGCCACCCCCGGGCTGAGGAACCGGCTCGGGTGTGGCTGGATGGTCGGCGTGCTGAACGGTTTCAAGGACTTCCTGTTCCGCGGCAACGTCGTCGACCTCGCGGTGGCCGTCGTCATCGGCTCGGCGTTCACCGCCGTGGTCACCTCGTTCGCCGACTCGTTCCTGCGGCCCCTCATCGGGTTGCTCGGCGGCGGTGGCGAGCTGGGCGGCGTGCTGGAGGTGGACGATCAGCAGTTCACCTGGGGGGCGTTCCTCAGCACCGTCATCACCTTCGTGCTGACCGCGACGGTCGTCTACTTCCTGGTCGTGCTGCCGATCCACCGGCTGTTCGAGCGCCGGGCCCGCGGCGAGGAGGCGGGCCCCGTCGGCCCCACCGAGCTGGAGCTCCTCACCGAGATCCGCGACCTGCTGCGCGCCCAGCAGGGGCTGGACCCGGAGGGCCCGGCCACCCCGCCGGCGCGCTGAGCTCCGCGCTCAGTCGCTCCCCCAGTGCGGCGGGCGGTCCTCGAGGTAGCGCCGGTCGTCGTCGGAGACGTCGGAGGGCCGCTCCCCCCAGCCGACGTCGCTGTCGTCCGGTGCCCGCTCGCGCGGCGCGGCGGGCGGGGCGGGCGCGGCCGGCGGCTGCCCCAGCCCGTCGAGGACCTGCGCGCCGGGCAGCGCCGCGAGCGCCGTGCCCGGCACCGCCAGCTTGCTGCCGCGGATCCCCGAGCCCACGACGACCAGGTCGGCCGCGGCGACGGCGGCGTCGACCAGCAGCGGCCACGACCCGGGCAGGCCGACCGGGGTGATCCCGCCGAAGGCCATGCCGCTCTCGGCGACGGCGACGTCCTGCGGCGCGAACGAGGTCTTGCGGGCCCCGAGGTGCCGGCGCACCAGCCCGTTGACGTCGGCGCGGGTGGTGGCCAGCACGACGCACGCGGCCAGCGTGGTCTCCCCCGCCCGCCGGGCCGCGACGACCACGCAGTTGGCCGACGCCGCGAGCGGCACCGCGTAGGCGTCGGAGAAGGCGGTGGTGTCGGCGAGGTCGGCGTCGATCTCGGCGACCCAGGCGGCGGCGGTCAGTGCGGGCAGCGCGGCCGCGACCGGCGCGGCCAGCAGGTCGGGCCGCTCGGCGGCGGGCAGCCAGCGCAGCGAGCCCAGCGTGGGGGCGGTCATCGGGCGGGTCCGGAGCAGGCGGGCACGGACCGATCCTGGGCCACGCGCCCCCGGGCCCGCAGCCGGGGGCCGGATCGCTGCGACCGGTGGCCGGGCTCCCGCTGTCCTCCGCCGTCCCCGGAAGCCAGGATGGGCCCATGATCGGTCAGCTGCACTCCGTCGTCATCGACGCCCCTGACGCCCACGCGCTCGCCACCTTCTACGCGGACCTGCTCGGCATGGAGGTGAAGGGCGAGCCCGGCGACGACTGGGTGGTGGTGACCGGCGCGGGGTACCGGATCGCCTTCCAGCAGGCACCGGACCTGCAGCCGCCGGACTGGCCGGACCCGGCGCGGCCGCAGCAGTTCCACCTCGACATCCGGGTCGCCGACATCGGCGAGGCCGAGCCGAAGGCGCTGGCCCTGGGCGCCCGGCCGCTGCCCGGGGGCGGCGGCGACTTCCGGGTCTACGCCGACCCGGTCGGCCACCCCTTCTGCCTGGTGTGGGACGCGTGAGCGACCTCCCCCCGGTGGCGCGGGCCGCGGCCGGCCCGTTCGTCGCCGCGACCGGCTTCGACCCGGTGGAGGCCAGCGGCACCCGGGTGACCGGCCGGGCCGAGCTCGGGCCCGACCAGCACACCCCGTGGGGCGTGGTCCACGGCGGCGTCTACTGCGCGATCATCGAGTCCGCGGCGAGCATCGGGGCCAGCGCGGCGGTGCGCGAGCGCGGCCAGTTCGCCGTCGGCGTCAACAACAACACCGACTTCCTGCGCAGCGTCACCGCCGGGCGGGTGGACGTCGTCGCCGAGCCGATCCAGCAGGGCCGCACCCAGCAGCTGTGGCAGGTCAGCCTGACGCGGGAGGACGGCAAGCTCGTCGCCCGCGGCCAGGTGCGACTGCAGAACGTGCCGCTGCCCGGGGCGTGAGCGCCGCCCGGATCGGCATGGCCGTGGCGGCCGCGCGGGCGGTCGCGGCCGCCCACGGGCTGGCCACCGAGCCGCACCTGCTGCAGGACGGCATCAACGTCGTCCTGCACCTGCGGCCGGCACCGGTGGTCGCCCGCGTGCTGACGCTGACCCGGGAGCTCCGCCCGGACGCCGAGCGGCACGCCGCCCGGGAGGTCGCCCTGGCCGGCGCGCTGGCCGCGGCGGGGGCCGCCGTCGTCCCGCCGAGCGCGGTCCTGCCGCCGGGGCCGCACCGGCACCAGGGCGTGGTGCTGTCGTTCTGGACGCACGTCGAGGTGCTCCCGGAGGCTCCCGGCCCGGCCGAGGTCGCCGCCGCCCTCGCCGACCTGCACGGCGTCCTCGGCGCCATGCCGGTCGGCGGGCGGCCGCTGGCCACCCCGCTGGACGACCTGGCCTCGTTCCTCCGCCGGGGCGCGGGGTGGGGCGTGCCGGAACGGCAGCTCGCCGCCGTGGCCGGGCACCTGGAGCGGCTGCTCCCCCGGCTCGCCGGCCCCGCGCAGGTGCTGCACGGCGACGCCCATCCGGGCAACCTGCTGGCCACCCCCGGCGGCTGGTGCTGGACCGACCTCGAGGACACCTGCAGCGGCCCGCGCGAGTGGGATCTCGCCTGCCTGCGCGCCACCTCCCGGCTGGACGGCCGGGCCGCCCTGGATGCCCTCGGCGCCCCGGACGACGCGGAGCTGGCCCCGTGGCTGGAGCTCCGCCGGCTGCACGCCGCGGCCTGGACCCGGGTCGCCGCCCTCGGGCACCCCGCCCTGCGGTCCGCCGCCGACGCGCGGCTGGCCGAGGTCAGCGGGGAGCCAGCACCGCCGGGTCGAGGATGACCTGGAACAGCGCCCGCGGATCCTGCAGCGTCGCCGGCGGGCGGACCGCCGAGCGCGGCACCACCCGGTCCCAGCGGGCCGGACGGCGGTGCGGCAGCAGCTCCCGGCCCTGGAAGAGGTAGTCCCCCACCACCTCGCCGAGGAGCAGCCCGGCGCCGTGCTCGATGGGCAGCGCGACCGGGTCACCGGGCGCCATCTCGTCGAGGAAGGCCGAGAGCTGGCGCAGGTCCTTGGCCGGGCGGCGGCCGGAGATCTCCTTGGCCAGCGCCCGGAGCTCGGCGGGCTCCATCCCGGTGGCGTCGACGTCGATGCCCGACTGGGTACCCAGGCCGACCACGCCCGCCGCCAGGCACGCGCCGAGCTCGGTGTGCGCCCGCGGCCGCACCACCCAGACGCGCGCGCCCGCAGGCTCCGGCGCGGGCGGCACGTCGTCGGCGCCGGGCCACACGTAGGGCAGGTCGTCGGGTTCGGGGCCGAACAGCTCGGTGAACCGGCCCCGGTAGAACTCCGGGTCCTTGGCGAGCAGGTTGGACCGGTGGGAGAGGTGCAGCGCCTCGTTGCCGACCCACGACGGCAGCAGCCCGGCGGCGGCGAGCTCCGCCTGCGGCACGCCCACGACGTCGGGGGCGAACTCCCCGATCAGCGTCTCGGTCGAGTCGGCGAACCCGCGCTCGCGCCAGACCCGCACCATCGCCAGCCCGTAGCCGACCAGCGCCGCCGTCCGGCCGCGCCACATCGCGACCGCGGGGTGGCTGGCCCAGCCGTAGTCGGGCAGCTCGATCGCCCGCAGGATCTGCAGCGTCTCGACCCGCTGCTTGCCCAGCCGCGGGGAGTCCAGCAGCCGCGCGCTCTCCTCGAAGTCGGCCACCGGCACGAAGGTCTGCATCGCGGCGGTTCCTGCCCGGTCCGGGGCGGGGTCAACCCCCCAGCGCGCGCAGCGCCGTCTCCCAGCGGTCCCGTCGTTCCGCGTCCGACTGCTCCCACCAGGCGGTGCCGCGCTCCCCCAGCCCGGTCTTGGCCAGCTGCACCCGGGCACGGGCGGCGGCCACCGCGGCGTCGTCCGGCGCGCTCCGCACCGCCGAGCGCGCGACGCCGAGGTGGTGCAGCAACCGGGCGCGGACGTCGTCCGGGAGCGCGGGGTCCGCGGTGCGCCAGCGCCGGCCGTCGACGACGACGTACCGCCCGTCGGGGGTGCGCTCCGGAGTCATCCCGCGAAGCGGGCCGCGAGCGCCGGGAGGACGTCGCCCAGCGGCGCGTCGACCCGGACGTCGGCCTTCGCGTCTCCGCGGGTGGGCCCCACGGTGACGATCGCGACCGGGACGCCGAGCTTGGCCGCCCGCAGCACGAACCGGTAGCCGCTCATGACGGTCAGCGAGGAGCCCAGCACCAGCAGGCTGCCGGCGTCCTCGACGAGGGAGAAGCAGTGGTCGACGCGGTCGCGGGGCACCGTCTCCCCGAAGAACACGACGTCGGGCTTGAGCGGCCCGGCGCCGCAGGCCAGGCAGCCCACCATCACGAACCCGTCGAGCACCTCGTCGGGCAGCTCGGCGTCCCCGTCGGGGTTGATCTCGTCCACGTGCGGGCCGAAGTGCGGGTTCGCCGCCCGCAGCCGCTCGTCCAGCGCCGCTCGGTCGGCGTAGTCCCCGCAGCCGAGGCAGACGGTGCGGTCCAGGCCGCCGTGCAGCTCGACGACGTCGCGGGCCCCGCCGGCCTGGTGCAGCCCGTCGACGTTCTGCGTGATCAGCCCGGCGAGCAGCCCGGCGTCCTGCAGCGCGGCGACGGCGCGGTGCCCGTCGTTGGGCCGCGCGGCGCGCATCTGCCGCCACCCGACGAAGCTGCGGGCCCAGTAGCGGTGCCGGCCACGGGGGTCGCGGGTGAAGGTCTGGTAGGTCATGGGGGTGTGCCGGCGCAGGGCGCCGGTGGCCCCGCGGTAGTCCGGGATGCCCGAATCGGTGGACAGGCCGGCCCCGGAGAGGACCAGCACGTCGCCGTCGGCGACCAGATCGGCCAGCGCGTCGAGCGCGGCTGCCGTCCCCGGGACGGCGGGTAGTGCGAGGGTCACCCGCCCATGGTCCCTGCCGGACGGCGGTCGCGCCGCCGGGCCGGCGGGTCAGCCGGCCGCGAGCCGCTCGTCGAGGCGGGTGAGCAGCGCGTCCTGGATGCGGGCCAGGCCCTTCGGGGCGAAGGTGCGCTCGAAGAAGCCGCCGATCCCGGTGGCGCCGGTCCAGGTGGTGCGGGCACGCACCGTGCTCACCCCCGCGTCGGCGCCGGAGACGGTCCAGGTGGTGACCATGCTGGAGTTGGTGTCGGTCTCCACGAGCGCCCCGTCCGGGGTCTCGGTGACGACGACGTCCTGCTCGCGCACCCGCTTGGAGGTGGCCTGCAGCCGCCAGTGCACCCGCGTGCCGGCGCCCTGCCCGCCGGCGTCCACCCGGTACTCGCTGTACTGCTCGGGCAGTACCTGCGGCCGGGTGACGGCGTAGTCGGCGAGCGCGGCGCGGACGACGTCCGCCGGTGCGCGAAGGACCCGTTCGGTGGTGGCGACGACCTGACCCATGCCGCCCATCCTGCCTCCCGCCGCGCCGGCTACGCCTGCCCCTCCTCGGTGTTGAGGTAGGAGCAGCGGAACCGGGCGCCGGCCATCGCCTCGGTGAAGCGGGCCTCCCACATCGGGTCCTGCGCGGGAAAGCTGTCGAACACCCGCTCCTCGAGCACTTCCGGATGCCCGTCCGGCCCCGGGCAGACGCGACGCAGCAGCACCCGCGTGACGCCGTCGACCTCGTCGTGCGCCGCGCTCCAGCGGGCGGCGGCCACCGCCCGCTCCCGCCACGCGCGTTCGCGCGCGGGCAGCAGCCGGCCGGCAGCGATCCGTGGCTGCGGCACCGAGACCGTCCAGACGACGACCCCGGCCAGCAGCAGGAGCAGCAGCACAGCCGCCAGGACGCCGACCATGCCCTGCACGGTAACCCCGCGGGCGGCCGGAGGGCCGGGCCGCGGCCTGGTCAGACCTGGGCCGGAGCGGCCGTGAGGTCGTGCGCGCCGCAGGTGCAGCCGGGGGTGCGGGCCTTGAGCACCAGGGAGACCGCGTGCGCCCGGTCGCGGGCGCCGAGCTTGCGCAGGATCGCCTTGACGTGGGACTTCACGGTGTCCTCGGAGATGAAGAGGTTCTCGCCGATCTTCCGGTTCGACTGGCCGAGGACCAGCTCGTCGAGGACGTCGGACTCGCGCCGGGTCAGCGGCACCTCCGGCGTGAGCTCGCGGACCACCGGAACGGTGCCCCCCTCGACGCGGCGGATCTGCGGGTCGACGACGGTGCGGCCGGCGCGGGCGGCGAGCACGGCCCAGCCGAGCAGCGTGGCCGAGGTGTTCATGAGCAGGTAGCCGCGGATGCCGGCGGCCAGCGCCTCGTTGACCACGGCCGGGTCGTCCGAGGTGGCCACGGCGACGATCGAGATGCGCGGGAACCGGCGGCGCAGGTCGCGGCAGGCGTTCAGCGTCTCGCTGCGGCCGGAGCCGAGCTCGACCACCACGGCGTCGGGGCGCGCCGACTCGGCCAGGGTCACGGCCCGCCGCGGCTCGCCGGGCGCGCCGACGGCCTGCATGCCGGCCGTCTCGCCGATCATGCCGGCCAGACCGCGCCGCAGCACCGGGGCGTCGGCGAGGACGAGGACTCGGGTGACGCCTGCCATGGCGATGGACACGCTGGTAGCTCCGCTTCCGTTCGGTGACGAGCTGACCTGCATTCCATCGACCGGGAGGACGTACTGCTTGAGCAGGACTTTCGCGGATTCAGCAGCACCCGTCGGCGCAGCCGGCCCCGCACCCGTCGGCGTCCGGCTCCGCGGTGGCGTGCCCGCCGGGCGCGCAGCACCCCTCGCCCCGCCAGGCCTGCACCGCCTCGCGCGCCGCGATGCCGGCGATGACGAGGCCGGCGGCGGGGTCGGCCCAGCTCCAGCCGAGGGTCGCGTTGAGCACCAGGCCGAGGGCGACCGCGGCGCTCAGCCAGGCGCACAGCGCCGTCTGGGTGCCGTCGGCGGTGACGGCGGCGCTGCCCAGCGCCCGCCCGGTGCGCCGCTGCGCACGGGACAGGAACGGCATGACGACCAGGCTGGCGAGAGTCAGGGCGATGCCGACCGGGGAGGCATCGGGCTCCGCGCCGACGACCAGCGCCCGCACCGACTCGACGGCGACGTAGGCGGCGAGCAGCCCGAACGCCACCGCCATCAGCCGCTGCGCCTGCCGCTCCCGGGACTCCGGGAGCCGGTGGGCGAACTGCCACAGGATGATCCCGGCGCTGGAGACCTCGATGACGGAGTCCAGGCCGAACCCGATCAGGGCGACCGATCCGGCGGCCAGGCCGGCGGCGATCGCGACGACCGCCTCGGCGGCGTTGTAGGTGAGGCTCGCGCCGGCCAGGACCCGGGCACGTCGGCCCAGCCGGGCACGCTCCGCCTCCGGCAGGACGGGGTGCGCGTGGACGGCGGTCACCGCGTCGCCTCGCCGTACGCCGGGCACAGGACGACCGCGTCGCCGGTGGTGGCCAGCAGCCCCTCGGCGGCCGAGAGCAGCGCCAGCACCTCCGGCCCGGCGAGCGAGTAGACAGTCGCCCGCCCCTCGGTCCGGGACCGCACCAGGCCGCAGTCGGCCAGGCAGCGGCAGTGCTTGGAGACGGTGGACTGCGCCAGGCCCAGGTGCTCGGTGAGCTCGCGCACGCGGTGCTCCCCCGTCGCGGCCAGGTGCTGCAGGATCGCCAGGCGGCTCGGGTCGCCCAGGCTGCGGAACAGGCACGCGGCCGCGGAGAGCGCAGCGGTCTCGTCGACGGGGAGGACGTCCACGTCCGGCGCATTCATCGTCACGCGGCGATGTTAGCGCCGAACTGGAATAAAGCACCACGGGCTCGTGCTCCCCGCGCCACCACACTCACCCCCCGGGAGGTCCGATGGACCACTCTGCGCACGACGGCCGCCCTGCCGGCGCAGCCCTCACCCGACTGGCGATCTCCGCCACCCTGCACTGCCTCACCGGCTGCGCGATCGGCGAGGTGCTCGGCATGGTCATCGGAACCGCGCTGGGCTGGTCGGACGTGCAGACGATCGTGCTCGCCGTCGCGCTGGCGTTCGTGTTCGGCTACTCGTTCACCATCGGGCCGGTGATGCGCTCGGGGCTCTCGCTGCGGGCCGCGGTCCCGGTCGCGCTGGCCGCCGACACGATCTCCATCACGGTCATGGAGGTCGTCGACAACGCGATCATGCTGCTGGTGCCCGGCGCGATGGAGGCCGGTCTGGACAGCTGGCTGTTCTGGGGCGCGCTGGCCTTCGCGCTCGCCGTCGCCTTCGTCGTCACCGTGCCGGTCAACCGCTGGCTGATCGGCCGCGGCAAGGGCCACGCCGTGGTGCACCAGTTCCACGGCGGCCACGGGAGCGACCACGAGGCCGGGAGCACCCACGGCGGAGAGCACACGAGGCGCGCCCACGGGTGAGCCGGCCCGGGCGGCGACGTGGTGCAGCGGTGCGGCCGGGCCCTCTCACGAGCCCGGCCGGACCGCTGCCCGGCCTCAGGCGTCGGTCGGGGCCGGCTGCGGGAACAGCCGACGCAGCACGTCGGCCAGGGTGACGACGCCGAGGACGGCGCCGGCGTCGGTGACGACGGCCAGGTGGTTGCGGCTCTCCCGCATCGCCTTGAGCGCGGCATGCACGGCGGTGTCGGCCTCGACGGCGAACACCGGCCGGGCGAACTCGGCCGCGGCCGTCCCGTCGGGCGCGGTGAGGGTGTCGCGGACGTGCACCACGCCGGTCAGCCGGGCGCGGTCGCCGAGCAGGATCCGCAGGTGCCCGGTGCGGCGGGTGGCGTCGCGGACGACATCGACAGCGGCGTCGGCGGGCACCGCGGCCAGCGGCGCGCCCGGCGTGACCAGCTCTCTGACGGTCATCCGCTGCAGCTCCAGGGCGCCGGAGATCTGCGCGGAGAACCGCGCGTCCAGCGCCCCGACGTTCGCCGAGTGCTCCACCAGGTGCCGCAGCGTCTCGGGGCTGTGCCCGACGGCCAGCTCGTCGGCCGGCTCCACGCCGACCCGGCGGACCAGCGTGTTGGCGGCGGCGTTCAGCGCGCGCAGCAACGGCCGGAACACCGCCATGAAGGCCCGCATCGGTGCCGCCAGCAGCGTCGCCGACCGCTCCGGGTGGGCGATCGCCCACGACTTCGGGGCCATCTCCCCCACCACCAGGTGGATGAACGTCACGATCAGCAGCGCGAGGACGAACCCGGCGACGTCGGCGGCGACCAGCGGCAGCCCCCAGGACTCGAACACCGGGGTGAGCCAGTGGTGCACAGCCGGCTTGCTGATGGCACCGAGGGCCAGGGTGGCCGCGGTGATGCCCAGCTGCGAGCCGGCCAGCAGCAGCGTCAGCTCCGAGGAGTTGCGCAGCGCCGCCCGCGCCGAGCGGCTGGTCGGCGCGGCCTCCTCCAGCCGGTGCCGCTTGGCGGCCAGCGCGGCGAACTCGACGGCGACGAAGAACGCGGACAGGGCGACGATGACCACGGTGGCCGCCACGATCACCCACGGGTCGTCGCTCATCGGGGGCCCTCCTCGGAGGCGGTGGCCGTGTCGGGCCGCGCCCGGCCGGGGAGCTCGAGGCGCACCCGCGAGGGCACGTGCCGGTCCACGGCGAGCACCCGAACGTGCAGCAGCCGCGGCTCCGGGTCGTCGGCGTGCACCAGGTCGCCGGGGTCGGCCGGCAGATCGATGACCAGGGTCGCACCGGGCTCGGGCAACTCGCCGGCGGCGGTGATGACCAGGCCGGCGATCGTCTCGTAGTTCCCCCGCGGCAGGTCCACGGCCAGGGCGCGTTCGACCTCGTCGACGTGCACGTCGCCGGGCATCTCCCACACGGAGTCGCCCTCCACCGGGACGTACTCGGGGTGCTCGGCGTCGTGCTCGTCGGTGATCTCCCCGACCAGCTCCTCGGCGAGGTCCTCCAGGGTGAGCACGCCGGCGAACCCGCCGTACTCGTCGATCACGCAGGCCATCTGGTTGCCGCTGTCGGCGAGCTCGCGCAGCGCGTCGGGCAGCGAGGTGTACGTGGACACGACCAGGCACTCCCGCGCGATGGCGGTCACCGGTGCGGTGTCGGGCTCGGTCGTGGTGAGCAGATCGGCCAGATGCACCACGCCGGCCACGTCACCGGTCCCGACGTCGAGCACCGGGTAGCGGGAGTGGCCCGACGCCATCAGCTCGCGCAGCCGGCCGAGCGTGTCGGTCGTCGCCACGGTGCCGACCCGGGGCCGCGGGATCATCGCGTGCTCGACGGTGCGGTCGGGGAAGTCCAGGATCCGGTCGACCAGCATCGACAGCTCCGCGGGCAGATCCCCGCTCTCCCGGGACTCCTCGACGATGTGCTCCAGATCGCGGGCGGTCGCGGCGTGCTCCACGTCGTGCACCGGCTCGATCTTCAGCGCCCGCAGCAGCAGGTTGGATGCCTGGTCGAACACCCAGATCAGCCAGCCGAACACCTTGAGGTACAGCGTCGTGGAGGCGGCCAGCCAGCGGGCGACCGGCTCGGGCCGGGCGATGGCGAGGTTCTTCGGGAACAGCTCGCCGAACAGCATCTGCACGACGGTGGAGAACAGCAGCGCGGCCACCGCACCGACAGCCACGCCCACCCCGGTCGGGATGCCGACGCCCCCGAGCAACGCCCCGAGGGACTCACCGATCAGCGGCTCGGCGACGTAGCCGACCAGCAGTCCCGTGACGGTGATGCCCAGCTGCGCGCCCGACAGCATGAACGAGGTGCGGCGGGTGACCGCCAGGGCTCGCGTGGCGACCGCGTCACCGGCCTCGGCGCGGGCGGCCAGCGTGGCGCGGTCGACCGCCATGTAGGCGAACTCCTGCGCGACGAAGTACCCGGTGACAGCGGTGATCGCCAGCACGACGGCCACGCCCAGGAGGAGGGAGAGCAGTTCGGTCACCGGCCACGCACCTCCTCACCGGGGCGGGGATGCGCGGCCTGGGGACTGTGATCGGGGCTCATGTCTCTCTTCGACGAGTGGAGTCGGGGCAGGTGGTCACCCCGTGGGTCAACGCGGGGGCGCCGGCCGGCGTTCCGGGCGGTGGATCCGAACGACCCCGGCCCGCTCCGCCACGGTCCGCAGCGGGCCGCCGGGGGATGTCCCGTTCCCGGGAACGGCCGGACCGCGGCCTGCGGCGTGACCGCACGGACCAGGCGCTCACCGCCATGCGGGCAGCACGCGGCGGAAAGTGCCCCCGGCAGGATTCGAACCTGCGACACACGGTTTAGGAAACCGATGCTCTATCCCCTGAGCTACGGGGGCCTCAGGCGCGGGATCCCGCGCCTGGACCGACGTCGGAGAGGCTAACGGGTCCCCCGCGGAACCCCCGGAGCACCCGACTCGTCGGTAGTGAAGAGCGACGAGATCGTTTCCAAGGGTTACGGTCTGAGGACACACGGCGAGCTCCGGCACCGGCGCCGGAGGTCACGGGAGGTGGAGCAGGACATGGAGACCACGGTGGTCGACGTCCCCGAGCGGGGCCGCTTCGAGGTCCGGCAGGGCGAGCACGTCGTGGGGCTGGCCAGCTACCACGTCGAGAACGGGCAGATGACCCTGCCGCACACCGAGGTGGATCCTGCCGTCGGCGGTCAGGGCATCGGGACGGCGCTGGTCGCGGGGGTGCTGTCCGCCGCGCGGGAGCGCGGCCTCACCGTGCTGCCCTACTGCTCCTTCATCCGGCGCTACATCCTCCAGCACCCCGAGCTGACCGACCTGGTCGCGCCGGCCGACCGGCCGCACTTCGGCCTGGAGACCGCCGACCACTGAGCCGGACGCGGCCACCTAGGCTGCGCGGATGCCCGAGGGCCACACCCTGTTCCGCCTGGCGCGGGAGCAGCAGCTGCTGTTCGCCGGCCGTCCGGTGCACGTCACCAGCCCGCAGGGCCGGTTCGAGGCCGGGGCCGCCCTGCTCGACGGCCGGCCGCTGGACGAGGTCTACTCCTACGGCAAGCACCTGTTCGCCCGGTTCGGCGGCGACAGCCTGCACGTCCACCTCGGCCTGTACGGCACCTTCACCACCGGCGCGGGCACGCCCCCGCCCGCGAAGGGCGCCCTGCGGATGCGCTGGCAGGGCGAGGGCCCCGACGGCGCCGGGGTGTGGACCGACCTGCGCGGGCCCACCGCCTGCGAGGTGCTGTCGGTCCCGGAGGTCGACCGGATCCTCGACCGGCTGGGGCCCGACCCGCTGCGCCCCCGCAGCGACGGCACGCGCGCCCACCGGCGCATCTCCGGCAGCCGCACCGCGATCGGCGCGCTGCTCATGGACCAGTCGGTGCTCGCCGGCGTCGGCAACGTCTACCGGGCCGAGCTGCTGTTCCGGCACGGGGTCTCCCCGTTCCGCCCGGGCCGCGAGGTCGACGCGGCGCTCTGGGTGGCGATGTGGCCGGACCTCGTGACCCTCATGCGCGCCGGCGTCCGGATGGGGCGCATCGTCACCACCCGGCCCGAGCACCGGTCCCGGCGCAGCGGTGCGGTGCGGCGCGAGGACGCGCACTACGTCTACCGCCGGACCGGGCTGCCGTGCCGGCTGTGCGGCACCGGGGTCCGCACCCAGGTGATGGTCGGCCGCAACCTCTACTGGTGCCCCGTCTGCCAGGCCGGGTGAGGAGCACCGGCCGCTGACCTGCGCAGGGCCACCGGCGGCGGGCTCGCGTGTACCGTCGGGAAGGATGAGACGTGGGCCACGGTGGGTAGTCGTCCCGGCCGCGGTGGCGGCGCTGATGGGCGCGCCCACCGCGGCATCGGCGGCGCCGGTCGAGGACCCCGAGCCGCGGAGCACCCAGGATCGGAGCACCGATCCGCGGACTACCGAGACGCGGAGCACCGAGCCGCGCAGCACCGTGGGCTACGACGTCTCGCACCCCCAGTGCGGTGCCGACCTCCCCGAGGACGCCGCCTTCGCCGTCGTCGGGGTCAACGGCGGGCTGGCCACGCGCACCAACCCCTGCCTGGCCGAGCAGCTGGAGTGGGCGGCCGACTCGTCGGGCGCGGTGCGCGGCCAGCCGCCGCTGCAGCTCTACCTGAACACCGCCAACCCGGGCCGGGTGCGGGACCTCGTCACCACCTGGCCGGACGACGGCGAGACGCCCTACGGCGACTGCGACGGCGGGAACTCGATGGCCTGCTCGTGGCAGTACGGCTGGGAGCGGGCGCAGACGAGCGTCCAGTCGTTCTTCCGGCCCGCCGCCCGGTCGGTACCGCTGGACAGCCGGGCGGACAAGTACACCTGGTGGCTGGACGTCGAGACGATGAACACCTGGCAGGCGGGCTCCGACGACGCGCTGGCCCGCAACCGCGCCACCCTCGAGGGCATGACGGAGTACCTGACCGAGCGGGACGGCGAGGTCGGGCTCTACTCGACCGGCTACCAGTGGGGCCGGATCGTCGGCGAGGTGCCCGAGGACAGCCCGCTGGCCGGGCTGCCCAGCTGGCTGGCCGGCGCCGACGACCGCGCCGACGCCCGCGACCGCTGCGACGAGGACCCGCTGGTGCCCGACGGCCGGGTCAGCATGGTCCAGTACATCGAGGACGACCTGGACCACAACCACTCCTGCCGCTGAGGCTCAGAGCGCGCCCTTCCCCGGCTCCCCCGCCGGGACGGCCGTCAGCCGCCGCACGTCCAGCGGCGCGGCCAGCTTGTCGGCCAGCGCGGCACCGAGCGTGCGGAGCGCCTCGGCCTTCCCGTGCGCGCGCAGCGCCTCGGGGCTCTCCCAGCGCTCCACCATCACGAACACCCCGTCGCCCTCGTGCAGCGCGTACAGCTCGCAGCCGGGCTCGGCGTGCACCTGAGGGACGGCGGCGAGGACCGCCTCCCGGACGGCGTCCACCGCGTCGGGGCGGGGGGTGATCGTGGCGACGACGACGACGGACACGCGGGCCTCCTGGGGCGACAGCACCGGCCGCCCCCTGGTGGGCCGGCCCCGGCCGGGTCAGGATGCCAGTCGTGGCCGCCGACGGTTCTCCCGCTCCCCCGTCCGACGGCCACCCCCTGCGGGTGGCCGTGATCGGCGCCGGCCCGGCGGGGATCTACGCCGCCGACGCCCTCACCCGGCAGACCGCCCTGCCGGTCTCGATCGACCTGCTCGACCGGCTGCCCACCCCGTTCGGCCTGGTCCGCCACGGCATCGCCCCCGACCACCCGAAGATGCGGGCCATCCGCGACACGCTGCACCGCAGCCTCGACCACCCGCTGGTCCGGTTCGTCGGCAACGTCGAGGTGGGCACCGACCTCTCGCTGGAGGAGCTGCGGGCCCACGTCGACGCCGTCGTCTACACCTACGGCGCGGCGCTGGACCGCCACCTGGGCATCGAGGGCGAGGAGCTGCCCGGCAGCCTGGCCGCCACCGACGTCGTCTCCTGGTACACCGGCCACCCCGACGCCGACCGCGCGACCGTGGAGGCCGCGCTGGCCGGCGTCCGGTCGGCGGTGGTGATCGGCGTGGGCAACGTGGCCCTGGACGTCGGGCGGATCCTCGCCCGCACCGCCGCGGAACTCGAGCCCACCGACATGCCGCAGCACGTCATCGACGCCCTGGCCGCGGCACCGGTCGAGCAGGTCACCGTGCTGGGCCGGCGCGGCCCGGCGCAGGCGACCTTCACCACCCAGGAGCTGCGCGAGCTCGGCGAGCTGGCGGCGGCCACGGTCCTGGTCGACCCCGCCGACCTCGAGCTCGACCCCGACGCCGAGGAACGCGCCGCGACCGACCGCAACGCCAGCCGCAACCTCGCGGTGCTGCGCGGCTGGGCGGGGCACCCCCTTCCCCCTGGGCACATCCCGCTGCGGCTGCGGTTCTACGCCCGGCCGGTGCGGCTGCTGGGCACCGACCGGGTGACCGGGGTGGAGGTCGAGCGCACCGCCGTCGACGGCGACGGCCGGGCCGTGGGCACCGGGGAGTTCGAAGTGCTCCCGGCGGACCTGGTGATCCGGTCGGTGGGCTACCGGGGCACCCCTCTGCCCGGGCTGCCGGTCGACGAGCGCACCGGCACCGTTCCGCACGACGGCATCGGCCGGGTGCTCCGCGACGGGCGCCCCGCGCCGGGCGAGTACGCCGCCGGCTGGATCAAGCGGGGCCCCAGCGGCGTGGTCGGGCACAACAAGCACGACGCGCGGGAGACCGTCGCCGCGCTCCTCGCCGACGCCGGCGACGGCACGCTGCGGGTGCACGGCGACCGCGACGACCTGGTGCGCACGCTCCGTGCCCGCGGCGCCGAGCCGGTGCTGCTGGAGGACTGGCGCGCCATCGACGCCGCCGAGCAGGCGCTCGGCGCCAGCCGCGGCCGGGCCCGGACCACGCTGCACGAACGGGCCGCCCTGCTGGCCGCGGTGCGGGCCGCCGCGCAGGCCGGCTGACCCTCGGGCCAGCGCCCGCCGGAGCGGTACGGAAGACTGGGGGCCGTGACCGGTCCCAGGACCACCCAGACCCCCGAGACGGCGCCCTCCCCCGCGCCGCCTCCCGCCGCCATCTCCTTCGCCCGGGGCGCGCCCTCGACCGACATCGTGGACGTCGAGGGCCTCAAGCAGGCGGCGGTCGCGGCCTTCGACACCGACCCCGCCGGCCTGACCGGCTACGGGACGGCGATCGGCTACGTGCCGCTGCGCCGGTGGATCGCCGAGAAGCACGGCGTGCCCGAGGACCACGTCCTGGTCACCAACGGCTCGATGCAGGCCGACGCCTTCCTCTTCGACGAGCTGGTCACCCCGGGCGTCGCGGTGGTCACCGAGCGGCCGACCTACGACCGCACCCTGCTCGGGCTGAAGACCCGCGGCGGCGACCTGCACCTGGTCACGCTGGAGGAGGACGGCGTCGCCGTCGACGAGATCGAGCAGCTGCTGCGCGGCGGGCTGCGGCCGGCGTTCGCCCACGTCATCCCGAACTTCCAGAACCCGGCCGGCTACACGCTCTCCCTCGAGAAGCGGCGCCGGCTGCTCGAGCTCGCCCACGAGTTCGACTTCGTCGTCTTCGAGGACGACCCGTACGTCGACATCCGGTTCAGCGGGGAGCCCCTCCCCCGGATGCTGGAGCTCGACGGCGGGGCGGAGAGCACCCACGTCGTCTACGCGTGCTCGTTCTCCAAGACGGTCTGCCCGGGCATCCGGGTCGGCTACCTGGTCGGCCCACCGGCGCTGATCGACCGCATCCGCGTGCGCGCCACGAACACCTACATCGCGCCGAACATGGTCGCCCAGGGCACCGTGTTCCAGTTCGTCACCGGGCCCCGGTACGCCGGCGCGCTGGAGACGGTGAAGAGCGCGCTCGCCGAGCGGGTCGGCGCCCTCGACGAGGCGCTGCGCCGGCACCTGCCGCGGGCGAGCTTCCGCCGTCCCGAGGGCGGCTACTTCCTGTGGGTGACGCTGCCCGCCGGCGAGGGGCACGACGTCGCCCGGATCGCGCGGGAGGCCGCCGCCCGCGGGGTGGCGATCGTGCCGGGCACCGACTTCCTGCTGGAAGGCGGGGAGAACGCGTTCCGGCTGGCCTTCTCGGCGGTGCAGACCGACCAGGTCGACGAGGGCGTGCGCCGGCTGGCCGAGGCGATCGAGGCCGCCCGGGCCTGACCAGCCCCTAGCCCACCGCGCGGATCAGCTCGTCGGCGTCCGCGGCGGTGGGCGCCGCCACGAACCGGATCTTGCGCTCGGTGTCCGGCGCCAGCCGCAGGGGGGCGCCGTCGTCGGTCACCGCGACCCCGCCGGCGGCGAGCAGCACGGCCAGGCCGCCGGCGACGTCGTGCACGTGCGTGCCGCTGCGGTCCAGGTCGTGCCAGGCCGCCGCCGAGCCGTCGGCGACCAGGCACAGGTCGACCGCGGTGCACCCGGTGACCCGCACCCGCCGCGCGCTCGACGGGACGGCGACCGCGGCGCCGCCCGGCCCGCTGGGCACGACGACGGTGCTGCCCGGCCGCGGCCCGACCGGCACTCCGTCACGCTCGGCCCCCGCCCCGAGGACGCCGGTCCAGCGCCGCCCGGAGGCGAGATCGGCGACCAGGCCCGCGATCGGCACGCCGTCGGCGACCAGGCCGGCCGAGAAGGCCCAGGGAGGCAGCCCGGCGGAGTAGTTGCCGGTGCCGTCCAGGGGGTCGAGCACGATCCAGGGCGCCCCGTCGGCCACCGGGCGGTCGTGCCGCTCCTCGCTGAGGACGGTGACCCCGAGCCCGCCCAGCACCGCCACGGCGGCGGCGTGCGCGGCCTCGTCGGCGGCCAGCGACGGGCTGCCGTCGCCCTTGGTCCGCTCCTCCCCGCTGTCGCGGGCGAGCGCGACGGCGACCTCCACCCGGGTGGCGGCCTGCGCGGCCAGATAGCGGAAGCGGTCGGCCAGCGGCGCGTCCGGGCCGGGGGCCGGCACGGGCACGGAGCGGTCGGTGCTGCCGTGCCGGGCCCGCTCGCAGCCCCAGCCGGCGGCCAGCGCCCGCACGGCCGGGTGGTCGAGGGGCACGCCGGCCCGCCGCAGCACGACGGCCTCGGCGAAGCCGTCGGCGTGCCACTGCCGCCGGACCAGCGCCGCCTGCCCGCCGCCGAGCAGCACCCGCAGCCGGGGGTCGTGCACGGCCGGCGCCAGCGACTCCGGCGGCAGGCCGAGGGTGAGCGCGGCGGCGCGCACGTCGGCGCCGCTGACCGCCACCCGCAGCTCGCCCTCCGGCGCCGGCCGCCGGAGGAACCAGCGCTCAGCCACTGTTGCGCAGCGCGGTCGCGATGCCGTTGATGGTCAGCTGGATGTTCCGGCTGGTCAGGTCGTCGGGGTCCGCGCCGCTCTCCCCGCTCCGCCGGCGGCGCAGCATCTCCACCTGCAGGTGGTGCAGCGGCTCCAGGTAGGGGAACCGGTTGCGGATCGAGCGCGCCAGCGAGGGGTTGTCGGCGAGCAGGTCGTCGTCCCCGGTGATCGCCAGCGTCATCCGGCAGGTGCGCTCGTGCTCCTCGCGGATGCGGTCGAACACCCGGGCCCGCAGCTCCTCGTCGGGCACCAGCTCGGCGTACCGGGCGGCCAGGCCGAGGTCGGTCTTGGCCAGCACCATGCCCATGTTGGAGAGCACGGTGCGGAAGAACGGCCACCGCCGGTGCAGCTCCCGCAGCGTCTCCAGCCGCTCCTGCGACCCGCCGACCCACGACTCCAGCGCCGAGCCGGTCCCGTACCAGCCCGGCAGCATGATCCGGGTCTGCGACCAGCTGAACACCCACGGGATGGCCCGCAGGTCGGCGATGGAGTTCCCGGCCTTGCGCGACGGCGGGCGGCTGCCGATGTTCAGCTCGGCCAGCTCACCGATCGGGGTCGCGGCGCGGAACCACTCCACGAACCCCGGCGTCTCGTGCACCAGCTCCCGGTAGGCGCCCTGGGCGCGGGCGGCGAGGTCGTCGAGCACGGCGTAGGCCTCCTCCGCGCCGTCCCCCAGGCCCTCGACGTCGAGCAGCGTGGATTCCAGGGTCGCCGCGACCAGCGCCTCGAGGTTGCGGCGGGCGAGATCGGGGTCGGCGTACTTCG
This sequence comes from Blastococcus xanthinilyticus, assembly GCF_008124835.1. Lineage (GTDB taxonomy): Bacteria > Actinomycetota > Actinomycetes > Mycobacteriales > Geodermatophilaceae > Blastococcus > Blastococcus xanthinilyticus. Next base: position 55,646 of record NZ_VNHW01000010.1, on the reverse strand, counting down.
CGGCGATCACCTCGCCCTGCTCGGTGATCCGCAGCGCGCCGGCCACCGCGCCCGGGGGCTGCGCCCGGATCGCCTCGTAGCTCGGGCCACCGCCGCGGCCCACGGTGCCGCCGCGGCCGTGGAACAGCCGCAGCCGGACCCCCTCGCGCCGGGCGACCTCCACCAGCTCCAGCTCCGCCCGGTACAGCGCCCAGTTGGCGGCCAGGTAGCCGCCGTCCTTGTTGCTGTCGGAGTAGCCGAGCATGACCTCCTGGGCGTCCCCCCGGCCGGCCACGAGCGACCGGTACAGCGGCTGGTCGAGCATGGCGCCGAGCGTGCGGCCGGCGGCCTGCAGGTCGCCGATGGTCTCGAACAGCGGCGAGATGCCGACCGGGCAGGCCGGGCCGTCCGGGGCCGCCGGGTCCAGCAGGCCGACCTCCTTGAGCAGGACGGCGACCTCGAGCACGTCGCTCACCGACTCGCACATGCTGATCACGTAGTTCGGGACGGTCCGCGGGCCCAGCAGCGCCACCTGCCCGGCGGCGGCCACGAGCACGTCGAGCTCCTTCCGGGTGCCCTCGGACAGCTCCGCGTCGGGCCGGACCAGCGGCCGGCGTCGCGTCAGCTCCCCGGCCAGCAGCTCGACCCGGGCCGCCTCGTCCAGGGAGGTGTAGTCCTCGCACACCCCGGCCCAGGCCAGCAGCTCCGCGACCACCTCCTCGTGCACCGACGAGTTCTGCCGGAGGTCCAGCCCGCACAGGTGGAAGCCGAACACCTCCACGGCCTCGCGCAGCCGCCGCAGCCGGTCGTCGGCGAGCGCACCGGCGCCGTGGCTGCGCAGCGAGGCGTCCACGACGTCGAGGTCGGCCAGCAGGTCGTCGGGGTCGCGGTACGGCGGCAGCGGCTCCGGCGCCGGCTCGCCGAGCACCCCCGCGAGCGTGGCCGACAGCCGCGCGGCCATGCCGGTGAGCGCCCGCCGGTAGGGCTCGTCGGCGCGGAACGGGGAGTCGTCGCCGGAGGCCTCGGCCAGGGCGTACAGCTCCGGGGTGGGCGCCACCAGCCGGTCGGACATCGACAGCTCGTTGCGCAGCTCGGCGAGCTCGGCCAGGTGGCGTCCCAGCGCCGTCTCCGCCTGCCGGGTGGTCGCCCGGCGCAGCGCCTCGGCGGTGACGAAGGGGTTGCCGTCGCGGTCGCCACCGATCCACGACCCCGGCAGCAGCATCGGCCGGCGCAGCACCCCGGCGCCGGGCCACCGCTGCTCCACCGCCCGGCGCAGCTCGGCGTTGATGGCCGGCACGACGTCGAACAGCGACAGCTCGTAGTACCGCAGCGCCTCGTCGATCTCGTCGGTCAGGCGCAGCCGGGACAGCCGCAGCAGCGCCGTCTGCCACAGCGTCAGGACCGAGCGCCACAGCTGCGCCGACCACGCCTCGTCGACCTCGTCGCCACCCGCGCGGTCGCGCTGCCGGATCAGCTCGGTGACCTGCCGCTGCACCTGGAAGACGGTCTTGCGGCGCACCTCGGTGGGGTGCGCGGTGACCACCGGGCACACCAGCGCGCCGGCGAGCTCCCGGGACACCGTGCCGGCCGGGACGTCCGCCCGGTCGAGCTCGGCGAAGGTGGCGGCCAGGCTGCCGCGCTGCGGCGGGGAACCGGCCCGCCGGTGGTGGCGCCGGCGGCGCTCGTGGTGGATGTCCTCGGCCAGGTTGGCCAGCAGGGAGAAGTGGCTGAAGGCCCGGATGACGTGGTTGGCCGAGCGCCCGTCGAGCCCGGCCAGCCGCTGGGCCAGCTCGGCGCGGTCGACCTCCGAGCGGCGGACGCCGAAGGCCTCCACCCGGGTGGACTCGACCAGGTCGAGGACGTCGGGCCCGGCCTGCTCCCCGATCACCTCGCCCAGCACGCGCCCCAGCAGCCGGATGTCCGCGCGCAGCGGGGCGTCGTCCGCGCGATCGGCGGATCCACCGGATCCGGAGGAACGGAGGTCAGCGACGTCGACAGTGGCTTCCGACACACCCGCAGTATCCGGGACGCGCGTTACGCCTCGGCTACGGCCCCGCGCTCCGGCCCCCGGCAGGAGGTGTTCCTCAGTCGTGCTCGAGCTCCCGCAGGCACTGGGCCGCCAGCTGGTCGCCCGCCGCGGCGCCGAGCCGGAACTCCTCGACGGCGCCCTCGAGGTCGCCGCGGTCGGCGAGCAGGACCCCGAGGTTCTGGTGGCAGTACACGTCCCCCGCGGCGATCCCGCTGCGGTAGGCCTCCTCGGCGGCCTCCTCGTCGCCGAGGTCCTCCCGGTAGAGGTTGCCCAGCGGCAGCCAGGCCACCTGCTCGCCGAGCTTCGCGCCGCGCTCCAGCACCGACCGCGCCTCGGCCGAGCGGCCGGTCTCGCGCAGCAGGTGGGCGAGGTCGGCCCGGGCGGCCGGGAAGTGGTGCTGGCCGGCGCGCAGGTCGGCCTCCAGCGCCGGGTCGAGGGTCGTGCACCAGCGCCAGCAGGCGACGACGGCCGCGGCCTCCTCGTCCCCCGCCGCGGCGAACTCCTCGGCGACCGCCATGGCCTCGTCGCGCTCGCCCTGCTCGCGCAGCAGGAAGGCCAGCTGCAGGCCGCCCTCCAGGTCCCCGGCCGCCGCGGCGCCCCGGTAGGCACGCATGGCGCCGGCCAGGTCGCCGAGGTCCTCCAGCACCAGGCCGAGGTTGCGCCACGCGTCGGCCTCGCCGCCGCGCAGCGCCACCTCGTAGGCGTCCACCGCCTCGGTCCAGCGGTTCTGCGCGGCCAGCGAGTTGCCGAGGTTGAACGCGGCCACGGAGTCACCGAGGTCGAAGGCCCGGCGGAAGCACGCCTCGGCGTCGGACTGCCGGCCGGCGTCGGCCAGGTCGCAGCCGAGGTCGATCAGCGCGTCGGCGTCGTCGGAGGCGAGCAGCCGCCGCAGCCGCACGTCCAGGTCCTCGGTCATGCCGCCGATGATCGCGGCGGCACGACCGGTTCCGCGCCCCTCCGTGCGGCGACCTCACCCCAACGGAGCGCCCTGGAACGCCCTGGTCACCCGATCAGTGGCCCCCCGGCGCCGATCAGCCGCCGAAAGCCTCCCGCCACGCGGGCAGCAGGGCCCGCTGCGTCCACTCCAGGTAGGGCTGCTGCTGGTCCCCGCCGATCTGCACGAGGGCCAGGTGGGTGAACCCGGCGTCGGCGTAGGCCTTCGCCGCCTCGATGACCGCGCCGACGTCGTCGCCGCACGGGATGCTGCTCTCGACGTCGTCCTCCCGCACGAACTGGCTGGCGCCGTCGAAGGCGGCCGGGCCGGGCAGCTCGGCGTTGACCTTCCAGCCCAGGCCGAACCAGCGGAAGAGCTCGTGCGCCCGGGTCACCGCGGCGCCCTTGTCGGTGCCGTAGCTGATCGGCATCTGCGCGACCTTCGACTTGCCGGCGCCCCCCGCGGACTCGAACGCCTCGACCAGCTCGGACATCGGGTCGGTGGCGATCAGCACGTCGGCCAGCTCGCCGGCGATCGTGGCCGCCTGCTTGCCGCCGGCCGCGAACCCGATGGGCACCCGCTTCTCCGGGAGGTCCCAGAGCTTCGCGGACTCGACGTCGAAGTGCTCCCCGCGGAAGTTCGTGTAGCCCTCGCCGTCGAACAGGTCGCGGATGATCTGCATCGCCTCCATGACCATCTCGTGGCGGACGTCGGCCGGCGGCCAGCCGGCGCCGACGACGTGCTCGTTGAGGTTCTCCCCCGCGCCCAGACCCAGCGTGAAGCGCCCGCCGGACAGGATCTGCAGCGTCGCGGCCTGCTGCGCCACGACCGCCGGGTGGTACCGGAAGCTCGGGCAGGTCACGTAGGTCATGAGCGGGATCCGGCTGGTGGCCTGCGCGGCCGCGCCGAGGGTCACCCACGCGTTGGGCGAGTGCCCCATCTCCTTCAGCCACGGGAAGTAGTGGTCGCTGCTCACCGCGAAGTCGAAGCCGACCTCCTCGGCCCCCACCACGTGCCCGACCAGCTCCTTCGGGCCGGCCTGCTCGGTCATCATCGTGTAGCCCAGCTGCATCACCATGCCGCCCGGCTACCCGCACCGGGCGGCGCACAACCGATCGGGTGCGCTCTCAGGTCCGGGCGGCCTTGAGGGCGTCCCGCAGCTTGGTCTTCCCGCTGGTGCGCAGCAGCGCGCCGGCGTAGACGCGGCCGCCGATGCGGACCGCCACGACGATGGCGACCAGCATGAGGGCCACCGAGACCGCGATCTCCCACCCCGCGACCTCGCCGGCCGCCTGCCGCACCGGCATGACCAGCGGCGAGAGACCCGGCACGTAGGAGGTGACGACGGCGAGCGTGCCGTCCGGGTCCGTGGCGGCCTGGATGCCGACGAAGAAGCCGCCGACGAGCAGCACCATCATCGGGGTCAGCACGGTGCCGAGGTCCTCCTGGCGGCTGACCAGCGACGCCGCCACGGCGAAGGCCGCCGCGAAGAACGCATAGCCCAGCACGAACCAGAGCACCACGGAGACGACGGTGCTGATCAGGTCACCCGGGACCGCGACGAGGTCGAAGGCCAGCGCGCCACCGACGCTGATGACGCCGATCAGCACGATCTGCCCGAGCCCCAGCACCCCCAGGCCGATGATCTTCCCGGCGAGCAGCTGCCAGGGGCGCATGGTCGCCAGCAGCAGCTCCACGACGCGGCTGGACTTCTCCTCCACCACGCCCTGGGCGATGAACTGGCCGAACATGATGAGGAGGCCGTAGAGCAGCAGGACACCGATGATCGCGACGAGGACCTGCTCCTCGTTGCCGTCGTCACCGGCCAGCGCCGTGACCTGGACCTCCGGCACGGCGCTCAGGTCGACGCCGGCCTCGGCCAGCTGCTCGGCGACAGCGACCCCGCCGACCGCGCCGTTGACCACCGCCTCCATCGTCGAGTCACGGTCCTGGACGATCAGCTCGGGGGCCGGCCCGCCGGCCAGCAGCGCACCGTCGACGTCCTCGGCCTCCACGGCCGCCCGGGCCGCCGCCTCGTCGTCCAGCTCCACCACCGTGACGTCGACGTCCACGGCCTCGCCCTGGGCCTCGATGGCCGGGCCGAGCTGCGCGGCGTCGCCCACGATCCCGAGCCGCGCCTCGTCGGCGCCGGAGCTCATGGCGATCTGGAAGGCCATGAAGCCGACCAGGAGCAGGACGGTGAGGACCACCCCGACGATGAAGTTCTTGTCCCGCAGCCGGGTGGAGATCTCCCGGCCGGCGACGAGCCGGACGAGCTCGGCACTGCCCGGGCTGCGCGGGCCCTCCGGAGCCGGGGTGCCGGCCGTCGTGCGGGGCGGGGTGCTCGTCGGGGCGCTCATGCCGCCACCTCCTCGTCGGTGCGCGGATCGGCGACCGCGCCGCGGAACAGCTCGACCAGCGTGGGCTCGCGCCAGGCGAAGTGGGTGACCCGCCCGGTCCGCAGCGCCGCGGCCAGGACGGCCTGGTCGTCGGTGCCGGGCGCCGGGTCGAGCAACGTGTCACCGGCCTGCTCGGAGACCACGCGCACACCGGGGAGGGCCGCGGCCCAGCCGGGGACGGCGTCGGGGACGACCACCCGCAGCAGCCGGCCGGCCTCGCGGCGGCGCAGCTCGTCGACCGTCCCGGTGGCGACCATGCGGCCGCGGGCGAGGATGCCGACGGAGTCGCACAACCGCTCGACCAGGTCGAGCTGGTGGCTGGAGAAGACGACCGGCACACCGGTGCGGACCTGGTCCAGCAGCCCCTCGGCCAGGGAGTCGACCCCGACCGGGTCCAGGCCGGAGAACGGCTCGTCGAGGATCAGCACCTCGGGCCGGCTGACCAGGGCGGCGGCGAGCTGGACGCGCTGCTGGTTGCCCAGCGACAGCTTCTCCACGGCGTCGCCGCGCCGGGCACCCAGGCCCAGCCGCTCGACCCACTCCTCGGACGCCTTGCTCGCCGCGGCGGCCGTCAGCCCGTGCAGCCGGGCGAAGTAGGCCACCTGCTCGCCGACCTTCATCTTCGGGTAGAGCCCGCGCTCCTCCGGCATGTAGCCCACCCGGCGGCGCAGCTCCTGGTCCAGGCGGCGGCCCTGCCAGCGCACCTCCCCGGCGTCGGACAGGACCAGGCCCATGGCGATGCGCATCGTCGTCGTCTTGCCGGCGCCGTTGGAGCCGCAGAAACCGAACATCGAGCCCGGCTGCACCGTGAAACCCACGCCGTCGAGCACCTGGTTGGCGCCGTAGCTCTTGCGGAGCCCGTCGAACTCGAGCACCGGTCCTCCTGCCGTTCGGGGAAACTGCGCCCGACCGTATCGGTCGGTCGCTCTCCAGGGACGCATCGGCCCCGCCTCGCGCATGCCGTGCCGCTGCGGTGTCATCAGGTCATGACCTCCGACGAGGGGATCGCGCGACCGCCCGAGGGCGTGGGGCTCGACGGGCTGCGCAGCGCGGCGGCCGGCTGCCGCGCCTGCGAGCTGTGGCAGGACACCACCCAGACGGTGTTCGGCGAGGGCCCGGGAACCGCGCGGGTGGTGCTGGTCGGCGAGCAGCCCGGCGACCAGGAGGACCGGAGGGGCGAGCCGTTCGTCGGCCCGGCCGGCCGGCTCCTGGACAAGGCGCTCGACGAGGCCGGCATCGACCGGGGCACCGCCTACGTCACGAACGCGGTCAAGCACTTCGGGCACGTCACCAAGGGCAAGCGGCGGATCCACCAGACGCCGCGGCCGGAGCACCTCCGGGCCTGCCGGCCCTGGCTGGAGGCCGAGTTCGCCGTCCTGCAGCCCGAGGTGGTCGTCGCCCTGGGCGCCACGGCGGCGAAGTCCCTGATCTCGCCGTCGTTCCGGATCACCCGCGAGCACGGGCAGCTCCTGCCCTGGACGCCCCCGGGCGCCCCGGCGCCGACGGAGGACGACGACGAGGACGCGCCGCACCAGACCTGGATCCTCGCCACCACCCACCCCTCGGCGATCCTGCGCACCCCCGACGACGGGCGGGCGGCCGCCTACGACGCCCTGGTCGCCGACCTCCGCGTGGTCGCCGCCACGCTGGCCTGACGCGGTACCGATCCGGCCGGAATCCGGCTACCGGCGAGTAGGAAGGGGCCGACCGGGATAGTGCAGGACCCGGCCCGGTCGGCACTCGCCACTCTCGGGGGCGGGCGAGCCCGGCCGGGCCACCTCGCTCAGACCCGCTCGCTCCCCGTCGCCCGGGAGGCGCGGAAGAGCCAGAACGAGGGCACCAGCAGCGCGACGGCGACCATCGCGAGCACCACGATCACGCCGCCGGAGGCCATCGCGAAGGTGACGCCGGCGGCACTGGCCAGCCCGCCGGCCCGCAGGTCGCCCAGCCGGGGGCCGCCGGTGACGACGACGATGAAGACGCCCTGCATCCGGCCGCGCATCTCCTCCGGCGCCGCCAGCTGCAGCATCGCCGAGCGCAGCACGGCGCTGACCATGTCCCCGGCGCCCGCGACGGCCAGGCACAGCACCGCCAGCCACAGCGTCGGGGCGAACCCGAAGCCGATGATCGCCACCGCCCAGGCGGCGATCGAGACGATCACCACCGCGCCCTGCCGGTCGACCTTGGACACCCAGCCGGAGGTCAGCCCCATCGCCAGCGCGCCGATCGAGATGCCGGCGAACAGCCACCCCAGCGCGTTCGGCGCGCCCTCGAACCGGGTCTCCGACAGCTCGGGGAACACCGCCTGCGGCCAGGCGAAGAGCATCGCGATGATGTCGACGACGAACGTCATCAGCAGCACCGGCTGGGTGCGCAGGAACGCGAAGCCCTCCCACACCCCCTGCAGGGTGGCGCGCAGCCGCAGCGGGCCGGCGTCCCGGCCCGGCGGCAGCGGCGGCAGCCCGCGCAGCAGCAGGACGGCCACGAGGAAGCCGACGGCGTCGATGGCGTAGGCGGCGAACAGCGAGCCCAGGCCGATCAGCAGGCCGGCGACGAGCGGGCCGACGATGACACCGATCTGGCGGACGGTCATGGCCAGCGCGTTGGCCGCCGGAACGCCGGCCGGCCCGACCAGCGCCGGGATGACGGCGTAGCGCGCCGGGGAGTTGACCGCGGTGAACGCGGAGACCGCGGCGGTCAGCACCCAGAGCAGGACGAGGTTCCCGCCGCCGGGCAACAGCGCCTGCGCCGCGAGCAGCGCGCTGGTGACCGCCGCGCCGACCGAGCTGACCAGCAGCACCCGCCGGCGGTCCACGGCATCGGCGATCGCACCGCCGAGCAGCCCGAAGACGATCAGCGGCACCAGGGCCACCATCGAGGTGACGCCGACGAGGAACGAGGACCCGGTGAGCGCGTAGACCTGGAAGGGAACGGCCACCAGCGTCATCTGCTGGCCGATCGTGGTCGTCGCGATCCCCCAGAACAGCCGGCGGTAGCCGGGGTCGCGCAGCGGCGTGGTGTCGATCGTCCAGCCCCGCCGGCGCACCGGCGCCGGAACGGGCTCCTCGACCGGCGCGCCCCCCTCCTGCGGGTCGACCGGCTGCGTCACGGCGCAAGTCGCTGGACGATCCAGCCGCCCTCCGCCTCGTCGCGCACGAAACGCAGCCGGTCGTGCAGCCGGTCGCCGCCGCCCTGCCAGAACTCCACCCGGTCCGGCACGACGCGGTACCCGCCCCAGGTCGCGGGCCGGGGCAGCTTCCCGTCGGGGCTCTGCTCGTCGAGCAGCCGCACCCGCTGGGCGAGCTCCTCCCGCGAGTCGACCTCCGTCGACTGCACCGACGCGGCGGCCGCCAGCTGGGCGCCGCGCGGGCGGGGGTCCCACAGCTCGTCGGAGGCGCTGTCCCCCACCCGCTCCACCCGGCCGGTCACCCGGACCTGCCGCTGCAGCGCGTGCCAGGGGAAGACCAGCGCCGCGCGCGGGTTCACCGCCAGCTGCGCTCCCTTGGCCGAGGCGTAGCTGGTGGCGAAGACGAAACCGGAGGAGTCGTAGCCCTTCATCAGCACGATCCGGGCGTCGGGGGCGCCGTCGGCGTCGGCGGTGGCGACGACGACCGCGTTGGGCTCGGGCAGCTCGGCGGCGACGGCGTCGCCGAACCAGCGGTCGAACTGCTCCACCCACGACGGCGCGAGATCGTCCTCGGTGAGCCGGCCGGCACGGTAGTCGGTGCGCATGCGGGAGACGTCGGGCACGCCGTCATGCTGACACCGCGGGGCCCGCACGGCTCGGGAGGGCGTCCGGGACCGCCCCCGTGTGCCACCGGGGCGTGCGCGGCCTTAGGGTCGGCACGCAATCGTGCGCCGTCCCCGGGTGCACGCGGGTCCGCGCGCAGAGGAGCATGCGAGATGGCCGACGACTTCGTACCCGGCCTGGAAGGCGTCATCGCCTTCGAGAGCGAGATCGCCGAACCCGACAAGGACGGTGGCGCGCTGCGCTACCGCGGCGTCGACATCGAGGACCTCGTCGGCAAGGTCACCTTCGGCAACGTGTGGGCCCTGCTGGTCGACGGCAAGTTCGGCCCCGGCCTCCCGCCGGCCGAGCCGTTCCCGATCCCGGTGCACAGCGGCGACGTGCGGGTGGACGTGCAGGCCGCGCTCGCCATGCTCGCCCCGGTCTGGGGGTACCGCCCGCTGCTGGACATCGACAGCGAGACCGCCCGCGAGCAGCTGGCCCGCGCCTCGGTCATGGCGCTGTCCTACGTCGCGCAGTCCGCCCGCGGCATCGGCACCCCGGCGGTCCCGCAGTCGCAGGTCGACGAGGCCTCCACCATCGTCGAGCGGTTCATGGTCCGGTGGCGCGGCGAGCCCGACCCCCGCCACGTCGCCGCCGTCGACGCCTACTGGACGTCCGCGGCCGAGCACGGCATGAACGCCTCCACCTTCACCGCGCGGGTCATCGCCTCCACCGGCGCCGACGTCGCCGCCTCGCTCTCGGGCGCGATCGGCGCCATGTCCGGTCCGCTGCACGGCGGCGCGCCCTCCCGCGTGCTGCACATGCTCGACGAGGTCGAGTCGACCGGGAACGCGGAGAAGTACGTCAAGGACCTGCTCGACAAGGGCGACCGGCTGATGGGCTTCGGTCACCGCGTCTACCGCGCCGAGGACCCGCGCGCCCGCGTGCTCCGCCGCTCGGCCAAGGAGCTCGGCGCCCCGCGCTTCGACGCCGCCCTCGCGCTGGAGCAGGCGGCCCTCAAGGAGCTGCGCGAGCGGCGTCCCGACCGGCCGGTCGAGACCAACGTGGAGTTCTGGGCGGCGATCGTCCTCGACTTCGCCGAGGTGCCCAGCCACATGTTCACCTCGATGTTCACCTGCGCCCGCACCGCCGGCTGGTGCGCGCACATCCTGGAGCAGAAGAACACCGGCCGCCTCGTGCGTCCGTCGGCCCGCTACATCGGGCCCGACCCCCGCAAGCCCGAAGAGGTCGAGGGCTGGGACACGATCAACCACGAGGCCGCGTCGGTCTAGCCGCGAGAGGCGCTTCCCCCGCATGAGCATCACCATCCCCGCCGGGCTGCTGCCCCGGGACGGCCGGTTCGGCTGCGGCCCGTCCAAGGTGCGCCCGGCGGCGCTGCGGGCGCTGGCCGGGGACGGTGCGGCGCTCATGGGGACCTCGCACCGCCAGCCGCCGGTGCAGAACCTGGTCCGGCAGGTGCGCGAGGGGCTCACCGAGCTGTTCGACCTGCCCGACGGGTACGAGGTGGTGCTCGGCAACGGCGGGACGACGGCGTTCTGGGACGCGGCGCTGTTCGGCCTGATCCGCGACCGCGCGGCGTTCGGCACCTACGGCGAGTTCTCGGCCAAGTTCGCCGCCGCGGCGGCGGAGGCGCCCTTCCTGGGCGAGCCGGTGGTCGTCACCGCGCCGCCCGGCTCGCTGGCGGTCCCGTCGGCGACCAGGGGCGTCGACGCCTACGCGTGGGCGCACAACGAGACCTCGACCGGCGTGATGGCGCCGATCGCCCGCCCCCCGGGCACCGAGGACGCACTCGTGCTCATCGACGCCACCAGCGGCGCCGGAGGGCTGCCGGTCGACGTCTCGCAGACCGACGTCTACTACTTCGCGCCGCAGAAGTCCTTCGCCTCCGACGGCGGTCTGTGGGTGGCGCTGATGAGCGCCGACGCCCTGGAGCGGATCGCGGAGATCAAGGCCGCCGGGCGGTGGATGCCCGGGTTCCTGGACCTGTCGATCGCGGTGCAGAACTCCGCGAAGGACCAGACCTACAACACCCCCGCGGTCGCCACGCTGTTCCTGCTGGCCGACCAGATCCGCTGGATGCTCTCCCTCGGCGGCCTCTCCGGCGCCGTCGGGCGCAGCCGGGAGTCGGCCGGCCGGCTGTACGGCTGGGCGGAGCGCTCGCCCTACGCCTCGCCGTTCGTCCCCGACCCCGCCCACCGCAGCTACGTCGTCGGCACCGTCGACCTCGCCGCCTCCGTCGACGCCGCCGCGGTGGCGGCGACGCTGCGCGCCCACGGCGTGGTCGACGTGGAGCCCTACCGCAAGCTGGGCCGCAACCAGCTGCGGGTGGGTATGTTCCCCGCCGTCGACCCCGACGACGTCTCCGCCCTCACCGCCTGCATCGACCACGTGGTCGAACGTCTCTGACAGCGGCGTCCGCCCCACCCGTCACGGGCCGGGGTCGGGCCGCAGGCGGTGCGTGATGAGTGATCTCCCGGTTGGAGGTGGGCGTGGGCCCCGGTAGTGCGTCGAACCCCGGCGGCGGCGACCTGTTCGCCGCCGGCGGTGAGGCCGGCCGGCTGATGGCCGCCTTCGACTGGGCATCCACCTCGGTCGGACCGATGAGCAGCTGGTCGGCGAGCTTCCGGCACGCGGTGCGCACCGTCCTGGTCTCCCGCTTCCCCATGGTGCTCACCTGGGGCCCGGACTTCCTGCAGTTCTACAACGACGCCTACATCCCGCTCATCGGGGCGAAGCATCCGGCGGCGCTGGGCAGGGACATCCGGGTCACCCAGTCCGAGAGCTGGGAGGCGTTGCGGCCGCCGATCGAGCACGCCATGACCACCCTGGAGGCGTCGTGGCTCCCCGAGCTGCTCCTGCCCCTGGAGCGGGCGGGCTACCGGGAGGAGACGTACTTCACCGTCTCCCACGCACCGGCGTTCGGCGACGACGGCGAGGTCGCCGGCATGCACTGCGTGTGCACCGAGGTGACCGAGCAGGTCCTCGGCGCTCGCCGCCAGCGGCTCCTGCACGCCCTGGCGACGGTCAGCGGCCGGCTCGGGGACGAGCGGGAGGTCGTGACGGCGATGTGCCAGGCGCTCGCCGAGGACGGGGCGGACACGCCCTTCGCGGCCGTCTACCTCGCCGGCCCCGAGGACCGGTTCGAGCGGGTCGCGACGTCCGGCTGCGACCCCGAGCTGCTCCCCGCGAGCGTGCCCGGCGCTGCGGAGCTGCCGCGCGACGCGGCGGCGCTGCGGGCGACCGGGGGCCCGTGGGGTGACCCGGTCACCGGGTCCGTCGTCCTGCCGCTGACGGCCAGCCGGGACGGCGCACCGGTCGGCCTCCTGCTCCTGGGCGTCAGCCCGAACCGGGCCCTGGACGAGGACTACCGCTCCTTCCACGAGCTGGTGGCCGGCCAGTTCGCCGGCGCCGTGGTGAACATCCGGGCGTTCGAGGCCGAGCGGCGGCGGGCCGAGCAGCTGGCCGAGCTGGACCGGGCGAAGACCACCTTCTTCGCCGACGTGAGCCACGAGCTGCGCACCCCGCTGACCCTGCTGCTCGGGCCGATCCGCGACGTCCTGGAGGGCACGGAGCCGCCGCTGTCCGACGACGTCCGCGCGCAGCTCTCCCTGGCGGCGCGCAACGGCCAGCGGCTGCAGCGCCTGGTCAACGACCTGCTGGACTTCGCCGGCATCGAGGCCGGGCGGGCGACCCCCGTGCGGGTGGAGACCGACGTCGCCGGCTTCACCGCGGAGCTCGTCGGGATCTTCCGCTCGGCGGCGGAACGGGCGGGGCTGCGGCTCGCCGTCGACTGCCCGCCGCTGGACCGCCCGGCCTTCGTGGACCCGCGCATGTGGGAGAAGGTGGTCGTCAACCTGCTGGCCAACGCGGTGAAGTACACCTTCGTCGGCCGGATCGACGTCACCCTGCGGGCCGCCGACGACGGCTTCGTGCTGACCGTCGCCGACACCGGCGTCGGCATCGTGGCCGACGAGCTGCCGCGGCTGTTCCAGCGGTTCCACCGCGTCCCCGGGGCGACCGCGCGTACCCGCGAGGGCACCGGGATCGGGCTCGCCCTGGTGCACGAGCTGGTCGCCCTGCACGGCGGCACGGTCACGGTGACCAGCGAGCCCGGCCGCGGCAGCACGTTCACCGTCGCGCTGCCCTTCGGCCGGCCCGACGCCGCCCCGTCCGGCCCGGCCGCGGCGCCCTCCGAGGCGGCGCACGGCGAGGCGGCGAGCTGGGTGGAGGAGACCTCCCGGCCCTCGGGCGGGGCCGCGGGCGACCCGGACGGCGCGTGCGTGCTGGTGGTCGACGACAACCCGGACATGCGGGCCTACCTGACCCGGCTGCTCGCTCCCCGGTGGCGGGTGCGGACCACCGCCAACGGCGAGGAGGCCCTCGCCGCGGTGGCCGAGCAGCCGCCGGACCTGGTGCTGACCGACGTGATGATGCCGCGGGTCGACGGCTTCGAGCTGCTCCGGGCGCTGCGCGCCGACCCGGCCACCCGGCACATCCCGGTCATCATGCTGACCGCCCGGGCCGGCCAGGAGGCGTCGGTGGAGGGCCTGGAGGCCGGCGCGGACGACTACCTCGCCAAGCCCTTCCGCGCGGCGGAGCTGCAGGCCCGCGTGCGCGTGGCGCTGGAGCGGGCGGCCGCCCGCCCCGCTCCCCCGGCCGGCCGGGCGGCCCTCCGGCGGGTCGAGCCCCCGGGGCCACCGCCGGCGGCACCCGCCGCCCCGGACCGGCGCGCCGAGCCGGTGCCCGCGCCGCGCGCCGCGCCCCGGCCGGCGGACCGCCGCCACGAGCAGTGGCGGGTGCCCGCCGAGCTCTCCTCGATCCCGGTGATCCGCCGCCGGCTGCGCCGGTTCCTCGACGACGCCGGGGTCGGCGCCGAGCAGGCCTACGACTTGCTGCTGGCCGCCTGCGAGGCCACCAGCAACGCCATCGAGCACGCCCAGGAGCCCGCGGAACCGTTCGTCGAGGTCACCGGGGCCGTGGCGGCGGGGCAGGTCGAGATCACCGTCCGTGACTACGGGCAGTGGCGGGAGCGGGTGCCCAGCATGGACCGCGGCCGCGGCTCGACGCTGATGAGCGCGTTCGCCGACGTCGCCGCGACGCCGAGCCCCGAGGGCACCACCGTCCGGATCCGCTCCGCGATCACCGGCTGACCGCCGGGCGGCTCAGCGCAGCAGCCAGGTGTCCTTGCTGCCGCTCCCGGCGGCGTCCACCGGGCCCGGGTCGTCGCCGGGTGCCACCCGGGTGAGGGCGACCGGGAGCACGGCCGGCGTCGGGGCGGCCACGGAGAACACCCGCAGGTCGGCCGACCGGGGCCGGAGCACCCCGTCGACCAGCGCCGGGACGGTGGCCGGCGCGAGCGGCTCCCGGGCCACGAACCGGTGCGGCGCCGCGGCGATCTCGGCGTGCAGCGCGGTGACCTCCGCGGCGGAGCAGCCGGGACCGTGCACGACCCGCCGGCCGCCGTAGCCGGCCACCTCCTCGAGGTCCAGCTCGTGCAGGCGGTCCCGCACCTCGGTCCACGCGGCGGGGTCGGCCAGCACCCAGGTCCGCGCCGAGGGCAGGAGCGGCTCCTCCCCGAGGTAGAAGCGGATCATCTCCGGCACCCAGGCGTACCCGGCGGCGTCGTCGGCGACCCCGTTGCCGGGCACGTTGGCCACGCCCAGCCGGCCGGCCCGGACGGCCTCGGTGAGCGCCTGGTCCAGGGGCACGCCGGCCCCGGTCGGGAAGACGCCCAGCAGCGCGTCGTCGAACCGCCGGTAGAGGACGTCGACCGGCAGCCGGCCGCCGTCCACCGCCGCCTCGACCCCGCCGTCCCGGCGCGGCCACAGGTCGGCGGCGCGCACCAGGGGCGCACGCAGCGCCTCGGCCAGCACCTGGTGCTCGAACCACGCGCCGTCGCTCTCGCCCTGGGTGAGCACCGCGATCCGCGGTGCGCCGGGGCAGGCCGGCGGGGCCGCGGCCGCCAGGGCCGCCCGCAGCAGCGGCACCGCCTCGGCGGGATCCACCAGGCGCCGGCCGAACCGGGCGAGCAGCGCGGGGGTCACCGCCCGGGCGCTCTCCCGGTCGGTCAGGGCGTACCCGATGCCCGAGGGGCCCTGCAGCACGTCCCGCGCCACCACCCACCGGCCGTCCGCGGTCCGCACCACGTCGGACGCGGCGAGCGCCGCGCGCGGCTGGCCCGGCCAGGCCGCGGCGATGGCGGCGGGGTCGCGGCCGGGCGCGTGCGCCACGGCCCACTCCGGGAGCACCCCCGCCCGCACGATCTCCGCCGCCCGGTCGGTGTCGCCGCGCCGCCGCCCGGCCGGCCGGTAGGCGTCGGCCAGGAAGGCGTTCAGGGCGCGGTGCCGCTGGGTCACCCCGCGGGAGAGCGCCGCCCACGTGCCGGCGTCCACCGGCCGGGGCACCGGGTCCATGGGCACCGGGCGCAGCTCCTGCCGGCCGTCCACCCACACCGACTCCGCGATGCCCCGCTCGCGCCGCCGGGCGGCCAGGTCGTCGGCGGCCGCGGCCAGCCCGGCCACGCCCACCGCCTCCAGCGCACCGGCCAGCTCGACCCACCCGGGCCGCACCCGGCCGTCCGGGCCGACGGCCTCGTCGGTGCGGGAGGTGGAGTAGCCGGCGAACAGCTCCTCGCTCACAGCCACCGATCGAACCAGGCGGCGAGGCGCACGCCCAGCTCGACCAGGTTCGGGCGCCCCACGATGGCGTGCCCCTCCCCCGGGAAGAGCAGCAGATCGGCCCGGGCCCCGCGGGCCTGCAGCGCCTGGTGGGCCTGCACCGACTCGGCGACCGGCACGTTCGTGTCCCGGTCGCCGTGGACCAGCAGGACCGGCGCGCTCAGCCGGTGCAGCGCCGTCATCGGCGAGATCGCGGCGAGCAGCTCGCGGTCGGCGACGGGGTCGCCGTACTCGGTCACCGACGCCGCGGCCATCCACGGCTCGGTGCCGGCGAAGAAGGTCCGCAGGTCGCTCATCCCGGCCAGCGAGGTGCCGGCGGCGAAGAGCTCCGGCCACCGGGTGAGCGCGACCAGGGTCAGGTAGCCGCCGTAGGACCACCCGTGGGCGCCCACCTGCCCCGGCGCGGCGATGCCGGCGGTCACCAGCTCGTCCACCGTCGTCCGGACGTCGGCGAAGGAGGACTCGCGCGCCGGCCCGTCGTCGGCGGTCATGAAGGCCCGCCCGAACCCGCCGGACCCCCGCACGTTCGGCGCGAAGACGGTCAGCCCCGCCGCCACCATGCTCTGCGTGATCGGGGACCAGTTCGGCCGCGCCTGGCCCTCCGGGCCGCCGTGGAAGCTCACCACCGTGCGGTTGGGGCCGCGGCTGCCCTCGGGCACGTACAGCCAGCCGGAGAGCCGGACGCCGTCGGGCGCCACGTACTCGTGCCGGACCGGCCGCACGAGCCCCCGCGGGTCGGGCGGGGCCGGCGAGCAGGCCAGCGGCTCGGGGTCGCCGGCGCCGTCGAGCGGCACCCGCCACAGCGCCCGGGGCGCCCGCGGGCCGCTCAGCTCGGCGACCAGCGCATCGCCGTCGGATGCCGGCGCCCACCCGGAGAGCACCGCCTGCGGCAGGGGGATCCGCCGGACGACGGACCCGTCGGACAGCGCGTGCAGCCACAGCTGGCTGATCCCGGAGTTGTTCCACAGCGCGAGCACCGTGCCGTCGGGGCGCACCACGTAGCCGTCCAGGTCGGCGTCGGGCCGGCTCAGGACCGTCCGGCCCCGCCCCCCGTCGCCGTCCACCGGGACGGCCACCAGGCCGGCCCGGTCGGCGCCGGGCGGGCCGGGCAGCGCGGCCCGCACGAAGACCGTCCCGCCGTCCGCGGAGAACCGCCCGTCCTCCGAGGCGATGCCGCCCGGCGCGTCCAGCGGCAGGACGCGACGCTGCACGCCGGTGGGCACGTCGATGACGACGACGTGCCGGTAGGCCCGCGGGCCGCGGCGGGCGAGGACGGTGCGGTGGTCGGCGGAGACGGCGGTGACCAGGAGGAAGCCGCCGGAGGCCAGGGTCCGCCGCTCGCCGGTGACCACGTCGACCAGGACGACGTCGGCGTCGGGGCCGGCGCCGTCTGCGATGGAGCACGCGTAGTGCCCCGGACCGGCCCAGCAGCCGGCGAAGACGGCCGCCCGCGGGTCGGCGCCGGCCAGCAGCCGGCCCCCTGTCCCGTCGGGGCGGACCACGTGCAGCTCGGCGCAGATCGACCCGCCGGGGCTGACCAGGTAGGCCAGCCAGGCCCCGTCGGGGGACCACGCGACCGAGATGACCTCCTGATCGGCCCCGGACACCTGCACCGGCCGGCTCCGGCCGTCCAGCGCGGCGACCTCCAGGCGCGGCAGGCCGGACCGGTCGGTGACGTAGGCGATCCGCCGGCCGTCGGGCGACGGCGCCGGACACCACAGGGCGGTGGCGCCGGCGATCCGGGCGACCGCCGCGTGCACCTCGGCCGGCAGCGCCTCCGGCGGGGCGAGGGACTCCAGCGCGGGGAACCCCGCGGGCGCGGCCGTCCACGGGTCGGTCAGGGGACCGGCCATCGCTCCTCCTCGGCTCGGTGCGGCGCCGCCGGCGAGCGGCCCACTGTCTCGGACCCGCGTTGCCGGCAGATGTCAGCGGTGTCATCGGCGTGGAAACACCCCGCCCGCACCACCCGCCGGAGGGGGATCCGGACTGCGCGCCCCGCGCGCCACGCCGCGCCACCTCCGCGCGCTGCCCGCCGGACCCCGATAGCCTCGGAGACCGGGGTCTCGTCCGGGCCCGCCGCGCCGGCAGCAGGAGGTCGCCCCCATGCGCACGCTGCGCCTCGTGGCGCTCTCCGACGACGGGAAGAGCCTGATCCTCTCCGCCGAGGGCGCCGATGCCGACGGTGGTGACCGGTTCGAGCTGCCCATCGACGACCGCCTGCGCGCGGCCGCCCGCGGCGACGCCCGCCGGCTGACCCAGATAGACGTCGACCTGGGCACCGAGCTCCCCCCGCGGGTCATCCAGGCCCGCATCCGCTCCGGCGAGACCCCGGAGCAGGTCGCCGCGGCGACCGGCGCCCGGGTCGAGCGGATCATGCGGTTCGCCCACCCGGTGCTGCAGGAGCGCGAGCGCATGGCCGGGCAGGCGCGCGATGCCCGCGTGCGGCTCACCGAGGGCGCACCGGGTGCGGTCCTCTCCCAGTTCATGGTCGAGCGGCTCCGCCTCATCGACACCGACATCGACGCCGTGCAGTGGGACGCCTTCCGGGGCGAGGACGGCGCCTGGGTCGTCGTCGGCGCCTGGCGGGCGGGCGCCAAGTCCGGCACGGCGCGGTGGACCTACGACGTCCCGTCCCGCACGGTGACCCCGGCCGACGCCACGACCACCGACTTCGCCGAGGGCACCCGGCTGGTCCGGGTGGTCCCCGAGGTCCCGGCCGGCCCCCCGGTCGCGGCTCCGCGGAACCGGCCGGTGGCGGTCGTGCCCGACCCCGAGCCCGAGCCGCCCGCCGAGCCCGCTCCCGCCCCGGTGGAGGAGCACGTCCGAGACGTGCACGCACCGGACGGCACCCCGGGCTCCGACGACGACATGACCGCGCTGCTGGACGAGGTCGCCGAGCACGACACCGTCGTCCTCGGGCGGAGTGGCGAGACGCCGGACGACGAGGACCCCCGCGCCCGGATCCCGGCGTGGGAGGACATCGTCTTCGGCGTCCGCCGCAACCGCTGAACCGCGGGGAACACGCCGCCGCGGCCGGTAGTTCTCCAGGTATGAGTGCTTCGGTGTCCATGCCCCTGGGCGGCGTGCAGGTCGGGTCCTACGACAGCTACGAGCAGGCCCAGTCCGCCGTCGACTACCTGTCCGACGAGAAGTTCGCCGTCGAGAACGTCACCATCATCGGCACCGACCTGCGCATGGTCGAGACCGTCACCGGGCGCATGACCACCGGCCGGGCGGTCGCCGCGGGCGCCGCCGGAGGCGCCTGGTGGGGTCTGTTCGTCGGCCTGCTGCTCGGCATCTTCGCCGAGGACGGCGGGAACTGGTTCGGCTCGGTGCTGACCGGTCTGCTGATCGGTCTGGCGTTCGGCGCCGCCTTCGGTGGAATGGGCTACGCCGCCACCCGCGGCAAGCGCGACTTCACCAGCACCAGCAAGATCACCGCCAGCCGGTACGACGTCATGTGCCACCCCGCGCACGCCGAGGAGGCCCGCGCCCTGCTGGCCCGCTTCTCCCTCCGCGGCTAGCTACCGCAACGCGGCGAAGGCGACCGCCGCGGCGGCAGCGACCCCCAGGGAGTCCACCCCGGAGCGCATCGGGATGCGCGCGCGCACCCGCGCGGCCCGCTGCGCCTCCGCGGTGAGCCCCGGCCCCTCCGCCCCGAGCAGGACGGCGGTGCGCGGGTGCGCCCGGGGATCGACGTCGGCGAGGTCGACCGCGTCGGCCGCCGGGGTGAGCGCGACCGTCAGGTAGCCGGCCTCGTGCAGCCGGTCCAGGCCGCCGGGCCAGTCGGGCAGCACGGCGAACGGCAGCGACAGCACGTGCCCCATCGAGACCCGGACCGACCGGCGGTAGAGCGGGTCGGCGCACTGCGGGTCCAGCAGCAGGCCGTCGATCCCGAGGGCCACCGCCGAGCGGGCGATCGACCCCAGGTTCTCGGCGTCGTTCAGCGCCTCGAGGACGGCGAGCCGGCGGGGCGCCGCCGGCCCGGGGCCGGCGAGCAGCGCGTCCAGGTCCGCCGGCGGCCGCCGGTCGGCGGAGGCGACGACCCCGCGGGTGAGCCGGAAGCCGATGACCTCGGAGAGGACCCACTTGTCCGCCTCGTAGGCGGCGACGTCGTCGGGCAGGCCGAGCGCCGCCACCCGGCCGGGGACGCCGAACACCGCGCGCACCCGGTACGGCGAGCCCAGCAGGCGCTGCACCGCCGGAACGCCCTCGACGATCACCGGCCCGGTCCCCCGCTCCCGCCCGGCCGGCCGGTCGCCGGCCTTGAGGTCGCGGAAGTCGGCCACCCGCGGGTCGGCGGGGTCGGTGATGAGGACGGGTGCCGGCACGCTCGCCGATTCTGCCCGCCCCGTCCGGCTCCACCCGCGGGAGGGAGCCCGCGGGGCCGGCCTTCAGCGCGACCGGCCGCCTGCCGATCCTGCCGGGGTGAGTCCAGACACAGGCGGCGCCGGAGCCGCGCCCGCGCGGTGGGGGGTCTTCCCCCTCCTCGCCATCGGGATGGCCGCGCTCGGCATCGGCGTGGGTGCGGTGTTCCCGTACTTCGCCGAGCTGCTCGGCGTCCCGAGCAGCCACTCCCGGGCCGCGACCTTCCGCTCGGCCTGCCTGGCCGCCGGCCTGGTGCTCGGGGCCGCGAACTGGCTGCTGGCGCGCCGCGTGATCGGCTCCCGGCTGCGCCTGCTGGCGACCCGGCTGACCGAGGTGGCCGACACCGCGGGCGCCGCGCTGACCGCGCCGGGCGGCCCGCGCCCGGACCTGCGCCTGCCGGTGGACTCCGCGGACGACCTCGGGCGGACGGCCGCGGCGTTCAACGCGATGCTCGGCGCCCTGGAGCGCGAGCGGCGCTTCCGCTCGGTCGTGCACGCGACCAGCGACGTCATCGTCATCATCGACCTGGCCGGCCGGATCTCCTTCGTCTCCGACTCGGTCACCGACCTGCTCGGCCGGTCCCCCGAGGAGCTGCTGGGCCGGGTGCCCGACGACCTCGTCCACCCCGACGACCTGGCCGGCGGCGGCGCGACCGTGCGGGTCCGGCACCGCGACGGCACGTGGCGGCACCTCGAGGTGACCTCCGCCGACCGCCGGGCCGACCCGGTGATCCAGGGGCTGCTGCTCACCGCGCGCGACGTCACCGACCGGATCGAGCTGCAGGACCGGATCGCCCACCAGGCCACCCACGACGAGCTCACCGGGCTGCCCAACCGGGCCGCGGCGCTCGCCCGCGGCGCCGAGCTGCTGGCTCCCGGCCGCGGCGGGACGCAGGTCGCCGTGCTGCTCCTGGACCTCGACCGGTTCAAGGAGGTCAACGACACCCTGGGCCACGCCTACGGCGACCGCCTGCTCGCGCAGGTCGGCCCCCGGCTGCGGCCGCACGTGCGCGAGGTGGACGTCGTCGCCCGGCTGGGCGGCGACGAGTTCCTCCTCGTCCTGCCGGACGTGACCCCGGAGGGGGCGCGCGCCGCCGCCGTCCGGGCGCGCAGGGCCCTGGGCGAGCCGTTCGTCGTGGACGGGCTGGCGCTGGACGTCGACGTGAGCATCGGCGTCGCCGTCTCCCCTCCCGGGCCGGGCGACATCGACGCGCTGCTGCGGCAGGCCGACATCGCCATGTACACCGCCAAGGAGCGGCAGAGCGGCGTCGAGGTCTACGACCCGGCCGCCGACGGGCACGACCGCGGGCGGCTGGTGCTGCTGTCGGAGTTCCGGCGCGCGCTCGCCCAGGGCGACCTGGTGGTGCACTTCCAGCCGAAGGTCGCGCTGGCCACCGGCGCGGTGACCGGCGTCGAGGCGCTGGTCCGCTGGGCGCACCCGACCCGCGGACTGCTGGGCCCGGGCGAGTTCGTGCCGGCCGTGGAGCGGACCGGCCTGATCGAGCCGCTCACCGACCGGGTGCTCGACCTCGCCCTGGCCCAGGCGCGGGCCTGGGCCGCCCAGGGGCTCGAGGTGCCCGTCGCGGTCAACCTCTCCGCGCGGTCGGTCCACCGCGGTGACCTGCCGGACCGCGTCCTCGCCGCACTCGCCGGGCACGGGGTGCCGGCCGGCATGCTGTGCCTGGAGCTCACCGAGACCGCGCTGCTCACCGAACCCGAGCGCGCCCGGGACGTGCTCACCCGGCTGCGCGCCGCCGGGATCCGGATCTCCATCGACGACTTCGGCACCGGCTACTCCTCGATGGGCCGCATCCGGCACCTCCCGGTCGACGAGATCAAGATCGACCGCAGCTACGTCGCGGCCCTGGCCGAGTGCGCGGAGGACGCCGCGCTGGTCCGGTCGGCGATCGACCTGGGCCACCGGCTGGGGCTGACGGTGGTCGCCGAGGGCGTCGAGGACGACGGCACGGCTGCGTCCCTGCAGGCGCTGGGCTGCGACGTCGGCCAGGGCTACCTCTTCGGCCGCCCGCTGCCGGCCGACGAGCTGACCCGGTGGCTGACCGGGCGCCGTCCCGCCGCCCTGCCCGGCTGAGGGTCCGGCGCCACGGGCGCTTGACCGCTCCGAAGCAACTCATCTACCGTTGAGTTCATCAGCCGTTGAGTTGTCTGGAGGGCGCGTCATGGACGCCGTCACCGTCACCGATCTCGTCGTCGACCGCGGCCGGCGGCGCGTGCTGCCCGGGCTGTCGTTCACGGTGCCCGCGGGCCGGGTCACCGGCCTGCTCGGCCCGAGCGGCAGCGGCAAGAGCACCCTGATGCGCGCGCTGGTCGGCGTGCAGCGGGTGCGCTCCGGCACGGTCACCGTCCTGGGCCGGCCCGCCGGCTCCGCCGCCCTGCGCAGCCGCGTCGGGTACGTGACCCAGGCGCCGAGCGTCTACGCCGACCTGACCGTCCGGGAGAACGCCCGCTACTTCGCCGCCCTCTACGGCAGGGGCGCCCGGGCGGCGGACGCCGCGGTCGCGGACGTCGGCCTCGCCGACGCCGCGGGCCAGCTGGTCGCCGACCTGTCCGGCGGTCAGCGCGGGCGGGCCTCGCTCGCCTGCGCGCTGGTGGGCGACCCCGAGCTGCTCGTGCTCGACGAGCCGACCGTGGGCCTGGACCCGGTGCTCCGGGTCGAGCTCTGGGAGCAGTTCCACGCCCTCGCCCGCGCCGGGACGACGCTGGTGGTCTCCAGCCACGTGATGGACGAGGCCGCCCGGTGCGATCGGCTGCTCCTGCTCCGCGACGGCGCCCTGCTCGCCGACACCACGCCCGCCCGGCTGCGCGCCGACGGGCGGTCCGACGACCTGGAGGCGGCGTTCCTCAACGTCGTCCGCGCCCGCGAGGGGAGCCCGGCATGACCACCGCGACGACCGACCGCCCGCGCACCACGGCGGCGCACCTGAGCCCCCGGCTCACCACGGCGACCGCCGGCCGGGTCCTCCGGCAGCTGCGGCACGACCACCGCACCATCGCGATGCTGCTGGTGCTGCCCAGCCTGCTCCTGGGACTGCTCTACCTGCTCTGGAAGGACGTGCCCACGCTGCCGGGCCAGCCCGGCACCTTCGACCGGGTCGGGCTCACGATGCTCGGGATCTTCCCCTTCGTCGTGATGTTCCTGGTCACGAGCATCGCCATGCTGCGCGAGCGCACCTCCGGCACGCTGGAGCGGCTGCTGACGACGCCGGTGTCCCGGCTCGACCTGCTGCTCGGCTACGGCCTCGCCTTCGGGTCGGCCGCGGCGCTGCAGGCGGTGGTCACGGTCGGCGTGGCCACCACGGTCTACGACCTCGAGGTGACCGGCTCGGTGTGGCTGGTCGTGCTCATCGCCGTCGTCGACGCGGTGCTGGGCGTGGCGCTGGGCCTGCTGGCCAGCGCCTTCGCCCGCAGCGAGTTCCAGGCCGTGCAGTTCATGCCGGTGATCGTGCTGCCGCAGTTCTTCCTCTGCGGCCTGCTCGTGCCGCGCGAGCAGATGGCCGGCTGGCTGCAGGCGGTCAGCGACGTCCTCCCGCTCACCTACGCGGTCGAGGCGCTGCAGGAGGTCGGGCGGTCCGCGGAGGCGACGGGCACGATGTGGGCCGACGTCGGCATCGTGGCCGGCGCGGCCCTGCTCGCCCTCGCCCTGGCGGCGGCGACCCTGCGGAGGAGGACCAGCTGACGGCACGCAACCGGCCGACCGGACGGCGCCCCGGCAACCCCGACACCCGGGACGCCGTCCTCGCCGCTGCCCGGCAGGCCTTCGCCGAGCGGGGGTTCGACGGCGCCACCATCCGGCAGATCGCCGCGGCGGCCGGCGTGGACCCCGCGCTGGTGCACCACTACTTCGGCAGCAAGGACAAGCTCTTCCTCGCCGCCATCGAGGCGCCGGCCGATCCGGCCGAGCTGCTGCCGGACCTGCTGGCCGGCGGCCGGGACGACCTCGGGCGCAACGTCGTCCGGCTGCTGCTGACGGTGTGGGACGGCCCGACGCGGCCGGCGGCGCTCGCGCTGGTGCGGTCGGCGATCACCAACGAGTGGTCGGCGCGGCTGCTGCGCGAGTTCCTGGTCAGCCAGGTGCTCCGCCGGGTCGTGGGCACGCTGGGCCTGCCGCCCCGCGAGGCCGAGATCCGCGGCTCGCTGGCCGCCTCGCAGCTGATCGGCCTCGTCGTCGGCCGGTACGTGCTGCGGATCGAGCCGCTGGCCACCGCCACCGCCGAGGAGCTGGTCGCCAATGTCGGCCCGACCGTGCAGCGCTACCTGACCGGCGAGATCGAGCTGCCCCGGCGCTGACCGGCGTCCTGGCTCACCATGACGGGTCCTGGCTCACCATGACGGGTCCTGGCTCACCGTCCACCGTGAGCCAGGACCCGGAACGATCAGGCGACCTGATCATTCCGGGGCGCGGTCAGCGGGGGGCGCGGGCGAGCTGGCGGCTCTGCGCGACCAGCCGGCCGGTGGAGTCCCAGATCCGGTACTCCTCGTCCAGCCAGCCGCCGGCGACCTCGTTGGCCCGCGCCTCGGCCAGGCACCAGCCGGGCGCCGGCCGGGCCCGCACGAGCACCTGCAGCTGCACCGTCGGCGCCCAGCCCATGAGACCCATCGACCAGCTGGTGGGCGGCAGCACGTCGGCGAAGAGCAGCAGCGCCAGCGGGTCGGGCTCGCGCCCGTCGGCCAGCCGCAGCCAGGCCCGCATCACCGGCTCCCCCGACGGGTTGCCGGTCGCCCAGCCCGCCGTGGCCGGGTCCAGGCGGGTCTCGACGCGGTGCCGCAGCCCCACGGCCGGCACGGGGTGCCCACCCATCTCGGCGCCCGGCACGGCCTCCAGGCACTCCTCCACCGGGGGTGCGTCGGGCGCCGGCACCGCGCGCAGCGGGGCGTCGTCGCCGAGCGTCGCCGTCGTCACCTGCACGCTCAGCGTGGGCCCCGCGGCGCCGCTCAGGACGACGGCGGTGTGCGCCAGCGTGCGACCCACCGGTCCGGGCGTGACGGCCAGGGTGGCCGGGCCGGGCGGGGTCGCCCGCAGGTAGCTGGCCGACACCGCGACCGGGTGCGGGTGCGGGCTGTCGGCGAGCGCGGCCTGCGCGGTCACCGCGAGCAGGTACCCGCCGTTGAGGATGCCGCTGCCGACATCCCAGCCGGGCTGGAGATCGGCGGTGAAGCCGCCGCCCTCGGCCCGGCGGACGGCGGTCGCGCGGTCGAACTCGGAGTCGGTGGGAGGGAGCTGGTCGTCCTGCGGCACGGCGACCAGGGTGCCAGGGTGCCGGGCATGGACTACACCCACCTGGGCCGCAGCGGCCTGCAGGTCTCCCGGTTGTGCCTGGGCACGATGAACTTCGGCTGGAAGACCGAGGAGGGCGACTCCCACGCGATCCTGGACCGGGCGCTCGCCGAGGGGGTCAACTTCGTCGACACCGCCAACGTCTACGGCTTCGACGCCGGCAAGGGCCGCACCGAGGAGGTCCTGGGCAGCTGGTTCGCCCAGGGCGGCGAGCGCCGGGAGCGGACCGTGCTGGCCACCAAGGTCTACGGAGGCATGTCCGACTGGCCCAACGACACGTTCCTCTCCGCCCGCAACATCGTGCGCGCCTGCGAGGCCTCGCTGCGCCGGATGCGGACCGACTGGATCGACCTCTACCAGTTCCACCACGTCGACCTGGCCACGCCGTGGGAGGAGATCTGGCAGGCCTGCGAGACGCTGGTCGCCCAGGGCAAGGTGCTCTACGTCGGGTCGTCGAACCACGCCGCGTGGCAGCTGGTCGCGGCCAACGGCGCAGCCGACCGCCGGCACTTCCTCGGCCTGGTCAGCGAGCAGTCGCACTACAACCTGCTCACCCGGCACGTGGAGCTCGAGGTGCTGCCCGCGGCCCAGCACCTGGGCATCGGCGTCATCCCGTGGAGCCCGCTGGCCGGCGGCCTGCTGGCCGGCGTCCTCGGCAAGCAGGACGGCGGACGCCGCTACGAGGAGCGCCAGCAGAAGCGGGTGGAGCGGCACCGCCCCGCCCTGGAGCGGTACGAGTCGCTCTGCCGGGAGGTCGGGCAGGACCCCGCCGACGTCGGCCTGGCCTGGCTGCTGCACCAGCCGGCGGTCACCGCGCCGATCGTCGGCCCCCGGACGATGGCGCAGTTCGAGGGCGCCCTGCGGGCCCTGGAGGTGCGCCTGGACGACGAGCAGCTGGCCGCGCTGGACGAGATCTTCCCCGGCTACCGGCCCGCACCGGTGGAGTACGCCTGGTAGCAGGGCCAGGCGGCGAGGGTCTCGTGGCGGGCGCCGGCACCGAGCCGGCTCTCCACGAGCCGGACCTCCCGGACCGGCCAGCCGGGGCCGCGGTAGCCGGCCAGCCGGTCGGGCAGGGTGCCGTCGGCGGGCCGGCCGGGGCGCCAGCGGCCGAGCGTGAGGTGCGCGCGGAAGGGGCGTTCCTCGACCGCGAGCCCGAGGGCGCGCGCGGCGCCGGCCAGCCGGTCGGCGAGCTCGGCCAGCGCGGCGACGTCCCCCTCCACACCGGCCCAGGCCACCTGCGGGCGCCGGGCCGGGCCGAACCGCCCGCCGCCGGCCAGCCGCAGGCTCATGGCCGGCGCTCCGGCGACGGCGGCGCCCACCGCGGGGACCAGCCGGGGCAGCACCGGATCGGGCACCTGGCCGAGGAAGAGCAGCGTGAGGTGCCACGTCGCGGGCGGGGCCCACCGCGGCGCACCGGGTGCGTCCCGCAGCGGGTCGAGCGCGGCGTCGAGGTGCCGCCGGGCGGCCTCCGGCGGGTCGACGGCGACGAACAGCCGGTGGGCGCTCAGCCCTCCACCCGCAGCCCGGCCGCCCGCAGCGCGCAGGTGACGCGCAGCCGCTCGACCTCCCGCGCCCGGCCCTCGGGCACGGTGGCCAGCCGGCAGTCGACGCCCACCATGCCTGCCGCCTCCGCCAGCACGTCGTCGTAGGCCGCCATCAGCGCGCGGCGCCGGACCATCGACGAGCCGGGGGGCACCAGCTCCACCTGGCGGCCGAGCCGGCGCAGGTCGGCGGCGACCGCCTGCAGCGGCCGGGCGGTCGGCGCCGGGGAACGGGCGGCGCGACGGCGGGCGGTCCACTCCTCCGCCCACCGGGCGAGCGGGCCAGCGCCGGCGACCAGCGCGGCGAAGACGGCGAGCAGCGCGACGAGCTCGAGCAGTGCGGTGGCCATGTCGTCCCCCAGCGCGCGGGTGGATCGGTGGCCTCGACGGTACGCGCGCGGGCGGGCTCAGACCGACTGCTGGCCCGGCGCCTGCTCGGCGGCCTTCTCCGCCACGGCCCGCACCTGCGGGGGCGGGACGGCCGGCCGCTGCGGCCCGATCACCAGCCGCGCCTGCAGCGGGCGCCGTCCGAGCTCGACCCGCACCGACCGGCGGCGGGCCAGCAGGGCGGCGGCGCCCAGCCCGGCGACGACGCAGACCCCGCCGCCCAGGATCAGCCCCCAGGGCGCCCCGAGGTGCTCGGAGATCCAGCCGACGAGCGGGGCGCCCACGGGCGTGCCGCCCATGAAGCACATGAAGTACAGCGCCATGACCCGGCCGCGCATCTGCGGCTCGACGCCCAGCTGCACGAAGCTGTTGTTCGCCACGCTGAACACCAGCGCCGCCGCACCGGTGGGGACGAGCAGCAGGGCGAAGGTCAGGTAGCTCGGCATCAGGCCGGCCACCACCGTCATCGTCCCGAACAGCACCGCCGAGCCGACCAGGAACCGCTGTCGGGGCCGGACGCTGCGGCGGGTGGACAGCAGCGCGCCGGACAGCGACCCCACGGCGAAGGCGGTGGACAGCAGCCCGAACGCCTCGGCGCCCAGGTCGAAGGTCTCCCGCGCCATCAGGGCGATGGTGACCTGGTAGTTGAAGCCGAAGGTGCCGACGACGAAGGCCAGCCCCATGGCCAGCACCAGGTCCGGGTGCGCCCAGGTGTAGGCCAGGCCCGCCCGGAGCTGACCCTTGCCGCGCGCCACCGGAGGGCTGGGCTGCAGCTCGTCGGTGCGCATGCCGGCCAGGGCGTAGATGGTGAAGGCGAAGCTGGCCGCGTTGAGGAAGAAGGCCGGCGCGGTGTCCCCGGAGGCCGCGCCGATGAGCAGCCCCGCCAGGGCCGGGCCGATCAGCCGGGCGCCGTTGAAGATCGTGGAGTTCAGGCTCACCGCGTTGGTGAGCAGGGCCGGGCCGACCATCTCGGAGACGAACGCCTGCCGGACCGGCGCGTCGACGGCCGAGACCGAGCCCAGCGCCCCGGCCAGCACGAACACGTGCCACAGCTGCACGGCGTCGGTGACCACGAGGATGCCGAGGACCAGGGAGAGCAGGCCCATGGCCGCCTGGCTGGCCAGCAGGATTCGGCGCTTGGAGTAGCGGTCGGCCAGCACCCCGCCGTACATGCTGAGCAGCAGGGAGGGGCCGAACTGCAGCGCGGTGATCAGGCCGAGGGCGACCCCGTTGTCGTCGGACAGCTGGAGCACCAGCCAGTCCTGGCCGATCCGCTGCATCCAGGTGCCGGTCAGGCTGAGCAGGTTCGCCGAGGCGTAGCGGCGGTAGTTGCGCACCCGGAGGGCGCGGAACATGCCGCTCCCCTGCTCCGACGTCGTCCGCTGGTCAGTGCTCGTGCAGGTCACCCACCGGCGAGCTTGCCCATGATCTCGGCCGCCTCGCGGAGCACCGCGCGCTCCTCGACGGTGAGCTCGTGCAGCCGGCCGGCCAGCCACGCCTCGCGCGCCTGCGCCTCGGCGGTGAGCATCTCCTCGGCCGCCGGGGTGAGCTCGATGACCACCTGCCGGCCGTCGGTGGGGTGCGGGGTCCGGGTGACCAGACCGGCGGTCTCCAAGGCCACGACCACGCGGGTCATCGACGGCGGCTGCACCCGCTCGTGCCCGGCCAGCTCCCCCGGGCTCATCGGCCCGTGCTGCTTGAGGGTGGAGAGCGCGGCGAGGTGGGTGAGGGTCACCGAGGTGTCGACCCGCTGGTTGCGCAGCCGGCGCGAGAAGCGCATGACGGCCAGCCGCAGCTCGTGCGCGAGCGCGGCGGTGTCGAGCGTCGTCCGACCCACGATCGCTAGCCTACCTAACCTTCGGCCGCGGCCCGTCGGCTCAGAACAGCTGCTGCAGCGGCTCGAGGGCGAAGTAGACGAGGAACATCGCGGCCACCACCCACATGAGCGGGTGGATCTCCCGGCGCCGGCCGACCGCCACCCGCAGCAGCACGAAGCTGATGACGCCCGCTCCGATGCCGTTGGTGATCGAGTAGGTGAACGGCATGAGCGCGATGGTGAGGAACGCCGGGATGACCAGGGACATGTCGTCCCAGGTGAGGTACTTGATCTGGCTGATCATCAGCGCGCCGACGATGACCAGCGCCGGGGCGGCGGCCTCCGAGGGCACCACGGCGACCAGCGGCGTGAAGAAGACCGCGACCAGGAACAGCAGGCCGGTGACGATGCTGGCCAGCCCGGTCCGGGCGCCGTCGGCCACCCCGGCGGTGCTCTCGATGTAGGTGGTGTTCGACGAGACGCTGCCCGCGCCACCCGCGGCGGCGGCCAGGGAGTCGACCAGCAGCACCGGCTGCGACCGGGGCAGGTTCCGGTTCTC
Source organism: Blastococcus xanthinilyticus (assembly GCF_008124835.1). Taxonomy (GTDB): domain Bacteria; phylum Actinomycetota; class Actinomycetes; order Mycobacteriales; family Geodermatophilaceae; genus Blastococcus; species Blastococcus xanthinilyticus. Next base: position 25,911 of record NZ_VNHW01000010.1, on the reverse strand, counting down.
GTCGAGCATGCCGCCCTCGGCACCGACGGCGGTCACCGTGCCGACGGTGTCGAAGAAGTCGGCGATCATGATCGAGAAGACGATGAGCAGTGCGGCGAGGACGCCGATCCGCTCGAACCCGCCGAACAGAGAGAAGTTGCCCAGCAGCGAGAAGTCGGGGCTGCCCACGACGTCCTCGGGCAGGGCCGGCACCTGCAGCGCCCAGCCGCGCGCGTTCTCCGCGCCGTCGGCACCGAACCGCGGGCCGACCTCGGCGATCGCCTCGACGACGATGGCCAGCACGGTCGTGACCACGATCCCGATGAGCAGCGCGCCCTTGACCTTGCGGACGACCAGCAGGCTGGACAGCAGCAGGCCGACGACGAAGACCAGCATCGGCCAGCCCGCCAGCTGGCCGCCGATGCCGAAGCTGATCAGCGGGTTGCCCGGCCGGATGATGCCGGCGTCGGCCAGGCCGATGATGGCGAGGAAGAAGCCGATGCCGACGGCGATCGCCGTCTTCAGCTGGGCCGGGATGGCCTCGAACACCGCCCGGCGGAAGCCGGTGAGCACCAGCACGGTGATCAGCAGGCCCTCGAGCACGACCAGGCCCATGACCTCCGGCCAGGTCAGCTGCGTGGCGGCGAAGACGGCGACCAGCGCGTTGATGCCCAGTCCGGTGGCGAGCGCGAACGGGTAGCGGCCGACGACGCCCATGAGCAGCGTGAGCGCGCCGGCGAGCAGCGCGGTCACCGCGGCGATCGAGCCGAACGGCAGCACGGTGCCCTCGACGTCGGCGCCCGGCGTGCCGTCGGGGCCGGCGATGCTGGTCAGGATGATCGGGTTGAGCACCACGATGTAGGCCATCGTGAAGAAGGTGGTGAGCCCACCGCGCACCTCGCGGCCGACCGTCGACCGCCGGGCGCTGATCTCGAAGTAGCGGTCCAGGCCGTTCTTCGGCCGCACCCGGGGGCCCTCGCTGCGCCGCGGCCCGGGCGTCCCGGCCGAGACGTCGGCCGGGGTGCCACCGTCAGCGGCCGGAGCGGCGCCCGCGGCGGTGGCGCCACCGGAGGGACGGGACTTCTGCGGCATGCGGACTCTCCGGAGGTGCGGGCGGCCAACGAGCGGCGACAGCGTGCCACATGCGCGGGCCTGCCGGGCTCGCTCGTGACCAACCGCACGCCTAGGGTGCCCCCGTGCCACAGAAGCAGGCCCCGCCCCCGTTGCAGGTCGACACCGTCCGCGTCGTGCTGGCGGGGATGGCGCTGTGGGCGGTGGCCCTGGTCGTCCTGCTGCTGCTCGGCGACCGGGTCGACCGGATGTGGACCTGGACCTGCGTCGCCGCCATCGGGCTGGCCGTCCTCGGGCTGGGCGTCATGCGCCTGCAGGACCGCAGGGGGCGCCACGACTGACCGGTGGGGTCAGTCGGTGAGGACGTCGTACTCCGAGGTGTCGTAGCGGGCGGAGGTGACCACCTCGGTCTCCTCCACCGTCACGAGCGTGGCCTGGCTGTGCGCCCCGCAGCCGTAGTCGGCGGCGACCACGCGCCCGTCGCCGGGGGCGTAGGCGTTGCCGCAGGCGCCCAGCGTCTGCCGCAGCGAGCCGGCCAGCGGCAGGTAGAAGCCGCAGGTCGCGCAGGGGCCGGGGGCCTGGCGCGCCATCGGCGACGAGGGCCCGAACTCACCGGCGTTCCAGCGCGCCACCGCCTCCGAGCGTCCCTCGAGGGACATGACCCGCTCCCGGCCCAGCCCGATCTCGCGGGCCACGACCCGCCCCTCCGGGTCGTCGGCGGAGTCGTCGTCGACCGTGTAGGTCGGGACCAGCCGGGGATCGTCCTCGGTGGCCGGGAGCACGTCGCCCACCGACAGGTCGCCGGGGCGCAGCCGCTCGTGCCACGGCACCCAGGCCGGCGCCAGGATCGCCTGGTCACCGGGGAGCAGGACCACCTCGTCGACGGTCACCCGGTCCTCGCCGGGCACCGCCGCGACGGTCACCGCCCAGTGCCACCCGACGTAGCCGGGGAGCCGGCTGGCGAAGGTGTGCGTGCGCACCTCGCCCAGGACCGGACCGGCGTCGGACTCGGGGACGGCGCCCAGGTGGTCCCCCACCAGGTCGGGGCTCCCGGCGGTCTCGACGGCGGCGGCGCGGGCGATGGACTCGGACACGTCCCCCATTGTGGCCGACGCCGGGGCGGACGTCTGCGACCGCACTCCCAGGTCGGTGCGGCACCATGGGCGCGTGTCCCCCTCCCGCCGCCCCTCCGGTGTGCGCCGGCGGACGCGGCTGTCCCGGCGACCGGCCCCGTCGGGGCCCGACCGGGTGGACACCACTCCTCTGGGCGTACCCAGGCCGCAGACCCGGCCGATGCCCACCGCGCCGGCGCCCCGGGCGGGTGCCGACCCCCAGCCCGAGCCCCCCACCGAGCCCCAGGGCCAGCCCCGGGCCCAGCCCCAGCAGCCGCCGAAGCTCACCGTCACCCGGGTCGCCGCCGCGCGCAGCCGTGAGCTGAGCGCCGCCGCGGCGCGGCGCGTGCGGGCCGCCAGCCGGGCCGACGGCGCGGGTGAGAGCGGGCTGACCCAGCTGCTGTGGGTCAACGCCCTGCACATGGCCGGGGACGCCATGATCGCCGTCTCGCTGGCCGGCACCCTGTTCTTCGCCGCCACCACCGACGCCCAGCGCGGCAACGTCGCGCTCTACCTGCTGGTGACGATGGCGCCGTTCGCCCTGCTCGCCCCGGTCATCGGACCCGCGCTCGACCGCCTCCAGCGCGGCCGCCGCTGGGCGCTGGCCGGCTCGCTGACCGGGCGAGCGGTCCTCGCGCTGGTCATGGCCGCGCACTTCGACGACCTCTGGCTGTACCCGGCGGCGCTCGGCGTCCTCGTGCTGTCCAAGGCGCACAACGTGCTGCGGGCGGCGGTGGTCCCGCGGGTGCTGCCGGGCCCGATGTCGCTCACCTCGGCGAACGCACGGCTGTCGGTGTTCGGGCTGGCGACGGCGGGGGTGGCCGGCGGCCTGGCCGCCGGGATCGCCGCGCTCATCGGGTTCGACTGGGAGCTGTGGGCGACCGCCGGGGTGTTCCTGACCGGCGCGGTGCTCGCCGTCCGGCTCCCCCCGCACGTCGACGTGCCCGCCGGCGAGGAGCCCGCCGACGTGCTGCGCACCGCCGAGCTCCCGGTGGCCGGTCGCCGGCGGCGCCGGGTCAGCCCGCACGTCGTGCTGGCGCTGCGGGCCAACGCCGCGCTCCGGGGGCTCGGCGGCTTCCTCACCATCTTCTCGGCGTTCCTCGTGCAGGCCACCTTCTCCGACGGTTGGGAGGCCACCCTGGCGCTGGGGGCGATCGCCGCGGCGGCCGGCGCGGGCAGTTTCCTCGGGACGGCGGTCGGGTCCCGGATGCACAGCGCCGCCCCCGACCAGCTGGTCCTCTACGCCGCCGGCGCGGCCGCGGCGGTCACGGTCGTCGCCGCCGTCTTCTACGGCTTCGGGATGGCGATCCTGGTGGCCGGGGTCGCCGCCGTCGCGAACGCGCTGGGCAAGGTGTCCCTGGACGCGATCATCCAGCGGGAGGTCCCCGACCGCCTGCGCGCCTCGGCGTTCGCCCGCTCCGAGACGGTGCTGCAGCTGGCCTGGGTGGTCGGCGGCGCGTTCGGCATCGCGCTGCCGCCCACCGGCTGGCTGGGCTTCACCGTCGCGGCCGCGCTGCTCGGGCTCGCGGTGGCGCTGATCCTCTGGAGCCTCTACCGCAGCCGGCGCCCGGCCGCCGCGACGGGGTCCCCGGAGCCGCCGGCACCCCCGGTGGGACCGTCGTGGTCGTGAGACCGACCGCCCCCTCGCTCCTGATCGCCCTCGCCACGGCCGGCTCGCTGGCCGCGTGCGCGGGCGAGCCGGCCACCGCCGAGGACGTCCGGGTGCAGACCGGCGGCCAGGACGTCACCGCCCGGCCCACCCAGTACTGCCTGGACGGCGAGGGGCAGCGCTACGAGACCACGCCGCCGATCGTCGAGGTCTCCCCCGACACCGCGATCACGTTGACGGTGCCCGAGAGCATCGCCGAGCGCGGCTGGCAGGTGCAGGTGTTCGACGACGAGCTGCAGGAGGTGATCGGCGAGGTCGACGTCCCCGAGGGCACGGAGACCTTCGACGGCATCAACTCCTCCGACGTCGCCCCGGCGGCCTTCTACCTGGTCGTCGTGGAGGACGCCGGCGGCGAGTGCGGTGAGTTCACCGCCGCCTGGCCGGTCGGCTTCCTGCGCGCCGGCGGTTAGCCCTCGAGGTCGGTGGCGACGGCGCGCAGCACCGAGGCGACCTTGCGGGCGTGACCCCGGTCGGGGTGCCGGTCGTGGCGCAGCCCCTCGGAGACGTCGTCCAGCAGCTTGATCAGGTCCTCGATGATCGGCACCAGCTCGTCGGGCTTCTTCCGGCTCGCCGCCGCGACGGTGGCCGCCACCGACGGCAGGGGGTCCAGCAGCCGCACCTGCAGCGCCTGGTCGCCCCGGCGGCCGGCGACGATGCCGAACTCCACGCGCTGGCCGGGCTTGAGGTCAGTTCCGCCGGGCAGCGCGTCCTTGTGCACGAAGACGTCCGGGCCGTCCTCGCGGGAGAGGAAGCCGAACCCCTTCTCCGCGTTGAACCACTTCACTCTGCCGGTGGGCACGGTGGATCCTCATCCTCGCTGGAAGTCGACGGCGGCACGAGCGCCGCTCGCTGCACAGGTTAACCGCCGGGTGCCACCGCCCGGACCTGCCTTTTCCGCGTCGCCACCTACCCTGACCCGGTGCCCGAGCCCGCGGACGGCCCCGACCACCCCGACTACCGGTTCACCCTGGCCAACGAGCGCACCCTGCTGGCCTGGCTGCGCACCGGGCTGGCGCTGGTCGCCGGCGGGGTCGCCGTCGCCACCTACGCGCCGGACCTCGGGGTCGCCTGGGCCAGCGCGGCGATCGCGCTGGCGCTGGTGCTGATCGGTCTGGGCGCCGCCCTGGCCGGGTACCACCGCTGGCGGTCCAACGAGGCGGCCATCCGCGCCGACCGGCCGCTGCCCCAGGGCTGGGTGGTGCCCGCCGCGACCGCGTCGGTCGCCACCGTGGTGGTCGTGGTGGGGGTGCTGGTGGCGCTGGAGGTGCTCCGCTGACCGGCCAGGAGGCGCCCGGGGTCGCGGGCGAGCGCACCGACCTGGCGTGGCAGCGCACCGGGCTCGGCGTCCTGGCGGTGGCCGGGCTCATCGGGTTCCGTGCGGTCAGCGCCGACCGGCCCGCGCTGGTCGTCGCCGCGGGACTGGCGGCCCTCGTCGGCCTGGCGATCCTCGGCGCCCTCGTGCCGCTGCGCTCCCGGCAGCTCCGGAACGCCGGCGCTCAGGGGGTGGACGCGTCCAGCCCGGTGCTGGTCGGCGCCGCGACCGCCGGCGTCGTGCTCACCGCGCTGGCCGCCGCGGTCGCCGTCCTCATCCCCGGCTGACCCCGGGGACGATGCCCAGCCGGTCGATCAGGACGAGGAAGGCGACGGCGAAGTCGTTGCCGTCCACCTCGCGGGCGACCAGGTCCCAGTCCACCTGCTCGCGCATGGCCCGGGCGACCGGCAGCAGGCGGCCGAAGTCGCAGTAGTGCTCGTCGAGGGCCATCAGCTTGGAGACGACGATGTCGGTCGGCGCCATGACCGGCATCTGCACCGAGAGCACCGGCAGCACCTCGGCCCGGTCGACCAGGTCGGGCTCGGCGGGGCGCCCACAGCTCCGCCAGATGACGTCGACGAAGACGTCGTCCCGCACCACCTTGAGCAGCCAGTCCTCCGCCGGGTCGACGACCTGCAGGCCGGCATCGGCCAGCGCCTTCGCCGCCCGCTCCGCCTCGCCCGCCGGCACCAGGAAGTCGGCGTCGTGGTCGGGCTCGGGGGCGCCGCGCACCCAGGCGGCGTAGCCGCCGCAGAGCGCGAACGGCACGTCGGCCTGCTTCAGCGCGACGGCGGTGCGCTTGAGGAGGTCGTGCACCTGCTCGCGGGGGGACGTCTGCACCCAGCGCCTGCTACCCGTACGGGCCGACGGCACACGGAGGGGTAGATCCGCCGGGCCGCGGGGCACAGGGAGCGGGTGCGCATCGCGACCTTCAACCTCCTGCACGGACGCTCGCTCGACGACGGCCGGGTCGACGTCGACCGGCTCGCCGCGGCGGTGAAGAGCCTGGACGCCGACGTCCTCGGCCTGCAGGAGGTGGACCGCGACCAGCCCCGCTCGCTGGGTGCCGACCTGACCGCGGTCGCCGCCGAGGCGATGGGCGCGGTGGACTCGCAGTTCGTCGCCGCGCTCTCCGGCACGCCCGGCGGCACCTGGATGGCCGCCACCGGCGAGGAGCAGCCGGGGTCGGCCAGCTACGGCATCTCGCTGCTGTCGCGCTACCCGGTGGTGTCGTGGCGGGTGGTCCGCCTGGCGCCGCTGCAGGTCAGCGTGCCGCTGTGGTCGCCGCAGTCCCGCCGGCCGTTCCTCGCGCGGGACGAGCCGCGGGTCGCGGTGGCCGCCGTCCTGGACGGGCCGTTCGGCCAGTTCACCGTGTGCAACACCCACCTGTCGTTCATCCCCGGCTGGAACGGGCGGCAGCTGCGCACGCTGGTGCGCTCGCTGCAGGGCACCCGCGAGCCGCTGGTGCTGATGGGCGACCTCAACATGCAGCAGCGGGCGGCCGCCCGGCACAGCGGCCTCCGGCCGATCGCCACCGCGGCCACCTTCCCGGCGCCCCGGCCGACCCGGCAGCTCGACCACGTCCTCGTGCGCGGCGGCCTGCGCGCGACCGCGGCAGCGGAGGCGGTGCGGCTGCCGCTGTCGGACCACCAGGCCCTCGTCGTCCCCGTGGAAGCGGCCTGACCCTCAGGCGTTCCTGACCGCCGCCGCGGACTGCAGGCCCAGCTCCTCGACCGACACCTGGCGCATCTCGACCTTGCGGATCTTGCCGGTGACCGTCATCGGGAACTCGTCGACGACCTTCACGTACCGCGGCACCTTGTAGTGGGCCAGCTTGCCGGCGCAGAACTCGCGCAGCGCCTCGGTCGTGAGCGGCTCCGCCCCCTCCCGCAGCCGCACCCAGGCCATGAGCTCCTCGCCGTAGCGCTCGTCGGGGACGCCGATGACCTGGGCGTCGACCACGTCGGGGTGGGTGTAGAGGAACTCCTCGATCTCGCGCGGGTACACGTTCTCGCCGCCGCGGATCACCATGTCCTTGATCCGGCCGACGATGTTGAGGTAGCCGGCGTCGTCCATGACGGCGAGGTCGCCGGTGTGCATCCAGCGGGCGCGGTCGATGACCTCGGCGGTCTTCTCCGGCTCCTCCCAGTAGCCGAGCATCACCGAGTAGCCCCGGGTGCAGAACTCCCCCGGGATGCCGCGCGGCACGGTCAGCCCGGTGGCCGGGTCGACCACCTTGACCTCCAGGTGCGGGTGCACCCGCCCGACGGTGGCGGTGCGCCGCTCGAGGTCGTCGTCGGCGCCGGTCTGGGTGGACACCGGGGAGGTCTCGGTCATGCCGTAGCAGATGGTCACCTCGGTCATGCCCATCTCGGCGACCACCCGCTTCATCACCTCGACCGGGCACGGGGAGCCGGCCATGATGCCGGTGCGCAGGCTGGAGAGGTCGTACTCGGCGAAGTCGGGCAGCCCCAGCTCGGCGATGAACATGGTCGGGACGCCGTAGAGCGACGTGCACCGCTCGTCCTGGACGGCCTTCAGCGTCAGCGCGGGGTCGAAGCCCGGCGCCGGGATGACCATGGTGGCGCCGTGCGAGGTGGCGCCGAGGTTGCCCATCCCCATGCCGAAGCAGTGGTAGTAGGGCACCGGGATGCAGACCCGGTCGGCCTCGGTGTAGCCGCAGCCCTCGCCCACGAAGAACCCGTTGTTGAGCAGGTTGTGGTGGGTGAGCGTCGCGCCCTTGGGGAAGCCCGTCGTCCCGGAGGTGTACTGGATGTTGATCGGGTCGTCGGCGGAGAGCTCGGTCTCGCGCTCGGCCAGCAGCCCGCGGTCCGCCGCCCGCCCGGCGCCCATCAGCGCGTCCCACTCCGGCGAGCCGAGGAACAGCACCTCGCGCAGCTCCGGGCAGTCGCCGCGCACCTCGGCGACCATCGCCCGGTAGTCGCTGGTCTTGAACTCCGGGGCCGACACCAGCACCGAGATGCCGGCCTGCTCCAGCACGTAGGCCAGCTCGTGGGTGCGGTAGGCCGGGTTGATGTTGACCAGAATCGCGCCGAGCTTCGCCGTCGCGTACTGGACGAAGACCCACTCCGCGCAGTTGGGCGCCCAGATGCCGACCCGGTCGCCCTTGCGCACGCCGAGGCCGTCGAGCCCCAGGGCGCAGGCGTCGACGTCGGCGACGAGCTCGGGATAGGTCCAGCGGCGGCCGGTGGCGCACTCGACCAGCGCCTCGTGGTCGCCGACCCGCGCTGCCGTCCGGTCCAGGTTGGCCCCGATCGTGTCACCGAGGAGGGGGACCGTGGAGGTCCCGCTGCTGTAGGACGGCAGCGCGGGGGTGCTCACCGCCGACGCCGCCCCTCGGGCGTCTGCAGTCCCGCCCGGTTCGGCTTGTCGGTCGGGTGCGCGTAGCGCAGCCGGTCGGCCGGGAGCGGGAAGCTGTGGTCCTGCCCGAACGGGTTGAGCGATCCGGCGACCGACGCGGAGAGCTCGGTCAGCGGCGGGCCGCCGTCCTCGCTCTCGCCCCAGGTGGGCTCCACCAGGTGCGCCTGCTTCTCGTTGCGCTTGGCCATGACGCCTCCGTCTGCGGTACGGGTGCACCGCTCGGCGCACCGTTCCCCCTCATCTTGGCCGATCGGGCTCCCCCGGCGCACGCCGCCGCCCCGCCGCGACCTCCCGCGCGCCGTAGACGGTGCCCGCGCCCTCGGCGGTGAGCACCCACCGGTTCCCCCCGACCGGGGCGGCGCGGACGGTGCCGCCGTCGAGGGCCTGCACCGCCCGCGTGCGCCACACCGCCGTGCTGAGCAGGCGCAGCCGGACCGGGTCGCCGGTCAGCTCGTCGTAGCCGGCCGGCTCGAAGGACAGCGCGCCCGGTCCGGCGATCCGCAGCGTGCCGACCCGCCAGGAGGTGCCGGCCAGGGCGCGGCGCCAGCGGTGGGTGCGCAGCAGCGCGCCGGTGCCCACGACGACGGCGACGAGCCCGCCGGTGACCAGGACGACCACGGCCAGCCCGGCCCCCGGGATCCGCCCGTCCCCGTTCCCGGCCACCGCCACGGCCGCGACGGCCAGCAGGGCGCCGAGGACGACGGCGATCACCCCGCCGCCGAGCCAGCGCAGGGCGCCCACCTGGTGGGCGTCCAGGGCGGTCCGGGTGGCGGGGTCCTCACTCGCTGGGTGCACCCGACCATGCTGGCAGCAGCGCCGGTGGATGCCCCGACGTAGCGTGGACCGGATGTCTCCGGAAGCCCCCGCGACGCTCGCCGCCTGGCTGCGCACCCGCAGCGACGAGCACCTGGCCGCGCTGCTGGCGGCGCGGCCCGACGTCGCCCGCCCCGCGCCGTCCGACGTGGTGGCGCTGGCCAGCCGGCTGGCGGTGCCGGTGTCGGTCGACCGCGCGCTCGACGAGCTCGACGCCGCCACGCTCCAGGTGCTCGACGTCGTGCTGCTCGCGCCCACCGACGGGCTGCCGCCCGACGAGCTGGTCGCGGCGCTGCCGGGGGTGCCCGACGACGTCCTCACCGCCGCGGTCGACCGGCTCACCACCCGGGCGCTGCTGTGGGGGGACGAGGTCCTGCACGCCCCCGAGCCGGTGCGCCGCGCCGTCCGGCACCCGGCCGGGCTGGGCCGCCGCGCCGCCGACCTGCGGGTGCCGCTGCCGGCCGACCTGCCCGTCGCGGTCGCCGAGCTCGCCCCGGAGGAGCGCACCGTCCTGGAGAAGCTGGCCGGTGACCGGCCGGTCGGCCACCTGCCCGACAGCCCGAACGGCGCCTCGACCCCGGCCCGGCGGCTGCTGCAGCGCGGCCTGCTGGCCCGCATCGACGCGCTGAACGTCGAGCTGCCCCGCGAGATCGGGCTGCTCCTGCGCGGCACCGCCCCCTACGGCCCGCCGCGGCGCCGCCCCGAGCCGGCGGTGGTGACGAAGGACCCGGCGACGCTCGACCGCCGGGCGGCGGGGGCGGCGCTGGAGAGCGTGGGCCGGGTCGGCGAGCTGCTCGTGCTGCTGGAGGAGGAGCCGGCCGGGCTGCTGCGCAGCGGCGGCGTGGGCGTGCGCGACCAGAAGCGGCTGGCGAAGGCGCTGCACGTGGCCGAGCCCGAGGTGGCCTGGCTGCTGGAGCTGGCGTTCACCGCCGGGCTGCTGGACGTGGGTGGCCCGCACCGCGACGAGTGGCTGCCCACCCGGGCGTACGACGTGTGGCGGGAGCAGGACCTCGCCGACCGGTGGGCCGTGCTGGCCGCGGGCTGGCTGGAGGCGGTGCGGCTGCCCTCGCTGGTGGGGGTCCGGGACCTGGCGGGGAAGTCGACCAACCCGCTCTCCCCCGAGCTGGTGCGGCACACCGCGCCGGCGATCCGCCGCTCGGCGCTGGCCGTGCTCGCCGAGCAGCCGGCCGGGTCGGGGCTGGCGCCCGAGGACCTCACCGCGCTGCTGCGGTGGCGCACCCCCCGGCGGGCCGACCGGCTGGCGCCGGTGCCCGACATGCTGACCGAGGCCGCCCGGCTCGGTGTGCTGGTGTCCGGCGTGCTGTCCACGGCCGGCCGCGGGCTGCTCGCCGCCGGGGAGGACGGCGCCGCCGACGGGATGCGCGGGCTGCTGCCCGAGCCGGTCGACCACGTGCTCGCCCAGCCCGACCTCTCGCTGGTCGCACCGGGGCCGCTGGTCGCCGAGCTCGCCGACACCCTCGCCGTCGTCGCCGACGTCGAGTCCTCGGGTGGGGCGACGGTGTTCCGGGTGTCGGAGGGCAGCGTGCGGCGGACGCTGGACGCCGGCTGGTCGGCGACGGAGCTGCACGACTTCTTCGCCCGGGCGTCGCGCACGCCCGTGCCGCAGGCGCTGGACTACCTGATCGCCGACGTCGCCCGCCAGCACGGCCGGCTGCGGGTCGGCGCGATCGAGTCGTACGTGCGCTCGGACGACCACGGGCTGCTGTCCCAGGTGCAGAACGACCGGCGGACGGCGTCGGCGGAGCTGCGCCGGCTGGCGCCCGGGGTGCTGGTCAGCGGGCTGGGCGCCGACGAGGTGCTCACCGTGCTGCGGGAGGCCGGGTACGCGCCGGCGGGCGAGAACCCCGGGGGCGCGGTCCTGACCCGGCCGCCCGCGCGGCCGCGGGCCGCCGGCCGGCGCACGGGCAGCGAGTCGCACCCCCCGCCGCGGCCCCTGGGCCCGGAGGAGGTGGCCGCCACGGTGCGCGAGATCCGCGCCGGGGATGCCGCGCTGGCCGCCCGCCGCGGCGAGGCGGTGCGGCAGGTGCCCGGGGTGACGACCGCCTCGACGCTGGAACTGCTCTCCCGGGCCGTCCGCGAGGGCGTGCCGGTGTGGCTGGGCTACGTCGACGCCCAGGGCAGCGGGAGCCAGCGGGTCGTGCAGCCGGTGTCGCTGGCCGGCGGCTTCCTCTCCGGCTACGACGAGCGGCGCGGGGAGAACCGCACGTTCGCCGTCCACCGGATCACCTCGGTGGCCCTGGTCGAGACCGACGACGCCGGCTGACCCGTTCAGCCGTCCTCGGGCACCGCGTAGCGGCGCCGGTACATCCACACCGTCCGGCCGACGACGCCGGCGAGGTAGCCGGCCACCAGCGCCAGCGGCCACCACCCGAGGCCGGGGTCCTCCGCCGTCGCCGCCCGGACGATCAGCCAGTCGACGCCGGCGAGCAGCAGCACCGTCCAGGCGCCGAACAGCCACAGGTCCCCGGCCGCCAGCTCCCGCAGCCGGGCGAGGTTCTCGGGATGCTTCCAGTAGCGGGGGTTGGGGACGTTCAGCCACTCCCCCCGAGTCCGCCGCACCAGCCGGACGCAGCCGACGAAGAGCAGCGCCGTGCCCAGGCCCAGGAGCCCGGTCGTCAGCAGCGCGGCGCCGCGGCTGCTCCAGTCGTCAGGCTCTCCACCGGCGCCGAAGTGGACGGGCACCCGCTCCGGCAGCCTGGTCCACGACCACGCCCAGACGGCGACGTACAGGCCGGCGGCGACGGTGAACCACGCCCGCGGGCTGCCCATAGGTCGAACCTAGCGCCCTTCGCCGGCAAGAGATGTCGTCCTCGGCACCGTGGACGGCGACGCGCAGGGGAAAATCCACGGGCGCAGCCGGTCCTGCCTGGCAGGGTTCCCCCGGTGGATGCCGTCCGGTTCGTGCCCGCCACAGAGCTCTCCGCCGCCTTCTACTGGGACGCCGTTGCGCCGCTGCTCGCCGGGGAGCCGCACGCAGCCGGTCTGCTGGGCTGGGGTTCTGACGTGCTCGGATACGACACCGAGCGCTCCACGGATCACGGCTGGGGCCCCCGCCTCTTGGTGTTCCTGTCCGAGGGCGAGCACGCGCCCGACGTCAGACGCCTGCTCGACGCCCAACTCCCGGAGTCCTTCGCCGGCTGGCCGGTACGGTTCGGCTGGGACGATGTCACCCCGCGCCATCACGTCACCGTCACCACGCTGCACCGGTGGCTGACCGACTTCCTCGGCATCGACGCCACCGGCGGCATGAGCACCCTGGACTGGCTGCTCACCCCGCAGCAACGGCTGCTCGGCGTGGTTTCCGGTGCCGGACACACGGACGGGTGCGGTTCCCTGGCCGCCGTCCGGAGTGCGCTCTCCTGGTACCCCGAGCAGGTGTGGCGGTGGCTGCTGGCGTGCCAGTGGCACCGCCTGGCCCAGGACGAGGCGTTCGTCGCCCGCACCGCTGAGGTCGGCGACGCCACCGGCTCCGCGGTGGTCGCAGCGCGGCTGGTACGCGAGATGATGCGGCTGGCTCTGCTGCTCGACCGCCGCTACGCGCCCTACGACAAGTGGCTGGGCACCGCCTTCGCCGGCGGAGCGCACGCCGACGGACTGCCCGAGCACCTGAACCGGGTGCTGTCCGCCGACGCGGCACCGGATCGGGAGGCCGCCCTGGCCGATGCCTGGGTCGCCCTCGGTAACCGGCACAACGCCGCAGGGCTGACCACACCGGTCCCCGTCCGAATCGGCACGTACCACCGACGGCCGGCGCAGGTGCTCATGGCCGACCGATTCACCGGCGCGCTGCTGTCCACCGTCACCGACCCGTTCCTGCAGGGCCTGCCGCCGATCGGCAGCGTCGACCACGTCACCGACCACGCGGAGGTGCTCAGCACCCCCGCTCACTACCGACGCCTTGCGACGCTATGGCGCTCGGCCGACCCGCTCACGTAGCCGTTCAACGCACCTTCCTGTCGGCTGCCAACCGGCCAACGGGCCAACGAACCCTGCAGCCCGGTGTCCGCGCACGACCACCAGTGGCCCGGCCGCCACCCCGCGGGGAGCATGCCGACGAGCAGCGAGGCGGGCACCCGTACTCACGAGCACCGTGCCGCACCCGGAAGGGACCGTCGCCGTCCGGCGTTACCGTGGACAGTCCGGTGGCGCCTGCCGCGCCGCCAATCCCCGAACGAAGGATTCCCGCGTTGAGCGACGGCCCGCTGATCGTGCAGTCGGACAAGACCCTGCTGCTCGAGGTCGACAACCCGCTGGCCCGGGAGTGCCGGGCGGCGATCGCGCCGTTCGCCGAGCTGGAGCGGTCGCCGGAGCACGTGCACACCTACCGGGTGACGCCGCTCGCGCTGTGGAACGCCCGCGCCGCCGGGCACGACGCCGAGCAGGTCGTCGACGCCCTGGTGCGCTTCTCGCGCTACCCGGTGCCGCACGCGCTGCTGGTCGACATCGCCGACACGATGGACCGCTACGGCCGGCTGACCCTCGCGAACAACCCGGTGCACGGCCTCGTGCTCACCACCACCGACAAGGCCGTGCTGGCCGAGGTGGTGCGCAGCAAGAAGGTCGCGCCGATGCTCGGCGCCCGCATCGACGAGGACACCGTCGTCGTCCACCCCTCCGAGCGCGGCCGGCTCAAGCAGGCGCTGCTGAAGGTCGGCTGGCCGGCGGAGGACCTCGCCGGCTACGTCGACGGCCAGGCGCACCCGATCGAGCTCGATCAGTCGAGCTGGCACCTGCGCGACTACCAGCAGGAGGCCGTCGAGGGCTTCTGGGCCGGTGGCTCGGGAGTGGTCGTCCTGCCCTGCGGCGCCGGCAAGACGCTGGTCGGCGCGGCGGCGATGGCCGAGGCGAAGGCGACCACGCTGATCCTGGTGACCAACACCGTCTCCGGCCGGCAGTGGAAGCGCGAGCTGATCGCGCGCACCTCGCTGACCGAGGAGGAGATCGGCGAGTACTCCGGCGAGCGCAAGGAGATCCGGCCGGTCACCATCGCGACCTACCAGGTGATCACCACCCGCCGGAAGGGCGAGTACCGGCACCTGGACCTGTTCGACGCGCAGGACTGGGGCCTGATCGTCTACGACGAGGTGCACCTGCTGCCCGCGCCGATCTTCCGGCTCACCGCCGACCTGCAGTCCCGCCGCCGGCTCGGGCTCACCGCCACGCTGGTGCGCGAGGACGGGCGGGAGGACGACGTCTTCTCCCTCATCGGCCCCAAGCGCTACGACGCGCCCTGGAAGGACATCGAGTCCCAGGGCTACATCGCGCCGGCCGAGTGCGTGGAGGTGCGGGTCGCCCTCGACGACGAGGAGCGGATGACCTACGCCGTCGCCGAGCCCGAGGAGCGGTACCGGATCGCGGCCACCGCGCACTCGAAGCTGGCGGTGATCCGGCGGGTGCTGGAGCGCCACCCCGACGAGCAGAAGCTGGTCATCGGGGCCTACCTCGACCAGCTCGAGGAGCTCGGCACGGCGCTGGACGCCCCGGTGATCCAGGGCTCGACGACCAACCGCGAGCGGGAGAAGCTCTTCGACGCCTTCCGCGCCGGGGAGGTCAAGACCCTCGTCGTCTCCAAGGTCGCGAACTTCTCCATCGACCTGCCCGAGGCCGCGGTCGCCGTGCAGGTGTCGGGGACGTTCGGCTCTCGGCAGGAGGAGGCCCAGCGGCTCGGCCGGGTGCTGCGCCCCAAGGCCGACGGTCGACAGGCGCACTTCTACACGGTGGTCAGCCGGGACACCCTCGACAGCGAGTACGCCGCGCACCGGCAGCGCTTCCTCGCCGAGCAGGGCTACGCGTACACGATCGTCGACGCCGCCGACCTGGCCGGCCCGGGTGAGGTCAACGGCCCCGACTGGGTGGACGAGCCGGCCGACTGATCACACCGCCGCCAGCTGGTCGACCGTTCCCACCGGGACGACCTGCTCGGCGCGCGACCGGGCGGCCGGGTCGACGGAGACGAAAAGGTCGGCCTGCAGCCGGGTGACGGCGAGGTACTCGGCGTCGGCCGTCGAGTCCAGGCCGTGCTCGCGGGCGATCGCCCAGGCGACCTGACGGGAGACGCGGTCGCCGAGCGAGCGGATCTTCACGCGGGTCATCGCGTCGTGCTGCGCCAGGGCCTCCCGCTCGGTCAGCTCACCACGACGTACGGCGGCGAAGAGCAGGTCCAGCGCCTGGGAGCGGAGCACCTGCGGCGCGACCAGCTGGTGGCCGGCGGCCACGGGGATGCCCTCGGCCACCAGGTGCAGCATCGTGGGCGCGTCGATCACGAATCGCGTCATGCGGCTGGACCGTAGTGCCGCCCGCGCGTCAGTAGGGCGGCGGCGTGGTGGTCGCGACCATGCGGCTCGGCGTGGTGACGGTGAGGGCGCCGTCGGGTGCCAGCTCGTTCCGCCAGCCGGGTGCCTGGTGCTTGCCCCGGTGGTGCGGCGTGCAGTAGCCCACGAGGTTGGCCGCGCTGGTCTCGCCGTCGGGGTACGGGCGGTCGTGGTCGAGCTCGCCGCCGCGGGGCACCGGCCGGCGGCAACCGGGGAACCGGCAGCGGCGGTCACGGGCGCGGACGCGCCGGTCGAGGACGGCGCCGGGGCGGTAGCCCCGCGTGGGTGGTGGCGGACCCAGTCCTGGCCGGCCGGTCAGGTCGTGGGTGCAGGACCCCGGGTGCCGGCGGCAGCCGGTGGCCCCGCAGGTGCCGAGCCGACGCAGCTCGCGGGCGTCGGTGAGCGCCAGCAGCGCGCCGGTGAGCTCGTCGACGACGGCGATCCGCGGGCGGTCGACCAGCCCGCCGCCGCCCGTTGCCTGCAGCAGGTCAGCCAGCGCGGTGCGCTGGGCCGCGGTGGCGGCGGCGAGGGCTGCCAGCGTGTCGTCGGCGGCGGTCACGCGGCCCGCCGGGCTTCGCTCCCAGGCCTGTTCGTCGGCGGCGTCTGCCCGCTGGGCGTCGGTGACCGCGCGCTCGGCCCGGCCCACCGCTCGCTGCAGATCGAGCAGCGCCGTGCCCGCGCCGTCGAGGGCACGGTCGGCCGCCGCCCAGGTTCCCGGGGCCGGCCCGGGCCCGTCGTGCACTGCTGGCCCAGCACCGGCCGGCGGTACCCCGTTGGGCCGGGACCCGAGCGAAGACCCGTCGAGGCGCGAACCGTCGAAAGGCGACCCGTCACGCGGCGACTCGTCATACGGACATCCGTCGGGTGGCGACTCGTCCTGCCAGGAGGCGTCGTGCCCAGACTCCTCCTCCCAGAACTTCTCGTGCCAGAACGCTCCGCCCGGCCAGGACGTGCCATCGGGCGGCGCGTCGAACACCCCCATCTCCACGGGAGTCGGCATGCGGTCGAACCGCGCCTGCTCGGCCCGGTGCCGCTCCACCACCTCCGGTGGCGGGTCGGGCTCGCCGCCCCACTCCCGCAACACCAGCGCCTCCGTGGCCGCCCACCAGTCGGCGAGCTCCTCCTCCTCGGTGGGGTACCGGCGCTGCGGTGCGGGGGCCGGGTCGGCGGGGCCCGGCGCGGGCGGGCCGACCTCGGCTGCCGCATCCCCGGGGAACAGGCCCAGCGCGCGGGCCAGGGCGCGCACCAGCTCGGCGGGCACCACCTGGCCGCCGATCTCGCCCGGCTCATCGCTGCCCAGCAGGGCGCGCACACCGGCGACCACGGTCAGCTGCGCCTGCACCGGTGCGTGGTCCTTCTCGCCCGGCCGCAGGACCAGGTCGAGCAGGCAGTCGGCCATCCGCTGGCCGCGGGTCCGCGTGTCGTCCGGATCGGCCGCCAGGGCGTCGGCGTACCGGCCGAGCGCATCGAGCAGCGCCTGCGCCTCGGGCACGGTGAGCAGCGCACTGAGCACCGCCATCCCGTCCTCGGAGTCAGGGCGGACCGAGACCCCCCGGCCGCGCAGCGCCCGCTCCAGCCGTCCTGCGGCGTCGCGAGCATCTCGCCTCAGCACCACCCGCCGCGCCTTGTCCCCCAGCTGCGCGGGCGTGGTGATCCGCCCGGCGGCCCACGCGAGCACCTCGGACTCGACCGCGGCGCGGAGCTTCGCGTCGGCGATCGGCGCGACCGTGCTGAGCATCGGCCAGAGGTGCCCCTCGTGGAGCGCGCCGGCCTCCAGGGCGTCGAGCGTGCGCGGCAGCCGGTGCACGAGGGTGAGCGAGCGGGTGAGCAGCGCCTCGGCCGCCTGCGACGAGATCTCCTGGGCGAGGGCCAGTTCCTGGACCGCCCACTCGCTGACCCCGGCCAGCACGTCCGGACGGACCGCCCGGCGGTCGGCGCCCATGGCGCCGGGCTCCCCCGGCTGCCGGTCGGCCGACGCGGGCCGGCTGGCGGCGAACTCGGCCACCGCCCGCGCCCGCAGGGCGGTCTGCCGGGCGATCTCCCGGCCGGCGGCCTGCACGGCACCCAGCGGCCCGGACGCCCAGCCCGCCGCCGGCGCACCGGGCCGGGCGCGGGTCGGAGGGGCGGCGTCCGTCATGTGGTCGATCGTATGTTCGACCACTGACAGAACCGTGCCTGCAGCGGGACGCCGCCCGGCTCCGGAAGAGGTCCGGCCGCGGCCGGCGTCAGCGCAGCGCGGTCCGCAAGCGCTCCAGCCCCTCCCGGATACGCGCCGGCTCGTGCGTGGTGAACGAGAGGCGGAGCGTGGCGCGGTCCGGCGTCCCGGCGTAGAACGCCGCGCCCGGCACGAAGGCGACGTCCGCGGCGAGCGCCCGCGGCAGCAGGTCGGCGGTGTCGACGCCCCCGGGGAGCCGCACCCAGAGGAACATCCCACCGTCGGGCTCGGTCCACGTGCTGCCCGGCGGCAGCGTCGCCGGCAGCGCGGCCACCATCGCGTCCCGGCGCAGCCGGTAGGCCCGGCACAGGCCGTGCAGGTGGGCTTCCACGTCGGCGGCGGCGAACCAGGCCGCCGCGGCCGCCTGGTCGACCGTCGAGGTGTGCAGGTCCGCCGCCTGCTTGGCGACGGTCAGCGCCGGGAGCAGCCGGGACGGCGCCCGCAGCCAGCCCAGCCGCAGCCCCGGGGCGGCGATCTTGGAGAAGCTCCCCAGGTGGACGACGTGCTCGTCGGCCCCCGGCTGGGCAGCCAGCGGCACGACGTCGGCACCCCGGTAACGCAGCTCCCCGTAGGGGTCGTCCTCCACCAGCCAGACGCCCTCCCGGGCGGTCAGCTCCACCACCTCGGCGCGCCGGTCCTCGGGCATGGTGCGCCCGGTCGGGTTGGCAAAGGTGGGCACCAGGTAGACCAGCGCCGGCCGCTCCCGCCGGATCGTCTCCGCCAGGGCCGCCGGGTCCATGCCGTGCTCGTCGGTGGCCACCGGGACGACCCGGGCGCCGGCGAGCTGGAAGCACTGCAGGGCGGCCAGGTAGGTCGGGTCCTCGACGAGGACGACGGCGCCCGGGTCGAGGAGCGCGGTGGCGACCAGGCTGAGGCCCTGCTGCGAGCCGGAGGTGACCAGGAGGTCGTCGATCAAGCTGAGCATGCCCCGGGCGGTCAGCCGGGCGGCCACCCGCGCCCGCAGCTGGCGGTCACCCTCGGTCGGGGCGTACTGGAGCGCGCGGCGGGCGTAGGGCCCCCACAGCACGCTGTCGTAGGCGGCCCGGACCCCGTCCAGGTCGAACAGCTCCGGGGCGGGCAGGCCACCGGCGAAGGAGATGACCTCGGGCCGGTCCTGCAGGGCGAGCAGCTCGCGGACCGGCGAGCCGGCGACGCCGCGCAGCCGCTGGGCCAGCGGGGGGAGGACACGGGAGAGGACGGCAGCGGACACGAGGACTCCAGGAGGCAGCACGCGACGGGGATGGCGGCGCCGGGCAGCGGGGGGTGTCCCGCTGGGAGCCGGGCCGATCGGGCCTCCTGGTCGAGGGGCCAGGCAGAGCCTACGTCCTGCGCGACACCAGCAGGTCCAGGCCCATCAGCACCTCGTCGCGGCGGTCGTCGGCGGTGATCTGCAGGGCGCCGGGCCAGCAGCCGGTGACCACCCAGCCGAACCGCGCGTAGAAGGCCTCCAGCCCCACCCCGCCGCGCACCTCGAGCCGGAGCGACGCGAGCCCGAGCTCGTCCCGCGCGGCGCGGGCGACCTCTGCCATCAGCAGCCGGGCGACCCCCGTACCGCGGGCGGGGGGCGCGGTCTGCACGTGGGTCACCCGGCCCCAGTGCGCGACCACCGGGTCGGCGTTTCCGGTGAGCACCAGCCATCCGGCCGGCCCGTCGTCGCCCACCGCCACCAGCAGCCGGCGCAGCCGCGGGTCCAGCCCCGCGACCAGTTCGTCGACCACCGGGCGGACGACGTCGTCGCCCACCGGCAGCCGCTGCGCGAACCCCACCGCTCCCCCGGCGTTCGCCACGTCCCGCCAGCAGGTGGCGAGCTCCCCGGGCAACGTCGCGGGCACCTGCTCCGGGGCGGAGTACCAGCGGAGGATCGGTGCGGCGGCCACCGGGGCAGCCTCGCAGGCCGACACCGGCGGTTGGACGGCGACCGGACCGGGCACCGGCGGCCCATGGACGCGGACATCACCCTGCGGGTCGACGGCGAGGCCCGCCGGCTGACCGTCGACACCCGCACCTCGCTGCTCGACGCGCTGCGCGAGCGGCTGGGCAACACCAGCCCGAAGAAGGGCTGCGACCACGGCCAGTGCGGGGCCTGCACGATCCTGCTCGACGGGCAGCGGGCGCTGTCCTGCCTGGCGCTCGCGGTCGCGCACGACGGCGCGGAGATCACCACCGCCGACGGGCTGGCCCGCGACGGCGAGCTGCACCCGGTGCAGCGGGCCTTCCTCGAGCGCGACGCCTTCCAGTGCGGCTACTGCACCCCGGGCCAGGTCTGCTCGGCGGTCGGCGTCATCGAGGAGTTCGCGCAGGGCTGGCCGAGCCACGTGACCGAGGACCTCACCGCCGACCCGGAGATGACGCACGACGAGGTCGCCGAGCGGATGAGCGGCAACCTGTGCCGTTGCGCGGCCTACGTGAACATCACCCCCGCCGTCCAGGACGCGGCGGCCCAGCGGTGAAGCCGTTCGCCTTCGCGCGGCCCGGCGACGTCGCCGAGGCGGTCCGCGAGGTCGCCGCCGAGCCGAACGCCGTCTTCCTCGCCGGCGGCACCAACCTGGTCGACCACCTGCGGCTGGGCGTCGCCCGCCCCGAGCTGGTCGTCGACGTCCGCACCCTCACCTCCCGGGAGATCACCGACCTCGACGACGGCGGCCTGCGGCTGGGTGCCGCCAGCACCAACAGCGAGGTCGCCGCCGACCGCCGGGTCTGGGAGCGCTACCCGGTGCTCGCCCAGGCGCTGCTGGCCGGCGCGACCGGGCAGCTGCGGAACATGGCCACCACCGGCGGCAACCCGCTGCAGCGCACCCGCTGCCCGTACTTCCAGGACGTCACGACGCCCTGCAACAAACGCGAGCCCGGCACCGGGTGCTCCGCCGTCGGCGGCTACGTCCGCTACCACGCGATCCTCGGGACGCCGGGTGCGCTCCCCGACCCGACCGCACCCGAGACCTGCATCGCCACCCACCCCTCCGACATGGCCGTCGCACTCGCCGCCCTCGACGCGCGGGTGCACACCATCGGGCCGGCCGGCGTGCGCACCATCCCGTTCGTCGACCTGCACCGGCTGCCGGGCGACGACCCGTCGCGGGACACCGTGCTCGAGCACGGCGAGCTGATCACCGCCATCGACCTGCCCCCTCTGCCGGAGGGGACGCGGAGCGCCTACCGGAAGGTGCGCGACCGGGCGTCCTACGCGTTCGCGCTGGTCAGCGTCGCGGCCGTGGTGGACGACGGCGACGTCCGGATCGCCCTCGGCGGTGTCGCCCACAAGCCGTGGCGGGCGAGCCGCGCCGAGGAGATCCTCCGCGGCGGCCCGCTGACCGAGCACGCCGTCCGCGCCGCGATGGACGCCGAGCTGGCGGCCGCGCAGCCGCAGCCCGGGGTGGAGAGCGGCAACGGCTTCAAGATCCCGCTCGTCGCCCGCACCGTCGCGGCCACCCTGCGCGGCCTGACCGAGGAGCAGCCATGACCGACCTGCTGGAGCCGCGCGCGATCGGGCAGGCGCTGGTCCGTCGCGACGGCGAGGCCAAGGTGCGCGGCACCGCCACCTACGCCTACGAGACGCCGGTCGAGGACCCCGCCTACTGCCACCCGGTGCAGGCGACGATCGCCCGCGGCCGGGTCACCGCCGTCGACACCACCGCCGCCGCTGCGCTGGACGGCGTGCTGCGCATCCTCACCCCGTTCGACGCCGAGCGGCTGGCGAGCACCGAGGACGCCGAGTACGCCGTCCTGCAGAGCCCGGAGATCGCCTTCCGCGGGCAGCTGGTCGGGGTGGTGATCGCGGAGACCTCCGAGGTGGCCCGCCAGGCCGCCGACGCCGTCGTCGTCACCTACGCCGAGCAGGAGCACGACTCCACCCTCGCGGTCGACCGGGACGACCTCTACGCGCCCGAGCAGGTCAACGCCGGGCACGAGACGGACACCGCCGAGGGCGACGTCGCCGCCGCCATGGCCACCGCCGAGGTGAGCATCGAGCGCACCTACTCCACGGCGATGTACCACAACAACCCCCTCGAGCCGCACGCGACGACGGCGCTCTGGGACGCCGACGCGCAGTTCCTCACCCTCTGGGACTCCACCCAGGGCGTCCACCCCGACCGCGCCGCGGTCTGCGAGGTGTTCGGCCTGGACCAGGAACAGGTCCGGGTGGTCTGCCCCTACGTCGGTGGCGGGTTCGGCTCCAAGGGCCGGCCGCACGCCAACGTGATGCTCGCGGCGATGGCCGCCCGCGCGCTGCCCGGCCGGCCGGTGAAGCTGGCGCTCACCCGGCAGCAGATGTTCTTCCTGGCCGGCTACCGCACACCGACGATCCAGCAGCTGCAGCTGGCCGCCGACCGGCGCGGCCGGCTCCAGGCGATCGCGATCGACGTGGTCGAGCAGACCTCGCGGATCAAGGAATTCGCGGAGCAGACCGGCGTCCCGACCCGGATGATGTACGCCGCCCCGAACCGGCGCTCGACCCACCGGCTGGCCGCCCTCGACGTCCCGGTGCCCTCGTGGTTCCGCGCGCCCGGGGAGTGCCCCGGCATGTTCGGCCCCGAGGTGGCGATGGACGAGCTCGCCGAGGAGCTCGGCATCGACCCGGTGGAGCTGCGCATCCGCAACGAGCCCGAGGTCGACCCGGAGACCAAGAAGCCCTGGTCCAGCCGGAACCTGGTGCGCTGCCTGCGCGAGGGCGCCGAACGGTTCGGCTGGGCCGACCGCCCCCGCGGCCGCCGCGACGGCGACTGGCTGGTCGGGTACGGCGTCGCGTCGTCGGTCTACCCGACGATGCGCCAGGCCACCTCGACCGCGACCCTGCGGTTCGAGGACGGCCGCTACGTCGCCGAGATCGGCGCCGCGGACCTCGGCACCGGCGCGTGGACGATCCTGCCGCAGATCACCGCCGACGCCCTCGACGTCGACGTCGCCGACGTGGAGGTGCGGATCGGCGACACCCGCTACCCCACCGCCTCGGTGGCCGGCGGCTCCTCGGGCACCAACACCTGGGGCTCCGCCCTGGTGGTGGCCGCCCGCGCGTTCCGCGACAAGTTCGGCGGCTCCCCGGCCGACGGCGACGAGGTCTCCGGCGACGTCGACCAGGCGGCGAAGGACGACGCGCACGCGCCCTACGCGTTCGGCGCCCAGTTCGTCGAGGCGCGGGTGCACGCCGACACCGGCGAGATCCGCCTTCCCCGGCTGCTCGGCGTCTTCGGCGTCGGCCGGGTGGTCAACCCGCGCACCGCACGGTCGCAGCTCATCGGCGGCATGACGATGGGGCTGTCGATGGCGCTGCACGAGAACAGCGTCTGGGACCCGCGGATCGGCCAGGTGGCCAACCACGACCTCGCCGAGTACCACATCACGGTCAACGCCGACGTCGGCGAGATCGAGGCGCTGTGGATCGACGAGCACGACCCGTACGTCAACGTGATGGGCACCAAGGGCATCGGCGAGATCGGCATCACCGGCACGGCGGCCGCCGTCGTCAACGCCGTCCACGCCGCCACCGGCGTGCGGGTGCGCGACCTCCCCGTGACGCTGGACAAGCTCCTCCCGGGGCTGCCCTGACTCCTGCGGCGGGCGTGACCGACGGGGCGTGACGGGTCGGTCCGGCACGGGCATGACGCATCCCACAGGCGCGGCCCCCTCCGGTGAACACGCAGGTCAGTGGCTCGCCCGCCGGCGCCCATACGTCGGGACGGCGGAGGCGCGCGGGAGGACCCCGTTGGGCGTGTTGCCCCGCCGCCGACCAGAATGGGCCCCGACATGGCGACTGCAGCAGCAGCGGCGGCCCGGGCCCCGCAGACGACCAGCCGACCGCTCCGGGCATGGCAGCAGGCCGCCCTCGCCCAGTACGAGGAGGCCTCCCCCAAGGACTTCCTCGTCACCGCGACGCCGGGCGCCGGGAAGACCACCTTCGCCCTGACGCTGGCCGCCCGGCTGCTGGCCCGCCGCGAGGTCGCCCGCGTCGTGGTCGTGGCCCCGACCGACCACCTGCGCCTGCAGTGGGCCGAGGCCGCCGACGCGATGGGGATCGTCCTCGACCCGAACCTCACCAACGCCGTCGGGCCGGTGCGCGCCGGCACGCAGGGCTACGTGACGACGTACGCGCAGGTCGCCGGCAAGCCGATGCTGCACGCCGCCCGCGCGACCGCCGTGAAGTCGCTGGTGATCCTCGACGAGGTGCACCACGCCGGCGACGGGCTCTCCTGGGGCGAGGCGGTCGAGGAGGCCTACGGCATGGCCGCCCGGCGGCTGTGCCTGACCGGGACGCCGTTCCGCACCAAGCCCGACGAGCGCATCCCCTTCGTCCGGTACGAGGAGGACACCTTCGAGGGCGAGGCCGGCGGGCTGGTCAGCCGGGCCGACTACACCTACGGCTACAAGGAGGCGCTGGCCGACAACGTCGTCCGCCCCGTCGTCTTCGCCGCCTACACCGGCACCTCCCGCTGGCGGAACTCCGCCGGTGAGGTCGTCGCCGCCTCGCTGTCCGACGCCGGGACGAAGTCGGTCGAGATGCAGGCCTGGCGCACCGCCCTGGACCCCAAGGGCCAGTGGGTGCCGCACGTCATCGCCGCGATGGACGACCGGATCACCCACCTGCGCGAGGAGGGCGGCATGCCCGACGCCGCCGGCCTGATCCTCGCCAGCGACCAGGACGACGCCCGGGACTACGCCAAGATCGTCCGCCGGGTGACCGGCAAGTCGCCGGAGCTGATCCTCTCCGACGACCCGAAGGCGTCGAAGAAGATCGAGAAGTTCGCCACCGGGTCGGCGCGGATCGCGGTCTGCGTCCGCATGATCTCCGAGGGCGTCGACGTCCCGCGGGCCGCCGTCCTGGCCTGGATGACCTCCTACCGGACGCCGCTGTTCTTCGCGCAGGCCGTCGGCCGCGTGGTCCGCTCCCGGGCCTCGCACGAGTCGGCGACGGTGTTCCTGCCCGCTGTCCGGCCGCTGCTGTCGCTGGCCGCCTCCATGGAGGAGCAGCGCAACCACGTCATGCCGCCGCCGCGGAGCCAGCCCGACGAGGAGCTCGAGGCGCTGGACCTGCCGCCGCGCGAGCCGCGCGAGGGCGAGCTGAAGCAGTGGGAGGCCCTGGAGGCCGACGCCCGCTTCGCGCACGTCCTGCACGGCGGGACGGCGCACACCGGCGAGGGCTCGGGCGGGTCGGGTGGCGGTATCGCGGTCGCGGCGCCCGAGGAGGAGGACTTCCTCGGCATCCCGGGGCTGCTCACCCCGGAGCAGACCGCGTCGCTGCTGGCCAAGCGGGACGACGAGCTGCGGCTGCGCATCGCGGCGAGCCACCGGAACGACGCCGACGACTTCATGGTCGTCGAGGACCACCCCGACGAGGACGACACCGGCCGTTCCTGGCGCGACGCCGCCGAGCTGCGCCGGGAGATCAACCGGCTGGTGAACCGGGTGGCGGCGCGGACGGCGCAGCCGCAGGCCGTGGTGCACACCCAGCTGCGCCAGTCGGTGCCCGGACCGCCGTCGGCGTCGGCGTCGGTCGACGTCCTCCGCGCGCGCCGGGAGCGGCTGCGCACGATGCTCTGAGCACCGGACCCGCTCCCAGGAGGACCGCATGCGAGTCACCCGCATCATCGCCGACCTCCCGGTCGCCGACGTCCAGGCGGCGAAGGGCTTCTACACCGGCTACCTGGGCCTGGGCACCGAGGAGTTCGACCTGGGCTGGGTCGCCCGGTACACCTCCCCGGACACCGGCGCGACCCTCCAGCTGGTCTCCCGGGACGCCTCGGCGCCCGAGGTCCCGGCCATCTCCGTGTCCACCGACGACGTCGACGCGGCCTACGCCGAGGCCCAGCAGCTCGGCTACGAGATCGTGCACCCCCTCACGACGGAGCCGTGGGGCGTGCGCCGGTTCTTCGTCCGGGCCCCGGACGGCACGGTGATCAACGTCGTCCGCCACCGCGACTGAGGCGACCCGGGCCTAGGTGTACCCGGCCATGACGTTGGTGACGGCGGTCGGGCTTGAACGCAGGAGAACCTCCGAGTGGGGTGTGGCTTGTCTAAGGCCCACATCCGCCCGG
>NZ_VNHW01000009.1 GCF_008124835.1 Blastococcus xanthinilyticus | reverse complement strand
CAACCAAAGGAATCCCTGCCACGACTGCACGAGCCATGACACGGGGTATTACTTGGCACTGACTTTCGGCACGCTGTTGAGTTCTCAAGGAGCGGGCGCGCACGACTGCCGGCCAATTTCTTGGCCTTTGTTCGAGGCGGTTTCTCCACTGTACACCGGGCTCCGCATCGGTGAACCTCGGGGGTTCGTCCGGCGGTTTCCCGGGCCTCGCGGCCCGGTCCGTTCTCGCTCGGTGCAGGGAGAACCATACACGCCCTCGGAGGGGGTCTGCAGGGGGGTCCAGCGGGGCCGGAGCGGCCGCCCGTCAGGAGGCCCGCGCCGGCCCTGCGAGACGTGTGAGGACGGCCGAGCCTTCCTCAGGCGACGCCGCGAGGACGGAACTGGACGCTCACCCGAGGCCCGACCGGCCTGGTCGTCTTGGGGATGCAGTGCTCCCAGGTGCGCTGGCAGGAACCACCCATGACGACCAGGTCGCCGTGGCCCAGGGGGAAGCGCAGCGACTGCCCGCCGTCCACGGGCCGGAGCATCAGCGGCCGCGGGGAGCCGAAGGAGACGATCGCGACCATCGTGTCGGTGGACCGGCCGCGGCCGATCCGGTCGCCGTGCCACGCCACGCTGTCCCGCCCGTCGCGGTACAGACACATGCCTGCGGACACGAACTCCTCGCCGAGCTCGGGGCCGTAGTGGCGGTTGAGCGCGGACCGCGCGTCGGTGAGGAGGGGATGGGGGAGCTCGTCGCGGCCCGAGTACCAGCGGAGCAGCCGCGGGACGGCGACCTCCCGCTCGTACATCTGGCGGCGGTCCTCCCGCCAGCCGATGTCGCCGAGCAGCACCTCCAGCACCTCGTCGGAGCCGGCCACCCAGCCGGGCAGGTGGTCGACCCAGGCGCCGCGGCCCAGGTCGTGCCGGACGACGGCGCCCAGCGAGCCGAGCGTGGCCTCCTCGGCGAGGTCCCACATCGAGGGCTGGTGCGCCAGCGTCATGCCCAGACGCTACCGCGGTTTCGCACAGGTGTGCGAAAAGCTGTGGACGGCGCCCTCCCGCGACCGCGCCCTCGGGGAGCTTCGCTCCTCGGCCGACAGCGGCGTCCTCCGGGGCGGGGAGCGCCCCGCTCCTACGCGGACAGCGCCAGGGCGAACGGCAGGACCGCCGGGGCACCGGCCCGCCGGAGCTCCCGCCCGGCCACGGTCATGGTCCAGCGGGAGTCGGCGAGGTCGTCCACGAGCAGCACCGGCCCGGTGACCTCCGCCAGCCGTGCCCGGAGCTCCGGCCCGACGACGATGCGGTCCCAGACCGCGGCCAGCCGGAAGGCGCTGTTGCCACCGGGCTGGCCGGTCGGCCCGCCGTGCGCCAGAGAGAGCTCCCCCAGGTAGGGCAGCCGCCCCATGCGGGCCAGGCCCTGGGCGATCCCACCGACCAGCTGCGGCCGCCGCCGGGAGGGCATGGCGACCACGGCTGCCGGGCGCTCCTTCCAGTCCCAGGCGGCGAGGACCCGGCCGCAGGCGCGCAGCAGCTCTTCGTCCGGTGCGACGTCGGAGACCGAGCGGCGCACCGGTACGTCGAACGCGGCGTCCGGGTCCTCCTCGATGCTCGGCGCCTCGAGCTCCACCACGCCGCCGACGCCGTCGTCGCCGAGCAGGGAGCGGAGCCGCTGGCCCCAGCCCAGGTCGGTGAGCCGGGCGACGGCGCGGCCGTTCTCCAGCTGCTCCGACGGCGCGATCTTGCCCTTCACGTCGACACCCAGCCGGTCGGCGCCGGTCGGCCACATCGCCCGCGGCGCCAGCTCGACCCCGGGGCGGTCCAGCGCGGCCGAGGCCGCCTCGGCCGCGGCCTCCGGCACGTCGGTGGCGTACCAGGGCCCGGCGCAGACGTCGCACCGGCCGCACGGAGCGGCGGTGGGGTCGTCCAGCGCGGACTGCAGGAAGGCCATGCGGCACTCGGCCTCGTCGACCGGCTTGGCGTAGGTCAGCATCGACCGCTGCTCGGCCTCCCGGGTGCGGGTGACGCGGGCGTAGCGGTCGGCGTCGTAGACCCAGGGCTGCCCGGTGGAGCGCCAGCCGCCCTGCACCCGCTCCACCGCGCCGTCCACGGCGAGCACCTTGAGCAGCAGCTCCAGCCGGGAACGGCGGACGTCGGCGACCGTCTCCAGCCGGGCCACCGACCACGCCTTGCCGTCGGCCATCGCCGTGAGCACGGCGGCGGCGTGGTCCTCCCGCGGCATCGAGGAGGTGGCGAACCACTGCCAGATGGCGATGTCCTCCGGGCCGGGGAGCAGCAGCACGTCGGCGTGCTCGACGGCGCGGCCGGCACGGCCGACCTGCTGGTAGTAGCTGACCGGCGAGGACGGCGCGCCGAGGTGCACGACGAAGCCGAGGTCGGGCTTGTCGAAACCCATGCCCAGCGCGGAGGTGGCGACCAGGGCCTTCACCCGGTTCTGCCGCAGCGCCTCCTCGGCGTCCTTGCGGTCGGCGTCGTCCAGCCGGCCGGTGTAGGCCCGCACCTCGTGGCCGGCGTCGCGGAGCAGGTTCGCCGTCTCCTCCGCCGCCGCGACGGTGAGCGTGTAGACGATGCCGCTGCCCGGCAGGTCGGCCAGGTGCGTGGCGAGCCAGGCCAGGCGCGCCCGGTCGCTCGGCAGCCGCAGCACCCCCAGCCGCAGCGAGTCGCGGGACAGCGGCCCCCGCACGGTGGTGACCTCCACACCCCCGGCGCCCAGCTGCTCGGCGACGTCGGCCACCACCCGCTCGTTGGCCGTCGCCGTCGTGGCCAGGACCGGGGTGCCCTGCGGGAGCGTGCCCAGCAGGTCGCGGATGCGGCGGTAGTCGGGGCGGAAGTCGTGCCCCCAGTCGGAGACGCAGTGCGCCTCGTCGACCACGACCAGCCCGCAGCGGGCGACCAGCCCGGGCAGCTGCTCCTCGCGGAACCGCGGGTTGGTGAGCCGCTCGGGCGAGACGAGCAGGACGTCGACGTCGTCGGCGGCCAGGCGGGCGGCGATGTCGTCCCACTCGGTCATGTTGGCGCTGGAGATCTCCACCGCGCGGATGCCGGCGCGGGCCGCGGCCGCCACCTGGTCGCGCATCAGCGCCAGCAGCGGCGACACGAGCAGCGTCGGGCCCGCGCCGCGACGGCGCAGCAGCGCGGTGGAGACGAAGTAGACCGCCGACTTCCCCCAGCCGGTGCGCTGCACGACCAGCGCCCGCTGGGAACGCTCGACGAGCGCGGCGACGGCGGCGTCCTGCCCCTCGCGGAAGACGGCGTCGGGCCGGCCGGTGAGCTCCCGGAGGATCTCCAGGGCCTCGTCGGCGATCGAGGACGGCGGCGCGGCGGTGGTCATGCCCCGACAGTAGGCACCGGGGGCGACGGAACGGGTGGCCGCGCGCGGCCTGGGGACGACGGTGGAGAATCCACAGGCGATGGCACAGGAACGGGCACACCAGGGGCAGCTGCCGGCCGACAACCACGTGCACACCCACTGGTCGTGGGACACCCCCGACTCCTCGACCATGCGCAAGGCCTGCGAGCGGGCGATCGCCCAGGGGCTGCCGGCCATCGCCTTCACCGAGCACCTGGACTTCACCGTCTGGGACCCGGAGGACCGCGCGACCGACGAGGGCCTGGTCGAGCGCCACGCGTCCCGGCACGCCGAGATCGACGTCGCCGGCTACTTCGCCGAGCTCGCCGAGGTGCGCGACCGGTTCCCCGAGCTCCGCATCTGGTCGGGGGTCGAGACCGGCGAGCCGCACCTGTTCTCGGCCAGCGTCGCGGCCTACCTGCGCGACGCACCGGTGGACCGGGTCCTCGGCTCGCTGCACTCGCTGTCGAAGGACGGCCTCCTCTACGGCGTCGGCCAGCTGCTGTGGGACGACGCCGAGGGGACCATGCGCCGCTACCTCGGCGAGCTCGTGGACATGATCGAGAGCAGCGACGTCTTCCAGGTGCTGGCGCACGTGGACTTCCCGCGGCGGTACTGGCCCGGCGGGACGCACCGGTACGTGGAGAAGGACTACGAGGAGGAGTACCGGGCGGTGTTCCGCGCGCTGGCCGGCAGCGGCCGGGCGCTGGAGATCAACACCAGCAGCCCGCTGGCCTCGGCCGACCAGGTCCGCTGGTTCCACGAGGCGGGCGGCGAGGCGGTCAGCTTCGGCAGCGACGCGCACGCCCCGACCGCGGTCGGGCAGAAGTTCGACCTCGCGGTGGCGGTGGCCGAGGCGGCCGGGTTCCGGCCCGGCCGGGACCGCTTCGACTTCTGGCGCCGCTGAGGCGGCATCCGGTCACCCCGGGCCGGCGGTACCGCGACCCACGGCCGGGCGCGGTCGGTACCAGGCCCAGAAGGCCAGTCCCACGACCAGCGACCAGAACGCCGACCCGATGCCGCCCACGGTGATCCCGCTGATCGCCACGAGGAAGGTGGCGACGACCGGGATCCGGTCCTCCGGCCGCTCCAGCGCCGCGCTCAGGGACGAGGCGAGCACCGGCCAGAGGGCCAGGCCGGCGGCCGCGGCGACGAACCCGGCCGGAGCCGTCACGACGAGGGCCGTGATCGCGGCGGAGACCAGCGCGAACCCGACGTAGGCCAGGCCGGCGGTGCGGGCGGCGAGGTAGCGGCGGCCCGGATCGGCGTCCGCCTCCGGGCCGGCCGCCAGCGCCGCGCTGATCGCGGCCAGGTTGATCGCGTGCCCGCCGAAGGGGGCTCCGAGCACCGTCCCGGCGCCGGTGACCGCCATGGCCGATCGCCAGGGTGCCCGGTAGCCGAAGGATGCGAGGACGGCCATGCCCGGCACGTTCTGGGAGGCCATGGTGACCAGGAACAGCGGCAGCGCGAGCCCGATCACCGCGGGAGAGCCGAAGTCGGGGGTCGTCCACACCAGCGCCGGCACCAGTGCGGACGGCTCGACGCCGCCTCCGCGCCAGGCCGGCCACCCGATGATGCCGAGGGTCACCGCGAAGGCGGCGGGCACGGCCCAGCGCGGGGAGAAGCGCAGCAGCACCGCCCAGACGGCGACCACCGGCACCACCAGCCAGGGGATCTCCAGCGCCGCCCGGACCGGCTGGAGGCACAGCGGGACGAGGACGCCGGCCAGCATCGCCTGGGCCAGCACCGGCGGGATGGCCCCGATGGCGGTCCCCAGCCGGGGCCAGCCGGCGGTGAGCAGGACCAGCGCGCCGACCAGCACGAACGCTGCCACCGCCACCGGCCAGGACGGCGCCGAGGCGGTAGCGAGCAGCGCGGCGCCGGGGGTGGACCAGGCCACGGTGACCGGCATCCGCGTCCGCTGGGCCAGCAGCACGGTGGCCAGGCCCATCGTGAGCGACAGGACCACGAGACCCGACGCCGCCTGGCCCGGCGTCGCGCCGACCGCGCGCAGGCCGGTGAGCACCACCGCGAAGGAGCTCAGGAACCCGACGAGCGCGGTGACCAGGCCGGCGACGGTCGTCGACGACGGGGCTGCGGGCACGGCGGGGGACGCTAGCCGAGCGGGCGGGGGACCGGCGGCGACGACGTGGCAGGGGGTGGTCGAGGTCACCGCGCCCGGCCCGCCGTCCCGGTTACGTTGCTGATCATGGGTGCCCCCGATCCGTTCGTCCGCGACGCCGTCCCTGGCGACGCCGCCGCCTGCGCGGCGATCTACGCCCCGTACGTCACCGGCACGGCGATCACCTTCGAGACCGACCCCCCGGCACCCGAGCAGATGGCCGGCCGGATCGCGGCGGCGCAGCGCCGGCACGCCTGGCTGGTGCTCGAGGAGGACGGCGTCGTGCTCGGGTACGCCTACGGGGGTCCGTACAAGGAGCGGGCGGCCTACCGGTGGTCGTGCGAGGTCAGCGTCTACCTCGACGGTGCTCGGCACCGGCGCGGCGGCGGGCGGGCGCTCTACGAGGAGCTGTTCCGGCGGCTCGCCGAGCGGGGGTTCCGCACCGCCGTCGCCGGGATGACGCTGCCCAACGAGCCGAGCGTCAGGCTGCACACCGCCCTGGGCTTCGAGCCGATCGGCACCTACCGGCGGATCGGGTTCAAGCACGGGCGCTGGCGCGACGTCCTGTGGGCGCAGCGGGCGCTCGGCCCGTACGACGACGAGCCGGCCGAGCCCGTGTGATCGCCCGCTGGGTACTTCACCGCTAAGGAAGTGGGGGCTAGGGTCGGCGGGGTGACCTCCGCCCGCCGTGTCGTGATCGCCCTGGGCGGCAACGCGATGACCGGGCCGGACGGGTCGGCGACCCCGGAGGCGCAGCAGAACGCCATCCGCGAGGCCGCCGGGCACATCGCCGAGGTGGTCGCCGCCGGCGTCGAGGTCGTCCTCACCCACGGCAACGGGCCGCAGGTGGGCAACCTGCTGGTCAAGAACGAGCTGGCCGCGCACGAGGTGCCGCCGGTGCCGCTGGACTGGAACGTCGCCCAGACCCAGGCGACCATCGGCTTCACCGTCGCCGACGAGCTGGATGCCGCCCTGGCCGCCCGCGGCCTGCCCCAGCGCACGGCCGCGCTGGTCACCCGCACCCTGGTCGACCCGGACGACCCCGGTTTCGCCGAGCCGTCCAAGCCCGTGGGCCGCTACCTCCCGCGCGAGCAGGCGGACCGGTTCGTCACGCTCGGCCAGACCTGGGAGGACCGCGGCGAGAAGGGCTGGCGCCGCGTCGTCGCCTCGCCCGAGCCGATCGCGGTCGTCGACTCACCGGCAATCCACGCGCTCGCCCGGGCCGGGTTCGTCGTCGTCTGCGCCGGCGGCGGGGGGATCCCGGTCGTCGACGACGCCGGCGCGTCAGGGCTGCGCGGCGTCGAGGCGGTCATCGACAAGGACCTCACCGCCGCCGTCCTGGCCCGCGACGTCGAGGCCGACACCCTGGTCATCGCCACCGACGTGCCGAACGTGATGGTCGACTTCGGCACCCCGCGGCAGCGGCCGCTGGGCCGGGTGGACGCCGCCGAGCTGCGGGCCCTGGCCGCCGAGGGCCAGTTCGGCCGGGGATCGATGGGCCCCAAGGTCCAGGCCGCCCTCCGCTTCGTGGCCGACGGCGGCAGCCGCGCCGTCGTCACCACCCTCGAGCACATCGCCGACGCCGTCCGCAGCGACGACGTCGGCACCGTCATCACCCCCTGAACGGAGAGGAACCGCCGTGCCCGCACCGATCGAGGTCCGCAAGGTCCCGCTGCACACCGTCAGCGACGCCTCCGAGCTGGCCAGGCTCATCGACGACGGCGTGATGGAGGCCGACCGGGTCGTCGCGGTCATCGGCAAGACGGAGGGCAACGGCGGGATCAACGACTACACCCGGATCATCGCCGACCGCGCGTTCCGCGAGGTGCTGCTGGAGAAGGGCTCGCGCAGCAAGGAGGAGGTCGGGGACGTCCCGATCGTGTGGTCCGGTGGCACCGACGGCGTCATCAGCCCCCACGCCACGGTCTTCGCCACGCTGCCCGAGGACGCCGTCGAGAAGACCGACGAGCCGCGTCTGACCGTGGGCTACGCGATGAGCGACGTCCTGCTGCCGGAGGACATCGGGCGCGTCGCGATGGTGAAGAAGGTCGCCGAGGGCGTGAAGAAGGCGATGGCGGCCGCGGGCATCACCGACCCGGCCGACGTCCACTACGTGCAGACGAAGACGCCGCTGCTGACCATCGACACCATCCGCGACGCCCACGAGCGCGGGCGGACGACCATCCTCGAGGAGCCGCACGGCTCCATGGACATCTCCAACGGCACGACCGCGCTGGGCATCGCCGTGGCGCTCGGCGAGATCGAGATGCCGTCGGAGGAGCAGATCATGCGTGACCTCTCGCTCTACAGCGCCGTCGCCTCCTGCTCGTCGGGCGTGGAGCTGGACCGGGCGCAGATCGTCGTCGTCGGCAACGCCCGCGGCCACGGCGGCTCCTACCGGGTCGGGCACTCGGTGATGAAGGACGCCCTGGACCAGGACGGCATCTGGAACGCGATCCGCGACGCCGGCCTCGAGCTGCCCGAGCGACCGCACCACACCGACCTCGGCGACCGGCTGGTCAACGTCTTCCTCAAGTGCGAGGCCTCGCCCGACGGGAAGGTGCGCGGCCGGCGCAACGCGATGCTGGACGACTCCGACGTCTCCTGGCACCGGCAGATCAAGGCCTGCGTCGGCGGCGTGACCGCCTCGGTGACCGGCGACCCCGCGGTCTTCGTGTCGGTGGCCGCGGTGCACCAGGGCCCGTCGGGCGGCGGCCCGGTCGCCGCGATCGTCAAGGCGTAGCCGGCCGGAACGGCTTCGGGGAAGGTGCGGTCCGGACGACGTCCCGGACCGCACCTTCCCCGATCTCGTCGCCGGCTCAGGCGAAGCGGCCGCGCAGCCCGAGCGGGGTGGTGAGGTCGGCGGCGGCCGGCTCCTCGGGCAGCGGCGCCCGTGCCGCCGCCGGCACCGGCGGCCGGCCGCGGCGGCCCGGCGTGCCGGGGACCACGAACCGGTAGGTGGCGTCGACGTCGCGCACGGCGAAGACGTCCTCGTCCGGACCGGCGTGGTGCAGGACGACGGTGTCGAACCGCTCGGCGACCCGGTGCAGCGCCTCGGCGTCGGCGACGTCGATGACCGTGGCGCCCTCGGCGAGGGTGGCGACCGGCACGATCCGGTCGGCGTGCCGGAGCAGGAACCCGTCGGCGACGTCGCCCCGGCCGACCTGGCCGATCCAGGCGCCCGCCGCGGCGACGACCAGCGCCAGCGCCAGGACGACGACGGCGGCGACCCGGGCCACCCCGATCGGCACGGAGACGGCCAGCACGTCGAACGACCGGGGGGCGACCTCCTCGACGCTCACCGGCGTCTGACCGGTGGTGGCCAGGACGGACTCCGGCTCCCCCGTCAGCCGCAGCGAGGTCGGGTCGAGGACGAAGTCGAGCCCGGGTGGGTTCTCCGCCTCGAAGGCCACGCCCCGGACGGTGCCGGTGAGCGCGACCGTCGGGGTGATCGTGAGCGTCGCGCCGCTGCCGGACATCCCGACCTCGTCGTGGTGCCGAGCGAGGACGGCGGAGGCCTGCGCGGGGTCCACGGCGACCGTCGCCGTCGCGGTTCCGCCGTCGAGGGGGACGACGGGGCCGCTGCTGAGGTAGGTGCTCCAGCCGTCCGCGGCGCGGATGGAGACGTCGAGCCGCAGCGCGCCCCGCAGGTCGGCGACGTCGGGGGCGACGACGGTGTCGGTGTAGGACACGGTCAGGCCGGTGGCGAGCTTGGTCCACACGGTGTCCCCGGTGGCCACGGCGCCCGTCGGGTACGTGGTGCCGCGTTCGGCCGACCCGGCGTAGGTGAAGGTGCCCTCCTGGGTGACCTGCAGCGTCTCGGTCACCTGCTCGGTCGCCGGCAGCAGGACCAGGACGCCGGCGCCGACGGCGGCCACCAGCGCGACCGCCCCGGCGCCCAGCGCGACCTGGCGGGCGCGGGCGCGGGCCACCATCGGCAGCGCCGGGGCACCGACCCGCGGCAGGGCGGGAGCGGAGAACCGCGGCAGCGCCAGGGCAGGCGCGGAGAACGACGGCCGGCGGAGCGCCGGGCGGCGCCGGCGCCTCGGACTGTGCCGGCCGTGGACCCGGCGGGTGGAGCCAACCAGGAGGGAGGCGGCCGCGGCGACGAGGCCGAGGGACCACGGCGAGGCCAGCGCGCCCAGCGCCGTGCCGCCCTGCGGGAGGTGCAGGAACTGCCGGCCGAAGATCTCCTCCGCGGTGGGCCGGTCCTCGTCGAGCCAGTCGTTGTTGTCGCCCTGGGTCACGAAGCCGCGGGCATCGCCCGACACGATCCGGTGCATGACGACGCTGTCCAACGATTCGCTGCGATAGGCGACGACGTCGCCGACGGCGTACCGATCGGCCCGGCTCAGGACGACGAGGTCTCCGGAGTTGAACTCCGGCTCCATGCTGGTGCCGTGCGTCGTGACGTACGTCGTCCCGCCACCCAGCCCAGCGGGCCAGAACAACCACACGGTCGCCAGCACCAGCGCGACGACGGCGCTGGTGCTGGCGACTCTGGTTGCAGCTGGCATGGAGGCCCTTGTCGGGGGTGCGGGCGGGGCGACCTCGAGGGCCGCCCCGCCCGGTGCGGAACGACTAGTTCGAGGTGACCGTCAGCGCCAGCCCGTCGAAGGCGGAGAACAGGAGCGCGCTGGTGAAGGTGCACTCGATCGTCGTCGCCCCCACGACCGAGCAGGTGTTGGCCTGGCCGGAGGCCGTGGCACCCGCCAGGCGCATCGTCAGGACGGCGCTCGCGGCCGTGATGTCGTTGCTGGTGGTGAAGGTGACCTTGTCCAACCGGCTCTGGTCGGCGGCGTTGGCGGCGTAGGCGATGTTGGTGACGGCGGCACCGCTGACGTTCGTCGCGACGTAGCCGGCGACGTTGTTGTCCACGGTGATGGTGTTGTTGCTGGTGAAGGCGGAGGTGGTGGCGGCGACGCCGGCAACCGCGACACCGGCGAGCAGAACGCGCGACATGCGCATTGCCTGGGTCCTTTTCTCTCAGCGGCTCAGCCCGCCCGGATGCTGGTCATCCGAGTCATCGGCGTGCGCCTGTGCAGTGACACCCCAGTTCTCGGCACGAGCCTGCACACCCTTAACTCCTGTCCCAAAAGAAACTGGAGTCGCTCAATCGACAATTCCGGAGCGGTCACCGAATGGCTTTTCCCGGTGCGGTGGCACGCTTTCTCAGGGGGGTTGTCGGCGCGCCCGCTCCAGCTGCGGAGAAGCCGCCCTACGGTGTTCCGGAACCCCCGCCGGGACCCGGGCCCTCCGGCGTCCGCAGCGGCGAGCGGGCCCCGGAGAGGAGTGATTCGTGCGCCGGTCGACGTCGCGGGAGGTCCGCCCGCCCGCACCGGCTCCCCTGCCGTCCGCGGCCCCCGCCCACGGTGCGGCGCCACGGCTCCGGCGCGCACCTGACCGGGACACCAGCATGGAGGCCGCCGCCCAGCAGGCGGGCGTGCTCGCCCAGGCGTCGCGGGAGGTCTCCGACACCTCCGCCGAGGCCGCCGCCTCCCTCGCCGAGCTGCGCAGTGCCATCGGCGACATCTCCACCAGCACGAGCCGGGCGTCGGCGATCGCCGAGGAGGCGGTGGAGGACGCGCACGCCGTCGACGAGCGGATCACCGCCCTGCAGACCGCCAGCGCGGCCATCACCGAGTTCGTGCGGCTGATCGGCGCGATCAGCCAGCAGAGCCGGTTCCTCGCGCTCAACGCCTCCGTCGAGGCGGCCCGCGCGG
Source organism: Blastococcus xanthinilyticus (assembly GCF_008124835.1). Classification (GTDB taxonomy): domain Bacteria; phylum Actinomycetota; class Actinomycetes; order Mycobacteriales; family Geodermatophilaceae; genus Blastococcus; species Blastococcus xanthinilyticus. The sequence goes on along the minus strand of NZ_VNHW01000009.1, from coordinate 218,370 downwards.
GCGACCTCGGCCGCGGCTTCGCTGTCGTCGCCGACGAGGTCAAGGAGCTGGCCGACCGCACCGCCCAGGCCGCGCGGGACATCGACGCGCAGATCACGTCGGTGCAGAAGGAGACCCAGCAGGCCGTCGAGGTGGTGCAGCGGATCACCGGGACGCTGACCTCCATCGCCGGCGCCCAGGACGCCATCGCCGCGGCCGTCGAGCAGCAGCGGGCGGCCACCGAGCGGGTCGTGGAGAACGTGGACCGCGCCGCGAGCGGTTCGGCCCGCATCACCGAGGCGGTCGGCCAGCTGGCCCGGAGCCAGCGCGTGGTCTACGTCCGCCGGGCGCTCTCCGTGGCCGAGCAGCTGCTCGCCGAGCTCGGCGGCGCCCGGCTCGGGGAGCACCGGACGACGCTGACCGTGCGCGACCAGGTCACCGGCGCCACACACACCGCCACGCTGCCCGACCTGCTGATCGGGGACCAGCCGCTGGAGCGCAGCGACGACCCGCGGCGCCCGTCGGCGCTCGTCGACGAGGTCGTGCGGCAGGCCGGGGGCAGCTGCACGCTGTTCCAGCGCCTGGACGACGCCGGCAGCATGGTCCGCGTCGCGACCACCGTGCTCGACCCGGCCGGACGCCGCAACGTCGGCACCTACATCGCCCGGACCGACGCCGACGGCCGGCCCAACCCGGTGCTCGCCGCCGTCCTCGCCGGCGAGACCTTCACGGGTGAGGCCACCGTGGCCGGCCGCCCCTACTTCACCGCGTACACCGGCCTGCACGACGGGCCGGAGCTGATCGGCGTGCTCTACGTCGGCCTGCCGATGGATTCGATGCCCGGATCGGCCGCCTGATCAGCGCGCTTCTCCGATCCACGTCCCGTGTCGACTAGGTTGGGAGCGTCCCGACGCAGCGGCTCGGCGGATACCGGACGAGGGGGACTGCGGTGGACCGGTCGGGGCGGATCAACGCCGTCATGCCTGCCGTCGTCCTGCTCCTCGTCGTGCTGGCGACGGCGGGCAGCGGCCGGGGGAACGTCGTCCTGGGGCTCTCCGCCGTCGCGCCCCTCGTGGCCGCGACGGCACTGGGCCGGCGGGCGACCATCGCCTACGGGGCGGCGGCGTTCGTCGTCGCGACGGTGCTCGGCGTGCACGAGCAGCAGTACACCGCCGGGACGGCGGTGGCCCAGAGCTTCCGGCTCCTCGCCGTGGCCCTGTGCACGGTCCTCGCGGTGGCCACCTGCGACCGGCGACTGCGGCGCGAGGCCCAGGTCGCCCGGCTGAGCGCGGACGCGGCCGCCACCCGCGCGGTGGTCCGCATCAGCGAGACGCTGCAGCGAGCGCTGCTGGGCGACGCGCCACGGGTGGACGGGCTGGAGACGACCGTGCGGTACCTGCCCGGCGCGCGCGAGGCCCAGGTCGGTGGTGACTGGTACGACGCCTTCCCGCTGGCCGACGGCCGGACCATGCTCGTCATCGGCGACGTCGCCGGCCACGACGCCCCCGCCGCCGCCACCATGGCGCAGACCCGCGGGATGCTGCGCGCGCTGGCCCGATCGGGGCACGCCCGGCCGGCGAGCCTGCTCAGCGCCCTGGACGACGTCCGCTCCCGACTGGGGATGGACACGCTGGTGACCGCCGCCGTCGCCACGGTCGACCCGCTCGGCCCGGACGGCGGAGGCGTGCCGCTGCGCTGGTCCAACGCCGGCCACCCGCCGCCGGTGGTGCTGCGCGCCGACGGCACCGCGGAGGTGCTCGCGCGCCGGCCGGATCTCCTGCTCGGCGCGTCGGCGGACGGCCCGGAGCGGCACGACCACGAGATCCTCCTGTGCCCCGGGGACACGCTGCTGCTCTACACCGACGGCCTGGTCGAGCGGCGCGGCATGACGCTCGACGACGGCACCGCCTGGCTGGTGCAGGCCCTGCGGGAGCGCGCGGAGCAGCCCCTGGACCGGCTGTGCGACGGGCTGCTCGGCGCCCTGGGCACCCGTGGGGACGACGACATCGCGCTGCTGGCGGTCCGGCTGCCCTCCTGACCGGTCCGGGCCCGTCTCGACCGGCCGGGGCGGCTGGTATGCCCCACCATGGGGCCACCGCCCGGCACGGACGCCGCCGTCCCCACGTCAGGAGCCCCATGAGATCCCCGCGCCTGCTCGCCGCCCTGTTCGCCGCCTGCCTGCTCACCGCCTGCGGCGAGGACTCCGGAGGTGGCGGGGGCGCCGCCGCGGAGGAGTTCCCCACGGAGAGCATCCGGCTGCTGGTGCCCTACACCGCGGGCGGGCCGACGGACATCGCCGCGCGGGCGCTGGCGAAGCACATGGAGGAGGAGCTCGGGCAGTCCGTCGTCGTGGAGAACCTCCCGGGGGCCTCGGGCGCCACCGCGTACCAGCAGCTGATCGCCAGCGAGGCCGACGGCTACACGCTGTCCATGACCGCGCTGCCCACGGCGGTCCTCAACTACCTGACCAACGACGTCGGCTACACCCGCGAGGACCTCGCGCCGGTCGGGGTGGTCACCCGCGTGCCGTCGGGCATCGTGGTGCCGGCCGACTCGCCGTACGAGGACGTGGAGGCGCTGTTCGAGGCGGCCCGCTCGAACCCGGGCGAGATCACGGTCGGCACCCCGGGCGCCACCAACACCCACGCGGCGGAGACCCGGCGGATCACCCAGCTCTACGACGTGCCGCTCACCGTGGTGCCCTTCGAGGGCAACTCGGAGGTGCAGACGGCGCTGCTCGGCGAGAACGTCAGCGCCGGCTTCGTCAATCTCAGCCAGGACATGCTCCCGGCCATCGAGGCCGGGGACCTGCGGGTGCTGGCCGTCGGCAGCGAGGAGCCGCTCCCCTACGTCGACGCCCCCACCTTCGTCGAGGAGGGCTACCCCGAGCTGGTCCAGAGCACCACGACCTTCGGCGTGCTCGCGCCGGCGGGCACACCTGAGGACGTGATCGCCACCCTCGAGGAGACGCTGCAGAGCGCGGCGGAGGAGCCGTCCGTGGTGGAGACCCTCGACGAGCGCTACGTGCCGGAGGAGTTCATCGGCAGCGAGGGCCTCGGCGAGCTGTTCACCGAGACCGAGGAGACCTTCCGCGACGTCGTCGGGGGCTGAGGCCGCGCGGGCCGGTCAGGCCCGCCGGTAGAGCAGGAAGGCGACGTCGTCGTCCGGGGCGTCGTCGAGCAGCCGGCCGGTGAGGGCGGCGGCCAGCTCGAGCGGGGGGAGGGCCCGGCCCGCGGCCAGCGCCTGCGCGGCCCGGGCCATCCCCTCGTCCAGCGCCTCGTCGCGCCGCTCGACCAGGCCGTCGGTGTAGAGCAGCAGCGTCGAGCCCACCGGCAGCACCAGCTCGGCCTCGGGGCGCCGCAGGTCGGCCAGGACGGCGAGGGGAAGCGAGGAGGCGCCCTCGAGGAAGGACGACCGGCCCTCCGCGTCGACGACGATCCCGGGGACGTGGCCGGCGCTGCTGTAGCGGACGCTGCCCGAGGCCGGGTCGATGACGGCGCAGAACACGGTGCTGACCGCGGCACCCGGGATGAGCGCGGCGAACCGGTCCAGTGCGCCCAGCACGTGGGCCGGGGCCGAGCTCTCCAGGAGCAGCGCCCGCCCCGCGCTGCGCAGCTGACCCATGACCGCGGCGGCGGCCAGTCCCGTGCCGACGACGTCCCCCACGACGACGCCGTAGCAGCCGTTGGGCAGGTCGACCACGTCGTACCAGTCGCCGCCCACCTCGAGGGTCCCGGTGGCGGGCTCGTAGTGCACGGCGAAGCCCTCGGGCAGCACGGTCGGCCCCAGGACGGCACGCTGGAAGGTGACGGCGACCTCGGTGAAGAACTGGGCCCGGGTCCGGTCGAGCTCGGCCCGCTCGTCGGCCCGGCGGCGTTCGAGCTCGACGGCCCGGGCGTCGGTGACGGCCGCGGCGACCTGCCCGGCGGCCAGGGCCAGGAAGACCCGGTACTCCTCGTCCAGCCGCAGGTGCGGGCTGGCGCCCACCACCAGCGCACCGACCGGGGTGCTGAGCCCGGCGGAGGTGAGCGGCAGCACGACCGCGGTGTGCACGTCGGACTCCCCGGCCGCGTTCGCGCCGGTGCGGGAGAGGCCCGGCAGCACCTCGTCGAAGCCGGTGAGCGTCTGCGGCTGCCCGGTGGCCATGGCCGTGGCGACCAGCTCGGGGAGGATGCTGCCGGCCACGTCGGCGCCCTCGGCCAGCCCGTGCGTCGCGACCAGCCGGGCCTCCCGCGCGGGACCGGCGTCCTCGGGCTCGGCGAGGTAGACCAGCCCGAACGGGCAGTCGCTCCGGGCGGCGGCGAGCACGCGGAGGGCCTCGGCCGCCGCCTGGGACGCGCTGCCGTGCACCGCCCGGGGCAGGCTGCCCAGCTGCTGCAGCAGCGCCATCCGTCGCGCGGCCAGGACCCGGTGCGTCGTCTCGACGACGGTGTCGAGCAGGCCCGCGACCTTTCCGCCGGGCTCGACGACCGGGCTGAAGGAGAAGGAGAAGTAGGTCTCCTCCTCGAAGCCGTGCCGGGTCATGACCAGCAGCAGGTCCTCGGAGTACGTCGCCCGGCCGGCCATGACCTCCGCGACCATCGACTCCAGGGCCGGCCAGATGTCGGCCCACACCTCCGGTGCCGGCCGGCCGAGCGCGGACGGGTGCCGCCCGCCGAGCATGGGTGCGTAGCCGTCGTTGTAGACCATCACCAGCTGCGGGCCCCACATGAGCAGGGTGGGGAACCGCGAGTTCAGGCAGGTGCTGACGGCCGACCGCAGGGTGGCCGACCACTCGCTCTCGGGCCCCAGCGGGGTCGCGGACCAGTCGTGCCCGAGCACCATGCGCTGCAGCTGCGTCCGGGGGCCGCCCGGGACCAGCTCGGCCAGCCGTCCGTCCAGTGCCGCCCCCCACCGCGAGTGCGTGCCACCCGCCGCCGGTGACCACACGTGTTGTGCGCGATCATCTCACCTGCCGGCGGGTGAGTCACGGGCCACCGTGGCGTCGCCGTCCCGGGCGAGATAGCCGGGTGGCACCCCATCCACGAGCCAGACGCCGTTCGCCGAGCGGGTGAACCGCCCGCCGTCCGCGGCGAGCCGGGCCGCGGCCACCCGGAGCACGACCGGCCGGCCACGCCGGGCGCCCACGGTGCGCGCGGTGGCGGCGTCCGGGCTGAGGTGGACCGCGTGCCGGCGCCCCGGGCGCAGCCCCTCGGCCAGGATCGCGGGCAGGAAGCGCTCGACCGTGCCGTGGAACAGCTCGGCCGGGGGGTGCTCGGGTGCGTACCCCAGGTCGACGGCGACGCTGTGGCCCTGGCTGGCGCGGATCCGGTCGCCGTCGAGCTCGAACCGCCGCTTGTCGTTCGCGGCGACCACGCGCTCGAGCTGTTCGCGGGTCAGGCCCAGCGCCGCCAGCAGCTCGTGGACGTCGGCCCATCCCGCGACGTCGAGCGCGAGGCCGATGCTGTCCGGGCGGTGCCGGAGCACGAACGACAGCCGCTTGCTGGTCCGGACGACGTCCACACCGCCCAGTGTCGGCCTCTGCCGGCTCAGCGGGAGTAGTACTCCACGACCAGCTGCTCCTCGCAGACGACCGGGACCTCGTCGCGGCCGGGCGTCCGCTCGACGCGGGCCACCAGGTCGGCCAGCCGCACCTCGAGGTACCTCGGCGCCTCGGCGTGCGCCCCGGAGGCGGCGACGAGGAAGGGCTCCTTCTTCTTCGACTTCTCGGCGACCTCGATGAAGTCGCCGGGCTTGAGCCGGTAGGACGGGCGGTCGACGCGCTTGCCGTTGACCAGCACGTGCTGGTGGGTGACGAACTGGCGGGCCTGGTAGATGGTGCGGGCGAAGCCGGCCCGCAGGACGGTGGCGTCCAGCCGCGACTCGAGGTCCTGGATCAGCGCCTCGCCGGTCTTGCCGCCCGAGCGCCGGGCGCGGTCGAAGGCGGCGCGCAGCTGGGTCTCGCTGATGTCGTACTGGGCGCGCAGCCGCTGCTTCTCCTTGAGCCGGGTGGAGTAGTCGCTGTCCTTGCGGCGCTTGCGGCCGTGCTCGCCGGGCGGGTACGGGCGGCGCTCGAAGTACTGGACGCACTTCGGGGTGAGCGGGATGCCCAGCGCGCGGCTGAGCCGGACCTTGGGACGGGGCGTGTTCACTTAGGACCTCCGGTTTGGTTAGGCTCACCTTACAACGCACCTACGAACACTCCGAGGTGGTCCATGACGGCCGGTTCGCCCTCCTCCCCCGCGGCCGTCGACCGGCAGCCCCCGGCCGCCGAGCGAGCCCGCACGGTCGCCCTCCGGCCCGCGGCCGCGCTGCACGTCGCCGGGCTCGGCGCCTGCCAGGTGTCCGCGGTCGCCACCACCGGCGACGGCGACGTCCTGCTCGTCGTCCCGGCCGGCGGCGGCGTGCAGACGGCGCTGCGCGACTCCCCGCTGGGCGACGTCCCGGCGATGCTGACCATCACCGACCGGGCGCCGTTCCCGCTGCGCCACCCGGTGCGCGCGATGGTCCAGCTGACCGGGTGGCTGACGCCCGTCCCGGAGCCGGAGGTCCCGGCGCAGGTGCTGGCCTTCGCCGAGTCCTGCCCGGCCGAGGCCCTGTTCGAGGTGGGGCTGGGGACCGTCCTGGTGCGGCTGGACCTCGCCGAGGTGGGGCTCGAGGAGGCCGGCACCTCCGTCGACGTCGACCCCGACGCCTTCCGTGCCGCCCGGCCCGACGTCGTGAGCGGCGCCGAGGGCGAGCTCGTGGCCCAGCAGCGGGCACCGCTGGACCGGCTGGTCGGGCGGGTGCAGCGCTGGGCCGGCCGGCACGACGACGTCCGGCTGCTGGGCCTGGACCGGTTCGGCGTCCGCTTCCGGGTGCAGAGCCGCCACGGCTGCTACGACCTGCGGGTGCCGTTCGAGTCCCCGCTCGACGGTCCGGCCGGCTTCGGTGAGGCGGTCGAGCACCTGCTCACCTGCGGCCCCGCCTGACAGCGCCCCGGCGGGCTGTCACGCGGGGCGGGCTCCGTAGGCGGCCAGGAACGTCGAGACGGCCGCGCGCGCGATCGCGTCCCGTTCGTCAGCGCCGGGCACGGCGGCGGCACCCTCGAACATGATGCGGTCCAGCACGGGACCGACGACGAGGAACGCGAAGTGCTCGGCCGCGCGGGCGCTGTCGGTCAGCTGCAGCGAACCCCGCGCGGCGAGATCGGCGAAGGCGGCGGAGAAGGCAGCGATCACGCGGACCGGGGCCCTGCGGTAGTACTCGCGGGCCAGATCGGGGAAGCGGCGCGACTCGGCGCTGATGAGCCGACGCAGACGGACGACCGCCGGGCTGGTCACCGAGTCCAGGTGCCGTCTCGCGAGGCCGTGCAGCATCTCTGCGATGTCCCTCCCGTCGCCGAACGACGACGTGAGCCCGGCGGCGAACTCCTCCGCCGTCGCCGTGACGCCGAGGACGATCTCGGTGAACAGCCGCTCCTTGTCGCCGAAGTTGTTGTAGATCGTCTTCTTCGACACCCCGGCCCGGGCGGCGACGTCGTCCAGGCTGGTGTCCACGTAGCCGTTCTCGAGGAAGAGTGCGGTCGCCGCCTGCACGACGGCGGCACGCGTCCGAAGGATGCGCGGATCGAGGTCCCCGTCCCCCGTCGTGATGCGGACGACGATCTCCCCGCCGGTGCCGGACACGATTCCGTGACACCTCCCCGATGAGTTACACCCGCCAGTTTCGTCTGAGTACCGTGAGTGTAAGAGAGCGAGAGGAAGGCAGCCATGACCACCGCCACCACCGCCGCACCCGCGGACGACTACTGCGACCGGCCGTCCGCCGTCACCCGCTCGCTCCTGGGCTACGGCCCGCTCGCGGGGGCCGTGTACCTGACGTCCGGAGTGGTGCACGGACTCTCACGGGACGGATTCGAGTTCAGCCGGCACAGCCTGAGCCTGCTCGCGAACGGCTCCCTCGGCTGGATCCACGTCACGACGCTGGTGGTGACCGGACTGATGACCGTCGCCGCGGCGATCGGCGTACGCCGGGCGCTGCGGGGCGGCCCCGGAGCGTCGTGGGGTGGCGGGCTGCTGGCCGGGTACGGCGCGGGGCTCGTCCTGGGTGGGATCTTCGTGGCCGACCCGATGGACGGCTTCCCCGTCGGGACGCCGGCCGGCGCCCCGGCGGAGACGACGCTCAGCGGCGTCCTCCACCTCGCCTCCGGTGGGCTCGGCTTCGCCTGCCTCGTGGCGGCGACGGCGGTCCTCGCCCGGCGGTTCTCCCGCGAGTCGCGCACCGGGTGGGCATGGGCGTCGGCCATCAGCGGCGCCGTCGTCCTGGCCGGGTTCATGGGTGTGGCGAGCGGCTCGACCTCCACCCTCGCCGTCGGGGGGCTGTGGACCGGAGTCGTCACCGGGTGGGCGTGGATCGCCGCGGTGTCGGTGCACCTCTACCGCCGCACGCCGCACCCGACGCGTCCGCGGGACTGAGCGCCGGCAGCGACGTCTGCGAACTCGTGGCCATCAGCCGCTGACGGCCACGAGTTCGCAGATCTCACCGGTCTCGCGAGGCCGGCCGAACCCGCTCAGCGCTCGTCCGGCGCGCGACCGGCGTGGTCGACCAGCTGCGCGGCGCTCTCCGGCTCGCCGTGCATGCGGGCGCAGGACGCGCAGCAGAAGAAGACGCCGTCGGCCTCGACGCCATGGCCGACCACCTTCACGCCGCAGTGCTCGCAGACGGGCGCCATCGCGTGGATCGCGCACTCGAAGCTGTCGAAGGTGTGCACCGCTCCCGCGGCGTGCACCTCGAAGCTCAGCCGGTAATCGTTGCCGCAGACCTCGCAGCGGGCCATGGGTGCCTCCTCGGCGTCGGGCCGAGCACCTACCCCTGGCCGCGGCGGATCAGGCGAGATCGGCGATCTCGCCCGCATCAGGTGCGTGAAACAGGGCGAGATCGCCGATCTCGGCGGGTCAGGCGGTGCGGGCCTCCTCGGCCAGGGCGGCGAGCGCCTGCTCGAAGCACTGCTGCGGCGGCTGGACCAGCCCGGCGCCGACCTGCCCGGTGCCGGCGATCCGCCCGGCCATGCCGGTGTTGATCTGCGGCAACCAGCCGGTGCGGGCGACCTTCAGCACGTCGATGCCGGTCGGTGAGCCGCGGAAACCCATGATCGGGATGGCCATGGCGGGGTTCTCGGTGAGCGTCAGCTGGTACATGCGCTCGGTCGTGGCCAGCGCGTCAGGCACGGTGCCGCCGACGAAGCGGACGATCGCCGGGGCCGCGGCCATGGCGAAGCCGCCCACGCCGTAGGTCTCCATGATCGCGGAGTCGCCGATGTCGGGGTTGGCGTCGTCCGGGCCGAAGTCGCCCAGGAACAGGCCGACCGGCGTGTTCGCCGGCCCGGTGAACCAGCGGTCGCCGGTGCCGGCGGTCTGGATGCCGAACTCGGTGCCGTTGCGCGACATCACGGTGAGCATCGTCGAGCCGGGGACGTTCCGGGCGGCGTCGAGGGCGAGCTTCGCCGTCGGCATGCCGAGGTTGAGGAAGAAGTGCTCGTTGCCGCCGATGAAGCGCAGCACGTCAGCGATGTCGGACGACGGGGCACCGCTGGCGACGATCGCCGGCGAGAGCTCGCGCAGTGCCATGAGCGACCCGGCGCGGTTGCGGTTGTGCCCCTCGTCGCCCATCTGCAGCATCTGGGCGAGCACGCCCTTGACGTCGAGCGGGTCGTTGCCGGCGTCGATCGAGCCGCGCACCGCCGTCGACAGCACCGGGCCGAGGACGTCGCGCATCCACCGCAGCCGGGTCTGCACCTCCTCGTTGAAGGCGCCCATCCGCAGCACCTTGCCCAGGCCCTCGTTGAGGTTGCAGAAGGCCTGACCGCCGGTGACCGGGTCCTCCAGGCACCACATCCACATCGACGGGCTGGTGACGCCGGCCATCGGGCCCACCGTGCGGTGGTGGTGGCAGGGGTCGAGGGCGACCGCGCCGGTGGAGAGCAGGATCTCGGCCTCCTCCACGTCGGCCGCCCAGCCCTCGAAGAGGCAGGCGCCGACCAGCGCGCCGCGCATCGGACCGGAGGCGGCCTCCCAGGTCAGCGGCGGGCCGGAGTGCAGCAGCACCCGGTCGGTCAGGCCGATGACCTCGCGGGCCGGCCGGACGTCGACCAGCACCGACCCGGCGGCGAGCAGCCGCTCGACGGCGGTCCGGTTGGCCGCAGCACGGCGGGCGTCGAGGGCGAGCGCGGCGAGGTCGGCCGGGTCGCCGAAGCCCGGCGGGCGCCAGTCGACGTCGTGCACGTCCGCTCCCTGGGCGCGCAGCGCCTCGGAGAAGACGTCGACGCCGGCGGCGACGATCGCCGGCGGCCCGGAGAGCAGGTTCCCGAGGCTCATGCGTCCTCCTCGCTGGCGCTCGTCGGCCGCATGAGCCGGCTCGCTGTGTCCATGGATGAGCTCGCAAGCTCGCTCATGTAGAGGCTCCCAGCAGGTCGAGGGCGTACCGCGTCGCCGCGGCGTTGGAGGCGAAGACGGCGGCGCCGGCGGCGGCGAGGGCGTCGGCCTGCCGGGACCAGGCCTGCGGATCCCCCTCCGTGCCGATCAGGGCGACGACGACGGGCAGGGACTTCCGCGCGCGGGCCGCCTGCAGCGCGGGGACGAGCGCACCGGCGGGGTCGGGGTCGGCGCCGTACCCGAGGACGACGTCCAGCAGCAGGACGGCGGCCTCGTCGGAGGCGGCGACGCCGGCGATGGCCTCCAGCCGCAGCGTCGGGTCGATCATCGGGTGCGCGCGGCCCACGGTCAGGGCGTCGTCCCCGAAGTCGATGACGAGGTGGCCGGAGGCGGACAGGTCCGTCCCGAGATGAAGGTCCGGCTCCAGGGGGGTGTTGGACCGGATGCCCCCGAGCGCGGGCGAGGCGAGGAGCATCGCCTCGTCGGCCAGCGTGCCGCCGGAGTAGAGCCCCTTGAGGACGGCGCCGGGTGCGGCCTGCTCCGCCGGCCCGGGGCGGGACGGCCACTCCGGGACGTCGCGGCCCAGGTCGGCCAGCAGCGCCTCGACGGCGGCGGTCAGGTCGGGGGTCTCCGCCGAGAGCGTCGCGGAGCGGACCGGCACCGACAGCCCGGCGGCGAACTCCTCGACGGCGGCGACCACCGCCGGCGCGGGGGGCTTGGAGACCACCAGCACCCGCTCGGTGGCGGGGTCGGTGTCCAGAGCGGCGAGCGCGTCGAGGGTGGCCAGGCCACCGACCGCCTCGGAGAGGTCGCGCCCGCCGACGCCGAGGACGTGCGAGACGCCGACGCCGGCCATGTCGAGCAGGCAGGAGACCTGCTGCGCGCCGGTGCCGCTGGCCGCGACCAGCCCGACCGGCCCGGGGCGGACGACGTTGGCGAAGCCGAGCGCGACGCCGGAGACGATCGCGGTGCCGCAGTCGGGGCCCATGACCAGGACGCCGGCCTCGTGCGCGGCCCGCTTGAGCGCGACCTCCTGCTCGACCGGCACGCCGTCGGAGAAGACCAGCACGCTGCGGCCGGCGGCGATCGCGTCGGCCGCCTCCGCGGCGGCGTAGGCGCCGGGCACGCTGACGATCGCCAGCGCGGGCGCGTCGTGGGCGAGCTCGTCCAGGCCCGCGCCGATGGTGCGGTGCGGGATGGCGTCGGCCGAGCCGGTGGAGCGCTCCCGCTCGGCCAGCGCCGCGTCGACGTCGGCGAGCGCGGCGGCCAGGGCGTCGTCGTCCTCGGCGCGGACGGCGATCAGCAGCTGCTCGGGCGACGCGCCGCCGTCGGGGGCCAGGCCCATGCCCTCGGCGAGCTCGAGGTTCAGCGGCGTGGCCATGGCGACCAGGACGGCGGAGACGCCGTCGCGGGCGCCGATCCGGCGGCTCACCTGCATCAGCTTGACCGAGTCGGCGTAGACCCCGGACCGCAGCTGCACCGAGACCGCCGCGTCTCCGCCGGCAGGCGCTGAAGAGCTCATTGCCGGACCGTACCGACCGATCTCTCAGCGGTGAAGTATCGGCATCTCACTGCAACAACGATTTAGCACTGAGGTACTTCCGCCAGCCTTGGCGCGGTGACACAGTGGCGCCTCGCGGTGGGGACGACGCCCGTCGACCGTCCACCGGATCGAGTCGGACGTGCACGTCGAGGAGGCACTCATGTCGTTCGGGTGGAAGCTCTACGGGGACGGCAGGACGCCCCCGCTGGGAGAGGCCGTCGCCCCCGACGAACGCCTGTCCTGGCCGCGCACGGTGGGGATCGGCGCACAGCACGTCGTCGCCATGTTCGGGGCGACCTTCGTCTTCCCGATCATCATGGGGCTGGACCCCAATCTCGCCATCATGATGAGCGGCGTCGCGACGATCATCTTCCTGCTGATCGTGAAGAACCGGGTGCCGAGCTACCTCGGCACCAGCGCCGCCTTCGTCGGCGGCGTGGCCGCGATCCGGACCAACGGCGGTGACTCCAGCGACGTCGTCGGCGCACTGCTGGTCGCCGGCGTCGTACTCGCCCTGGTCGGTGTGCTGATCCACTTCGCGGGCCTGGGCGTGATCAACAAGGTACTGCCGCCGGCCGTCACCGGCGCGGTGGTCATGCTGATCGGTTTCAACCTCGCCCCGGTCGCCGCCGGGGTCTACTGGCCGCAGGACCAGTGGGTGGCGCTGGCCACGATGGCGTTCGTCATCGTCGCCTCCCTCGCGCTGCGCGGTTTCCTCGCCCGCATCTCGATCCTGCTCGGCCTGGTCTTCGGCTACCTGCTGTCGGTCCTGCTCGACGCCACCGCGGGCCCGATCACCTCGGTCGACGGCACCGGTGCCGTCAGCACCCGGGACCGGATCGACTTCGACTCCGTGGGCGACGCCGACTGGTTCGGCTTCCCCGACTTCACCGCGCCGTCCTTCTCGCTGAACTTCAGCCTCCTGGTCATCCCCGCGGTCATCGCCCTGGTCGCGGAGAACGCCGGGCACGTGAAGGCCGTCGCCGAGATGACCAAGCGGGACCTCGACCCCTACATGGGCCGCGCCGTCGCGGCCGACGGCATCGCGACCGTCGTCGCCACCTCGGTCGGCGGCTCCCCCACGACGACCTACGCCGAGAACATCGGCGTCATGGCCGCCACCCGCGTCTACTCGACGGCGGCGTACTACGTGGCCGCGATCGTGGCGATCCTGCTCGGCCTGGTGCCCAAGTTCGGCGCGCTGATCAACATCGTCCCGGGCGGGGTGCTCGGCGGGATCACCGTCGTCCTCTACGGGATGATCGGCCTGCTCGGCGCCAAGATCTGGAAGGAGAACCGGGTCGACTTCGCCAACCCGATCAACCTGGTGCCGCTCGCGGCCGGGATCATCATCGGCATCGGCAACGTGACCCTCACCTTCACCGACGAGTACGTGCTCAACGGCATCGCGCTGGGCTCGATCGTCGCCGTCATCGCCTGGCACGTGGCGCGGGCGCTGGCCCCGGCCGAGATGAAGGAGGCGCTGCTGCGCGAGGGCACCCACCCCGCCGCCGGCAGCACGTTCGGCCACGAGCCGGGCATGCAGGTCAGCCCCGACCCGTCGTCGGTCGACGAGGTCGGCCGGCCGGGTGTGCTGGGCGGCCGCACGCCGGGCTCCGACCAGCACGACCGGTAACCGCCACACCCGCTACTCCCGCCGCCCCCGGCATCCGGTCGCTCCGGATCGCCGGGGGCGGCGTGGGTCCGGCGGGAACACGAGCGCAACGAAGTTTTAGCGCTGAGGCACTTACGTCCCCCCGGCGCCGGTGACAGAGTGACGACTCGCACTCGTACGGAGGTGACCGCAGCCGGTGAAGCCCGCACCGTTCCGCTACGCCGACCCGCGTGCGCTCGACGAGGCGCTGGCGCTGCTGTCGGAGGACGGCGCCAAGGTGCTCGCCGGGGGCCAGTCGCTGCTGCCGCTGCTGTCCATGCGCCTGGCCGCGCCCGCCGTGCTGGTGGACATCAACCGGGTGCCGGGGCTCGACGCGATCGAGGTGGACGACACCGGCGTGCGGGTCGGGGCGCTGGTGCGGCACAGCACGCTGCTGGCCGACGAGGGCGCCGCGCGGGTGCAGCCGCTGCTCGCGCGGGCCACCGCGAACGTCGCGCACCCGGCCATCCGGAACCGCGGCACCACCGTCGGCTCGATCGCGCACGCCGACCCGTCCGGCGAGATGACGTCGGTCCTCGCGCTCACCGACGGCACGGTGACGGTGGCGTCGGCGGCGGGCACCGAGGTCCTCGGCTGGCGGGACTTCTTCGTGGGCCCGCTGGAGACCTCGATCCCCGGCGGCGCCGTCGTCACCTCCGCCTTCTTCCCCGCGCTGCCGCAGCGGTCGGGCACCGCGTTCGCCGAGATCGCCCGGCGCAAGGGCGACTACGCGGTGTGCGGCGCGGGCGTCGTCGTCACGCTGGACGGCGACCGCCGGGTCGAGTCGGCCCGCGCGTCCTACGTCTCGGTGGGCCTGACCCCCGAGGTGCACGACCTGACCGACGCCGTCGCCGGCGCACCGGTGGAGCAGGCCGACTGGGCCGCCGCAGGGGAGCTGGCGCGCACGCTGGTCGACCCGGACACCGACATCCACGCCAGCGCCGACTACCGGCGGCTGCTGGTGGGGGTGCTGACCGAACGCACGCTGGCTTCCGCCGCCGCGGAGGCCGTCGCGGGAGCGACGCGCGAGTGAGCATCGCAGCGAGCGCCAGCGAGCGAGGAGCGGAGCGAGTGCGGAGCCGAGCCATGAGCACTGGGAGGGCCGCGTGACCGATACCGAGCGGACGATCACCGTCACCGTGAACGGTGTTCCACGTGAAGCCACCGTGCCGGTGCGCCGGCTGCTGTCCGACGCGCTGCGGCACGACCTGGGGCTGACCGGCACGCACGTCGGCTGCGAGCACGGCGTCTGCGGGGCGTGCACGGTGATCGTCGACGGCGACCCGGTGCGCTCGTGCCTGATGCTCGCCGTCCAGGTGGACGGTTCGGAGGTGCGCACCGTCGAGGGGCTGGCCCGCGAGGACCACCAGGGCGGGCAGGTGCTGCACCCGGTGCAGGAGGCCTTCCGCGAGTGCCACGCGCTGCAGTGCGGGTTCTGCACGCCGGGCTTCCTCATGACGATCGCCGCCGGGCTCGAGGAGCGGGACAACTCGGTGGAGCTCACCGAAGAGGACGTCGACGACATGGTCGGCGGGAACCTCTGCCGGTGCACCGGCTACGCCAACATCAAGAAGGCCGTGCACCACGCGGCCGCCGCGATGCGGGACGCGTGATGGTCGCCGTCGCGCCGCTGGTCGCCGCAGCAGCGATGGCCGCCGTTCGTGCACGAACGGTTGGCTCGCGGGGTCCGGTCACCCCCATCTGTGCAGGAACGGTCGAGGGAGGCGGGCGACGGTGACGACGAAGCTCTTCGGCGAGCCGGTCCGCCGGCGCGAGGACCAGCGGCTGATCACCGGCAAGGGTCGCTACCTCGACGACATCGGGCACACCGCGCTGGCCGCGGCGTTCGTGCGCAGCCCGCACGCGCACGCCCGCATCACCGACATCGACGTCGACGAGGCGCTCGACGTCGAGGGTCTGGTGGCCATCTACACCTACGAGGACCTCACCGGCCCGATGGCCGAGCCGCTGCCGGTGCTCATCCCGCACCCGCAGCTGCACGCCCCGCGTACCGGCTTCCCGCTCGCGAACGGCGAGGTGAACCACGTCGGCGAGCCGGTGGTCATGGTGGTGGCGACCGACCGGTACGTGGCCGAGGACGCCTGCGACCGCATCGTCGTCAGCTACGAGGAGCTGCCGGTCGTCGTCGGCGTGGACGCCGCCCGCGCGGCCGAGCACGCGGTACACGAGGAGATCCCCGACAACGTCGCGGCCCGGCACCACCAGGAGACCGGTGACGTCGAGCCGGCGCTGGCCGCCGCGCCCCGCACGCTCAGCTTCACCCAGTACATCGAGCGCAGCGCCTGCATGCCGATGGAGGGCAAGGGCGTGCACGCGAAGTGGGACGCCGACGACTCCTCGCTGCGGGTCTACACGAGCACCCAGGCGTCGACGTCGGTGCGCGCGGCGATCGCGGCGAAGCTGAAGCTCAGCCTGGACAAGGTCGAGGTGATCGCGCCGGACGTGGGCGGCGGGTTCGGCGTGAAGATCGTGCACCCGTGGCCCGAGGAGCTGCTGGTGCCTCTCGCGGCCATCAACCTCGGTCGCGAGGTGAAGTGGGCCGAGGACCGGCGCGAGCACTTCATCGGCTCGGCGCACGAGCGCCAGCAGCGGCAGGAGATCACCGTCGGGTACGACGACGACGGCCGGATCACCGCGCTCGACGTGCACATCTGGCACGACAACGGCGCCTACACGCCCTACGGGATCATCGTGCCGATCGTGACGGCCACCCAGCTGGTCGGGCCGTACGCGCTGCCGGTGTACCGGGTGGTCGTGGAGTCGGTGTTCACCAACACCGTGATCGTGACGCCATACCGGGGTGCCGGGCGGCCGCAGGGCTGCTACGCGATGGAGCGGACGATGGACCGCATCGCCGACGACCTCGGGCTGGACCGGGCCGTCGTCCGGGAGCGGAACCTGATCCAGGCCGACCAGTTCCCCTACGACCACCGCCTGACGTTCCAGGACGGCCGGCCGGTCATCTACGACTCGGGCGACTACCCGGGGCTGCTGGACAAGCTGCGGACGCTGGTCGGCTGGTCGGAGGCCGAGCATTTGCGGGCCGACGCCGCTGAGCGCGGGAAGCTGCTCGGCGTCGGGATGGCGCTGTACGTGGAGGGCACCGGCCCCGGCCCGTACGAGGGCGGGCACGTACAGGTGCTGGGCAGCGGCAAGGTGCTGGTGTCGACCGGGCTGACCTCGCAGGGACAGGGGCACGAGACGGCGTTCGCGCAGATCGTGGCGTCGGAGCTCGGCGTCCCGATCGAGGACGTCGAGGTGACCACCGGCGACACCCGGCGGTTCGGCTACGCCGTCGGCACCTTCGCCTCCCGCGCCGCGGTGATGAGCGGCAACGCGATCGCGCTGGCCGCCCGTGGCGTACGGGAGAAGGCGCTGCGGATCGCGGCCGACGTGCTCGAGGCGGCGCCGGAGGACCTGGAGATCGACGCCGGGCTGGTGCAGGTGAAAGGCGTGCCGGGGACGTCGATCCCGCTGCGCACGGTGGCCGTGCTGTCCAACCCGCTGCGGTACGCCTTCGACGAGGCGGCGAAGCAGGCGACCCAGTTCGCCAAGGCCGGGGACGACGACAAGCCGCCGGTGGCCGTGGGCGATGCGCCGGGGCTGGAGCACCGGGACTACTACTCGCCGATCCGGTCGACGTTCGCCTCGGGCGCGCACGCGGCGATCGTGGAGATCGACCCGGCGACGTGGGAGATCGACGTCGTCAAGTACGCCGTGGTGCACGACTGCGGCAACGTGGTGAACCCGATGATCGTCGAGGGCCAGGTGCACGGCGGCGTGGCGCAGGGCGTGGGCGGGGCGCTGTACGAGCGGATGGCCTACGACGCCGACGGACAGCTGCAGAACGCCTCGTTCATGGACTTCCTGATGCCGTACGCCTCCGAGGTGCCCAACATCGACATCGACCACCAGCAGACGCCGTCGCCGCTGAACCCGCTGGGCATCAAGGGCGCCGGCGAGGCCGGCGTGATCCCGGGGACGGCGGCGATCGCCTCGGCGATCGAGGACGCGGTGGGCCGGCGGATCGCCTCGATGCCGATCTCGCCGACCGAGCTGTACGACCTGGTGCGCGACCCCTCGTCGGAACGGACCGCGACGGCAGCCCGTCGCGAGGCAGGAGCGATGGCGTGAACCTCGACGGCTCAGCGGTTCTCTCGGGCGACCCGGAGAAGGTGTGGTCGGTGCTCACCGACCCGGCCGTGCTGGCGCGCACGATCCCGGGCTGCGAGACGCTCCAGCAGGTCGGGGACGACGAGTACACGATGAAGGTCTCCGTGGGCGTCGGCGCGATCCGCGGGACGTACGCGGGCGAGGTGCGGCTGTCGGACCAACAGCGGCCGGCGTCGTACGTGATGCACGCCTCCGGCGCCGGTGCACCGGGCAACGCCCGGGCGAAGGTGACCATCCACCTGTCGCCGGCCGAGGACGGCCGGACCACCCTGACCTACTCCGCCGACGCCGTGATCGGCGGCCCGGTGGCCGGCGTGGGCCAGCGGATGATCACCGGTGTCGCCAAGCGGATGGCCGGCCAGTTCTTCCGGGCGATCGACGACGAGCTTACCGGTGTCGCCGCTCCCGCCGAGGCCCTGCCGACGGCAGCTGCGGTCAGCGCCACGTCGGACTCTGCTTCACCTGGTGAGCAGAGCCCGACTGCCGCCCCAACGGCGTTCGCCGGTCGCGCGGGCGTTCCCGCGGGAACGTCCGGCGACGTGCAGACCCTGGCGCTCGGCGCCGTCGGCGGCGCCGTGCTGACCCTGATCGGCGTCCTGGTCGGCTACCGCTTGGGCCGTCACCACCGCTGATGCGTCGCCGTGCCCGCTGTCTCCGCGCCTCGTCCGCCGGGTCCGCTTCTCCGGCGCCTACCGCGCGGCCAGGTACTCCTCGAACGTGACGCGGCCGTACGGCGGGCCGGGCACGAGGTCGTGCCCCGCCCGGTAGCCGGCGAACACCCGGCCCGGCAGGCGCGCAGGCACCACCCGGCGCCGGATGCCGCGCGCCGTCGCCCACACCTGGGCCAGCTCCGGGAGCGGGCGGACGGCGGGGCCGCCGATGTCCGGCACGCGCCCGGCCGGTGCGGAGGACGCCAGCTCGACGAGCCGGTCGGCGACCTCCGACGGCGCGATGGGCTGCACGCGGAAGGACGGGGCGAGGAGGACCGGCAGCCGCCGCTGCACCGTGAACAGCTGGTCCACGAGCGTGTGGAACTGGGTGGCCCGCAGGATCGTGTGGGGAACCCCCGAGTCGGCGACCAGCCGCTCGATCTCGACCTTGTCCCGGTAGTAGCCCAGCGGGATGTGGTCGATCCCGACGATCGAGATGAGCAGCAGGTGCTCGACCCCGGCCCGACGCGAGGCGTCGAGCAGGGTCCGTGCGATGACGACGTCCTTGCGGCGGAGTCCGGTCGCCAGGTGCACCACCGTGTCCACGCCGTTCACCGCCGCGTCGATCCCCTCGCCGGTGAGCAGATCGCCGGTCACCAGTCCGGGTCCGCTGCGCCGACTCAGCGCTCGGACGTCGTGCCCGGCGGCCGCGAGGCGGTCGACCGTGGGGACGCCGAGCGTGCCGGTCGCCCCGGTCACCAGGATCATCGCCACGGCCAGATCCTGGCACCCGGCCGACGGCAGCTGCGGTCGGCGACACGTCGGTCTCTGCCCCCGCCGGTGGGCAGAGCCCTACTCGCGCGCCGACAGTGTTCGCCGGCGCGGGAGCGCTCAGCCTCGCCGCAGGCCGTCCAGGGCGGTCTGCAGGATGGGGCGGGAGTACTCCGGGTCGCCGTGGATCGCGGAGACCGCGATGACCATGTCGAGCACCTGCTCCAGCGTCAGGTCGCCGCGGACCTCGCCGGCCTCCTGCGCGGCGGCAAGCAATGGCCGGCCGGCGGCGAGCACCCGCTCCCGGCTGCGGTCCAGCACCGGGCCCGGCCCCTCGGCCTGCGCGAGCAGCTCGGCGGCGATCTGGTGCTTGCTGGCGAAGAAGGCCGCGAAGCGGTGCACCCAGGCGATCAGCGCGTTCCCGGGCGAGCCCTCGACCTCGGCCGCCGCGGCGCAGACGGCGTCGACCTGGTCGGTGTACAGCGCCTCCAGCAGGTCCTGCCGGCCGGGGAAGTTGCGGTAGAGGGTCGCCATCCCGACCCCTGCCCGCCGCGCGATCTCGGCCATCGACAGCGGGGTGCCGGGCTCGGCGAAGCCGGCTCGGGCGGCGGCGAGGATGCGCTCCCGGTTGCGGGCCGCGTCGGCGCGCTGCACGGGGGACGTCGCAGGCATGCACTTCCTAAGTGGAGAGGGTATCCGTTACGGTAGCGGAGAGGTTGTCCGTTTCTGGCGACCCGAGCCTAGCCCGTCGCGGCCGAGCCGCGGCACACGAGGAGATCCACCGTGGACTACCGACCCCTGGGACGCAGCGGCGTCTCGGTCAGCCAGCTGTGCCTGGGCGCGATGATGTTCGGCGCGCTCGGCAACCCCGACCACGACGACGCGGTGCGCATCGTCCACCGCGCCCTCGACGCCGGGATCACCTTCATCGACACCGCCGACGTCTACTCGGGCGGTGAGTCCGAGGCGATCGTCGGCAAGGCCCTGGCAGGCCGGCGGGACGACGTCGTCCTCGCCACGAAGGTGGGACTGCCGTTCGGGCAGGACCCCAACCAGCGCGGCACCTCGCGGCGCTGGATCACCCAGGCGGTCGAGAACTCGCTGCGCCGGCTGGGCACCGACCGGATCGACCTCTACCAGGTGCACCGGCTCGATCCGGCCACCGACATCGACGAGACCCTCGGCGCGCTGTCCGACCTCGTGCACGCCGGCAAGATCCGCGCCTTCGGCGCCTCCACCGTCCCCGCCTCGGAGATCGTCGAGGCGCAGTGGGCCGCCGAGCGCCGGGGACGCGAGCGCTTCCGCACCGAGCAGCCGCCCTATTCGCTGCTCACCCGCGCCGTCGAGGCCGACGTGCTGCCCACCTGCCAGCGCTACGGGATGGGCGTGCTCAGCTACAGCCCGCTGGCCGGCGGATGGCTGTCGGGCAAGTACCGCAAGGGCCAGGAGGTCAGCGGACCCGGCTCGATCGGCCGGGCGCAGCGCTTCCCCGGTGTCTACGACGCAGGCAACCCGGCCAACGCGGCGAAGCTGGACGCCGCCGACGCCCTCGCCGCGCTCGCCGAGGAGGCCGGCCTGACGCTCGTGCAGCTCGCGATCGCGTTCGTCGTCCGGCACCCGGCGGTGACGTCGGCGATCGTCGGCCCGCGGACCATGGAGCACCTCGAGTCCTACCTGACCGCCGACGGCGTCCAGCTCTCCGACGACGTGCTGGACCGCATCGACGCCATCGTCCCGCCCGGCCACACGATCAACGTCGGCGACAACATGTGGACCTCTCCCGCGCTCAGCGCCTCCGCCCGCCGCCGGTGACCCGCCCGCCGGGCGTTCCCGCGGGAGCGCCCGGCGGCACGGAACACGGCGGGGAAGCGCGGTGCTGACGACGGCGGACGCCCGACGAAGGAGACCCGCATGCCCAAGACCTGGTTCATCACCGGCGCATCCCGCGGCTTCGGCCGCGAGTGGTCGATCGCGGCGCTGGAGCGCGGCGACACCGTCGCCGCGACCGCCCGCGACACCGCCGGCCTCGCCGACCTGGTCCAGCAGTTCGGCGACAAGGTGCTGCCGATCCGCCTCGACGTCGACGACCGCGACGCCGTCGTCGCCGCCGTCCAGCAGGCGCACGAGCACTTCGGCGCCCTCGACGTCGTGGTCAACAACGCCGGCTACGGGCAGTTCGGCATGGTCGAGGAGATCAGCGAGGCCGAGGCCCGCGCCCAGTTCGACACCAACGTGTTCGGTGCCCTGTTCGTCACCCAGGCCGCGCTGCCCTACCTGCGCGCCCAGGGCTCCGGCCACATCCTGCAGGTCAGCAGCATCGGCGGGATCAGCGCGTTCCCGAACATCGGCATCTACAACGCCTCGAAGTGGGCGCTCGAGGGCTTCAGCCAGTCGCTCGCCGCGGAGGTCGCCGACTTCGGCATCAACGTGACGATCATCGAGCCCGGCGCCTACTCCACCGACTGGTCCGGTTCCTCGGCCAGGCACGCCACCCCGAACCCCGCCTACGACGACTTCCGCGTGCAGGCCGCCGAGGCCCGCAAGGCCCGCGCCGGCAACCCGGGCGACCCCCTCGCCACCCGCGAGGCCGTGCTGCAGCTGGTCGACGCCAAGAACCCGCCGCTGCGGATCTTCCTCGGCGACGGCCCGCTGGCGATCGCCACCCGCGACTACGACTCCCGGCTGGCCGAGTGGCGCGCCTGGGAGCCGCTGTCCAAGGCGGCCCACGGCGGCAGGCGCTGATACAGGGCAGGGCTCGCCTTCACCGGAGCGGGCCCTGCCCCAGCGCGGCCGCCATCCGCTCGACCGCGGCGTGCAGGCGGTCGGGCGAGGTGGCGGCGTAGCCGAGCACCAGGCCCGGATCCCCGGGGGTCAGCCGGTGCCACGACAGCGGGTGGACGACGACGCCGGCCTCTCGCACCGCCCCGGCCAGCGCGACGTCGTCCGCGTCCAGCCCGGGGAACGTCACCAGCAGGTGCAGCCCGGCCGCGACCCCGGCCACCCGCGCCCCGGGCAGGTGCCGCGCCAAGGCCGCCAGCAGCGCGTCGCGGCGGGCCCGCTGGCGGCCGCGCACCAGGCGCAGGTGCCGGTCGTACTCCCCCGAGGCCAGCAGCTCCGCGAGCACCAGCTGCGGCAGCGCCGGGCTGCCCAGGTCGCTGGCGTGCTTCGCCGTCACCAGGTCGGCGTCCAGGTGCGCCGGCGCCACCAGCCAGCCCAGCCGCATGCCGGGCGCCAGCGTCTTCGACGTGCTCCCGGTGTGCGCCACGTGCTCCGGCGCCGACGGCTGCAGCGCGGGCACCGGCGCCCGGTCGTAGCGGTGCTCGGCGTCGTAGTCGTCCTCGATCACCAGCCCGCCGTCGCGGGCCCACGCGAGCAGCTCCCGGCGCCGGTCCGGGGAGAGCACCACGCCGGTCGGGTACTGGTGGGCCGGCGTCACCATCACCGCGGGCACCGGCGGCAGGGCGGAGACCACCAGCCCGTCGTCGTCCACCGGCACCCCGACCGGCCGCAGCCCCCAGTGCACGAGCTCCTGCCGGGCGCCGCGCGAGCCCGGGTCCTCCACCCCGATCGCCTCCGCCCCGCGCGACCGCAGCGTCTGGGCGACCAGCGCCAGCGCCTGCGCCACCCCGGCGACGACGAGGACCCGGTCGGGCTCCGTGCGCAGCCCGCGGGTGCGCCCCAGCCAGCCGGCCAGCTCACGCCGCAGCCGCGCGCTCCCCCGCGGGTCGCCGTAACCCAGGTCGGCCGCCGACGCGTCCCGCAGCACCGCCCGCTCGGCCCGCAGCCACGCCGCCCGGGGGAACGCGGCCAGGTCGGGCACCCCCGGCGAGAGGTCGATCTCGCCCTCGGCGGCCGGCCGGTTCGTCGGCTGCGGCAGCCGCTCCGGATCCGCGGTCGCCGTCGCGGCCGGCCCGGGCGGCGGCTCGGGGGACGACGTCGGCAGCACCACCGTGCCCCGGCCGGTCCGCCCCTCGACCAGGCCCTCGTCGACCAGCCGCTGGTAGGCCTCGACCACCACCCCGCGGGCGATCCGCAGGTCGGCGGCGAGCGTCCGGGTCGGCGGCAGCCGGTCCCCCGCCGCCAGCCGGCCGTCCAGCACCGCGGCCCGCACCGCCGACGTCAGCCAGTCGGTCACCCCGCGCGCCGGCGCACCCGCCGGGTCGAGCTGCAGGAAGTCGGCGCCGGGCATTGGTCCACTCCACTCCGCCTCGATTGGCCCTACTGGATGGGCCAACAGCGTCCGAGCATGGCAGCCATGGCCGCCCTCGTCGATGCCGCGCCCGTCGGGCAGCCCGCCGCTCCCGCGGTCCTCGCCGGAACGGTGGCGATGGGCTTCGTCGGGAGCAGCGTCGCCATCTCCGCCGTCCTCACCGACGCGCCGTTGTTCACCGCGCAGTCGCTGCGCTACGCCCTCGCCTGCCTGCTCCTGGCCGGCTTCGCCCGTGCGGCCGGGCGGCGGATCGTGCGGCCGCGGGGTGCCGAGTGGGCCTGGCTGCTCGGGATCGTCGCCACCGGGATGGTGCTGTTCAACGTGGCGCTGGTCCGCGGCTCGGAGCACGCCGAGCCGGCGGTGATCGGCGTCGCCGTCGCCTCCGTGCCGGTGCTGCTCGCCGTCATCGGCCCGCTGCTGGAGGGCCGACGGCCGCGCGGCCGGGTGCTGGCTGCCGCCGCCGTCGTCACCGTGGGTGCCGCGCTGGTGCAGGGGCTCGGCCGCAGCGACGCCGAGGGGCTGGCCTGGGCGGTCGTCGTCCTGCTCTGCGAGGCCGGGTTCACGCTGCTCGCCCTGCCGCTGCTCGCCCGGCACGGCGCGTGGGGCGTCTCGGTGCACACCACCTGGCTCGCGGCCGTCGTCCTCGGCGTCCTCGGCGTCGCGGGCGAGGGGCCGGCCGCGGCGCTCCGGCTGTCCGGCACGCAGCTGGCCGCCACCGGCTACCTGGCCGTCGGGATGACCGCCGTCGCCTTCGTCCTCTGGTACTCCGCCGTCGGCCGGCTGGGGAGCGCGCGGGCCGGACTGCTCACCGGGGTTGCCCCGGTCGCCGCGGCGGCGGTGGGCGTCGCCATGGGCGGCGCGGCGCCGGGGCCGCTCGTGTGGCTCGGCATCGGGGTGGTCGCGGCGGGGCTCGCCGTGGGGCTGGGCGCGGCCGGGACCGGGACACCCGGCGGGGCCCGCCCGCACCGGGCCGGGCCCCGCCCCCGTGCCGCGGCGGATCAGTCCAGGACCGCGGTGACCTCGATCTCGACCAGGAAGTCGGGGTCGAACAGCACCGACACCCCGATCATCGACGCCGGAGCCGCCGAGCCGGCGCCGAGCTTCGCCGACGCCCGCCCCACCCCGTCGATGAAGGCGGGCAGCAAGTCCTGCGACCAGTCGACGACGTAGACGGTCATCTTGGCGACGTCGGCGAAGGTGGCGCCGGCCTCGGCCAGGGCGGTGCCGACGTTGAGGAACGCCTGCTCGACCTGCGCCGCGAAGTCGCCCACACCGACCTTCTCCCCCGTCGCGTCGACGGCGACCTGGCCGGCGACGAAGACCAGCCTCGAACCGGTCGCCACCGCGACCTGGGAGTACATCTCCGACGTCGGCAGCGCTGCGGGGTTGACCAGGGTGACGGCCATGCTGGCTCCTCGTTCGTGGGTGACCCGGGCACCCCGGGCGAGATGAAACATAGCAGTGCTATGCCATGTAACGTAACCCCGTGCCCCGCCCCAAGGACCCGGCGGTCCGCACCCAGCTGATCGAGCGCGCCGCGGTCATGCTCCGGGAGCGGGAGCCGATCACCCTGCGCTCGTTGGTCGCCGGCACCGGCGTCTCCACGATGGCCGTGTACACCCACTTCGGCGGCATGGACGGCCTGTGGCGGGCGCTCCGCCAGGAGGGCTTCACCCGGCTGGGCGCGCGGCTCCGGACGGTCGCGCTGTCCGAGGACCCGGTGCAGGACCTCGCGGCCCTGGCCGCGGCCTACCTGGACAGCGCCCTCACCCATCCCGACCTCTACCGGGTCATGTTCGATGCCAGCGTCGACCTGGAGGACCTCCCCGCGGCCGACGCCGGCCTCGAGCACCTGGTCCGGGCCGCCGGGCGGAGCCGGGACGCCGGACGCGTCCGCGCCGACGTCGACCCCCTCGAGCTGGCCGTCCAGAGCTGGGTCGTCGGCCACGGGCTCGTGTCGCTGGTCGCCACCGGCCCACTGCCCCGCGCGGCCCTAGACCACGGCCCCGTGCTGCTCACGGCGCTGCTCACCGCCTGCGGGGACGACCCCCAGCGGTGCCGCGCGTCCGTCGAGCGGGGGTGGCACCGGCCGGCCCCGGACGACGAGCGGACCCCGATCGCCTGACCGACCGGAGGGCCGCCTCCGGACGACGGCAGGGCCCCTCCCCTGGCGGGGAGGGGCCCTGCTGCCCCGGTCAGCCCACCTGGCGGCGCCGGGTCAGCACCCAACCGGCCACCGAGGCGACGACCACCCAGCCGGCCAGCACCACGATCGGCCGGGTCAGCTCTGTTCCCATGCCCAGCTCGAGGGTCGCGTCGACCGGGTCGACCCACACCGCCACGGTGTGGTTCCAGAGCCGCACGATCTGCATCGCGCCGAGGATCAGCAGGTACAGCCCGGTCAGCGCGGCGGCCGTGTTGCCCGTCGCCGCACCCACCCCGGCGCCGGCCACGGCGAACGCCGCGCCCGCACCCAGCACGGCCACCAGCGCCCGCACCGCGCCGTCCCACGACACGTCGGGCGGCGCGATGCCCAGCAGCACGAGCATGGACAGCGCGGCCGCGGCGCCTGCGAGCAGCACCCCGAGCACGGCCACCGCGCCCGCCTTGGCGGCCAGCACCCGCCCACGGTGCGGCACCAGCAGGAACGTCGTCTGCGCCGTCCGGTGCGTCCACTCACCGCCGGTCGAGAGCACCCCCAGCGCGAGCAGCAGCAGGCCGGTCATCACCCCGACCACGGCCAGCGGCCCGGCGTAGTGCGGGAACTGGTCGCCGGCCAGGCCGAGCAGCGCCATGCCGGCCGGGCCCGCGAGCACGGCGGCGGCGGCCAGCGACTTCCCCGACCGGGTGGACAGCGACTTGCGCATCTCCAGGCCGACCAGCGCCGGCAGTGACGGAGCGGTCCGGCGCACCGGGACGTCGGTGCGTGGAGCGGCGAGGGACAGGACGTCGGTCATGGCAGTGCCCTTTCGAGAGGTGGTCGCGGTCACGACGCGGCCGTGAGCTGGAAGAAGAGGTCCTCGAGGCCGCGCTGCACCGGGCGCAGGTCGAGCAGGACGTGACCACCCGCGGCGGCCACCGCGCCGACGTCCGCGGGCTGGGCGCCCGTCACCGTCAGCACGTCGTCGTCCCCGTGTTGCACGTGGAACCCCGCCGCCTCGAGCGCGGCCGCCAGGGCCCGCGGGTCGACGGCGCGCACGGCGACGCCGTCGCCGCCGAGCAGCGTGCTCACCGGGCCGTCGGCGACGATCCGCCCCTGCCCGATCACCAGCAGCCGGTGGACCGTGTGCTCGACCTCGCCGAGCAGGTGGGAGGAGAGCAGCACCGTGCCGCCGCGGGCCGCGTGCCCGCGCAGCAGGTCGCGCATCCACCGGATGCCCTCCGGGTCCAGGCCGTTGGCCGGCTCGTCGAACATCAGCACCGGCGGGTCGGCCAGCAGCGCGCCGGCGATGCCGAGGCGCTGGCGCATGCCCAGCGAGTAGCCGCCGATCCGGCGCCCGGCCGCGTCGGCCAGCCCCACCAGCGACAGGACCTCCTCGACCCGCGTCGCCGGCACGCCGATCGCCGAGGCGAGCAGCCGCAGGTGCGCCCGCCCGGTGCGCCCGGGGTGGACGGCGGCGGCGTCGAGCAGCGTGCCCATGACCGCGCCCGGGTTGGGCAGGTCGGCGTAGCGCCGCCCGTCGACGGTCGCCGAACCGGAGGTGGCCGGCACCAGGCCGGTCATCATCCGCATCGTCGTCGTCTTGCCCGCGCCGTTGGGGCCGAGGAAGCCGGTCACCGTGCCGGGCTCGAGGGTGAAGGAGACGTCGTCGACGACGGTCCGTCCGCCGTACTGCTTGGTCAGTCCGCTGACCGTGATCATGGGAACCTCCGGGGAGTCGTCCGTTGCTGGAGAGGAATCTGCCGCGAAGGCGCAGGTCACCGCGTCGGCCGGGAGCCTCGATCGCGGTCACCGGACGGCGCGGTCCCGTCATCCGAAAGTCGATCCGGGTGATCCCCTCCCGGGCGACCCGCCGGCCGGGCCCGCCCACCTACGCTCCGACGCATGAGGCTGCGGGAGCGACTGTGGCCGGGGCTGCGCCGTCGCGGCGTCGTCCTGGAGGTCGTGCTGGCCCTGCTGTCGCTCGGGTCGATCGCCGTCTCGGCCGAGGACGCCGGGCCGCTCCCGCCGGAGATCCTCACGGTCGTGGCCGTGCTGCTCGCCGGCCTGCTGCTCCTCCGCCGCCGCCGGGCACCGCTGGCCGTCTTCCTCGTCAGCGCGCTCGGTGCGGCGATCTCCCCCGCGCTGAACGCGGCGCTGATCATCTCCGCCTACGCGGTCGGGCGCTACGAGGGCCGCGGGCGGCAGCGGATCGCGGCCGCCGTCGTCGGGATGATCGCGGTGGTCCGGCCCTGGGCACCGCAGTCGCTGCTGGAGATGGCCGTCCTGCTCGCGGCCGCCGCGCTGCTGCTGCTGCTCCCCGGGGTGATCGGGGCCTGGGTACGGGCCCGCGAGGAGCTGGTGGTGGCGCTCCGCGACCGGGCGGAGAAGGCCGAGACCGAGCGGGAGCTGCTGGCGCGCGACGCCGTCCTCACCGAGCGGACCCGCATCGCCCGCGAGATGCACGACGTCGTCGGGCACCGGGTGAGCCTCATGGTGCTGCAGGCCGGCGCCATCGAGATGGCCGCGCGGGACGCCGACCGCGTCGCCCTCCTGGCCGGAAACGTGCAGGACGCCGGCCGGCAGGCCCTCGACGAGCTGCGCCAGATGGTCGGTGTGCTGCGCGGGAACGAGGTGGACGACGACGCCCCGCTGGGCCCGCAGCCCGGTCTGGACGACGTCCCGCGGCTGGTCGAGGAGGCCCAGCGGGCCGGGATGCAGGTCGAGCTGCGCGGCGAGCTCGCCCCCGTCGACCCGGCCGTGGGACGCGCGACCTACCGGATCGTGCAGGAGGCGCTCACCAACGCCGGCAAGCACGCGCCGGGCGCTCCGGTGACGATCACCCTCGAGCGGGCCGGGGAGGACCTGACCGTGCGGGTGCTCAACGGCGCCCCGGTCGGCGATCCCGCGGGCGCGTCCGGTGGCGGGTACGGCCTGGTGGGGTTGGCTGAGCGGGTGCGCACCCTCGGCGGCCGGTTCACGGCCGGGTCACGGCTGGACGGCGGTTTCTTCGTCGAGGCGGTGCTGCCGGTATGAGCGGCGTGCGGGTGCTGCTGGTCGACGACGAGGAGCTCGTGCGCTTCGGCCTGCGGACCGTCCTGGAGAGCGCCGGCGGCTTCGAGGTGGTCGGCGAGGCGGGCAACGGGGCCGACGGCGTGCGGGCAGCCGCGGAGCTGCGGCCCGACGTCGTCCTGATCGACGTCCGCATGCCGGTCATGGACGGCCTGGCCGCCACCCGGCAGATCCTGGCGCTGCCGCACCCGCCCCAGGTCGCCGTCCTCACCACCTTCCACGTCGACGAGTACGTGCACGCCGCGCTGGCCGCCGGCGCCGGGGGCTTCCTGCTCAAGGACACCCCGCCGCGGGAGATCGCCGCCGCGGTGCGGGCGGTGGCCGACGGGACGGCGACCCTCTCCCCCGCCGTGACCGCCGCGATCATCGAGTCCTACGTGGACAAGAAGGCCGCTCCGCGCAAGGCGGAGGCGTTGCGCCGCATCGCCGACCTCTCCGACCGGGAGCGCGAGGTGCTGGCGCTGCTGGGCACCGGCGAGCCCAACGCCGAGCTGGCGAGGCGGCTGTTCGTCAGCGAGGCGACGGTGAAGACCTACGTCTCCCGGCTGCTCACCAAGCTCGACCTGGTCAACCGCACCCAGGCGGCGATCCTCGCCCACGAGGCCGGCCTGCTGGAGGGCTGAGCCACCCGCCCGGCGGAGGCGGATCCCCCGCGCGGGGGAGCAGCGGACGACGCCGGCTCACGAGTCTGGGAACGCACCCGGGAGAGGCCCGGGGTCGCCCCCGGAGGTTCCCGTGACCGTCGCCCACGACCACCACCCACCGGTTCGCCGGGCCGGGCCGTTCCGTTCCAGCGCACTGCTCGACCGCATCCTGCTGGCCGCGGCCGCCTGGAGCGCCCTGCACCTCGCGTTCGCCCTGCGCTGGCTGCTCGATCCCGGCAGCCGGCCCCGGTTCGACGACGACGGCCGGTTCGGGCTGGTCGCCCTGCTCCCGGGCGCGGTGACCACCTGGACGGTGCTCGGCCTGGCCGCCACCGGCCTGGTGCTCGCCATCGCAGCCCGCCGGCGGCGGGGGATCCCCGGGTTGCCCCTCGTGATGGCCGTCGAGGCGGTGCTCCTGGGCGCGGTCTCGGCCGATCTGGGCGTGCTGTCGCTGCTCGGTTACCTGTGCGCCATCGTCGGCCCCGCCGCGTTCGTCGCCGTCCTCGTGGTCGGTTCGCTCCGCGACCGCCGGGCCCGCCTTGCGCTGCTGGGCGTCGGTGCGGTGCTCGTCGCCGGCGTGGTCTCCGGCCTGCTGCGGTGGGAGGCCCTCTCGCGGTTGGGGTCGGAGCTCGCGGGCGGCTTCGCCGCCAACGCCCTGGTGCCGGCGCACCTGGGGCTGGTCCTCTCCGGCGCCGTCCTGTGGGGGGCGGCTGCCGTCCTCCTGCGCCGCTCGGTGGCCGGGCGCTGCGCGGCCTGCGGCCGCCCCGCCGCCCGCTGGACCGAGCCGGCGAACGCGCTGCGCTGGGGGCGGATCGCGACGTGGACCGCCGTGGCCGGCCCGCTGCCCTACGCATTCCTCCGGGCGACCTGGCTGACCCCGTGGCCGCTGGGCCTCCCCGGGGGCGCCGAGCTCGGGACCGCGACGCGGCTGTTCGGCCTCGGGCTCGGCCTCGCCGCCCTCGGGGGCGCCGTGCTGACGGTCGGGCTCATCCGCCCCTGGGGCGAGGTGTGGCCGGGCTGGGTCCCCGGGCTGCGCGGGCGGCCGGTGCCGGTCCGCGTGCCGGTCGTCGCCGGCGGCCTGGTCGCCGCCGTGCTGCTGGCCGCCAGCCCCGGCGTCGTCCTCGCCGGGTTCGAAGGCCTGACCGCGGGCGACGGGATGCAGGCGGCCCTGCTGCTGATCTTCCCCACCCTGCCGTGGGGCCTGGCCCTCGCCGCGGCCGTGACCGCGTACGCCTACCGGCGCCGCGGGGCCTGCTCCACCTGCGGCCAGGGGGAGCCGGCGCTGTCGGTGCGCCCGTGAGCGCCGTCCGCTGCGAGGATGCACCGGTGCAGCGAGGGACGGCGACCCCGGCGATCCGGCGCTCGCTGCACCGGTGGATCTACCTCCTGCTGGGCGGTGCGATCGGCCTGGCCGTCGGCGTCGTCCTCGCCTGGCCGGTCTCCGTGCTCTGGGCCACCGGGATGCCGGTCGTGCTCCTCGTCCTGCTCGCGGGCCTGGTCCTCGCCGCGCCGGTCGCCGCGATCGGGACGCTGGCCGAGGTCCGCTCCATCGAGGGCGCGGCCGTCGCGGGGCTGCTCACCGGGCGCCCGCAGGAGCGCCCGGGTCCGGCCACGACCAGCGCCCAGCGCGGACGCAGCGCCGTCCTGCTCGTGCTGCACGTCGCCACCGGCGCCCTCGCCGGGGCGCTGCTGATCATCGGCGTGCCGACCGCCGCGGTCGTCGCGGCGGGCCCGAGCGAGCTGGGTGGGTCGCTCCTCCCGGGCCTGACCCCGCCCGAGGCCCCGCCGGCCAGGCTGGCCCTGGCCGCCGGGATCGCGCTGCTCTGCCTCGCCGGCGGAGAGCTGCTGGGGCGGGCCATGGCCGCGCTCGCCCCGCGACTGCTCGCCGATCCGGCCGCCGAGCGGCTGGCCGCGGCGGAGGCGTCGGTGTCGCTGCTCGCCGGCCGCGACCGGTTGGCCCGCGAGCTGCACGACAGCGTCGGGCACGCGCTGAGCCTGGCCAGCGTGCAGGCGGGGGCCGCCCGCCGGCTGCTGGTCCGGGACCCGGCGGCCGCCGAGCAGGCGATCCGCGCCACCGAGGACGCCGCCCGGCGGGCCATGGTCGACCTCGACCACGTGCTCGGGCTGCTCCGCGAGGACGAGGGAACCCCGGACGACGTCGCCCCGGCACCCGACCTCCGCGACCTGGAGCGACTGCTCGCCGACGCCCGCGGGGCCGGTGCGCAGGTGTCGGCCGACGTCACCGGTGACCTGCCCGGGCTGCCGGCCCTCGTCTCCCGGGAGGCCTACCGGATCGTGCAGGAGGGGCTGACCAACGTGATCCGCCACGCGCCGCGGGCAGCGTGCCGGCTCGAGGTGCGAGCCGGGGACGACGAGCTGCGGCTGCGCCTGGTGAACACCGTCCCGGGCGCTCTGCCGGCCGAGGACCGGGGCGGCCGGGGGCTCGTCGGCGTCGGCGAGCGCGTCCGGGACCTGCGCGGCCGGCTGGAGTCGGGCCCCGGGGACGACGGCTGCTGGCGGCTCCAGGTGCAGCTGCCGGTGCACGCGCGCGGAGGAGCGCGATGACGCTGCGGGTGGCGCTCGTCGACGACGAGCCGCTGATCCGCCGGGGGCTGGCCGCGGTCGTCGGGAGCGAGCCGGACATGGCGGTCGTCGGGGAGGCGGGCGACGGCACCGGGGTCCTCGACCTGGTCGGGCGCACCTCCCCGGACGTCGTCCTCATGGATGTGCGGATGCCGCGGGTGGACGGCATCGCGGCCACCCGGGCGCTGGTCCGCGCGGGTTCGGCGGCCCGGGTGCTGGTGCTCACCACGTTCGCCAACGACGACCACGTGTTCGAGGCGCTCGCGGCCGGCGCCGACGGGTTCCTGCTCAAGCGGTCGTCGCCCGAGGAGGTGCTGCACGGCATCCGGACGGTGGCCCGCGGGGAGTCGCTGCTGTTCCCCGACGCCGTCCGGGAGCTCGCCCGCCGCCACGCGCGGTCGACGGGGTCCACCGGCGACCCCGGGCTGGACCGCCTGACTCCGCGCGAGCAGGAGGTCCTCCGGCTGATGGCGGCCGGGCTGAGCAACGCCGAGATGGCCGACCGGCTGGTCGTCGGCGTCGAGACCGTGCGCAGCCACGTGGCCGCCGTCCTGGCCAAGACCGGGGCGCGGGACCGCACCCAGGCGGTCGTCCTCGCCTACCGGTCCGGCTTCATGCCGGTCTGAGGCTGCACCGTCCCGCTCCCGCCGCGGCGGCGGGCGGCCTTCCGGTAGCCGGCGCGCAGGTGCGCGCCCAGCTCGGTCAGCTCCTCGCGCAGCCACTCCTCCGACGCATCCGGCGGCGCGGCGAGCAGGGCCCCGGCGAGCGCCTGCAGAGTCGCCGCGCCCCAGAGGTTCCCCAGGTCGTCGCCGTCGCCACCGAGCAGCATCGCCTCGACCTGCTCGCGCATCCGGGTGCCCTTCTCCACGAGCCCGGGCCGGCTCATCGCCGTCGGGTCGCGAGTCAGGTACGCGGCCACCCGGCGGTGGCGCAGCAGGTAGTCCACGTAGCCGGCGACGTCCAGGCCACCGCGCCGGCGGGCCTGCAGACCGGAGTCCGCCAACGCCAGCAGCTCGTCGAAGGCCGGCTCCACCAGCGCCAGCAGGAGCTCGTCCTTGGTGTGGAAGTGGTAGTAGACGGCGGCCTTCGTGACGCCCAGCCGGTCGGCGATGTCCTGCAGGCTGGTGCCCTCGAAGCCGTGCTCGCTGAACAGCTCGAGCGCGGCGTCCAGCACCCGCTGCGCGCCGGCCGACCGGCCGCTACCTGCGGTTCCCGCGCTCGTCACCGGCACAGCGTAGCCAGCGACCGACGTGACGCGCCTCATCTCCCACCTAGCCGATCGGCTAGTAGCATGCTTGCCGATCGGCTAGGCGGCTCAGCGTCGCCGGCACGCCCTCGACCCCCGGAGCGCACTCGTGGCCGTCCTCCTCCACCGTCTCGGACGCTGGGCCTTCTCCCGCCGCTGGACCGTCCTGATCTCCTGGGTGCTGGCGCTGGTCGTCCTCGGCGGACTGGCCGGCGCCTTCAGCCGCGACGCCGACGCGCAGCTCACCATCCCCGGCGTCGAGTCGGTCACCGCGCTGGAGACGCTCCAGGAGCGCTTTCCCGGCGGCGCGGCCGGCGGCGCCACCGCCCGCATCGTGTTCGCCGCCCCCGAGGGCGCCGCGGTCACCGATCCCGAGCTCACCGAGGCGATCCAGCAGGCCGTCGCCGCGGCGGCCGAGGCGGAGCAGGTCGCCGCGGTCGCCGACCCGTTCCAGACCCAGGCCGTCTCCCCCGACGGCTCGGTCGCCTACGCCACCGTCAGCTACGGCGTGCAGGTCGACGAGATCACCGACGCCGCCCGCGCCGAGCTCCTCGACGTCGCCGACGGGGCGGAGGACGCCGGGCTGCGGGTCGAGCTCGGCGGCGAGGCCACCCAGGCGATCCCGGGGCAGAGCGCCGCCGAGGCGATCGGCGTCCTCGTCGCGCTCGTCGTCCTCGCGATCACCTTCGGGTCGCTGCTGGCCGCCGGGCTGCCCCTGCTCACCGCGCTGATCGGCGTCGGCGCCGGGATGGCCGGCGTGCTCGCGCTGTCCGCCGTCGTCGACCTGACCAGCACCACCCCGACGCTCGGCCTGATGATCGGCCTGGCCGTCGGCATCGACTACGCGCTGTTCATCAGCATCCGGCACAAGGAGCAGCTGGCCACCGGCATGCCGGCGCGGGAGTCCGCCGGCCGGGCCGTCGGCACCGCGGGCAGCGCCGTCGTCTTCGCCGGCCTCACGGTGATGATCGCCCTCGCCGGGCTGACCGTCGTCGGCATCCCGTTCCTCACGACCATGGGCCTGGTCGCCGCCGGCATGGTGGGCGTCGCCGTCCTGGTCGCGCTCACCCTGGTCCCCGCGCTGCTCGGCTTCGCCGGCGACCGGTTCGACCGCTGGGCGGTGCCCGGGCTGCGCCGCCGGCAGGCCGAGCTGGCGGGCCGGGACTCCGCGGGCACCCGCTGGGCGCGCACCGTGACCCGCCGCCCGGTCGCCGTCCTGCTCGCCACCGTGGTGGGGCTCGGCATCGTCGCCGTGCCGGCGCTGGACCTGCGGCTCGGCCTGCCCTCGGAGGGCGACCTGGGCGAGGAGACCACCCAGCGGCAGGCCTACGACCTGCTCGCCGAGGGCTTCGGCCCCGGCTTCAACGGCCCGCTCACCGTGCTGATCGACGCCACGGACGCCGGCGACGCCCCGGCCGCGTTCGCCGCGACCGCCGCCGCCGTCGGCGAGCTGGACGGCGTCGCCGCGGTCGCACCCCCGATCCCGAACCAGGCCGGCGACACCGCCATCCTGACCGTCGTCCCGGCCGAGGGGCCGACCGCGGCCGCCACCGAGGAGCTGGTCGGCGACATCCGCGACCTGCGCCCCGGGCTGACCGAGGAGACCGGCTCGGAGCTGGCGGTCACCGGCAACACCGCCCTGGGCATCGACGTGTCCGAGAAGCTCACCGACGCGCTGCCGGTGTTCCTCGCCGTCGTCGTCGGCCTGGCGTTCCTGCTGCTGATGCTCGCGTTCCGGTCGATCCTGGTGCCGGTCAAGGCGACGCTGGGCTTCCTGCTCAGCCTGGCCGCCACGTTCGGCGCCCTGGTCGCGGTGTTCCAGTGGGGCTGGCTGGCCGACCTGCTCGGTGTCGAGCAGACCGGGCCGGTGCTGAGCTTCCTGCCGATCCTGCTCATCGGCCTGCTGTTCGGGCTCGCGATGGACTACGAGGTGTTCCTCGTCAGCCGGATGCGGGAGGAGCACGTGCACGGGGCCGAGCCGACCGACGCCGTGATCGGCGGCTTCCGGCACGGCGCCCGCGTGGTGACAGCGGCCGCGCTGATCATGGGCTCGGTGTTCGGCGGGTTCATCCTCGGCCACGACGCGACCATCAAGAGCATCGGCTTCGCGCTGGCGTTCGGCGTCCTGGTCGACGCGTTCGTCGTCCGGATGGCGCTGGTGCCGGCGGTCATGACCCTGCTGGGCAGGGCCGCCTGGTGGCTGCCGCGCTGGCTGGACCGGGCGCTGCCCGACGTGGACATCGAGGGCGCCGCGCTCGAGCAGCGCGAGCCGGTCCGCCCGGTGGAGGAGCCGGTCCCCGTCCGGAGCTGACGCAGCCGCAGGTGCCTCAGCTGGGCGGCAGTCGCCGGGTCTGCCGGCCCCGCGCCACCAGCGAGCCGTCCGCGGCCCGGAGCTCGACCTCGTCCACCGCGATGTCGGCGTCGGCCCAGGTCGTGCGCTGGTCGACCCGCACCCACGCGCCGGTCTCCGGCACCGGGCCGGCCAGGTGCGCGGTGAGCTCGACCGTCGGCATGGTGGCCGGCAGCGTCCGGACGGCGAACAGCGACGGCGGGAGCGCGTCGAGCAGCACCCCGAGCTGCACCAGCGGCGCCAGCTCCGCGCCCCGGATGCGCACCCACGCGTGCAGCCGCGGCTCGGCACCCCCGGCGAGCGGGCGGGCGGCACCGAGCGCCCGGATCTCGGTGTGCTCGGCGACCGGCACGTACTCCCGCGGCAGCTCGAACGGGACGCCGTCGCCGACCCGCGGCAGCTCCACCGGCGCCCAGTGCTCGATGCCCGGGGACACCGGGCGGGCCAGGGTGAGGGTCTGGGCGACCGCGCGCAGCTCGCCGTCCTGGCGCAGCTCGCTGCGGACGCTCCCGGTGCGCCCGGCCCGGTCGGCGGTCGCGCTCACCACGACCTCGGTCGCGGCGGCGACCCCGCCGAGCAGGTGTGCGGTCACCGCGCGCGGCGGAGCCCCGGCCAGGTCGGCGGCGGCGTCGAGCAGGTGCCCGACGAGCAGGCCGCCCTGCGTGTGGGTGAACGACCGCCAGCTGGGGTCGAAGACCAGCCGGCGTCCGGTGGCGAGGGTCATGGCGTCCCCTGTTCGGCGGGAGCGCGCACGGGCGGCTCCCGTCCGGTTGGTGGTTCGACATCCGAACCGACTGGTCGGGACCGTACCCGAGTCGGTTCGGTATGCGAACCTGGAGGCATGACGACTCGACTCGACGACCTCCCGGGGCGCCGCTGCTCCATCGCCGGCGCGCTCGACGTCGTCGGCGACCGGTGGGCGCTGCTCGTCGTCCGCGAGGTGTCGCTGGGGGCACACCGGTTCAGCGAGATCCTGCGGGGCACCGGCGCGCCCCGGGAGCGGCTGGCCGCCCGGCTGGGCGAACTCGTCGACGCCGGCGTCCTGGAGCGGCGGGAGTACAGCCAGAACCCGCCGCGGTCGGACTACCACCTCACGCGGGCCGGGCGCGACCTCCTCCCCGTGCTGCAGGCGCTCATGCAGTGGGGCGACCGCCACGTCGCCGACACCCCACCCGTCGAGCTGCACCACTCCGGGCACCGCATCTCCGCCTCGTGGGTCTGCGACGTGTGCGGCGAGCGGGTCGGCCGGGGGATCGAGCGGCACGTGCCCGACGGGAGCCAGCCGGGGCACGGTCCGCTGCCGCGCTGACCGGATGTGCACGAACGGGTGCCTCCCGGGGTGCGAGGCACCCGTTCGTGCACAGCCGCCGGGGCGGGACGACGACGCGCCCCCCAGACTGGCCGCCATGGCGTGGACCCCGCAGGACATCCCGGACCAGACCGGCCGCGTCGCGGTGATCACCGGCGGGAACGGCGGGCTCGGGCTGGTCAGCGCGCACGAGCTGGCCCGCGCCGGGGCGCACGTCGTGCTCGCCGCCCGCGACCAGGACAAGGCGCGCGCGGCGGAGGCC
The DNA here is from genome assembly GCF_008124835.1 of Blastococcus xanthinilyticus. Taxonomy (GTDB): domain Bacteria; phylum Actinomycetota; class Actinomycetes; order Mycobacteriales; family Geodermatophilaceae; genus Blastococcus; species Blastococcus xanthinilyticus. The sequence continues at coordinate 181,372 of NZ_VNHW01000009.1, read as the reverse complement.
CGCATCCACGAGCGCAACCCGGACGCGTCGACGGAGATCGTGCCGCTCGACCTCGGGTCGCTGGCCTCGGTGGCCCGGGCGGCGGAGGCGATCCAGGCCGCCCACGAGCGCGTCGACCTGCTGCTGAACAACGCCGGGCTGATGGCGATGCCGCGGCGGAGCACCGACGACGGCTTCGAGCAGCAGTTCGGCGTCGACCACCTCGGCCACTTCGCGCTCACCGCGCACCTGCTGCCGGCCCTGCTGCGCGCCGAGGCCGCCCGCGTCGTCACCGTCACCTCCGTGGCCCGGTTCGCCGGCGGCCCGGTGCACCCGGCCGACCCGCACCTGACCCGCGGCTACGGGCCCTGGCGCGCCTACGCCCGCGCCAAGTGGGCCAACTACCACTTCGGCCTCGGCCTGCAGCAGCGGTTCGACCGTGTCGGCGTCGCGGCGGCCAGCCTGCTGGCGCACCCCGGGCTGTCGAACACCGACCTGCAGGCGCGCACGGTCCGCGAGGGCGGGGCGGGGTGGCTGGGCGCGATCTCCGAGGTGCTGGCCCAGCGCAACGGCATGACGCCGAACGAGGGCGCCCGCCCGCAGCTGCGCGCCGCCACCGATCCGCACGCCCGGGGCGGGGAGCTCTACGCGCCGCGGTACGGCTCCAGCGGCCCCGCCGTCCGGCGCCCGCTGCTGCGGCGGTGGGACCTGCAGCGCCGGATCGACGAGCTGTGGGCGGTCTCCCAGCGCGAGACCGACGTCCTGCTCGACGTCGCCGCCGCGCGCTGACCGCTCAGTTCCGCGCGTCCCGCCGGTCTCCTCCTCCGACACCGCGTACCGGAGGACCACCATGCCCAGACGACCCCGGGTCGGGATGCTCGCCGACGTCGCCGCCGAGCGTCACGACCTGTGCGACTTCCTCGAGACCCTCGACGACTCCGACTGGCAGGTGCGGTCGCTCTGCACGGAGTGGACCGTGCACGACGTACTCGCCCACCTCACGCTGGCGCACCGGCAGACCCTGCGGGCGACGCTCGCCCACGTCGTCCTCGCCCGGGGCAGCCTCGACCGGGCGGAGGCGGAGTGGGCGCGGGAGCTGTCGGCCGAGCACTCCCCGGCCGAGCTGGTCGCGCTGCTCCGGGCCACCGCCGCGGTCGACCACCGGGTGCCGCTCAGCGGACCGCTGGACCCGCTGACCGACATCCTCGTCCACGGGCAGGACATCGCCCGCCCGCTGGGGCGGCACCGGGAGATGCGGCCCGAGCGCGCGCTGCCGGCGCTGGAGCACGTGTGGGCGAACGGCTTCTACGGCCGCCCGGACAAACGGTTCACCGGGCTCCGGCTGGTCGCCACCGACGCGGACTGGTCGGCCGGCACGGGCGGCCCCGCGGCGTGGGGGGCGACCGGCGACCTGCTGCTGCTCGCCACGGGCCGAGCGGCGGGGCTCGACGGGCTCAGCGGGCCGGCGCTGGGGGAGGTCGCGGCCCGGCTGCGACAGTCGGAGCCGGCGCCCCTTTGACCGCTCAGAGCCGGCCGGTGGCGCGGAGCTCCACCGCGGTGAGCACCTCCCAGCGGATCGCCGAGCTGCCCGGTCGCACCAGCCGCCAGTAGCGGTCGAAGCGGCGCCGGGTCTCCGCGTCGGTCGACATCACCCGTGTCTCCGAGGAGAGCTCCGTCCCGTTGCCGCGCGGGGTCAGCCGGAAGTCCATCGCGGCCATGACCCAGCCGCGCTGGGTGAACCGGCGGAACTGCTCGGCGTCCAGGGCCGGGCCGTCGTCCCCACCGGTCGGCCGCCAGGCCTGCAGCGCGCCACCGAAGACCACCGCCGACGGCGGGTCCGACGCCAGCAGCGGCACCGGCAGCGCATCGAGGAACGGCCGGTCGTGCAGCTGACCCACCCCCCGGCCGGACAGCACCACCGGGAGGAACCGGACGGCGCTCAGCGCCAGCGTCACCGGCAGCACCGACAGCCGGACGTCGTGCAGCGCCTCCCACACCACCGCCGGCGGCGCGGCGACGAACCGCGCCTGCCGGGTGACGTGCTCGGGCCGCGGCAGGACGTCGTCGAGCTCCATCAGCGCAACGCCTCGTACACCGCGCGCACGTAGGCCTCGCTGCGCGGCGAGCCGATCAGCCCGCTGCCCATCCGGTTCATCATGTAGCTGATCGTCAGCCGGCGGTCGAGGTCCATGACCACCAGCGAGCCACCCCAGCCGCCCCAGAAGAAGGTGCGCCCCTCCGGCACGTAGGGCACCGTCGGCGAGCCCAGGCAGAAGCCCGTCCCCCACCGGAACGGCGCGCCCAGCACCAGGTCGACCCCGTCGGCCTGCACGTCGAAGACCTGCTCGACGGTCTCCGGCGACAGCAGCCGCACCCCGCCGGCCTCGCCGCCCAGCGACAGCGTCCGCAGCACCCGCATCACGCCGCGGGCGTTCGAGTGCCCGTTCAGGGCGCCGAGGTCCGCCGCCCGCCACTCCGGGGAGTTCGCCGCCTTCGCCGACGCCGTCGGCCCGGTGAAGGTCTTCACGCTCACCGACTCCGGGTCCAGCGTGCGGGGGTCGACGTCGGGGCGGGGTGGGGCGACGACCGGGGCGATGCGGGAGACCTCCGACTCGCGGGCACCGATCTGGAAGTCCGCGCCCAGCGGGTCGGCGATCCGGTCGGCGACGAACTTCTTGAACGTCGTGCCGGTGACCCGGCGGATCACCTCGCCGACCAGGTGCCCCTGGTTGTTCGCGTGGTAGCCCGACGCCGTGCCCGGCTCCCACCACGGCTTCTGCTGGGCCAGCCGCTCGGTGGCCGACGTCCAGTCGTACATGTCGCGGATGGAGAACGGCTGCTCCCAGCCGGAGACCCCGGAGGTGTGCGACAGCAGGTGGCGCACCAGCACGCCCTTCTTGCCCTTGGCGCAGAACTCGGGCCAGTAGTCGCCCACCGGGGCGTCGAGGTCGAGCTCGCCCCGGTCCACGAGCATCAGCGCGGCCAGGGAGAGCACGCACTTGGTCGTCGACCAGACGTTGACGACGGTGTGCTCCGACCACGGCCGGGTGCGCGCCTCGTCCCGGTAGCCGCCCCACAGGTCCACGACGGTGTCGCCGTCCAGGTCGACGGCGACCGACGCGCCGAGCTCCTCGCCGTCCAGCTGCCGCGCCAGCGCCTCCCGCACCCCCGCGAAGCGTTCGTCGCAGCTGCCGTGGACCTCGGCCATGGACCCTCCCTCGTCGTCGCGGCCCGCCGGCCGCCCCTGCCCGATGAGACCACGGACACACCCCCGGGCGGGACCGAGGGGCCCCGCGACGACCCGGGCCCGGGCTGCGGGTCCGGGGAAGGCGTCGGCCGCGGACGGCGGCAGGGGGCCCGTTCCCCGAAGGCGCGCGACCGACTCCTGGTCCGTGATAGTGGAATGCTCAACCACCTCCTCCGGTTCGGCTACGCAGACGGGATCGAGCGAGCGGAGGCAGGGACATGGCACGGATCGGTGTGTTCGGCGGAACGGGCTACGCGGGCGGCGCGCTCGTCGCGGAGGCGGTGCGGCGCGACCACGAGGCGACCTCCGTCAGCCGCACGCTCCCCGACCAGCGGGTCGACGGCGCGCGGTACGTCCAGGGCTCGCTACTGGACGCCGGAGCCCGCGCAGCCGTGCTGGCAGCGTCCGACGTCGTGGTCGTCACCGTCGCGCCGCGCGGCGACATGGCCGGGTCGGTCCGCGACGGCATCGCCGCGCTGGCGGCCGAGGCCGAGCAGGCCGGTGTCCGCCTGGGTGTCGTCGGCGGGGCGGGCTCGCTGCACGTGGCCGAGGGCGGCCCGCTGCTCTACGACACCGCGGAGTTCCCGGCCGAGTACCGCCCGGAGAGCGTGGAGATGGCGGGCGCGCTGGACGACCTGCGGGCCACCGGCGGCCTCGACTGGTTCTACGTCAGCCCGCCCGCCGGCTTCGGCGCCTACGCCCCGGGCGAGGCCCTCGGCAGCTACCGGGTGGGTGGGGACGTGCTCCTCACCGACGCCGACGGCGGCTCCTTCATCAGCGGCGCCGACTTCGCCCGCGCCCTGGTCGACGAGATCGAGCAGCCGACCCACCTTCGGGCACGCTTCACCGTCGGCTACTGACCGCCCGGGCGGCCGCCCGGCAGGATGGCCGCCCAGGAGGTGGCGCCGGTGTTCGGCTGGCTGAGGAAGAACCGCGGGGACGAGGAGCCCGAGATCCCGGGGATGGTCACGCCCGGGAGGCGTCGGCGACGGGTGGTCCCCGACCCCGCCGCCGACCAGCGCGGTGCGGACGACGTCATCCGCACCGCCATGTACCAGGCCGTGCACGACGACGCGTGGCTCACCGGCATCACCGACGGCGACTTCATCGACGACCCCGCCGCCTGGGGTGAACTCGACCCCCAGGCGTGCTCGGCGCAGCTCCTGCGGTGGTTCGACGCCGGGCTCATCGAGGTGCACCAGGACGCCGAGCCCGCCGATCTGGCCGACCCGGTCGTCGACTTCGACTACGACGCCGCCGACCTGCCGCTGATCGCGCCGGACGCGGCCCGTGCCCTGCTCGCCGACCCCCGCCGGTGGACCGACGAGCATCCCGACGGGTTCGCCGTCCCGGTGCCCACCGGGTTGGGGAGGAGCACGCCGGCCGAGCGCTGGCCCTGAGCCCCGCCGGTGGTCGCGCCCTCAGTCCGGCAGCGTGAAGTCGCCGGTCGTGAGCTCCCCGGCCCGCCGGTACTCGGCCATCACGGCGCCGGTGGAGCTGACCGCCGACGATTCCAGCCGCCAGGTCCGCGGCGTCGCCCCCTCGCCGAACAGCCGCTTGCCCCCGGCCACGGTCACCGGGAAGGTGATCAGCCGGAGCACGTCGACGAGGTCCTCGCGCAGCAGGGTCTGGACCAGCCCGGCGGAGCCGTGCACCTGGAGCTCCCCGCCGTCGCGCCCCTTGAGCGCGCGGACGGCGGTGGGCACGTCGCCCTCCAGCAGGCGGGCGGTCTCCCACTCCACCGAGGTCAGCGTGCGCGAGGCGATGTGCTTGGTCTTCGTGTTGAGGGCGGTCCCGACCGGATCGCCCTCCGTGGGGACCTTCGGCCAGTGCGCGGCGAAGATCTCGTAGGTGCCGCGGCCGAGCAGGAAGTCCTCGGCGGGGGCGAACCAGGCCTCCATCTGGCCGCCCATGTCCTCGTCGAAGAAGGGCACGAGCCAGCCGCCCCAGCGGAAGCCGTCCGAGGTGTCCTCCTTCGGCCCGCCGGGGGCCTGCATGACCCCGTCCATGGTGACGAACGTGGTGACGACGAGCGCGCGCATGGGGTTCTCCTCCGAGGTGGAAGTGCGGTGTCGAGGGGTCAGACGCCGGGCCGGGGCGCTTCTCATCGGTCCCCGGCGGGTCATCCGGCCGGGGGACAGCCGCTGCGGCGCCGGCCCGGACGTGCCGATGACCGCCGGGACGGCACGTCGGAGGAGGGACACGTGGGCAGAGGTCGCACGCCGGCCGAGCAGCAGATCGCCGACCTGCTGCAGACCGCGCGGAAGTCGCTGCGGCTCAGCGTCGCGTTCCTGAGCCGGCTGGACGGCACGACCCAGCACCTGGAGGTGGTCGACACCTCGGTGCCGTTCCTCTTCCAGGAGGGCTACCAGCAGCGCCAGGAGGTGACCCTCTGCCAGGCGATCCTCGACCGGAAGCTGCCGCAGGTGATCCCCGACCTCACGCGCTTCCCGGCGGCGATGGAGCTGCCGGCCGCGCGCATGCCGCGGCTGCGCAGCTACGTCTCGGTGCCGGTGCGGCTCAGCGACGGCACGCTGTACGGCACCTTCTGCGCCGCCGGGCTGACCTCCGACAAGGACCTGACCACCCGCGACAAGGCGCTGATGGACGTGCTGGCGTCGGCCGCCGCGGTGATCATCGAGCCCGAGGTGCGCTCCCAGGAACGGCGGGAGGAGATCGCCGGCCGGCTGGATCCGCTGATCGCCGCCGGCGGGCCGGCCGTCGTCCTCCAGCCGGTCGTGACCCTGGCGACCGGGCAGCGCGTGGGCGCCGAGGCGCTCAGCCGGTTCCCCGCGGGCTGGGACATGCCGCCCGACGCCTGCTTCGCCGAGGCGCACAGCATCGGCGAGGGCCACCGGCTGGAGCTGCTCGCCCTCGAGCGGGCCGCGGCGCTGCTCGACCGCGTCGACGGGTACGTGGCCATGAACGTCTCCCCCGCGACGCTGCTGACCCCCGGGTGCACCGCCCTGCTCGCCCGGCTGCCCCTGCCGCGGGTCCTCCTCGAGCTCTCCGAGCACGACCGGGTCGAGGACTACGCGGCGCTGGCCGCCGTGCTCGACCCGCTGCGCGCCGCCGGCCTGCGGCTGGCGATCGACGACGTCGGCGCCGGGTTCTCCTCGCTGCGGCACATCGTCGTCACCGCGCCCGACGTCATCAAGATCGACCGCAGCATCGTCACCGGCCTGCACGCCGACCCGGTGCTCACCAAGCTGGTCGCCTCCCTCGCCGAGTTCGCCCACGGCTGCGGGGTCGAGGTGGTCGCGGAGGGCGTTGAGACGGCCGAGGAGCACGCCGCGCTGCGGGGCCTGGGCGTCGACTCCGGCCAGGGCTGGTTCTACGGCCGCCCGGGACCTCCCGAGGCCCTGGCCGACACGGCGGCCGCCCGCATCCCCGGGCCCCGGCGGGACGCCGACGCGACCGCGGTCGTCTGACCTGGGTCAGTCGCGCGGCGCCCGGCGGCGCTGGGTGCTCTTCGCGCCGTACATCGCCCGGTCGGCCCGGGCGATGACCGCGTCGGCGCTCTCCCCCGACCGGCCGACGGCGGCTCCCACGCTGACGCCGATGGACAGCGGCCCCTCCGGCCCGGGGAAGGGCATGCCGAGGCGGGTGACGACGCGCGCGGAGAGCGCGGCCAGCTCGTGCTCGTCCCCGGCCGGGCAGAGGACCACGAACTCGTCGCCGCCGAACCGGGCCACCATGTGGTCGGGTCCGGCGACCTCCACGAGGCGGGTGGCGGCCTCGGCCAGCAGCTGGTCGCCCATGCCGTGCCCGTAGTGGTCGTTGACCGTCTTGAAGTCGTCGAGGTCGCAGAAGAGCAGGCCGCACCCGGACCCGTCGAGCCGCGCGCGCAGCGCGTCGAACAGCGCGCCCCGGTTGGCCACGCCGGTGAGCAGGTCGGTGCGGGTCTGGTGCCGCAGCCGTGCCTCGCGGGCGCGGTCGGCGGTGACGTCGATGCCGACGCAGGCGATGGCGTAGGGCCGGCCGTCGTCGTCCAGCAGGATGGTGTTGCGGAGCGCGACCCGGTGCAGCTCCCCCCGGCCGTCGACCCAGTCGGCCTCCAGCGCGTAGGCCTGACCGCTGGCCACCGCGGCGCGGACGGCCTCCCGAGCCTGCGGGATGTCGTCGGCGACCACCCAGACGTCCCAGAACCGCCGGCCCATCAGCTGGTCCTCGTCCAGGCCGGTGAACCGCTGCAGCGCCGGATTGCCCAGCAGGATGCGGCCGTCGCCGTCGACGATGCAGAGCAGGGCGTCGACCACCTGGACGAACGTGTGCGCGAGGTCGACCGGATCCTGCGCGGACGTGCGGGGCCGTGGCGACGAGGCTCCCTGCACAGTCACTGGCACTCCCGGAGGCGGCAGACGGAACGGTTCAGTATCGGTGGCGCACGGTACGGGAGCCCCCGGAACCTCTGTGACCTGCCCCGTCAGCCCCCGTTGCCTAACCTGATCTCGGCCAAATCCTGCCCATGCATGCCCGGTGACCAGGCGAAACACGGTCGTGGCGCATCCCGGGGCCGCCCGGGCGGACGCCCGGGCGGCCCCGCGAGCTCAGCGGGCGGCGGCGAGGAACGGGTAGTCGGTGTACCCCTCGGGGCCCGAGGCGTAGAACGTCGCCGGGTCGGGCTGGTTCTCGGGGTGCTCCCCCCGCCACCGCGCCACCAGGTCCGGGTTGGCGAGCACCGGACGGCCCACGGCGACGGCCTCGGCGTGCGCGTCGTCGATCAGCCGGAGGGCCTCCTCGCGGGTGGTGACCGTGCCGAAGCCGCTGTTGGCGATGAGCGGCCCGCCGAAGCGCCGGCGCAGCTCCTGCACCAGGTCGCCGCCCGGTTCCACGTGCAACACGCTCAGGTAGGCCAGGCCGAGGGGCCGCAGCCCGTCCATCAGCGCGCCGTAGGTGGCCAGCACGTCCTCGCGGTCGGTCTCGAGGGCGTCCTGGATGTTGTGCTCCGGCGAGATCCGTAGGCCGACCCGGCCCGGGCCGACGGCCTCGGCCACGGCGGTGGCCACCTCGACGACGAAGCGGGCCCGGTTCTCCGGGCTGCCGCCGTAGACGTCGTCCCGCTGGTTGGACGCCGGCGAGAGGAACTCGTGCAGCAGGTAACCGTTGGCGCCGTGCAGCTCGACGCCGTCCAGGCCGGCCGCGACGGCCCGCTCCGACGCGGCGACGAAGTCGGCGAGGGTGGCTCGCGCCTCGTCGGTGGTGAGGGCGTGCGGCACCGGGAACGGCTGCTTCACGCCACCGCCGACGTGCACCTCGCCGCGGATCGGCAGGGCGCTGGGGGCGACCACCCGGGTGCCGGTCAGCTCGGGGTGCGAGACCCGGCCGCCGTGCATGACCTGCATGACGATCCGCCCGCCGCGGGCGTGGACCGCGTCGGCGACCCGACGCCACCCCTCGGCCTGCTCGTCGGTGACGATGCCGGGCTGGCCGGCGAACGCGCGGGACTCCTCGTTGGGGAAGGTGCCCTCGGTGACGACCAGGCCGACACCGGCGCGCTGCTCGTAGTGCTCGACGACGATGTCGCGCGGGATGCCGGCGCGGCCGGAGCGCATGCGGGTGAGCGGGGCCATGACGACGCGGTTGGCGAGCTCGAGGTCGCCCAGCCGCACGGGGGAGAACAGGTCCATGCCGGGCGCAACCGCCCTGCCCGGCGACCGGATTCCGGATCGACCGATCTTGGGGCGTTCATCACGCGCGGCCGGATGGACCGTTTCGTGCACGAACGCCCCCGTCCCGGCGTCGGACGGAGCGGTCCGTGCACGAACGGCGGGCCGGACGGCGGACGGCGGTCCGACGGCGGCTCAGGCGAGGACGGCGTCCCGCTGGGCGATGCCCGCCAGCCGGGCGTACCGGCCCTCCCGCGCCATCAGCTCCTCGTGCGTGCCCTGCTCGGCGACCCGCCCGGAGTCGAGGACGACGATGCGGTCGGCGTCGCGCACGGTGGAGAGCCGGTGCGCGATGGTGATCGTCGTCCGGCCGCGGCTGGCCTCGTCCAGCGCCGCCTGCACCGCCCGCTCGGTCTCGTTGTCCAGCGCGCTGGTCGCCTCGTCGAGCACCAGCACCCGGGGATCGCGCAGCAGCGTCCGGGCGATGGCGAGCCGCTGCTTCTCCCCGCCGGAGAACCGGTGCCCGCGGGCGCCGACGACCGTCCCGTAGCCGTCGGGCAGCGCGGTGATGACCGCGTGCACCTGCGCCCGGCGGGCGGCGTCGACGATCTCCTCGTCGGTCGCGTCCGGCCGGGCGTGCAGCAGGTTCTCCCGCACCGTGCCGTGCAGCAGGTAGGTCTCCTGCGAGACGACGCCGACGACGCGGGCGAGATCGGCCAGCGTCACCCGGCGGACGTCGACCCCGTCGATCAGCACCCGGCCGGTGGTCGGGTCGTTCAGCCGCGCCACCAGCGAGGCCAGCGTGCTCTTGCCGGAGCCGGTCTCGCCGACCAGCGCGAGCGACGAGCCGGCGGGAACGGTGAGGTCGACCTCGGCGAGCGCGTCGCGGACGCCGTCGGGGTAGCGGAAGCCGACGTGGTCGAACCGCACCTCGCCGCGGACGGCGGCCGGGTCGAGCGGGACCGGGTCGGCCGGGTCGTCGATGTCGACGGGCAGGTCGAGGTACTCGAACACCCGGCTGAACAGGGCCATCGAGGCGGTCAGCGAGACGCCGATGTCCAGCAGCTGCATCAGCGGCCGGAACAGCGCGCCCTGCAGGGTGGTGAAGGCGACCAGGGTGCCGATGGTCATGCCCCCGGAGGTCGCCGGCAGCCCCGCGGCGAGGTAGATCAGCGCCGGGATGCCGGCGAACACGATGCTCATGGTCGCCATGCGCCAGCGGCCGGCCAGCTGCGAGCGCACCTCCAGGTCGACCAGGAACTCCGAGGTGCCGGCGAAGCGCTGCGACTGGGCGGGGCCGGCGCCGAGGGTCTTGCCGAGCAGCACGCCGCTGACGCTGAGCCCCTCCTCCACCTGGGAGTGCAGGTCGGCGAGGTGCCGCTGGCGCTGGGCGGTGATGGCCCGGCGCATGCGGGCGACCCGGCGGGTGAGCCAGACGGCCGGGGGCAGCACGACCAGGGAGAGCAGGGACAGCCGCCAGCTGAGCACCGCCATGGCCACCGCGGTGCCGATGACCGTGGTGGCGCTGGAGGCGAAGGTGGTCGCGGTCGAGGTGACCACCGACTGCATGCTGCCGATGTCGTTCATCAGCCGGGACTGCACCTCCCCGCCCTTGGTGCGGGTGAAGAAGCCGAGCGACTGCCGCTGCAGGTGGCTGAACACCGCCGTCCGCAGGCCGTGCATGACCCGCTGCCCGACGGTGGTGGACAGCCAGGTCTGGGCAACGCCGAACACCGCCGTCACCACGGTGACGGCGAGCATGCCGCCGACCGCCCAGAGCAGCAGCGGCACGTCCTGCGCGGGGATCGCCTCGTCGATGACCAGCTTGATCAGGAACGGGGTGGCCAGAGCGACGGCCGAGGACGCCACGATCAGCGCGACCACCACCCCGAGCTGCCACCGGTAGGGGCCGAACAGCGCGGCCACCCGGCTCCAGCGGACCGGGGAGCGCTCCAGCTGAGCGCGGTCGGCCGGATCGGGCCGACGCCCGGAGCCGCCCCCGCCGCCGGGGCCACCTCGGCCCCCACCCATCACCATGTCGCTGATGTCGCCACCTCCCGGTCGATGCTGAGGTTACCTCACCTTGAGGCAACACGACGACCTTCGCTACCCTTCCCCCCGTGACCGACGACGGCCCCGGCGAGCTCGGCGACCTGTTCATGCGGGTGGCCCGCACCCAGCGCCGCCGCTGGCGGGACGCGCTGGCGCCGTGGGACCTCTCCCCGCACCAGACCCGCGCCCTCCGGGTGGTCTGCGAGCGGGACGGCGTCCGGCTCTCCGACCTGGCCGAGTCGCTGCACATCGCGGCGCGCTCGGCCACCGAGGTCGCCGACGGCCTGCAGGAGCGCGGCCTGGTCGAGCGGACTCCCGACCCCGGCGACCGGCGGGCGGTGCTGCTGCGGGCCACCGACGAGGGCCGGCGGGTGCGCGCGGAGGTCGACCGCGCCCGGGCCGCGGACTCCGCCGAGCTCTTCGCCCGCCTGGGCCCCGAGGACCGGGCCGCGCTCGCAAGGATCCTGCGCGCGCTCGCCGACTGACGGGCGTCCCCGGCCCACCCCTCCCCCGCGGCTCCTCCCGCACGACCGGACGGTGGACCGGCCGCGCGGCGTCCGTCCGGTCCGGGCGCGCCGGGGCCCACCGGCTGCCCGTCGTCCCGGGACGGGGCGAGCCGGTGAGAATGGGCCGACCCGTCCGCCGTCCGGGGAGGCCCGATGATGGATCAGCTGGGGATCGACGCGGGAACGGCCGGGCTCGTCGTCCTGACCACCGTGGCCATGTACCTGCTCCTGGTGGTCTGCGTCCGGCTGGTGGGCCAGCGCAGCCTGGCCACCATGTCGAGCTTCGACCTGGGCTGCGCCATCGCGCTCGGCTCGGTGATCGGCCGCACGTCCCTGCTGCTCGACCCGACGCTGGCCACCGGCGCCCTCGCCGTGGTCACGCTGTTCGCGACGCAGGCCGTGCTCGGCCGGCTGCGGCAGACCCGTGTGCTGGACCGGCTGATGAACCGGAACCCGGTGCTGCTCATGGCCGGGGACACCCCGCTGCGGGAGAACATGCGCGCCGCGCACGTCGCGGAGGACGAGCTGCGCCAGAAGCTGCGGCAGGCCGGCATCCGCGACCTGGCAGAGGTGCGCTGCGTCGTCCTGGAGCGGACCGGGGCGGTCAGCGTGATCCGGCAGTCCGAGCCGCTGGACCCCTGGCTCTTCGCCGACGTCCCCGGGGCCGAGCGCCTCCACGCGGCGGTGGAGGAGCACGACGCCGCCCGGCAGGCGCCGAGCTGACTACTGCTGCTCCGGCGGGTGCTCGGCCCGCCACCCGTCGAACGCGTCGAGGAACGAGCTGGCCATCGCGTTCTCGGTGCGGACCTCGTGGCGGTCCCCCTCGTCCCGCATCCGCTCGGCCAGCGCCATGGTGTTGAACTTGATGGCGCGGAAGTAGGGGATGAACGACGCGGGCGTGAACGCGCGCTTCGAGGGCCGGGGCTCGATCCCCTCGGGCGCCCAGGCCGCCGGCTCCGCTAGCGCGGGCAGCTCCAGCGCCTCCACCGCGGCGAGCACCGGCTCGTCGTCGGGCCGGTCGGTGAAGTCGCGGGACAGCTCCCGGAACGCCTCGCTCCCGTCCGGGGCCACGGCGAGGACGACCGGCCGGAAGATCGACGCGTCGGAGTCCCAGGCACCCAGCGGCTTCGCCAGCCGGGAGCCGTCCGGATCGCTCACCCAGCGGTAGGGCACGTGCCAGGTGCGGTCGAAGGCGAGCTGGACCTCCGGCGGGTCGACCGAGGCGAGCACGACCTCGGTTCCGGCGGCAGCGAGTCGGGGCAGGGACCGGGCCAGGCGGACCGCCTGGGCGCAGCAGTAGGGCTACCAGTCCCCGCGGAGGCCGACGAGGAGGAGGGCCGCCCGGTCGTCGGACCGCAGTGCGAGCAGATCGGCGGTGTCCATGACCCCACGGTAGGGACCGCCGGCCGAGGGCGCGCGGCGGAGCGCCCCGGCTGTCGGCGCCGCTCGCCACGGGTTTCGGACGTGACGGCCGTCGGAATTTACCGAGCGACCATTTCGCACCTTTCCCGGAAAGGGCGCCGAGACGCGATGTGCCCTCATTTCCGCATCGGCCGAGCTCCCCGCACCTACACGGCGTGGACCTGCACCTACGCGTGCCGGCCGTCACATTCGGACTCCTCGCCGACACAACTTCCTCCGACTCCGCGGCCGACGTGCCAGGAATCACAGGGGAAATGGTCAAGCCCGGCCACCGGACGGGCGTTGTATGGATGGCGCAACAGATGCGTCATCCATACAGAAGAGGCACGACCGTGACCAGCTTCATCTCCCGCCCGACCTCCTCCCACAGCCAGTCCGCCGGCCTCGTCCGCCGCCTCGTCGGGCTCGTGACCCCGCACGGCTCGGCCGGCGACCACGACGCGCCCGTCCGTCGCCGGACGATGGACCGCCTCATCGCCGAGCTCAACCGCGGCGCCTGACGCTCCTGCGGGGCGGTCGCTCCGCCGGAGCCCGACCGCTCCGCGCGGGGCGCCACCCGCCGGCGTGCTGTCCGGCGGGAAGAGTCCGGGTCATCGCCGCCCGCGCTGCGCGGCTCCGGGCGAACGCCTGACGCGAGCCCCTTTCCGCTCGGGTATCTCAGCACTAAGGTTTCTGCCATGAGTGCGCGCCGGGTCCGGATCGGCATCGACACCGGTGGGACGTTCACCGACGTCGTCGCCGTGGACGAGGAGACCGGTCGCACGACGACGACCAAGACCCCCTCCACCCCCGCCGACCCGGCCGAGGGCTTCCTCACCGGCGTCCGCAAGGTGCTCGACCTCTTGGGGCTGACCGGCGAGGCGGTGACCGCGGTCAGCCACGGCACGACGGTCGCGACCAACCAGCTGCTCGAGGGCAAGCTCGACCGCATCGGGTTCATCACCACCGAGGGCTACGAGTCGGTGCTCGAGATCGCCCGGCAGTCGGTGCCCGACGGCTACGGCAACAGCTACTTCTGGGTCAAGCCGCCGCGGATCGTGCCGGCCGACCTGGTTCGCACCGTGCGGGGCCGGCTCGACCCCACCGGCGCCGAGGTGCGCCCCTTCGACGAGGACGACGCCCGCGCCGCCGCCCGCTTCTTCGCCGACGCCGGCATCTCGACGATCGGCGTCTGCTTCCTGCACGCCTACGCCGACGACGCCCACGAGCGCCGGATGCTCGAGGTGATCCGCGAGGAGCACCCCGGCGCCGTGGTCAGCATCAGCTCCCAGGTGCTGCGCGAGTACCGCGAGTACGAGCGCTCGGTCACCACGCTGGTCGACGCGGCGGTGAAGCCCCGGGTCGGCGCGTACGTCACCACCATCCGCACCCGGCTGGACGAGCTCGCGCCCGGCGTGCCGTTCTACGTGATGAAGAGCAACGGCGGCGTGCTGTCGGCCGAGGAGGTCGTGCACCAGCCGATCACCACGATGCTCTCCGGGCCGGCCGCCGGAGCCCTGGGCGCGGCGCTGATCGCCGGGACCGCCGGCTTCGACCGGGTGCTCACCTGCGACGGCGGCGGCACCTCGACCGACGTCACCGTGGTCATCGACGGCGAGCCCGCGCTCACCACCGAGGGCTCGGTCGGCGACTACCCCAGCAAGATCCCGATGATCGACGTCGTCACCGTCGGCGCGGGCGGCGGCTCGATCGCCTGGCTCTCGCCCGAGGGCACCCTCAAGGTCGGCCCGCAGTCGGCCGGCGCCGACCCGGGCCCGATCTGCTATCCGGACGGCGGCGACCAGCCGACCGTCACCGACGCGCACGTCGTCCTCGGCCGGATCCCCCCACACCTGCTGGGCGGGGAGATCCCGCTGTCGGTGGGCGCCGCCCGCGCCGGGCTGGAGCGGCTCGGGGCGGAGCTCGACCTGTCCCTGGAGCGCACCGCCACCGGCATCCTGGAGATCTCGGCCTGGAACCAGGCCAACGCCCTGCGCCAGGTGACCGTCGCCAAGGGCCTCGACGTCCGCGACTTCACGCTCACCACGTTCGGCGGTTCGGGCTCGCTGCTGGCCTGCCGGCTGATGGACGTCCTCGGCCTGCCGCGCACCCTGGTGCCGCCCAACCCGGGCAACGTCAGCGCGTTCGGGCTGCTCACCGTCGACGTCCGCAACGACTACGTGCAGACCGTCGTCGCCAGGCACCTCGATCTGGACCTGGCCCGCGTGCAGTCGGTGTTCGCCGACCTGGAGGCCCGGGCGCGGGCCGCCCTCGACGGCGAGGGCTTCGGCCGCGAGCAGCAGCGCATGCAGCGGACGGCGGACCTGCGCTACGTGGGCCAGGCGTTCGAGGTGCGCGTCCCGGTGGGCGACGGCGAGCTCGACCGCGCGGCCGCCGAGGAGGTCGCCCAGGCCTTCCACGCCGCGCACCGCCAGCTGTACGGCTACGACTTCGCCGACGACCCCCGCCAGGCCGTGGAGTGGGTGAACCTGCGGGTCAGCGGCATCGGCCCGATCCGGCGGCCCGACCTGGTCGAGCTGGAGCCCGGCGAGGGCGGGACGGACCGGGCCGTCACGGGCTCGCGCCCCGTCTTCTTCGACGACTGGGTCGAGACGCCCACCTACGACCGCACCCGTCTCGCCCCCGGCGACGTGGTGCCCGGGCCGGCGGTCGTCGAGGAGTTCGGCTCGACCGTGCCGGTGCACCCGGGCTTCGCCGCGACCGTCGACGCCCACGGGAACCTGCTGCTCACGAAGGAGACCGGCCGATGAGCCTTTCCGACGGCACCGCTCCCGCCGACCCGGTCCTCGTCGAGATCGTCGCCGGCACGCTCGCCGCGATCGAGAAGGAGGTCGAGACCTCCATCGGCCGGACGTCGCGCTCGCCGATGATCCGCGACGCGCACGACTTCCGCGCCGGCATCCACGACCGGCAGCTGCGCAAGCTCACCGGCCGCTCGTACTCGGCCCTGGTGCACCCGGTCGTGCGGGACTACCCGATCGGCTCGATGAACCCCGGCGACGTCTACTTCCACAACGACGTCTACCTCTCCGAGGGCGGGATCGGCCACCTGCCCGACCTCTGCGTCACCGTGCCGGTCTTCGCGCAGGTGGACGGCGCGCAGCGCGTCGTGGCCTTCGTCCAGGCGTTCGGCCACCACGACGACATCGGCGGCGCGGTGCCGGGCTCCATGCCGTCGGCGGCCACGAGCGTGTACGAGGAGGGCCTGATGGTCCCCCCGATCAGGCTCTGGGACCGCGGCGTGCCCAACGAGAGCGCGCTGAAGATCATGACCCGCAACTCGCGGATGCCCGATTCGCTCGCCGCCGACCTCGACGCCGAGTGCTCGGCCTGCCTCGCCGGCGCCCGGCGGCTGGGTGAGCTGTTCGACCGGTACGGCGTGGCCGCGGTGGAGGCCTGCTTCGACGCGATCCTGGCCAGCTCCACCGAGGTCTACCGGCGGGAGATCCTGAGCCAGATCCCGGACGGCACCTACGTCTGGGAGGACTACGCCGAGCACGACGGCGTCGAGGAGCCGCAGCTGCACCGCCAGCGGATCACGCTGACCATGGACTCCTCGCGGGAGATCCCGCTGGTCATCGACTTCACCGGCACCGGCCCGCAGGCGAAGGGCCCGATCAACCACTGCGGTGACTACGCCGACGGCAACTTCCTCAAGAAGTGGCTCGCGCCGATCCTGCGCAACCTGGCCGCGTCACCGGAGCGGATGGCCCAGCTCGACGTCAACGAGGGCGTCGTCCCGCTGATCGAGATGCGCTTCCCCGAGAAGGGCACCCTGCTCACCCCGATCTTCCCGGCGCCCACCAACGCCCGGACCTTCGTCATCCTGCGGCTGCTCGGGGTCCTGGCCGGGGTGCTCGCGAAGGCCACCGGCGGCCGGATGCCCGCCGACCAGGAGACGATCCGCTACACCGGCGTCTACGGCACCGATGCCGACGGGCAGCCCTACCTCATGCGCGAGGTACTCGGCGGCGGCTCGGGCGGCCGCTACTACGCCGACGGCGAGGACACCATCCACGTCGTCCCCGATTCGCGGAACCTGCCCACGGAGTTCACCGAGTCGCGGTTCCCGCTCCGGGTGGAGCGGCTCGGGCTGGCCATGGACTCCGGCGGCCCGGGGCGCTACCGCGGCGGCTGCGGCTACGAGAAGCACATCCGGGTGCTGCGCGACGCGCACTTCATGTCGATCGCCGACCGCTCGATCCTCGCCTGCTGGGGCGTCAAGGGCGGCAAGGCCGGCCAGCCGTTCCAGATCACCGTCGACCCGGGCGGGCCGGACGAGCACGACGTGGACGCGCTCGCCGATGCCGAGCCGCTGACGGCCGGCACCGTCGTCCGCATCCGCACGACGGGCGGCGGTGGCTGGGGCGATCCCCTCGACCGGCCGGTCGAGGAGGTGCTGCGCGACATCGCCTGGCGCAAGGTGTCGGTCGAGGGCGCACGGGCGGACTACGGCGTGGTCCTCCGCGCGGACGGGACGGCCGACGAGGCGGCCACCGAGGCGCTGCGCGCCGAGCTGCGGGGCGCCCGGACCGGCGAGGAGCCGTTCTTCGACCGCGGCCCCGGTTACGCCACGCTGTCCGGCGGCGCGGCCTTCAACGAGTTCGACCTGGTCCACGCCGCACCCTAGGAGCCACCCCGGCCCCACGAGCCCCCGGTGTCGAGGCCGGCCATCCGGGTACGGGCCCACGCCATGCGGACCGAGCAGGCGACGACCGGGGACATGGTGGGGCGCGGCATCGTCGCGGGCATCGGCGGGACCGTCGTCATGACGGCCTTCCAGACGCTGGTCGAGATGCCGCTCACCGAGCGCGAGGAGAGCTACGCGCCCGCGAACTTCGCCGAGAAGGTGACCCCGATGCAGACTCGTTCCCCCGCGGGACGGCGACGGCTGAACTGGGCCACGCACTTCGCGCTCGGAGCGATGTGGGGCGCGGCCTACGGGATCGCCGCCGCGCGGGGGTTGCGCGGGCAGAAGGCCGTCAGCGCCGTGTTCGCCGTGGTGTACGCGGGAGACGTCGCACTCAACACCGCTCTCGGGCTGTACCGCCCCCACCAGTGGTCGACGAAGGACGCCCTCATCGACGTGGTGGACAAGTACGTGCAAGCCCAGGGCACCGGGGCGGTGTTCGACCGCCTGCTCGACCCGGCCTCGTAGGTCGGGCCTCTCCGCGCACGAGACGTGCGCAGAACATCCCACCTTGCTGCCGAACTCAGGCCGGGGTGCCGGAGGGTCACCGCGCACAGTCGGACTCTGCCCACCGTGGCGGGCAGAGTCCGACCGTGCGTGGGACAGGTGCCGGAGCGGCGGGCGAGCCGCGGACGGGACGGACGACGAGGCGGCCACCGAGGCGCTGCGCGCGGAACTGCCGGGCGCCCGGACCGGCGAGGAGCCGTTCTTCGACCGCGGGCCCGGCTACGCCACGCTGTCCGGCGGCGCGGCCTTCGACGAGTTCGACGTCCGCTGATCCTCGTCCCGGGACAGTTGTGCTCCGAGTGCCAGTACGACTCAGAGCACAACTGTCCGCGGATCAGGTGACGGGGTCGGTGCTGCCCGTCCCCGGCTTTGCGTCGTCGCCGGTCACGCCCTCGTCCCCCGTCGGGCGGGCGTCGTCGCCCGCGTCCTCGACGTCGTCGGGAACGAGCGGTGTCTCCTCCTCCACGTTCTGGCGGGCCTGCTCTCGGTCGGTGCCGGGCACCTCGGTCATGGGACCTCCTCGGGATGGGTGCTGCCTCACCTACCCCGTCGGCGGGGAGGCAGGCGCGCGTTCGCTGCCGGCGCACACCGCGGCCCGCACGGCCTCGCCGGTCGCCGCGTCGGCGGGCAGGAACGCCTCGATGCTCAGCTCCGCGGCGGTGAGGTCGACGGCGGTGCCGAAGGTGGTCACCGTGCTCAGGAAGCTCAGCACCGCGTCCCCCGAACGCACCCGCAGCGGGACGGCGATGCCGTTCGGCGGCGGCGTGCGGGCCAGGCCGCCGGGCAGCGCGAGCAGCTCGCGGTGCAGCGCACCGAGACCCGGGTCGCCGGTCAGGTCGGCCTCGCGCGCCAGCCGGTGCAGCACGTGCCGGCGCCACTGGGGGAGGTCGAGGATGCGCGGCGCCATCCCGTCCGGGTGCAGGCTCAGCCGCAGCACGTTGGCCGGTGGCTCGAGCAGGTGCGGCGCCACCCCGGCCGTCAGGACCGGGACCGCCCGGTTGGCCGCCACGAGGTCCCACGCGCGGTCGACGACCACCGCCGGGAAGGGCTCGTACGCCGCCAGCACCAGGTCGAGGGCGGCGCGGACCGTGCGCATGTCCGGCTCGTCCAGGCCGCGCCGCGCGTAGGCGGGCGCGAAACCGGCCGCGGTCAGCAGCTCGTTGCGCTCCCGCAGCGGCACGTCCAGCTGCTCGGCCAGGTGCAGCACCATGTCGCGGCTGGGGCGGGCGCGCCCCGTCTCGAGGAAGCTCAGGTGCCGGGCAGAGACCCCCGCACCCCCGGCCAGTTCCAGCTGGCTGAGCCGGCGGCGCTGCCGCCAGCCCCGCAGGAGCTCACCGACGGTCCGGTCGGAGGTGGAGGCGCTGGTCACGGCGGCGACGCTAACGGCGATCGGGTGCGCCTGTCGCTTACCTGCGAGGTAATCGACGCGCCTCCCGGGCCGGGCCACGGTGACGGCCATGACCACCACCCGCACCGCTCTCCCATTCCTCCGCACCGGCGGGCTGCTCCGCCCCGTCCTCCGGCTCGACGCGCTCGTCACGGGCGCGAACGCCGCGGCCTACCTGCTCGCCGCCCCGCTGCTCGACGGGCTGCTGGGCCTGCCCGCCGGCCTCCTCCGCGGGGTCGGGGCGTTCCTCGCCGGCTACGCCGTCGCCGTGTGGCTCGTGGCCGCCCGGCGGCCGATCAGCGCGCCGGCGGCCGAGGTCGTCGTCGGCGCCAACGTCCTGTGGGTCGTCGGCAGCCTCGCCGCCGTGCTCACCGGCCTGGGCTCCCCCAGCACGGTCGGGGCGGTGTGGCTGGTGCTGCAGGCCGCCGTCGTGGCCGGCTTCGCCGGGCTCCAGGTCGCCGGTCTGCGCGGCGCGCGGCAGGCTCGGGCCCATGGGTGAGCCGCAGCGGGAGACCGACGAGCCGAACCTCCGTCCCGGGCAGCACGACGAGGGCGGGACCGGCGGCATGGCCACCCGCGAGCTCGCCGCGCACGAGCAGGAGGCCGCCGCGGCCGACGACGACTGAGCCGGCCTCAGGCGCCGCCGGACCGGCGCCGCGGCCAGGGCCGCCACCAGGGCCGCCGCCGCGGCACCACCGCCACCGGGGGTGCCGGCGGCGGCTCCGGCGGGCGGGCCGCCTGCCACGCGGCCACGAGGGCCTCCACGTCGGCCAGCCCGGGGACCGGCGCCCAGCGGCTGGGCTGCGGGGTGCGCCAGAAGGCCTGGACGCGGGCGTTGTAGTCCTCGGCCAGCGCCCGGACAGCGGCCTCGGCGCCCAGCCGCGCCGCGCGCTCGGGCAGCACGTCGCGCTCCCGCCGCAGCGCGAGGCCCGGCGGCAGCATCTCCGCGGTTTCGATGCCCTCGCGGCGCGCCTTGGCCACCGCCCAGTCGTAGGCGGTCACCTCGCGGTCCAGGTCGGCGATCGGCTTCCCCGCGCCGTCGAGGCGGTCGAAGTCGCCGCGCTCCCGGGCTCGCGCGATCTGGGTGTCCACCCACGTCTCGAAGGAGACCCCCGGCGGCTTTCGCTCGGTCATCACCGTCCATGGTCCACGTCTGTGCCAGGCTCGCCACCGTGCGGACGACGGGGAGCCGAGAGGTGTACCGCAATCCGTGGCTGCGGCTGCGGGAGGACGCGGTGGTGCGGGACGACGGATCGGCGGGGGTCTACGCCGTCATCGAGAAGCCGCACTTCGCCGTCGTCCTGGCCGCCGAGCGCGACGGGTTCTGGTTGGTCGAGCAGTTCCGCCACCCGGTCGGCCGCCGGACCTGGGAGTTCCCGCAGGGCACCTGGCCCGACGGGGGCAGCGGGTCCGCCGAGGAGCTGGCGCGGGCCGAGCTCGCCGAGGAGACCGGGCTGCGGGCGGGCACGCTGGAGCACCTGGGCCACCTCGACCTGGCCCCCGGCCTGTCCACCCAGGAGTTCGACGTCTGGCTGGCCACGGACCTCACCCCCGGGCCGACCGCCCGGGAGGCCACCGAGGCCGACATGGTCACCGCGTTCGTCCCGGCCACCGAGCTGCGGACGATGATCGGCGACGGCCGGTTCTCCGACGGTCCGTCGCTGGCGGCCTACGCGCTGCACCTGCTCGCCCGGCCTGAGCCGGGGCGTGGCCGTCGCCCGGGCGGGGAGTTGACGTCGCCGCCCGGTCGTGCCGCCCACCCGGGTCACAGCGGAGCGTGGCGACCTGCCACGAAGGGGTGAAGCGGCAGCTCACGGAGCTGCGGCCGGAACCGCGACCCCACAGGGTGGACGCCGTGCCGTTGTCCGCCCCGGGTCTGCCCGCCCTGCCGCCCGAGCTGGCCGGACCCGTCGCGGTGGAGCTGGCCAAGCCGGTCCGGGCGATCCCCGCTCCGGGCGCGCTGGCCGGCGGCTGCCGCTACGAGCCCAAGTGGGACGGCTACCGGCTGGTGGTCGTCCGCGAGCGCAGCTCCACCCGCCTGTGGTCCAAGCAGGGCCGGGACCTCACCGACCGCTTCCCCGACGTCGCCGCCGCCGCGCTCGCCCAGCTGCCGGCCGGGACGGTCGTCGACGGGGAGGTCGTCATCTGGAACGGCGACCGGCTGGACTTCGGCCTGCTGCAGCGCCGCATGGTCCCCGCGGCCGGCCGGATCGCCGGGCAGGTCGCCGCAGCCCCCGCCTCCTACGTCGCCTTCGACCTGCTCGCCGCCGGCGGGGAGGACCTGCGCGGGCGCACCCTGGCCCGGCGCCGGGCCGCGCTCGAGGAGCTCGCCGCCCGCTGGGCACCGCCCATGCAGCTCTCCCCGATGACCGCCGATCCCGCCGAGGCGCGCCAGTGGTTCGACGACTTCCGCGCCGCCGGGGTCGAGGGGCTGGTCGCAAAGGGGGCGGCCACCCGGTACGCCCCCGGCCGGCGGGAGTGGCTCAAGGTGAAGAGCTGGGAGACCACCGAGGTGCTGGCCGGCGGGGTCATCGGCGCGCTGGACCGGCCCAGCCAACTGGTCGCCGGCCGGTACCGCGACGGCGAGCTGGTCGTCGTCGGCCGGACCGGCCCGCTCTCCCCGCGGCAGGCCGCCGAGCTGGCCGGCGCGCTCCGCCCGGCCGGAGCGGACCACCCGTGGCCCGACCGCATCGGCACCGGCCGGTTCGGGGGCGGCCGGCTGTCGGTGCCGCTGACCCGGGTGGAGCCGACCACCGTCGTCGAGGTCAGCGCCGACGCCGCCCTGCAGGCCGGGGTCTTCCGCCATCCGCTCCGCTTCGTGCGCACCCGGCCCGACCTGCGCGCCGACGACCTGCCACCGCTCCCCTAGGAGCCGGTGCACCCGCCTCCCCCGACGGGGTGAGCCCGGCTCGACCGGCAGGTGCCTCAGGCCGATGGGACGTCGTGATCCTGTCCACGACGCCGCCCCCGGCCGGCGCCCGCGCCGCCTGGTGGCACGCGGGCCTGGTCGTGCTGGTGGCCGTCGCCGTGACGAGCGTCGTCCCGCTGGGCCCGTGGCGGCCGGCGGCCGAGATCGTGGTGTTCCTCCTGGGCCTCGCCGGGACCGCCACGGCGCTCCGCCGCCACCGGACGCCCCAGGTCCTCGCCTGGCGGGCGCTGGCCACCTGCCTGGCCTGCTTCGCCGCGAGCTGCGTGGCGGAGGTGCCCGCGCAGGCCGGCGTCGCGCCCGGCGTCTTCACCCCGCTGGAGTCCGGGCTCGACCTCGCCGCCTACGCGGCCCTCGTCGTCGGCGCGCTGGGCATCCTGCGCCGCGGCCAGCGCTCCCGGAACTGGGCGGCCTGGGCGGACACCGCCACGCTCCTGCTGGCCGCGGGGCTCGCCGTGCTCGCCGTCCGCGGGGACGAGCACTCCAACCTCGCCGAGCACGTCGAGATCGGCGTCGGCGTCCCGCTGATCACGGTGGTCCTGCTCATCGTCTGCGTGCCCCTGGCCATGTCCCAGGGCCGCCGCTCGGTGAGCTCCACGGCCCTGCTCGTCGCCGCGCTCCTCACCGTGATCGGGTACAGCGGCCGCCTCCTGGTCGGGCCGATGCGGGAGTCGCCGCTGCTGGACCCGCTGCCGCTGCTCGCCGTGGCGGCCATCACCCTGGCCGCGCGGCACCCCTCCGTGGTGACCCTGGGCCGCCGGCCGGACTCCGACCAGGACGCCGCCTCCGGCCGCGTCCTCGGACTGGGCGCCGCGCTGCTGATCAGCCCCGCGCTCCTGGTGCTGTGGAGCTTCGGACACGGCGGCGTGGGCTACGTCCTGGGCGCCGGCAGCGCCGTGCTCACCGGGCTGGCGCTCGGCCGGCTGACCGCGCTGAACCAGGAGCGCGAGCGCGCCCGCGCGGCGCTGGCCGCGAGCGAGTCGCGCATGCAGCTGCTGCTGGCCAACGCCGCCGACGTCATCGCGATCATCGACCGCTCCGGGACCATCTCCTACATGAGCCCCGCGGCGGAGTCCCTGCTCGGGCGCCCCGGGAGCGAGTACGTCGGCCGATCGGCCATCGAGCTCGCCGACCCCCGCGACCAGGCCCGGCTGCGCGCCGCGGTCGTCGCCGCCGGCGAGGCCCGGAGCTCGGCCACCGGGTTCATCGACACCGACATCCGGGTGGAGCAGAGCGCCGGTGGCAGCCGCTGGGTCGAGGCGCGGATCAGCGCCCGCGTGGACGAGGTGGGCCTCGACGGCTGGGTGGTCAACCTGCGGGAGGTCACCGACCGGAAGCTCTTCGAGGACGAGCTGCGCCGGCAGGCGACCACCGACCCCCTGACCGGGCTGCTCAACCGCACCGCCTTCAACGAACGGCTGGCCGGGGCGACCGCCACGGTCGACGCCGCGGCGCCGCCCGCGGTGCTCTTCGTCGACCTCGACGACTTCAAGACGGTCAACGACACCCTCGGCCATGCCGCGGGCGACGAGCTGCTGCGCACCGTCGCCGCCCGGCTCTCCGCCGACGTGCGGGCCGACGACGTGGTGGCACGGCTCGGCGGCGACGAGTTCGCGCTGCTGCTGCCCGAGGCCGACGACGCCCGGCTGCACGAGGTGGCCGACCGGCTGCTCGCCGCGTTCCGCGTGCCGGTGGAGCTGGCCGGCCGGCCGGTCACCGTGACCGCCAGCATCGGCGGCGCGCTGGCCGAGCCCGGCTGCACCGCCGGGCAGCTGCTGCACCGGGCCGACACCGCGATGTACGCCGCCAAGCGGGCGGGCAAGGACTCCTGCGCCCTGCTCGGCGCCGCGGGCACCGCGCTGCGCTGAGGCGGCCCCGGCGGCGAGGGCGTGCCGGCGCGCGGGCGTCAGGGCTGCTGCGGCACCCGGCCCAGGCCGACCAGCAGCCGGCGCAGCAGCGCCGCCAGCTGCTCCCGGTCGTCGGCCGGGAGCGCGTCGAGGAGCCGCCGCTCGGTCTCCAGGTGGTCGGGGAGCGCCGCGTCGAGGGCCGCCCGGCCGGCGGCCGTGAGCGTGACCACCACCGCCCGCCCGTCGGACACGCTGCGCTCGCGGGTGATCAGGCCGCGCTCCTCCAGCCGGTCCAGCCGCTGGGTGATGGCCCCCGACGTGACCAGCGCCGTGCGCATGAGGGCGGTCGGCGTCAGCTGGTAGGGCTCCCCCGCCCGGCGCAGCGCGGCCAGGACGTCGAACGACGGCGCGTCGAGGCCGTAGCGGGCGAAGGTGGCGCGCTGCGCCAGGTGGACCTCCCGCTGGAGCTGGGTGATCCGCCCGATGACGCCCATCGGGGAGCAGTCGAGGTCCGGCCGTTCCCGAGCCCACTGCCGCAGGATCAGGTCGACGGCGTCCTCCACGTCGCTCACCGTAGTGGCCGGTGCCACGCCGGCCGCCCGGTCCGCGTCAGCGGAGCCGGGTACTGAGCCGGACGGTCAGGCCGGGCCCCGCGGGGAGCAGATCGACGTGGTCCCACAGCTTCCGGGCCAGCCACAGCCCCATGCCGCCGCGGCTGAGGTCCTCGCCGTGGGCCGGGCGGAAGCCGGCGAACGGCTCGTCGAAGCCGCGGCCCCGGTCGGTGACGGTGCACACGACCCGCTCCGGGTCGGCCCACAGCCGGGCCGAGATGGGGGGCGCGCCGTGGCGGAAGGCGTTGGCCGCGATCTCGCTGACCGCGAACTGCAGATCGGCGGACTGGTTCTCGTCCGGCACGCAGGCGGCGAGGGCGGCCCGCAGGGCGTGCCGCAGGGCCACCAGGGACGGAGACGCGTCGACGGCGAACCGCGGAGCGCCGTCCTCGATCGCCTCGCGCGGCAGCGGCAGCGTGCGGACGAACTCGACGGGGTCCTGGTAGGCGGGGCTGGGGTACGACCGGCTCCCGGACTGCAGCTCGGGGTGCGTGGCGGCGGCACCGGCCACCACCTCGGCGGGCAGCACACGGCGGTCGAACAGGCACAGGGCGGCCACCGGCTGGGCGACGAGCAGGTCGTTGACGGCCGACTCGTAGCGGAGGCCCTCGCGCCAGTTCCGCGCCTCGGCCCCGAACTGCACCTGGCCGACGACCCGCAACGCGCCCGAGCCGGCTCCGCCCGCCCGTTCCACCAGCTCCCCGGTGGCGGTGATGGAGTCGGGGACGTTGGAGCCCAGCAGGCACAGCCGGGGGTCGGACTCCACCGCCCGGGCCCGCTCCCCGAGCGCCCCGCCGATCAGCTCGGCGGTCTCCGGCGGGCACGACAGGACGACGAGGTCACCACGGCGCAGGCCCTCCTCCGCGTAGGGGAGGACGCCGGCCAGCAGTTCGTCGTCGGAGCCGATCACCGCCGCCCGGTGGCTCCGGAGCCCGTCGGGGCAGGCCGAGCGGGAGCGGGCCGGAACCGACCCCTGCTCCACCACCCGAGCCATGAAGCCCCCTGCGCCTCTCCGGGCCGGAGCTCTCCCGGCCGACTGGTTGAACATTCTGCGACACCATCGGCAGCGTTCGCCCGTGCGGTCAGCGTGATCGGCGGCACGTCACCCCATGGGGCGGCGCAACGGATGTTTCACGTGCATCCTCCGCCTTCGGCGCGATTCCCGCCGCCGGGGGGCGGTTCCGGTGGACCGGGGACCGGTGGCGGCGGGGCTTCCCGCCACCGGGGCCTCACTGCTCGAAGGTGCCGGCCACCTTCTGCAGCTCCGCCGACATCCGCACCAGGTCGTCCGCGGCCGACTGCATGTCCGCGACGCCCGCCGAGGTCTCCTGCGCGCCGGTGGCCACCTCGGCCACCGTGCCCGCGATCGACCGGCCGCTCTGCGCGGCGTCGGCGATGGCCCGGCTCATCTCGTTGGTGGTGGCGGTCTGCTCCTCCACCGCCGAGGCGATCGTCGTCTGGTAGTCGTTGATCTCGGCGATGATCGTGGTGACCCCGCCGATCGCCTGCACCGCGCTGCCCGTGTCCGTCTGGATCGCCTCGACCCGGCGGGCGATGTCCTCGGTCGCCTTCGCCGTCTCCTGCGCCAGCTCCTTGACCTCGTTCGCGACGACGGCGAAGCCCTTGCCGGCCTCACCGGCCCGCGCGGCCTCGATCGTGGCGTTGAGCGCGAGCAGGTTGGTCTGCTCGGCGATGCTGGTGATCACCTTGACGACGTTGCCGATCTCCGCGCTGGACTCACCGAGCCGGCCGATGGTGACCGAGGTGGACTCCGCCGCCGTCACGGCGCTGCCCGCGATCCGGGCGGCCTCGGCCGCGTTGTGCGCGATCTCCCGGATGGAGGCGCCCATCTGCTCGGCGCCGGCCGCCACCGCCTCGATCCCGCTGCTGACCTCGCGGGCGGCGGTGGTGACGCTCTCGGCCTGGCCCTGCGAGCGCTCGGCCGTGCCGGCGATGCACTCGCTCGTCGACGACAGGGTGCGCGCGGCGTCCTCCAGCATCCGCGAGGCGTCCCCGACGTCGGCCACCACGCCCGACACCCGGCACAGCGTGGTGTTCACCGCGCCGGCGAGCTGGTCGAGCTCCGTACGGCCGGCGCCCTCGTCGAGCCGGCGCTGCAGGTCGCCGGTGCGCAGGACCTCGGTCATCTCGCGCAGCGGCCGGTTGATGCTGCGGGAGATCAGCAGCGAGAGCACGACGATGCCCAGGATGAGCGGTGCCGCCCACAGCGCCATCGTCACCAGCTCCGCCCGGAAGGCGCCGTCGAGGTCGGCGACGTACAGACCGGAGCCGACGACCCAGCCCCACGGCTCGTAGCCGGTCACGTAGGAGACCTTGGGCTGCGGCTCCTCCTCACCGGGCTTGGGCCAGAGGTAGTCGACGTAGCCGCTGCCCTGGGCCTCCACGGTCTCCACGAACTCGACGAAGAGCTTCTTGCCGTTGGGGTCCGCGTTGGCCGAGAGGTCCGTGCCGTCGAGCTCGGGCTTGATCGGGTGCATGACCATGGTCGGGGCCATGTCGTTGATCCAGAAGTACTCCTCGCCGGAGTACCGCATCTCCCGGATCGCGGCGGCGGCCGCCGCCTGCGCCGCCTCGCGGGTCATCGTCCCGGCGGACTCGAGCTCCCCGTAGTGGGCGATGACGCCCAGGGCGGACTCCACGGCCACCTTCGCCTGGCTGCGCTGCTCTTCCTCGATCGTGGAGCGCGCCTGCAGCGCACCCATCACGGCGATCGTCGCCATCCCGATCACCGCGGCGAGCACCAGCAGCAGCAGGCGCGTGCTCACCTTCGCGCGGCCCAGTCGCCCTGCCATGTGTCCTCCTCGTTCGGCATCCCGTCCCCCGAGTCCTCGACGGGAGGCCCGCACGATCAAGCCGAGCGGACACCCCGGTGCAGATCGTGACCTCGGCCACGTTCCCAGGGGTGGCGGTCAGCGGCGCGTGGAGACGGTGACGGTGAACTTCGGGTCCTGGCGGGCGAGCCTGGTGGGACCCACTACCCGGTTGAGCTGCGGTTTGTAGTGCAACGCCGAGTTGTAGACGGTCCACAGCTCACCGCCGGGACGCAGCACGCGGCGGGCCGCCGCGAAGAGCCGGTCGGCCGCCGTGGTCACGACCGCGGCGCCGACGTGGAACGGCGGATTGCAGACGACGAGATCGAGGCTCGCGCCGGGGAGGGAGTCCGCCGCGTCGTCCCGGACCACCCGGATCCGGTCGACGACACCGTTGGTCTCCGCCGTCGCCCGGGCCGAGGCCACCGCCGCCGCCGACTGGTCGGCGGCGACCACCTCCAGCGACGGGCGCGCCCGGGCCAGGAGGACGGCCAGCACGCCCGTGCCGCAGCCCAGGTCCAGCGCCGTGGCGGCGTCGGGGGCCATCTGGTCCAGGCTGCCCAGCAGGGCCCGGGTGCCGAGGTCGATCTTCGTCCCGGCGAACGCCGCGCCGTGCGCGCAGACGGTCAGACCGAGGTCGGGGTGCTCCTGGCGACGGGGGAACGACGACGATCCGGGCTTCGGCCCGCGCGCGACGAGCACCCGCGACTTCTGCCGGGCCAGCGTGGCCGAGACGTCGGCGAAGGAGTCGCCCAGCACGTCGTTCATCGTGTGCGTCATGTGCTTCACGCGGCCGCCGACGAGCACCGTGACGTCGGGGGCGGCCACGGCCGCCACCGACTCGGCGATCTCGCGCAGGCCGTCCAGCGACTTGGGGGCCTGCACCAGCACCACCCGCGCGCCCGCCGCGACCTCCGCCAGCGGCAGCGTGCGGTAGGTGCCGGTCAGGCCGGTGCGCTCGGCGTTGCGGGCCAGCGCCCGCTCGCCGACCAGCAGGTCCTGGGCCACCCGGACGTCGGAGGCCCCGTGCAGGGCCACCGCGCCGAGGGTGAGCGCGCCGAAGGCGTCGTCGACGACGGCGACCTCGCCGGGTCCGCAGAGGGCCAGGGAGGCGGCCGCCTCGTCCAGCAGCAGCCGGTCGGTCGCGTCGACGGCGACCAGCTCCGGCGCCTCGACGTCGGGGGCGCGCCCGAGCCGGGCGAAGAGCTCGTCGGCGGCCGTCACCGGGGGGTGGCGGTGATCAGGTCGACGACGACGCGGGCCAGCTCGGGGCCGACGTCCTCCTGCAGGAAGTGCCCGCCCCCGGGCAGGGTCGTGTGCGGCATGCCCTGCGCGCCCGGGACCAGCTTCTGGAAGACCCGCTCGCCGCCGCCGGTGATCGGGTCCCCGTCGGAGAACGCCGTCAGGAACGGCTTCTCCCAGCGGGACAGCTCCTGCCACGCCGCGCGGTTGGCGGCGGCGGCCGGGTCGTCGGGCGAGGTGGGGACCAGGGCGGGGAAGACCCGGGCGCCCGCGGTGTACCGGTCGTCGGGGAAGGGGGCGTCGTAGGCGGCGACCACCTCGGGGGCCAGCCCGCCGACCGTCCCGTTGCCGACGATCCGGCCGATCTGGAACTCCGGGCTCTCCTGCGAGAAGCGCTGCCAGGCCAGGAAGGCGTCGCTCATCTTCTGGTCGCCGGTGGGCAGCCCGGTGTTGGCGACGACGACCCGGGCGAACCGGTCCGCGTTCTCGGCGACCAGCCGCAGCCCGATCAGCCCACCCCAGTCCTGGCAGACGAGGGTGACGTCGCGCAGGTCCAGCCGGTCGAACAGCGCCTCCCGCATCCACCCGACGTGCCCGGCGTAGCTGTAGTCCTCCCGCGCGGCCGGCTTGTCGGAGCGGCCGAAGCCGACGAGGTCGGGAGCGACGACGCGCAGGCCGGCGTCGACCAGGACCGGGATCATCCGGCGGTACAGGAACGACCAGGACGGCTCGCCGTGCAGCAGCAGGACCGTCTCGCCGTCCTGCGGCCCCTCCTCGACGCAGGCCACCCGCAGACCCCCGGCGAGCTCGACGTACCGGGGCTCGTACGGGAAGTCGGGCAGGTCGACGAACCGCTCGTCGGGTGTCCGGAGGATCTCCATGGCCCCAGCAAACCAGCCGGGCGACGACGCACCAACCCGGCCGACGGCTGCGCTCGACGACGCGCCGCGGCACCGAGGTGGGCGGGCGTGACCGGCTCTTGTGCCGACCGGCCGGCCCGGCTAGCGTGGCTCTATAAGTTGCTACCTATGAAAGGACCGGTCATGACGACCATCGACCCCGTGACCACGGCGGGCCTGGTGACCCGCGAGGTGCGCACCGGCTCGCGCGACGGCGCGCCCACGCGGATCGCCGTCGCGCGCCGCACCTACCGCGGCGCCCGCACCGACCTGTGGAGCGCGCTCACCGACCCCGACCGCCTGCCGCGCTGGTTCCTCCCGGTGACCGGGGAGCTGCGCGAGGGCGGCCGCTACCAGACCCAGGGCAACGCCGGCGGCGTCGTCGAGCGCTGCACCGAGCCGGAGTCGTTCGCGGTGACCTGGGAGTTCGGGGACCAGGTGTCCTGGCTGGAGATCCGGCTGACCCCCGAGGGTGACGGCACCACCCTCGAGCTGGTGCACGAGGCCGTGGTCGACCCCGACTTCTGGGCGCAGTTCGGCCCGGGCGCGGTCGGCGTGGGGTGGGAC
The DNA here is from genome assembly GCF_008124835.1 of Blastococcus xanthinilyticus. Lineage (GTDB taxonomy): Bacteria > Actinomycetota > Actinomycetes > Mycobacteriales > Geodermatophilaceae > Blastococcus > Blastococcus xanthinilyticus. The sequence goes on along the minus strand of NZ_VNHW01000009.1, from coordinate 151,050 downwards.
CTCGCCCTCATGGGGCTCGGGCTGCACCTCGACAGCGGGGGGGCGGTGGACCCGGCGATCGCCGAGACGTTCGCGGTGAGCCCCGAGGGCGTGGAGTTCGTGCGCCACGCGGCCGCCGGGTGGGCCGACGCGGCGGTGGCCGACGGCGACGAGGCCGGCCCGGCGCGCGAGGCCGCCGCCCGCACGGTGTCCTTCTACACCGTGCCGCCCCAGGAGGCTCCGGCCGGCGGGTGAACGGCATCTTCGAAGCGCTCGGCGACCGCACCCGCCGGCAGGTCCTGGAGCTGCTGGCCGGCGGGGAGCAGCCGGCCGGCGCCCTCGTCACGGCCCTGCAGGCCGCGGCGCCGATCTCCCAGCCCGCCGTGTCGCAGCACCTGCGGGTGCTGCGGGAGGCGGGCCTGGTCGCGGTGCGCGCCGAGGGCACCCGCCGGCTCTACTCCCTCGACGAGGCGGGGCTGGCGGCCGCGCTGGCGTGGCTGACCCATCTCACCGACCCGCTGGCATCCTTCGCCCAGCCGCTCGACGCACTGGCCACCGAGGTGGCCCGCGGCGAGCGCGCGCGCCGCACCGCACCGGGCGCCGCGGAGCGCGACGGCCGCTCGGCCTGACCCCCGCGGCCGGCCACGACCGGCCGGGCGGCGCGGTCGTCCCGCCGCCCGGCAGGATGGGCGGCATGCCGATCCGGACCCGAGAGTGGCAGCTGGCGGCCCGCCCGCACGGCGAGCCGACCCCCGACGACTTCCGCCTGGTCGAGCTGGAGCGGCCCGACCCGGCCGACGGGCAGATCGTCGTCCGGATGCTCGTGATGAGCGTCGACCCGTACATGCGCGGGCGGATGAACGCCGGGAAGTCCTACGCCGCCCGCTGGGAGATCGGCGAGACGATGAAGGGCGGTGCGGTCGGCCGGGTGATCGCCTCCCGCTCCCCCGACGTGCCCGAAGGCGCGCTGGTGCTCGCCGACGCGGCCTGGCGCGACGTCGCCGTGCTCGACGCGGCGCACGTCCGCGTGCTGCCCGAGCTCCCCGGCATCCCCCCGAGCTACCACCTGGGCGTGCTCGGGATGCCGGGTCTCACCGCCTGGGTGGGGCTGTTCCGGCTGGCGGAGTTCCGGGCCGGCGACGCCGTCTTCGTCTCCGGCGCCGCGGGCGCCGTGGGCAGCCTGGTCGGGCAGTTCGCCCGGCTGAAGGGCGCCTCGGCGGTCGTCGGCAGCGCCGGGACGCCGGAGAAGGTGCGCTGGCTGACCGAGGAGGTCGGCTTCACCCGTGCGTTCGACTACCACGACGGCCCGGTCGCCGACCTGCTGACGGCCGCCGCGCCCGACGGGATCGACGTCTACTTCGACAACGTCGGCGGCGAGCACCTCGAGGCGGCCATCGGCGCGTTCAAGGAGTTCGGCCGGGCGGCGCTGTGCGGCGCGATCTCCGGGTACAACGCCACCGAGCCGGTCCCCGGCCCGCGCAACATGTTCCTGATGGTGAGCAAGAAGCTGAGCCTCCGCGGGTTCATCGTCGGCGACCACGCCGACCTGCGCGGGGAGTTCATCGAGCAGGTGCCCCCGCTGCTGACGTCCGGGCAGCTCGTCGTCCGGGAGACGGTGCGCGAGGGGCTCGACGACGCGGTGCCGGCGTTCCTCGACCTCCTCCGCGGCGGCAACACCGGGAAGATGGTCGTCCGCTTGGCGCAGGAGTGATCAGCGCGCACTGATGGCTGCTCCGAGCAGCGTTGCAGGCGCCGCCGGTGCGTGATGATCACGACCCAGCGGTTCCCGGCCGCGTTTCCCGGGCAGATGAGGCCGCATGTGGCTCTTCTTCACCCGCCGGCTGCGCATGTGGCTGATCCTGACCGTCGTCGTCCCCCTGGCCACCGGAGTGCTGCGCCGGCTGGGACGGGCGCTGGAGCGCCGCCGCGGGCCGTCGGCCGTCAGCGGCGCCCTGCTCAAGGCCGGCGACCTCGGCGACCGCGCCCGGGACACCCTGCGGGGTGGGCGGCGGGGGCGCCGCGGGTGACCGAGCCGGTCCTGGAGACCCGGCCCGCCGCCGGGACGCCGCGGGCGGTGGCGCTGTTCTGCCACGGCGGGACGGTGGCCAGCCTCGATCCGCCCAAGGAGCGGGCCCTGTCGCTGGTGCGGATGCGGGCCATCGAGACGTTCGTGTCCACCTCGGCCGCCGACCGCGGCCTCACCACCTGCCTGCTCCGCTACCGGGTGGCCGGGTGGAACGGCGCGGCCGCGGACGCCTACGCCGACGTCCGCTGGGCCCTGGACCGGATCCGGGCCGAGCACGGCGAGCTGCCGGTCGTGCTGGTCGGGCACTCCATGGGCGGCCGGGCGGTGCTGCGCGCGGGCGGGCACGACGGCGTCGCGGCGGTGTGCGCGCTGGCCCCCTGGACACCGCCGGGGGAGCCGGTGGACCACCTGCGCGGGCGCACTGTCGCGATCCTGCACGGCAGCGGCGACCGGTGGGTGCCCGCGCAGCTGTCCGCGGACTACGCCGTCCGGGCGCAGCGGGCCGGTGCGCGGGTGGCCCGCTTCACCATCGCCGGCGGGCACGGGATGCTCCGCTCGGCCCACCGGTGGCACACCTTCGTGCGCGACGTCGTGCTGGCCGGTGCCGGCCTGGCCCCGGTGCGGCCCGACCTCGCCGCGGCGCTGGACCGGCCGGCGCCGGAGGGGCTGAGCGTCCCCCTCTGAGGCTCAGCCGAGCCGCGGCACCGGGTCGTCGGCGAGCCGGGCCCAGAGCAGCTCGTCGTGCTTGACCCCGTCGCCGTAGCGGTGCGACCGGCGCAACCGCCCCTCAAACGTGAAGCCCGCCTTCTCCGCGACCCGCCCCGAGGCGGTGTTCTCGACCGCGTGGAAGAGCTGGATGCGGTCGACCGCGAGCGCACCGAACACCCAGCGGCAGGCGGCGTCCACCGCCCGCGGGGCCAGGCCGCGCCCCCGGGCGCCGGAGGCGGTCCAGTAGCCCACCTCCGCGGTCCCCCGCTGCGGATCGATCGAGTACACGCTCACCGAGCCGAGCAGCGCCGCCGTCGCGCCGTCCACCACGGCCCAGGACGCGCGGTCGTCCCCGTTCCGCATCCGGTCGATCCGCGCGACGGCGTCGTCCCGGCTGCGGAGGTCGCTACCGCCGGCCCACAGGAGCGAGGCCGGGTCCTGCGTCTGGCCGGCGAGGACGGCGTCGGCGTCCTCGTCCCCCCAGGGCCGCAGCAGCAGGGGCGCCGCGTCCAGCTCCGGCGTCTCCATCCCGGCATCGTGCCCGACCGGTCACTTCCCGGCGGACCCCGGCGCCGTCATGGGCTTGTGGGTCTTGCCGGCGATGGCGTCGGGCATGAGCGCCGAGAGCCGGCCCATGAGCTTGCTGGTGACCGAGCCGGCGAAGACCGAGGTCTCGCCCTTCATCAGGCCCTCGAAGCCCTGCTTCGCCACCTGCGCGGGGTCGTCCTTGCTGTCGCTCGCGCCGAGCTTGGTGTCGGTGGCGTCGGCGCGGTCGAAGAACTCGGTGTCGGTGGGGCCGGGCAGCAGCGCGGTCACCGTGACGCCGGTGCCGGCCAGCTCCTCCCGGATGCCGAGGGCGAGGAACTGGACGAACGCCTTCGTCGCGGAGTAGACGGCCTGGAACGGCTCGGGCGCCTGCGAGGCCACCGACGAGGTGAACAGGATCCGTCCCTCCCCCTGGGCCACCATGTCCTGCACCACGCGCTTGGCCAGGTGCAGCGTCGAGACGCAGTTGAGCTCCACCATGCCGATCTCGGCCTCGAGGTCGGTCTCGGCGAACCGGCCGGCGACCCCGACGCCCGCGTTCAGCGCGGCCGCGGCCAGCGGCCGGCCGGAGCCCCGCACGGCGGCGACGAGCTTCTCCACGTCCTCGCGGCGGGTCAGGTCGGCCCGCACCGGCGAGACGGCGGCGCCGGCGGCCCGCAGCTGCGCGGTCGCCGTCTCCAGCTCGGCGTCCTCCGCGGCGACGACGAGGTCGAAGCCGTGCTCAGCGAACTGCTTGGCCAGCTCGAACCCGATGCCGCTGGAGGCACCGGTGACGAGGGCGAGCGGGCGGGGCGCGGATTCGGACACGAGACCTCCAGGGGCAGGGGTGGCGGACGGACCGGTCCGTGCCCAGAACGCGCCCGTCTCACCCCTCCCGGCACGGGTGCCCGATCGCGGCCCGCTGGGTAGGGCGGTGGCATGGGTGCTCCGCGGGACGTTCCGGCGCCGGACGTCCCCGGGGCGGTGACCGTCGCCCTCCCCCCGGCGCTGCGCTTCCTGCTCCCTCCGCGGGACCGGGCCGACGGGATGCGGCGTCTCCGGTTCGACCCGGACGCCACGCTCGGCCACCTGGTGCGGGCGGCCGGCGTGCCGCCGACCGAGATCGGGGCGGTACGGCTGGACGGACAGCCGGCGCCCCTGACCGCCCGCGCACGACCCGGCAGCACGGTGGCGCTCGAGGAGGTGGCCCGGCCGGAGCCCGCCCCGGACGGCGGGTACCTGCTGGACGTCGGCCTGGGCACGCTGGCCCGCCGGTTGCGGCTGCTCGGGCTGGACGCGGCCTGGTCGAACCGGGCGGAGGACGCCGACCTGGTCACCCGGGCCGACGAGGAGGACCGGGTGCTGCTCACCCAGGACCGGGGCCTGCTCATGCGCCGGGCCCTGGCCCGCGGCGCGCTGGTCCGCGGTGCGGGGACCGACGACCAGCTCACCGACGTCCTCGACCGGTTCGCTCCCGAGCTCGCGCCGCTGACCCGGTGCCCGGCCTGCGGTGGCGTCGTGCGGCCGGTGCCGACAGCGGAGGTGGCCCCGTTGCTCGAGCCGGGCACCCTCCGCAGCCACGCCGAGTTCTCCCGGTGCGTCTCCTGCGGCCAGGTGTACTGGCGCGGCGCGCACGCCGGCCGCATCGACGCCCTGGTGGCCGCCGCGCGGTCGGCTGCAGGAAGGCGAGGCTGACCTTGGCCCCCGCGGGCCACGGGTCGGCCCCGGCGTGACACCCCGGGCGGGCAGGACAGGAGCGACCGCCCACCGAGAACCGCCTGCGAGGCCCACGTGTACCTGTCGAAGACCGAGGCCGCCGTCCTGCCGACGACGCTCCGCTCCCCCGCGCAGCGCCCCGTGCGCCCGGCCCCGGGCCGCCGCCGGCTGTGGTCGATGCTCGGTCCGGCCTTCGTCGCCGCCGTCGCCTACGTCGACCCCGGCAACTTCGCGACCAACTTCTCCGGCGGCGCCGCCTTCGGCTACACGCTGCTCTGGGTCATCGTCGCGGCGAACCTCATGGCGATGCTGATCCAGTCGCTGACCGCCAAGCTCGGGCTGGCCACCGGGCGCGACCTGGCCACGCTCTGCCGCGAGACCATGCCCAAGCCGGTCACCCGGGCGCTGTGGCTGCAGGCCGAGGCGGTGGCGATCGCCACCGACCTGGCCGAGATCGTCGGCGGCGCGGTGGCGCTGTACCTGCTGTTCGGGGTGCCGCTGCCGATCGGCGGCGTCATCACCGCCGTCGTCGCGTTCATCCTGCTCGCCGCGCAGTCCCGCGGGTACCGCCCGTTCGAGCGGGTCATCGCCGGCCTGCTGCTGGTCATCGGGATCGGGTTCGGCTACACGCTGCTCGGCGCCGGCGTCGACCCGGGCGGGCTCGCCGACGGCATGGTGCCCTCCTTCGAGGGCGCCGAGAGCATCGTGCTGGCCACCGGGATCCTGGGCGCCACGGTGATGCCGCACGTGATCTACGTGCACTCGGCCCTCACCCCCGGCCGCTACGGCGACTCCGTCACCGCGGGCCGCACCCGGGAGGGCCGGGGCCGGCTGCTGCGGGCGCAGCGCATCGACATCGTGGTGGCCATGGGCCTGGCCGGGCTGGTCAACGCCGCGATGCTGGTCATCGCCGCGCAGCTGTTCACCAGCGACAGCGGCGTCGACAGCCTCGAGGGCGTGCACGCCGGGCTCGGCGACCAGCTGGGCACCGGCGCGGCCCTCGCCTTCGCCCTCGCCCTGCTGGCCTCCGGCTTCGCCTCCTCCTCGGTGGGCACGCACGCCGGGCAGGTCGTCATGGCCGGGTTCCTCAAGCGGCACATCCCGGTGCTCACCCGCCGGCTGATCACCCTGGCCCCGGCCCTGGCCGTGCTGGTGCTGGGCGGGGACCCGACGACCGCCCTGGTCTGGTCGCAGGTCGTGCTCTCCTTCGGCATCCCGTTCGCCCTCGTGCCGCTGCTGTGGCTGACCAGCCGTCGCGACCTGATGGGCGGCTGGGTGAACCGCCGCACCACCACCGTCGCCGGCTGCCTGGTCGCCGTCCTGATCATCGGGCTCAACGCCCACCTGCTGATCGGCCTGGCCTTCGGCTGATCCGGCCGGGTCGGCGCCGGTGCGTCAGGCGTTCAGCCAGGCGGCGTCGAAGAAGCCGACCTCGAGCTCCATCGCCCGGCGGTAGGCGGCCCGCAGCGCCGGGGTGTCGTCCGCGACGTCGTCCAGCAGCCGTTCCAGGGTGGCGGCGAGCTCCTCGAACCCGGGGTCGGCGTAGGTGCGCACCCACTCCTCGTAGGGGCCGACCGCCCGGCCGGCCAGCGACTGCCCGAGGTGGGCGTAGAGCCGCATGCACGGCGTCATCGCGGCACAGGTGAGCGCCGCCCCGCCGAGGGACGCCGTCGCCAGCAGGAAGTCCGTGTACGCCGACGTGGCAGGCCAGGGCTCGACGGCGGCCAGGTCGATCCCCCACCGGTCCGCGTACCCGGCGTGCAGGCGCAACTCCTCCCGCACGCCGGCGAGCAGGTCGGCGAAGGCGTCCAGGGACGTCCGGTCGGCGCTGTGCGCCACCCCCAGTGCGTAGGCCCGGGCGAAGGACTCGAGGAAGAACGCGTCCTGGGCCACGTATCCGGCGAACCGCTCCCGCGGCAGCGTGCCGTCGGCGATGCCCTGCACGAAGGGGTGCTCCAGCGCCGCGGTCGCGAGACCGGTCTCGGCAGTCCAGAGATCGTGGGACAGGGTCACCCCGCCGTCACCGCCATGTCCCAGAACCCGATCTCCGCGCTGACGACCTCGCGGAAGACGGCGTCGTCGCCCCCACCGGAGGCGTCGGCCGCCGCGGCCAGGCTCCGCACGTAGCTGCCGAAGTCCGGACCGGTCCAGTGCTCGACGAACTCGCGATAGGCCGGTGCGCCCGGGAGTGCCGCCGACCACGCGTCGAGGTAGGTGCGCTCGATCGTCCACACGGCGGTCAGCGCGGCCTGGACGTCGGCGCCGTCGAGCCGCTCCAGCAGCTCCGCGTAGGCGGTGGTGGCCGGGAGCGCCGGCGCGGAGAGATCCAGCCCCCGGCCGACGGCCTGCTCCTCGAACCAGTCCAGTTCCTGGACCAGTGCCAGCGCGCCGCGGGCCAGCACCTCCTGCGCCCGCCGGGGCGCCCGGGGGATCAGGCGCGCCTGGAAGCGCAGCAGGTCGGCGACGAAGCGGGCGTCCTGCACCAGCCAGGTGTCGAACGCCGACGGCGCGATCGTGCCGTCCCGCACGGCGGCGAGGAAGGGGTGCCGCGTGGCCCGTTCCCAGGCCCGTGCATGGCGGACGGGCAGCTCGGCGACCCACATGGGCGCCGACTGTAGGAGACGGCCTAGGGTGGCAGCGTCACGGCCCCGACCGTGATGCGGGAGCTCGGATCGACCGGGCTGAGAGGGCGGCTGACGCGCCGCCGACCGCTCGAACCTGACCGGGTAATGCCGGCGTAGGGAGCGACCATGCGCTCGACCGACCCCGTGCACTCCGCGACCGCCGTCGACGGCGACGCGCCGATCACCCTCGCCGGGCCCCCGCCGCGGACGCTCGGCCTGCGCGAGACCTTCGGCCTCTGGGCCAGCCTGGGCGTCAGCCTGCTGCTGCCGGTGGCGGCCACCTTCGTCGTCCTCGCCGACCGGCCGCTGTGGCACACGATCGGCGCCATCGTCGTCGGCGCCGTCATCGGCTCGGTGCTGCTCGGGCTGGGTGCCGCCGCCGGTGCCCGCGAGGGCGTGCCGGCGATGGTGCTGCTCCGCGGCCTGCTGGGCCGGCGGACCTCCTTCCTGCCCACCGGTTTCAACCTCGTCCAGTGCGTCGGCTGGGCCGCCTTCGAGATCCTGATCATCGCCGAGGCCGCCGCCCGCGCCCTCGACGCACCGCGCTGGCCGTTCGCGCTCGCCGCCGGGGCCTTCGCCACCCTCATGGCGCTGCGCCCGCTCGGTGTCGTGCGGGTGCTCGCGCGCTACGCCGTCTGGGCGGCGCTCGCCGCCATCGGCTACCTCTTCGTCCAGGTGCTGTCCGAGCCGCTCCCCCCGGTCACCGAGGGCGGCGCGACGTCCTTCTGGACGGCGGCCGACATCGTCATCGCGCTGCCGATCTCGTGGTTCCCGCTGGCGGCCGACTACACCCGGCACGTCCGACGCGGGCGGACCGCCTTCGTCGGGACGGCGTCCGGCTACGGCCTGGCGACCGTGGCCATGTTCAGCCTCGGGGTGATCGCACTGGCCGCCTACGGCCGCGGCGGCCTCGACGTCATCGATGCCATGCTCGCCGTCCCGCTCGGGCTGGTCGCCGTCCTGGTGCTGCTCGTGGTGGAGGTCGACGAGGCGTTCGCCAACGTCTACTCGACCGCGGTCTCGGCGCAGAACGTGGTCGCCCGGCTCGACCGCCGCGTGCTGGCCCTGGGCGTCGGCGTGGTGGCCACGACCCTGGCCCTCGCCTTCGATCTCGCCGCCTACGAGCCGTTCCTCTTCCTGATCGGTGCGGTGTTCGTCCCGCTCATCGGGGTCTTCCTCATCGCTTACCACCTGCTGCCGCGGGGAGCGTGGGACGTGTCCGACACCGCGCGTGCCCGCCCGGCGCTGTTGCTGCCCTGGGCGGCCGGCTTCGTGGCCTACCAGCTGACGCTGCCCACCTTCTTCGCCGGGCCGGGTGCGGCCTGGACGACGTGGTGGACCGAGCGGCAGGCCGACCTGGGCATCGACCCGGCCAACGGGTGGTCGGCCTCGCTGGTCAGCCTCGCGGTGGCCGCGGTCCTCACCCTGGTGGTCACCGCGCCCGGCGTCGTCCGGCACCGCCGCGGAGCGGCCGCGTGACCCGCCGGCTGGGCGGCCTGCACGTCCTGACCGACGCCCGCGGCGGCCGCGCGGCCCTCGTGGCGGTGGCCGCCGCGGTCGCCGCCGGCGCCCCGGTCGTCCAGGTACGGGCGAAGGACTGCACCGACCGGGTGCTGTACGACTTCGCCACCGAGGTGCTGGCGCTCTGCGCCCCCGCCGGCGTCACCTGCCTGGTCAACGACCGGGTGGACGTCGCGCTCGCCGTCGGCGCCGCGGGCACCCACCTGGGCGCCACCGACCTGCCGGTCGCGGCGGCCCGCCGGGTCGCCGGTCCGGGGCACCTGATCGGCGGCACGGCGCGCGATCCGGAGCGGGCTCGGCAGCTCGTGGCCGAGGGCGCGGACTACCTGGGCGTGGGCCCGTCGTGGCCGACGACGACGAAGGCCGGGCTGCCCGACGCCCTGGGCCCGGAGGGCATCCGCGCCGTCGCGGAGGCCGTGGACGTCCCGGTGATCGCCATCGGCGGGGTCACCGCCGAGCGGGTCGCCGACCTGGTCGTCGCCGGCGCGGCCGGCGTGGCGGTGGTGGGCGCGGTCTCCGCCGCGCCGGATCCGGGCGCCGCGACCACGGAACTGCTCCGTGCGCTCGCCATGGCCGGCGCGCGGACCGGGCCGCCGGGCTCCGGCCCGTGACCGCCGTGGCGGTCGCCGGCGGCGGCCTGATCGGCCTGTCGGTGGCCTGGCGGGCAGCGCAGCGGGGGCTGACCGTCACCGTCGTCGACGACGCCCCGGGCACCGGCGCCTCCCACGCCGCCGCCGGCATGCTGGCACCGGTCACCGAGGCCGGCTACGGCGAGGAGGCCCTGCTGCAGCTGTGCCTGGCCTCGCTGGAGCGCTGGCCCGCCTTCGCCGCCGACGTGGAGGCCGCCGGCGGCGTTCCGGTCGGGCTGCGCACCGCCGGCACGCTGGTGGTCGGCTTCGACGACGACGACATGCGCGCCCTCGACGCACTGCACGCCTTCCAGCGCGAACTGGGCCTGGCCGCGGACAGGCTGACGCCCCGGGCCACCCGCCGCCGGGAACCATCGCTCACTCCGCGGGTGCGGGGTGGCCTGCTGGTGCCCGGGGACCAATCCGTCGACGGGCGGTCACTGCACGCCGGCCTGCTGGCCGCGGCTCGCGCGGCGGGGGTGCGGCTGGTGGAGCGGCGCGTCGCCGGCGTGCACGTGGAGGGTGGCCGGGCCGCCGGCCTGCTGCTTCCGTCGGGGGAGGTGCTGGCGGCCGACGCGGTGGTCCTCGCGCTCGGCGCCCACAGCGCCGGCCTGCCCGGTGTCCCACCGCTGCCGGTACGCCCGGTCAAGGGTCAGATCCTCCGGCTGGCGGGAGCGGCCGACCTGCTCCGGGGCACCGTGCGCGCCCTCGTCCGCGGACGGCAGGTCTACCTCGTCCCCTACGCCGGCGACCGGTTGGTCGTCGGAGCGACGGTCGAGGACCGGGGCTTCGATGCCACGGTCACCGCCGGCGGCGTCCACGAGCTGCTGCACGACGCCATCGACGTCGTGCCGGAGGTGGGCGAGCTGGAACTGGTCGAGACGCTGGCCCGCTGGCGGCCCGGCACCGCGGACAACGCGCCGCTGCTCGGGCCCTCGGGGCTGCCCGGGCTGGCGCTGGCCACCGGCCACCACCGGAACGGCGTGCTGCTCGCCCCGGTGACCGGCGAGATCCTCGCGGACTACCTGTCCCGCGGTCAGCTGCCGGAGCTCGCCGCCCCGTTCACCGCCGACCGCTTTCCGACCGACCACCCACCCACCGATCCGTCCGGGAGCCGATGACCATGCAGGTGACCGTCAACGGCACCACCGCCGACGTCGCCGACGACACGACCGTGGCCGACGTCGTCGCCGAGCGCAGCGGCGGGCACGACCGCGTCGCGGTCGCCCTCAACGGCGACGTCGTCCCGCGCAGCGGCTGGGCACAGGCCCGGCTCTCGCCCGGCGACGCCCTCGAGGTGCTCGCCCCGACCGCAGGAGGATGACCGTGCCGAGTACCGAGCCGACCCCGCGCACGTCCGACCTGGCCCCCGCCCTGGCCCGGGAGGAGGCCACCGACCCCTTCGAGCTGGCCGGGGAGACGTTCACCTCGCGACTGCTGCTCGGGACCGGTGGTGCGCCCAGCCTGGAGAGCCTGGAACGGGCGATCCGGGCGTCGGGCACCCAGCTGGTCACCGTGGCGCTGCGCCGGGTGGAGGCCTCCTCCAGCGGAGCGATGTCCGAGGTGCTCGACCGCTGCGGGGTGCGGCTACTGCCCAACACCGCCGGCTGCCACACGGCGCGCGAGGCGGTGCTGACCGCCCGGCTCGCCCGGGAGGCCTTCGGCACGGACTGGGTGAAGCTCGAGGTCATCGGGGACGAGCACACCCTGCTGCCCGACGGCGTGGAACTGCTCGACGCCGCCGAGCAACTCGTCGCCGACGGCTTCCGTGTGCTCGCCTACACCTCCGACGACCCGATCCTCGGGCGCCGGCTGGCCGATGCGGGCTGCGCCGCCGTCATGCCGCTGGGCTCCCCCATCGGCAGCGGGCTCGGAATCCGCAACCCGCACAACATCGCGCTACTGCGCGATGCCGTGTCCGTACCCGTCCTGCTGGACGCAGGGATCGGCACCGCGTCGGACGCGGCGCTGGCCATGGAGCTCGGGTGCGACGGCGTGCTGCTGGCCTCCGCGGTGACCCGTGCCCGGGATCCCGAGCGGATGGCGCTGGCCATGCGGCAGGCCGTCGAGGCCGGGCGGCTGGCCGCCGGGGCCGGGCGCATCCCCCGCCGCTGGCACGCCGAGGCCTCGACCCCGATGCAGGGGCTCCCCGACCTGTGACCCGCCCCGGGCCGGGGCCGCTCCCCCGGCTGCTGGTGCTGACCGACCGCACGCAGTGCCGCGGGGACCTCGCCGACACGGTGGGCACGGCCGTGGCGGCCGGGGCGCGCGCGGTCGTCCTGCGGGAGAAGGACCTGCCGCTGCCCGAGCGGTCCGCGATCGCCACCGACCTGCGGGCCGTGCTCGCGCCGGTGGGCGGGGTTCTGGTGTGGGCCGGGGCGCGCGGCAGTGAGGGCACCCCCGCCGTGCACCTGGCGGCGGACGACCCCTTTCCCGACATCCGCCCGGCCGTGGTCGGTCGGTCCTGCCATTCCGCGGCCGAGGTCGCGCGGGCCGCGGAGGAGGGCTGCGACCACGTCTTCGTCTCGCCGGTCTTCCTGACCGCGTCCAAACCCGGCTACGGCCCCGCACTGGGGCCGGCGGGGCTCGCCGCCCTGGTCCCCGGCGCCCCACCGGTCTACGCGCTCGGCGGCGTCGGGCCGGACGACGTGCCGGACTGCCTGAGGGCCGGGGCCCGGGGCGTGGCCGTGATGGGCCCGGTCATGCGCGAGCCCGACGCGGTCCGCGCCTACCTGGCGGCGCTCAGGACGGGCGCTGCGTGAACGGTCACCCCCTCCGCCGGCGCAGGCGGAACGGTCGTAGGCTCGGCCACGACAACCGAACACGCAGCAGGGGAGCGCTTCGGCGCTGAGAGTGCGGATCATCCCGCAGACCCTCGAACCTGATCCGGGTCATGCCGGCGCAGGGAGCCTGGAGGAAGAGACATGGCCCGACCGGCCGTCCATCCGTCGTCCGCCGGAACCACCGAGCAGCAGCCCGGTCCCGTCCGCTGGCGCACCGTCGACATCATCGTCACCGCCGTCCTGGGCGTCGCCTTCGGCGCCGTCTTCTGGGCGTGGAACCTGTTCAGCGAGGTGGCGAGCACCCCGCTGGACTTCTTCCCGCCGATCAAGGGGCTGCTCAACGGCGTGTACCTGATGCCCGGGGTGGTCGCCGGGCTGCTGGTGCGCAAGCCGGGAGCGGCCACGTTCGCCTCGACCATCGCCGCGGCGGTGAGCCTGCTGCTCGGATCGCCCTACGGCCTGATCATCGTCTGGTACGGCCTGGTGCAGGGGCTCGGCGCGGAGCTCGGGTTCCTGCTCACCCGCTACCGCAGCTTCGGCTGGGGCACCGCGATCCTGGCCGCGATCACCGCCGGGTTGTCGACGTCGATCCTCGACCTGAGCCTCTACTACCCGGTGTCCGCCGACTACCCGTTCTGGGTGTTCACGCTGCCCTACGTCGTCGCCACGGTGCTCTCCAGCGTGCTGCTCGCCGGGGTCGTCGGCCTGCTGCTCGTGCGCGCGCTGGCCCGCACCGGAGCGCTCAGCGCGTTCGCCGCGGGCCGCACCCGCGTCTGACCCGGCGCGAGGTGCTCAGGAGAGGTTCTCCGGAGAGTCGGGCTCTGCCCACAGGGGGGAGCAGAGCCCGACCTTCGGGGAAGGGGAGCCCGTCCCGGGTCGTGGCCCGTGGCCTCGGGATCCGGCACGCCTCGCGGCGGGCGTGGGCGCTGGCCGGCGTGGACCTGGTGGTCGAGCCGGGTGAGCGGGTGCTGCTCACCGGCGCCTCGGGCGCGGGCAAGTCGACGCTGCTGGCCGCGCTGGCGGGGATCCTCGACCCGGAGTCGGCCGAGCAGACCGGCGAGCTCACCGTCGACGGCATTCCGCCCGCCGCCGCGCGGGGGCGCCTGGGGATGCTGGCCCAGGACCCGGACAGCCAGCTGGTCATGACCCGGGCCGGAGACGACGTCGCCTTCGGCCTGGAGAACGCCGGCCTGCCCGCCGAGGAGATCTGGCCGCGGGTGGACGAGGCGCTGCGGGCGGTCGGCTTCGGCTACGGCCGGGACCGGCCGACGCAGGCGCTCTCCGGCGGGGAGAAGCAGCGGCTGGTGCTCGCCGGCGCCCTCGCCCGACGGCCGGGGCTGCTGCTCCTCGACGAGCCGACCGCCCAGCTCGACCCCGACGGGGCGGCCCTCGTCCGGTCGGCGGTGGCCCGGGCCACCGCCGACCGGCGGACCACCGTCCTCGTCGTCGACCACGACGCCGGACCATGGCTGCCGCTGGTCGACCGGGTGGTCGAGCTCGGCCCCGACGGCCTCGTCGAGCAGCCGGCCGGATGGCGCCCGCCGTCCCGGGCGGCGGGGCTCGAGCTGCCCCCGGCGGCCGGGGGGCCGGTCCTGCTCACCGCCGAGGCGGCCGGCTTCACCTACCGCGGCGCCCCGGAGCCGGCGCTGCGGCCGGTGGACGCCACCGTGCGCGGCGGCACCGCCCTGGCCGTCACCGGCGGCAACGGGCGGGGCAAGTCGACCCTCGCCCTGCTGCTCGCCGGCCTGCGGGCGCCGACCACCGGCCAGGTGGTCGCGGCGGCGGAGCTGGCCGCCGGGGTGCGGGGTGGCGGGCGGGCACCGGTCCGCTGGCGGGCCGGCGAGCTGGTCACCCGCATCGGCACCGTCTTCCAGCACCCCGAGCAGCAGTTCCTCACCGGCCGGCTGCGGGACGAGCTGGCCCTCGGGCCGCTGCGCTCCGGCTCCGGCGCAGCTGCCGCGCGGGCGACCGCCGAGGAGCTGCTCGAGCGGCTGGGGCTCACCCCGTTCGCCGAGGCCAACCCCTACACCCTGTCCGGTGGGCAGCAGCGCCGGCTCTCGGTGGCGACCGTGCTGGCCACCTCGCCACGGGTGCTGGTGCTCGACGAGCCCACCTTCGGCCAGGACGCCGCCACCTGGCGGGAGGTGGTGACGCTGCTGGCCGAGCAGCGGGCCCGCGGGTGCGCGGTCGTGGCGGTCACCCACGACGCCGACCTGGTCGGCGCCCTGGCCGACGCCGAGCTCGCGCTGTGAGGGCGGGATGAGCGTCCCGCTGTCCCTCGGCCCGGTCGCCGACGTGCCGCTGTCCCGGATCAACCCGGTGGCGCAGCTGACCGCCATCGGCATCGTCACGCTGGTGCTGCTCACCAGCCTCGACGTCGTCACCCCGGCCGTCGTCCTCGCCGCCGAGCTGTGCCTGCTGCCCGCCGCCGGCCTGACCGATCTCCGGGAGCTGTGGCGCCGCACCTGGCCGCTGCTGCTGGGGGCCGCCTCGGTCGGGGTGGTCAACGTGCTGCTCGCGCGGGACGCCGATCCGCTCACCGGCGTGGGGCTGGCGCTGCGGGTGATCGCGCTCGCCCTGCCCGGGGTGCTGCTGGTCGCCGCCACCGATCCGGTGCGGCTGGCCGACGCGCTGACCATCCACTGGCGGGTGTCCACCCGCTTCGCCTACGGAGCCCTGGCCGCGCTCCGGCTGGCCCCGCTCCTGGTGGCCGAGTTCGAGGCGGTCCGCCTGGCCCGCCGGACCCGCGGGGTGGAGGCCGGGCGCAACCCGGTGGCCCGCGTGCGGTTGCTGGCGGGGGTGGCGTTCACGCTGCTGGTCGGCGCCGTCCGCCGTGGTTCCCGGCTCGCCACCGCCATGGACGCCCGCGGTTTCGACTCCGGCGTCCCGCGCTCCAACGCGCGGGGGTCGCGGCTGCGCCGGCGCGATGCGTGGTTCGTCGTCGTCACAGCAGCGGTCTGCGCGCTCGCGGTGGGCCTGAGCGTGGTCAGCGGAGCGTGGTCGCCAGTCTTCGTGGGGTGACGCAGAGTGATCTGCGCTACATCATGTTTGGCGGCTCCCTCCACGGCCGATACGAGGTTGTTCGGCCTGCACGCGATCCGCCGGCCGTTGGACCGAGGAGGGGCACCCGCGTGACTGGGCAGGCGGCCGGCAGCATCTGGCCGTCGGCATCCCCGCCCGCGGCGGAGGTCCTGCTCTCCTGGCGCCTGGCCGACGTCGCGGAGCTGCCCGCCGTGCGCGCGCAGGTGCGGGCCGAGCTCACCGGCACCGCCACCGCCGACCTCCTCGACCGGCTCGTGCTGGCGCTGGACGAGATGGCATCCAACGCGCTGCGGCACGGCGGCGGGCGGGTGCGCGCGGCGCTCCGCGGCACCGGCTCGGCCTACCTCATCGACGTCTCCGACGACGCCGCGCACACGCCCCCGGCGCCGGCGGTCGGTCGCGACCCGAGCCTCGGCGGGCTCGGCCTGTACCTGATCGCGGAGCTCGCCGCGCAGCACGGCTGGTACGTCGACGGCGGGGCCAAGCACGTCTGGGCGCTGCTCCCCCGCTGAATCCCGGCCCCCGCCTCCGGTCGGTGCGGCGGGTCAGTGCTGCGGGTGCAGCCGCAGCGCCACCAGCGCGACGTCGTCCTGCAGGCCCTCGGGGCGCAGCCGCTCGATGACCGCGTCGCACAGGTCCGGCAGCGACTCCCCCGACAGCTCGCCCAGCGCGGCCCGGAGCCGCGCCATGCCCTCGTCGAGCGAGAGGTCGCGGCCCTCGACCAGCCCGTCGGTGTAGAGCAGGACGGTGCTGCCGGGCAGCACCGTGACCACCGACTCCGAGCGGCTGGTGCCCGCGTCCACGCCGAGCATGAGCTCGGCGCGTTCCCCGGCCAGCTCCTCCACGCTGCCGTCGGGGTGGAGCACCAGCGGCGGGGGGTGCCCGGCGTTCGACCAGCGCAGCCGGGTGCGCCCAGCGGCGCGCTCGGCGTCGGTCTGCTCGAGGCGAACGATGGCGGCGGTGGCCAGCGTGCCCATCCGCAGCCCCTGGATGGCGGCGTCCAGGTCGGTGAGCACCCCGGCCGGGCCGATGCCCTCGCGGTAGGCGATCCCCCGCAGCATCCCGCGGAGCTGCCCCATGGCGGCCGCCGCCTCGGTGTCGTGGCCCACGACGTCGCCGATGACCAGCATCGCGGCGCCCGACGGCTGGAGGAAGGCGTCGTACCAGTCGCCGCCGACCTCCGCGACGGCCATCGCGGGGTGGTAGCGCACCACGATCTCGGAGGAGTCGTGCTGCGGCGGGGCGGTGAGCAGGCTGCGCTGCAGCCCCTCGGCCAGCCGCCGCTGCTGGTCGTAGAGCCGGGCGTTGTCCAGCGCCAGCGCCACCCGGCCGGCGACGTCCCGGGCCACCGAGGCGTCCTCGTCGTCCAACTGCGGGCGATCGGCAGACCGGTAGATGCTGAGCGCGCCGAGGGTCCGGCCGCGGGCGGCGAGCGGCAGGGTCAGCGCCGACTGCGGGCGCAGCGCCCAGAACGCCTCGCTCACCTCACCCGGCGGCAGCGTCGCGCCGACCGTGGCCCCGACGTCGGGGACGACGAGCGCCTCGCCGGAGGCGATCGCCCGCAGCACCGGGGCGTCGGGCGGGAGCGCGGCCAGCCGGGTGCGCGCGTAGCGGGTGACCACGTCGCGCAGCGCCGGGTCGCGGTGCCAGCCGGCGACGTACCGGAGCCGTCCCTCGGGGTCGGCGCGGCTGATGATCACCCAGTCACCGAGCTCGGGCACCAGCAGCTCGGCGACCCGCTGCAGGGCCTCCTCCTCGTGCCGGCCGCCGTCCAGCGGGGCGGACACGGCGGTGGTGGTGTCCGCCACGAGGCCGAGCCGGGCGGTGCTCCGCCGCGCCTGCTCCTCGGCGGCCCGGCGTTCGGTGACGTCGAGGAAGGAGACCGACAGCCCGTCCGGGGTGGGCCAGGCCCGCACCTCGAACCAGGCGTCCAGCGGCGGCGGGTAGTACGCCTCGAACATCTGCTGGTCACCGGTGGCGACCGCCGCCCGGTAGTAGCGCTCGAAGTCGCTGCCGACGGCGGCCGGGAACAGCTCCCAGACGACACCCCCGATCAGCTGCTCACGGGCGGCGCCGAGCACCCGCTCGGCCTCCGCGTTGACGTAGGAGAACCGCCAGTCCCGGTCCAGCGAGAAGAACGCCGCCTTCATCGCCTCCAGCAGCCGGGCGATCCGCACGTCTTCCTGGCGCTGCGGGGTGGTGTCGTATCCTGCGCCCAGCAGCCGCACCGCCGTCCCGCGGTCGTCAGCGACCGCCCGGCCGCGGCCCCGGATCCAGCGGGTCTCCCCGGAGGGCAGGACGACGCGGAACTCCGCCTCGTACTCCCCGACCGTCTCGATCGCGCTCTGCAGCGCCTCCTGCGTGCGCTCCCGGTCATCCGGGTGCACCCGCGTCACGAACGACCCGATGGACTCGTCGAAGTCGGCCCGCTCGTAGCCCAGCAGGGTCAGCATCCGGTCGTCCCAGAGCAGCCGCCCGGTGACCAGGTTCCAGTCGAAGCTGCCGATGCCGGCGGCGTCGATGGCCAGCTCGGTGCGCAGCCGGTGCGCCTCGTACTCCGCCGTGAGCGACATCAGCTGCAGCTCGGTGCTGACCGAGTCGGCGATCTGGCGCAGCAGCGCGACCTCCTGGTCGCTCCAGCTCCGCGGCCGGGACCCGTAGACGCACAGGGCGCCGATCGGCTCGCCGCCGTCCACCCGCAGCGGGATGCCCAGGTAGGCGCCGATCCTCCCCGAGCGGACCGGCGCCCGGTCGCGCACCCGGCCGTCGCGCACGGCGTCGGCCACGACCAGCGGGCCGTCCGTGCTGACGGCGATCGCGCACAGCGAGTCGTCCAGCGGCCGCTGCATGCCGATGCCGCCCGGCGGCAGGCCGCTGCCGGCCACGGCCGTCTGCACCTCACCGAGCAGCGAGACCTGGGCGACCTCGCAGTCGAGCAGCCTCGCGGCGAGGTCGGTGAGGCGCTGGAGGCTGCGCGACCCCATCGCCTCGGCGACCAGCCGGCGCGCCGTCTCGAGGCGGGCGGCCGACGGCGACCCGACGGAGGTGTCGGCGGAGGTCACGGCGGCGTCCCCTCCCCCAGGCCTGCGGTACGCCGCCGGCGGTTCGGTGCCGGGCGGTCGCGTCAAAGGGTTCCACACCAGCGGACCCGACGTGCGCGTCCCGGCACGGAGTGCAGGGGGTGGCGGCCGGGGCGGAGCCCGGGGGGCAGGGGTGGCCCGTCAGGGTGCGGGAGCTCGGGGGCCGGGGCGGGCGCCCGGCCGGGGGACCGGGACCGGTGGCTGGTCCCGGCCCGCGCTCCGGCGGGCGCCCGCCGTGCGGCGGGAGGTGCGAGGACGGGTGTTCCTCCGTCCACCGAGCGCGTTTCCGTGCCTCGCGGGGCGCACCGTCCCCCGCGGAGTCCCGGAGCGCCGGGCGGATCGCCGGACCAGGTTCCCGGGCACGTCCTCCGCGCCGGTCGGTGACCGGGGGCGCTCCCGTGCCGCGGGCCCGGCCAGGAGCCTGCGGTCAGAGACCCGGGCGGACGCGGGGGGCGCGCCGCCGGGCACCGGCAGGGTCCTGTGCTCCACCGCGACGGTTCGCGGGCGCCGGGCAGTCCGGCCGCCGGCGATCCGTGCCTCCCAGGAGGGTCCGCGCGCTCCCGGCGGTGCGGGAGCCGTGCGGGGGGACGAGGCCGGATCGGTCGAGCGGAACGGTCTGCGGGCGCCCGGAGGGGCACCGTCGGAGGTGGGCCAGGTGCGGCCGAGGTCGGCCGGGGGAGGAGGTGCTCAGGAGCCGGGTCGACGGTCCCGGCCACCCGGGGAAGGGAGGTGGCCGGTGCCGGCGTGCTCGACAGGAGAGCGGAGGAACGGCGTGCCGCGGCTGGCTGCCGTGGTCGCGCTGCGGTTCAGCTCGGCGCGGGCGGCGCCGGGCGGGGGTGCGACGAGGGTGCCCGCGGACGGAAGGCTCCGGGGTCGGAGCCGATCGCGGGCCCGGTTCGTCGCGGCGGGAGGGGCGAGCCCCTGACCGGGTAGCCGGCCGGGTCACCCCGGGCCCCGGCTCCACCGCTGCCCCGTGGGGATCGCGGTGCCGGCACCCCGGGGAGGCGGCTCGTCGGGCCGGAGGGGCGGACCGGGAGGGACGGCGGCGTGGACCGCGCCCCGTACCGACCCGAGGACGGCCAGTCCCGCGGCGGACGCGTGCCCACGCGGGGCAGCGGCCGGACCAGGGGTTCCGTGGAACTCGGGTGGGAGGGGCGGGCGGTCGCGTTCGATGCGGCCGTACCGGTCCGCGACCCCGGCGACGAGGCCGGTCCCGCGGGAAGGAGCGCCGCGGCGGGGGAAGGCGCCACGGGCTGGATCGAGGGGGTGCTGGGCAGCTCGCGCAGCACCACGGGAGGGTCGAGGTCGCGCAGCGCCGGACGGGCCGGCGCCGGGGCGGCGGAGGCGCGCCAGGCGAGGTGCTCGCCGTGCGCGCCGGCACCCCACAGCGCCATCCGGTGGCCGAAGGACCGCACGGCGGCGCGGCGGGCGCCGCGCACCGGCGCGGGCGGCTCGGGGGTGCGCCAGGCGAGGTGCTCGCCCTGGTCGCCCGCGCCCCACAGCGCCATGCGCCGGGCGATGCCGCGCAGTCCGCCGAGGGGCCGGCGCACGCGGTCGGGCACGACCACCACGCGCGGCGTCAGGACCGGCGCCGCGGCCACCCGCGCGGCGCGGGCCGAGGGCGCCGGCTGCACCGAGCGCAGCGGCCCGGGACGGGCGCCGTTCCGGTGCACGGGACGCCGGCGCGCGGGGGCACCGTCGGCGCGGTCGAGGACGTCGATCAGCCCGGCCAGCGTGCCGGCCGCCTGGCGCCCGGAGGGGTCGGCGACGGGCTGCCGGACGGCCCGCTGGCTGCTGCTCATGTCGCCTCCCGAAGTCGTGTCCGCGACTGGGGAAGGTGCCGCGGACAAGGAGAAAGGTAGGGATCCCGAGGGCCGGCGAGGCGCTCCTGCGACCCCCTCCCGGAGCCGCGTGACCGAACCGTTGCGGGGTCCTCCCGCACCGGCCGGTGACCCGCCCTCCGGGCCGTGCCCTTGTCGACAGCCCACGCCTGCGCGAGCGTGGGGACGGCCGATCCGGCGGTCGGTCACCTCGGACGGGCCCCGGCGGGGCTGGCGTGTCGGGCGTCTCGCCCGGTCGGGGCACCCGCCGAATTGCCGGACCGGCGGGCCCCTGCCCAGACTCTGCCGGTGAGTGATCATGGAACCGCCGCCGGCACCGAGCCCGCCGCGACCGAACCCACCCGGCTGCGGCGCGCGATCAGCGGCCGGCTGCTGTTCCTGTTCATCCTCGGCGACGTGCTGGGCGCGGGGATCTACGCGCTGATCGGGGTGATCGCCGGCGAGGTCGGCGGGGCCGTCTGGGTGCCGCTGCTGGTCGCCCTGGGGCTGGCGCTGCTCACCGCGGCGTCCTACGCCGAGCTGGTCACCAAGTACCCGCGGGCGGGCGGCTCCGCCGTCTTCGCCGAGCGCGCCTACGGCAGCCCGCTGATCTCCTTCCTCGTCGGCTTCTGCATGCTCGCGGCCGGGGTCACCAGTGCCGCCGGGCTGTCGCTCGCGTTCGCCGGCGACTACCTCGGCGTCTTCCTCGACGTGCCCGCCGTCCCCGCCGCGCTGGTCTTCCTGCTGCTCGTCGGGCTGCTCAACGCCCGGGGGATCCAGGAGTCGGTCCGGGCGAACGTGGTCATGACGGTGGTGGAGGTCTCCGGGCTGGTCCTGGTGGTCGTCCTCGGCGCCGTCGTCCTCGGCCGGGGCGACGGCGACGCGGGCCGGGTGCTGGAGTTCCCGGCCGGGGTGTCGGTGGCCTCCGGCGTCCTGGCGGCGGCCCTGGTCGCCTACTACTCCTTCGTCGGGTTCGAGGTGTCGGCCAACGTCGCGGAGGAGGTGCGCGACGTCCGCCGGGTCTACCCCCGCGCGCTGTTCGGCGCCCTCCTGGTCGCCGGCGTGGTGTACCTGCTGGTCGGCCTGGCGGCCTCCGTGGTGCTCGCGCCGGACGAGCTGGCCGGCTCGTCCGGTCCGCTGCTGGCCGTGGTCCAGGCCGCCGACGCCGGCATCCCCGACGAGCTGTTCAGCCTGGTCGCGCTGGTGGCGGTGGCCAACGGCGCCCTGCTCACGATGATCATGGCCAGCCGGCTGGTGTTCGGCATGGCCGAGCAGCGGCTGCTCCCCCGCCCGCTGGGGCGGGTGCTCCCCGGCCGCCGCACGCCGTGGGTGGCGATCGTGCTGACCACCGCCGTCGCCATGGGCCTCACGCTCGTCGGTGACCTGGGCGCGCTGGCCAACGCCGTCGTGCTGCTCCTCCTGCTGGTCTTCCTCAGCACCAACATCGCCGTGCTGGTGCTGCGCCGCGACCGGGTCGAGCAGGAGCACTTCCAGGCCCCGGCGGTCGTGCCGGTGCTCGCGATCGCCTCCTGCCTGCTCCTCCTGTGGCAGCAGGAGGGCCGCACCTGGCTGCTCGCCGGCGCGGAGCTCGCGGTGGGGGTCGTCCTCTACCTGCTGGCCCGCGCGCCGTGGTGGTCCTCCGGGGAGTCCGCGGACGCCGGGACCTCCCCGGCGGCCTGAGCCCGCGCAGCGCCGGCTGGCAGGATGCGCCGGTGCCCGACCGCATCCCGCTGGTGATCGACACCGACCCCGGCATCGACGACGCCCTCGCCGTCCTGCTGGCCCTGGCCAGCCCGGAGGTGGAGCTGCGGCTGGTCACCACGGTCCACGGCAACGTGGAGCTGGACCAGGTCACCGAGAACGCCCTGCGGGTGCTGCACCTGGCCGGCCGCTCCGACGTCCCGGTCGCCGCCGGGGCCCGGGCGTCGCTGGTCCACCCGCAGCCGGAGCGGGCCGGGCACGTCCACGGCCTGGCCGGGCTGGGCGGGGTGGAGCTCCCGCCGTCCCCGGCGGCGGCGGATCCCCGCCCGGCCGTGGTCGCCCTGGCCGAGACCCTGCTCGCCTCGCCCGTCCCGGTCACCGTGGCCGCCATCGGGCCGCTCACCAACATCGCGCTGCTGCTGGCCGTGTACCCGGCGGCCGCCGACCGCATCGGCCGCCTGGTGGTGATGGGCGGGTCCGCCTCCCGCGGGGGCAACGTGACCGCTGCGGCCGAGTTCAACATCTGGTCCGACCCCGAGGCCGCCCGGGCGGTGCTCGGCTCCGCCGTCCCCACCGTCCTGGTGGGGCTGGACGTCACCCTGCCCACGGTGCTGACCGAGACGGGCATCGCCCGGTTCGCCGCCGCCGGGCCCGTCGGGCGCACCGCCGCGGCGATCCTGCAGCAGTACGTCGACCACGCCCGCGACGCCTACGGGGTCGCCGGGGTGGTCGTGCACGACGCGCTGGCGCTCACCGAGGCGATCGCGCCGGGCACCCTCGGCACCGTGCGGCGCGACGTCGTCGTCGACACCACCCTCGGCGCCGGCCGGGGGCAGACCCTGGTCGACCGCCGGTCGGTCTCCTCCTCCGCCACCGCCGTGGAGGTGGCGGAGACCGTCGACAGCGACGCCGCCGTCGAGTTCCTCGTCTCCCGGCTGGCCCGGCTGGACGGCTAGCGACGGACCTGCGTGCCCTCGACGATGCCGGCCGCGATGTCCCGCAGCTTGCGGTTGTAGCGCTGCGACGCCTGCCGGAGGATCTCGAACGCCTGGTCGGCGTCGACGTGCTGCTGCGCCATGAGCACCCCCTTGGCCTGCTCGATCACCGCGCGCGACTCCATGGCCAACCCCATGTTGCGGGCCTGCTCGACCACCAGCCAGTGCGCATCGGCGTTCGCGACGGCGACCGCGACGACCTCGGCGATCTCCAGCCCCGCGCGCAGCGACTCCGGGCTGTCGAAGGCCGCCACCTGCGTCGAGTAGTTGTTCAGCGCGCCGATCGAGGAGCCCTGGTACGGGAGCGGGATGGACAGCGAGCTGCGCACCGGCGTCTCCTGCACGAGGTGCGCCACGTAGTCGGGCCAGCGCTGCTCGACGTGCATGTCGTCGACGCGCAGGAGCACACCGCCGCGGCCGGCGTCCACGCAGGGCCCGCCGCCGTGGGCGTACTGCAGCTCGTCGGCGTCCAGGGCCATCTGGCCGTGGTGGGCCGCCGTGAACGGCCGCTCGTTGCGGATCAGCGTGATGGACGACGCCTCGGCCCCCGGGATGCCCCGCGCGGCGATGCGCGTGACCTCGGTGAGCACGTCGGTCAGCTCCCGGTCCACCAGGGTGACGCGGCTCAGGTCGCGCAGCAGCTGCTCCATGTCACAGATTGTGCCTGCTCGGCGTGCCCGGACCCGCCCCCCGCTGCGCCGCGGTTGCGCATCGGCCAGGATGGGGCAGCGGCCGGGACCACCCGGTACCGCCCGCGCAGCAGACGCGAGAGGAAGCGATGGCCGACGAGCTGGCCCCCGACGCGTGGCCGAGCGCGCCCGTCCCCTCGGTTCCCGGCGACGTCTGGCATTGGCAGCTGGAGGCCATGCACGTCGTCTCCCGGGTGCGCACCGATCTCCGGGCCCGCATCGCGCACCCGTCGGTCTCCTCGGCCTCGACCGAGGACGCCCGCGACGGCCTGCTCCTGGTCTTCGAGGAGCTGGCCTCGAACGCGCTGCGGCACGGCGGCGGTGACGTCCGTGCCCTGGTGGTGGCCGGACCAGCCGGCTGGCTGCTGGACCTCAGCGACGAGGCGCCGGACAGCCCGCCGGTGCCCGCCGTCGACCGCGACCCGGCCCTCGGCGGCATGGGGCTGCACCTGGTGGCCCAGTTGTCCACCGCCTACGGCTGGGAGGGCCGGCCCGGCCGCAAGCACGTCTGGGCGCTGCTGCCGACCGGCCGGGAGCCGGTCGAGCCGTTCCGCGACCGGCTCCCCGAGCAGCGCTCACCCGGCATCTCCCGCGACTGAACGGACCGGCGTCACCGCGCGGCGGTGGTGACGGCGGCGCAGAACCGGGCGGCGTCGTCCCGCACCTCCGCCATGGGCGCCAGCAGCTCCTCCTGCGCCACCCCCCGCACGGCGGCCCGCAGCCGCCGGTCGGCCGTCCGGGCCCGGCGCCGCGCGCGCAGCGCCACGAGCGGCCGGCACACCAGGGCCAGCAGCAGCCCCGCCAGCAGCCCGCCGGCCAGCAGCAGCGTGGGCAGGGGCAGCCCCTCCACGCGGGGGACCGGCAGGACGTCGTCGAGCTGGAGGAAGCCCAGTCCGACCAGGGCGAGCAGCCACAGCGCCCCGACCAGGGCGGTGGCCAGCAGCAGCCACTGCAGCCCGCCGGCCGCCCGCTGCCACAGGGGCACCCGCTCCGGCCCCAGGTCGGTGCCGGCCACCGCCCGGTCCAGCGCGTCGGCGAGCCGGTCCTCCGACACCTCCGCGGTCCGCCGGAGCTCCTCCCGCCACCCCGGCGCCAGCTCCTCCCCCGCCGCGTCCCGGGCCTCGCGCACCGCGGTGGCCATCCGGGCCCGTTCCACCGCGCCGGTCGCCGGCAGCGAGGTCCGGGCCCGGTCGTCGCCCAGGTGCAGCCGGCCCAGCGGGTCGGAGCGCAGCCGGCGCGTCCAGCGCAGCAGCGGCCAGCCGGTGCGGCCGGTGCCCGCCCGGCGGGTGGAGCGCTCGACCGCGGCGGTGACGGTGGGCACCCCGGCGGCCTCGGCCAGGGCGTCGGCGAGCTCGTCGGTGGTCTCCGCGCCGGCCGCCGACCGCCCCCACTTCCGGTTGCGCCCGGCCGTCGGCTCCGGGCAGTGCACGGCGAGAGCCGCGGCGCTGCCGCGCACGTCGGCGACCAGCCGCTCGGTCGCCGCCCGCCGGGCCCCCACGCGGCGGGCCAGCTCGCCGCGGAGCTCCGCCAGCCCGGCGCCGGTCCGGGCCGAGACGGCCAGCAGGGGCGTGGCCGCCAGCCCCTCCCGGTCCAGCAGTCCGCGCAGGTCCTCCAGGCAGGCGCGGACCGCCTGCGGATCGAGCCGGTCGACCTGGTTGAGCACGACGAGCAGCACGCCGGCGTGACCGGCCAGCGGGGCGAGGTAGCGCTCGTGGACGGCGGCGTCGGCGTACTTCTGCGGGTCCAGCACCCACACCAGGACGTCGACCAGCCCCACCAGCCGGTCCACCTCGAGCCGGTGCTCCAGGCGGACGCTGTCGTGGTCGGGGAGGTCCAGCAGCACCAGCCCGTCCAGGGCCGGCTCGGGCTCCCGCCGGTGCCGGCGGGGCACCTCCAGCCAGTCCAGCAGCCGGTCAGCCCCGTCGTCGGGGCCGCCCCAGACGGTGGCGTGCGCGACGCCGGTGGTCGGCCGGCGGACGCCGGGGGTGCTCACCTCGCTGCCGGACAGCGCGTTGAACAGCGTGGACTTGCCGCTGCCGGTGGCTCCCGCCAGCGCCACGACCGTCGCGTCGCCGAGGGCCTCGCGGGCCCCGGCCTTGGCCAGCACGGCCCGCGCCCGGCCCACCTCGGGGGCGTC
The DNA here is from genome assembly GCF_008124835.1 of Blastococcus xanthinilyticus. Lineage (GTDB taxonomy): Bacteria > Actinomycetota > Actinomycetes > Mycobacteriales > Geodermatophilaceae > Blastococcus > Blastococcus xanthinilyticus. Next base: position 125,075 of record NZ_VNHW01000009.1, on the reverse strand, counting down.
CAGCCGCCCCTCGGCCACCTCCACGGCCTCCCGCAGCGCACCCAGCCGGTCCGCCAGGCTCCGGTCCGCGCCCCTCATGCGCCCGCCCGCCGGGCCCCGGCGAGCGCCGCGGTCGCCGCGCGCAGCTCGTCGGCGGCCGCCGGGCCGGGGGCCACCGCGGCCACCCGCGCGTCGAAGCGGTCCTGCTCGTAGGCCAGCAGGCCGTCGGCCCGCTCGCGGAGGTCCGCGCGGGCACGCTCCGCCAGCGCGCGCACCGCGGCGTCCCCGAACACCGCCTCGAGGACCCGTTGGCCGATGGCGGTCGTGCCCCCGGCCACGGCCACCTCGCCCCCGAGCAGGCCGCCGGTCTGCGCGAAGACCGCCACCATCACCACCGCGCCGGTCCCGCTGACCCCCCAGGACAGCAGTCGCGCCTTCGAGCGCTTGTCCGCGCCCTCCTCGCGGACCAGCTCGAGCACCGCGCCCTGCCAGTCCCGCACCTGCGCCGCCGCCGCCTCCGGGAAGTCCGCCGACACCCGCGCCAGCTCCCGCTCCTCCCCGGCGAGCAGCGGGGGCCCGGCCGGGAGTGCGCGCCAGGCGGTGACGGTCCGCTCGGCCGCCCGGTCCGCCTCGGCGCGCAGCAGGTGCTCCACGCTGCTCTCCAGCGCCCCCCGCAGGCTCTCCGCCGGGGCCGGCCGGCCGGTCAGGGCGGCGGCCAGCCGGTCCCGCGCCCGGCCGACCCGCTGCTGGAGCGACCGCATCCACTCGCCGGTGCCGACGAACTCCTGCCAGCGCGCCAGCACCTCCCCGCGCAGCAGGCTGCCGCTGCGGATGCCCTCGTCCACGCCGTCCCGGGCCCCGTCGTAGGCGGCGGCCGCGGCGTCCCGCAGGGCCCCGGCCACGGTGAGCTGCTCCTCGACCGCGCCCACCACCGCGCCGGTGCGCTGCGCAAGGCTGTCCAGCGCCCCCTCCAGGGTCTGCCGGACGACGGCCGCGCGCTGCTCCTGGTCGGCGGCCAGCCCGTGCAGCCAGCCGCGCAGCGGCGCCACCTGGTCGTCGGGCAGCCGGCCGTCGGCGAGCGGGCGTTCCTCGACGACGAACAGGCGGGCCGACGCCAGCCCCGCGCGCTCGAGCATGCCGGCCAGGTCCGCGGCGACCTCCGCCGACGCCTCCGGCGGCACGCGGTCCAGGACGACGGCCAGCGCCGTCCCCCGCTCCTGCGCCGTGCGCAGCAGGTCCCACGGGACGGCGTCGGCGTAGCGGGCCGCCGTCGTCACGAAGACCCACAGGTCCGCCGCGGCCAGCAGCTGCCCGGCCAGGTCGCGGTTGGACGCGACCACCGAGTCGACGTCCGGTGCGTCGAGCAGGGCCAGCCCCGCCGGGACGTCGTCCCGGACGACGAGCTGCACCGTCCCCGGGCCGCCGTCGCCGCCGGTGACCCGGGCGAGGCCCGGCAGCACCCGCTCGCCGGCGAAGCTCGCCGCGTCGGCCCGCGAGCAGACCAGCACCGGGGCGCGGGTCGTCGGCCGGAGCACGCCCGCGGTGGTGACCGGGGCGCCGACCAGGCTGTTGACCAGGGTGGACTTGCCGGCGCCGGTCGAGCCGCCGATGACGGTGAGCAGGGGCGCGTCCAGGTCGCGCAGCCGGGGCAGCAGGTAGTCGTCGATCTGGTCGACGACCCCCCGGGCGGCGCGGACGGCGGGATCCCGGCCGGGGGTGGCCAGCCCGAGGGGGGCGGCGGCCAGCCCGTCGCGGAGGAGCGTCAGCGCGTCGGGCAGGCGGGTCGGGGGCGGGCTCACGCCTGCTGCTCTGCCCCGCGACGCGGTCGGCTACCCGCCGGTTCGCGGTCGGGTCAGTCGGCGAGCCGGGCGCGCTCCTCGCGGAGGGCCTGGAACACCCGCCGGCGGACCCGGTCCTGCTCGCGTTCGGGGATGTCGACGAACCGGATGCTCATGATCCAGCGGGTGGCCCTGGTCTGCAGCCGGATGACCTCGGCCCGGGTGCGCAGCGGGCCGTCCTCGAAGGCGATCGTCAGGGCCAGCGTCGTGCCCGCCTCCGGCGCCAGGCCGAAGCCCTCGAACTGCGCGCGGATGCCGGCCTCGCTGACGTCCAGGGTCTTCCCCTCGAGGTCCACGCCGCCGTACGTGGCCTGCACCGGGACGGTGACCTGGCCGCGGACGGCGGCCCGCCGCTGGCTGTGCTCGGCGGGGCCGGTGACGGTCAGCCGCCAGCGCACGACCGCGCCCTGCTGGACGTCGAGCACGTCGGCCGGCAGCGCGCGATAGCCGTCGTCGCCCTTCCAGAAGACCTCGACAGGGTCCCCGGGCTGCACGACGGTGTCCGCGACGTACTCCCCCGCCGAGGGCCGGACGGAGATGACGCCCTCGTGCACCACCTCGACCCGGGCGCTGACGGCGACGTTGCTGCCGGCCAGCCGCACCTCCGCCTCGGTCTGCTCCGCCGGGTGGTCGACGCCGGGAACGCTGCTCATGGAACCTCTCCGCTCAGGACCTCGGGCGGGCGGCCGGTCCGGTCGCCGCACCCGCGCGGGAACCGTAGCCGCCCTCCCCCGGCCGGCCGCGTCCCGGTCCGGCGACGCGCCGGGGCGCCACGCCGTGCTCGCGACGTGCCGGTACCCCGTCCCGGAGCCGGGACGGGGACCTGCTCAGCCGGCGCGGCGGGCGGTGAAGCCGGCGACGAACTCGCGCAGGCTGCGGGTCGGCCGCAGCCAGGCGCCGTCCGGCGGGAGCGCGTCGAGACGGACCCGGTCGAGCGGCTCGGTGAACGCGCCGGGCACGTCCTCGATGTCGATGAACTGGAGCAGGTCCGAGCCGATGGCGTACCCGGCCACCTCGCTGAAGGCGACGACGACGACCTCGGTGCCCTGCCGGACCAGCTCCTCGAGCGGCTCGGCGAAGTTGCGCCCGTCGCCGGAGAAGACGACCAGCCGCCGCAGCCGGTGGCTGTGCTGCCGGACGGCGATGTGGTCGAGCATGTCCTGGTCGATGTCGTCGTCGGGCTGCTGCTTCGGCCGCGCGAACACCGAGTAGCCGAACCCCCGGAGCGCCTCGACCCAGCGCTGCAGCGACCCCGGCTGCGGCGGGATGTTGGCGAATACGCAGGCCTCGACGTCGGAGGCACCGGGATCGCCGGCGCCCTCGACGAACCAGGCCGCGATCGCGTCGAACCGGGGCCGGGACGCGGCCGTGGGCCGGGCGCCGATGACCGTCGACAGGGTCATGTCGATGTTCGGGGCGTCCCAGATCAGCAGGTCCAGCGGCGGACGCGACCGGCCGTCGTCGGCGGCGCGCTCCGGCTCGCCGCCCTGCTCGGCCGGGGCCTCGGGAATGTCCAGCACGGGCACAGTGTGCCCGGCGCCGACAGCGGCCGTCGCCGGGGGCGGTGCGCCCGGAGCGCCGGGGTAGGGGACGGCGGCGGCACCCGGGTCCGGGGCGGCGGGCGGCGGTGGGCCGGCCGGGGAGGTGGCCCGCCGCGCGCGTCGGCGGACGATCACCGGGCGGAGGGGACGACCTGCCCGGCGGCCGCCATCGCGCAGACGTCGCCCCCGGCGCGGCGGACCTCCTCCAGCCAGGTGGGGACCCGGTCGGCCGGCATCGGGTGGCCCAGCAGCCAGCCCTGCGCGAGGTCGCACCCCGCGGCGCGCACCATCCGCAGGTGCTCGGGGGTCTCGATCCCCTCGGCCACCGAGCGGATGCCCAGCGTGCGGGTCAGGCCGACGATCGCGGCCAGCACCGCGCCGGTGTCCCCGGCGGCCACCCGCTCCGCGGCGGCCAGCAGCGAGCGGTCGATCTTCAGCGTGCCGATGGGCAGCGAGAACAGCTGCGCCAGCGAGGACCAGCCGGTGCCGAAGTCGTCGATCGCCACCCGGACCCCCAGCCGGCGGAGTACGGCCAACTGGTCCTCGGCGCGGGTGGGGTCCTCGGCCACGCTTGTCTCGGTCAGCTCCAGGACCAGCTGGTCGGCCGGCAGCCCGGAGTGCTGGAGGGCCACCCGCACGTCCCGCACCAGGGTCTCGGCGGAGAAGTGCCGCGCGCTGACGTTGACCGACATGCGCAGGTCCATGCCCCGGTCCGCCCACTCGGCGGCCTTCCGGGTCGTCTCCCGCAGCAGCCAGCGGGTGATCGGGATGATCTGGCCGGTCTCCTCGGCCACGGAGAGGAAGGTGTCGGGGGCGAGCAGGCCGCGCTCGGGGTGCTGCCAGCGCACCAGCGCCTCCACCCCGTCCACCTCGCCGGTGTCCAGCCGGACGACGGGCTGGTAGTGCACGACCAGCTGGTCGATCGCGTCGCCGCGCAGCCGGGTGGCGACCTCCAGCCGCCAGCGGGCCGCCTCGCGCAGGGCCGGTGAGAACAGGTGGACGCGGTCCCGCCCGGAACTCTTGGCCGCGAACATGGCCGCGTCGGCGTCGCTGAGCAGGTGGTGGGCGTCGCGGACCTCGGAGCGGGCGACGGCCACCCCGATGCTGGCGCTCAGCGGCACCGAGATCTCGCCGGCGGTGAAGGGCCGGGCGAACGCCGTCTGGAGGCGGAACGCCAGGGTGGCGGCCTCCGAGGCGTCGCAGCCGTGGGCGAGGACGACGAACTGGTCGGCGCCCAGCCGCGCCACGGTGTCGCCCGGGCGCAGCTGCTCGGAGAGCCGGCCGCCCACGAGCCGCAGCAGCTCGTCACCGACCTGGTGCCCCAGGGAGTCGTTGACCGTCTTGAACGCGTCCAGGTCCAGGACCAGGAGTGCGACACCTTCGAGGTGGTCGGCGCCCAGTGCCTCGGTGGTCAGCTCCAGCAACCGCGCGCGGTTGGGCAGCCCGGTGAGGTCGTCGTGCCGGACCTTCCAGAGCAGCTCGTCGCGGGCCCGCACCTGGTCGGTGATGTCGGTGTGGGTGACGACCACGCGGCCCGCCGCGTCGACCCGGGTGGCCTGCAGGTGGAACCAGAGCTTCCCCTCCCGCGTCGTGGAGGCGTAGTCGAGCCCGAAGGAGCGGCCGTCGGAGTTCGCGGCATCAGTGAGCAGCGACCGGAGACCGGTGGCCAGATCGTCGTGCGCAGCGGGTTCCAGGCTGCGGATCATGCTCGCCAGGTAGTCCTCACCCGGCCGCCCGGGCCAGATCCCGTCCGGCAGCAGCCGCCGGCCGTTGCGGTCCCAGGCGCCGTTCGTCGACAGGATCCGCCCGTCCGGCCCGACGAGGACCGTGGGCGAGGGCAGCGCCTCGAGCACGGCGGCCAGCTCGCGGAGCTGGGTGTCGCGGTCGTCGTCGCTGCGCCGGCGGGTGTCGATGTCCCGGAAGAGCACGGCCGCGCCCGCGGGGTCGGCGAACACCCGCACCTCGTACCAGCGGGACGACGGTTCGTAGAAGAAGTGGAACTCGCGCGAGCGGCCGTCCTCGAGCACTTGTCGGTACTGCTCCTCGGCGAGCGAGCCGCGCAGTCCCGGGAAGGCTTCGCGGGCGTCCCGGCCGAGCAGCTCGTCGGCGCGGTGCCCCAGGAGCCGTTCGGCAGCCTCGTTGAGGTAGGCGAAGCGCCCCTGGTCGTCCAGCCGGTAGACGGCGTCGGGGACACCGCTCAACGGGTCCGCCCGGACCCCGGAGGGCCGGTCGTCGCCAGAGTGCACGCTGCCCGCTCTCGTCCAGTCGTCGTCCGTCCGCATCCACGGACGCCGGGCACCCACCACCCCGGAAGTTCGACGGGCAGCACGTGGACCGTCCCTGAGGGTAGTAGCCCACGCGTCCTCAGGGCAGGGCGATGCCGGCCCGCGTGACGATCTCCCCGGCGGCGGCGCCGGCCGGCAGCGTGCCGAGCACCGTGCCCGCGTCGCTCCCCAGGCGGGAGGCGCAGAAGGCGTCGGCCACGGCCGGCGGGGCGTACCGGAGCAGCAGCGAACCCTGGAGGCAGAGGGCGACCAGCCCGGCGATCCGCCGGGCCCGGAACGGCAGCCCGTCCCGGTTCCCGAGCTCCGCCGACAGCCGCTTCACGGCGTCGTCGAACCGCGGGTCGGCGCCGCGGGCGAGCTCGATCTCGGCGGTGACGGCGGCCAGCGACTCGCCCGAGCGCTCCAGCGCCCGGAGGACGTCGAGGGCGATGACGTTGCCCGAGCCCTCCCAGATGGAGTTCAGCGGCGCCTGCCGGTACAGCCGGGGCAGGCCCGACTCCTCGACGTAGCCGTTGCCGCCCAGGACCTCCATCGCCTCGGCCACCGCTCCCGGCGTCCGCTTGCACACCCAGTACTTGGCCGCCGCACCCGCCAGCCGCAGGAACGCCGCCTCGCCGCCGTCCACGGCCGCGGCCAGCCGGACCGCGAGCGCGGTGGCGGCCTCGCTCTCGACGGCGAGGTCGGCCAGCACGTTCTGCATGAGCGGCTGGTCGGCGAGGCGGGCGCCGAAGGCGGAGCGGTGGCGTGCATGGTGGATCGCCTGGGTGAGCGCGGCCCGGACGGTGGCCGCGGAGCCCAGCACGCAGTCCAGCCGGGTCATGTTGACCATCTCGATGATCGCCGGCACGCCCCGGCCGGGCTCGCCCACCAGCCAGCCGGTGGTGCCGTCGAACTCCACCTCGCTGGAGGCGTTGGACCGGTCACCGAGCTTGTCCTTGAGCCGCTGCAGGCGGAAGACGTTGCGGCTGCCGTCGGGGAAGACGCGCGGCACCGCGAAGCACGACACCCCCTCCTCCAGCTGGGCGAGCACCAGGAACAGGTCGCTCATCGGCGCGGAGGTGAACCACTTGTGCCCGGTGAGCCCGTGGCTGCCGTCGGCCCGGGCGACCGCCCGCGTGGTGTTGGCCCGGACGTCGGAGCCACCCTGCTTCTCGGTCATTCCCATGCCGGCGACGAGACCGCGCTTGGCCGTGGGGTCGGTGAGCCCGAACTCGTAGGCGCGCGCGGTGAGCCCGGCCTCGTAGCGGGCGGCGACCGCCGGTGCCCGGCGCAATGCGGGGACGACGGCGTAGGTCATGGTGACGGGGCAGCCGTGCCCCATCTCGACCTGCGTCCAGCCGAGGTAGCCGACGGCGCGCCGGACGTGGGCGTGCGGGGACGGGTCGGCCCACGGCGCCCCGCCGAGCCCGTGCTCCATGGCCACCCGCATGAGCTCGTGCCAGGCGGGGTGGAACTCGACCTCGTCGATCCGGTGGCCGTACCGGTCGTGCGTGCGCAGCTTCGGCGGGTTCTCGTTCGCCAGCCGGCCCCACTCCCGCGCCTGCTCGCTGCCGGCCAGCCGGCCCAGGCCCGCCAGCGAGCCCAGCGTCGCGGCGTCGGCGTGCCGGAGGCAGGCCTCGGACAGCGCCGCGTCGCCGGCGATCGGGTCGTGCCCGGTCAGCGGCGGCACCTGGTTGGTGACCTCGTGGGTGGCGGTCATGCCCGCACGGTAATCCGGCGCGTGGCCGGGGCCACCGTTCCCCGGCGGGCCGACGCCGGGAAGCGGTCAGCGGCGCACGAGGCGGCCCAGTGCGAGGCGCGCCGGCGGAGCGTAGGCGAGGACGAGCGGCGCGGGCCCGGAGAGCCGCAGTCCGGTGGTCGTCCCGCCGTGCGGCCCGTCGGACACCCAGTGCAGCAGCGACAGGCGCAGCGGGCCGACCGCCACGCGCCACGACCACCGGCGGGCGGCCTCGTCGACGTGCTCGACGGTGACGGGTACCGCCAGTCCCAGCGGGCCGCGCACCCGGCCGGAGACTCCTGCCGCCAGCCGGTCGACCGGCAGCTCCACACCCGTGATCTGCGGCGACCACTCCGGCCAGCGGGCGGGGACGGCGTAGCGCTCCCAGACCTCGTCGGGCGGAGCGGGTCCGGTCGCGTGCACGGTGAGCGTGGTCACGGGCCGGGAGGTGCCCGCGACCGGCACGGCGAACACCTGCGGGGTTCAGGCGGGCGGGCCACCCAGCAGCAGCTCGCGCAGCAGGTGCATCGCCATCGTGACGGACCGGTTCCGCACCGCCGACCGCGAGCCGGGCAGCGCCAGCGCCCGGGTCAGCTCGGTCCCGGCGCCGACGACGCACAGGTGCACCGTGCCCACCGGCTTCTCCGCGCTGCCCCCACCGGGTCCGGCCACCCCGGTGATCCCGACGCCGACGTCCGCGCCGAACCGCGTCCGGGCCCCCTCGGCCAGGGCGCGGGCGACCTCGGGGCTGACCGCGCCGTGCTCGGCGAGCAGGCCCGCCGGCACGCCCAGCAGCTGCTCCTTCGCGCTGTTCGCGTAGGCGGCGATCCCGCCCAGCACCGTCGCCGACGCCCCCGCCCGCTCGGTCAGCCGGGCGGCCAGCAGCCCCCCGGTGCACGACTCGGCGGTGGCCACGGTGAGCCCGCGCGCGGCGAGCGCCTCCCCGACGAGGTCGTCGAGGGTCGGTCCGGTGGAGAACACGGTGCCGGCGTAGCGCCCGGCCAGCTCGGCGGCGAACCGGTCGTAGGCCGGCTGCCCGCCGGCGGGGAACCGGGTGACGATCTCCAGCTCCCCCTCGCGGAGGCAGGTGGTGATCTCCAGGCCGGTCCGCTCCGGCTCCAGCTCGCGCAGCGTGGCGGCCAGCTGCGCCTCGAGCGTCCCCCACATCCGGAGGGTCTCCTGCCGCAGCTCGGGCGCGCCCGCGAGGACGGCGCGGACCGGCGCGGCGGCCACCGCCGCCGGCCACATGCCGCGCAGCTCTCCCGGGGGGCCGGGGAGGACGACCACCGGCGGGCCGGTGCGCTCCTCCGCGGGCGGGACCACCAGCCCCGGCGCGGTGCCGACCGGCTCGAGCACCGTGGCGCCGCGGGGCACCATGGCCTGCTTGCGCACACCGGCGGCGGTGGCGTCGGCGTCGGCCCGCCAGCCGCGCCGGGCCATCAGCCGCTCGACGATCCGCGCCACCCGCTGCTCCAGCTCGGGGTCCACCGCGATCGGACGCCCCTGGAAGTCGGCCACCACCTGCGCGGTCAGGTCGTCGGCGGTGGGCCCCAGCCCGCCGGTGGTCAGGAGGAGGTCGACCCCCGTGGACGCGAGGAAGGACAGCGCCGACGTGACGTCGCCGGGGCGGTCGCCGACGACCACGACGTACCCGACGTCGACCCCCAGGCGCCGCAGCTCCTCGGCCAGCCAGGGACCGTTGCGATCGGGCACCCGCCCGGTGAGCACCTCGGTCCCGGTGACGACGATGCCCGCGCGCATGACCACGACCCGACCCTAGGCGCGGCGGTTCCGGGGAGCAGGCCGGACCTCCCACCGGGTGGCACCCCGACCATCGACCGCGCCGCCGCTAGCGTGCGGGGGGAACAACCCGACCGGGGCGCAGCCCCGGCGCCCGCCAGGAGGCCCCGTGAGCACGCCGTCCGACCCGAAGCCGCCCACTCCGGACGCCGACCCCGCGCAGCCCGCGACGGCCGAGCTCCCGGTGACGCCACCGGCCTCGGCGCGGACGACGATCCAGCAGCTCCCGCCGCCGTCAGCACCCGTCCCGCCCCCTGGCGCGGCGCCGAAGGGCGCCACCGCCGCGACCAAGAGCGCTCCCCCTGCGCAGCCGGGCACCGCGGCGCAGCCGGGCACCGCCGCCCCGCAGGCCGGCCCCGCCTCCGCGGCCCAGCCCACCGGGCCGGTCGGCTTCATCCCCGGGTTCCCCGATCCCGCGACCCCGGGCGCCGGCCCGTCGCCGGAGGAGACCGGGGCCGGCGACGACCCCGCCGCGGCCACCGCGCCGCGCGACCGCGGCGCCCTCGTCCCGGCCGGGCTGGTCCTGCTCTCCCTGGTCCTGCTGCAGTTCGGGCTGGTGCTCGAGTTCGGCACCGTGTCGTTCTGGTCGGCGCTGCCGCTGTGGTCGCTGTTCGCCACCGGCTGCGTCCTGCTGGGCCTGGCCGCCTCCTCGTCGCTGCTGCCCGCGGGCCGGCGTCCGGCGCCGCGGACCGGCTGGCGCATCGCCGCCGGGGGGCTCACCGGCCTGGCGGTCTTCTGGGTCCTCGTCGTGCTCCCGAACGCCGACAGCGACCGCGGCTTCCTGCACACCGCCGCACTGGCCGCGCTCGGCGGCGCGGTGTGGCTCGCCGCGAGCCGGGACGACTGACCACCCGCGGCTGATCGGCTGGGCCGCGGGCTACCCCGACCGTCCGGCGCCCCGGCCGTTCCCGCGCCCGTTGCCCGACCCGTTCCCCACTCCGTTGCCGTTGCCCGGACCGCCTCCGGCGGCCTCGCTCCGGCCCGGGGAGTCCTCGCCGTCGTCGCCCCCGGAGTCGTCGTCGCCACCGGAGTCCTCGCCGTCGTCGTCCACGGAGTCCTCGCTGTCCCCACCCCCGGTGGGGGCGGGCGGGGCTTCCTGGGCCGGCTGGGTGACCTGTACGGGAGAAGGCACGGGGTCCGGGGAGGGCGTGGGATCCGGGGTGCGTGAGGGGTCGGGCTGCGGCGCGGGCGGGACGACGGCGTACGTGACGGTGACGACCGAGCCACGGGGCACCGATCCGACGGGGGACACCGCCAGGACCGAGTCGGCGGACGCCGTCGTGGTCTCGCGGGCGACCAGGTCCACGCCGAGCCCGGCGGCGGCCAGCTCGCCCTCCACCTGCGCCACCGGCCGGCCCAGGTAGTCCCCCGCCACGAGCACGACCGCATCCGGGGACTCCGACGTGGGAGTGCCCGGATCGGCCGGCGACCCGCCCCACACCTGGAGCGCCGCCACCCCGAGGCCGGCGCCCACCAGCAGGGCGGCCAGCGGTCCCACCAGCCGCCGCGCCGGGCGGTGCGGCAGGCGGTGCGGCAGCGGCCGGGTGGTGCTCCCCGCCGGGACCGGCGTCAGCGGCCGCCCGGCGCGGACGTCGTCGACGGCGTCCCGGAAGGCCGCCCCGTCGGCGAACCGCTCGGCCGGGTCCTTCAGCAGCGCCCGGTCGACCAGCGTGCGCAGCTGCTCCGGGACGTCGGCCGGCAGCGGGGCCGGCACGTCGCGCAGCTGGCGCAGCGCGATCTGCACCGAGTTCTCGCCGTCGAAGGCGCGGTGCCCGGCCAGGCACTCGTAGCCGATCATCCCGAGGGCGTAGACGTCGCTCGCCGGGCCCGCCTTGTTCCCAGCCGCCTGCTCGGGGGACAGGTAGTGGGCGGTGCCGACCACCTGGCCGGTCTGGGTGAGCGGGGCGCTGGCCGCCGACCAGGCGATCCCGAAGTCCGTGAGCTTCACCGTGCCGTCGGAGCCGACCAGCACGTTCCCCGGCTTCACGTCCCGGTGCACCAGGCCGGCGGCGTGCGCGGCGGCCAGGCCGTCGGCCGCCTGGCGCAGCACGTCGAGGGTGCGGTCGGCGTCGAGCCGCCCCTCCCGGGCCAGCAGCTGGGCCAGCGACTCCCCCTCGACCAGCTCCATGACGAGGTACGCGAGCCGCTCGCCGTCGTCGGCCGCGGTCTCCCCGTAGTCGAACACCGCGGCGATGTTGCGGTGGGGGAGCAGCGCGGTGTGCTGCGCCTCGGCCCGGAAGCGGGCGAGGAAGGTCGGGTCGCCGGTGTACTCGCTGCGCAGCACCTTCGCCGCCACCGGCCGCTGCAGCACGACGTCGCGGGCCCGCCACACCTGGCCCATGCCGCCCGTGGCGAGCAGCGAGAGCAGCTCGTACCGGCCGTCGAGCAACCTCGTGGCGGCCGGGGGACGCCCGCTCACGGCAGCGGGGACGTCGTCGTCGACGACGTCGGCGTGCTCGGGGTCGTGGTCGGGGAGGACGACGGAGGCGTCGAGGTGCTGGTCGAGGTCGGGGCCGACGTCTCCGAGGGCGTCTCGGTCGTGGGCGTCTCGCTGCCGGTCGGCGAGGCGGGCAGCGTCGACGTCGGGGTCTCCGGCTCCGACGACGTCGGCGTCGAGGTGGACGTGGACGTCGGGGGCGCCGGCTCGGTGGGCCGGGTGCTCGACGGCGGCGCCGCCGGGGTCACGCCCGCGCCGGTGACCGCCGGGCCGCGCGACCGCTCCTCCTGCTGGGGGGCCGTGGCGTAGCGGACCAGCACCCGGGCCCCCGCGGCCAGCGGCCGGCCGGCCGGCTCGATGCCGGTGACCTGGTCGGGGACGACGTCCTCGCGCTCCTCGGCGCGGACGGTGACGGTGAGGCCCAGCCCGGCCAGCCGCTCGGCGACCTCCCCGACGGGCAGCCCCACGTAGTCCTCCTCCGCCAGCACGATGCTGCCGGCGGTGCGCTCCTCGGCGGCGATGGCCGTGGACCGGGGCGTCTCCTCGATCAGCGACTGCAGCAGCCCGGCGGTGATGCCGGCACCGGCCAGCAGCGCCAGCAGCGGCATGAGGACGACGGCGAGCCGGCCCCGCCGCCGGGCCGCCGGCGGGCCGGCCGTCCCCGGCCGGGTGGCCGGCCCGGCGACCGCCCGACGCCCGCGGCGGGACCCGCCACCGCGGCGGCGGGGCGGCCGCACCGCGTCGCTCAGCACCGTGCTCTGCGGGAGCTCCCGGCCGGCCTCGACGTCGGCGACCGCCGCGGCGAAGCCGGCCCCGTCCTGGATCCGCGCGGCCGGGTCCTTGAGCAGCGCGCGCCCGATGAGCGTCCGGACGCCCGGGGGCAGCTCGGCCGGCAGCGGATCGGGGTCCTGCCGCACCTGCTTGAGCGCGATGGTCACCGCGTTGTCGCCCTCGAAGGCGGGATGGCCGGTGAGGCACTCGTAGCCGATCAGCCCGAGCGCGTAGACGTCGCTGGCCGGGGTGGCGTGCCGGCCCTCCGCCTGCTCGGGGGAGAGGTACTGGGGGGTGCCGATGACCTGGCCGGTGCGGGTGAGGGCGACGCTGCGCGCCGACCAGGCGATGCCGAAGTCGGTGATCTTCACCGTGCCGTCGGGGCGCACCAGGATGTTCCCGGGCTTGACGTCCCGGTGGACCATCCCGGCCCGGTGCGCCTCGGCCAGCGCCGAGGCGGTCTGGCGCAGCAGCGACAGCGTGGTCGTGGCGCCCAGCGCGCCCTCGCGCTGCAGGAGCGCCGACAGCGGCTCCCCCTCGACCAGCTCCATCACCAGGTAGGCGAGGGTCTCCCCCGAGCCGTCGGCGGCCGTCTCCTCGCCGTAGTCGTAGACGGCCGCGATGTGCGGGTGGCTGAGCGCGGCGGCGTGCTGGGCCTCCGCCCGGAACCGGGCCACGAAGGTCGGGTCGCCGGTGTACTCGCTGCGCAGCACCTTGACGGCGACCTGCCGGTGCAGGGCACGGTCGGTCGCCCGCCAGACCTGGCCCATGCCACCCGCGGCGATCAGCCGGGCCAGCTCGTAGCGGCGTCCCAGGCACGTGCGCCCTGGCTCCACCACGGAGGTATCTCCCGTCTGCCCGGCCCGGGCCATCGGGCCGATCCGTTCCCGTCCGGGGCGCACCGCTCCCCGGCTCTCCTTGTCCACTGGTACCACCGCCTACACATGGCGGGCCGATCCATCGTGGCCGAACGCGGCACGTCAGCCGGACGGGTGACCGCCGGCCCGACCCGCCCCCGGCGCGCCGACTGCGCCCCGTGTCCGGAGGGCCACCGCCCTGCTCACGCCGAGAAGAGCGCGCGCCCCCACCAGTCGTCCTCGCCCTGCACGCCGGGCGGGCAGGCGAACACCGCCGACGAGGTGTGCCGGATGTACTCGTTCATCGCGTCCCCCCGCAGGTTCTCCTGCACCTGCACGAATCCGGTCCCCGGATCGCGCTGGTAGGCGATGAAGAACAGCCCGGCGTCCAGCCGGCCGAGCCCGTCGGAGCCGTCGACGAAGCTGTAGCCGCGGCGCAGGAGCGCCGTCCCGGCGTTGGTCGGGTGGGAGAGGAAGACGTGCGAGGTCTCGGGGACGGCGGGCCCGCCCTCGCCCTGGGCCGTCATGTCCACCGGGTCGAACTCCGCGCGCTGCCCCAGGGGCGCCCCGCTGCCCTTCGCCCGGCCGATGGTCCGCTGCTGCTCGTCGAGGGAGGAGGCGTCCCAGGTCTCGACCAGCATCCGGATCCGGCGGGTCACCAGGTACGAGCCGCCGGCCAGCCAGTCGCCCCCGCCGTCCTCGTGGCCGACCCACACGAACCGGTCCAGCGCGGCGCCGTTCTCGGCCTTGAGGTTGTTCGTCCCGTCCTTGAAGCCGAAGAGGTTCCGCGGCGTGGCCTGCGCGGTACTGGTGGACGTCGTCCGCCCGAAGCCCAGCTGGGACCACCGGACGCGGACCACCCCGGTGCCGAGCCGGATCAGGTTCCGGACGGCGTGCACGGCGACCTGCGGATCGTCGGCGCAGGCCTGGATGCAGAGGTCCCCGCCGCTGATCGCCGGGTCCAGCTCGTCACCGGGGAACGCGGGGAGCTCGGTCAGCGCCGCCGGGCGCCGCTCCTCGAGACCGAAGCGGTCGACGCCGTCCGCGGTCCGGAAGAGCGTCGGCCCGAAACCGATGGTGAGCGTCAGGCGCGACGCCGGGAGGCCGATCGCCTCCCCGGTGTCGTCCGGCGCGGCGTCGGGGTCGCCGTCGACGGCGCCCACCGGACCGGCGTCCCGGCCCGCGGTCATCCGCCGGGCGGCGGCCGTCCAGGCCCGCAGCAGCTCGACCAGCTCGTCCCGGTCGCCGGTGGTCACGTCGAAGGCGACGAAGTGCAGCCGATCCTGGGCGGGGGTGACGATGCCCGCCTGATGGGCACCGGGAAACGGCACCGCGTCCGTTGCCGCGTCCGTTGCCGCGGCCTCCACACCCGGCGCGTCGGCGGCGGTGGCCCGGCCGATGGCGCCGCCGACGCCACCGGCGACCAGGGCACCGGCCGTGCCGGCGCCCACGAGGCCGAACAGCCGACGGCGGGACAACCCCCCCGGGTGCTGCTCCGGCACGGCGGACTCGCGCATCGCTCCCTCATCGATCGACGACGACCGCCGGGATCCGGATCCGCGGAGGCCCGCGCCGGTCGCCTCGCGCAGGGGCTGGTCCCCGGCCGGTCGACCACCCGAGCGTAACGACGGCCTCCGGCCCGGAGGCGGGTGATCCCTGCCTCCGCCCGGGCCTGGCAAGGTGACCGCGACGGCGCCGCACGACGGCGGCACGCGAACGAGCCGGAAGGCGGGGCCCAGGATGTCCGACACCGTGACCCGGGAGGACGCCGACGGCGTCGCGACCCTCACCCTGCTCCGCCCGGCGCTGTCCTCGGCGCTGCGCCGTGACCTGCTCGCCGCGGTGGAGGCCGTGGCGGCCGACGAGTCGGTGCGCGCGGTGCTGCTGACCGGCACGGGCCGGGCGTTCTGCGTCGGGCAGGACCTCGACGAGCACCTGGCGAAGCTGCAGGGCGGCGGGGACGCGGCGGATGCCCCGCTGTCGGTCGTCGAGCGCGAGTACAACCCGCTGGTGCTGGCGCTGGCCGGCCTGCGGGTGCCGCTCGTCGTGGGGATCAACGGCGCCTGCGCGGGCGCGGGGCTGGGCATCGCCCTCGCCGGCGACCTGCGGGTGGCCGCGGCCGGCGCGAAGTTCACCACCGCGTTCACCGGGATCGGGCTGTCCAGCGACTCGGCGCTGGCGGCCCGGCTGGTGCACAGCGTGGGGGGTTCCCGGGCCACCCAGCTGCTCCTGCTGCCCGAGCCCTTCCTGGCCGAGACCGCCGAGCAGTGGGGGCTGGTGCACCGGGTGGTCGCGCCCGAGGAGGTGCTGCCCGCCGCGCGGGAGCTGGCGCTGCGCCTGGCCGCCGGCCCGACCGCCGCCTACCGGGCGGTCAAGACGGTACTGGCGACGGCGGCCACCGACCCGCTCGAGGAGACGCTGGCGCTCGAGGGCCGGCTCCAGGCCGAGCTCGGGCAGACCGCCGACCACCGGGAGGCGGTCGAGGCCTTCCTCGCCAAGCGCGCGCCGCGGTTCACGGGTCGCTGAGGGCTGCCCGGCACGGGCCGGGACGGGTGCACCTGCCGTCGGCGGTCCGGTCCGGCCGGCAGCAGGGCGTCAGGGGGTCAGCGGGCGAGCGGGACGCAGGCCGGGCAGACGTCGAACGCCGCCACCGGCCACTGCTGCTCCGGGGAGACCCGGGCCAGCGCACCGCAGAGGGTGAGCTCGCACGCACCGTCGACCTCGGCGGCCGGCCGGTGCAGCTCCACGGCGTGCCAGAGCGCGGCGGTGGGGCCGTGAGCCCGGCTGCGCGCGGCGGCGAACACGATGGTCTGCAGCATCATGCGGAGGTCGTCGGCACGTCGGCCGGCGACCGTTACGGATGCCCGGCCGGTCCTCCCCCCGACGGGGGAGGGACGCCCGCGAGGGGGGCCGCTGCGCAGCGGGACGGCCGGGTGCAGGATGCCGGGCATGGAGCTGACCAAGCACGGACACGCCTGCGTCGTCCTCGCCGAGGGCGACCGGCGCCTGGTCGTCGACCCCGGCGCCTTCACCGATCCGGCCGCCCTCTCCGGAGCCACGGCCGTGCTCGTGACCCACGAGCACCCGGACCACTTCGTGCCCGACCGGTTGCGCGCCGCCCTGGACAGCACCCCCGGCCTGGAGGTGTGGACCAACCGGTCGGTGGCGGCGCACCTCGAGGGCGCGGGCGACCGGGTGCACGTGGTCGGCGCCGGCGACGCGCTGACGATCGCCGGGTTCGACGTCCAGGTGCACGGCGAGCTGCACGCCGAGATCCACCCGGAACTGCCACGGGTGGCCAACGTCGGCTTCCTCGTCGACGGGCTGGTCTTCCACCCCGGCGACGCCTTCACGGTGCCCGAGGTGCCGGTGCCGAACCTGCTGGTGCCGATGCACGCGCCGTGGTCGGCCACCGCCGAGGTCATCGACTACCTGCGGGCGGTCCACGCCGACCAGGCGTTCGTCGTGCACGACGGGCTGCTCAACGACACCGGTCTCGGCGTCGTCGGCGGGCTGCTCGGGGAGCGGGGTCCGGGGACCCCGACCCCCGTCAGCCGGCTGGCGCCGGGGGACTCGGTCGAGCTCTGAGTCCCCCGGCGGCCAGCGGGATCAGCGCCGGACGGAGCGGTTGTTGCGACCCGTCAGCGTGGAGGCCGCGATCACGAGCACGGCCGCCAGGACGATGGAGATGATCCACCGGATCCAGTCGATGCCGCCGGTGTCGCCGACGCCCAGCGCGCCGCTCACGTAGTACCCGATCAGCACACCGCCGATGCCGCAGAGCACGGTGAGCCAGATGGGGATGTTGTCCTTGTCGCCGGGGGCGACGAACTTGCCGAGCAGGCCGATGATGAGGCCCGCGATGAGCAGTCCGATGATTTCCATGGTCATCTCCTCGATTCAGCCCGGCTCGCGCGGTCCCGGCTCGGTGTCGGGTGCGCAGCCGGTGCACGACGAGGTGCTGTACCCGCCCGCGTTACGGTGATGCGTCATTCCCCCGATCAGGGTGGCGACTGCGCAGTTCAGGAGGTATTGGTGACCCGCGCCACGTGAGCCGGCACCTTCCGTAACTCCGCGTCGACGGTCCGCTGGACCAGCCGCTGCATGGAGGCGCGCTGCAGCCGACGGACCACCCGGTTCCCGCCCGTGGGTTCGTGGGTGAGGGTGATCGACACCCGGGTTCCGCCGCCCGGGGCGTCGGCGAGCTCGATCCGCGTCGTCCAGCTCTCCGGGGTGAGGTCCAGCCGGGAGACGACCAGCCGCGGCTCGTCCCAGTCGAGGATCTCCCCGCGCGGGGCACCGGCCCGCGGCACACCCCCGTCGAGCTGCCCGGGCGCGCAGACGAACGTCGTCCCCACGCCGGGCCGGCCGGCCCCCCGGTCGACGACGTAGGAGACGTCGCAGACCGCGCAGTACGGCTCGAGCACCGCCAGCGCGCGCCAGACCAGCGCCCGCGCCTCCGGCACCTCGCACGTCCCGCTCGCGGTGGTCACCTCAGCGCCCCCCGACCGAGACCTCGAACTCCACCTGGCTGACGTCCGGCCGCAGCCGGGAGAAGCTGTGCACCAGCGGCAGCCCGGCCCGGTCGCGGACGGTGGTCCGCACCACCAGCAGGGGTGACCCGGCGACCACCTGCAGGAGGTCGGCCTCGTCGGGGGCGGCGGTGCCGACGTCGACGACGATCCGCCCGTGCGCGAGGTCGGCGCCGTACTCACGGCGCAGGTAGTCGTACAGGGAGCCCTGCCGGAAGTCTTCCTTCGCCGCGCCGGGGAAGAAGTGCGCGGGCAGGAAGCTGTGCGCGACATGGTTCGGCGCCCCGTCGACGCTGCGCAGGCGGACGAGCTCCACCACGTCGGACGCCGAGTCCAGCTGCAGCTCGGGCGCGACCGCGGCGGGGACCGGCACCACCCGCTGGGTGAGCACCGTCGTCCCCACGGTGGCGCCGTGCTCGGACATCACCGAGTTGAAGCCGGCGATCCGGTGCACGAAGCTCTCGCGGTACTCGTGCCGGATGGCCGGCCGGGTCACGTAGGTGCCCCGGCCCTGCTCCCGGACCAGGTGACCGTCGGCGACCAGTCCGTCGACCGCGCGCCGCAGGGTGATCCGGCTGACGCCGTACTCGGCGCAGAGCACCGGCTCGGGCGGGAGCAGCGTGTGCTCGGGGAGCGCGGCCACCCGCCGCCGGAGGTGTTCGCGGACCGAGAGGTACTTCGGTCCGGCAACGGGGCTGGCCACGCGTCAAAGGTACTGCCCGAACAGACGTCTGGTCGTCATGTCGTATGGGACGTCACACTCCGGGTCACCCGGTGCGGGCTCCCCCCGGCCCGATCCGGTCAGCTGCGCGGTGCCCGGAGCTCCACGACCGTGACCTCAGGCCGCGCCCCGATCCGCATCGGCGGGCCCCAGTAGCCGGCCCCCGACGTCACGTACAGCTGGGTGTCGCCGTGCCGGGAGAGCCCCTCGACGGCGGGCTGGTCCAGGCGTACGGCGTAGTCGAAGGGCCACAGCTGCCCGCCGTGGGTGTGCCCGGACAGCTGCAGGCCCACCCCCGCCGCGGCCGCCTGCTCCACCTGCGCCGGCTGGTGCGCGAGCAGAACCACCGGCGTCGCGTCGTCGCGGCCGTCCAGCGCGGCCTCCAGGTCGGCCCCGTGCCCGGGCAACCCCGAGGCGGCCGCCGTCCGGTCGTCGATGCCCGCGAGGTCGAACGACGCGCCACCGCGGCGGATGGCCACCCGCTCGTTGCGCAGCACGTCCACGCCGAGGGTCGGCAGGTGCCGCATCCAGGCCTGGGTGTCGACGAAGTACTCGTGGTTGCCGGTGACGAAGAAGACACCCTGCTCGCTGACCAGGTCGGCGAGCGGCGCGACCTCCTCCCGGAGCTCGTCCACGCCCCCGTCCACCAGGTCGCCCACGATCGCCACGACGTCGGGGCGCTGCTCGTTGACCAGCTCGACCACCCGCTCGAACCGCCGGCCGCCATAGGTGGCCGACAGGTGACCGTCGGCGAAGGTGACGATCCGCAGCCCGTCCAGCGCCGGATCCAGCCCGCGCAGCGTCACCGGCACCCGGCGCACCACCGGGCTGCTGTTCGCGAAGTACGCGCCCGTGCCGGCGGTGCCGAGCGCCACCGCCCCGGCCGTCACCGCGAGCCCGCGGGCCAGGAACCGGCGCCGGGCCAGAACATTGCGGTCCTGCCGGACCGCACCGCGGCCAGGTGCCGTGCCCGGTTCCAGCGGAGCCGCTTCGTCGTCCCTGCGCGGAGCCCTCCGGGCCCCACTCGGGACGATCACATCGCGGTCCTCCCGGACCGCACCGCCACCAGGAGCCGTTCCCCCGTCGCCCTGAGCCGCTGCGTCGTCCCTGCGCGGGACCCTCCGGGCCCCACTCGGGACGATCACATCGCGGTCCTCCCGGACCGCACCGCGGTCAGGTGCCGTTCCCCCGTCGAGCTGAGCCGCTTCGTCGTCCCTGCGCGGAGCTATGACACTGCGGTCCTCCCGGACCGCACCGCGGCCAGGTGCCGTTCCCCCGTCGCCCTGAGCCGCTGCGTCGTCCCTGCGCGGACCCCTCCGGGGCCCACTCGGGAGGACAGAGCGGGCCTGTCTACGGATCAGGGCGTTGCCGATCAGCCGCACGGGCTCGAGCGCGAGCAGGGCCAGGAACGCGTAGAGGGCGACGCCCAGCCAGATGAAGCCGATCCAGCTGAGCGGGGTGGCGGCCTCGAGCGGCAGCACCCCGCGGGTGACCACGGCCGCGACCGGCAGGACGGCCAGCAGCACCGTCAGCGCGGTCAGCCGGCGGCGGGCCCGGCCCGGCTCCGTGGTGGCCCGCACCAGGCGGAACCACAGGTAGCCGTGCAGCAGCCCCACGGCCAGCAGGACGACGGTGCCGAAGCCCAGGAGGCCGACGACGGACAGGGGGGGCCTCCTGGATGTCGGACGTGCGGGCGGGCGGATGCGCCCGGCCCAGAGGGAGGACGACCGACCACTGCCGGTCGTTCCCGGACCGGGTCAGCCCTCGTCCGCCAGCCTGGCCGAGAGCGCGAACGCCAGTTTGGAAGCGCGCGGCGACGGACGCGCCCCGGCCGCGACCAGGACCTCGCCGACGGCGGCCAGCAGCGGCTCCTCGCCGTCGACCAGCTCCACCTCGAGCTCCCGCCAGGACCGCACCTCGGGCGCCACCCCGGAAGCGGTCGGGGGCAGCGTCGCCGTGACCGTGTCGTCGGCGACCTCGGCCAGCACCCGGCCCGCGCCGTCCCGCAGCTCGACGACCACCCGCCGGGTCCGCAGCGTCACCACCGGGCCGGTCGGGGCACCCTCCAGCAGCCCGGCGGCCAGCTCCAGCAGCTCGGCGGGGGCCACGTCGGTGCCCCGGTCCAGCGGCAGGTGCACCTCCCGGCGGGCCGCGCCGGCCGGCAGCTTCAGGTGCCAGCCCGCGTCCGGCCCCCCGGTGCGCCGGCGGAGGGTGACCCGCCCGCGCGCCAGCCGCAGATCGGCGGTGTCGTGGTAGACCGCCTCCAGGTCGTGGACCCGCGGCGGACCGGCGGCGGCGACACCCGGCACACCGCCGAGCGCGGGCGGGACGAACCCGGGGTCGACGTCGAACTTCCGCTCGATCTCCAGCTGCTCGTGGACCACCGCCCGACCGTAGGCGACCCCTCCGCCCGGCGGGGCCGGGGCCTGCTGGCTACGTTGACCGCCATGCCTCCGACGTCGCGGGACCGGCGACGGGCGGCCTCGGCGGTGACGGTGGCGGCGGCGCTCCCCTGGGCGGTGTGGGCCCTGATCCGCGGCACCGGGCGGGAACGCGGCTTCCCGCTGGTGCCGGCCCTGGCCTTCACCCCGTACGCCGCCGCCACCGCGCTGCTGCCGCTGGCGGCCGCCGTCCGCACCAGGTCCCGCGCCGGGGTCGCGCTGGCCCTCGCCTCCGGCGCCTGGCTGGGCACGGTCGTGCTCGCGGACCGGGCCGGGAGAGCGCCCGGACCCGCCGGTGGGAGCACGCGCGTCCGGATCGCCACGGTGAGCCTGCGGCGAGGGCTGGTGCCCGCCGAGCCGGTCGTCGACCTCGTCATCCGGCACGACGTCGACGTCCTGGTGGTGCAGGAGCTGACGCCCGACGCGGAACGGCGGCTGACCGGGGCCGGGCTCCTCCGCGCCCTGCCGCACGCCCACGTCATCCCGGCCCGGCCCGGCGCCGTGGTGTCCGCGTCCGGCGCGGTGTGGAGCCGGCTGCCGCTGACCCCGCACGGATCGGTCGCCGGCGGGTTCGAGCAGCCCACGGTGCGGCTCGACCGCGCCGACGGCCCCCGTCTGGAGATCACCGCGGTGCACACCCGGCCGCCGGCCACCTCCCCGGCCGCGGTCCGGGGCTGGGCGGCCGACCTCGCTGCGCTCCCCTCCCCCGCGCCGGAGGTCCTGCGGGTGCTCGCCGGTGACTTCAACGCCACCGCCGACCACGCCGCCTTCCGCGACGTCCTGCGCCGCGGCTACGTCGACGCCGCGCGGGCCGCCGGCCGCGGGCTCGCGTGGACGTGGCGGCCGCTGCGGCTGCGGTTCCCCTGGCTCACCCTCGACCACGTCCTCGTCGACCCGCGGCTGGCCGTGGCCGGTTGCGTACCGGTACCGGTGCGCGGCAGCGACCACCGGGCGCTCGTGGTCGACCTGGTGCTCCCGCCCGGCGGCGCCGCCGGCTGAGATCGGCACGACCGATGTTCGCCGGGCCGCTCCGCTGGGCAGCCCCTGGCATGCGGCGCGCACCGGCGTGCACCGCACGGAGGGGAGCCGACCATGTTGAGCGAGCGCGAGGTGACCGCCGCCATCGGCAGCACCGCCTACGGCGACGGCGGGGACAAGCTGGGCACCGTCGAACACTTCTTCGTCGACGACCGGACCGGTGAGCCCACCTGGGTCGCCGTCACCACCGGGCTGTTCGGCACCCGCCACTCGGTCGTGCCGGCGCGCGAGGCGGTCTGGGACGACGGCACGCTGCGCCTGCCGGTGAGCGCAGAGGCGGTCAAGAACGCGCCCTCGATGAACGGCAACCACCTCGACCCGGGCGAGGAGGCCGAGCTGCGCCGCCACTACGGCCTCGAGGGCGGCCGGCACCGCGAGACCGACCAGCACCGCGAGACCGACCAGCACCGCGAGACCGACCGAGACGCGGTCGTACCGCAGGCCGGTCCCACGGACACGGTGGCGGTACCGGCCGTCCCGCCGCCGCCCGCGGCCGGCACCACGGACACGGCCAGGGACACGGCCAGGGACACGCCCACGGACACAGCCACGGACACAGCCATGGACACCTCGACGAACGCGTCCGCCGACGGCGCCATGACCCGCAGCGAGGAGCGGCTGCGGGTGGGCACCGAGCAGGTCGCCGCCACCCGGGTCCGCCTGGTCAAGTACGTGGTCACCGAGAACGTCGAGGTGACGGTGCCCATCCGGCGCGAGGAGATCCGGCTGGAGGAGATCCCGCTGGGCGCCGACGACGACAGCGGAGCGGTCGGCGGCGAGTCGCTGGTCCCCCACGGGAACGCCCCCACCGCCGCGGCCGGCCTGCCCGAGGACATCGTGCTGCACAGCGAGCGGCCGGTCATCAGCCTGGAGGTCGTGCCGGTGGAGCGGGTGCGGCTGCGCACCGACCTCGTGCAGGACCAGGAGACGGTCACCGAGCGGGTGCAGCGGGAGCGGATCGTGCTCGAAGAGGACTCGCCCCGCGGCTGAGCAGGAGCCGGTCAGCCGCGCCGGTCGGGGAGGAACCGCAGCCGGTCGCGGGTGGCCGCCACCTCCGCGGCGTCGACCTCCGCCAGCACCAGGGTCTCGACGCCCGCCCCGGTCGCCAGCAGCTCCCCCATCGGGCTGACGACGCGGCTGTCACCGGCGTGCTCGGTGCCGTCGCCGGCGGTGCCGACCCGGTTGCAGCCCACGACGTAGGCCTGGTTCTCGATGGCCCGGGCCTGCAGCAGCGTCTGCCAGTGCAGCCGGCGGGCCGCCGGCCAGTTGGCCACCACCACGTAGAGGTCGGTCTCCGGCGCCGCCCGCCAGAAGACGTCGGCGAAGCGCAGGTCGTAGCAGACGAACGGCGTGATCCGGAGCCCGCTGATCTCCACGGTCAGCGGGCCGGCGCCGGCCCGGAACCGCTCGTGCTCGCCGCCGTGGGTGAACGGGTGCAGCTTGCGGTAGCGGTGGGTCGAGCCGTCGGGCCCGGCCAGCACGAAGGAGTTGTAGGGGAGTGGGCCGTCCGGCGCGATCTCCGGGCAGCTCCCGCCCACCCAGACCCCGTGCTCGGCGGCCTGCCCGGCCAGGAACTGCGCCGAGGGGCCGCCCTCGGGCTCACCGATCCCCGGCGTCATGGAGAAGCCGGTGGAGAAGGTCTCGGTGAGCAGCACCAGGTCGGCGCCCGCCCCGGCGGCCCGGGCCACCTGCGGCGCGAGCCGGGCGAAGTTGGCCTCCCGGTCCTCCCACACGATGTCGTGCTGCACCGCCGCGACCCTCATCCCAGCCTCCTCAACCGCTCGACCGCCTCGCCGAGCACCGCATCGCTCTTGCAGAACGCGAACCGCACCAGGTGCCGCCCCAGGGCGGCGTGCTCCGGCGTGTAGAAGACCACGGTGGGGACGGCGACCACGCCGACCCGTTCCGGGAGCGCGCGGCAGAAGGCCAGGCCGTCGCCGTCGGGCTGCACCCCGCGGACGTCGACGGTGGCGAAGTAGGTGGCCCGCGGGGCGATCACCGGCAGCCCGGCGTCCCGCAGGCCGGAGACCAGGACGTCGCGCCGGCGCTGCAGGTCGCGGGCGATCCCGGCGAACCACGCGTCGGGCAGGCCCAGCCCGGCGGCGACGGCGGGCTGGAGCGGGCCGCCGTTGACGTAGGTGAGGAACTGCTTGGCCGTCCGGACGGCGGTCACCAGCGGCGCGGGCCCGCAGACCCAGCCGATCTTCCAGCCGGTGACGTTGAACGTCTTGCCGGCGCTGGAGACCACCAGCGTGCGCTCCCGCATGCCCGGCAGCGTGGCGAGCGAGCGGTGCCGCGCCCCGTCGAAGACCAGGTGCTCGTAGACCTCGTCGGTGATCACCGTGAGGTCGCGGGTGGTCGCCAGCTCGGCGAGGACGGCGAGCTCGTCGTCGGTGAGCACCGTGCCGGTGGGGTTGTGCGGGGAGTTGACCAGCAGCAGCCGGGTGCGCGGGGTGACCGCGGCCCGCAGCTCGGCCTCGTCGAAGGTCCACGGAGCCGCCGGGGAGGTGGGGGACGACGCCGCCGGTGGGTGCAGCGGCACGGGGCGGACCACCCCGCCGGCCATGGCGACCGACGCGCTGTAGCTGTCGTAGATCGGCTCGAACAGCACCACCTCGTCGCCGGGCTCCAGCAGCGCCAGCATCGCCGCGGCGAGGGCCTCGGTGGCGCCGGCGGTGACGAGCACCTCGGTGTCCGGGTCGTAGGCCTGACCGGTGAACCGCTGCCGGTGCTCGGCGACGGCGGCCCGCAGCTCCGGGATACCGGGGCCCGGCGGGTACTGGTCGGCCCCCGTGCCGATGGCGGCGCGGGCGACGTCCAGCACCTCGGGCGGGCCCGGGTAGTCGGGGAAGCCCTGGCCCAGGTTGATCGATCCGGTGGCGACGGCCAGCGCGCTCATCTCGGCGAACACCGTCGTGCCGAAGCCGCGGAGGCGGGACGCCAGCGGTGCGGTCATGCTGCTCCTTCCGCGCGGTTCCACGTGGAACCGCTCCGGGTCACCGGATCCGGACGTCCTCGTGCCCCTCGACCGCCACGACGTCGCCCGACCGGAGCTGGCGGCCGCGGCGCTCCTCCGGCTCGCCGTTGACCGTCACCGAACCCGCGAGCAGGACGTCCTTCACCTGCGCGCCGGTGGGGACGGCGTCGACGAGCTTGAGCAGCTGACCGAGCCGGATGCTGTCCTCGCCGGGGCGGAGGTCGATGGTGCGCACGGCTCAGTCTCCCCCGCCGTCCGGGACCAGCGCGTCGCCGACCCGGACCGTCCCGGCCGTGAGGACCGCGGCGCGCACCGCGAGCAGGCCGTCCCGCTCGCGGTGGACGGTCTTCAGCACCGAGGTGTCGCGGGCGATGCCGCCGGGCTGCGGCCGGGTGGTCATCACGCACCGCGGAATGCCGGCGCCGAAGCGCAGTCGCGCCCCGCCCAGGTCGGCCTCCGTGCCGCGCAACGCGTCCTCCCCCTCGCCGTCGAGGACGACGTTGGCCCGGAAGCGACGGCGGTCCCAGGTGCCGAGGGTGCCGGTGGAGACCAGCGAGAGCCGGATCCGCGGGCTGTCGTGGTACGGCCCGGGCGCACCCTCCCACTGCCGCCACTCGGTGGGGTCAGGCTCGTCGGCGTCCACCGCGGACTCGTAGACGGGGGCGTCGGCGTCGTCCTCCGGCGCCACCCGGAGCTCCACCCGCCGGCCGAGCCAGCCGGAGATGACCTCGTCGTCCGAGGTCACCGTGCCGTCGGGGAGGACGACCTCCACACCACCGTCGGGCCGCAGCCGAGCGGCGCCGAACAGCAGGTCGGGCAGCCGCCGCGCGGTGAGGCCCAGCCCGGTGTCCCGGTCGAACAGCGCCCAGCGACGGTCGCCGTCGAGGCCGAGCGGGCCCAGCCCCGCCTGCATCACCCGCTCCCCCTGCAGCGACTTCACCGGGTAGCGCCACAGCTCCAGCACCCGCACGTCAGGCCGCCCGGTCCCAGGCCAGCGACCAGCTGCCCGACCACTCCTGGCCCGGCTCGAGCACCAGCAGGTCGACGCCGTCGGCGAGCGCGTTGGGCGGGCAGGTCATCGGCTCGACGGCGAGGCTGCGCCGCCACTGCCCGGCGGGGAGGGTGTCGCCGGTGTAGACCTGCAGCCAGGGCCAGGCGGCGTCGGCGGAGAGCACCAGTTCGCCGCTGGCGCCGCGCAGCCGCACGTGTGCCCAGCCCTCGGCGTCCCGCTCCAGATCGGTCAGCGGGGTGTCCAGCGCGCGGTCGCCGATCCGGCCGACGGCGCCGTCGAAGGGCCGCCGCTCCCCGGTGGGCATCCCGCCGTCCAGCACCAGCTCGGTGCGGCCCGGCAGGTCCAGCTCGGCCTCGCCGATGCCGCCGTCGGCGGTGGCGCCGACGGAGAGGTAGGGGTGGAAGCCGGCACCGAACGGCGCCGGCTGCACCCCGGTGTTCCGCACCCGCAGCGTGCTCCTGAGCCGGCCGGCGTCGAGCGCGTGGTCGACGGCGACCGCGAGGCGGAAGGGGTAGCCGGGGTGCGGCTCGACCGTCGTCCCGACCGTGACGGATCCGTCCCCTTCGGCGAGCACGGTCCACGGCTGCCAGGCCACGAGGCCGTGGATGGCGTGCGGCTCCGCCGGCGACTGGACGTCGAGCTGCAGGTCGGTGCGCTGCCACGACCACTGCCCGGAGCGGATCCGGTTCGGCCAGGGCACCAGGACCGCGCCGCGCCAGCCGGGCTCGACCGTGCCGGCGGCGTACCCGTCCAGCACCTCCCGGTCGCCGACGGTCAGCCGGCGCAGCGTGCCGCCGCGCAGGTCGACGGCCAGCCGGGCATCGCCGGCGGTCAGTTCCACCTCGGTGCGGCCGGCGTCCGGCCAGGGATCGGGCATGCGCTCAGCTCACCACATGCCCGCGCCGGTCCACCTGCCGAGACCGGCGCGCTCGTGGTCATCGCGGTCCGATGGCGACGTGTGCGCCGATCCCGCGGGTCAGGCGCGGGTGCGGAAGAGGGCGACCTGCTCCTCCAGCTGGCCGGCGAGCTCCTGCAGCAACCGGCTGGCGTCGGCGGTCACCGTGGCCGCGGTGCCGGCCGTGGCGGTCGCCGTGCCGGCGATCTCCTCCGTGCTGCCTCTGCATGGTGGGCAACCTGACTGCGCATGATTGGTTGGTGACACCAAGCAGATGACCGCAGCCCGCCCGGGCAATCCCGGGCGGGCCGCGATCTCCCTCGAAGGGGGGTCCCCCGGCGGCGCGGTGGACCGCACCCGGGCCCGGTGATCGGGCGCCCGGTGCGGCCCACCGGGTCAGGGCGTGTAGGTGACCCCCGCCGCGATGGCGAGCACGTCGTCCTGGGCGAAGCCCTGGGGCGCGTGGACGGTGCACAGGGTGCCGTCGGGCAGCTCCCACGCGACCAGCCAGAAGCGGTTCGCCTCGTCCATGTGGTCGTGGGCGTGGACGATCCTCGCGGGTGCGCCGTCGATCTCGGTGTCGACGGGTGGGTCGATCGCGGTGACCGAGTCGATCCGCTGCTCGGCCGACCCGTTGTCCATCCCCGAGCCGGGCCGGGCCTCCGCCATGCACTGCACCCCGAGGACCTGGGTCGGGTCGTCGTCGGCGGCCACCCCGATGGCTCCGCTGCTCTCGTGCCAGTCGACGACCGACCAGCCGGCCGGGGCCAGACCGACCTGGAGGTTGATCGGCTGCGGACGGTCGACGAGCGACTCGCCCACCGCGACCAGCGCGGCCAGGTCACCGTGGACCTTCTCGCCCGCCAGGTACACCCACTCACCGGGCGCCCGCTCCCAGACGAGCTGGGCGAAGGGGAGGTCCTCGAAGCACTCGTTGACGATCGTGCACAGCCGGTCGGTCGAGCCGACGACGTAGCGCGCCTCGACGCCGGCGACCGTCGTGGTCCCCGTCCCGGTGACGTCCGCCGCCTCGTGCTGCTGGAAGGCCCAGGCCGGCTCCTCGGGGGCGAGGTGGACGGAGAAGCCGGTCCCGTCGGGGAACGAGTAACCGGCGACGGCCTCGTCGCTGCCGGCGGCGCCCGTGAAGCTCGGCGTCATGCCGGCCGGCACGGGGTCGAGGGAGAGCGGGAAGGTGATCTCCTCGACCGCCACCAGGGTCATGCCGCCGGTGCCGGTGGGCACCGGGCCGGGCCCGTCCGCTCCGGTGACGACGACGGCGGCGGCCCAGGCAGCTGCCGCGGTGACGGCGGCCAGCCCGATGCGGAGGGTGGCCTTCCGGCCGGGGACCCGGCGCCGCCGGGGGGCCGGTCCGTCGATCTCCGCCAGCAGCGCCGCGCGGGCGGCCGAGCGGGTGGCGGCGGACAGCGCCGGGGCGTCTGGTCCGGCGTCGCGGAGCAGCGTGAGGTCGTTCATCGGTCCCCCTCCTCGGAGGTCGGGTCGAACGGGGAGACGCCGCCGAGCGCGGCGCGGGTCTGGCGGCGGGCCCGGTGCAGCCGGGAGCGCACCGTGCCGACGGGGACGTCGAGGACGGCGGCGATCTCCTCGTACCCCAGCTGCCCCCAGGCCAGGAGCAGCAGGGCGTCGCGGTCGCGGGGCTTCAGCCCGGCGAGCGCCGCGGCGAGCGGGCCGCGCATCGCCTGCGCGTCCAGCCGGTCGCCGGCCTCGCCCGGGTCGTCCCCGGGGCGCTCGGGCTCGGCGGCGGCCCGGGCCAGCGCCTTGTACCGGCGCTGCTCGGTGCGGACGTGCCCGTGCACCACGTTGGTGGCGATGCCGAGCAGCCAGGGCCGCACCTCGACGTGCTCGGGCCGGTAGGCCGCCCGCCGGCGGAACGCGATGAGGAAGGTCTCGCTGAGCAGGTCGTCGGCGAGCTCACCGACCCGGCGGCCCAGGTAGCGGTGCACGGTGGCCGCGTGCCGGTCGAACAGCGGCGCGAACTGCGCCGGGTCGTCGAGCGACCGGGCGATCAGCTCCGCGTCGCCCGGCAGGGCGTCGGGGAGGGCGCGCAGCCGTGGGGGTTCGGCGGGCGGACCGGCGGACCGGTGCAGCGCCGTCGGAGTCACGGCAGGTGATGATCCGGCCGCGAGGGGTGAAGTCGTCACACCCCTTCATGTCCGATGCGACGGATCGGGTTCACGCCGCCGGACGGGAGCGGCCGCGTCCCGGGCACCGGACGCCGGGGACGCGGCCGGAGATCACTCCGCGCAGTTCTCGCTGCCGTAGCTCTCGACCGCCTGGGCGGCGGTGAGGAACTCCTCCGTCAGGTCACCGCTCGCGATGGCGCCCTCGATGTCCCCGTCCGCCGGGAAGTCCTCGGCCAGCAGGTCCACGGCCTCCTGCACGTCGTCCCCGGCCTCCTCGGGGACGACGTCGGCCAGCTCCTCGAGCTCGCCCTTCGCCTGGTCGGCGTCCTCCTCGGCGATCTGGTCGATGGACTCGAACTGCTCGCAGAAGTCATCGACGCTCGCGCCGCCACCGCACGCGGTGAGGCCGAGCGGGAGGGTGGCGGCGGCCGCCACGAGGGCGAGCTTCCGGATGCGCATGGGGGTCCCTTCGGGGTGCGGCCGATCCGTACCGGTACGGCCGCGAGCGGTGACGTCGCGCCCACCCTCACACATCGGGGCCCGCACCCGGCTCCACGCCGGACCCGAACCGCTCAGCCGGCGCCGACCGCCTTCTCGAAGAACAGCGAGCCGGTCGCGTCGGGGTCGTCGAGGTAGGCCCCGAACGGGCCGATCTCGCGGTAGCCCGCGCCGGCGTACAGCCCGGCCGCCTCGGGCTGGAGGGGGCCCGTCTCCAGCCGCAGCGTCGTCCAGCCCCGGTCGCGGGCGGCGGTCTCGAGACCGGCGAGCACCGCCTTCGACACCCCGCGCCCCCGCGCCGCCGGCACCACGTACATGCGCTTGACCTCGGCGGCGCCGTCGCCCAGCTCGCGGAGGGCACCGCAGCCCACCGCGGCCCCGTCATCGCCGCGGGCCACGAGGACCACGCTCACGTCGGCGGCCGTCGGCGGCCGGCCCGGCTCCTCCTTGCCGCCGTAGCGGGCGCGGATCTCGGTCTGCTGGTCGGCCGTGAGCCGCCGGACGTCCGGATCGTCCCAGCCGGCCCCCTCGATGATCACGGGCGCGATCATGGCAGGAGGGCGCGGCCCGCCGGCGGTAGCGTCAGGAGGCAGCCCACCGACGAAGGAGCACCGTGCCGGTCGACCGTGAACTGCCCAGCCGCGAGGCCGAGGACCTGCTGGCCCTCACCCGCGAGATCGCCGACGCCGAGCTGGCGCCGAAGGCCGCGGAGCACGAGCGCGCCGAACGGTTCCCGCGGGAGGTCTTCCGCCTCCTGGGCGACGCCGGGCTGATGGGGCTGCCCTTCCCCGAGGAGATCGGCGGCGGCGGTCAGCCCTACGCCGTCTACCTGCAGGTGCTCGAGGAGCTCGCCGCCCGGTGGGCCACCGTGGCGCTCGGCATCAGCGTGCACACCCTGGCCTGCTCCCCCGTCGCGAACTTCGGCACCGAGGCCCAGCGCCGCGACCTGCTGCCCGAGATGGTCGGCGGCACGCTGCTCGGCGCCTACTCCCTGTCCGAGGCGCACGCCGGCTCCGACGTCGCCGCGATGCGGGCGAGCGCCACCCCGTCCGACGACGGCTGGCTGGCCCGCGGGGAGAAGGCGTGGGTCACCCACGGCGGGCACGCCGACTTCTACTCGACGTTCCTGCGCACCCCGGTCGACGGCGACCGCGCGATCTCCTGCTTCCACCTCACCCCCGACCTGCCCGGCTTCAGCGCCGCGAAGCCCGAGGAGAAGATGGGGCTGACCGGCTCCACGACGGCGGCGATCCGGCTGGACGACGTGCCGGTCCCCGCCGACCGGCTGGTCGGGGAGCCCGGCCGCGGCATGGCGATCGCGCTCGGGGCGCTGGACTCCGGGCGGCTGGGCGTCAGCGCCGTCGCGGTCGGGCTGGCGCAGTCGGCCCTCGACGTCGCCGTCGCCTACGCGGTGGAGCGGTCGGCGTTCGGCCGCCCGATCGCCGAGCACCAGGGCGTGGCGTTCCTGCTGGCCGACATGGCCGCGGCCGTCGAGTCCGCCCGCGCCACCTACCTGGTGGCCGCCCGTCGCAAGGACGCCGGCAAACCGTTCTCCCGACAGGCGAGCATCGCCAAGCTGGTGGCCACCGACGCCGCCATGAAGGTCACCACCGACGCCGTCCAGGTGCTCGGCGGGGCGGGCTACACCCGCGACCACCCGGCCGAGCGCTACATGCGGGAGGCCAAGGTCATGCAGATCTTCGAGGGCACCAACCAGATCCAGCGGATGGTCATCGGCCGGCACCTCACCTCGGAGGTCGTGCCGCCCGCCGGCTGACGGGTTCCACGTGGAACCCGTGACAGCTGTCAGTAGCCCTCGGGCATACCGCCGGAACAGACTTGGGCCCCCGAGCGAGGAGCACGCCATGCCCGAGTCCCACCTCCGCGCAGCCGACCAGGACCGCGCCGCCGTCGCCGCCACGCTGGGGGAGGCCATGTCCGAGGGCCGGCTGACCGTCGCCGAGTACGACGAACGGCTGGCCCGGGCCTACGCCGCCCGCACCTTCGGCGAGCTGACCGAGCTGACCGCCGACCTGCCGCGCACGATCAGCGCGCCGGCGCCCCCGCCGGCGGCCACCGCCGCGCCGGTGCCCGCGTGGGCGGCACACGGCCTGCACGGCCGGCACGGCTGGCCGGCCTGGGGATCGTGGTCCAGCACCGCGCTGATCGTCCTGTTCATCTGGGCGGCGACCTCGCTGGCCGCCCAGGAGCTGCTCTACTTCTGGCCGTTCTGGGTGATCGTCCCCTGGGGCGGGATGCTGCTGATGGGCCGGCTCGGGGCTCGGGCGGGCCAGCGGCCGGGCAGGTGACCGCCCGGACGACCACGGCCGCAGCGGGTCCGGGACTCCCTGAGCTGCTCACCGTCGGTGGTCGTCACGAGCCGGATGGCGACCACCGGGCGCAGCGACGGGGGACACCGATGCCGGCCGGCGGTCGGGGTGGCCGCGCGCGACGACGCACCCCACACTGTGGCCGTCCGCAGGGCCCCACCGACCGGGAGCACAGGCCATGCGCCGTTGCCTGATCGTCGCCAACCAGACCCTCCGCACCGACACGCTCGACCGGGCCGTCCAGGAGCGGCTGGCCGCCGGACCGCACGAGTTCCTCCTCGTCGCACCCGCCACCCCGGTGCACGACGACGTCGAGGGGGCGGGAGCCCATGCGGCCGCGCCCTCGGCGACCGACCGCGCCTACGCGCTGGCCCGGCAACGCCTCGACCGGGCGCTGGAGCACCTGCGCACCCTCGGGGCCGGCGTCGACGGCGAGGTGGGCGACGCCGATCCGCTGCAGGCGGTCCGTGACGCCCTCGGCCACTTCCGCGCCGACGAGATCGTGGTCTCCACCCTGCCCCGAGGGCGATCCCAGTGGCTCCGGCGCGACCTGCCGTCGCGGCTGCGCAAGGGCTGCGACGTCCCCGTCACCCACCTCGTCGCCGAGACCGGCGCCGACGTCCCCACCTGATCGCGCGCGTCGGCGCATCCCCGGCTGAGCGCGGCGCGCGGCGGCCGACTGGTGGGCGGTGCGCGATGGGGTAGGGCGCGACGGGGTGCGACGAGGTCCGCCCCGCGGCGCGCGCCGCCGCACCGACCGCCCCCTGGAGGAATCGTGCAGTCGATGACCGAGCGCTTCACCGCGGCACTGCACACGCTCGACAGCGACCGCGACGTCGGGCCGATGCTCGAGATCACCGGCGAGGACGCCCAGCTGGTCAAGCTCGACGAGCACCACGAGACGTCGGGCAAGGACGGCGCGAAGGTCTTCTGGGAGGACTACCGCAACGTCTTCGGCGACTTGGAGACGTCGTTCACCCACTCCATCATCGGGGAGAGCAGCGCGGCGCTGGAGTGGACGTCGACCGGCACGCTGCGCAGCGGGAAGCCCTTCACCTACCGGGGCGTGACCGTCATCGAGGGCGACGAAGACCGGCTGAGCGCCGTCCGCACCTACTACGACTCCGCCGCCTTCGTGCAGGGGACGAGCGGGTCGGCCTGACCACCTGGTGCGACGGGCGCCGGCCCCGGGGGCCGGCGACGCCCCAGATGCGACGAGCGCCGGCCCCCGAGGGGAACCGGCGCTCGTCGTCTGCCTGGTGGGCAAGGGGGGAGTTGAACCCCCACGTCCTTTCGGACACACGGACCTGAACCGTGCGCGTCTGCCATTCCGCCACTTGCCCTGGCGAGGGAAGACAGTAGCAGCCACGTGCCGCACCCCGGAGCGGGGGTCGCCCGCCGGGCGTCGCGGGAAGCCGTGTCGGGGCGTCGCGGCTTCCTGGGCGGTCAGGCCCGCCCGGCCCGGCTACGATCACGGGTGGCAGAGAGACACGTCCGGCGAGCGCAGAGGAGCGACTGTGGGTGTTCTGCAGCGCTTCGAGCGCCGGCTCGAGGGCATGGTCGGCCTGGCCTTCGCCCGGCTCTTCAAGGGCAAGGTGCACCCGGCCGAGATCGCCACGGCCCTCCAACGCGAGGCCGACGAGCAGCGCGCCGTCCTCGGTGAGGGCCGGGTCCTCGCACCCAACGTCTACGTCGTCCGCCTCGGCGAGACCGACTACGAGCACCTCGGCCAGTGGTCCGACCAGCTCGCCGGCGAGCTGGCCGACATGGTCACCGAGCACATCGAGGACGAGGGCTACCAGGTCTTCGACAAGGTCACCGTCACGCTCGAGCTCGACGACGAGCTGACCACCGGCGTCTTCGAGGTGAGCTCCGAGGTCGCCGACCCGGCCCGTCCCGGGCTGCGCGCCGAGGTCCCCCCGCTGGCCTCGGCGCCGGTCGGCGGCCACCCGCCGCTGCCCCCGCTGCCGCCGTTGCGCGGCCGCATGGCCACCGACACCGGGAAGCAGAACCCCTCGGTCGTCGGCCGCGCCGGCTCCCGCGCCGCGCACACCCACGTGCTGGTGGTCGACGGCCCGGGCACGCGGCACGAGCTGTCCACCGGGCGCAACGTGATCGGCCGGGGCACCGAGGCCGACATCCGGCTGCCGGACACCGGCGTCAGCCGCAAGCACGTCGACGTCGTCCTCGACGGTGACGTCGCCACCGTGGAGGACCTCGGGTCCACCAACGGCACGCTGGTGAACGGTCGCCGCGTCACCCGTCAGCCGCTCAGCGACGGCGACGTGATCCGCATCGGCCACTCGGTCCTGGTCTACCGGCAGGACGGGGCGTGACCGGGGCCCCGCGCACGCAGCACGACGGGATCCGCACCGGGCTCCGCCGCGGTACCGGCACGTCCACCGCTCCGGCGGTGGTCGCATGACCGAACTGGTAGTGCAGATCTTCCGCTTCGGCTTCCTGCTGCTGCTCTGGCTGTTCATCTTCGCCGCCTTCCGCGTGGTGCGGGCCGACCTGTTCGGCGGCCGCCCCGGCCGCGTGGCCTCGGTCCCGCCGCGGTCGGCGACGCCGAAGAAGCGCGGCCAGAAGGGCCCCAAGTCCCTCGTCGTGACCGCCGGCCCGCTGACCGGCACCAAGATCACCCTCGGTGACCAGCCGATCCTGGTCGGCCGGGCCGACGACTCGACGCTCGTCCTCACCGACGACTTCGCGAGCTCCCGGCACGCCCGCCTGACCAACCGGGGCGGCCAGTGGTACGTCGAGGACCTCGGTTCCACGAACGGGACCTACCTGGACCAGCAGCGCGTGCAGGGCCCGCTGCTGGTCGCCCCCGGCCAGCCGATCCGCATCGGCCAGACCGCACTGGAGCTGCGTTCGTGACCCTGGTTCTGCGCTACGCCGCGCGCTCCGACCGCGGCCTCATCCGCGGCAACAACCAGGACTCGGTGTACGCCGGGCCCCGGTTGCTGGCCGTGGCCGACGGCATGGGCGGCCACGCCGCCGGTGACGTCGCGAGCAAGGTGGTCATCGCCGCCCTCGAGCACCTCGACGACGACACGCCCTCCGGCGACATGCTGCAGGCGCTGGGGGCGGCGGTCTTCGAGGGCAGCGAGCACCTCCGCGAGGTGATCCGCGAGTCCCCCCAGCTCGAGGGCATGGGCACCACGCTCACGGCGATCCTCTTCGCCGGCGGCCGGCTGGCGCTCTGCCACGTCGGCGACTCCCGCGCGTACCTGCTGCGGGACGGCGAGTTCACCCAGATCACCCACGACGACACGTTCGTGCAGACGCTGATCGACGACGGCCGGATCACGCCGGAGGAGGCCAACACCCACCCGCAGCGGTCGCTGCTGCTGCGCGCGCTCAACGGGCAGGAGGTCGAGCCCGACCTCTCGATGCGCGAGGCGCGCCCAGGCGACCGGTACCTGCTGTGCTCCGACGGGCTGTCGGGCGTCGTCAGCGAGGAGACCCTGGCCGAGGCGCTCAAGGACCCGGATCCGGAGGCCACCGCCGACCGGCTGGTCGAGCTCGCGCTGCGCAGCGGCGGGCCGGACAACATCACGGTCATCGTCGCCGACGTGCTGGAGGACACCGGCAGCAACGGCCGGTTCGACCCCGTCGTCGACGGTGCGGCCGGTGACAACATCGGTCAGCGGGAGGTCGACCCGCGCTCCGCCGCGGGCCGGGCCGCCCTGGCCGACCAGGGGCCCCCGGCTCCTCCGCCGCTCACACTGCCGACGGGCGGCGGCCCCTCCGCCCGCCGCCGCCCGCGACGCATCCTCCTGGTGGCGGGGGCCCTTCTCACCGTGCTGGTGGCAGGGGCGATCGGCATGTACGTGTGGGCGCTCGACCACTGGTTCGTCGGGGTCAACGGCTCCGGCGACGACCAGCAGGTCGCCGTCTTCCGGGGGCTGGACGTCTCGCTCCTCGGCCTGGACCTCTACCGCCTCGACCGGGGCACCGACCTCGCCCTGGCCGACCTGACGCCGGCCGCCCGGAGCCGGGTCGTCGGCAGCATCACCGCCGACGACGCCGGCGACGCCGACCGGATCCTCGAGGCGCTCCGCGACCAGCGGCTGCCGCTGTGCCCCTCCCCCGAGCGCGCTCCCGGCGATGCCACGGGCACCCCGCCGGCGGCCGCCCCGACCGCCGCCGAGCAGCCCGCGCCCGGTGACCCGGCGGCGCCGGAGGGCACGGCCACCGACGAGCCGGTGACCTCGGCGGCGCCCCGGACGACGTCGTCGGCCGAACCGGGGGAGAACTGCCGGGAGGTCGACTGATGGCCGGGCCCGTCACCGATCCCCGCGCCGCCGCGGCCGGCACGCCGACCCGCCGCGGCACCGAGGCCGCCCTGCTCGCCTTCGCCGTGCTGATCACCGTGGCCGCCCAGGCCATCGTCGACCTCACCGTCACCGGCGCGCTCCGCCCGGAGATGGCCACGTTCAGCGTGTGGATCACCGCGCTGTGGGTGGTGGCGCACCTGGTCGTCCGCCGGTTCGCCTCCTACGCCGACCCGCTGCTCCTGCCGGCCGTCGCCCTGCTCGTCGGCCTGGGCCTCACGGTCATCCACCGGCTGGACCTGGCTGCCGAGGTGTCCGGCGACACCGCCTCGCGCGAGGACGCCCCGGTGCAGCTGGTCTGGGCGACGCTCGGCGTGGCGCTGTTCGTCGCCGTCCTGGTCGTGGTCCGGGACCACCGGACGCTCTCCCGGTTCGCCTACACCCTCGCCCTGCTGGGCATCGTGCTGCTCGCCCTCCCGGCCGTGCTGCCCGCCTCGATCTCCGAGGTGAACGGCGCAAAGATCTGGATCCGGGTCGCCGGTTTCTCCATCCAGCCGGGCGAGTTCGCCAAGATCTGCCTGGTCGTCTTCTTCGCCGCCTACCTGGTCGACAAGCGCGACGTGCTGGCGCTGGCCAGCAAGAAGGTCGCCGGCCTGGAGCTCCCCCGGGGCCGCGACCTGGGCCCGGTGCTGCTGGCCTGGATCCTGTCCATCCTCGTGCTGGTGTTCGAGCGCGACCTGGGCAGCTCGCTGCTGCTGTTCGGCATCTTCGTGGTGATGCTCTACGTCGCCACCGAGCGGGCCAGCTGGCTGTTCATCGGCCTGGCGCTGTTCGCCGGCGGCGCCATGATCGCCTACCAGATCTTCGGCCACGTGCAGGCCCGCGTGAACACCTGGCTGGACCCCTCCGAGTACTACGACGGCGCCGGCTACCAGCTGATGCAGTCGCTCTTCGGCCTGGGCACCGGTGGGCTGTTCGGCGCCGGCCTCGGTGGCGGCCGCCCCGACCAGGTGCCGGTCGCGAAGAGCGACTTCATCGCCGCCGCCGTGGGTGAGGAGCTCGGGCTCTTCGGCCTGGTCGCGGTGATCGTGGTCTACCTGATCCTGGTCGAGCGCGGGCTGCGCACCTCCCTCGTCGTCCGCGACTCGTTCGGCAAGCTGCTGGCCGCGGGCCTGGCCTTCGCCATCGCCTGGCAGGTCTTCGTCGTCCTCGGCGGCGTCACCGGCCTGCTGCCGCTCACCGGTCTCACCACGCCGTTCCTGGCCTACGGCGGCTCGTCGCTGGTCGCCAACTTCGTGCTGGTGGCGCTGCTCGTGCGGATCAGCGACGCCGCGCGCCGCCCGGCCGCGCAGCACGCGGCGCCGATCCGGCTCGGCGACGCCCCGACGGAGGTGGTGGTGCCGTGAACGCCCCGCTGCGCCGCGTCGCCATCAGCGTGCTGGTGCTCTTCACGCTGCTGATCATCAACGTGAACGTCATCCAGGTGATCCGCTCGGACTCGCTCCGGGGGGATTCCCGCAACACCCGGGTGCTGGCCGAGACCTACGACCGGGAACGCGGCTCGATCATCGTCGACGGCACCGAGGTCGCCCTGTCCGTGCCCACGGACGGCCGCCTCACCTACCTGCGGACCTATCCGCAGGGCCCGCTCTACGCGCCGGTCACCGGCTACCACTCCCTGGTGTACGGCAACACCTACCTGGAGGACGTCATGGACGACGTCCTCTCCGGGGAGGACGACCGGCTGTTCGTCCGCCGCATCGCCGACCTGTTCACCGGCCGCGACCCGGCCGGCGGCGACGTCGTGCTGACCCTGGACCCGGCGGTCCAGGCCGCCGCGATGGCCGGTCTCGAGGGCCTGACCGGTGCCGTCGTCGCGCTGGACCCGCAGACCGGCGCGATCCTCGGCCTGGCGAGCACCCCGACGTACGACCCCGGCCTCGTCTCCGGCCACGACCCGGCGGGCATCCGGGCGAACATGGACGGAATCACCGGGCAGGACCCCGATCCGCGGCTGAACCGGGCGATCTCGGAGAACTACCAGGTCGGCTCGCTGTTCAAGGTGATCGTCTCCGCCGCCGCGCTGGCGGACGGCTACACGCCCGAGACGGTGGTGCCCGCGGTCGACCTGCTCCAGCTGCCCCAGTCGACGGCGACGCTGCCGAACTTCAACGGCTCCAGCTGCGACCCCGACCAGGAACAGCCGCTGATCGACGCGCTGACCATCTCCTGCAACACCGCGTTCGGGCAGCTCGGGATCGACCTCGGCGAGGACGCGGTCCGCGACATGGCCGAGGCCTTCGGCCTGGACGACGAGGGCATGGAGATCCCCCTCGACGTCGTTCCGAGCGGGGTCGGCACGATCGAGAGCGAGGCCGCGCTCGCGCAGACCTCGATCGGCCAGCGCGACGTCCGGATGACCGTCCTGCAGGCCGCCCTCGTCGCCGCCACGGTGGCCAACGACGGCGTCCAGATGGCGCCCTACCTGATCGACGAGCTGCGCGCGCCGGACCTGTCGGTGCTCGAGGAGACCGAGCCGGAGGTCCTGCGCGAGCCCATCTCGGCCGAGGTCGCAGAAGGGCTCACCGAGATGATGGTCAGCGTCGTGGAGCGCGGATCCGGCCGCGCCGCCCGGCTCCCGGGCATCGAGGTGGCCGGCAAGACCGGCACCGCCCAGGTCCGGCCGGGCGTCCCCGACCACAACTGGTTCATGGGCTTCGCCCCGGCCGAGGAGCCGGAGATCGCCGTCGCCGTCCTCGTGGTCAACGGCGGCAGCACGGGCGGCGACCTCTCCGCCCCGATCGCCCGCGACGTGATGGCGGCCTACTTCGAGGGGCGGGGCTGATGGCGCTGGGCATCGGGAGCCTCCTGGCCGGCCGGTACGAGATCACCGCGCCGATCGCCACCGGCGGCATGGGCGAGGTGTGGAAGGCCCGCGACCAGGTCCTGGACCGGATCGTCGCGGCCAAGGTGCTCAAGACCGAGTACACCAACGACCCGAGCTTCCTGGCGCGCTTCCGCAACGAGGCGCGGCACACCGCGGCGCTGTCGCACCCGAACATCGCGTCGGTCTACGACTACGGCGAGACGACCGACGACAGCGGCGTGCAGACGATGGCGTTCCTGGTGATGGAGTTCGTCGAGGGGCAGCCCCTGGTGACGATCCTGCACGAGGAGGGCCGGCTGCCGGTCGACTGGACGCTGCACGTGCTGGGCCAGGCGGCGGACGGGCTCTCCGCGGCCCACCGCGCCGGTGTGGTGCACCGGGACATCAAGCCGGGCAACCTGATCGTCCGTCCCGACGGCGTGGTGAAGCTGACCGACTTCGGCATCGCCCAGGCCCGGGACGCCGCCCCACTGACCAAGACCGGCATGGTCGTGGGCACCGCCCAGTACCTCTCCCCCGAGCAGGCCCAGGGCCTGGAGGTCAACGCCGCCTCCGACGTGTACTCGCTGGGGGTCGTCGGCTTCGAGTGCCTCGCCGGCGTGCGCCCCTTCGACGGCGCCTCGCAGGTGGCGATCGCGCTCGCGCACATCAACCGGCCCCCGCCTCCGCTGCCCGGCGACATCCCCCCGACGGTGCGGCTGCTGATCGACCGGGCCCTCGCCAAGGACCCGTCCGACCGCTTCCCCGACGGCGGCGCGTTCGCCGAGGCGGTCCGCCGGGTCGCCGACGGCGGGCAGGTCGCGGGCGCCGGGGCCGGCGGTGTGGCCGTCGTCGCGCCCGCCACCGCGCCGACCCAGATCGTGCACGTCGGCGCGGACGGGAACGTGTCCACCGACGGGCACACCCAGGTGTTCGCCACCCCCGCTGCCGGGATGCCCGCGGTGTCCCCCGCGACCGGGGGCCGCCCGATGCCGCCGCTGGCCGCGCCGCCGGGTCGCGAAGACGACTGGACCCGCGGCGACGAGCCGCCGGGGTCCGGCCGCCGCTGGGCCTGGCCGCTGGCCGCCGTGGTCCTCCTGCTGGTGATCGCCGGGGTCACCTACGTCCTGCTGACCCAGGACGGCGCGGGGCAGGACCGCTCCGCGGCGACCCCCACGAGCGATCCCACCACCAGCACCAGCGAGACGGCCGGGATCCTGCTGGACCCGGCGGTGTTCGTCGGCCGGGACGCCGACACGGTCGAGGCCGAGCTGAACGAGGCGGGCGTCGTGCTCGTCCGGCGGGAGGAGGCCGACGAGGCCACCCTCGCCGACCTCGGCCGGGCGCTGGAGGAGAACGCGGTCGCCGCGATCGACCCGTCCGGCGAGCTGGCGACCGCGGAGACCGAGGTGACCCTCTTCGTCGCCGTCGACGGCTGGCAGCCGGAGGACGAGCAGGAGGAGCCGACGCCGACCACCCCGCCCACCAGCGAGAGCAGCACCCCGTCGGAGACGACGACGCCGTCGGAGACCGAGGACGAGGACGAGCCGGAGGTGGAGGAGACCCCGGGCAACCAGGGGGGCACCACCGCGCCGAAGCCAACGGCCTCGACCACGAGGACGACGACCACGAGGACGACGACCACGTCGCCGACCACCACGTCGACGACCACCACGCCGTCGACCAGCACGACGACGGAGTCCGAACCCCCGGTCGTCAACGGACAGGCCCGCACCGATCCGGTCGACGCAGCGGCAGGGGCAGGTGACAGCCAGTGAGGCCACTGGTCTCCGGATCCCCGCTTCCGGCCGCCACGGCGGTTACGCTCGCCGACGGCTTCCCGTCCGCGGCGACCTCCGCCGCGACACCGCGTGGCACCGGCCCGCGGACGCTGCACCGAACCGCCCGAGAGGACCGTCGATGACCACGCCGCAGGTGCTCGGTGAGCGCTACGAGATCGGCGGGGTCCTGGGCCGCGGCGGCATGGCCGAGGTGCACCACGGACGCGACCTGCGGCTGGGCCGCGAGGTCGCGGTCAAGGTCCTCCGCCACGACCTGGCCCGCGACCCGTCGTTCCAGGTGCGCTTCCGCCGCGAGGCCCAGGCCTCGGCGTCGCTGAACCACCCCGCGATCGTGGCGGTCTACGACACCGGCGAGGACCGCACGCCCACCGGCGCCACCCCGTACATCGTCATGGAGTACGTCGAGGGCGAGACGCTGCGCGACGTGCTGCGTCGCGAGGGCCGGCTGCCGATCGAGCGGGCCATGAGCCTGGCCGCCGACATCTGCGGAGCGCTGGACTTCAGCCACCGCAACGGCATCGTGCACCGGGACGTGAAGCCCGGGAACGTCATGATCACGCCGCAGGGCACGGTCAAGGTCATGGACTTCGGCATCGCCCGCGCGGTCTCCGACTCCGCGGCCACGATGACCTCCACCGCCGCCGTGATAGGGACCGCCCAGTACCTCTCCCCCGAGCAGGCTCGCGGCGAGAGCGTCGACGCCCGCTCCGACGTCTACTCCCTGGGCTGCCTGCTGTACGAGCTGGTCACCGGCGCGCCCCCGTTCACCGGGGACTCCCCCGTGTCGGTCGCCTACCAGCACGTCCGCGAGGACCCGCGGCTGCCGTCGTCCATCAACCCCGACGTGCCGCCGGAGCTCGACGCCATCCTGCTCAAGGCGATGAGCAAGAACCCGGCCAACCGGTACCAGTCCGCCGCCGACATGCGCAACGACCTGCTGCGGGCGCTGGCCGGGCAGCGGGTCGAGGCGACGCCGGTCATGGGCGACGCCGAGAAGACGGCGATCATCGGCGCGCCGGTCGGCGGCTACGGCTCCAGCGGTTACGGCTCGGACGACGACTGGGACGACGAGCAGGCCCGGAAGCGCAAGCGGCGGATCATCGCCATCGTCAGCGTGCTCGCCGTGCTCCTGCTGGGCGGCGTCATCGCGGCCGCGATCGCGATGAACGCCGACGACGATCCGGTCGCCGCGCAGCAGGTGGAGGTGCCCGCCGTGGTGGGCCAGCCGGTCGCCGAGGCCGAGCAGGCCATCACCGACGCGGGGCTGGAGGTCGGCGACACCACCGATCAGCCGACCACCAACCCCGCCGAGCAGGGGACGGTGCTCCAGACCACCCCGGCCGGCGGTGTCCTGGTCGACGGGGGCACCTCCGTGGGCCTGGTCGTCGGCGTCGCTCCCGACGCGATCACCGTCCCGAGCCTGGTCAACTTCACCGAGCAGCAGGCACGCGAGGCCCTGACGCGGG
Organism: Blastococcus xanthinilyticus; assembly: GCF_008124835.1. GTDB lineage: Bacteria > Actinomycetota > Actinomycetes > Mycobacteriales > Geodermatophilaceae > Blastococcus > Blastococcus xanthinilyticus. Next base: position 82,851 of record NZ_VNHW01000009.1, on the reverse strand, counting down.
CCGGCTTCACCGGCAGCGTCGACACCCGGGAGGAGGACTCCCTGCAGGACGAGGGCACCGTGGTCTCGGTCTCCCCCGCGTCTGGGGAGTCCGTCGCGGTGGACGGCACGGTCGAGCTCGGGCTGTCCACGGGCACCATCGCGATGCCCGACGTGACCGGCCGCCCGCAGGCCGAGGCGATCGCGACGCTCACCGACGCCGGTTTCACCGAGGCCCAGATCACCGTCGAGGAGATCGACTCCGACGCGCCGGAGGGCACGGTCGTCAGCACCACGCCCACCCCGGCGAGCCCGGCCTCCGCCGGTTCCCGCATCGTCCTGCAGGTCTCCGGGGGCGTCGCCCAGCTCACCGTGCCCAACCTGCGCGGGCAGAGCCGCGAGGCCGCGGAGGCCAACCTGCGGGCCGTCGGATTCACCAACATCCAGTTCAGCGACAGCGACGTGCTCGACCCGGGCGTCGGCCCGGGGCAGGTCGTCAGCACCGAGCCGGCGGCCGGCACACCGCAGCCGCCGACCACCACGATCGCCGTCATCCTGAACCCGCAGGCGCCTGACGCCGACTGACGGTCGCCCGGACGACGAAGGGCTCCTCCCGCCGCGGGAGGAGCCCTTCGTCGTCCGCGGGGGAGGTCAGGCCGTGGCGGAGGAGAGCCGCGCCGCGGTGGCCGACGCGGCAGCGAGCACCGACTCGTCGGGGGCCAGCCCGCACTCCGCGAGCCAGGTCGCCAGCATCTGGTGGCCGCCCTCGGTGAGCACCGACTCGGGGTGGAACTGCACGCCCTCGATCGGCAGCTCGCGGTGCCGCAGCGCCATGACCAGGCCGGAGGGGGTGTGCCCGGTGACCTCGAGCTCGTCGGGCACCGTGGCCGGATCGACGGCGAGGGAGTGGTACCGCGTCGCGGTGAACGGCGAGGGCAGGCCGGCGAGGACGCCCTGGCCGTCGTGCACGACCTGGCTGGTCTTGCCGTGCAGCAGCTCGGGGGCCCGGACCACCTCGGCCCCGAAGGCCTCGGCGATCGCCTGGTGGCCCAGGCAGACCCCGAGCACGGGGGTGCCCTGCCCGGCGGCCGCCCGGACCATCGGGACCGTCACGCCGGCGCCGGCGGGGGTGCCGGGGCCGGGGGAGAGCAGCACCCCGGCGACGTCGAGGTCGGCGAGCTCGTCGACGTCGACGGCGTCGTTCCGGCGCACCACGCACCGGACGCCCAGCTGACCCAGGTACTGGACGAGGTTGTAGACGAAGCTGTCGAAGTTGTCGACGACGAGGACCGGACGGTCGGGAGCGGTCATCGCGGTCGGGAACTCCTCGCTGGGCGGCGCACCGGTCGGCCCCGCGCCCGCTGCCGCCGGCTCAGCCGGCGACCGCGTACTGCAGGGTGAGGCCGCCATCGTAGGCGGGCACCGCCACCTCGGGCCGCTCGCGCACCTCGAACGTCAGCCCGTAGGAGTCCACCGCCTGCTGGAAGACCCGCACCTGGGGGGAGCCGTCCAGCTCCGCCTCGACCGCCGCGGCGTCGACGACGGCCGACACGACGAACGGCGGCGAGTACGTCCGGCCCTGCAGCAGGAGGGTGTTCCCCACGCAGCGCACCGCGCTGGTGGAGATGAGCCGCTGGTCCATGACCGACACCCCGTCCGCGCCGGCCGCCCAGAGGGCGTTCACGACCGCCTGGACGTCGCTCTGGTGGATGACGAGGTCATCGGCCCGGGCACCGCCCGGGAGGCTGCCGTCGGGGCGCTGGGGGGCGTCGTCGAGGGTGATGACCACACCGGCGCCGGTCACCGGGATCAGGCCGGCGGCGAACCCGCCGGTGGCGCCGAGCTCCCGGGCCGTCGCGACGGCGCTGTCCCGCTTGGCGGCCTCGTCGGTGAGGGACTGGACGTCGCCCTGCAGACCGGCCAGCTGGCGCTCCTGCCGGGCGACGGCGGCGTCGCGCTCCTCGATCAGCTGGGAGAGCTGGGTGATCTCACCGGCCCGCAGGTCGCTGCCCTGCGCGGTGCGCCCGGAGGTGGCGAACAGCAGCCCCGCCGCGACGGCGACGACCGGCACCAGGGCGCTCCAGGGCGAGGGACGGCGGCCCGTCCACAGCGATCGGGGCACGCGCACCTCTCCTCCGGCGCCACGACCGGCGCCCGCTCGGGTGAGGCGCCATCGACCTCGTCGCCGTCGAGTTTAGGCTTGGTGGCAGTTCGGGCGGGGAGGACGAGCCCGGCCCCGGGAGGGAGTACGCACGTGCCCAAGTCGAAGGTGCGCAAGAAGTCGGTGTACACACCGCCGGTCGACGCCGACCGCGCCCGCAGTTCGCAGGCCAAGGCGCTGCAGCCCAGCCCCCGGTGGTACGCGCCGGTGATGGTGGCGCTGATGCTCTTCGGTCTGCTGTGGATCGTCGTCTACTACGTCGCCGGCGAGCAGATCCCGTTCATGGTGTCGCTGGGGGCCGGGAACTTCGCGATCGGCTTCGGCGCCATGGTGGCCGGGCTGATCATGTCGATGCGCTGGCGGTAGCCCGGCAGCACCGCGTCCGCACGGTTCCGCGCGAGGCCCTCGTCCCCTCAGGGGACGGGGGCCTCCGTCGTCCCCCGCCCGGGAACCGGTGCGCACCCGCCGCGGCCGGCAGCCGGCGGGGACGGGAACCCCGCGACTGTGCACAGCCGCTGACCGGCGTCCACAGGTCGACATGGCGGCGGACCCCCAGGGTTGTCCACCGGATGTGGAGGGGCCGCGGTGGCCGGTGCGCGGCTGACCTGCGGTTTTCCCGCGGATGGGACTCGTGTGACAGGGCGTCCATCGCCGTAACTACAGCTGTGTGAGTCTGTCCCCAGCTGTGTACCCAGCTGTGGACGAGTCGACATGTCCGTGCCCCGGAGCCGGTGACCGACCCCCGCCTTACCCCGCCTGACCTGCGGATACACCTCCCGCGACGGCGATGTGGACGGACCTGTCCGCTCACCCTGGGCGAGCAGCCCGGCACTGAACGCCGACGCCGTCCCCAACCCGGGACGACGACGACCTCGACGACGACAACCCCTGGGACGACGACAGCCCCCGGCCGTCGGGCGGCCGGGGGCTGTCGAGTCGGACGGTCAGGCGTCGACGAGCTCGAGGATGGTCGCGTTCGCGGTGCCGCCGCCCTCGCACATCGTCTGCAGCCCGTAGCGGGTGCCGGTGGCCTGCATGTGGTGGACCAGCGTGGTCATGATGCGGGCGCCGGACCCGCCCAGCGGGTGGCCCAGCGCGATGGCCCCGCCCAGCGGGTTCACCCGCGCGGCGTCGGCACCGAGGTCGGCCATCCACGCCAGGGGAACCGGCGCGAACGCCTCGTTGACCTCGAAGACGCCGATGTCGTCGACCGACAGCCCGGAGCGGGCGAGCACCTTCTGCGTCGCCGGGATCGGCGCGGTCAGCATGATGACCGGGTCGTCGCCGGCCATCACCGTCGTGTGGATGCGGACGATCGGCCGCAGCCCGAGCTCCCGGGCCTTCTCGCTGGTGGTCACCAGCAGCGCGGCGGAGCCGTCGGAGATCTGGCTGGCGTTGCCGGCGCTGATGACGCCGTCCTCCTTGAAGGGGGTCTTCAGCGAGGCCAGCTTCTCCAGCGTGCCGCCGGGACGGATCCCCTCGTCCGCGCTGATCACCGTGCCGTCGTCGAGGGTGACCGGGGCGATCTCCTCGTCGAAGGCGCCGTCGGCCTGCGCCTTGGCGGCCCGCTCGTGGGAGCTGAGCGCGAACTCGTCGAGCTGGGTGCGGGAGAGGCCCCAGCGCTCGGCGATCATCTCGGCGCCGACGCCCTGGTTGGGGAAGACCCCGTCGTAACGCGCCATGAAGCGCGGGCCGAGCGGCCTGCCCGCCGAGCCGTCGCCACGGGCCGATCCCATCGGCACCCGGCTCATCGACTCCACCCCGCCGGCGACCACGACGTCGGCCTGGCCGCTGATCACCGTGGCGGCCGCGAAGGCGACGGCCTGCTGCGAGGAGCCGCACTGCCGGTCGATCGTGGTGCCGGGCACCGACTCCGGCCAGCCCGCCGCCAGCGGGGCGTTGCGGCCGATGTTGAAGGTCTGCTCGCCCACCTGGCTCACGCAGCCCCAGAAGACGTCCTCGACGACGGCCGGGTCGATGCCCGAACGCTCGGCGAGCGCCCCCAGCACGTGCGCGGAGAGGTCGACGGCGTGCACGCCGGAGAGCCCTCCCCCTCGCTTGCCCACCGGTGTACGGACGGCGGCACAGATGACGGCATCACGCATGGACCCACTCCTCGTCGACGACGGTGGGGCACACCACACCGGCCACCCCTCCGCGATCGTATGTTCCGCGCCACAGCTGGCAGGGTGGGCACCGTGCAGTGGTCGCCGCCCGTGCTCGTCCCGGCCGCCCTCGCGCTGGCCGGCCTGGCGCTCGCCGCGGTGGCGGTGCTGCTCGACCCGGCGGGCCGCGTGCTGGTCGGCGGGGCCGCCCTGCTGATGCTGGCCATGGCCGCCCGCGAGGCGGTGCTGCGGCCGCGGCTGGCCGCCGGGGCCGACGGCGTCGAGGTGCGCACGCTCACCGGCCGGCGGCTGCTCCCCTGGGGTGTGCTCCGGGTGCGCGTCCGCACCGCCCGGCGGTGGGGCACCACCATCCGCACGCTGGAGCTGGAGACGTGGCCCCGCGCCGAGGACGACGACGGCGTGCTCGTCGTCCTCGGCCGGTGGGACCTCGGGGCCGATCCGGAGGCGGTCGCGCGGGCGCTGGAGGCCCACGGCCGCGGAGCGGTCTAGAGCTCCGTTGCCGCCGGGCGGTCTAGACGCCGGCCACCGCGAGCGTGGAGACGCCCAGCGCGAGGACGAGGAGCACCGCGGCCAGCGCGCCGATCCCGGCGAGCTGCACCGCCTTCCGGCGACGGGTGGCGACCAGGACCCCCGCGACGGCGGCGCCGGTCACCAGGCCGCCGAGGTGCCCCAGCAGCGAGACCCCGGGGAGGAAGCTGATGAACACGTTGATGGCCAGCAGCACGAGGATGCCCCGGATGTCCTGGCGGCGGACCAGCATCAGCACGCCGAGGCCGCCGAGGAGCCCGTAGATCGCCGTGGACGCACCGGCGACGGGGCGGAGCGGATCGCCGAACAGCTGGATCGCCGTGGACCCACCGAGCGCGGACACCAGGTAGAGGCTCAGGTAGCGCACCCGCCCCAGCTGGCGTTCCAGCTCGGAGCCGAAGACCAGCAGCGCCAGCATGTTGAGCACCAGGTGCAGCAGCCCGATGTGGAGGAAGGCGGCGGTGAGCAGCCGCCACGGCTCGCCGATCTCCACCGCGAGCGGGTACTGCGCGAGGTCGACGAACACCGGGGACCGGTAGTTGTCCAACGGGTCGTTGCCGACCAGCCCCGCCGACACCGCGGTCACCAGGAACATGACCACGTTGACCGAGATCAGGGTCAGCGTCACCGCACCCCAGCGGGACGCCGCGGACCGCACCCCTGAGGGACGCCTGGGCGCGCGCACCGAGGCGGCGCCCTGCTGGACGCACTCGGGGCACTGGAACCCGACGGAGGCCGGGATCATGCACTCCGCGCAGATCGGCCGCCCGCACCGGGTGCAGGAGATCCCCGTGGGCCGGTCGGGGTGCCGGTAGCAGGTCGCGGGCGGGGGGGCCGGCTGCGCGCCGGCACCCCCGCCGTCAGGTCCGGTGGTCAGCTGCGCTGCACCTCGACGGACTCGATCACCACGTCCTCGACCGGGCGGTCGTTGCGGCCGGTGGAGACCTTGCCGATCCGGTCGACCACGTCGCGGCTGGGCTGGTCGGCGACCTCACCGAAGATGGTGTGCTTGCCGGTCAGCCAGCTGGTGGGGGCCACGGTGATGAAGAACTGCGAGCCGTTGGTGCCCGGCCCGGCGTTGGCCATGGCCAGCAGGTACGGCTTGGTGAAGGCCAGGTCGGGGTGGATCTCGTCGCCGAACTGGTAGCCCGGGCCACCGATGCCCTGACCGAGCGGGTCGCCGCCCTGGATCATGAAGCCGTCGATGATGCGGTGGAAGACCGTGCCGTCGTAGAGCTTGTCGGTGGTCTTCTCGCGGGTGGCGGGGTGGGTCCACTCGCGGCGGCCCTCGGCCAGGTCGGCGAAGTTGGCCACCGTCTTCGGCGCGTGGTCGGGGAACAGGTCCACGGTGATGTCGCCGTGGTTGGTGTGCAGGACCGCGCGGCGGGCGGGAGTCGATTCAGTCACGGCCTCCACTCTCCCACCCCGCGCGGCGGTGCGGGCGCGGGGCCGCGGGAGCCGGCGCTCCCGTGGGGCAGCGGCGCAGGGAGCCGGGTGTGCTTGACCTTCCAGCGGCCTGAAGGATCAGGCTGCACGCGTGGACGCGGAGGGGCATCTGGATCTCGATCTGCTGACGATCGGGAGCTTCGCGCGGGCGGTCGGGCTGCCGACGAGCGCGCTGCGCCACTACGACGAGTGCGGGCTGCTGGTGCCGGCCCGGACCGACGCGTCGACCGGGTACCGCTACTACACCCCGGCCCTCGAGCAGCGGGGTCGGCTGATCGCGATGATGCGCGGCGTCGGCGTCCCGATCGAGCAGATGCGCCTGGTGCTCGACGGCGACGCGGAGCAGGCCCGCGACGTGCTGGCCGGGCTCGCCGCCGGTCGTGAGCAGGAGGCGCTGCGCACCCGGGAGGCGCTGGGCGAGGTGCTGACCCGGCTCGAACGACAGCGGCCCCAGCCGGCCGTGCGCCTGCGCGCGAGCGGACCGGTCCTCGCCGCCGCGCTGCAGCAGGTACGCACCGCCGCGGACACGGCGGCCGCCTCGCCGCTGGCCGCCGTGCTGCTGGACGCCCGGGACGGCCTGCTCGACGTCGTGGCGACGAACCGGCACTGGCTGGCGCGCCGCGTCCTGGGCGTACGGGCGGAGGGGGACGGCGAGGCGCGGGTCGTGCTGGGCCTCCCGACGGTCGACGACCTGGTGGACCGCCTCGAGCGGTCCCGCGAGGTCGACCTGGTCCTCCGGGCCGGCGAGGGCCTCACCGTGGCCACGGGAGCCGACGCGCTGGAGATCGCCGGCGACCCGCGCCCCTACCCGTCGTACCGCCTCGTCCTGGACGCGCTGGACCCGCCGGGTTCGACGGTGCTCGTCCCGGCGGAGTCCCTCGTGCGGGCCGTGACGCGGGCGCACCGGGCGGTGGTGCTCCTGCGGTACGGGGAGCGGTTCCGGGTGGGCGACGTGGAGGTGCCCGCGGTCGTCGCCGGCGCCGGGCTCGAGGTGGGGTTCCGGAGCTCGCTGCTGCTCCGGGCACTCGGGTCCTGCGTCGGCCGGAAGGTGCAGGTGGACATCTCCGCCGCCGACCGCCCGGCGGTGCTCACGTCGCCGGACCAGCCCGGTTTCGAGGCGCTCGTCATGCCGACGCTCGAGCGGCCATGAGGCGCGGCTTCCGGGTGTGGTCCCTGGCCGCTGCCGCCTCGACGCTCGGCGACTCGATCACGTACTTCGCCGTCGGCTGGAGCGCGGCGGCGTACAGCCCCGGGGCGGCGAGCCTGGTGCTGACCGTGCAGTCGGTACCGCTGTGCGTCCTCGTCCTGCTGGGCGGAGCCGTCGCGGACCGCTGGGGCATCCGCCGCACGATGATGGCCTGCGACGCCGCGATGGTCCTGGTGCTGCTGGCGTTCCTCGCGCACGCCCTGCACGGCCCGTCGCTGCTGGGACTGGGCGTGCTCGCGGCCGCGTCGGGCACGGCTGCCGCGCTGCGCCGTCCGGCCGACGGCGCGTTCCCGCGCCTGTTCGCGACCGATGCCGAGCTCGCCCGGGCGCTGGCCTCGGTGAGCCTGCTGCTGCAGGCGGCCCGCACCGGCGGCCCGGCGCTCGGCGGGCTCCTCCTGGGCTGGGGTGGACTGCCGCTGACGACCGCGGTGGACCTCCTGACGTACGTCCTCGTGCTCGTCGTCCTGCTGCGCGTGCGACCACCACGGGCGGAGGTGCTGCGCTCCTCCGAGACGCTGCTCCGGGGCACGGTCAGCGCGCTGCGGGCCGCCCGGCGGACGGGCGTGGCACCACTGCTGGTCGCCGTCACCCTGCTCGGCGCCGCTGTCCTGCCGGTGGTGACGCTGGCGGTGCCCCTGGCCGGGCGGGACCGGGGCTGGTCGGCGCCGGCGGCGGGTGCCGTCGTGGGGTGCTGGACGGTGGGGACGTTCGTCGTCACCGCCCTCGTCGCGCGGTACGGCGCTGTCGGCGCCCGGGCCCGCACGGTCGGGCCGGGCGTCGGGGCCCTCGGGATCGCGCTGCTCGCCGTCACCCGGTCGGCCGCCCTGGGCGCGCTCGCCCTCGTCCTGCTCGGGGTTGGCACGGCCGTGTGGACGACGACGGCGATGCCCCTGCTGGTCCGGGCCACACCGGAGGGCATGCTCGCGCGCTTCCAGGCCCTGCTCGGCTTCGCCCAGAACCTGGCGGTGCTCGTGGCGCTGCCGGCGCTCGGCCTGCTCGCGGCGGCCGCAGGGCTCCGGACGTCCCTGCTGGTGCTGGCCGCGCTGCTCGCCGCGGCCGCCGCGCTGCCGCTTCCCGCCGCGCCGGCGACGTCTGAGGCGACGTCTGAGGCGACGTCTGAGGCGACGTCTGAGGCGTGGTCATCGGGGGGAGGTCCGCAGCCCCCGGAGCGGGAACGGGTCCGGGCACGGCCGCAGCGGCGGTGACCCGTGCGCTGCGCAGCGGCCACCGGTCGGCCCGGGCGGGACCTTCGGTCAGCGACCGTGGGTGGAGACGAGGGGAATCGAACCCCTAACCCCCGCCTTGCAAAGGCGGTGCTCTGCCAATTGAGCTACGTCCCCGGGTGGCCCGGAGGCCGGGAGTTCAGCGGGTCGGCGTGCTGACCGCCCCGGGCCCGCTGGTGGCCTCGTGCCACAGGTCGGCCTCGGTGCGGCCGGAGGACCGCTTGCGGACCGCGGCCAGGGCACCGGCCGCGACGGCGGCGAGCGCCAGCTTCTTCAGCACGTGGAGAACCTCCTCGAGCGCTTCGCCCGCCGCGGAGGCGACGACCGGAGGAACGCGGAACCGGGGTTCCGGTACACGGGTGGGCCTGGGAGGACTTGAACCTCCGGCCTCATCCTTATCAGGGATGCGCTCTAACCGCCTGAGCTACAGGCCCGTGAACCTCGAACAGCATACGTGCCCCCGACTCCGGGCCGGCGAGGGGGTCCCGTCCTCTGCAGGGTCGCGCCGAGTGGAGCCCGGAGGGTCCCGCGCAGGCGCGACGGACGCGCTCGCCGCCCCAGGGGGACGGCACGTGGCCGCGGTGTCGTCCGGAGGACGACAGATCACACAGCCTCAGTCGCGCTCGGAGAGGGTGACCTCGAGGCCGCCGACCAGGTCGGAGCAGAGGTTGTAGATGAACGTCCCCACCGTGCACAGCGCGGTGAGCAGGACGACGTTGATCGCGCCGATGACGGCGGCCCCGCCGAACACCACGCCGGCGGTGAGCACGTCGCCGCCCTCATCGGACCCGGAGGCGCTGCCGATCTGGCCGACGAGGTCGTTGATGGCATCGAAGACGCCCAGCCCGCCCAGCACCATGTACAGCAGCCCGACGGCCACCATCCAGATGAAGAACAGGGCGATCGACAGGACCAGCGAGATCTTCAGCGCCGACCAGGTGTCGATGTGCCGCAGCTGCAGCCGGGCCCGCCGGGGTCCGCGGCCGGACTGCCGGCCACGGCCGGCCTTGGGCGCGGCCGGTCCGGCGGCACCGTCACCGGTGCCGATGGGGCCGTTCGTGGGACCCACCACCGGCGCGGACTCGCCGGTCTCCGGGGCACCCGCCTGGCCGGCGGCCGTACCGCCGGCGGGCTGGGCCGCCGGGGCTCCCCCGGCCGGGGAGGCACCGCTGTCCGACAGCGGCTGCGGGACGACGGGCACCGCGCCGGACGCCGGACCCTGGGCCCGCTGGCTGCCCGTCGTGGGGATCGACTGCGTCGCGGAGACGCCGTTCCCGGTGCCGGCGCCGTCCCCCGGGGCGCCGTCGCCGGCCCGGGAGTCGGTGCGCACCGAACCGTGCGTCCGGTCGCTCATGCCTGTCTCCCGTTCCCCGGCGGCGGTGCCGCTGTCTCGGTGCCCGGCCCCGTGCCACCCCGATCGGGGCGGCACGGGACCGCGGTCGCGTGCGTGACTAACTACTCACCCTAGGCCGCAGGCTCGTCGTTGTCCGTCGTACGGGCGATCGCCACGATGCTGACGTCTTCCGGCAAGTTCATGAGCTTGACACCCATGGTGGCGCGGTCCTTGTTGTGGCGCACCCCGTTGACCGGCGTCCGGATGACGCCGCCGCCGGAGGTGATCGCGTAGAGCTCGTCGCCGAGCTCCACCGCCAGGGCGCCGACGAGGGCCCCCTTGCGCGCCTTCGGGTCGGCCGTGAGCACGCCCTTGCCGCCCCGGCCCTGGTTCGGGTAGTTCTCGATGCCGGTGCGCTTGGCGAAGCCGCGCTCGGTGGCGACGAGGACGTCGACGCCCTCCTGGACGACCATCATCGACAGCAACCGGTCGTCCTCGGACAGCGAGATGCCCCGCACGCCCTCGGTGGCCCGGCCCATCGGCCGCAGCGCGCCGTCGTCGGCGGTGAACCGGATCGACATCGCCTTGCGGGTCACCAGGAGCAGGTCCGACGTGCTGTCGATCAGCGCCGCGCCGACCAGCTCGTCGCCCTCGCGAAGGTTGATCGCGATGACGCCGCCCTGGCGGGGCGAGTCGAAGTCGGTCAGCCGGGTCTTCTTCACCTGGCCCTTCGCCGTCGCCAGGACCAGGAACGGGGCGACCCCGTAGTCCTTGATCTGCATGACCTGGGCGATCTTCTCGTCCGGCTGGAACGCCAGGATGTTGGCCACGTGCGCCCCGCGGGCGGTGCGGTTGGCCTCCGGGAGCTCGTAGGCCTTGGCCCGGTACACCCGGCCCTTGTTCGTGAAGAACAGGATCCAGTCGTGCGTGGAGCCCACGAAGAAGTGGTCGACGATGTCGTCCTGCTTCAGGGCCGCACCCATCACGCCCTTGCCGCCGCGGCGCTGCGACCGGTAGAGGTCGCTCTTCGTCCGCTTGGCGTACCCGGTGCGGGTGATGGTGACGACGACCTCCTCCTCGGCGATGAGGTCCTCCATGGAGACGTCGCCGTCGTGCGCGACGAACTGGGTCCGCCGGTCGTCGCCGTACTTCTCCACGATCTCGGCGAGCTCGTCGTGGATGATCTGCCGCTGCCGCTCGGGCGAGGCGAGGATCGCCTCCAGCTCGGCGATCTCCCGCTCGATCTCGGCCAGCTGGTCGATGATCCGCTGCCGCTCCAGGGCGGCCAGCCGGCGCAGCTGCATGTCCAGGATCGCCGTCGCCTGGATCTCGTCGACGTCCAGCAGCTCCATGAGCCCGGTGCGCGCGGCGTCGGCGGACTCGCTGTTGCGGATGAGCGTGATGACCGCGTCCAGCTGGTCGAGCGCCTTGGCGTAGCCGCGCAGGATGTGCGCGCGCTCCTCGGCCTTGCGCAGCCGGTACCGGGTGCGCCGCTGGATGACCTCGATCTGGTGGTTCACGTACTCGCGCACGAGCTCGTCCAGCCGCAGCGTCCGGGGGACGCCGTCGACGATGGAGAGCATGTTGCAGCCGAAGGTGGTCTGCAGCTGGGTGTGCTTGTAGAGGTTGTTCAGCACGACCTTTGCGACGGCGTCACGGCGGAGCGTGAAGACCAGCCGGCGGCCGACGCGGTCGCTGGACTCGTCGGCGATCTCGCTGATGCCCTGCAGCCGGCCCTCCTTCACCGCCTCGGCGATCGACTCGGCGAGGTTGTCCGGGTTGACCTGGTAGGGCAGCTCGGTGCAGACCAGCTGGACCCGGCCGCGGGCGTCCTCCTCGACGGTGACGACGGCGCGCATGCGCACCGACCCGCGACCGGTGCGGTAGGCGTCCTCGATGCCGTCGCGGCCGACGATCAGGCCGTAGGTGGGGAAGTCCGGGCCCTTGATCCGCTCCATGCACGCGGTGAGGGCCTCCTCGGCCTCCGCGTCGGGGTGGTCGAGCATCCAGAAGACGGCGGCCGCGACCTCGCGCAGGTTGTGCGGCGGCATGTTCGTGGCCATGCCGACGGCGATGCCGGCCGAGCCGTTGATCAGCAGGTTCGGGATGCGCCCGGGCAGGACCAGGGGCTCCTGGTTCTTGCCGTCGTAGTTCGGCTGGAAGTCGACGGTCTCCTCGTCGATGTTCGCCAGCATCTCCATGGCCAGCGGGGTCAGCCGGGCCTCGGTGTACCGCATGGCCGCGGCCGGGTCGTTGCCCGGCGAGCCGAAGTTGCCCTGGCCGTCGACCAGCGGGTAGCGCATCGACCACGGCTGGGCGAGCCGGACGAGGGCGTCGTAGATCGAGCTGTCGCCGTGCGGGTGGTAGTTACCCATCACCTCACCGACGACGCGGGCGCACTTCACGTAGCCGCGGTCGGGGCGGAAGCCCTGGTCGTACATCGCGTAGAGCACGCGGCGGTGCACCGGCTTGAGGCCGTCGCGGACCTCCGGCAGCGCACGGCCCACGATGACGCTCATCGCGTAGTCGATGTAGCTGCGCTGCATCTCCTGCTGGAGGTCGACCGGTTCGACGCGGTCGCGGGGTGGGGTCTCCGTCACGGTTCAGGTCTCCACAGGTCGGTGCACAGGGGTGGACAAAAGGCCAAGTCGACGAGTACTGGCCCCGTCCGGGGCCCACCCCCGGGTACGGGAGCGGGTGGGCCCCGGGACGGGGGACCGGCTACACGTCGAGGAAGCGGACGTCCTTGGCGTTGCGGGTGATGAAGCTGCGGCGTGCCTCGACGTCCTCGCCCATGAGCACGCTGAACAGCTCGTCGGCGGTGGCGGCGTCCTCGAGGGTGACCTGGAGCAGGACCCGGGTCTCCGGGTCCATGGTGGTCTCCCACAGCTCCTTGGCGTTCATCTCGCCGAGGCCCTTGAAGCGCTGGATCGCGTCGTCCTTGGGCAGCTTGCGGCCTTCCTCGGCACGAGCCTTGAGGAGGGCCTGGAGCTCCCGGTCGGTGTAGACGTAGTCGTCGGCGTTCTTGCCGCCCCACTTGATCTTGTACAGCGGCGGCTGGGCCAGGTAGACGTGGCCGGCCTCGACCAGCGGCCGCATGAAGCGGAACAGCAGGGTCAGCAACAGGGTGCGGATGTGCTGGCCGTCGACGTCGGCGTCGGCCATCAGCACGATCTTGTGGTACCGCAGCTTGCTCAGGTCGAACTCGTCGTGGATGCCGGTGCCGAAGGCGGTGATCATCGACTGGACCTCGTTGTTCTTGAGGACCCGGTCGATGCGCGCCTTCTCGACGTTGATGATCTTGCCGCGGATCGGCAGGATCGCCTGGAACATCGAGTCGCGGCCGGACTTGGCCGATCCGCCGGCGGAGTCACCCTCGACGATGTAGATCTCCGAGGAGCGCGGGTCGGTGGAGCGGCAGTCGGCCAGCTTGCCCGGCAGCGAGTTGTTGCTGAGCAGGCTCTTGCGGGCCAGCTTGCGCGCGTCCTGGGCAGCGCGGCGGGCCCGCGCGGCCGACGAGGCCTTGTTGATGATCATCTTGGCCTCGGTCGGGTTCGACTCGAACCAGTGCCCGATCTGCTCGTTGCAGACCCGCTGGACGAAGCCCTTGACCTCGGTGTTGCCGAGCTTGGTCTTCGTCTGGCCCTCGAACTGCGGGTCGCCCAGCTTCACCGAGACGATCGCGGCCAGGCCCTCGCGGATGTCCTCGCCGGTGAGCTTCTCGTCCTTGCCCTTGAAGAGCTTCTTCTCCTCGGCGTACCGGTTCACGATCGAGGTCAGCGCGGCGCGGAAGCCCTCCTCGTGGGTGCCGCCCTCGTGCGTGTTGATGATGTTGGCGAACGTGTAGACCGACTCCGAGTAGGCCTCGGACCACTGCATGGCCACGTCGACCGACATCGCCATGTCGTTCTTGCCGGTGCCCTCCGCGGAGAAGCTCACGACCGACTTGTGGATCGGCGACTTCTTCGCGTTGATGTGCGCCACGTAGTCGATGAGGCCGGCGTCGTACTTGTAGGTGACCTCGGTGGGCTCGAACGCCTCGTCCTCGGCGCCGGCGTCGGGGGCGGCCTCGGCCACCGAGAGCTCCTCGGCCATGCCGGTCTCGCTCTTGCTCTTACCCGGGCGCTCGTCGCGCAGGACGATCGTCAGGCCCTTGTTGAGGAAGGCCATCTCCTGCAGGCGGCGGTTGATCGTGTCGAACGAGTAGTGCGTCGTCTCGAAGATCTCGCCGTCGGCCCAGAAGGTGATCGCGGAGCCGCGCTTCTTGGTGGGGCCGATCTCCTGCAGCGGGCCCGGCTTGGCGTACGCGTAGCTCTGCTGCCACTCGGTCCCGCGCGTCCAGACCTGGACGTCCAGCCGCGTGGACAGCGCGTTGACGACGGTGACGCCGACGCCGTGCAGACCACCGGAGACGCCGTAGCTCTTCCCGTCGAACTTCCCGCCCGCGTGCAGGACGGTCATGATCACCTCGACGGTGGGCCGCTTCTCCACCGGGTGCATGTCGACCGGGATGCCACGGCCGTTGTCCTCGACCCGGACCCCGCCGTCGGCCAGCAGGGTGACCCGGACGGTGTCGCAGTAGCCGGCCAGCGCCTCGTCGACGGCGTTGTCCACGACCTCCCACACCATGTGGTGCAGCCCGCGCTCGCCGGTCGACCCGATGTACATACCGGGCCGCTTCCGGACCGCCTCGAGCCCTTCGAGGACGGTGATGGAACTGCCCGAGTAGGAGTTCTCGGTCTGGGGTGCTGCGACCACGTGGGGCCTTCCTCTCGAGCAACCGGCGACCCTCGCCCCCGACAAGGAGGAGGGGGCGGAAGGGCGCAGAAGGGCGCTCAGCCGGTTGCTGACGGTTTTCGCCTCCCACGATACCGCGAGGTCCGACAGGAACAGCGCCGTCCACGCCCTGACGTCGTGTCTGCGCCTCTTCCGGGAGCCCCGCCACCATCGCTCCTGCCCCCCGGGCCGACACGCCGTCGTCGGCGCCGTGGGGCGGTCGTCGCCCCGGCCGGCGCCCGCGGGGGTCGGCCGCAGGGGCGCCGCGTCAGTTCCGCGGCCCGCTCGGGGCGTCCCCGGTGAGGTCCTCGGGGTCGAAGTCGGGGACGTCGGCACCGGTGCGCCGGTTCACCAGCACCGTGACGCCCCAGAGGATGACCCCGATCACGAGGAGCACCCCGGCGATCCGGTACTGCTCGGCCGGCCGGCCGGCGAACGGGGTCGCGAGGAAGCCGCACGCCAGTGCGCCGACCACCGGCAGCACGGTCGGGGTGCGGAAGTGGTCCTCCTCCACCCGGTCCTTGCGCAGGACGAGGACGGCGACGTTGACGACGGTGAACACGATGAGCAGGAGCAGCGCCGTCGTCCCGCCGAGCGCCGGCACCGCGCCGACGAACGTGATCAGCCCGAAGGCCAGCGCGGTGGTGAACAGGATCGCCGTCGTCGGGGTCCGGCGCTGCGGGTGCACCCGGGCAAGGAGCGGCGGGAGGACGCGCAGGCGGCCCAGGCCGTAGACCAGCCGGCTGGCCATCAGCATGTTGATGAGGGCGGAGTTCGCGACGGCGAACATGGTGATGACGCCGAAGAGGCCGATCGGAAACCCGGGGGCGCCCGCCTCCACCACCTGCAGCAGCGGGGTGTCGCCCTCGCTCAGCGCATCGGCCGGGACGAGCGCGATCGCGGAGATCGACACCAGCACGTAGATGACGCCCGTGGCGAGGAGCCCGGCGAGCAGCACCTTGGGGAAGATCCGCCGCGGCTCCTTGCACTCCTCGGCCATGTTCACCGAGTCCTCGAAGCCGACCATCGCGAAGAACGCCAGGCCGGTCGCCGCGATGACCCCGCCGAGGACCGAGCGCTCGCCGGTGTCGAACTCGGTGACCCGGGAGAAGTCGCCCTCGCCGACGCCGAGGGCCCACACGCCGACCCCGATGACGATGAGCAGGCCGGTCAGCTCCACGCAGGTGAGCACCACGTTGGCCTTGACGCTCTCCCCGACGCCGCGGTGGTTGACCGCGGCCACGAGGGTCATGAACCCGAGCCCGATGAGCGTGATGCCGATGCCGTCGGAGAAGCCGAGCCCGAGCACCTCGGCCGCGTTGGCGCTGAAGGCCCGGGCGGCGGTGGACGCCGACGTGATGCCGGAGCTCATCACGGCGAAGGCGACGACGAACGTGAGGAAGTGGATGCCGAAGGCCTTGTGCGTGTAGAGCGCGGCGCCGGCGGCCTGCGGGTACTTGGTGACCAGCTCCAGGTAGCTGAACGCGGTCACCAGCGCGACGAGGAAGGCGACCAGGAACGGCAGCCACACCACGCCGCCGACCTGCGCGGCCACCTGCCCGGTGAGCGCGTAGATCCCGGTGCCGAGGATGTCGCCGACGATGAACAGGAGCAGCAGGCCCGGCCCCATGACCCGCTTGAGGGCCGGCTGGCCACCGGCGGTCTCTCCTGGGGCGGCTGCTGCACGGGCCATCTCGGGCCTCCACTGGATCGGGGCTGTCCGGGGTGCCGTCGGCTGCGCTGCCCTGGCTGCGCATGATGCTGGCCCCGGGTACGCCGGTCCGCGACTCGAGCACCTCGGGCATCCCCGCCGGACACTGGGCCCATGGCCGACTCCCCCGCTGCGCCCCGGACCTGCCTCGTCACGGGCGCGACCGGCTACGTCGGCGGGCGGCTGGTGCCCGAGCTGCTGGCCGCCGGGCACCGGGTCCGCGTCCTGAGCCGCTCGCCGGAGCGGCTGCGCGACCACCCGTGGGCCGCCGAGGTCGAGGTGGTGCGCGGGGACGCCGGCGACGCGCACGCCGTCGAGCGGGCCTGCGCCGGGGTCGACGTCGCGTACTACCTGATCCACGCCCTCGGCACCGGCCCCGAGTTCGCCGAGACCGACCGCCGCACGGCACGGGTGATGGCCGGGGCCGTGCGGGCGGCCGGCGTCGGCCGGCTGGTCCACCTCGGCGGACTGGCACCCGACGACGAGGAGCTCTCCCCGCACCTGCGCTCCCGGGCCGAGGTGGCGCGGATCCTGCTGGGCTCCGGCGTCCCGACGGTCGTGCTGCGGGCCGCGGTGGTGCTCGGCTCCGGGTCGGCCTCGTTCGAGATGCTGCGGTACCTGACCGAGCGGCTGCCGGTGATGGTCACCCCGCGCTGGGTGCACAGTCGGATCCAGCCGATCGCGATCCGCGACGTGCTGCGCTACCTGGTGGCCTGCGCCCAGCTGCCGGCCGACGTCCACCGCTGCTTCGACATCGGCGGGCCGGACGTCATGGACTACGCCGAGATGATGCAGCGGTACGCCCGGGTGGCCGACCTGCCGCGGCGCCGGATCCTGCCCGTCCCGATCTTCACCCCGTCGCTGTCCAGCCACTGGGTCGGCCTGATCACGCCGGTGCCCGCCGGCATCGCCCGCCCGCTGGTGGAGTCGCTGCGCAACACCGTCGTCTGCGGGGAGCACGACATCGCCCGCTACGTGCCCGACCCGCCGGAGGGGCTGCTCGGCTTCGACGAGGCCGTGCGGCTGGCCGTCCAGCGGGTCCGCGACGCGGCGGTCACCACCCGCTGGGCCTCGGCGTCCGTCCCCGGCGCCCCGTCGGACCCGCTGCCCACCGATCCGGGGTGGGCCGGCGGCAGCCTCTACGTCGACGACCGCATCCAGCCGACCGCGGCGCCGCCCGAGGCGATGTGGCAGGTCGTCGAGGGGATCGGCGGCGAGCGCGGCTGGTACTCCTGGCCGCTCGCCTGGCGGATCCGCGGCTGGCTGGACCGCGCGGTCGGTGGCGTGGGCCTGCGCCGGGGACGGCGGGACCCCGACCGGCTGTACGTCGGCGACGCCCTGGACTTCTGGCGGGTCGAGGAGCTCGACCGCGGCCGGCTGCTCCGGCTCCGGGCGGAGATGCGGCTGCCCGGGCTGGCCTGGCTGGAGTTCCACGTGGAACACGACCGGGTGACCGGCGGCTCCCTGCTCCGCCAGCGGGCGACCTTCGCGCCGAGGGGCCTGTTCGGGCACCTCTACTGGTGGGCGGTGGCCGCGTTCCACGGGATCGTGTTCGGCGGCATGGTGACGGGCATGGCGCGGGCGGCTGAGCGGAAGGCGTGACCCGCCGTCCTGGCTCACCTCCGGTGGTCCTGGCTCAGCACCGACGGTGAGCCAGGACCCGGAACGATCAGGTCACCTGATCATCAGCGGGGGCCGCGGTCAGACGAGCAGCTGCGCCGACGCCAGCTCCCGGTACAGCGGGCTGCTGTCCAGCAGCTCGTGGTGCGTGCCCCGGCCCACGACCCGGCCTTGGTCGAGCACCACGATCTCGTCGCTGTCCAGGACGGTGGACAGCCGGTGCGCGACGACCAGCAGCGCCCGGTCCGCCCCGGCCGCGGCGAGCGTGTCGCGCAGCAGGCTCTCGTTGCGGGCGTCGAGGCTGGCCGTCGGCTCGTCGAGCAGGAGCAGGTCCGGGCGGGCGAGCAGGGAGCGGGCGATGGCCAGCCGCTGGCGTTCCCCGCCGGAGAGCAGCACGCCCTCGTCGCCGACCAGCACGTCCAGCCCGAGCGGTGAGCGGCGCACCACCTCGGTGAGGCCGACGTCGGCCAGCACGGCCCACAGCTCGTCGTCGGTCGCGCCGGGCCGGGTGAGGAGCAGGTTCTCCCGCACCGTGCCCGCCAGCACCGGGGCCTCCTGCTCCACGTAGCCCAGCCGGGCCCGCAGCCCGGCGCGCGGGAGCTCCCGGACGTCGGTGCCCGCCCAGCGGATCACGCCGGAGTCCACCGGGTAGAAGCCCTCGATCAGCGCGAGGACGGTGGACTTGCCCGCACCGGAGGGGCCCACCAGCGCCACCCGGCTGCCCGCGGCCACCCGCAGCGAGACGGCGTTCAGCACCGGCGTCCCGTCGGGGTACCGGAACGAGACCCCGTCCAGCTCCAGCAGCGGGGCGCCGGCGCTGGATCCGCCGGTGCCGGGGCGCTCGGGACGGTCCTCGTGCTCGGGCTCCAGGCCGAGCACCTCCTGGATGCGGGTGAGCGCCCCCAGCCCCGTCTGCAGCTGGGTCCAGGCGGAGATCGCCTGACCCAGGGGCATGACCAGCAGGAACAGGTAGAGGATGAAGGCGACCAGCTCGGCCACGCTGATCGTGCCCTCGGCCACCCGGTACCCGCCGACGCCCAGCACGGCGAGGAACGCCCCCTGGACGGCGATCGACCCGGCCGGCGACACGAGCGCCTCAAGCCGGGCCACCTGCACGCCGGCCGCGTACGCGCGCTCGGCACTGGCGCCCACCGCCGCGACCTCCCGCTCCGTCGCCCCGCTGGCCCGGATGGTGCGCACCGCCGAGAGCGCCCGCTCGACGGCGGCCGACATCGCGCCGACCTCCTCCTGCGCCCGCTGGGAGAGCCGGCGCACGCCCCGCGACGCCAGGACCGCGGTGGTCACGCCCACGGCGACGGCGCCCACGGTCACGAGCAGCAGCCAGACGTCGACCAGCGCCATCGCGATCAGGGCACCCACGCCGACGACGACCGAGCCGACCACGTCGACGACGCCGGAGGTGACCGTCGCCCGCAGCAGCGTGGTGTCCGCGCCGACCCGCGACATCAGGTCACCGGTGCGGCGCCGGTCGTACTCGGCCACCGGCAGGCGGAGCAGCCGGTCGGTGAGCGTCTGCCGGGTGGTGAGCACGACGCCCTCGGCGGTGCGCTGCAGCAGGAACTGCTGGAAGGCGCCCACCGCCGAGGCGGCCACGAGCACCACCACGAGGAGCGCGACCGCGGGCAGCAGCGGCTGCCCGGAGCCGACGACGTCGATCACCCGGGCGACCAGTGCCGGCTGGGCCAGCGCGCCGGCCGCGGCCACCAGCGACAGCCCTCCGGCGAGCAGCAGGGGACGCCGGTGCGGGCTCAGCAGCGGGAGCAGGTGCCGGACGCCGACCCCGGTCGGGGCCGCCTCCGGTCCGGAGATCGCGGGAGCGGTCACGCGCCGGCCATCAACGCCCCGGCGATGGCGGTCAGCAGCCGCCCGTGGTGCTCGAGCAGCTGCGGCCGGTGCCCGTCGGGCCGGACCGCCGCCACGTGGCCGGCACCGGACCAGAACTCGTCGCCGTCGTCGCTGCCGAGCAGGAGGCCGTGCACGGTCGGGTCCTGGACCAGCCGGCGCAGCTGGGGGCTGTCCTCGGCGGCCAGCAGCAGCCAGCGGGCGTCGAACGCCTCGTCGCCGCTGGGCATCGGCAGCAGGCCGCCGGTCCCGTGCCGCCAGAACCGCGACGGGCTCAGCCGGAAGCCGGGGACGCCGCCGAGCATCGGCACGGCGGTGATGGCGTACTCCGGGACCAGGTACCGGCCCGACGCGTAGACGACGTCGAAGGCGACGACCTCGAGCGAGCCGGCGCGGCCGCGGAGCACGTTGGCCGCCCGGTGGTCCTTGGTCGCGCGCACCGGCGAGCCGGCGATCAGGTCGGCCAGGGCGGCGTCCTCCGGCGCGGTGCCGTCGGACACCGTCCAGCCCTGCTGCAGTGCCCAGCCCTGCGCGCCCACGGCGTCGCCCTCGTAGGCGAACACCCGCTCGGCCACGGTCGGCTGCCGGCGGCGCCGGCCGAAGAGCCCACCGCCCCGGAGCGGGCCCGGAGCGGCCGGCGGGACGTCCTGCGCCGGCGGCGCAGCGTCCTCGGGCGACCGGCTCCCGGGTGCCGCGCCGTCCGGAGCCGGGGGCACCGCGCCACCGGCGGCCGGGGGCACCGGGCGCTGCCCCTCGGCCGGCGGCAGGTCCCAGCCCGGGGGCTGCCAGGGTTGCCCCGGCACCGGGGCGTCGTCCCGCGGCTGCTTCCTGCGGTCGGCGAAGTTCGGGCGGTCGACGTCCTCGCCGGAGGCGTCGCCGCCCAGGTGCGGGGGTTCGCGCCAGCCGGCGCCGTCCTCCCGCCCGTCGTCGAAGCCGTCCGGTTCCCGTGGGCCGCTCATCGCTGCCCCTCCTCCCGGCGCCGTGCCCTCGCGGGACGTCGCCTCATCCGTGGGTCTGGCCTCATCCGTAGGTCTGCCCTCATCCGTAGGTGTCGCGGGGCCCCCGTCCGCGCACCGAGCGCGGACCCTTCTTCCAGCTGGGGGCCGTCGGTCCGATAACGCGCAACCGCTTCACGACGTCCCCGCCGACCTGGGCGTGCAGCTTGCCGAGAATGGTCGGGGCGAGCAGGCGCAGCTGGGTGGCCCACGCCGTGGACTCGGCGACGACGAGCAGCTCGCCGTCGGTGAGCGTCTCCGGCCGGCAGTGCGCCGCGATGTCGGGACCGACGAGGACCGACCAGCGGCCGAACACCGATCCGACCTTGGTGCGCTCCGACCAGTCCTCCTGGCTGACCAGCGAGTCGACCAGCCGGCCGAGGAGCTGCGGGTCGTCGGCGCCCGGGCGCGGGCCGCTCCAGGCACGCCGCGGGCCGGCGATCCGGCGGCGGGTGGGCCGCGGCCGGGCGGCCGAGGCGGCACGGGCCGCCTCCAGCGCGGCGCGGGCGATGTCGCTGGGCCGCGGCGGGCGCTCGTCGCTCACGGCTGGCCGCCCGTGCCGGCCGGCACCGCGTCCCCGGCCACCGACTCCCCGGCCACCGATTCCTTGACCACGAGCGCTACGCCCTCACCGACCTCCACCCGGGTCAGCCGCAGCTCGGCCGGGACGTCGTCGATGACCGCGGCGGTGATCAGCGTCTGCTCGGCCGACCGGGCGACCGCGGCCAGTGCCGAGCGGCGCTGGGCGTCGAGGGTGGCGAAGACGTCGTCCAGGACGAGCACCGGGTCCTCGCCCTCGGCCCGCAGCAGCGCGAAGGTGGCCAGCTTCAGGGCCAGCGCGAGCGACCAGGACTCGCCGTGGCTGGCGAACCCCTTCGCCGGCGCCGACCCCAGGTGCAGCACGAGGTCGTCGCGGTGCGGCCCGACCAGCGTCATGCCGCGGTCCAGCTCGTCGCCCCGGCGCTCGGCGATCCGCCCGGCCATGGCTGCGGTGAGCTCCTCGACGCCCGGGAGCGGCGCGTCCGGCGGCAGGGCGGCGCCGTCCCCGGCCAGCGGCACGGTCGAGCTGTAGCCCAGGCCCGCGACGTCGGCGCCCTCGCCGGCCACCCCGGCGTAGGACTCCGCGACGTGCGGGGCCAGGTCGGCGATCAGCCGCAGCCGCGCGGCCAGCACCTGCCCACCGAGGTCGGTGAGGTGCCCGTCCCAGACGTCCAGGGTCTCCATCGCCTTGCCGCGGGCGAGCCGGGCGGTCTTCAGCAGCGCGTTGCGCTGCTTGAGGACCCGGTCGTAGTCGCTGCGCACCCCGGCCAGCCGGGGCGTACGGGTCGCCAGCAGCTCGTCGAGGAAACGCCGCCGCTCGGTCGGGTCGCCCCGGACCAGGGAGAGGTCCTCCGGCGCGAACAGCACGGTGCGCACCAGGCCGAGCAGCTCCCGGGGCCGAGGCAGGGGCGCCCGGTTGACCCGTACCCGGTTGGCCTTCCCCGGGTTGATCTCGATCTCGACCAGCAGCTCCCGGTCACCCCGCCGCAGGGCGGCCCGCACCACGGCCTGCCCGGCGCCGTGCCGCACCAGCGGGGCGTCCCCGGAGACCCGGTGGCTGCTCATGGTCGCGAGGTAGCCCACCGCCTCGACCAGGTTGGTCTTCCCCTCGCCGTTGCGGCCGACGAACACCGTCGGCCCCGGGGGCAGCGCCAGGTCGGCCCGCTCCCAGCTCCGGAAGTCCCCGACCTGCAGGTGCCTCAGGTACACCTCACGCCCTCGCCGACGCGTTCACGCGGGGCGCTCGGCCTCCTGCGCCTGGACGGCGCGCACCGAGTGCCCGCCGAACTGGTTGCGCAGTGCCGCGACCGCCTTCATGGTCGGCGAGTCGTCCTGCCGCGAGGAGAACCGGGCGAAGAGGGAGGCGGCGATCGTGGGCATGGGGACGGCGTTCTCGATCGCCTGCTCCACGGTCCACCGGCCCTCGCCGGAGTCCTCGGCGTAGCCGGTGATCGCCTCCAGCTGGGGGTCCTCCTCCAGCGCCCGGACCAGCAGGTCGAGCAGCCAGGAGCGGATGACGGTGCCCTGGGTCCAGGAGGCGATGACGCCGGGCACGTCCTCGACCAGGTCGACGGCGGTGAGCAGCTCGTAGCCCTCGCCGTAGGCCTGCATCAGGGCGTACTCGATGCCGTTGTGGACCATCTTGCTGAAGTGCCCGGCGCCCACGGGCCCGGCGTGCACGAACCCCGCACCGGGCATCTCCTGGCCGGACTCGTCGACCGGGGCCGGCGGCTTGAGCGCGTCGAAGACCGGCTGCACCTTGGCGACGTCCTCCTTGGTGCCGCCGACCATGAGCGCGTAGCCGTTCTCCAGGCCCCACACCCCGCCGGAGACGCCGGCGTCGACGTAGCCGATGCCCTTCTCGCGGCACAGCACGTCGTGCACCTGGTCGTCGGTGTACTTGGAGTTGCCGCCGTCGACGATGACGTCACCGGGGCTGAGCAGCTCGGCCAGCTCCTTCACCGTCGCCTTGGTCGGGTCGCCGGCGGGGACCATGACCCACACGACGCGGGGGGCGCTGAGTGCCTCCACCAGCGCCGGCAGGCTGTCGACGTCGCGCTTGCCCGGGGCGCGGTCGTACCCGATGACCTCGTGGCCGGCGCGGCGCACCCGCTCCGCCATGTTGCCACCCATCTTGCCCAGACCGATCAGCCCCAGCTGCACGTTCCCGCCTCTCCGTCGTCGTGTCGTGGTCGTCGTGTCGTACTCATCCTGCTCGCCCCCCGGCACTCTCGCGCCCGGGACGTCGTCCTCGGTCAGCCCGGCAGCCGCACCGGCATGATCAGGTACCGGTAGCTCCCCGGACGGGTGGCCGGAGCCGGCTTCTCGTCGTCGGTCGACGGCTCGTCCACCCCGGAGAGGACGGCCGGCTTCAGCGGGCTGGTGAAGTCCATCCGGGCCCGGTCGGTGTGCACCGCGGCCAGCCCGTCCAGCAGGAACGTCGGGTTGAAGCCGATGGTCAGCGGGTCGCCGTCGAAGTCGACGTCGCAGCGCTCCTCCGCCTGGCCCTCGTCGTCGCTGCCGCCGGCCCGGAGCGTGACCTGGCCGGGGGTGAACTCGCAGCGCAGCGGCGTCCCCCGCTCGGCGACGAGCGCGACCCGCTTGGCGGCGTCGGTGAACAGCCCGACCGGCAGCGTGGCGTTGGCGAGCGACTCGTTGGGCATGATCGCGCGGTACTTGACGAACTCCGCGTCGAGCAGCCGCGTCGTGGTCTGCCGGTCCTTGCCGGAGAGCCCCAGGATGCCCTCGCCGGAGCTGCCGGAGGAGAGCGAGAGGGTGATCTCCGGCCCGCTGGTCAGCGTCTTGGCCGCCTCCGCGAGGGTGCGGGCCGGCACGAGCACGGCCGCCGACAGCCCGGAGGTCTCCGGCCGCCACGAGAACTCCCGGACGGCGAGGCGGTAGCGGTCGGTGGCGGCGAGGGTGATCTGGTCGTCCTCGATCTCCAGCCGGACCCCGGTCAGCATCGGGAGGGTGTCGTCCCGCCCCGCGGCGACGGCGACCTGCGCGACCGCCTCGGCGAAGACGTCGCTGTCGACGATCCCCGCGGCCGAGGGCATCGAGGGCAGGGACGGGTAGTCCTCGACCGGCAGGGTGGGGAGGCTGAACCGCGCGTTGCCGCAGGCGATGGCCAGCCGCGGCCCCTCGGCGATGAGCTCCACCGGGTGCGGGGGCAGCGCCCGGGTGATCTCGGCCAGCAGCCGACCCGGCACCAGTACCCGGCCGTTCTCGGTGGTCTGGACGTCGACCTCGGCGCGCGCGGACACCTCGTAGTCGAACCCGGAGACCGACAGCTGGCTCCCGTCGGCCTCGAGCAGGATGCCGGCCAGGACCGGTACCGACGGCCGCGGCGGGAGGCTGCGGGCCGTCCAGGCGACGGCGTCGGCGAGCACCTCACGTGCCACCCGGAACTTCATCTCTCGACCCACCCATGTTCGGTCCGCGCCCGATCGGCACCGGGGTGACCGGCACGGGCGAGGAGCTCGTCGTTCGTCGTGCGGCAGAGCGCGAGGGCTGCGCCGCGGTGCTCATCGTGCCTGGTGCGGTGCCTTCTGGGGAAACCCCGTCCCTCGATGGCCTACCGCTTCCCCGCTGGGCGCTCGTGTCCCGGATGGCCTTTCCGGGGCCTTCCTGAGGCCCTCGGAGCGGAGCGTCCCCACCCAGAGTGTGGTTCAAGAATTTCTCGAGAGAACTCCCTCATCCTCGTCATCACACGTGTGGAACCTGGGGATCGAGGCCCTTTTCGCAGGTCAGCACGCGAACGGGGGTGTTGGCCCGTTGTGGGTGGTCAGCGTCTTCCTGTTGTCGACACGTGGACAGATCGACGGCTGTGCACCGGTGCGCCCGGTGGTCCACCCCCTGTCCCCTGCGTCTCCCCGGGTCGTCCCCAGCCCCTGGGGAGGCGTCGCCGAGGGCATTCGAGCCCCGCAGCCCGGCGGAACCGTTCCGGGCGGCATTCCCGCAGGTCAGCGGGCGGTGACGGCCCGTGGCGCCGCCGGCCGGCGCGGCGGTGGAGCGGCCGGGGCCACGATCCGCGGACCCCGATCGGCCGACTTTCCCCCAACCTGTGCACATCCTTGGGGACAACTTCTCGATCTGTCGACGTCCGGTGCGATCGGTGCGCGGTCGATCGTGCGCGGAACCAGCGATTCCGTCGTCCCCAGGGATCCACACAGGTGTGGACAACGACTTGTCGACCGCGTCGGGGCGGTGGCCGGTAGGTGTCCGGACGGTGACCGCCCCGCCTGCACACCGTCACCACGGCGGGCCTCGGAAGCAGGGCGGGGAACGGCACGGCAGGGTCCCGCCGAGCGGGCCCGCAGGCGCGACGGATGGGCTCGGCCGAGTGGGGCCCGCAGGCGCGACGGCCCGCTCATCCGAGCGGGGGGACGGAACGAGCACGGTCGTGCCGAGTGGGGCCCGGAGGGTCCCGCGCAGGCGCGACGGATGGGCTCAGCCCAGCTGGGGACGGCACCTGGCCGCGGTGTCGTCCGGAGGACGACAGAGTTACTGCCGGGCGCGGCTCTTGATCCGGGCGGTGAGCTCGGTGACCTGCGTGTAGGTGGCCCGCCGCTCGCTCATGAGGTTGGTGATCTTCTTGACGGCGTGCATGACGGTGGTGTGGTCCTTGCCGCCGAAAGAGGCGCCGATCCGGGGCAGTGACAGCTCGGTGAGCTCCCGGCACAGGTACATCGCGATCTGGCGGGCGTTGACCAGCGTGCGGCTGCGGTTGGTGCCCTGCAGCTCCTCCATCGTCACGGAGAAGTACTCGGCGGTGGCGGCCATGATGATCGCCGCCGTGATCTGCGGCCCCTGCTCGTCGCTGATCAGGTCCTTGAGCACCAGCTCGGCCAGAGGGAGGTCGACCTGCTGCTTGTTGAGCGACGCGAACGCGGTCACCCGGATCAGCGCGCCCTCGAGTTCGCGGATGTTGGTCTGCACCTTGCTGGCGATGAACTCGAGCACCTGGTCGGGCACCTGCAGCCGCTCGCCCCAGGCCTTCTTGCGCAGGATGGCGATGCGGGTCTCCAGGTCGGGCGCCTGGACGTCGGTGATGAGCCCCCACTCGAAGCGGGTGCGCAGCCGGTCCTCCAGCGTCGTCAGCTTCTTCGGCGGACGGTCGGAGGTGATGACGATCTGCTTGCTGGCGTTGTGCAGCGTGTTGAAGGTGTGGAAGAACTCCTCCTGCGTCCGCTCGGCGCGCTCCAGGAACTGGATGTCGTCGATGAGCAGGAAGTCGATGTCCCGGTAGCGGCGGCGGAAGTCCTCGGCCCGGCCGGAGTGCACCAGGTTGATGAACTCGTTGGTGAACTCCTCGGTGCTGACGTAGCGCACCTTCACGTTGGGGAACATCCGCGCCGCGTAGTGGCCGATCGCGTGCAGCAGGTGGGTCTTGCCCAGCCCGGACTCCCCGTAGATGAACAGCGGGTTGTAGGCACGGGCCGGCGCCTCGGCGACGGCGACGGCCGCGGCGTGGGCGAACCGGTTGCTGTTGCCGATGACGAACGAGTCGAAGACGTACTTGGCGTTCAGGCCCGGGTCCAGCCCGGCGGGGCGGCCGGACTCGGGGCGGCGGGCCCGTCCCCCGCTCCCGGGACGCCGCTGCTCCCCCGCGCCGTCGACGTCGAAGGGCAGCACGTCGGCGCTGCGCTCGTCGCCGCCTCCCCAGTCGCGGCCGCCGGACTGCGCACTTGCATCGCCGGCGCCGGCGCCCCAGGTGGTGGTGCTCCAGTCCTCGGGGGCGCCGCGGTCCACCGGCGGGCGGGCCGGGCCGTCGGCCGGGTGCAGCTCCCGGACGGCGGGGAAGTCCGCGGGCGCGGGGCGCTCGGCGGTCGTGTCGCGGTCCCACGGGGCGGCGGTGCCGACGACGTCGGCCCGCACGCCGAACGCGCTCCGCCCGTCGTCGGCCCGGTCGCGGGTGGCCCGGTCCTCCTCCTCGCGCTGCGCCTCGACCGACGACCAGGGGCGCCGGGTCGGCTCGTCGTCGCGAGCCTCGGCCGGCGGCGCGGGCGGGGAGTCCTCGAGCTGGACGGCGACGTGGATGTCACGGCCGAACTGCTCGGACAGCGCCTGGGCGAGCACCCGGCGCATCCGGGACTCGAGCACCGTCTGGGTGAACTCGTTGGGAGCGGCCAGCACCGCCGTCCCCTCCACCAGGCCCACCGGGCGAGTGAGGTTCAGCATGGCGTTCTGCTGCGGCGACAGACTCGTCGCCAGCCGCTCGCGGATCTGGTCCCAGACCGTTGGCAGATCCGGCGTGTCGGCCATGCCGCTCGTCCTCCTCGAAGTCGACCCCGCGGCCGGTCCCGGTGCGTCCGGCTCGTCCGCGCCGGGTTCCTCGGGGGCGCCGGCCACCGTGGACGGCTCCCGGTTGTGGATACACGCACGCATGTGGTCCACACCGGTGTCCACAGGCTGTGCACGGTCGGCGGGATGGTGCGCCGACCACGCACGGGACTGCGGCCGGAACAGCATTCCTGCTGCTCACGGCCCAGATCGGGCGGCGAGGAGAACGGCTCGGCGGTCGGTCGACCGACGGGGTCGGCCCGCGCGCCGTGACCCTGACGCCCGACGCGGAGCGACGGCGACGCTAACAGCCCCGTCCACAGCCGGGCAACGGCGCGGGCGATCCCGCTGGTCCCCCGGCCGTGTCCGGAGGTGGCCGCCGCGCGGGCGGCCGATCCGGCGCGCCACGGGGCGGACCGGCCCGGAGCCGGGCACCATGGCGGGTCGCCGTGCTGCCGGTCGCCGGTGCCCCGCGCTCCTCGGCTATGCTGGGCGGAGTCTGTGGACGGGTGTGCCCGTCCCCGGCCCCCGCAGCGTGCCTGCGCGGCCGGGTCCGGTCGTCGCCGTCCGCAGTGCCAGCTTCTGGGATGCCGGCCGGCGAAGCCGCCACCGTCACCCCACGCGTGCCCGTCCACCGACGGGGACGCACCGCCGATGTCGTGTAGTGGGAGTACCTCGTGAGCAAGCGCACGTTCCAGCCGAACAACCGCCGCCGGTCCAAGACCCACGGCTTCCGGCTGCGGATGCGGACCCGCGCGGGCAGGGCGATCCTCGCCACCCGTCGGCGCAAGGGCCGCGAGAAGCTCTCCGCCTGACGTGCTGCCTGCGCAGGCACGCCTGCGCCGGCGCCCGGAGTTCACCGCGGTGGTCCGTTCCGGCCGGCGCGCCGGGCGGCCGACCATGGTGCTGCACTACCTCTCCGAACGGCCCGGGCAGTCGGCCGGCGACGACACGTCGCCGGTGGCTGCGCGGGCCGGTTTCGTGGTGGGCAAGGCCGTGGGCAACTCGGTGGTCCGCCACCGGGTGACCCGTCGGCTGCGGGCCGTCGTCCGAGCCGAGCTCGACCGGCTGCCCGGGACCGCCGATCTGGTGGTGCGGGCGCGGCCGGAGGCGGCGGACGCCGACTCCGCGGTGCTGCACCGCGATCTGAGCGCCGGTCTGGACCGGCTGCTCGGCGACCGGGTGCGCTCCCGGTGAGCGGCGACCCGGCCGCGGTGCCACGCCGCTCGGCCGCCGCGCGGGTGCTGCTCCGTGCGGTGGGCTTCTACTCCCGTGCGGTGAGCCCGGCGCTGCCGGCGCGGTGCCGGTTCTACCCGACCTGCAGCGCCTACGCCGCGGAGGCGGTGGCCCTGCACGGGGCCGGGCGCGGCAGCCGGCTCGCCCTGGTGCGCCTGCTCAAGTGCGCGCCCTGGCACCCGGGTGGCGTGGACTTCGTCCCCCCGGCGGACCGGCACGGAGCGGAGGCTTGCGGAACCGCGCAGCCTCCCCGCTCGTCCAGCACAGCGGTGCGCCTGTCGGGTGCACCGACCGATGACCCCGGCCGCGAGGCCGCCCGTCCGGCCGGGTGCCGGACCCCGCAGGAGGAGTCCTCCGTTGCTTGACTGGCTCTACACCGCCATCTCCTGGGTGATGGCCCGGTGGCACTCGCTGTGGAACCTGCTCTTCGGTGACCCGGCGCCCGAGACGGCGCTCGGCGGGCTGAGCTGGGTGCTGGCGATCGTGTTCCTGGTGATCACGATCCGGGTGATCCTGTTCCCGCTGTTCGTCAAGCAGATCAAGTCGCAGCGGGCCATGCAGGAGCTGCAGCCCGAGCTGGCCAAGCTGCGCAAGCAGTACGGCAGCGACCGCCAGGGCATGGCGGTCGCGATGCAGCAGCTCCAGAAGGAGCGCGGGGTCAACCCGCTGGCCGGCTGCCTGCCGATCCTGCCGCAGATCCCGGTCTTCCTGTCACTCTTCCACGTCCTGCGCCGGCTGGCCCCGGACAAGCAGGGGCTCTACTCCTGGTCGAACCAGCTGACCGACGAGGCGGCGCGCGCGCAGCTGTTCGGCGCCCCGATCTCCTCGTCCTTCAACATGAGCGGCGCCAAGGAGCAGGCGATCCTGGGTATCCAGGGCGTCAACTACACCAACATCCGGATCGTCGCCTTCGCGCTGATCGTGGTCATGTGCTTCACGACCTACTTCACGCAGAAGCAGATCATGGCGCGCTCCGGCCCGGTCGAGGGCCAGGCCGCGATGGTGCAGAAGCTGATGCTCTACGGCGTCCCGATCAGCCTCTTCGTCTCCGGCTTCATCTTCCCCATCGGTGTGCTCATCTACTGGATGACCAACAACCTCTGGACGATGGGCCAGCAGTTCTTCGTCCTCAAGAAGATGCCGCCGCCGGGATCCGACGCCGCCAAGGCGAAGGCCGGCGCCGACAAGCCGGCGGTCGACCCGCGGACGCTCGCGCCCAAGCCCGGCGCCAAGCCGGTCCGGCCGAAGCCGGGCCGGCCGGCCACGCCGCCGACCGGGAGCACGGCCGCCGGGAGCACGGCCGCCGGCAGCACGGGAGGCGACGAGGGCGCGACCCCGGACGCCTCCGCGAACGGCTCGGGACCGGCCCCCGGCAGCACCGGCAACGGTGTGCCGCGCGCCGGTGGCGGCTCGCGGCCCGGCTCCGGCCAGGGTCCGGCCAACCGCGGCAAGCGCAAGCGCCGCTGACCGCCGCCCGACCGCTCCCCCGCCGGCCCGACCGGCACATCGACCACCGGGACAACCCGGCCGCCGCACAGACCTGGGAGGAACACCCGTGAGTGCTCCGCAGCAGCCCGTGACAGAGAACCCGACCGCCCTGCCCGACGCCGACGCCGGCAGCGACGACGCCGTCGTCGAGCCGATCGACATCGAGCCGGCTGTGGCGCGTGGGGCGGGTGGGTCCGGTGACGACCTGCTCGTCCGCGAGGGCGACGTGGCCGGTGACTACCTCGAGCGGCTCCTGGACATCCTCGACGTCGACGGCGACATCGACCTCGACGTCGAGGGCGATCGGGCGTCGGTCGCCATCGTCGGCGGCCGCCTGACCGACCTGATCGGCCCGGACGGCGCCACCCTGGAGGCGCTGCAGGAGCTCACCCGTCTGGCCGTCGCGCAGTCGACCGGGGTCCGCAGCCGGCTGATGCTCGACGTCGGCGGCTACCGGGCCAAGCGCCGCGCGGACCTCAGCTCGCTGGCGGCGGAGACCGCCCGACGGGTCTCCACCAGCGGTCAGCCCGAGCGGCTGAGCCCGATGAACCCGTTCGAGCGCAAGGTCGTCCACGACGTCATCGCCTCGGTCACCGGGGTGCACAGCGAGTCGGAGGGCGAGGAGCCCAACCGCCGCGTCGTGGTCCTGCCCGACAGGTGACCGAGCCGCGTCCGGCACCGGAGCCGGTGGGAGCCGCGCCCCCGGCCCCGGCCGTGGCCGAGCAGGTGTTCGGCGCGGCCCTCCCGGCCGCCCAGCGCTACGTCGCCCGGCTGGCCACCGACGGGGTGACCCGCGGCCTGATCGGGCCGCGGGAGGTTCCCCGACTGTGGGAGCGGCACGTGCTCAACAGCGCGGCGGTCGCCGAGGCGGTCCCCGAGGGCGCCCGGGTCGTGGACGTCGGCAGTGGTGCCGGGCTGCCGGGCATCCCGCTCGGCCTGGCCCGGCCGGACGTCGCGCTGACCCTCGTGGAGCCGATGGCGCGGCGGGTCGAGTTCCTCGAGGAGGCCGTGGCGGAGCTCGCGCCCGGGCCCGGTGGCCCGCCGTGGCGCGTGGTCCGGGGTCGTGCGGAGGACCGGAGCGTCGTGACCGCCGTCGGCCGGGTCGACGTCGTCACCGCTCGCGCGGTGGCGCCGCTCCCCCGGCTGGTCGGCTGGTGCCGCGGGCTGCTGCGGCCGGGCTCCCGCCTGGTCGCGCTGGTCGGCGCGCGGGCCCTGGAGGAGCTGCCGGGCCTGCTGCCCGAACTGCGCGCGGCAGGAATGCGGGACATCGAGGCGCGAGCCGTGGGTGAGTCCCTGGGGGACGCTGCCACTACCGTGGTGGTCATGACGCGGGGAGACCGGTGACGGCGCTACGCCGCTGCACCGAGCTGTTCCACGTGGAACAGCAGCCGATACCCGACCCGTTCCACGTGAAACGCCGGCAGAGGAAGGATCCGCGATGACCGACCCGGGCGAGCGGCTACGCACGAGTCTGGCCGCCGACCAGTCCCCGGGGGCGTCGTCCGGAGGTCTGGCCGACTTCGACAGCCCCATCGCGATGGAGGCGCTGCGCGCCACCCGGGTCCTGCACGCCTCCAACCAGGAGCCGTTCCCGCCGCCGGGCCGGATCCGGGTCATCACCATCGCCAACCAGAAGGGTGGCGTCGGGAAGACCACCTCCACGGTGAACCTCGGCGTGGCGCTGGCCCTGTACGGGCTGCGGACGCTGGTGATCGACCTCGACCCGCAGGGCAACGCGAGCACCGCCCTCGGCGTGGACCACACGGTGGGCACGCCCTCGATCTACGACGCGCTGGTCGGTGACAGCACGCTCTCCGAGGTCGTGCACCCGACCACCGCCAGCCCCAACCTGCTGTGCGTCCCCGCGACCATCGACCTGGCCGGTGCGGAGATCGAGCTGGTCTCCGTCGTCGCCCGCGAGCACCGGCTGCGCCGCTCGATCGAGGCCTACGTGGCCGCCCTCCCCCGGGAACGCCGGCCGCACTACGTGCTCATCGACTGCCCGCCGTCCCTCGGTCTGCTCACGCTGAACGCGCTGGTGGCCGGGGACGAGGTGCTCATCCCCATCCAGTGCGAGTACTACGCGCTGGAAGGACTCGGCCAGCTGCTCAACAACATCGACTTGGTCCGGCAGCACCTCAACCCGGGGATCGCGGTCCGGACCATCCTGCTGACCATGTACGACGGCCGGACCAAGCTCGCCGACCAGGTGGCCGACGAGGTGCGCAACCACTTCGGCGAGCTGGTGCTCGGTGCCGTCATCCCGCGCAACGTGCGGGTCTCGGAGGCGCCCGGCTACGGCCAGTCGGTGCTGACCTACGACCCCGGGTCGCGGGGATCGACCAGCTACGTCGACGCCGCCCGCGAGCTCGCCCAGCGCGGGGTGGATCTCCCCCCGCTCGACAGCGCGGCCGGCAGCAACGGGGCCACGCCGGTCGGCGCGCTGGCGTTCGGTGAGACGGCGGTCCCCTTCACCGCCCAGGATTCCCAGTGAGCACCCCGGCCGACGAGGAGCAGTCATGACCAAGCGAGGTGGCCTCGGCCGCGGGCTCGCGGCGCTCATCCCCACCGGTCCCGCGCCGACGCCGACGCCGGCGCCGGCGCCGGTGGCGGACCGTGCCGAGGAGGACCAGCGCCCAGCCCCGCAGCCGGTCGCCCTCGAGGAGGGTGACGCCGGCGCCCCGGTGCCGGCCTCCCCGGTCAGCCTGGTGCCCGACCCGTCGACCGAGCCGGCGAGCGCCGCGGTGGGCGTTCCCGGCGCGCAGCTCCGCGAGCTCGCCGTCGACGACGTCGTCCCCAACCCCAAGCAGCCGCGGCAGGTCTTCGACGACGAGGCGTTGGAGGAGCTCACGCACAGCGTGCGCGAGTTCGGGCTGCTCCAGCCGATCGTCGTCCGCGAGGCCGCCGACGGCCGGTACGAGCTCATCATGGGCGAGCGCCGGCTGCGGGCGGCCCGCGCGGCCGGGCTCGGCACCGTCCCGGCGATCGTCCGGGACACCACCGACGACGCGATGCTCCGCGACGCCCTGCTGGAGAACATCCACCGGGTGCAGCTCAACCCGCTGGAGGAGGCCGCGGCCTACCAGCAGCTGCTGGAGGAGTTCGGGGCGACGCACGAGGAGCTGGCCACGCGCATCGGGCGCAGCCGCTCGCAGGTCACCAACACGATCCGGCTGATGAAGCTGCCGGTGAAGGTGCAGACGCGGGTCGCCGCCGGGGTCATCTCCGCCGGCCACGCCCGAGCCCTGCTGGGTCTGCACGACGCGGAGGCGCAGGACGCCCTCGCCACCCGCATCGTCGCCGAGGGGCTGTCGGTCCGGGCGACGGAGGAGGCGGTCGCCATGGCCGCCGCCGAGCAGCCGGCCGCCCGCCGCCGCGCTCGCAACATCAGCGCACCCGGCGTCGAGGAGCTCGGCTCGCGGCTGTCGGACATGTTCGAGACCAAGGTCAAGATCCAGATCGGCCGGGCCAAGGGCAAGATCGTCGTGGAGTTCGGATCGGTCGACGACCTGCAGCGCATCATCGGCGTCATGGCGCCCGACATCACCGGGCGCCGCCCGGAGGCCTGACCCACAGGTCGCACCCATTGTTTCGTCACAACGTGAACGGACTGGGGTGGCGGGACCGTCCTCCGGCCCGGCGATGACGGACACGCCGGACCCGATCAGAAACAGCTCGGTCTCGTCTTGTTCTGTACTCCGACCCTCGGTAGTTTCGCGCCACCGCAGGTGTCGGACAGATGCAGGTCGAGGGGAGCGCGTCATGAAGATCAAGACTGGTTCACGCCGCCGGAGGTTCGCGGTCGTAGGCACGGCCGTCGGGCTCGCCATGGGCGTGTTGGCAGTGAGCACGCCAGCGGTCGCCGCGCCGCCCGAGAGGCACTGTGCCGTCCTTCTCAGCAGCACCGAGGTGGACGCCAACGGCGACTCCGTCGTCCTTGCCGAAGCATGTGCGTCCACGCCGTCGCGGGCGACGGCGGCGATGCAGTCCCGGCAACGTGCCCAGGGCTCGGGTCAGGTTTCCGCGGCCGCCGCGTCGACGGTGCTCATGACCTGGTACGCGAACGACAACTACGTCGGAAACAGCACGCTGATCTACGGCTCGTCGGGCACGTGTGACTACACGGGCTACAGGGTGTCACCCAACTCGTACTGGAACAACAACATCCGGTCGATCCGTGGGGCGGGGAACTGCAACTACGTCGTGCTGACGGACATCACGACGAACCCCGACAAGGTCCGGACGTCCTGTCTCCCGATGGCGCGCCTGCCCTACGGCCTGGACCGCGTCTCACGGACCCAGATCGCCCGCAAGGACACCTGCCCCTGGCCCTGACCTCCGGTCGTGGCGGTCGTGCTCGATCCGGGTGTCCGGGTCGAGCACGACCTCACCGGGCAGCCGTGTTGGTGAGCAACTGGGTGAGGACCTCGCCCAGCTCGTGCCCGGCCGCCTCCACCGCCATGGGGAACATGGAGGTCTCGGTCAGCCCGGGAGAGACGTTCACCTCGAGGAAGTGGACCTCGCCGTCGGGGGTGACGATGGCGTCGGTGCGGGAGAGGTCGGCCAGGCCGAGTGCCTCGTGCACCCGCACCGCCAGCTCGGCCGCCCGGGCGGCGACGTCGTCGGGGAGGCGTGCGGGGGCGTGGTACTCGGTGAGGCCCGGGGTGTAGCGCGAGGTGTAGTCGAAGACGCCGGACTCCGGCTCGATCTCCACCGCCGGCAGCGCCTCGGGGCCGTCGCCCAGGTCGATGACGGCGAGCGCCAGCTCGACGCCCTCGACGAACCGCTCGACGAGCACGGTGTCGCCGTAGGCGAAGCAGCTCACCATCGCCGCGGGCAGGTCCTCCACGCGGCTCACCTTCTGCACGCCCAGGGCCGAACCGCCCGAGGCGGGCTTCACGACCAGTGGCAGACCGAGCCGGGCCACCATCAGGTCGAGCACCGCCCCGGCGCCCAGCTCGCGGAACGTGCTGTGCGGCAGCGCCACCCAGTCCGGCGTGGTGAGGCCGGCGGCGCGCACCACCGACTTGGCCGCCGGCTTGTCCCAGGCCAGCCGGCAGGCGGCGGCCGGGGAACCGACGTAGGGCACACCGGCCAGGTCGAGGACGGCGCGCAGGGCGCCGTCCTCCCCCGTCGAGCCGTGCAGCGCGATGAAGACGGCGTCGGCGGGGGCGGCGGCGAGCCCGGGCAGCAGCTCGGCGTCGGCGTCGCGCAGCTCGGCGTCCAGCCCGGCGCGGGTGAGCTCCTCGACCACCTGGGTGCCCGAGACGAGGCTGACCTCCCGCTCGAACGTCAGCCCGCCGGCGAGGATGACGGCGCGTAGCGGGTGCCGCTCGGCTGCGTCGGCGGGGTCGGTTGCGGGGGCCGTCTCGCTCATCACCGGTCCTCGTAGGTGTCGCTGTTGGCGGGGCCGACGATGGTGCCGGAGTCGGTGGACGGGGCCTCGTGGCCAGGGATGCCGCGCACGGCCCGGAAGCTGCCGGTGTCGACGCGGTCGAAGGTGGAGTGCAGGTCCAGCTCGGCCTCCACGACGCGGGCCAGCCGGCGCACGCCCTCCCGGATCTGGTCGGGCTCCGGGTAGCAGTAGGACAGCCGCATGTACTCCTGGCCGTTCCCGTCGGCGAAGAAACCGATGCCCGGCACGTAGGCGACGTGGGCGTTCACGGCCCGGGGCTGCATCTGCTTGGCGTCCAGCCCGGCCGGCAGCTTGAGCCACACGTAGAAGCCGCCCTCCGGCCGGGTCCACGCGGTGCCGGCGGGCATCAGGGCGGCCAGGGACTCCAGCGTCGCGTCGCGCCGCTCCCGGTACAGCTCGGTGAACGTCTTGATCTGCTCGCGCCAGGGCTGGGTGTCCAGGTAGCGGGCCACCGCGTACTGGGTCAGCGACGGCGGGCAGAGCACCTGCGCCTCGGTCGCGAGCACCAGCTTCTCGCGGACGGCGAGCGGGGCGAGCACCCAGCCGACCCGCAGGCCCGGGGAGAAGGTCTTGGAGAACGACCCGAGGTAGATGACCCGCTGGTTGTTGCGGGCCCGCAGCGCCCGCAGCGGCTCCCCCTCGAAGCCGAGCAGGCCGTAGGGGTTGTCCTCGATGACGAGCAGGTCGTGCTGCTCGGCGAGGGCCATGACGGCCTCGCGGCGCGGCTCGGAGAGCGTGACGCCGGCCGGGTTGTGGAAGTTCGGCACGGTGTAGAGGAACTTCACCCGGTCACCGTTGGCCCGGCAGTCGGCCAGCGCCTCCTCCAGCGCCTCCGGGATCAGCCCGTGCTCGTCCATGGCCACGTGCCGGACGCGCGCCTGGGCGGCCTGGAAGACGCCCAGGGCACCGACGTAGGAGGGTCCCTCGGCCAGGATGACGTCGCCGGGGTCGATGAAGACCCGGGTGACCAGGTCCAGGGCCTGCTGGGACCCGACGGTGACGACGACCTCGCTCGGAGAGGCGTCGGTGATCCCCTCCAGGGCCATGACGTCGCAGATCCGCTCGCGCAGCCGCGGGTCACCCTGCCCGGAGCCGTACTGCAGCGTCTGGGCGCCCATGCCCGACACCAGCTCACCGATCATGGAGCCGACGGCGTCCAGGGGCAGCGCGGTGACGGCCGGCATGCCACCGGCCAGGGAGACGACCTCCGGCCGGCTGACCACGGAGAACAGCGCCCGGATCTCCGAGGACTTCATCCCGTGGGTGCGGGCTGCGTAGCGGTCGGCCAGCGGGTCCAGCCGCGGGTGCCGCGGAACGACGTGGGGATGCGCACCGTGGGTCAGGTGCGTCCCCGGCTGACCGGGACCGGCAGGCGTGCCGGGCGGGGGAGTGACCACCTTCAGCAGTGTAGGCCCGACGATTCCCGCCCCGATGCGGGCCGCTCTACCTCTTGTCGGGCAGGACGAAGGTGCCGGTCGCCGGGTCCGCCTCGGCGGGCAGGTAGAGCCGCTGGACGGCGGCGAGGACGCCGTGCGCGATCGCGCTGCGGACCCGGGCGTCCAGGAGCAGCAGCCGGTCCACCGGGTGCGAGAGGTAGCCGCTGTCCAGCCGGACCGACGGCATCCGGGTCATGCGCAGCAGGTCCCAGGTCTTCGGGTGCGAGCCCAGGTCGAGCAGGCCGGTGCGGGCCACGACCTCGCGCCGGACCAGGTTGGCGAACTGCTCCCCCACGGTGGACGACGCACCCGAACCGGTGCCGTAGTAGTAGCTGGCCACCCCGCGGGCGTGCTCGGAGCTGTGCGCGTCCATGTGCAGGGAGATGAAGAGGTCGGCGCGGGCGTCGTTGGCGAAGGCGGTGCGCTGGGCGAGCTCGGGGCCCTGCGACCGGCCACGGGTGAGGTACACGGTGGCGCCCGCCGCCGCGAGCCGGCCCTCGACGCGCGAGGCGAGGTCGAACACCAGGTCGGCCTCGGTGGTCTCGCCCGCCGCGAACCCGGTGTCGGCGCCACCGTGCCCGGCGTCGACGACGATCCGCCGGCCGATCAGGTGCGGGCCGCTCTCCACGAACGAGGCGCTCTGCCGCAGCAGCTGCGGCCGCCCGCCGGTGACCTTGCGACCGAGCTGGCGCAGCGCCCGCAGGGTGGCCGGGCCGCAGGTGCCGTCGGAGGTGAGGCCGTAGTCGCGCTGGAACGCGCGCAGCCCCGCCTCGGTCTCCGCCCCCAGCATGCCGTCGGCCCGGCCGGCGTCGTAGCCCAGCTCCAGCAGCCGCTCCTGGAGGTTGGTGACGTCGTCGCCGCGCATGGGGCGCTCGGGGTCGTAGCGGAGCAGCCGGTCCCCCAGCGACCAGCGGGCCTCGCTCAGCGCCCGGTAGGTCTCCTCGCCGACCCGTCCGTCCACGGACAGGCCGCGCACCTGCTGGAAGTGGCGGACGGCGAGCTCGGTGGCCTCGTCGTACTCGGCGGACTCGAGGGCCGGTGCCTCCCCGTCGGGTGCGGTGGCCAGGAGGAGGCCCAGGCTGCGCAGCGCGGCGTGCACGTCTGCCACGGCCGGTCCGCGGTCCCCATGCCTCAGGGGTTGCATGCGGCTGTCGGTTCCCATCGTCATGAGATTGTCGTCTCTCTCCGCCCGGATGGCCTACCGGGGGCGGCGTCGTCCCCCGGACACGCCGAAGGCCCACCCGTCCGGCGGACGCGGTGGGCCTTCGGCATGCGGAGCGTGATCGAGAACCTGCCCGCTCGTCCCGCTCGCGGCGGGAGCCCGCAGGCCGGGCCCGTCCGGCGCGTCAGGCGATGTAGTCGGCCAGGTCGCTGAGGATGGCGCCCTTCGGCTTCGCGCCGATGATGCTCTTGACCGGCTTGCCGCCCTGGAAGACGGTCATCGTCGGGATCGACATGACCTGGTAGTCGCGAGCGATCTGTGGGTTCTCGTCGATGTTCAGCTTGGCGATGGTGAGCTTGTCACCGTGCTCGGAGGCGATCTCCTCCAGGACGGGGGCGACCATCTTGCACGGGCCGCACCACTCCGCCCAGAAGTCGACGAGCACGGGCTTGTCGCTGCCCAGCACGTCGTTCGCGAAGCTGGCGTCGGTGACGGTCACGGTGTTGCCTGCCATGGTCGTTCTCCCTCTCGGTCGACTGGCTCGTTGCTGCACTGGCTGGTGGCGCTGACGAGAAACGCTCGCCGGGTGCAACCGGCGAGCGGCGTCGGTTATGCCCGCGTCAGCGCTCGTCGAAGGTGTCGGCGAGCCACCGCTCGGCATCGATCGCGGCGGCGGCACCGGTGCCGGCGGAGGTGATCGCCTGCCGGTAGATGTGGTCGACGACGTCGCCGCAGGCGAAGACCCCGTCGATGTTCGTGCGGGTGCTCGGGTGGTCCACCTGGATGTAGCCCCCGTCGTCGAGCTTGAGCTGCCCGGCGAAGAGCTCGCTGCGCGGGTCGTGCCCGATGGCGACGAACAGCCCGCTCACCGGCACCGTCTCGGTGGCGCCGGTCGTGGTGTCGGTCAGCTCGACCGCGGAGAGGGTGTTCTCGCCCAGCACGTTGGTGACCTGCTTGCCCAGCGCCCAGCGGATCTTCTCGTTGTCCTGCGCGCGCTTGACCATGATCTTCGACGCCCGGAGCTCCTGGCGCCGATGCACCACGGTCACGCTCTTGGCGAAGCGGGTGAGGAAGGTGGCCTCCTCCATCGCGGAGTCGCCACCGCCGACCACCACGATGTCCTGGTCGCGGAAGAAGAAGCCGTCGCAGGTCGCACACGCGGAGACGCCGCGGCCGAGCAGCCGCTGCTCGTTGTCCAGGCCCAGGTACCGGTACTTGGACCCGGTCGCGACGATGACCGCGTGCGCCAGGTGCACCGTGTCGCCGACCTTGACGATCTTCGGGTCGGCGGTGAGGTCGACCTCGGTGACGTCCGACGGCACGAGCTCGGCGCCGAACTTCTCGGCCTGTGTGCGCATGTCGTCCATGAGCTGCGGGCCCTGGATCCCCTCGGGGAAGCCGGGGAAGTTCTCCACCTCGGTGGTCGTCATCAGCGCGCCGCCGAACTGCGAGCCCTCGAGGACCAGGGGGTGCAGGTTGGCCCGCGCGGCGTAGGTGGCAGCGGTGTAGCCGGCCGGACCGGAGCCGATGATGATCAGGTCCCGGACGCCGTCGTGCTCGGCCGGCGGGATCACCGGATCGACGATCTCCTCGGTGGTCACCGCGGGGCCGGGGGTGGGCTGCTGGTCACTCGTCACGGGCGGCACAACCAGGATGGTAGGGGGCCCATTCCCCGGCGACCCCCTCCCGGGGGTGGGCCGGGTGGTCCTCCGCGGGGTGCCCGGTCAGCCCGCGGCGCGGGTCTCGACCTCGTTCACCGAGGCGGCGAAGCCGTCGGGACCCTCCACCAGGCCGGTGAGCCACACCAGCACGTACCGGGCGGTCACCGGCTCGTCGAAGGCGAGGTCGGTGGAGTCGGCGAGCGTCCCGTCGGCGGCGACGGCGAAGTCCTCCAGCGTGGCGGTGGCCGACTCGCTGGTGCGCACCTCGACGGTCGCGCCGGGCGTCGCGCTCTGCAGGGTGACGCCGGACAGCTGCTGGGCGCTGCCCAGGTCGTAGACGACGCCCACGCCCGGCTTGAGGTTGCCGAAGGCCGGCGAGCCGCGGTACGTGAGCGTGGACCAGCCGGTGGCCGGGTCGCCGTCGTAGGTGAGCGGGACGTCGCCGTCGTTCTCCGGCTCACCGTCGCCGAAGGGGTCGAAGACCTCCGCGGCGGTGATCGGCACGGGGGCGCCGGCCGGCGCGCCGCCCTGGTCGGATCCTTCGGCCGGGGCGCTGCTCGAGGGCGGGGTGGATCCGGTGCCGTCCTCGTCCACCGAGTCGGCCACCGACAGGATGCTGGATCCGAACCACCAGGCCAGCGCGATGACCACGGCGAGGGCGAGCAGCGGGAGGCCGACGACGACGGCGCGGTGCCGGCGGGCGCCGTCCTCCTCGTCGGCCGGGTCGACGGCGTCCGCCTCGTACCCGTCGGCCTCGTACCCGTCGGCCTCGTAGGCCTCGGCCCCGTAGGCGTGCGACCCGTGCGCGCCGGCCGGGTACGTGCCGGCGTCGCCTGCGCCGAGCACGCCGAACGGCTCCTCGTCGTCGCGGTCGGGCCCCGGGACGGCGGCCGGCTGCGTGCCGGCGGGAACCGGCGGCGGCGGGGTCGCGGCGAGGGTGGGCCCGTCCGGGACCGGTCGCACAGGAGGCACGGGGGGCAGTGCGCCGGGCTCGAGCCGGACGGGCGCCTCGGCCCGGCCTCCCCAGGACCGACGGCGCCGGCCGCGCTCGCCGTCCTCCCCGCGGGGCGCGGTGATCGACTGCGTCGGGCCGGTGCGCGGGCGTTCGGTGAGCAGCGCGGCCATGGCGGCGACGCTCGACATCCCTTGGCCGGGCTCGGTGGAGCGGGCCCGGCGGGCCAGGGCGACGAGGTCGGAGGGGCCGGTGGCGGGGCGCGCGCCCGGGCCGACGCCGGTGAGACAGGCCTCCAGGAGGGCGCCGAGCGCCTTGATGTCGCCGTCCACGGTGCCCACCGCGGCGGGGACGGCCCGCAGGCCGACCAGCCCGTTGGGCCGCAGCACCACGTTCTCCAGGGTGAGGCCGCCCACGGCGAGGCCGACGCGGTGCGCCTCGGCGACGCCCTCGGCCAGCCGGCGCAGGACCAACCGCAGCTCGCGCTCGGGCATGGGCCCGGAGCTCAGCCGGTGCGCCAGCGTCTCGCCGTCGATCCACTCGTTGACGACGTACGCCGCCCCGGCCGCGCCGCCGTCCACGCTGCCCTCGGAGGCGTCGTAGACCATGGCCAGCGCCGGGGTGGCGAGACCGCCGGCGGTCAGCGCGCGGGTGATCCAGGCGTGCGCGGCCGGCCCGGCCGGGACGTGCACCCGGATGGCGACGTCACGGTTGAGCACCCGGTCCTTGGCCCGCCAGCTCTGGATGACGCCCGTCGGCGTGGTCTCGTCCGGGCCGAGCTGGTCCAGTGGCCGGTAGCGGTCGGGCAGGCCGGTGGTCGTTGACGCCATCGACACTGTCGACTCCCTGTGCTTCTCGAGCCGCCGAGGCGGACGCTCCGGCACGGACGGCGCCGGCCGGTCGTCCGGGTTCACCCGCGCCCCAGCCGGGCCCTGACCGAAGCCAGGGGCTCCCGGACCTCCGGAACACGGGCCATCACCAGGCCGACCAGTGCGACACCGCCGATGACCACGGTACCGATGAGCACCTGCAGGAGCGACCCTGCGGTCGACCGTCCGTGCAGGTCGCCGGTCACGATCTGGACAAGACCGCCGGCGAGACCCGCGACGAGGGCCACCGCGGCGATGCGGGCGACCGGGAGGAAGGTCTCGCTGGTGCGCAGGCCGCCGAGCTCGCGGCGCAGCGCGAGGTCGCCGATGACCCACCCTGCGACGTAGGTGAGGCTGGTGACCAGCATCAGCCCGGCCACGACGTGCTCGGGCTCGACGACGGCGGGCACCAGCAGGAGCAGCGGGACCCGGACGGCGACCATGCCCACCTGGATGAGGGTGGGCGTGCGCGCGTCCTTCATCGCGTAGAAGACGCGCAGCTGCAGCAGGGTCACCGCCATCGGGAGGAGCCCGAAGGCGCCCACGGCCAGCGCCGTGCCGATGGCGCGGGCCTCGTCCACCGACGTGTTGCCCCAGGCGAAGACCAGGACGCCGATCGCCGGGCCCAGGACCGTGAGCACGGCGGTGACCGGCAGCAGCCCGAGGGACGAGAGACGGGTGCCGAGCGAGAGGTCCTGCACGACCCCGGGGACGTCGGACCGGGAGGCCGCCCGGCTCATGCGGGGCACCAGCGCGGTCAGCAGCGCGACGCCGATGATCCCGTACGGCATCTGGAACAGCAGGCTGGCGTAGGAGAACGCCGCCGGCCCGAGGCCGCCCTCGAGCGCGGCGTCGTTGGCGATCCGGGTGGCGACCAGCACGCCGACCTGGCTCACTGCCACGTAACCGACCACCCACAGCCCCAGGGTCCCGGCCTCGCGCAGGCCGGTGTCCCGGAGACCCCAGCGGGGCCGGAGCGGCACCCCGACCTTGCGCAGCGAGGGCACCAGCACCAGCGCCTGCACGGCGATGCCCAGCAGCGTGCCGATGCCGAGGAGCCACACCAGGCCGGGTGCGATGGTGGCCGGCTCCAGCGAGCCGGGGCCGGCCGCGGCGAGGAAGACCAGGCCGGTCGCGATCACGACGACGTTGTTGAGCACCGGCGCCCACGCGGGCGGCCCGAACACGCCACGGGAGTTGAGCACCGCCTGGGCGAAGGCGCCGAACCCGTAGAAGACGATCTCCACCAGCAGGATGCGGGCCAGCCAGGTGGCCAGCCGGTACTGCTCGGGGTCCTCGTCGAGCCCGTAGAGCGCGGTCAGCAGGGGTGCGGCGAGCACGGCGGCGGCGGTCATCACCGCCAGGCCGGCCAGGGCGACGGTGGCCAGCCGCTGGGCGTAGCCCACGCCGTCGTCC
The DNA here is from genome assembly GCF_008124835.1 of Blastococcus xanthinilyticus. Lineage (GTDB taxonomy): Bacteria > Actinomycetota > Actinomycetes > Mycobacteriales > Geodermatophilaceae > Blastococcus > Blastococcus xanthinilyticus. The sequence goes on along the minus strand of NZ_VNHW01000009.1, from coordinate 39,426 downwards.
CGGTCCCGCTCCTGGGCGTGCACGAGCAGCGGCACGATCACCGAGGTCAGGACGCCCCCGAGCAGCAGCTCGTAGATGATGTTGGGCAGCGTGTTGACGACGACGTAGGCGTTGGCCACCAGCCCGACGCCGAGGGCCGCGGCCAGCACCGTCGTGCGGAGCAGCCCGGTGATCCGGGAGACCAGCGTGGCGACCGCCATGGTCCCGGCGGCGCGGAGGATGCCACCGCTGGCGCCGGGGGCGCCCTCGCGGCGCTCGACGTCCTCGTCGGTCTCCTGCGCCGCCCGGGGGACCGGCGGGAGCACCGGCATCGCGAAGACCTGGGTCTCGTCCGCGGCCGGTACCCAGCGGTGCCGCAGCGGCGGCAGCGGCGGCACCGGGGTGGCCGCCCGGGGGCGGTCGGGGCGCCCGGGCGGCGGCGGGGGGACCGGCGGGCGTCCGGGCAGAGGCCGCACCGGCGGCGGGACGGCGCTGTCGGCGGCGGCCTCGGCCGGGCCGCCGTCACCGACGGGAGGGGCGGCGAAGACCGCGTCGCTGGGCGGGGTCGCCAGGTAGGGGGCGGGCGGCAGCGGCGACGGGGAACCCCACGCGCGCCGCTGCCCGGTGCGCGTCGGCGCCGGCGGCGGAGGCAGGCGGACCGGCCGCTGCGGGTGGTCGTCCGGCGCGCGGTCGTCGGGCGCGTGATCGCGCACCGGGTCCTCCGAGGAGGACCGGGACTGGTCGCTCACACGGGGCTCCGCACGGGGGGCGCCGGCAGGTCCGGCGCCGCCGCCACGTCCGCCGCGGCGGTCCCACGGCGCCGGCGGAGCACGAAGTGCACCAGCCGGCGGAGGAACAGCAGCCCGAGCAGCGAGGCCGCCCCGACGGTGATGAACAGCGAGATGGAGCCGTAGGCGGTGCTCTTGAGCTGGATCTCGACGGGGTCGCCGAGCGGCAGGCCCGAGGGGGTGGTGACCTGCGCGGTGACCGGGAAGCCGCCGGAGCGGTGCAGCTCGGCCGGGATCTGCAGGAGGGTGCGCTGCTCGGGCGCGAGGGTCTGCACGCCGATGTCCCCGACCACGATGCCGCGGTTGGCGGGGGTCTGGACCTGTAGGCGCACCTGCACCGGGAAGGGGAGCGGGTTGTCGACGGTCAGCACCAGGGGCGCGTCGCTGGAGGCCAGGCTGTAGGTGCCGTCCGCCGGCGCCACCACGGTCACCCGCTCGCGGAGGCGGGACACCGTGGCCCGGGCGTCGGCCGCGGCCGCGGCGAACTCCTCCGGGGCGGTCCGCCACAGGACCGAGGCCGTCCGGGCGAGACCGGCGTCGTAGGCCCGCAGCGCCGTCGCCGGGTCGCCCACGACCGCCGCGGCGAGGTCCTCGCGCGCCGCGACCGCCTCCCCCAGGGTGGCCAGCCCGGCGGCGTCGAGCCCGCCGTCGCCGTCCGCCGGGGCCAGGCCACCGGCGTCCGCGGCCGGCAGCGCGGCGAGCCCGGCCACCGTCCCCGGCCGGAGCCAGGGCAGGCCGGTGGCGTCGGAGATCATCGCCCCGGCGCCCTCGAGACCGGCCTCGAGGGCGCGGGGCGGGGCCACCAGCACCGTCTGCTCGGTGCCGGGGGGCGCCTGCATCGTCAGGGCGGCCAGCTCGGCCAGGTAGCGCTGCTCGGCGATGCGCGGCCCGCCGGCGGTCACCGCGGCCGACCCCACGACGGCGCCCAGGGTCTGGTCGGCGACCAGCACGTCCAGTTGCTCCTCGCCGGTGACCAGCGTGCTGCGGGCAACGGCGTCGGAGCCGTCCATGCCGACGGCGGAGTCGCCGTCGGTGAGCGCCTCGCTGTCCAGCACCACCCGCTCCACCCCGCCGGCGCGCAGGGTGTCCAGCGTCGCCGGGTCGAAGGAGCCGTCGGCGGCCCACGCCAGGTCGGTGACCGGGGTGACGTCCAGCACCTCGGCGAGGATCGCCGCCCCGGCACCGGTCTCCGCCGCCGGGGTCTGCGCCGGCCCGGTCGGAGCCGCCGTGCCGCCGTCCGTGGCCGGGTCCGGCACGGGCGCCGGGCGGGCCTGGGCGGTGCCCTCCGGCGTCCCGGGGAGGCTGCGGGTCACCACGTCGCCGAGACCGGCCGATGTCAGGCTGTCGGCGTCGACATCGCCGTAGGGCAGGGCGACCACCGGGTGGACGGCGGCGACCGCCCGGAGCCGCTCCAGGAAGGCCTGTGCCTCCTCGGTGCCGGTACCGGCGTCCTCGACCCCTCCGACGGCGTAGGGCCCGCCGGCCATGAGGGCCAGCGCTTCCACCAGGGCCGGATCGATGGCCAGGGTCACCGGCAGCGGGGGCGCGCCGTTGCCGCTCCCGGGCAGCCGCTCGACGACGGCGAGCGCGCGGTCGAGCCGGCCACCGGCGCTGACGCTCTCGGTGAGCTCGTCGTCGGCGAACGCCCCGGCCGCGGTGCGGTGGGTGCGCTCGGACAGCGGCCACAGCCAGGCCACGGTCGTCCGCGCCGTCGGCTCGACCGGCTGCTGGGCGAGGAAGGTCGCCAGCTCCCCCACCCGCTCGTCGTCCCCGCCGACGGTGCCGTTGACGTTGAACAGCACCGGGTAGACCCCGTCGGCGTCGAGCCGCAGCTCGGCGGAGTCCAGCGTGTAGCTGAACTCCTCGCTCTCCCCGGGTGCGAGCTCGAAGTCAAGAGGGGCGAACGCGGGCTGCACCGTGGTCGCCGGATCGGGATCCCGCACGGCCTCGGCCAGCGCGGGACGGTCGGTGCGGACGTCGCCGCGCTGCAGCCGCACCGCGAGATCGGTGATCGGCTCGCTGCCGGTGTTGGTCAGCGTGCCGGTCAGGGTGATGAGCGAGCCGGGCGTCACCGTGCGCGGTTCGAAGCGGGCGACGTCGATGCGGACCGGCCCGACGGTGGTGGCCGCCTCGTCCGGTGCCGCCGCGGGTGCCGTGACCGGTGCGGTCGTCCCCGGGGGAGCGGCCGGGGCCGCGGCCACGCCAGGTGCCAGGGCGGGCCCGGTCAGCGCGAGCGCGCCGGCCACCAGCGGGGCGAGCGCGGCCACGCGCCGGGCGGCGCCCGGCCGGGCAGGGGCGTCGGCGGCGGGGCGGCCACCGGCGCGGGCGGCAGCCGGCCGGGTCACGCGCTGTCGGCCAGGAGCCCGGGCGCCCGCTCGACCAGCGCCCGCTCGTCCGCGTAGGCCAGCCGGGTGCTCAGCTCGTCCAGGGGGACCCAGGCCACCTCGGTGACCTCGACGTCGGCATCGGAGAGGGCGCCGCCGACCGCCCGCAGCAGGAAGTGGTGCACCGTCTTGTGCACCCGGCGGCCCTCGGCGACGAACCAGAAGTCGATGATCCCCAGCGGGGCGACGACCTCGCCGATGATCCCGGTCTCCTCGGCCACCTCGCGGACGGCGGTGTCCTCGGGGGTCTCCCCCGCCTCGATGTGGCCCTTCGGCAGCGACCAGAGCAGTCGGCCGCGGCGGTCGGTGCGGCCGATCAGGGCGGCACGGGGCCCCGTCACGCCGTCGTCGGCCACCACCAGGCCCCCGGCGGAGGTCTCGTCGACCCGGCGCAGCCGGCGGCCCGGGCGCCCTCGCCCGCCCGTCCCAGCCATGCCAGGAGGGTAGCGCGCCACCGGCCGCGGCTCCGGGAGCAGCGCAGCGGGGAGCCCGGCGGCACCGCCGCGGGACGCCGGTGGAGGGCGCCCGCGGGGCGGGGCGTCCGCCGGCCCGGTCCGGCCGGCGCCGCCGCGGCACTAGGCTGGCTCGTCGTGTCCGCCACCCCGCCGAGTCCCCCTGAGCCCGAGCCGGTCCCGCCGGCGGTCCAGGAGACCGTCCGGAAGCTGGTCGACCTCTCCCCGGTGCTCACCGAGCTGGGGCAGCGGTCCGCCGCCGCGGGATTCCAGGTCCACCTGGTCGGCGGCTCGGTGCGCGACGCGCTGCTGGCTGCCGCTGCCGGCGGGTCCGGGACCCCGGGCGACATCGACGTCACCACCGACGCCCGGCCCGAGCAGGTGCTCGAGCTGCTCCAGGGCTGGGCGCGTTCCACGTGGAACACGGGGATCGCGTTCGGCACCGTCGGCGCGGAGATCCGTGGCCTCCGGGTGGAGATCACCACGTTCCGGGCCGACCGGTACGACCGCGAGTCGCGCAACCCCGAGGTGGCGTGGGGCGACTCCCTGGTCGACGACCTCGCCCGGCGCGACTTCACCGTCAACGCGATGGCGGTCTCCCTCGGTCCCGATCGCACGGTCACCGATCCCTTCGGCGGCCTCGGCGACCTGCTCGCCCGGCGGCTGCGCACGCCGGGGGCGGCCGTCGAGTCCTTCGCCGACGACCCGCTGCGGATGCTGCGGGCGGTGCGCTTCGTCGCCCAGCTGGGCCTCGCCCCCACCGAGGACGTCGTCGCCGCGATGACCGCGCTCGCCGGCGACCTGGCCCGCATCACGCCGGAGCGCGTCAACGCCGAGCTGTCCAAGACCCTGCTCCAGGACTCCCCCCGCGCCGCGCTGGAGCTGTTCGTCGCCACCGGGCTGGCCGACGTCGTCCTGCCGGAGCTGTCGGCGCTGCGCATGGAGATCGACGAGCACCACCAGCACAAGGACGTCTACAGCCACTCGCTGACCGTGCTGGACCAGGCCATCGCCCTGGAGCTGGCCGACGACGACCACGACTCCCCCGACCTGGTGCTGCGCCTGGCCGCGCTGCTGCACGACATCGGCAAGCCCGCGACGCGGCGGCACGAACCCGGCGGGCGGGTCTCCTTCCACCACCACGAGGTGGTCGGGGCCAAGCTCGTGCGCAAGCGGCTCACCGCCCTGCGCTACCCCAAGGACGTGATCGAGGCCGTCTCCCGGCTGACCTTCCTGCACCTGCGCTTCCACGGCTACGGCGACGGCCACTGGACCGACTCCGCGGTCCGCCGGTACGTCACCGACGCCGGCGACCTGCTCCCCCGCCTGCACAAGCTGGTCCGGTCGGACTCCACCACCCGCAACAAGCGGCGGGCGGCGGCGCTGTCGGCGACCTACGACTCCCTCGAGCAGCGGATCGCCGAGATCGCCGAGCAGGAGGACCTCGCCCGCGTCCGGCCCGACCTCGACGGCAACGCGATCATGGAGCTCCTCGGCCTGCCCCCCGGCCCGGAGGTGGGCGTGGCGTGGCGGTTCCTCAAGGACCTGCGGCTCGAGCGCGGGCCGCTGGACCGGGACGAGGCCGAGGCCGCGCTCCGCCGGTGGTGGGCCGAGCGCCAGGGCTAGGCGCGCGGAACGCCGGACCCGGCGCGCACGTTGCCCCCTCCAGGAAAGGGGCGACGCTGCCGACATGACGGGTGTGGAACCCCAGCGACCCGGGGACGACGTGCTCGGGCTGCCGTCGTCGCCCAGCGGCCGGACGCCGCAGTGGGTCCTCGACGAGGCCGCCGGCGGGCCGCCCCTCCCGCCGCCCCTGCCACGCCGGCGCGGGTCCCGGGCCGGCCGCTGGAGCGCCGCCCTCGTCGTCGCGGCCGTGGCGGCCGGGCTGGCCTTCACCGATCCCCCGGCGTGGCCGTGGTCGACCGGGACCACCACCGCGGCGCCGGACCTGCCCGTCGTCGCGGCCCCGGCCCCGCCGACCGACCGGCCCACCCCGGCCGGCGCGACCACGCCGCTGGGCCGGCCCCCGGCCGGCATCCCGGGCGGCGGCGTGCACGCCTTCACCGCGACCCAGGCCGACGGCGTCACCCCGGTCGCCTACGACCCCTGCCGGGAGATCCGCTACGTGTTCCGCCCGGATGCGGCGCCGCCGGGCGGCGAGGCGCTGGTGCACGACGCGGTCGCCCGGGTCGCCGAGGCCACCGGCCTGACCTTCGTCTTCGACGGCTACAGCGACGAGCCGCTGACCGGCGAGCACGCGCCCTTCCAGCCGGAGCGCTACGGCGACCGGTGGGCGCCGGTGCTCATCGGCTGGCAGGTCGAGGCGGAGAACCCGGCGCTCGCGGGGGACGTCGTCGGCGAGGCGGGCAGCACCGCCGTCTTCCTCGACGACGGCCCGCGCGTGTACGTGACCGGCACGGTCAGCCTGGACGCCGGGCAGCTGCCGGCGATCCTGGCCGAGCCGGACGGCGCCGCCAGCGTCCGGGCGGTGGTGCTCCACGAGCTCGGCCACCTGGTCGGCCTCTCGCACGTGGACGACGACCGGGAGCTGATGTACCCGGAGGCGCGGCGGTCGTTCACCGCGTTCGCGGCCGGCGACCTGGCCGGCCTCGCGGTGCTCGGCGACGGGCCGTGCGTCCCGGAGCTCTGAGGCCGGGGGTGGGCGGGAGACCTCAGCGGCGGACCATGCGCGCGTGCAGCACGGCCGTGGCCACGTAGCCGACGCCCACGAGGACCAGCAGCGGCCGGGAGACGCCCGACGCGGGCAGGACGAACGCCCCGGCGACCAGAGCGGCGACGTACCCGACGTTGAACAGGGTGTCGTAGACGGAGAAGACCCGGCCGCGGTGGTCGTCGTCGATGCTCTCCTGCAGCGTGGTGTCGACGCAGATCTTCACGCCCTGGCCGAGCAGGCCCAGCAGGAAGCCGGCCGCCACGGCCGCCGCCGGCTCCAGCAGCAGCCCCAGGCCCAGCTGAGCGGGGCCGCCGGCCGCCAGGAGCAGGAAGATCCAGCGCTCCTTGCCCAGCCGGCGCACCGCGGCCGGGGTCACGGCCGCGGCGGTGAGCGTGCCGACCGCGCCGGCGGCGACCACCTCACCGAGCCCGACGAGGCCCCCGGGGAACGGGCCGGCCGCGCCGTCGAAGGTGTTCCGGTAGAGGAGCAACGCCATGAGCGTCAGCAGCCCGAACCAGACCCGGTGCAGGCTGATCGCGGTCAGCGCGGCGGCCGCGGGCCGGTGCTGCCATGCGTGGCGGGCGCCCGCGGCCATGCCCCCGACCACCTGGCTAGGCGAGAGCCGCGCCGAGCGGGCCATGTGGTCGGGGCCGAGGTGGGCGCGGGTGAAGCCGGCCACCACGCCGGCGGCCGCGAGGTAGGGCAGCGCGGCTGCCAGCGCCAGCGAGGCGTAGCCCGCGTCGTCCGAACCGGTCACCTGCAGGAGCGCGAGGGCGGCGCCGCCGCCGGCGACCGTCGCCACGGCACCGGACGTCGTCGAGAGCGCGTTGGCCGAGACCAGCGACGCCTCGTCGGTGGTGTGCGGCAACCCCGCGGACAGCGCGGCCAGGACGAACCGGTTGACCGAGAAGACCAGCAGCCCGGCGGCGTAGAACGCAGGCCCCTGCACGCCGCCGAGGACGAGCGCCGCCACCACCGCCACCAGGCCGGCCCGCAGCACGTTCGCGCGCAGGAGCACCTGCCGGCGGCTCCAGCGGTCCAGCCAGACCCCGGCGAAGGGGCCGACCAGGGAGTAGGGCAGCAGCAGGATGGCGAAGCCGGCGGCGACGTCCACCGGGTCGGCCGCGCGCTGCGGGTTGAACAGCACCGTGCCGGCCAGCGCCGCCTGGAAGACGCCGTCCCCGAACTGCGACAGGAGCCGGGTGCCCAGCAGCCGCCGGAAGTCGCCGCGGGTCAGCAGCCCGCGCACCGTCGTCCCCGCCACCGCCACGCGGTCACCCTAGGGCGACCGCCGCCGACCGCAGGGTCACCGCCGCCCCGTCGGCCGGGACGGCGGGCCGTGCCCCGCCCTGGCGGGTTCATCTGGGGCACACTGGGGAAGATGTCCCCGGTGCCTGCGCCCGAACCCGAGTCCGGCCCGCCCACGCGGCCCGCGACCGGTCGCCGACGTGCCGGAGCGGTTCCGCCGCTGTCGGTCGGAGCCCTCGACGACGTGCGCGCCGGCGCCCTCCTGGTGGCCATGCCGGTGCTCACCGACCCCACCTTCGCCGGGGCGGTCGTGTACGTCCTCGACCACTCGGAGAACGGCACCCTCGGCGTCGTGCTCGGGCGCCCGAGCCAGGTCGAGATCCGCGACGTCCTCCCCGGCTGGTGCGACCTCGCCGTCTCCCCCGGGGTCTTCCACGTCGGCGGTCCGTGCGAGACCGACACCGCGCTGTGCCTCGCGACCGCGGCGGGCGGCAGCCCGGCCGACGGGCTGCGACCGGTCGCCGGGAACGTGCACCTCGTGGACCTCGACGGCGACCCGGACGCGCTGGTGGGGCGGCTGGACGGGCTCCGCGTCTTCGCCGGCTACGCGGGGTGGTCCACCGGTCAGCTGGGCGGCGAGATCGCCGAGGGGGCCTGGGCGGTCGTGCCCAGCCGCCCGGGCGACGTGCTCAGCGGGCTCTCCGGCCCCCAGCTGTGGCGGTCGGTGATGGGCCGTCAGGCCGGCCGGCTCGCGGTGCTCTCCTCGGCGACGCCGGACCCCACCCAGAACTGAGCCGTCCGCCGTGTCGGGAGGCGCGAACGCCTCCGGTCTGGTAGGAAAGTGCACGGGAAGGGGCGGTCTGGGGAAGAGGCCGCCCCTTCCCGCATGTCCGGGCCCGGTCGCCGGAGCCGCCCCCGGGTGCCCGACGCCCCCCTAGATGCCGAACGCCTCGGCGATCTCCGGGTGCTCCGCGGCGGCTGCCGTCTCCTCCTCGCCGGGCAGGGCGAGCCTGCGGGTGCCGTGGTCGGCCAGCGTGACCGTGACCTCCGAGCCCCCACCCGGCAGCGGCGTCCGGTACCGGACCAGCGTCGCGTCGCCGTCGGCCACCGCGACGGTGCGCCCCTCGCGCAGCCGGTAGACGGTGGTCGGCCGGCCGTCGACCGGCTGCTCGGCCTCGAACGCGTACGGGTCGCCCAGGAACGCGGCGGGGTCGTCGGCGGTGCGGGCGCTGAGGTTCTGCAGCACCTGCACGACGACGTCGATCAGCTCCGGCTCCTCGCCCGCCGCGGGGAGGGCGCGGCGCAGGTAGGTGGCCGACGGGGCGCCGGCGGCCTCCAGCGCCTCGGGCAGCCCCGGCAGGTCACCGGACCACAGCTCGTCGGCGTCGAAGAAGAGCGTCCGGGTGTCGAGTTCCTCGTCGCCGACGGTCGTGACCGCCTGCGCCTGCCCGACGGCCCGCCGGAAGTCGATCTCGCCGGTGAGGGTGAGCACCGCGTCGTCGGCGAAGGGCACGGTGACGACGAAGTCGGCACCGCCCTGCTCGTGGTTGCGGTGGAGCAGCTTCGCCAGCACCGCGGCGTCCTCCTCGGTGACCGGGTCACCGGCCTGCCGGCTCTCCTCGGTGCACCCGGTGAGGAGGGCGAGGGCCAGCCCGGCCGCGGCCGCCCGGGGGACGAGCGGGCGGCGGTCGGGCATGGCGGCAGCGTAGTGAAGCCGGTCGCCCCGGACCGGCGGCGACGCGGCGCGGCACAGGAGGCTTTCCCTACGTCCTGACCCCCGGAGACGTAGGGAAAGCCTCCTGTGCCCGGTGGGGCTCAGCGCTCGATGTCGCCCCGGATGAACGCCTCGACGGCGTCGCGGGCCTCGCTGTCGCTGTACTGCACCGGCGGGCTCTTCATGAAGTACGACGACGCCGACAGGATCGGGCCGCCGATGCCGCGGTCCTTGGCGATCTTGGCGGCGCGGACGGCGTCGATGATGATGCCGGCCGAGTTGGGGGAGTCCCAGACCTCGAGCTTGTACTCCAGGTTCAGCGGGACGTCGCCGAACGCACGGCCCTCGAGCCGGACGTAGGCCCACTTGCGGTCGCTCAGCCACGGCACGTGGTCCGACGGGCCGATGTGCACGTTGCCCTGGCCCATGTCGCGGTCGACCTGGGAGGTCACCGACTGGGTCTTGGAGATCTTCTTGGACTCCAGGCGCTCCCGCTCGAGCATGTTCTTGAAGTCCATGTTCCCGCCGACGTTGAGCTGCATCGTGCGATCCAGCTGCACGCCGCGGTCCTCGAACAGCTTGGCGAGCACCCGGTGGGTGATGGTGGCGCCGACCTGGCTCTTGATGTCGTCGCCCACGATCGGGACGCCCGCGGCGGTGAACTTGTCCGCCCACTCCTTGGTCCCGGCGATGAAGACCGGGAGCGCGTTGACGAACGCGACGCCGGCGTCCAGCGCCGCCTGGGCGTAGAACTCCGCGGCGTGCTGCGAGCCCACGGGCAAATAGCAGACGAGGACGTCGGCACCCGACTCGCGCAACGCCGCGACCATGTCGACCGGCTGGTCGTCGGACTCTTCGATGGTCTCGCGGTAGTACTTGCCGAGGCCGTCCAGGGTGGTGCCGCGCTGCACGGTCACGCCGAGCGGCGGGACGTCGCAGATCTTGATCGTGTTGTTCTCGCTGGCGACGATCGCCTCGGAGAGGTCACGCCCGACCTTCTTGGCGTCGACGTCGAACGCGGCGACGAACTCGATGTCGGAGACGTGGTACTCGCCGAAGCGGACGTGCATCAGCCCCGGGACCGACGCACTCGCGTCGGCGTCCCGGTAGTACTCCACGCCCTGAACGAGCGAGGCCGCGCAGTTCCCGACGCCGACGATGGCGACCTTGACTGACCCCATGACTCTCCTTCTCCCTGGACCGTTGGTCCTGTGTTCCTGGACCGCGTGCGGTCCGGTGCTGTCTGCCGGCGGGGACGGACGCCCCACCGGCTGGTTTCACGTGGTGCCCGGCGGTTCCTCGCCGAACTGGCCGGGCTGCGCTGCTCCGCCCGCTCCGTCTCGTTCTGCCCCGGGCTCCGTCGCCTCCCGGCGCTCTCCCCCGGGCTCCGTCGCCTCCCGGCGCTCTCCCCCGGGCTCCGTCGCCTCCCGGCGCTCTCCCCCGGGCTCCGTCGCCTCCCGGCGCTCGCTGTCGATCAGCTCCGACAGCCACCGCACCTCCCGGTCCACCGACTCCAGCCCGTGGCGCTGCAGCTCGAGGGTGTAGCGGTCGAGGCGCTCGCGGGTCCGCGCCAGCGAGGAGCGCAGCCCCTCCCGCTGCTGCTCCACGGTGCGGCGACGGCCCTCGAGGATGCGCAGCCGGACGTCGCGGGCCGTGTGCCGGAAGAACGCCAGGCGGACGCCGAAGAGACCGCCGTCGTCGTAGGCCTCCGGGCCCGTCTGGGTGACGAGCTCGTGGAAGCGCTCCTTGCCTTCCGCGGTGATCGTGTAGACCACCTTCCCGCGCCGCCCGGTCAGCGGCGGCGCGTCGGCGGGGAGCAGGGCATGCCGCTCGGGCTCATCGGTGCTGATCAGCCCGGCCGCGTGCATCCGCCGCAGCGCCGGATACAGCGAGCCGTAGGAGATGCTGCGCAGCCCGCCGAGCACCTGCGCCAGCTGCTTGCGCAGCTCGTACCCGTGCATCGGTGTCTGGTGCAGCAGGCCCAGGATGGCGAACTCGAGCACGTCGCCCTCCCGGTCTCTGCGAATCGATGTATCGGGACGATACATCGGCGCTCCTCGCGATCTCCACCCCGAAGGCCTGGGGCGGGTGGTTCCTGCGGGACGAACACCGAGCTGGGGGGCCTTCCGGGAGCCCCACGGAGGCGGACCCGGTGCGTACATTGGCCGCCGTGCCCGGACGTCGATCCGTCGTGGACTACTCGCTGCAGCGGCGAGCCGTCCTCGCGGGAGTACATGCCGGGCGTACCGGGTTGTTCGAGGTGTGCGACGCCAGCCCCTACCTCTCCCGGGCGGCGAAGTACCACGGGCAGCCCACCGACGTCGCCTGCCCGGTGTGCCGCCGGGAACGCCTGACCCTGGTCAACTACGTGTACGGCGAGCACCTCGGACCGGTGGCCGGCCAGGCCAAGACCGAGGCTGAGCTCGCCCGCATGGACGCGGCGCAGGACGAGTTCTCCGTGTACCGGGTCGAGGTGTGCCGCGGCTGCGGCTGGAACCACCTGGACTGCTCGTACGTCCTCGGAGCCGAGCCCGAACCGGGCCGGCAACCGCGCCGCGGCCGCCGCCGCGCGGTCACCGAGTAGCCCGGGGGCCACCGGCCCGCACCCCCGAGCGGGGGAGGTCCGCGACGAGGCGGACCACCTGCTCCCACAGCTCAAGACGAAGTACGCCCGGGCACGTGCCCGGGCGTCGACCCAGACAGTTCAGGAAGGGGTGTGTTCGTGCCCAGCCACGACGAGACCTCGCCCGTCGCACCACGGGCCGGCTCGGTCCGCCGTCCCGCGGCCGTCCGCGCTCCCGGCTCCGGCGGCGGTGGCTCCGGCCGTCCCCCGGCCGGGGGCTCGGGTCGCCCGCCGGTCCCCGGGCGCGGACGCACCAGCGCCTCGCGCGGTGGCACGAGCGCCTCGCGCGGCGGCACCAGCGCGTCCCGCGGTGGCACGAGCGCCTCGCGCGGTGGCACGACGGCCTCCCGCGGCGGTGCTCCGGCCGGCCGTGGAGCGCGACCGGCCGGGAAGCCGGCCGCCAAGGGCAAGGGCAAGGCGGGGCGCACCCCGAAGCAGCGCCGCCGGCGCCGGCTGAAGATCGGCGCCGGCATCCTCGGCGGCCTGTTCGCGCTCCTGTGCGTCTTCATCGGCGTCGTCTACGCCACCACCGAGGTGCCCAGCCCCGACTCGGTCTCCACCAAGCAGACGACCGTCCTCTACTACTCCGACGGCACCACGGAGATGGCCCGGCTGGGTGACGAGAACCGGACGAACGTCACGCTGGACCAGATCAGCGAGCCCGCGCAGCAGGCGATCCTGGCCGCGGAGAACCGCAGCTTCTACACCGACCCCGGCATCTCCTTCACCGGCATCGTCCGGGCGGCCTGGAACAACGTGACCGGCGGCTCCACCCAGGGTGGCTCGACGATCACCCAGCAGTACGTGAAGAACGCCTTCCTGACGCACGACCAGACGTTCAGCCGCAAGTTCCAGGAGCTGTTCCTGGCGATCAAGCTGGACAACAACTTCTCGAAGGAGCAGATCCTCGAGAACTACCTGAACACGATCTACTACGGCCGCGGCGCCTACGGCATCGAGGCCGCCGCGAACACCTACTTCGGCGTCCCGGCCGCGCAGCTCACCGCGCAGCAGGGCGCCGTCCTCGCCGTCCTCGTCCGGAGCCCCTCGGGGTACGACCCGGAGACCAACCCCGAGGGCGCGCAGGACCGCTGGGCCCTCGTCCTCGACGCGATGGCCGAGGAGGGCTGGCTGACCGCCGAGGAGCGGGCCGCGTCGGTGTACCCGCCGGTGCTGCCGAAGACCGGCAGCACGCTCGGCATCCCCGAGACCTCCGAGGGGCTGATCGTCAACCAGGTCCTCCAGGAGCTCGAGGGCACCTACGGCTACGACGAGCAGCAGATCCGCGCCGGCGGCCTGCGGGTCACCACCACGGTCAGCAAGCAGGCGCAGGACGCCGCCAAGGCCAGCGTCGAGGAGGTCATGACCGGGGAGCCGGACGGCCTGCGCGAGGCACTGGTCGCCATCGACCCGCGCACCGGCGGCGTCGTCGCGTACTACGGCGGCCCGAAGGGCGCCGGCGACGGGGTCATCGACTACGCCCAGGCCCAGCGGCAGCCCGGCTCGTCGGTGAAGCCCTACGTGCTCGCCACCGCGCTGGAGCAGGGCATCGGCATCGACTCCCGCCGCGACGGCAGCTCGCCGATGAAGTTCGACGACCGGGAGAAGCCGGTGGTCAACTCCGGCGGCACCTCCTGCCCCGCCTGCACGCTGACCGAGGCGATGACCAAGTCGCTGAACACCACCTACTACGGGCTGGCGCTCGAGGTCGGTGCGGAGAAGGTGCGCGAGACCATCCTCGAGGCCACCGGCCTCCCCGAGGTCTGGGAGGTGGGCGGCCTCGCAGAGTCGACGACGCTCGCCAACGCCGACGGCGGCACCGGCTCCGCGATCGGCATCGGCGAGTACGAGATGCGGCCGATCGACCAGGCGCACGGCTTCGCCACGCTGGCCGCGGGCGGCATCGAGCGGGACCACCACTTCGTCGCGCAGGTGACCGACAGCCAGGGCGCCGTCCTGGTCGGCACCCCGCCGGACTCCGGCGAGCAGGTCATCCCGGCGAACGTCGCCAACGACGTCACCGTGGCCATGAAGGAGGTCGCCGGGTACTCGCGCCGGTCGCTGGAGGGCGGCCGCGAGGTGGCCGCGAAGACCGGCACCCAGGGCCAGGGGGAGAACAACTCCGATGCCTGGATGGTCGGCTACACCCCGTCCCTCTCGACGGCGGTGTGGATGGGCAACGACTCCCCCACCAACCCGATCGTCGACTCCCGGCAGCGGATCATCTACGGCTCGGGCCTGCCCGGCGCGATCTGGCAGCGGTTCATGGACACCGTCCTCGCCGGCACGCCGGAGGAGGACCTGCCGGACAAGGCGCTGATCAAGGGCGACACCGGCAAGGGCGTGCAGCTGCCCGAGCCGGAGCCGACGCCGACCCCCACGCCGGAGCCGAGCCGGCCGGCCCAGCCGGCCGTCGTCGACACCGACGGGGACGGCGTCCCGGACGACAAGGACTTCGCCCCCAACGACGCGACGGTGACCAAGAAGCCGGACCCGTCGACGGTGGACAGCGACGGGGACGGGGTGCCGGACAACAAGGACTTCGCGCCGAACGACCCCACGGTGACGAAGCGGCCGGACCCCTCGACCATCGACGCCGACGGCGACGGCGTCCCGGCCAACGCGGACCCGAACGACAACGACCCCACCGTCCCGGGCACGGGCGGGCGCAGCGGCGGGACACCCGGTCCGACGACGCCTCCGGCTCCGCGCTGATCCGTCCCGCACAATCGCTCGCATGAGCACCCCGGCCACGGGCCCGTCCGCCACCGCGGACGGGCCCGTCGTCGTTCCACGTGGAACGCACCCGCCGGGCGAGCCGGATCGGGTGGTGCCCTCCTGGGTCGATCCGGTCGTGCGCCAGGCGAGCGAGGCGGTGGGCGGGCCGTGGGGCCGGTTCGCCGTCACCGGGCGGGCGCTGTTCTGGACGCCGCTGCGGGTGTGCCTGCTGTTCACCACGCTGGTCCTGGCGGTCGCCTGGATCAAGCAGGCGCCGTGCTCCGACGGGAACTGGACGGCCGGCGTCCAGTACACGCACCTCTGCTACTCCGACGCGGTGCCGCTGTTCGGCACGCACGGTCTGGGTGACGGCGCGCTGCCGCACCTCGACGTGGTGGTCGACCAGCCGGTGCTCACCGGTGGCTTCACGGCGGTGGCCGCGGCGCTCGCCGGGGTCTACGACCGCGCGGCCGCCGGCTCCGGCGTGCTCCCCGAGATCCCGCCCGTGCAGAGCTACTACGTGCTCACCTGCCTGCTGCTGACCGCCTGCGCGTTCCTCCTCGTGCGGAGCACCCTCGCGCTGGCCGGGCGGCGGCCGTGGGACGCCGCCATCATCGGGCTCTCCCCGCTGCTGCTCGTGCACGCCTTCACCGGCTGGGACCTGTTCGCCGTCGCCCTCGCCGGCCTGGCGCTGTGGGCCTGGGCGCGGCGCCGGCTGCTGCTCGCCGGTGCCCTCACCGGGCTCGCCGCCGCGGCCGCGCTGCACGCCGTCCTCCTGCTGCTCGCGCTGCTCCTGCTGTGCCTGCGGGCCGGCCGGCTCCGGGCCTGGTCGCGCACGGCGCTGGCCGCGGCCGGCACCTGGCTCGCGGTCGTCCTCCCGGTCGCGCTCGCGGGGCCGGCCGGCTGGGCGGTCCTCCCGGCGCTGCCCGGCGTCGCGGCGGCCGAACCGGACAGCCTGTGGAACATCGCCGTGCACCTGACCGGGGGCCCGGGCGCCGACCCGGTGCCCGCCCTGCTGGACGCGGTCGCCGTCCTGGTGGGGCTGGCCGGGCTCGCCGCCGTGGCCTGGCTGACCCGGGTGGCACCGGTGCGCCCCCGGGTGCCCCAGGTGGCCTTCCTCCTGGTGGCGGTCGTCCTGCTCACCGGCACGACGTGGAGCCCGCAGGAGTCGCTGTGGCTGCTGCCGCTCGCGGCCCTCGCCCGCCCCAGGTGGCGGTCGCTGCTCGCCTGGCAGGCGACCGAGGCGGTGCTGTGGGTGCCGCGGCTGCTCTGGTACCTCGGCGCCGACGACATGGGCGTCGACGTCGAGTGGTTCTTCCTGGCCGTCGGGCTGCGGGACGTCGCCGTGCTCGTGCTGATGGCCCTCGTGGTGCGGGACGTGCTGGATCCGGACCGCGACGTCGTGCGCACCAGCTGGCCCGGCGTGGACGACCCGGCCGGCGGGGTCCTGGACCATCACATGGATGCCCTCCGGGCATCACCGCCGCCACGTGCCGTCCCCCGCGGGCGCTGAGCCCTTCCGTCGCTCGCTCGCGGGACCCTCCGGGCCCCACTCCTCACGACAGGACAGTCCACCGCGGCCACGTGCCGTCCCCCGCGGGCGCTGAACCCTTCCGTCGCTCGCTCGCGGGACCCTCCGGGCCCCACTCCTCACGACAGGACAGTCCACCGCGGCCACGTGCCGTCCCCCGCGGGCGCTGAACCCTTCCGTCGCTCGCTCGCGGGACCCTCCGGGCCCCACTCCTCACGACAGGACAGTCCACCGCGGCCACGTGCCGTCCCCCGCGGGCGCTGAACCCTTCCGTCGCTCGCTCGCGGGACCCTCCGGGCCCCACTCCTCACGACAGGACAGTCCACCGCGGCCACGTGCCGTCCCCCGCGGGCGCTGAACCCTCACGACAGGGCCAGGGTTCACGTCCCCAGGGCCGCCCGGAGCAGCGCGATCTCCGCGGCGTGACCCGCCTCGTCGCCGGGGGTCTCCAGGAGCACCGGGCAGTCGGCCCGCCGCGCCACCTCGACCAGCAGCTCCGTCGGGATCTCCCCGTCGGCCAGCGGGGCGTGCCGGTCGCGGCCGGAGCCGGCGGCGTCCCGGCTGTTGTTCAGGTGCACCAGGTCGATCCGCCCGGTGATCCCCCGGACGTCGTCGACCACGGTGGTCAGGTCCCACCCCGCGGCCCACGCGTGGCAGGTGTCCAGCACCAGCCCCGCGCCGAACTCCCCCACCGCCTCCCAGAGCCGGGCGAGCGCGTCCAGCTCCCGGGCCATGGCGTTGCCGCCGCCGGCGGTGTTCTCGATCAGCACCGGCACCGGGAACCCGCCGTCCTCGGCCTGGCGGGCGAAGGTCTTGCGCCAGTTGTCCACCCCGGCCGCCGGGTCGTCCTTCGCCAGCACGTGGCCGCCGTGCACGACCAGACCGCGGGCGCCGACCGCCGCGGCGGCCGCGGCGTGCGCTCCGAGCAGCTTGCGGCTGGGGATGCGGATCCGGTTGTTCGTGGTCGCGACGTTGAGCACGTACGGCGCGTGGACGAACACGGCGACGTCGGAGCCGAGCAGCGCCTCGGCGTCCGGGCGCGGCTTCGGTGCCTTCCACCCCTGCGGGTCGGCCAGGAACACCTGCACCGCGTCGGCGTCCACCTCCGCCGCGCGGGCCAGCGGCCCGCCGTCCAGCAGTTCGTTCTCCTCGGTCAGACCCGGTCCGACGTGCACGCCGATCAGCTGCTCAGCCACCCGGGGAGCGTAGAGCGCCGGTCCGACGGGGACACCGTGTCCATGGCGCTGGTAGCCTGGCCGGTGCGCGTCCTCTCCTGCTCCCTGCGGGTCCGGGCGCGCGACGCGTGTACGACCCTCCTGCTGCAGATGCCCTGCAGCCGCTGAGACCAGAGGAGGTGGGGTTCTCCGTGCGTCACTACGAATTGATGATCATCCTCGACCCTGAGCTCGAGGAGCGCACCATCGCTCCCAGCCTGGACCGGTTCCTGACCGTCGTCACCAACTCCGGTGGAACGGTGAAGACCGAGATCTGGGGCCGTCGCCGGATGGCCTACGAGATCAAGAAGCAGGTCGAGGGGATCTACGCGATCATCGATATCCAGGCCGAGCCGGCCGCCGTCCAGGAGCTGGACCGCCAGCTGAACCTGAACGAGTCGGTGCTGCGCACGAAGCTGATGCGACCCGAGGTCCACTGACCATGGCCGGCGAAACCGTCATCACCGTCATCGGCAACCTCACCGCCGATCCGGAGCTGCGCTTCACGCCGTCCGGGGCTGCCGTCGCCAACTTCACCGTGGCCTCCACGCCGCGGACCTTCGACCGCCAGTCGCAGGAGTGGAAGGACGGCGAGGCGCTCTTCCTCCGCTGCAACGTGTGGCGCCAGGCCGCGGAGAACGTGGCCGAGTCGCTCACCCGCGGCTCCCGGGTCATCGTCAGCGGCCGCCTCAAGCAGCGCTCCTTCGACACGAAGGAGGGCGAGAAGCGCACCGTCATCGAGCTGGAGGTCGACGAGATCGGCCCCTCGCTCCGCTACGCCACGGCCAAGGTCACCCGCGCCTCGCGCGGTGAGGGCGGCGGCGGTGGTGGCGGCGGCTTCGGCGGCGGCGGCAACAGCGGCGGCGGCTTCGGCGGTGGCGGCGGCGGCGGCGGGGCGAGCGACCCCTGGTCGACGCCCGCCGGCCCGTCCGACGAGCCTCCCTTCTGAGCAAGGACCCCGTCCCACTCGCCCCCCGCACGCTCGGGCGAGCCCCGGACGGGGCCAGACCCCTCGTACCCCTGATCTGACTACTGGAGAACTCCGGTGCCCAAGCCCCCTGTTCGCAAGCCCAAGAAGAAGGTCTGCCAGTTCTGCAAGGACAAGGCGACCTACGTCGACTACAAGGACACGACCCTGCTGCGGAAGTTCATCTCCGACCGCGGCAAGATCCGTGCCCGCCGCGTCAGCGGCAACTGCAGCCAGCACCAGCGCGACGTCGCCACGGCCGTGAAGAACAGCCGTGAGATGGCGCTGCTGCCCTACACCTCGACGGCGCGCTGATCATGAGCACGATGAAGCTGATCCTCACGCAGGAGGTCACCGGTCTCGGGTCCTCCGGCGACACCGTCGAGGTCAAGGGCGGCTACGGCCGCAACTACCTCCTGCCCCGCGGGCTGGCCATCCAGGCCACCCGGGGTGCCGAGAAGCAGGTCGAGTCCCTGCGCCGCGCCCGGGCGACCCGCGACGTGCGGTCCCTCGAGGAGGCGCAGGCCCTGGCCGGCCGTCTCACCGGGCTCACCGTCCAGGTGCCGGCGCGCGCCGGTGACGGCGGCCGCCTGTTCGGCCGGGTCACCACCGCCGACGTCGCCGCCGCGGTCACCGCGGCCGGCGGCCCGGAGCTCGACCGTCGCCGGATCGAGCTGCCCAGCAGCATCAAGACCACGGGCGAGCACACCGTCACCGTGCGGGTGCACCCCGAGGTCGCCTCCCAGCTGACGATCGAGGTCGTCGCAGGCTGAGCGAGGCCGTACGCGCCCTGAGCGCGTGCACCGTCCCCGAGGGGCGTCGGACTCCGGTCCGGCGCCCCTCGTGGCGTTCAGGGCGGCTACGGGCCTCTGTCCGCCGCCCGCCGTCCCCACCGCCCGGTGCCCGACCGCACCGCGCAGCGTGAGGTCGGGCACCACGGGGCGGGGCCGGCTGCCGGTCGCCGGACCGTCGCCGGGTGGTCGCCCGGTCGTCGACCGGTCGCCACCGCGCGGCCTGCTGTGACTCGTGGTGCGTCTCCCGAAATTTCTCCCCGGATTTCTTGCGTCCACACCCCCCGGCCGGCGTCCGTGCAGGTCAGCCGGGGTGCCCGCGTGCGCGGGGACGCGACCTCCCCCGTTTCCTCCACATGTCGACACGCCTCCGTCCACCGACTTGTCCACAAGTTGTGCAGATCGGCGTGCACAGCGGTGGTGGACGCCGCCCGCCGCAGTTCCTAACGTCCTCTCCGGCCACCACGGGGAGCCGGACTGTCGGTCCCCTCCGGTAGGCAGTGACCGAACGGATGTTCGGTCCGGCGTCGCCCGCCGAGCTCGCGTACTTCCCCTGCGCCGAGTGGTTCCGCGGGCGCGCCCGCAAGGAGATGGAGGTACCCCCGTGGCGGTGGCCGACGAGTTCAGCCGACCGACCGCGACGGCGCCGGCGTACGACCGGCAGCCGCCGCAGGACGTCGCGGCGGAGCAGTCGGTGCTCGGCGGCATGCTGCTGAGCAAGGATGCGATCGCCGACGTCGTCGAGGTGCTGCACGGCAACGACTTCTACCGGCCGGCGCACCAGGTGATCTTCGACTGCATCATCGACCTCTACGGCCGTGGCGAGCCGGCCGACGCGATCACCGTCGCCGCCGAGCTCAACCGCACCGACCAGCTGTCGAAGATGGGTGGCGCGGTCTACCTGCACACCCTCATCCAGTCCACGCCGACGGCGGCCAACGCGGGCTACTACGCCGCGATCGTGGCCGAGCAGGCGGTGCTGCGCCGGCTGGTCGAGGCCGGCACTCGCGTGGTGCAGCTCGGCTACGGCGCGGCCGGGGGCAACGGCGACGTCGACGACATCGTCGACCGCGCCCAGCAGGAGATCTACGACGTCACCGAGAAGCGGATGAGCGAGGACTACTCGCGCCTCGAGGACGTCCTGCAGCCGACGATGGACGAGCTCGACGCGATCGCCTCCCGCGGTGGCACCGCCCGCGGTGTGCCGACCGGCATCCGCGACCTCGACGAGCTGACCAACGGCCTGCAGGCCGGTCAGAT
The DNA here is from genome assembly GCF_008124835.1 of Blastococcus xanthinilyticus. Classification (GTDB taxonomy): domain Bacteria; phylum Actinomycetota; class Actinomycetes; order Mycobacteriales; family Geodermatophilaceae; genus Blastococcus; species Blastococcus xanthinilyticus. The sequence goes on along the minus strand of NZ_VNHW01000009.1, from coordinate 19,083 downwards.
GGTCGTCATCGCGGCCCGTCCGGGTGTCGGCAAGAGCACGCTGGGCCTGGACATCGCGCGGTCCGCGACGGTGAAGCACGGGATGCCGGCCTGCATCTTCTCCCTGGAGATGAGCAAGCACGAGATCACCATGCGTCTGCTCTCGGCCGAGGCGAAGGTGCCGCTGCACCACATGCGCGCCGGCACGCTGTCCGACGAGGACTGGGCCAAGCTGGCCCGCCGCATGGGCGAGGTGGCCGACGCGCCGCTCTACATCGACGACTCGCCGAACATGACGATGATGGAGATCCGGGCGAAGGCCCGGCGGCTCAAGCAGCGCAACGACCTCAAGCTCATCGTCATCGACTACCTGCAGCTGATGACGTCGGGCAAGAAGGTCGAGAGCCGCCAGCAGGAGGTCTCGGAGTTCTCCCGTGCGCTCAAGCTGCTGGCCAAGGAGCTCGAGGTGCCGGTCATCGCGATGTCGCAGCTGAACCGTGGCTCGGAGCAGCGGCAGGACAAGAAGCCGATGCTGTCCGACCTCCGTGAGTCCGGCTCGATCGAGCAGGACGCCGACATGGTTATGATGATCCACCGCGAGGACATGTACGAGAAGGAGTCCCCGCGGGCGGGCGAGGCCGACATCATGCTGGTGAAGCACCGCAACGGCCCGACCGCCAACGTCACCGTCGCCTTCCAGGGCCACTACAGCCGCTTCGTGGACATGGCAAACTGACCTTGCGCCCGGTCCCTAGTCGGGGGCCGTCGCATGTTCCAGGCTTCCACGCGGGCGGACGGTTGCGCCGAGCCACCCGTAGGCGAGGAAGAGGATGTCCCCGAGTCGATGGAGACTTCCGTGCCCCACCGCAGCCGGCGACGAGCGACCCTCTCGGCGCTCAGCATCCTGACCGTGGTCCTCGCTGCCACGGCTGGCACCTCGCCGGATTCCGGGAGGACAGGGCACCGGGGACCGGCTGGGGAGGTCGCCACCCGGGCGGACGCCGCCCAGCCGGTGTGGGTGTTCCCGTCGAACTCGCTCACCGTGGCCGATCCCGACCAGCGGACGGGGAGGCGGGTGGCCCTTCCCTCCACGGACTGCTCGACGGTTATCGCCTGTGGGCTGGTCCGGAGGCTGAACCAGCTGGACGGCTTTGACCTGGACCCGCGGCTTGCGATCCGCTTCACCGACCCGGTCGATCCATCCGAGGTCGCCGGCCTCATCTCCATAGAGCGGGAGGGGGGCGGCTGGCGGACCGGAGTCGACCGCGTCGTCTACAACCCCCTCACGCTCACCGTGTACGCACACCCGGCCGAGCAGCTCGCCCCCGGCACCACCTACCGGCTCCGGCTGCGAAGCAGTCCTGGCACTGGTCCGGCGGAGGAGAGGTTCACGACGCTGTCGGCCACGGACGGCCTCCTCGACCTGCGCCGGCAGATCGACGACGGCACGGCCTTCCGCGCCACCGGGATCACCCGGCCGGGCCTGCGGATCGACGGAGTCTTCCCAGTTTCCGGGACCACCGTGCAGTTCGAGGCGGACACGATCGCGGCGCCCGGGGCGCTCGGTGGGCCACCGGTGTCCGTCCCGCAGCCTATGAGCGGGGGCACCCTGGTCTTTGGATCTTTCGAGGCGCCATCGTGGCTGCGGCAGGACGTGACGATCCAGCAGACGCCCACAGGGGACGCCGGGCCGGACCCCGTGGCAGCCGATCGGTTGCCCTTCGTCGCCGTTCTCCCGGAAGGGGAGGCCCCCGCCGGGGGCTGGCCGGTCGCCGTCTTCGGACACGGCTTCACGGAATCGATGACCAGGGTCTTCCTCGCAGCCCAGGAGAACGCGCAGCGAGGCATCGCGACCATCGCCACGAACGCCGTCGGCCACGGCTACGGCCCGGAGAGCCGCTGGATCATCGGTACATCCGACGGCGAGTCGAGGACCCTGCCGAGCCTGGGGCGTGGCGTCGACCAGGGGGACACGGACGCCACCATCACCGGCGCGGAGGGTTTCTCGGCGACCGGGCCGGCTGCGGCGGTCTCCTCGCGGGACGCGCTCCGCCAGACCGCGGCGGACATCATGACCCTGGTCCGGTCGCTGAGGGGGACCGACGTCGACGGTGACAGGCGGGCGGATCTCTCGGGACACGACGTCGGGTACGCCGGACAGAGCCTGGGCGGGATGTACGGCGCCATGCTCACGGCGGCCGACCCGGCGGTGGCCCGATCGGCGCTGAACGTGCCCGGTGGGCCGATCACCGAGATCGCCCGTCTGGCGCCGTCGTTCGAGCTGGTGACCGAACAGGCGCTGGAGGCCACGGGCCTGCCGGGTGACCCGGCCGCCATGCGGCAGCTCGTCGCCGAGGCGTTGCCCGTCGTGGGACAGGACCCGGTGGTCGCCACCGCGCCCCGGGCGCTGCTGCTGGCGGACTACCTGGCGGGGGCGACCTGGCTGGCCCGGCCGGGCAGTCCGGAGGCCTTCGCCCCGCTGATCCGACCCGAACGGGTACTGGTGCAGGTGGCATTGGGCGACCGATCGGTCCCGAACTCGACATCGTTCTCGGTCGTCGACGCCGGGGCGCTGTGGTCACGGACCAGCCTGTACCGCGGCGACGAGACACCCGATGAGGCCAGCAACCCGCACGCCTTCCTCCTGCAGACGCCACGGCCGGCTGCGCTCCAGGGCCTGGCGCAGATCGCGGCCTTCCTCGACACCGGTCGGGTGGTGGACCCTGACGCGGCGGAGGAGGTGTGGGAGGTGCCGATCCGCGATCCGGCCGTCCTGCTCTCGCAGCGCGAGCCGGCGCCGGCGCAGCAACCCTGACCGACTTCTCGGCTCACCCCTGGGCTGGTCCCGCCCGAGGGGGAGGCCGAGCTGCCTCGCGAGCCCGCAACCGGAGAGGCCCAGGACCACGTGGGTCCTGGGCCTCTCCGGTTCGACGAGGTGCCCTGGGGTCAGGCGGCGGCCTTCGACTGCAGCGCGCGGCGGACCTTGGGCCCACCGGTGGTCATCTTGTACAGCTTGGCCAGCTGCGCCGGGGCGTTCTTCGGCGTCGTCTCGGCCAGCCAGCCGTTGGGCAGCGAGAGCCGGATGACCTTATGCCAGGCGCTCGCGACCTGCTTGTACAGCGGGGCCGAGTGGTAGGTGAGGTCGTAGCGGTCGAAGATCTCCTTCACCCGCGGGGCGATCTCGGCGTACCGGTTGCTCGGGATGTCGGGGAAGAGGTGGTGCTCCACCTGGTGCGACAGGTTCCCGGTCATCGTGTGCATGGCCTTGCTGCCGGAGATGTTCGCCGAGCCCAGCATCTGGCGCACGTACCACTCGCCGCGGGTCTCGCCGTCGATCGAGGTCTTCTCGAACGTCTCGACGCCCTCGGGGAAGTGGCCGCACATGATCACCGAGTGCGACCAGAGGTTGCGCACCACGTTGGCGGTGAAGTTCGCGGCCAGGGTCGGCAGGAACGACGGGCCCGACAGCAGCGGGTGGACGACGTAGTCCTTCGCGGCCTGGTTCCGGATCTTCTTGAGCACCTGCTTGGCGGCGGCCCGGAACTTCGGGTCGTTGCGGCGCTTCTTGGTGGCCAGGTTCTTGCCGAGCTCCAGGTCGTACGCGGCGATCCCGTACTCGAAGAAGCAGGCGTTGATGAAGTTCCAGAGCGGCTGCGCCAGGTACATCGGGTGCCACTTCTGGTCCTCGTCCACGCGCATGATGCCGTAGCCGAGGTCGTTGTCCTTGCCGATCACGTTCGTGTACGTGTGGTGCAGCTCGTTGTGCGAGTGCTTCCACTGCTCGGCCGGGCTGGCCATGTCCCACTCCCACGTCGTGGAGTGGATCTTCGGGTCGCGCATCCAGTCCCACTGGCCGTGCAGGATGTTGTGCCCGATCTCCATGTTCTCCAGGATCTTGGCCACCGAGAGGCCGGCGGTGCCGAGCACCCAGGCCGGGGGGAACTTGGAGAACAGCAGCACGGCGCGGCTGCCGAGCTCGAGCTTGCGCTGCACGTCGATGACGGTGCGGATGTACTTGGCGTCGTCCTCGCCCAGGCTGTCGCGGATCTCCTGGCGGATGGTGTCGAGCTCCTTGCCGATGAGCTCGATGTCCTCGGGGGTGAGGTGGGCGATCGGGTTCTCGGGCTTCTTCTGGATGACGGTCATGTCCGGGCTCCTGGGGCTCGAGGTGGTCAGTGGTCGATGTCGCAGGCGCCGGCGGCGGCGCTGACGCAGGTCTGGATGAGGACGCCGTCACCGACGTCCTCGGCGGTGGTGATCTCGCCGTTGCGCAGGTCGCGGACCGCGCCGGCCCGCATGGGCAGCACGCAGCCGTAGCAGATGCCCATGCGGCACCCGCTGGGCATGAGCACGCCGGCCTCCTCGGCGGCGTCGAGGATCGGCGTCGCGCCGTCGGCCTCGACGGTGGTCCCGTTCTTCGTGAAGGTGACCGTGCCGCCCTCGCCGGTCACGAGGATCCGCGGGCGGAAGCGCTCGGTGTAGAGCCGGTCGGCGATGCCTACCGACGCCCAGTGCTCCTCGAGCGCCTCCAGCATGCCGACCGGGCCGCAGGCCCAGGTGGCGCGCTCGTGCAGGTCGGGCACCAGTTCGGCGATGGACCGGGCGTCGAGCATCCCGGCGCTGTCGGTGTGCTGCTCGATCAGCCGGATCCGGCCGTCGGCGGCCATCTGCCGCAGCTCCTCCCCGAAGACGACGTCCTCGGAGGTGGGCGCGGAGTGCACCAGCACGGTGTCGGCAAGGGAGTCGGCGGAGTTGCGCAGGATGCCCATGACCGGGGTGATCCCCGAGCCGGCGGTCACGAACAGGGCCTTGCCCGGAGTCTCCTCCGGGAGGCAGAACTCCCCGGTGGCCTGGTCGAGCTGGATGATCGTGCCCGGCTTCACCCGGTGCACCAGGTGGTTGCTGACCTTGCCGTCGGGGATGGCCTTCACCGTGATGGTGAAGCAGCCGTCCGGACGGCCGAGCACCGAGGTGATCGAGTAGGCGCGCCACTGGCGGACCCCGTCGATGTCGATACCGATGCGGACGTACTGGCCCGGCACGTGGGGGAGCCAGTCGCGGCCGGGGCGGATGACGATGCTCGCCGCGTCGCGCGTCTCCTCGTGCACGGCCTCGATGCGACCGCGCAGCGCCGCGCCGGAACGGAGCGGGTCGAACAGGTCGAGGTAGTCGACCGGCAGCAGCGGGGTGGTCACCAGCTCGGCCAGCTTGAACACCCGGTCCCGCAGCGCGGGCCGCGCCGGCGTACGGGCCGCGGCAGGGCGCGGGGCGGTGGCTGTCATATCTCTACCTTTCCCAGTTCCACCGCCAAATACCTGTGCTCCGCACGTGAATCGCGCGGTAGCTTCTGTTCGCTGAGGACAAAGGAGACTGACGATGCCGGGTGTCGCGCCATTCCCCGAAGCCGTCGCCGACGCGATGCGGAGGGAGCTGCCGAAGGTGGCCGAGCGGGCCGTCGAGGAGATCATCGTCGCGGTGCCGGGCTACGCGGACGCCTTCACCGGGAAGATGGGGCGCAAGATCTCCACGGCGGTCGAGCTGACCCTGCGCGGCTTCCTGGAGCTCGCCGCGGCCGGCGGGAACGCCGACGCGGCCACGCCGGGTGGGCCGGTCGTGGAGGCGGCGTACGCCCTCGGCCGCGGTGAGGCGCGCAGCGGCCGCTCCATGGACGCGTTGCTCGCCGCCTACCGCGTCGGCGCGCGGGTGTCCTGGCGGGACATGAGCGCGGCGGCGGTCGCCGCAGGCCTCGGGCCCGAGCCGGTGGCACGGTTCGCCGAGCTGGTGTTCGCCTACATCGACCGGCTGTCGGCCGCCAGCGTGTCCGGGCACGCGGACGAGCTGGCCTCCAGCGGCCGGGCGGCCCAGCGGCTGCGCGAGCGGCTGGCGCACGCGCTGCTCACCGGCGCCCCGCACGCCGAGCTGATCGGGCTGGCGCAGCGGGCGGAGTGGACGCCGCCGCGCACGCTGACCGCGGTGCTCCTGCCCGAGGGCCGGACCCGGGGCGCCATGGTCTCCCTCGATCCGCGGACGCTGCTCGCGACGGAGGACGTGCCGGACCTCGAGCCGACCGGTGACCTCGCCGTGCTGCTCGTGCCCGACGCCGAGGGAGTCGCCCGTGGTGCTCTGCTGCGCGGGCTCGCCGGCCGGGAGGCGGTGGTGGGCCCGGCCCGCGGCTGGTGGGAGGTCCAGGCGTCGTACGGCCGGGCGCTGCGGGCCCTGCGGCAGGGGCTGACCGGCGCGGAGGGCGAGCCGGTGGACACCGACGCCCGGCTGGCCGAGCTCGTCCTCCGTGCCGACGAGCAGGCGCTCGCCGATCTGCGCACCCGGGTGCTGGCGCCGCTGGAGTCGGTGGGGGACACGGCGCGGGAGAAGCTGACCGAGACGCTGCGCTGCTGGCTGCTGCACCACGGTCGCCGTGACCAGGTGGCCGCGGCGCTGTTCGTGCACCCCCAGACCGTGCGCTACCGCATGACCCAGCTGCGGGAGCTCTACGGGCCGCGGCTGGAGGACCCGCAGACGGTGCTGGACCTCACCGTGGCCCTGGGCGTGGCCGTGCCACCACCCGCGCCACCGGAGGCGTCCAGCGGTCGGTGACCGCCGTTTCACGGGAAACAGCGGCGGACCTGGCGGTGACCCGCGCCAGGCGGAAGGCTCGGCCCGTGACCGTCGATCTGGCCGCCGCGGCGGACTTCCTGGCCGGGTCTGGCCGCGTGCTCGACCGCCGGCGGTTCGACCTGCTGACCGGCGGGGGCGATCCGGCGGCCGTGCTGGCCGCCGTCGACGGCTACCGCAATCCGGACGGCGGCTACGGCTGGGGTCTGGAGCCGGACCTCCGGTCGGGCACCAGCCAGCCCGGCGGCGCCCTGCACGCGTTCGAGGTCTTCGCCGACCTGGCGCCGGGGACGACGGGGCGGGCACGGGAGCTGTGCGACTGGCTGGCCGCCGCCACGCTGCCCGACGGTGGCCTCCCGTTCGCCCTGGCCGTTCCCGACCCGGCCGCCTGCGCTCCCTTCTGGACCGGCGCGGACCCCACCCGCGCGTCGCTGCAGATCACCGCCGTCGTCGCCGCCGGAGCGCACCGGGTGGCGGGCACCGATCCCGCCGTGGCGGGGCATCCCTGGCTGGCCCGGGCGACGGACCACTGCCTGGACGCGATCGCCGGCCTGGCCGGCGGCGCGCACGCCATGGAGCTGGCGTTCGCGGCGCAGTTCCTCGACGCCGCCGCGCCGGTCCGGCCGGAGGCCGCGGACCTCGTGGACTCCCTGCGCCCGCAGGTGCCGGCCGACGGGCTGCTGCACGTGGCCGGGGGAGCCGACGACGAGTACATGCGGCCGCTGGACTTCGCTCCCCTGCCGGGCGGTCCGGTGCGGGCCCTGTTCGCGCCGGCCGTCGTCGACGCCGAGCTCGACCGGCTCGCCGCGGGCCAGCAGCCCGACGGCGGCTGGGCGGTCGACTTCGACAGCTGGTCCCCCGCGGCCGCCCTGGAGTGGCGCGGGCACCGCACGGTGCAGGCGCTGATCCAGCTGCGGGCCAACGGCCGGCTCTGACCGGACCCATCCGGGGAGCGGCCGGGCGGCGAACACCCCTGGGTGCCGTGCGGGCGGTCGCTGACCCTGGCGGCCCGCACGGCATCGCGGCACAGGGCTCCGTCAGACGGGGCGGAGGACGGCCACCAGGAAGTCCGACGCGGGGGTGAACGGCCGCAGGTCCCAGGTGGACAGCAGCAGGTCCGGCGCCCAGCCGGCTGCGCCGGCGTCGGCGAGGAACTCGTCGAAGTCGTACCCCCGCCCGGCCCCGAACCCGATGGCGGCCCGGCCCCCGGGGGCGACGTGCGCCCGCAGCCGGGTGAGGACGGCGCCGCGCGTGGACGGCGCCAGGAACGCCATCACGTTGCCGGCGCTGACGATCGCGTCGAACGGCTCGGGGACGCCGCGGGCCGGGAGGTCGAGCTCGGCCAGGTCGCCGACCAGCCAGCGCGGCCCGGGGTGGTCCTCGTCCGCTGCCGCGATCAGCACCGGGTCGACGTCGATCCCCACCACCTGGTGGCCGACGGAGGCCAGCCAGCCCCCGACGCGGCCGGGCCCGCAGCCGGCGTCCAGGACCCGGGAGCCGCGCGGCAGCATCGCGTCGACCAGCCGGGCCTCCCCGGCCAGGTCCATCCCCTGCGCCGCGAGGTCCCGGAAGCGCTGCACGTAGGCCCGGGAGTGCTCCGGGTCCTCCTGGGTCATCCGCGTCCACGTGCTCGGCTCGGTCATGATGCCGTTCTACACGGGCATCCGCCGGCCGGTGCGGTCACCCGGGCGTCCAGGACGGCGGGTCGGCGGGCTCCAGCAGCGGGTCGTCGGCGGCGAGCGTGCGCACCGGCCCGGGGGGCGTCGTCGGCCCCTCGAACCGCACGGTGACCCGGCCCAGCCCGCGACCCCACACCCAGCCAGAGCCGAGCTCCTGGTGCCGCACGTCCTGGCCGGGCCACCAGCGCTTCTCGACCGGCAGCTCCGGCTGCCCGGCCGCGGGCTCCGCAGCGTCGGGAGCCGCACCGGCGTCCTCCGCCGGCTCCTCGTCGTCGGCGAACAGGTCGCCCTGCGCGTACAGCGACAGCCCGGAGACGCCGACGCCCAGCAGCCGCAGCCCGCCGCTGGTGCCGGCCTCGGTGAGCAGCCGGCGGGCGGTCGCGGCGATCAGCCGGGGGTCGTCGGTGGGCTGGGGCAGGGTCTGCGAGCGGGTGATGGTCGTGAAGTCGTACCGCCGGAGCTTCACCGTGACGGTCCGGCCGGAGTAGGCCGACGACCGCAGCCGGTTGCCCACCCGGGTCGCCATCGAGTCGATCTCCCGGCCGAGCACGGCCAGATCGGTGAGGTCGCGCTCGAACGTCTCCTCGTGCGACACCGACTTCACCTCCCGGTCGGGGACGACCGCCCGGTCGTCCTCCGCCCGCGCCAGCGCGTACAGCCCCGCCCCGTGGGCCCGGCCGGCCAGCGCCACCAGGTCGGGCAGCGACTTGGCCGCGAGGTCGGCCACGGTGGACACCCCGACCTGGCGCAGCCGCTCCGCCGTCGCGGGGCCGACCCCGCCGAGGCGGGTGACCGGCAGCGGGTGCAGCACCTCGAGCTCACCACCCGGCGGGACGACGACGAGCCCGTCGGGCTTGTCGAGATCCGAGGCGATCTTGGCCATGAGCTTGGAGCTGCCGATGCCGACCGACCCGGTCACCCCCCCGGTGGCCGCGGCGATCCGTTCCTTGAGCCTTCGGCCGAGTTCCGTCACACCGGAAACGGAGAGGTCGTGGCCCGGCCCGGCGGCGAGGTCGACGTAGGCCTCGTCGATGGAGACCGGCTCCACGAGCGGGGAGAGCTCGCGGAGCAGCTCCATGACGACGTCGGAGGTCCGCCGGTACGCGGCGAACCGACCGCCGAGGAACGCCGTCCCCGAGGGGCAGCGACGGCGGGCCTCGGCCGTGGACATCGCCGAGCGCGCGCCGTAGGCCCGCGCCTCGTAGGAGGCGGTGGCGACGACGCCGCGGCCGCCGACGCCGCCGACGACGACGGGGCGCCCGCGCAGCGACGGCTTGTCACGCTGCTCCACCGCGGCGAAGAACGCATCCAGGTCCAGATGCAGGATGCTCGCCTCCCGCCGCATGGCACCGATGATCGCCTGCGGTGCCGGTCCGGCGGCGGGCGGCCCGCCGGAACCGCGGCGGCACCGGTCGCTCAGCCGGCGGGAGCCCAGCTCTCCCGGACGTGCGCCGCCCGCCAGAACTCCAGCTCGTAGCGCGCCGCGACGGTGAAGGCCGCCAGCATCGCCGGCTCCTCGGCCGGCGAGGCCTCGGCCGCGGCGTCGGTCAGGGCGCGGGCGCGGGCCGTGGCGAGCTGGAAGGGCTCGGCGTCGTAGGTGGCGACCCAGCGGCGGTACGGGTGGTCGGCCGCCGCCCGCGCCACCGGGGCCAGCCGGGCGCCGACGTCGGCGTAGACCCAGTAGCAGGGCAGCACCGCCGCGGCGGCGACGGCGTAGGGCGCGGTGGCCGCCGTCGCCACCAGGTAGGAGGTGTAGCCCAGGCAGGTGGGCGAGGGCTCCGGCGGGCGCGCCGGCGGGGCCCCGGCCGACCCGAGCAGGTCGGTGGACAGCAGATCGGCGTGCAGCTGGGTCTCCACGACGCCGCAGTTCTGCGCGGAGCCGGCCCAGAACGCCGCCGCTCCGGGGTCCGGCGCCCGGGCGGCCAGCAGCGCCAGCGCCCGCGCGTACCCGCCGAGGTAGAGGGCGTCCTGCTCCAGGTAGTGGCGGAACACCGCCGGGGCGAGGGTGCCCTCCCCCAGCTCGGTCAGGAAGGCCAGCTCGTCGATCGCCCGGCGGAGCTCGGCGGTGGCCGCCCAGGCCCGGTCGCTGAAGGAGCTCACGCCGGCCAGATCCCGGCGAAGTGGTGCACCGGCCCGTGCCCGGAGCCGATCCGCAGCGCGGCGCCCTCGGTCAGCGCCCGCTGGAGGTAGGTCCGCGCCGTCTCGACCAGCGGTGCCCAGTCGGGCGGCCCGTCCGCGCGGGCGGCCAGCGCCGCGAGCGCCGAGGAGAGCGTGCAGCCGGTGCCGTGCGTCGCCGTGGTCGCGACGCGGGGCCGCCGGCTCTCGACCGTGCCCGCGGCGGTGGCCAGGACGTCGACGCTCTCCGAGCCGCCCAGGTGGCCGCCCTTGAGCAGCACCGCCCCTGGGCCCAGGTCCAGCAGCGCCCGCGCCTGCGCGTGCAGCCCGGCGACGTCGGGAGCCGGCGCCGCGTCCAGCAGGGCCGCGGCCTCGGGGACGTTCGGCGTGATCAGGTCGGCCACCGGCAGGAGGTCGGTGCGGACGGCGGCCACGGCGTCGTCGTCGATCAGCCGGTCGCCGCTGGTCGCCACCATCACCGGGTCGCACACCACCGGCCCCGGCCGCCGCTGCGCCAGCACGCCCGCCACCGCCCGCACGACCTCGGCGCTGCCCAGCATGCCCAGCTTGGTGGCGTGCACCGCGACGTCGTCCAGGAGCGTCTCCAGCTGCTGCACCACGAAACCGGCGGGCACCGGGTGCACGCCGGTGACGCCGTGGGTGTTCTGCGCGGTGAGCGCGGTCAGCACCGCGGTCCCGTAGGCACCGAGGGCGCTGAAGGTCTTCAGGTCGGCCTGGATGCCGGCTCCCCCGCTGGGGTCGCTGCCGGCCACGGTGAGCGCGGTCGGCGTCATCGCGCACCCACCGGGCTCAGCGCCGCGCGCAGTCGCGCCGCGGCCGCGCGTGGATCGGGGGCGGCGCAGACGGCGGAGACGACGCAGATCCCGTCCACCCCGGTGGCCGCCGCCGCGGCGGCCCGCGTGGCGTCGATGCCGCCGATGGCCACGGCCCGCAGCCCACCGGCGTGCGCGGCGGCGGCCAGCTCGCGGGTGGCGTCCAGCCCCAGCCCGGGCCCGGCCTCGGGCTTGGTCGGCGTCGCCCACACCGGGCTCAGCCCCACCACGTCGACGGTGCCCGGTGGCAGCGCCAGCGCCTCGGCCAGGTCGGCGGCGCTCTCCACCGAGACCCCGAGCAGCCGGTCGGGCCCGATCAGGGCGCGCACCTCGTCGGCCGGCAGGTCCTCCTGGCCGACGTGCACGCCGTCGGCGCCGGCCAGCAGGGCGACGTCCACGGCGTCGTTGACCACCACCGGCACGTCCGGGCGGTCGGCCAGGGCCGCCTGCACCGAGCGGGTCAGGGCGAGCAGCTCCCGGCGGGGGGCGAGCTTGTCGCGCACCTGGACGGCGGTGACGCCCCCGGCCACGGCGGCGCGCACCACGTCGGCGACCGGCCGCGGGAGGCAGAGGGCGGTGTCGGTGACCAGGTAGAGCGTGGGGTCGAACGGCGGTCTCATCAGGCCGGCCGGACGTCGGCGCGGGCGAGGTCGTCGGGTCCAACCGCGTCCAGGGCGTCCAGCCAGGCGGCCGCGAAGGTGCCCGGACCGGCGGCGGTGGCCGCGGCCCGTTCCGCGGCGAGGGCGACGTGCGCGTGCGCGGCCACGGCGCCGGCCAGGGGATCCCCGGTCGCCGCGACGTACGCGGCGACCAGGGCGCCGAGCGCGCAGCCTGCGCCGGTGGTGCGGGTCAGCAGGGCCGATCCGCCGCCGACGCGGACGGTCCGCGTGCCGTCGGTGATCAGGTCCACCTCCCCGCTCACCGCGACGACCCCGCCGGTGCGGGCCGCGAGCCCCGCGGCGGCGCTGCCCGCGTCGTCGGCGCCGGCGGTGCTGTCCACGCCGCGACCGCCGGCGCCGGCACCGGCCAGCGCCATGACCTCGGAGGCGTTGCCCCGGACGACGGCGGGGGCGAGCCCGACGAGCTCACCGGCCAGGGCGGTGCGGTAGGCGAGCGGGCCCACGGCCACGGGGTCGAGCACCCAGGGGGTGCCGGCCGCACCGGCCGAGCGGGCGGCCAGGCGCATCGCCTCCGCGGTGCGCTCGTGCACCGTGCCCACGTTGATCAGGACGGCGGAGGCGACGGCGGCGAAGTCGCCGGCCTCCTGCGGCGCGTCCACCATCGCCGGGGCCGCGCCGACGGCGAGCAGCGCGTTGGCGGTCAGCGTCTGCACGACCGTGTTGGTCAGGCAGTGGACGAGCGGGGCGTTCTCGCGCAGCGCCGTGCGGGCAGCGCGCAGGTCGACGACTTCCACAGCATCGGACATGCCGGGTGACATCCCTTCGCCAGTGCGAACTGGAGCAGGTTCGACGGGTGTGATCTCAGTCCCGGGCGGGACACCCCGTGCCACGGCCGAACCTAGCGCAGCCGGCGGGCGCCGTCCCGCGGGGTGGTTCCGGCCCTGGTCGGGGACCGGGCCGATCCCCTAGGTTCCGGCGAGTGACCCACCATCTCGCCCAGGTGAACGTCTCCCGGCTCCTGGCTCCGCTGGACAGCCTGGTGCTGGCCGACTTCATGGCGGCCCTGGACGAGGTCAACGCCGAGGCCGACCGGGCGCCGGGCTTCGTCTGGCGGCTGCAGACCGAGGACGGCAACGCCACCTCGGTGCAGGCCTTCGGCTGGGACACCGCCGGCAGCCACGGCGTGATCGTCAACCTCACCGTCTGGCGGGACGTCGAGGCGCTGGCCGGCTACGTCTTCGCCGGCCGCCACGTGCAGATCATGCGGCGGCGCCGGGAGTGGTTCGCCCGCGCCGCAGAGGCGACGACGGCGCTCTGGTGGATCCCGGCCGGCACCCTCCCCACGACCGACGACGCCGAGGAGCGGATCCGGCACCTGCGGGCGCACGGCCCCACCCCCGAGGCGTTCACCTTCCGCACGCACTTCCCGCCGCTGACGGAGACCGTGGCGCCGTCGTCGGACGACTGGCTCTGCCCGGTATGAGGCTGCTGCTGACCTCCGCCGGCCTCTGCCACCCGTCCCTGGTCGAGGCGGCGGCGGAGCTGGCCGGGCGCCCGCTGAGCGGTCTGCGAGCCGCCGTCGTACCCACCGCGGCCAACGTCGTCGACGGGGACAAGGGCTGGCTGATCGCCGACTACGTGAACCTCCAGCGCGCCGGCTTCGCCGCCGTCGACATCGTGGACGTCTCCGCGCTGGAGGGCGAGGTGTGGCGGCCGCGGCTCGAGGCGGCCGACGTGCTCGTGCTCACCGGCGGGGACACGACCCACCTGCTACGGGAGCTGCGGCGGTCCGGGCTGGCTGACCGGCTGCCCGGGCTGCTGGCGTCCCGGCTGCTGATCGGGATCAGCGCGGGCAGCATGGTCCTGGGCCCGGATCTCGCGCTCAGCGCGTCGGACAAGCCGCGTCCGGAGGACTGCGTCGGCCTGGGGCTGGTGGACCTCCTGGTGCTTCCGCACCTCGGTTCGCCCTACTTCCCGAACGCCTCGGAGGAGGCGCTGCGGGCGGCCGCGCGCGACCTGGCGCACCCGGTGTTCGGGCTGGCGGACGGGACCGCGGTGGCCGTGGACGGCGACCGGGTGACGGTCGTCGGCGAGGGTGCGCACGTCCAGCTCGGGGCGGCCGCGCCGCGATGAGCGCGGTCTCCGGGGCGGGTCCCGCCGGCACGGCGCGCCGCGGCCTCCCGGCCCCGCTCGGCTGGGCGGTGTGCGTGGTCCTCGGGCTGGCGCTGGGCTGGCTGTGCCGTTTCCCGCTCGCCAACACCTGGCTGACGGGGTGGGTGGTGGCCATGGAGGCCGGCTGGGCGGCGGTGGACCCGACCATGGTGGACGACGGGATCTCGATCTACTTCGTGTTCATCACCGGGCTGTGGTTGTTCTTCGCGGCGATCGCCGGGCCGCTGACGATGCTCGCCCGGCGCTGGGCCCGGCTGCCCGCCCGCGCCTGGTGGTGGACGTCGGTGGCGCTGTGGCTCACCCCGTTCGTGGTGCTCGACCTCCCCGGCCTGCTCCGCTGATCACCGCCGCCCTACCTCGGCCGTCAGCCCTCGGTGAGGGCGGCGGCGGGCAGCCAGTCGGCGTCGAGCAGCTCGGCGATCTCCTGCAGCGCCGAGGTGTCCGCCCCGGCGGTGGAGCCGCTGACCGCCAGCCGCTCGACCATCACGCGGGCCACCTGCTCCTCCACCGTGTCGGCGGCGAACGCCACCCGCCACGGAGAGCTGCGCCCGTCGCGGTGGGTCCGTCCCGTCACCTGGCGCGCCTGGATGCCGGAGAACCGGGGCTGGTGGAACAACCCCACCCTGGGCGCCTCCGACGCCGTCGCCCCGTCGGGCAGCAGTTCGCCCGCGTGCAGGCTGATCGAGGCGGTCACCGTGAACACGCAGACGGCGGCCTCGCCGCGCTGGAACCGCAGCCGCTCGGCCTCCACGTCGAAGCGGTCGCGCCCGTAGATGCCGGCGACCGGGATGCCGCCGTCGAGCAGCGCCTCGCGGATCGGGTCGGCCGCCGTCTCGACGAACTCGACCGAGACCGCCACCTGCCGCTCGGCCTCCACCTGCGCCTTGATCCACTCGACGGTCGCCTGCACGCGGATCAGCCCGGCCTTCTGCCGGAACCGGAGCAGTGCCGCCCGGCCCTTCGCGCTCTGCCGGGACCGGCGGGCCAGCTGCATCTCGGCGCGGAACTCCGACCACTCCGCCTCGTAGGCCGTCCGTTCCGCGGGCGTCAGCAGCACCGGCGTCCCGGTCACCGTGACCGGGCCCCACGGCGCGGGACGGTGCAGGGTGGCCGGCGGATCGGCGTCCGCGAGCCAGGACTGCAGGCGCGCGAGGTCGGCCCGGCGCTCGTCGGCGTCCTCGGTCCACTGCCAGCCGTAGCGGCCACGTTCCACGTGGAACGTGTGCCGCTCCAGCGCCTTCGGCAGATCGGCCCACTCCTTGATCGACTCCCCGTGCCGGGCGGCGAACTCCGGTGCCAGGTAGGGCAGCTCCAGCGGCGTGTGCGCCGGCGTCGCCGTGGCGGCCAGCACGTAGGGGGTGTCCTTGACCCGGGCGGCGCCGGAGACGGCCTTCCAGTGCTTCCACCGCTGGGTGGTCGTGTGCCGCACCATGTGCGTCTCGTCGGCGACGACGACGTCGAAGCGCAGCTTCGCCACCTTGCCCAGCCGGTCCCAGGTGGTGACGCACCAGCGCAGCCCGCCGTCGCCGAAGCCGGCGATGGAGCGCGCCCAGTGCGGGATGGTGATCGCCGCCGGCCGGTCGGCGATGACCAGCACGGTCCGGACTTCGCGCTGCTCGGCGATCGCCTTCACCGCCAGGATCGCCGTACCGGTCTTGCCGACGCCGGGATCGTCGCCGAGCAGGAAGACCCGGCCCCCGGCCGCGGCGTGCGCCGCCACCACGTCGGCGCCGTCGCACTGCTGGTCGCGCGGCGTGAGCGGCCGGCCCTCGGGGATCGGCCGCGGAACCTCGTTCAGCTCGTCCTCGAGGTACCGCTCGAGGCTGTACGGCGGCGGGTCGTAGGGCGCCAGCTCGGGCGGCAGCGAGCGACCCACCCAGACGGAGGCCTGCAGCCCCGGGTGCCAGACGGCGCCGGGCGCCGGCGCGCGGAAGGGGACGGCGAGCACCCACACCCGCTCCCCCGGCCCCGCGGTGGGCAGCTCGGGGGCGGCCTTCCGCGGCGCCGCCTTGCGCGCAGCCGGCTTCCGCGGCGCGGCCTTCCGCGTCGTGGTCCCCGTCGCCCGTCGGGTGCTGGTCCCGCTCCGGCGTCGTCCTGGCATCTGCGCCCCCTCGTCGATCCCCCGGGCACGGTAGAGGCCCGGGACGACGAAGCCGTGCACCCGCCGGACCGGCGTCGCGGAACGGGTTCCTCCGGGCCCCCCGCGTGCGGTAGACCGGTCGACGACACACAGCCGGCGCCGGGTCAGCGCACCGGGCGGCGGTGCCGACGTCGACCTGGGGCGCGGGCGGGGGGTCCGCGCCGGGAGGCCTCATGTCCAGAGCCGCTCGTCTGCTCCTGACCGTCCTCGTCACGCTGGCGGCGGTGGCGGTGTTCCCGTCCACCGCCTCGGCCGCGGAGCGGACGGTCACCTACACGGTGTCCACGCGCGGCGCCGTCGCCGGCGACCTCGGCCACTTCACGGCGATCGCCCGGGAGGTGCTCACCGACCCGCGCGGGTGGAGCCTGGGCGGGACCGTGGCGTTCGAGCAGGTGGGCTCGGGCAGCGACTTCGACCTGATCCTCGCCGCGCCGTCCGTCATCGCCGCCGCCTCCCCCGGCTGCAGCGCCCAGTGGAGCTGCCGGGTGGGCCGCTCGGTGTACATCAACGACGAGCGGTGGCGGTTCGGCACCTCGTCCTGGCCGCACGGTCTCGCCGCCTACCAGCGCTACGTCATCCAGCACGAGGTCGGGCACTGGGTCGGCATCCCGCACACCGACTGCCCGAGCGCGGGCCGGACGGCCTGGGTGATGCAGCAGCAGTCGATCTCCCTGCAGGGCTGCCTGGCCAACGTCTACCCCGTCCTGGAGGAACGCGCGGCGGCCGGGCAGCGCCTGGGGGTGTCGGTGGCCTGGTCGCCGGTCGAGCAGCAGTACCGGGCCCTGGGCGGGCCGGGCGGCTTCATGGGGCCGCCGATCACCTGGGAGCACCCCACCGCGGGCGTCGGCCGCTACCAGAGCTACGCCGGCGGCTACGGGGGCGGCGGGATCTACTGGCACCCGAGCCTGGGCGCCCACGAGGTGTACGGCGACATCTACGAGCGCTGGGGTGCGCTGGGTGCCGAGCACGGCGTGATGGGTTTCCCGCTGACCGGGGAGCGCGCCACCGAGGGCGTCGGCCGGTACCAGAGCTTCGCCGGCTGGTGGGGCGTGGGCGGGATCTACTGGCGGGCCGACCTGGGCGCCCACGAGGTGTACGGCGACATCTACAAGCGCTGGTCGGCGCTGGACGCCGAGCACGGCGTCCTCGGCTTCCCGCTGACCGGCGAGCGCGCCACCGTCGGGCAGGGGCGCTACCAGACCTTCACCGGCCGGTTCGGGGAGAGCGGCATCTACTGGCGCCCCGACCTGGGTGCGCACGAGGTGTACGGCGCCATCTACCGGCGGTGGGCGTCGCTGGGCGCCGAGCACGGGGTGCTGGGCTACCCCGTCTCGGGCGAGTACGACGTCGACGGTGGCCGGCGCAGCGACTTCGAGGGCGGCTACATCCGGTGGGACCGCGCCACCAACACCACGGAGGTGGTGACCGGCGGCTGACCGGACCTGGTGGGATGGCCGCATGACGGATGACGAGGAGCGGCTGCACGGGCGCGTCCTGGGCGAGCGGGGACCACGTGTCGTCTTCGTGCACGGGCTGTTCGGCCAGGGCAAGAACTGGACGACGATCGCCAAGGGGCTGGCCGACGACCACCGGGTGACCCTGCTCGACCTGCCGAACCACGGGCACTCCCCCTGGACCGACCGGGTCGACTACGTCGACATGGCCGGGTTGCTCGCCGCGGAGCTCGAGAGCTACGGGGAGCCGGTGACCCTGGTCGGGCACTCGATGGGCGGCAAGGTGTCGATGCAGCTGGCGCTGCGCCGGCCCGAGCTGCTGCGCGCCCTCGTGGTGGTGGACATCGCCCCGGTCGAGTACCCGCTCCAGGGCGGCCGGACCGAGGACCCCGACGAGGAGGCCTCGCCCTTCGCCGCCTTCATCGCCGCCATGCGGGAGATCGACCTGACCGCGCTGGCCAGCCGCACCGACGCCGATGCCGCGCTGCGCACCGCCGTCCCGAGCCGGATGGTGCGCAGCTTCCTGCTGCAGAGCCTGAGCCGCGAGGAGGACGGGGACGGCTGGCACTGGCGGCTGAACCTGGAGCTGCTCGGGCGCGACCTCGGCGAGCTCCGCGGTTTCCCCGATCCGCCGCCCGGCGCGGCCTTCGAGGGGCCGGTGCTGTGGATCGCCGGGTCGAACTCGCACTACATCCTCCCCGAGGACCGCGACCACATGGATGAGCTGTTCCCCAGCACGCGCCTGGTCCGGATCAACGACGCCGGCCACTGGGTGCACTCCGAGCAGCCGGAGGTCTTCCTGGCGACGCTGCGCCGCTTCCTGGACGTCGTCGAGTGACCGTCGCCCGGTCGCTGGCGCTCTTCGCGCTCGCCGCCCTCGCGGAGATCGGCGGCGCCTGGCTGGTCTGGCAGGGCGTCCGCGAGCACCGCGGCTGGGCCTGGATCGGCGCCGGTGTCATCGCGCTCGGGCTCTACGGATTCGTCGCGACCCTGCAGCCCGACGCGAACTTCGGCCGGATCCTCGCTGCCTACGGCGGCGTCTTCGTCGCCGGCTCGCTGGCGTGGGGGATGGCCGTCGACGGCTTCCGGCCGGACCGGTGGGACGTCGTGGGCGCGTCGGTCTGCCTCGTGGGTGTCGCGGTGATCATGTACGCCCCGCGGGAGGGGTAGCCCGGTGCGGCCGCGCCGCCGCCGGGTCAGGGGCCGGCGCGGCTGAGGACCTCGGTCCCGTCCGGCCGGTAGGTGTGCCACCGTGCGGTGCCGGGATCTCGGCGGATCGAGAACCCGCCCTCGTGACAGCTCGTGTGGTGCCGCTCGCAGAGCAGCGCGCCGTTGTCGCAGCTGGTCGGCCCGCCGTGCGCCCAGTGGGCGACGTGGTGGACGTTGAGCTTGCCCGGGTTTCGCGGACACCGTCACAGTGGCGGCATCGCCACGGGAGGGGTGTCTTCGTGGGCAGGGTCTACACGCAGGAGTTCAGGG
>NZ_VNHW01000008.1 GCF_008124835.1 Blastococcus xanthinilyticus | reverse complement strand
GCAAATGTGGGAGTCAGACCGCCCCGGACCCGGCGTCCGTGCCCCGCAGCCTGCCCGGGAGGGACCGGTTACGGGAGCCCGATTCCATCAATGCATGAGGTGTGTCGCTTCATGACCTATTCCGGTTCGGCATCTGATTTGGGGAGCGAAGGCCATCCGCGGGCGAGTGCCCGAGCTTGTGCAGTGGACCTTGCGGCTGTAGCCAAGAGGAAAGGATCCCGAGTAGTTCTCGGTGTCTGTCCGCCAGCGCGGCCGCCGCGTGGAGGCCACGGTGAGGGGTGACATCGCGCTGCCGCGACGATGACCTTGCCGAGGACGCGTCGCTGCCATGGGCGCGGACGAGTCCGGGAAGCTCCGTCCGGTGGGATAACACCCGCTCGACTCCTGAACACCGGCCAGAAGTCGTGTGGGCTAGACCGACCCTGGTCCCCTGTCTTCTGGGACGGCGGATCCGCAAGGCGGCCACGTTGCGCGCAACCCGGGCGCCGGCGTCACCTCCTGGCCGCTCAACACGGCCGGATGGTGGTCGTCAACCTCAGACGGTCGGACCTCATGCGCCCACTCCGTGGCCGGGCTCGCGAAGTCCGCCAGCACGCCGAGCCCCGGGCCATGCGGACCCAGGCGCGCCCGGCCCGACGATGCCCGCGTTGCGCATCGCCAACCTGCCCGAGCGCCTACGACCGCATGGCCCGCCGCAGCGCTCGACATACAGGAGCAGGACTGGAGACACGCGGGAAAGCACCGGGTGGACGAGAACTCTGAGGATGTCGGCCTCAGGCGATGGGGCCCTTCACTGCAGGAGAACCGGAGACGAACAGGAGATCGCCGTTGCACTGTCACCAATCCGGCGCGAACGACGCCTTTCCAGGTAGGCGTGCCGCATCGAACGCCGGCGAGCGAGACCGGACGCCTGAGGAGGAGGCCGCCATGGTTGATGCGCAGCGACCTCAGGAGCTGCTGTCCAGCGACCAGCTGCTTCTAACGCCCGAAGAGGCCGCCCGGGTCCTCCGAGTCGGCCGCACCACCGTCTACGCCTTGATGAAGGCCGGCGTCCTGCTCCCCGTGCACATCGGCCGCAGCTGCCGGATCTCCCGCGCGGAGCTCGAACGCTACGTCCGGCGGCTCGAAGCTCCCCCATCCAGTGCCTCTCCTCGACCAGGTGGGAACCGGCGGACTACCACGAACCAGCGCGCCTTGTTCGAGTTCGACCCCCAACCGGGGGAGCCGGCCTGACCTGTGCATTACCAATTCCCGGTGTCAGTGCACACGGCGACACTCGACGCCGGCCACGCAAGGAGCGATCGATGACGAACGTCGAGGAACAAGGCGGCACGACCCCGGGGCGTCGGAAAGCGCCGGAGACCAGGAAGCGTGCCAGCGGCGAATCGTCGATCTATCAGGATGAAGACGGTCGGTGGCACGGCTTCGTCTCGATGGGCAAGAAGGAGAACGGCCGACGGGACCGACGGCACGTCTCAGGGGCGAGGCGCGTGGACGTCGTAGCTAAGGTCCGGGCCATCGAGGCCAAGCGTGACGCCGGCTTCGTCGAAGCAGCCGGCCGGGCTCTCCTCGTCGCCGAATGGCTGAACCACTGGCTCGACAACATCGCAGCCCGCAAGGTCCGAGCCAGGACGCTGGAGAGCTATCGCAGCA
Organism: Blastococcus xanthinilyticus; assembly: GCF_008124835.1. Taxonomy (GTDB): domain Bacteria; phylum Actinomycetota; class Actinomycetes; order Mycobacteriales; family Geodermatophilaceae; genus Blastococcus; species Blastococcus xanthinilyticus. Next base: position 233,211 of record NZ_VNHW01000008.1, on the reverse strand, counting down.
CTGTCCGGCTACACCTGACGCCGGGCATTGGACACCACCGGCTCGACCGGCTTCAGCCGGAGCACCTGGAGCGCCTCTACGCCGCGCTGGCCGACAAGGGGCTGAGCCCGGCCTCCATCCTGCGCGGGCATCGTGTGCTGTCCCGCGCACTGAAGGTTGCCTCTCAGCGCGGCAAGGTCGGGCGCAACGTGGCCACCTTGGTCGATCCACCCACAGTCAAGCGGCCGCAGACCGCGCTGCCCCTCAGCGCGGATGAGGCGAGGCGAGTGATGGCGGCCGCAGGCGCACACCGCAACGCCGCGCGGTGGACCGTCGCGCTGGCCGTAGGGCTTCGACAGTCGGAGGCTCTCGGCCTGTGCTGGGCAGACGTCAACCTGGACGAGGGCACACTCACCGTCCGGCGCGGCATTCACCGCGTCGCCGGGCAAGGCCTCGTCTACGAGGAACCAAAGGCCGAGCGCAGCCGGCGCACGCTGGCCCTGCCGAACCAACTCGTCGAGGCACTCCGCACCCATCGATCGGCCCAACTTGAGGAGCGCATTACCGCCGGTTCCCTCTGGGAGGACGACGACCTCGTCTTCGCGCAGGCCAACGGGCGGCCGATCGAGCGAAAGTCGGACTGGCAGGCATGGAAGGCCCTCCTGCATGAGGCAGGTGTGCGGGACGTGCGCCTGCACGACGGCCGGCACACGGCAGCGACGCTGCTGCTGTCCGAGGGGGTGCACCCACGGGTCGTCATGGAGGTGCTCGGCCACGCACAGATGCGAACCACCACGGACACCTACAGCCACGTTCTGCCCGCCCTCGGCCGCGACGCCGCCGACCGAATGGGCAACGCACTGTGGGGACCGCCGGCACCGTAGCGGCTCCAGTGGCCACCACGCTGGCACCAGAAACGACTCAGGCCGCTCCCCCAGAAGGAGAACGGCCTGGTCATCGGGGTGGAGCTGAGGGGACTCGAACCCCTGACCCCCACACTGCCAGTGTGGTGCGCTACCAGCTGCGCCACAGCCCCGAACCCGGCCCGGTCTGGTGTGTCCGAGCCGGGAACGACTGTACAGCCCTGCCCGGCGGGACCGACGCAGGGGGTCGGCGGCGCACCGGACGCGGCGGACCGGCGCTCAGCCCTGCGTCAGCTGCGCGACGCGCACGTGGTTGCCGAACGGGTCGCGGAGCCCGAAGTCGATCCCGTAGCCGCGGTCGACCGGCTCCTCCGTCACCTCCACCCCGCGCTCGCGCAGCTCGGCGTGGGTCTTCCACGCGTCGTCGCAGGTGAAGAAGAGGTGCCCGCCGGAGGCGCCCTTGCTCACCAGCTCGCGCACCTGGGCGGCCGTCTCCTCGCTCATCGAGGGCGCGCCGGGCTTCTCCAGGAGCACCGCGTGCCCCGGGTCGGTGGGCAGGGCGACGGTCAGGAACCGCATCGGCCCGAAGTCCATGTCGGTCTGCACCTCGAAGCCGAGCTTGCCGACGTAGAAGTCGAGGGCGGCGTCCTGGTCGGGGACGTAGATCTGGGTGATGGAGATGGTCTTCAGCATGGGCGGAACGCTAGGGACGGAGCCGCTCCGGACGCTTCTCCGGAACTGCTCGATCCGTCGCCGGCCGGGCCCAGGCCATCGCGAAGCAGGTGGGCACCGGCGGCAGCGGGCCACGCCGCCGGTGGGCGCTCGGCGGCTCGCCGACGACGTCGCGGAACACCCGGCTGAACGTGCCCAGGCTGCTGAAGCCGACGTCCATGCAGATCTCGGTCACGCTGCGCTCGGTGCAGCGCAGCAGGAACATGGCCCGCTCCACCCGGCGCCGCTGCAGGTAGCGGTGCGGCGTCTCGCCGAAGGCGGCGCGGAAGGTGCGGATGAAGTGCGCCTCCGACACGTGGGCGATGCGGGCGAGCGTCGGGACGTCGAGCGGCTCGGCGAAGCGGCGGTCCATGGCGTCCCGCGCGCGCAGCAGCCGCCGGTTGCTCTCCTCGACGGCGCCGGGCACGCCGTGATCACACCACGGAGGGCGGCGAGGCGGCACCGCTGACCACGGCGAGGACGTCCCGCGCGCGGCAGAGCGGGCGGTCGGCACCGACGGGCGGGAAAAGATCTCCCGCGACCGAGCCCGGGCGGGCATGCTTCCTGGTCGGCGACGGGCGGATCAGGGAGTACTGGATCGGGTTCCGGCGGGAGGTCGCCACCGCGCCGGGGCGACGGGAGGAAGAGGCCGTGCTGCAGCAGGACCAGTCCGACGAGGTGCGGGCCGGCACCGGGACCCCGGCCACACCACCGCCGGGGCGGCCCGGCATCGACGTCCCCGACCACCGGGGACGGACCGGCCTGGACCGCGCGGGCCGGGACCTCACCCGGAACCCGCGCGTGGTGGTCCGCGACGTGGAGCTGGTGTCCACCGGCTGGCACGTCCTGCGCCGGACGACGTTCGACTACCAGCACGCCGACGGGCGGTGGTCCCGGCAGCAGCGCGAGACCTACGACCGGGGTGACGGAGCGACGATCCTCCTCCACGACGTGCGGCGCCGGACCGTCCTGCTGTCCCGCCGGTTCCGCTATCCGGCCTACGTGAACGACCACCCGGACGGGATGCTCGTCGAGGCGGCTGCCGGTCTGCTCGACGGCAACGACCCGGAGGCGGCGATCCGCCGGGAGACCGCCGAGGAGCTGGGCGTCGACGTCGGCGAGCTGACCCATGTGTTCGACGCCTACATGAGCCCCGGCTCGGTCACCGAGCGGCTGCACTTCTACGCCGCCCCCTACACCGCCCGCGACCGCACCGGTCCGGGCGGCGGGCTGTCGGCCGAGGGAGAGGACATCGAGGTCCTGGAGGTGGACGTCGACGAGGCGCTGGCGATGGTCCGGGACGGCCGGATCGCCGACGGCAAGACGATCATGCTGCTGCAGTGGGCGGTCCTGGAGGGGCCGTTCCGCGCCGGCGCCTGACGTCCGCACCCGTCCCCCACCGGCGATGGCCGCCCGGTCCCCGCCCGGCCCGAGCACCCGTGGAGCCCGACCGATGCCGATGCCCGAGAGCCCGACCGGCGCCGCCCCGGAGATCCTGCGCTACACCGCCTTCAGCACCGACCCCGCCGGCGGCAATCCGGCCGGGGTGGTGCTGGACGCGACGTCGATGACGCCGGACCAGATGCTGGCCACCGCGGCCGAGGTGGGGTTCTCCGAGACCGCCTTCCTCGTGCCTCGCGAGGACGGGTTCGACGTCCGGTACTTCAGCCCGCGCGCCGAGGTGAGCTTCTGCGGGCACGCCACCGTCGCCTCGGCGGTGGCCCACGCCGAACGCCACGGCGCGGGGCAGCTCCGGTACCTCACCGCGGCCGGCCCCGTCGACGTGCTGACCGGCCGAGCCGCGGACGGGTCCTGGCAGGCCACGCTGACCAGCGTGCCGCCCAGGACGGCTCCCCTGGACGACGACGACCGCCGTGAGCTGCTCGGTGCCCTGCGCTGGTCCGAGGGCGATCTCGACCCCGCCCTCCCGCCGAGGGTGGCGTTCGCCGGCGCCTGGCACCCCGTGCTCGCCGCGGCGGCGCCGGACCGGCTGGACACGCTGGACTACGACGAGGCGGCGCTCGGGCGGCTGATGGAGCTGCGGAACTGGACGACGGTCGCCCTGGTCCGGCGGGAGGACCCGACCACGTTCCGGGCCCGCAACCCCTTCCCGCCCGGTGGCGTGTTCGAGGACCCGGCCACCGGCGCTGCCGCCGCCGCGCTCGGCGGGTACCTGCGCGAGCTGGACGCCGTGACCGTGCCGGCGACCGTCACCGTCCTGCAGGGGGCGGAGATGGGGCGGCCGAGCCGGCTGGTCGTCGACATCCCGCCGGACCCGACCGCCGGCATCCGCGTCACCGGCAGCGCGGTGGCCATCCCCGGGTAGGACCGGGGTGCCGCGGCGGCACCTGTCGCGGCGGTGACGGCCGCGCGAGCGCCGGTGCGCGCCGAGCTCAGATCTCGACGCCGCGGGCCGCCAGCCACGGGATCGGGTCGACCTTCTTCCCGTCGAGCCCGCCCTGGTGCACCTCGAAGTGCAGGTGCGGGCCGGTGGACTGGCCGCGGTTGCCGAGCAGGGCGATGGTCTCCCCCGCCTCCACGTACTGCCCCGGCTCCACCAGGATCTTGTCCATGTGGCCGTAGACGGTGACGTCGCCGTTCTCGTGGAGGATGTAGACGGCCAGCCCGAAACCGCTGGCCGAGCCGGCCCGGAGCACCACGCCGTCCACCGCGGCGTACTCGGGCGTGCGCATGGGGGCGGCGAGGTCGATGCCGTAGTGGAAGGTGCCCCAGCGTCCGCCGTACCCGCTGGTGAGGCGGCCGTCGACGGGCAGGACGGCCTTCGGCCGGGCGGCCTCCGCGGCGGCGGCCGCGGCCTCCGCCTCGGCCTCGTCACGCGCGGCCCGGGAGGCCGCCACCTCCGCCAGCCGGACCTCGGCCTCCGCGACGGAGATCGACGCCTGCGGCAGCACCTCGACGCCCTCCTCCGCGGTGAGGAGCGTCTCCTGGGCCTCGGCCACGGAGGTGGCCTCGGCCGAGGCGGCGGGCGCACCGGGAACGCCGAGTCCGGCGGCCGTGATCCCGCCGAGGAGAGCCGCGCCGAGCAGCAGCGCCGGGCTGCGGCGGACGCGGGGCCGAGCGGCGCGGCGTGCCCGTCTGCGGCCGGTGGGGGCCGGTGCCGCCACCGCCCCGAGCAGCTCCGTGCGGGGCTCCTGGCCGATCCCTGCGTGCATGCACCTGTCCGTCTTCGCGTGGGGGGAAGCCTGCGCAGCCCTAACGGGGCCGCACCCATCGAAACATTCCGTGACCCGTTCGTGACCGGGTGTACGGCGCGTCGTTTTCGACACGCCGCCGTGACCCGCACCACAGGTCTCATCGGGCACAGCAGTCACAGCCGTTACTGACAGCCGTGTCATTCGACCCCGCCTGCACCGACGCGACGGGCATCGGTGATCATGGACACGCAACCAAGCGTTCGCCCGCCGTTTGCCCGGCGCCGGAAACGGGCATTGCCCCTCTCCGGCGCGCAATCACCTGCGCCGTCCCGGCGCCTGCCGCTGCCGCGATGCGGCGCCGGACCTTGTTGCGCGACACCCGGCCACACCCGTGTACTGCTGACCCAGCCGTTCCCGGAACGGGGCGGACCGGTGCTGCCGCGCCCACGGACGAGAGAAGGAGGGATGCGATGTCACAGGCCGAGCTCCTGCACCTGCCCACGACCGCACCCGCTCCTGCGGGTCCGGTACCGGCGAGCGCAGGCTTCCCCGACCAGGCCGAGGGGCCCAACGTCGTCGCGGCCGCCGAGATCCACCCGCTGACCGACGCCACCCTGGCCCTGCACGAGGGCCAGCTCAGCGTCCCGACCTACGACCGCTCGGCGCTGACGCCGGCCGTCGTCCACTTCAGCGTCGGCGGGTTCCACCGTGCCCACCAGCTCCTGTACTTCGACGAGCTCGCCGAGCGCCGCGTCAGCGACGGCTGGGGCGTGGTCGGCGTCGGGCTGCACAGCCGGACGATGAAGGACGCGCTGGCCCCGCAGGACCACCTCTACACCGTGGTCGAGCGCAGCCCCGACGGCGAGCGGGCCCGGGTCGTGGGCGTCATGGTCGACTACCACTTCGCACCCGACGACCCCGCCGCCGTCGTGGACCTGCTGGCCGACGAGCGCACCCGCATGGTGTCGCTGACCATCACCGACAGCGGCTACCGGCTCGACGCGCGGACCGGCCTCTTCGACGCCGACGACACCGACATCCGCTGGGACGTGGCGCACCCGTCCCGGCCGCGCACGGTGTTCGGCTTCCTCGTCGAGGCGCTGGACCGCCGTCGCCGCGCCGGGCTGCCGCCGTTCTCCGTCGTCTCCTGCGACAACATGCACCGCAACGGGGACGCCGCCCGCGCCGCCGTCGTGGGGTTCGCGCGGCTGCGCGACGAGGTGCTCGCCCGCTGGATCGCCGACCGGGTGGCCTTCCCCAGCAGCATGGTCGACCGGATCACCCCGCACACCACCCCGGAGGAGCGGGAGGCGGTCGCGCAGCGCTACGGCGTGGACGACCGCTGGCCGGTCATCACCGAGCCGTTCTCCCAGTGGGTCATCGAGGACACCTTCTCCGCCGGCCGCCCGCCGCTGGACTCGGTGGGCGTCCGGTTCGTCGCCGACGTCGGGCGCTACGAGCTCATGAAGACCCGGCTGCTCAACGCCAGCCACTGCGCCCTGGGCTACCTCGGCTCGCTGGCCGGCCACCCCAGCCTCGACCACGTCATGGCCGACCCGGTCTTCGCCCGCTACGTCACCCGGCTCATGGACGCCGAGGTGACCCCGCTGCTGCCCCCGCCCGACGGCATCGACCTCGCCGACTACAAGCGCAGCCTGCTGCGGCGGTTCGCCAACCCGGCCATCGCCGACGGGCTGCCGCGGCTGTGCCGGCGCGGCTCGACGAAGATGCCGCACCACCTGCTGCCCTCGCTGCGCCAGGCGATCGAGGAGAACCGGCCGCACGGCCTGCTGACCCTCGCCGTCGCCGGCTGGTTCCGGTACCTGCGCGGCACCGACGAGGCCGGCCGGCCGGTGCCCGTCGAGGACGTGCTCGCCGAACGGCTGCAGCGCCTCGCCCGGGCCGGCGGTACCGATCCGCGACCGCTGCTCGGCGAGACCTCGCTGTTCGGTGACCTCGGCCGGCACGAAGCCTTCGTGGCCCAGCTGCAGGAGGCCCTGATCGCCCTCGACCGGGACGGCGTCCGCGCCACGACGACCGCGCGCACGCTCGCCCCCGCGGCGCAGCCCCGGTGACCCGCCCCTCCCCCGTTTCCCCGCCCCCGAAGGGAGCCTCCCTGGTGCCGAGCCTTCCGCCGACGCTCATCGAGCGGGTGCAGTACCTGCTCTGCGACGCCGACGGCAACCTCTTCCCCTCCGAGGAGCCGGCGTTCGACGCCTCCGCCGAGGTGACCAACGCGTTTCTGGCGTCCGTCGGCATCGACCGCCGGTACACCGCCGGCGAGCTGCGGCAGGCCGCCACGGGCATGAACTTCCGCTCGACGGCGGCCGCGCTCGCCGCCGCGGCCGGCGTGACCGGCGTCGACGTCGAGCCGTGGGTGGCCGAGGAGCGGCGCGCGGTCACCGCGCACCTGGGCGCCACGCTCCGGCCGCACGACCCCACCCTCGCCGCGCTGCACGCGCTCGCGGAGCGGCTGGAGCTGGCCGCGGTCAGCTCCAGCGCGCTGTCCCGGCTGGCCGCCTGCTTCACCGCCACCGGGCTGGACGAGCTGATCCCGCCGGCGCGCCGCTACAGCGCCGAGGACTCGCTGCCCACCCCCACCAGCAAGCCCGATCCGGCGGTCTACCGGCACGCCTGCGCCGCGCTGGGCATCGAGCCCGGGCAGGGGCTCGCGGTCGAGGACGCCGTCGCCGGCGTCCGGTCGGCGGTCGGCGCCGGCTGCCCCACCGTGGGCAACCTGCTGTTCGTGCTGCCCGAGGAGCGGGCCGAGCGCGCCGAGGCGCTGCTGGCGGCCGGGGCGCTGACCGTCGTGGCGTCCTGGCAGGAGCTCGCCGACCTGGTGCTGCCGGTCCTGGCCGGCCGGGCGCCGGCCGCCGGCCCGCTGACGGAGGTGGCCCGGTGAAGATCGTCTACGTCGCCTTCCGCGGCCACTTCTCCGACAGCCCCCGCGCGCTCTACGAGGCGCTGCTCGCCCAGGGCGTCGACGCCACGCACACCTGGCTGTCGGCGCCGCACACCGCGGCCACCTTCCCGGCCGAGGTCGAGACGGTGACCTTCGGCAGCCCCGAGTGCATCGCTGCGCTGGAGGGCGCCGACCTGGTCATCTCCAACGACCACATCCCGCTGGACTGGGAGAAGCGGCCGGGGACCACGTACCTGCAGACCTGGCACGGCACCATGCTCAAGCGCATCCACAACGACGTGCTCTGGGCGCCCGAGGGCCGGCTGGCCTACCTGGACCAGGACATCGCCCGCTGGGACCTGCTGCTCTCGCCCAACGCGGTCACCACCGAGCGGCTGCGCAAGGCCTTCGGGTACACCGGCCCCATCCACGAGACGGGGCTGCCGCGCAACGACCTGCTGCAGAGCCCCGACCGGGACCGGCTGCGCGCCGAGGCGCGCGCCGACCTGGGCGTCGGCGAGGACCAGACCGTGGTCCTCTACACGCCGACCTGGCGCGACGACCTGGTGTTCGAGGGCAGCGGGGAGCGGGACTTCGAGTTCCCCATCGACCTCGAGGAGTTCGGCACCCGGCTGGGCGGGGACCACGTGCTCCTGCTCCGGCTGCACAACATGGTCATGAGCCGGCTGGAGATCGCCGAGGGCTCCGCCGTCCGCGACGTGTGCAGCCACCCCGACATCCGGGACCTGTACCTGGCCGCCGACCTGATGGTCACCGACTACTCGTCGACGATGTTCGACTTCGCCATCACCGGCCGGCCGATGCTCTTCTACACCTACGACCTGGACCGCTACCGTGACCAGCTCCGCGGTTTCTACTTCGACCTGGCGGAGGTCGCCCCCGGCCCGCTGGTGTCGACCAGCAGCGAGCTGGTCTCGGCGATCGCCGACATCGACGCGGTCTCCGCGGCGCACGCCGAGCGCTACGCCCGGTTCCGCGAGACGTTCTGCCACCTCGAGGACGGCGCCGCCACCCAGCGCGTCCTCGACCTGATCCTCCCGGCCGCAGCCGCGTCCGGGCAGACCACCAGCACCAACCCTGAGGGAGATGATGTCCGTGCGGACCGGTGACCACGTGTTCGACCCCGTCCGTCGGGGACTGTCGCCCTACCTGACCCGCACCCCGGCCGGCCGGCAGTCGGCCTCCTCCGTGCAGGTGATCATCCTCGCCGCCGGGATGGGCACCCGGCTCGGCCGGCAGGAGCCCAAGCCGCTGACCCGGCTCACCGACGGGCGCAGCATCATGCAGCGCCAGCTCGAGGGGCTGCGCGCCGTCCTGGGCGCCGAGGTGTCCATCACCGCGGTGGTCGGGTTCCGCAAGGACCTGATCATGGATGCGGCGCCGGACCTGACGTTCGCCTACAACCCCGACTTCGCCGTCACCAACACCTCCAAGAGCCTGCTCCGGGGGCTGCGCAGCACCCGTGAGGGCGGCGTCCTCTGGCTCAACGGCGACGTCGTGTTCGACCCCGCCGTGCTGGAGCAGACGCTCCCGCAGCTCGCGGCCGACCAGAGCTTCGTCTGCGTCGACACGAACACCGTCGCCGAGGAGGAGGTCAAGTACACCCTCGACGAGGACGGCTGCATCCGGGAGCTGTCCAAGACCGTCCGCGGCGGGCTCGGCGAGGCCGTGGGGATCAACTACGTGTCGGCCGCCGACAAGGCGACGCTCATGGAGCACCTGGACTCCTGCTCGCACGAGGACTACTTCGAGCGCGGCATCGAGACGGCGATCACCGAGCGCGGGCTCCGGGTGCGACCGGTCGACATCTCCGGCTACGACGCCGTGGAGGTCGACTTCGAGGACGACCTGGCCCGGGCCAACAGCCTGCTCGGGGGCCGGGCGCCTGACATGGACGCGCCGAACATCGTCGCCGACATCGTCTGAGTCGTCGCCCGACCGATCCCCGCGGGGGCCGCTTTCAGGCGGTCCCCGCGGCGGCCCGGCCCGGCGCCGGCACACCCGCGGGGGCCCCGCCGGTGTCGCGGAACCGCCGCACCGCGGCGATCCCACCCGGCACCAGCCCGACGCCGAGGGTGGCGAGCAGGGCCACCGCGATCCGGGCGGGGGCGTCGGGACCGGCGGAGAGCACATTCGCCGACCAGAGCACGTCGACGTCCGGCAGTCCCTGGACGAGCAGCAGCCAGCCGGTGACGACCGCCAGCAGGCCGGTCATGGCCCCTTGCCCGCGCCAGGCGGCGCGCAGCCCCAGCACCGCGCAGAGCAGCGTCGCGGCGGCCGGCATGAGCGCCGAGACGACGGCTCCGGTGTGCGAGCCGGTGGTCACCGACGGCTCGGGGGTGGTGAGCGCGTGCCAGAGCGCCGCTAGCGCCCCGACGGCCAGCAGGCTGCCGAGCAGCCGGGGGCTGCGGGCGACCAGGCCGGCCGCGACGGCGAGAACCAGCAGCGCCACGACCGGCGGCCACACGACCCAGGGCGCCGGCGGCGGGCTCCAGGTCAGCACCCCGGCGACCTCGGCCTCGACGCCGCCGTGCCGGACCGGCACCACCCACTCCGCGACGACGTGCTCCCGGCCGGGGTCGGCGGCCACCTGCGGGGGCAGGACGCCCTCGCTCATCCAGTGCGTCCGGTGGTCGTGCCAGACGTACTCCGGCCGGGTGGAGACCTGCTGCCACTCCGGGGTGGCATCGGAGTCGGCGGACGCCGGCAGGCTCGTGCGCCCGTAGCGGTCCAGGTTGATCCAGGTGGCCGGGCTGTGCACGTTGCGCCAGACGCCGTCGGCCCCGATGCGCAGGTAGGGCTCACCGGAGTAGCCGGGCACCAGCACCTCGGTGTCCGAGGCGTTCACCAGCTCGAGCTCGTCGCCGAACTGCAGCACCCGCACGCTCACGCCCGGCAGCTCCGGGGTCACCGCCATCACCTGGCCGTCGAAGTCGCTGCCGGCCGCCTCCCCGCCCACGTGCGCCGACGCCGGCACGGCCGGCGCCAGCAGGGCCAGCACGCCGGCCAGGACGACGAGCAGCCGGCCGAGCCGGCGGCTCACGCGCCGGCCACCAGCTCGAGGTCCGCGGCGATGTCCTCCCACGGGGTGCCGGCGAGGAAGGCGACGTCGGCCTCGTCGTCGGCGCCGTACAGCAGCAGCTGCGTCGAGTGGAGGCGGCCGTCGTCCTCCGCCTGCGGCACCCCGGCCGACAGCTGCGCCTGCTCGATGGCCGCCTGGTCGCCGGTCAGCCCCACGAAGGAGGTGGGCAGGTCGGCGTCGAAGCCGCCCAGGTACTCGCCGAGCACCTCCGGGGTGTCCGTGGCCGGGTCGGTGGTCACGAAGACCACCTGCACCTGCTCGGCCAGCGCGGGGTCCAGCTGGCGCAGGGCCACGGCGACGTTCGCCATGGTGGTCGGGCACACGTCGGGACAGTCGGTGTAACCGAAGAACAGCAGCGTGGGCCGCCCGGCGGTCTCGGCCGCGAGGTCGTAGGGCTCGCCGGAGGTGTCGGTGAGGGTGAACGACGGCTTCCGGTAGGGCTCCGGCAGGTCCAGCCCCGCGTAGGTGTCGTCCGGTCCCTCCACGACGGCCGGAGCGCCGCCGCTGTGGTCGTGCGCCTCGGTGGCGCCGGTGTCTGCGGAGCTCCCGCAGCCGGCCAGCAGCACGCCCGCGGCGAGCAGCAGGGCCGGCGCGGAGCGGCGGCGGGCGGCGGGCGTCACGAGGACACGGTACGTCGGGAAGCCCGCACGCCGAGGACGACACCGGCGAGCCCGACCAGCAGCGCGAGGATCGCGACGAAGAGCGCGATCGCGCCCGGGTCGCTCCCGTGCTCCGAGGCGTGGCCGTCGTCCGCGGCGGCCTCGGTGACCGGGGCGGTCGTGGCCTGGGCGGCGTCCCCGCCGGCCGCGGCGGTGAGCGACAGCACCGGCGCGGGGCGCTCGGGCTCGGCCTGCCCGGCGACCGTCGGCTCGATCCACGCCGCTTCGCTACCGTCGCTGTAACTCTGCACCGCGGGGAAGCTCAGCTCCTCGGCGTCGGGCAGCGGGCCGCCGGACAGGGCGAACTCCTGGAACTGGCCCGGCGCGATCCCGCCGTCGGTCGCGCGGTACTCCACGAGGGAGACGTAGGAGCTGATCTCCCGCCCGTGCACCTCGATCGGCTCGGCGAGCTCGGAGGTCGACGTGGTCACGGTCCAGCCCGGCACCGGCTGGGCTCGCAGCGACCCCATGGCCGCCTCCTCGGGGATCTGGATCCGCAGCGCGACGGTGCTGGCGGTGTCGCTCTCGTTGGGCACCCGGAAGGTGAACTTGCCGTAGCCCCCGGCAGTGGCGTCGGCGGAGGAGACGGTGACGTGCGCGGCGGCGGCGCCGGCTCCGGCGGTCGCGGCCACGAGGGCGGTCAGGGCTGCCAGCAGCAGGACGGCGAGCCGGACGAGCGGGCGGGGCAGGGACACGGAACTCCTGTTCATCGGACGGATCGGGGCGGTGCGGATCGGGGCGGTGCGGATCGGGGCGGTGCGGATCGGGGCGGTCAGCGGACGGCGATGTCGGTGGTCGCGGTGAGCGCGGTGAACTCGTCGAGCCGGACGGTCGTGGTGAGCGTCCAGGTGCCGGCGCCGGGGATGCTCATCCCGTCACCGACGAAGTGCCCGGGCCCGGCCGGTTCGAGCTCGACGTCGAGCGGGCCGATCTCCTGGCTGCGCTCGGTCAGCGTGACCCGGATCTCCGCGGGCTGGGTCAGCCGGCCGGCGTCGTCGAAGAGGTACAGGTGCAGCGCGTTCTCCCCCGGCCGGGCGGGGTCGACGGAGACCTGGAGGCTGCCCGAGGTGCCGGCGCTGCCCTCCAGCGGCAGGACGACGTCGACGGGCTGGGCCAGGGCCGTCCGCGCCGGCGGGGTGGCGACCAGCACCGCGGACAGGGCGAGGACGACGGCGGCCAGGCCGGCCTCCAGCAGCAGCGAGCGGCGCAGGGCCGGCGCGTGCTCCGCGGCGTTCTCGGCCTGCGCCCGGTCCCGGCCGGCGGCCGCGAGCTCCTCGGGAGCCGGCTCGGCCGCGGCGGCGGGGGTAGCGGCGAAGGCGTGCACGGTCACGGGCCGGCGACGCCGGCGCCGGCGGACCCCCAGCCGCTGCTGCACCCAGACGCGGGAGACCCCCGCCGCGGCCAGCACGACGGCGACGAGCAGCAGCTTGACCAGGAGCAGCCCGCCGTAGGTCGTCTCCACCAGCGCGGTCGGCGAGCCGATCTCGCGGATCGACTGGACGATGCCCGACACGACGAGGGCGACGACGGACCCGAACGCCAGGCGGGAGAACGCCGGCACCGCGGTGGCCACGGCAGCGGGAGCCGGCTCCGGCCGCACCACCCCGGCCAGCAGCCCCGCCAACCCGCCCAGCCAGACGGACATGGCGCCCACGTGCACGGCGGCGGCCAGCACCGCGAGCACCGGCCAGGGGCCGGCGACCGGGTGCCCCACCGCGGCGGTGGCGACCACGAGGCCGGCGGCCAGGACCCCGGGCAGGACGAGCCGCCCGGGGCTCCCGGCGCTCCCCCGCCGCCACACCGCGCGCAGCGCGGCCAGGAGCGCCAGCGCCAGGACCACCCGCGCCAGCGCCGCCCACCCGACGCCCGACCGGGCGGTCGCCGCCAGCAGCGCGGGATCGGCGACCGCGCCCACCCCTGCCCCGGCCGCGTAGGGCCCCTGGAGCAGCGCGGTGGCCACCGCCGCTGCCGCGACCGCGACCGCTCCCCCGGTCGCCATCCGGCGCAGCCGCCCGGACCGCCAGCCGGCCGGCCAGCACGTCGCGGCGAGGACCGGCACCCCGATCGCGAGGGCGAGCCCCGCGTAGCCGACCCAGCGCGCCACCGGCAGCAGCACCCCGACCACCGGGTCGGTGGTGCCGGCCACCTGCGCCCCCGCGGTCAGTAGCTCGCCGTCGCCGACCGCGAACGAGAACGCACCGGCCACCGGGTGGGAATCCGCGGAGATCACCCGGTACGTGACCAGGTAGCCGCCGTCGGGGAGGTCGCCGCGCAGCGGGACGGTGAGGACGTCGCCGTCGACCGTCGCGGTGCCGGCGTCCACCCGCTCCTGGTCGGCGCCGAGCACCCGCGCGTACCCGGCCCCCAGCGACACCCCCTCGCTGAAGCGGAGGGTGACCTCCTCGGGAGCCTCGTCCAGGCGGGCGCCCTCCCCCGGATCGGTGGCGACGAGGGTGGCGTGCGCGGCGGCCGGGCCGGCCGTGCCGATGCCCACGGCCAGCCAGCCGGTCACCAGCAGGGCGAGCAGCGCAGCGGTACGCCTCACGCGGTCGCCGTCGCCGGGCGGTCGGAGAGCGCCGGCAGGGACCGCCGCCGGCCCCGCCAGGCCGCGGCCGCGATGAGGACGACGCCCGCGACCAGCAGCAGGTGCGCGGCGGCGCGGTCGGCGTGCACGTGCCCCGCCCCGAGGTCGGCGAGGGTCACCGGCAGCAGGAGCGCGGTGAACGAGCCCAGGAACGGCAGCGCGCCCGCGGCCAGCCGGGGCGCGGCCGCGACGGCGAGGAAGGCGGCCGCGACGGCGAGGTTCCAGGCGCCGCTCTCGCGGGTGATGTGCACCGGCGCGCTCATGGCCCCGGTGCCGGAGACGAGCACCGGCAGGGCCAGCATCGCCTGCGCGACACCCAGACCCAGCAGCACCAGCCGCAGCGCGGTGTCCGCGAGCCGCGCGCGGGCCGCGGCCCGCGCGCCGGGGAGCTCCCGGGGCAGGGCGCCCAGCACGGCGACGGTGAGGTCGGGGACCGGGGGCGCGGCGGCCAGCCGCGCGCGGCGGGTCACCCGCTCCGCCTCGGACGACCAGGCGGCGCAGGCGGCGCACCCGTCGAGGTGCGCGTCGAGCTCGGCGGCGGGCATCCCGAGCGGCTCGCCGTCGAGACGCGCGGACAGCGCCTCGCGGTAGGTCTGGCAGGGCATGGTTCATTAGTCGTCACCGGACACCGTCCGGTTCCCGCCTGCGGGAATGACGCCGATCACACCCGGGGACATGGACGATCTGGCACGCGTGGCCGCGGACGCCGCCGAGGGCGACCCGCTGGCCGCGGCCACCCTCGTGCGCTCCACGCAGTCCGACGTGTGGCGGCTGTGCGCCGCGCTGGTCGACCGGGACTCCGCCGACGACCTGACCCAGGAGACGTACCTGCGGGCCTTCGCGTCGCTGCACCGGTTCGAGGGCCGCGCCGCGGTGCGCACGTGGCTGCTCGCCATCGCGCGGCGGGTCTGCGCCGATGCGCTGCGGTCCCGCCGGCGGCGGCGCCTGACGCTGGTCCGCGAGGCGGCCGACCTGGAGCTCCTGGCGCCCGGAGGAGCCGCGGACGCCGTCGCCGAGGGCGCAACGGTGAGCGACCTCCTGGACCGGCTGGCCCCCGACCGCCGCGAGGCCTTCGTCCTCACCCAGCTGCTGGGGCTGTCCTACGCGGAGGCGGCCGAGGTGGCCGAGTGCCCGGTGGGGACCATCCGCTCGCGGGTGGCGCGGGCCCGCGCCGACCTGCTCACCTCACTCGCCCGGGTGGAAGACGGCCCCGGCACGGGAGACACCGCACACAGGTGACGCCCCGGTGAACGGGGGGTGACCGACGGGCGACCTATGCTGCCCGACGGCCCTGCGTCCGCCGCCCGCTGACGGCAGCCGTGCCGACCCCGAGACGGAGCCTTCGCGTGCCCTTCAGCCTGACGCCCAAGGACTCGAGCTTCTACCCGCTGTTCACCGCTTCGGCGGAGAACCTGGTGACGGCGACCGAGGTGCTGGGTGAGTTCGTCCACGACCACGTCCGCCGCGCCGAGCTCGCCGTGCAGCTCCGCGACCTCGAGCACGTCGGTGACCAGTCGACGCACGCGATCTTCCGGGCGCTGAACACCAGCTTCGTCACCCCGTTCGACCGGGAGGACATCTACCGGCTGGCCAGCGAGCTCGACGACGTCATGGACTTCGTCGAGGCCGCCGCCGACCTGGTCGTCCTCACCGGGCTGGGCACGCTGCCGGCCGAGATGAGCCAGCAGGTCTCGCTGCTGCAGCGCTGCGCCGAGACCACCGCCGAGGCGATGCCGCGGCTGCGCACCATGAAGGACCTCTCCGACTACTGGATCGAGGTCAACCGCCTGGAGAACGAGGCCGACAAGCTCTACCGGCGGCTGCTGTCCCGGCTCTACAGCGGCGAGTTCGACGCCCTGGAGGTGCTGAAGCTCAAGGAGGTCGCCGACCAGCTCGAGGGGGCGGCCGACGCGTTCGAGCACGTGGCGAACGTGGTCGAGACGATCGCGGTCAAGGAGTCCTGACGCCCGGATGGACCTCAGCTGATGGATCCGGCGTTCGTCGGCCTGGTCGTCATCATCCTGGTGGCGCTGGCGTTCGACTACACCAACGGCTTCCACGACGCGGCGAACTCCATCGCCGTCGCCGTCTCCACCAAGGCGCTCACCCCGCGGGTGGCGCTCGCGCTGGCCGCCGTCATGAACCTGGTGGGCGCGCTGATCTCCACCGAGGTCGCGAAGACCGTCGGGGCGGGGATCATCGAACCGCCGCAGGGCAACGACGGGCTGGAGATCGTGTTCGCGGCGCTGATCGGCGCGATCACCTGGAACATGATCACCTGGTGGTACGGGCTGCCCTCGTCCTCCTCGCACGCACTGATCGGGGGGCTGGTCGGTGCGGCCCTGGCCGCGGCGCACGGGGTGCAGTGGGCCGGCGTCCTCGACGACGTGATCGTTCCGATGATCGTCTCGCCGCTGGTCGGCTTCGGTCTCGGCTACCTGTTCATGCTGGCGCTCCTGTGGACCTTCCGCCGCGCGCACGTGTCGAGGGCGAACCGCAACTTCCGCACCGCGCAGATCTTCAGCTCGGCGACCATGGCGCTGGGGCACGGCATGCAGGACGCCCAGAAGACGATGGGCATCATCACCCTGGCGCTGTTCACCGCCGGGGAGATCGTCAGCTTCGAGGTGCCGTTCTGGGTGGTGCTCGCCGCCGCGGGAGCGATCAGCGCGGGCACCTACGCGGGCGGGTTCCGGATCATCCGCACGATGGGCAGGCGGATCATCCAGCTCACGCCCACCGGCGGGTTCGCCGCGCAGACGGTGGCCTCGAGCGTCATGGTGACCACCGCGACGGTCTTCGCCGTCCCGGTCTCCACCACGCACATCACGACCACCTCGATCATGGGCGTCGGCTCCACCCGCCGGCTGTCCGCGGTGCGCTGGGGCGTGGCCGGCAACATCGTGCTCGCCTGGGTGGTGACGCTCCCCGCGGCCGCGGCGGTCGCCGCTGTGGCCTTCTTCGTCACCGACCTCGCCGTCGGCTGACGCTCCCGCTCGCGGGCCTCGCCCGCCGGTGTCCCACACGCTGGACACCGGCGGGCGCATAAGTGCATCGATCTGGTAGACATTGCGGCGTGATGCGGACGACGATGCTGCTCCTGGTGAGCCGCCGGCACGTCGATCTGCTGCGCGTCTGCACCGCCGCCTGTCCGGCCTGCTGATTCCCGCGCCGTCCCGGCGCTCCCTCGTCTCGCTCGCCCTCTCCGCGGTGCGCCGCTGCGCGCCCGCTGCATGAGACCCGGAGTCAGTACCCGTGAAGACCCTCATCCTGCTCGCCCTCGCCGGCCTCGGCGCCCAGCTCGTCGACGGCAGCCTCGGCATGGCCTACGGCGTCACGTCGACGACGCTGCTGCTGGCCATCGGCACCAACCCGGCCGCCGCGTCGGCCACGATCCACCTGGCCGAGATCGGCACCACGCTCGCCTCGGGCGTCGCGCACTGGAAGTTCGGCAACGTCGACTGGCGGGTCGTCCGGCGGGTCGGCGTCCCGGGCGCGCTGGGCGCCTTCGCCGGTGCGACGTTCCTGTCGAGCATCTCCACCGAGCTCGCCGGCCCGGTGATGTCGCTCATCCTGGTCTCGCTCGGGGCCTACATCCTGGTCCGCTTCACCCTGCGCGGCATCGACCGGCGCAACGTGGGCAAGCCGATCCGCAAGCGGTTCCTCGGCCCGCTCGGCCTGGTCGCCGGGTTCGTCGACGCCACCGGCGGCGGTGGCTGGGGCCCGGTGGGCACGCCGGCGCTGCTGGCCAGCGGCCGGATGGAGCCGCGGAAGGTGATCGGCTCGATCGACACCTCCGAGTTCCTGGTGGCGCTGGCCGCGAGCCTGGGCTTCCTCCTGGCGCTGGGGTCGCAGGGCATCGATCCGCTGTGGGTGGCCGGGCTGCTCGCCGGCGGGCTCGTCGCGGCGCCGATCGCCGCCTGGCTGGTCCGGCACGTGCCGCCGCGGCTGCTCGGCTCCCTGGTGGGCGGGATGATCGTGCTGACCAACGTCCGCACGCTGCTCACCAGCGACTGGGTCGCCGCCGGCGACGGCGTCCGGTACGCCGTGTACGCCGTGCTGGCCCTCGTGTGGGTCGCCGCGGTCGTGCACTCCTACCGCGAGTACCGCAAGGACCGCGCGGCCGAGTCCGCGGACGCGGTCGCCACCGTGGCCGAGCGCAACGTCGTCGCCGAGCTGCCGGGCGAGCTGTCCGACCGGGTGCCCGACGGGGCGCCGGTCGTCGACGGGCAGCCGGTCGGCGCCGGCCGGCCCAGCGCGCCCCGCGACTGAAGGGCGCCCAGGTCGTAGGTCAGGACCGGCGCAGCAGGTCGGCCTCCAGCTCGGCGGGCAGCCCCGGTCGCGGCAGCCCCATCGGCGAGTAGACCGGCCGCCGGTCGCCGGGCTGCCAGGCCCACGTGTCGGCGACCGTCTCCCGCAGCGGACGGCTCGGCAGCCCCAGCGCCCGCGCGCGGGTGGTGTCGACGTCCCAGGCCGTGCGCGCCGTCTCGGCGGGCAGCCACATCGGCAGGTGGATCCACGGCTCCACGCCCGCGGCGAGGAGCTCCGCCTCCGGTACGGGCACCCAGGTCGCATCGCCGCCGGTGACCTCCCGGCAGCAGTCGAGGAGCCCGCCGAGCGTCGTCATCCCCGCGGGCCCCGTCGCGTTCACCGCGCCGCCGCGCCCCTGCTCCACCCCGTCGACCAGCCAGCCGGCCAGATCGCGGGCGTCGACGAGCGCGATCGGCTGGGCCACCCCCTCCGCCGGGACGACGACCCGGCCGCCGCGGGCGATCCGCTCCAGCCACCACCCCAGCCGGTGGACGTAGTCGTAAGGGCCGACGACCAGGCCCGCGCGGGCGGTGAGGAAGCCCGGCCCCACGACGGCACCGATCTCGCGCTCGGCGAAGGCCTTGACCGGCCCGTAGTCGTCGTCCTCGGTGTCCCAGGTCGGCTCGTCGTCCTCCGGGCCGACCGGGCCGGGCGGCCAGCCGCGGTAGGCGTTGAGGCTGCTGACGAACGCGTACCGCGACACCCCACCCAGGGCAGCGGCGGCGTTGCGGGCCGCCGCCCGGGTGCGCGCCGAGGTGTCGACGACGGCGTCGGGCGCCCAGTCCGCCAGCGCGCGCGGGAGCGCCGCCGGGTCGTCCCGGTCCCCGTGCAGCGCCCGCGCGCCCGGGGCGGGGAGCCCGGACGTGCCACGGGTGAACGTGGCGACGTCGTGGCCGCGCTCGAGGGCCGCCGTCACGACGTGCCGGCCGAGGAACTGGGTACCGCCCAGGACGAGGATCTGCACGCCGGTCAGCTCAGCGCAGCGGCACCCCGGGCGTCCAGCCGGTTCGCGGCGGGCGTAGCGGCTCCCTCAGCCCGCGCGGGGGTACTCCGGCACCTGGGGCAGCGGGGTGGAGCGGGCCGCGGCGAGCACCATCTGCGGCGACGGCGGCAGCCCGCGCCGGGTGCACAGCCGCAGCGCCCGCGCGCCGGTCAGCACGTCGGTCTCCGGCGGGACCACCAGCAGGTCGGCCCGCCGGTTGCCGCCGCCCCAGGTGAGGCAGACGACCTGAGGGTCCATGCTGCGGAAGCCGCCGGCCCGCACGGTGCGGCCGAGCACCTCGAGCTTGCGGGGCGCGGGCTCCCAGGCGTCGAGCGCGTAGGTGAACCGCTCCACCCGGACGCCGCGCCGGTCGAGCGCGGCGATCAGCTCGGGCAGCTCCGTGGCGAGGTCACGGCTGCGGGGGAACCAGGCGCCGTCGAACGCCGACCCACCCGATCCCGCGTCCGCCCGCAGGCTCACGCGGACGTCGATCCCACTCCGGAAACCCTCGGTCACCGGAACCGTGCGGGTGGTCGTCGTCATCAGCGCTCGGCCGCCTCTCGTCGCTCGCCGTCGGGCACCGCAGGGATGCCTCCGAGACGAACGTAGGGGGCGGCGCACCGCCGCGGCCGTGCGGCGACGACGGGCGGGTCGCGGCTGCACGGCCGGTCATCACGATTCGTGACCTGCCGAGCACGGACCCGCGGGGACGTCGCCCGGTGGTCGCCCGCCCCTCCCCGGTGATCCTTTCGGACACTTCGTCGGCGCCCCATGACGGTGCGTCAGACCTCGCGGGCCGGCCGGCGATAGCCGGGCTGCGGCCTTGCTGCCCGGGGTCCCCCTCTGCCTACCGTGCGCCGTCCGCCATCGGCGGACCCGGATGGCGGACCGCCGAACCTGCCCACCGCCACCGGACCTGTACCCGACGGGCAGGCGCGGGGGACCCACCGATCCTGGCCCCTCCGGCCTCGGGGTTAAGCCGCAGCATCGCGGCCGGGCAGCTCTCGCCCGAACCCGACAGCTAACCCCGCAGGCGGCGAGAGGCTCACCTCCCATGCTCAAGCGCACCATGGGGCGATCCGGTCGCCCCGCTCGCACCTCCGCCATGGCCCGTCCGGTCGTGGTCCTCGCGGCAGCAGCCGCGCTGTCCCTCGGGATCGCCGGTCCCGCCCAGGCCCACCCGGGCGCCCACACCGTCGTCCCCGGCGATACCCTCAGCGGGCTGGCGGCCGCCCACGGCACCACGTGGCAGACCGTCTACGCCGCCAACGTCGCCGTCATCGGCGCCAACCCGAACGTCCTGCGCGTCGGCCAGGTCCTGCAGATCGGAGGCACCGGCGGGACGACGACCACGGACACCACCGCCTACGGCGCCTGGGACCCGCACGTGCGCCCCGCGGTCGCGGAGATCGCGGCGCAGTTCGGCATCGGGACGGTGCTCACCCGCCCCGGCCACAGCCCGACCGCGGGCCGGGCCGCCGACTTCATGGTCTACGACGACGCGGCCACGGGGGGCGCGGTCGCCCAGCACGCCATCGACAACGCGGCGCGGCTCGGCGTCGAGTACGTCATCTGGCAGCAGCACATCGCCGGCTCGTGGACGGGCTGGGCGTGGCAGGGCATGGCGGACCGCGGCTCGCCGACGGCCAACCACATGGACCACGTCCACGTGGCCTTCGTGCCGGCGCCGTAGGACCCGCGGACGCCACGGAGCCCCCGTCCGGAGGTCCGGACGGGGGCTCCCTGGGCCGCGCGGAGGCGGATCAGACGGGCTTGGGCTTGCGGTTCTTCGCCTTGCCGCGCTCGGTCTGGTCGAGCACCACCTTGCGGATGCGCACCGTCGCCGGCGTGACCTCGACGCACTCGTCCTCGGCGCAGAACTCCAGCGCCTGCTCCAGGTTGAGCACCCGCGGCGGGATCAGCCGCTCGAGCTCCTCGGAGGTGGACTTGCGCATGTTGGTGAGCTTCTTCTCCTTGGTGATGTTCACGTCCATGTCGTCCGGACGGGAGTTCTCACCGACGATCATGCCCTCGTAGACCTCGGTGCCCGGCTGGACCATCAGCTGGCCGCGCTCCTGCAGCGAGAACATCGAGTACGTCGTCGCCAGGCCCTGGCGGTCGGCGACCAGCGACCCGGTGGGCCGGGCGCGCATGTCACCCAGCCACGGCTCGTAGGCCTCGAAGTTGCTGTTGAGGACGCCGGTGCCGCGGGTCTCGGTGAGGAACTCCGTACGGAAACCGATGAGCCCGCGGGACGGGACGAGGTACTCCATCCGCGCCCAGCCGGTGTCGTGGTGCACCAGGTTCTCCAGCCGACCGCGGCGGGTCGCCAGCGCCTGGGTCAGCGTGCCGACGTACTCGCCCGGGGTGTCGATGGTGACCCGCTCGACCGGCTCGTGCAGCTTGCCGTCGATCTCCTTGGTGACCACGGTCGGGCGGCCGACGGTGAGCTCGAAGTCCTCGCGGCGGAGCTGCTCGACGAGGATGGCCAGCGCCAGCTCGCCGCGGCCCTGCATCTCCCAGGTGTCGGGCCGGTCGGTGGGCAGCATCCGCACCGACACGTTGCCGACCAGCTCCTGGTCGAGGCGGTTCTTCACGAGGCGGGCGGTGAGCTTCTTCCCCGACTTGCCCGACAGGGGCGAGGTGTTGATCCCGATCGTGATCGAGATCGACGGCTCGTCCACAGTCAGCGGCGGCAGCGGCCGCGGGTCGTTCGGGTCGGCGAGGGTGTCGCCGATCATGATGTCCTCGATACCGGCGATGGCCACCAGTTCGCCCGGGCCGGCACTGTCGGCCGGGGTGCGGGTGAGCCCCTCGGTGACCAGCAGCTCGGTGATCTTGACGTTCTTGATCGTGCCGTCGACCTTGCACCAGGCCACCTGCTGGCCACGCTTCATCTCACCGGAGTGGATGCGCAGCAGGGCCAGCCGGCCGAGGAACGGCGAGGCGTCGAGGTTGGTGACCTGCGCCCGCAGCGGCTCCTCGGCGTCGTAGACCGGGGCCGGGACGGTGTCCAGCAGCGTCTTCACCAGCGGGGCCAGGTCGTCGTGGTCCGGCTCGGTGCCGTTCTCCGGGCGGTTCAGCGACGCCTTCCCGGACCGGCCGCTGCAGTAGACGATCGGGAAGTCGAGGTTGGCGGCGTCGAGGCCGGCGTCCTCCATGAGCTCCATGAACAGCTCGTAGCACTCGTCGACGACCTCGGCGATGCGCGCGTCGGCACGGTCGGTCTTGTTGACCGCGAGGATGACCGGCATCCCCTTCGCCAGCGCCTTGCGCAGCACGAAGCGGGTCTGCGGCAGCGGCCCCTCGGAGGCGTCGACGAGCAGACAGACGCCGTCGACCATCGACAGCCCGCGCTCGACCTCGCCACCGAAGTCGGCGTGACCGGGGGTGTCGACGATGTTGACGACGACGGGGTTGCCGTTCTCGTCCGCCAGGTGGATCGCGGTGTTCTTCGCGAGGATGGTGATGCCGCGCTCGCGCTCGAGGTCCATCGAGTCCATCACGCGGTCCTGCGTGGAGTCGTTGTCGGTGCCCTCGCCCTTGGCGCGGCCGAGCGCGCCGGCCTGGCGGAGGAGGGCGTCGACCAGGGTCGTCTTGCCGTGGTCGACGTGGGCGATGATCGCCACGTTGCGCAGGTCGTCGCGGGTGGGCATGCGGAAGGGCACCTCGGGAGTTCGGGAGCGCACCGCGCGGACGCGCGCGGGCATCAGGACAACAGCCGCAGCGGCCGCGACCTTCCTCCCACTCTAGGTGGTCAGCGCGCGGGCGCGGTCTCCCGCGACCGGTCGACCACCCCGAAGGTGACCCCTGCGGCGACAACAGTGACCAGACTCACGGCGAACCAGGCCGGGAACCCGGCGCCGAGCGCGAGCACGTGCGCCAGGACGAACGCCCCCACGTAGAGGGCCGCGAGGCCCGCCGTGACGGCGGGACCGCGCCGGCGGGCCGCGATCCAGCCCGCGCCGATGCCGCACACGGCGAACACCGCCCCGCCCAGCGCGCGGATCCCGGTGCCCTGGGCGATCCCGAACCCGGCCGCCAGCCCGACGGCCACGAGCAGCGAAGCGGGGATCCGGGCGAGGGCCGAGGTCGACATGCCCCCAGTGTCCTACCCGGCCGCCGCCACGGCCGCGGCCAGCCCGTCCGCGGTCAGCTGCGCGGGCTCGAGCGCCGTGCCGTCGACGAGGACGGTCGGGGTGCTGGTGATGCCGGCCTGCGACCACGCCTCGGTCACCCGCTCGGTCCAGTCCGCGAAGCGCAGGTCGCGGATGCCCTCCTCGACGGCCGCGCCGGTGGCGCCGGCCCGGGCGGCGTACTCGACCAGCTGGTCGTCGGAGAGCCCGGGTCCGCCCTCGGCGGGCTGGTCGCCGAACAGCAGGCCGTGGAACTCCACGAAGGCATCGACCCCGGCGGCGTCGAGCACCACCCCGGCCGCGTTCAGCGCCCGGGTCGAGTACTCGTCGGCGGACGCGTGGTCGAGGAAGGCCACCGGGCGGTAGCGGACCAGGGCGTCGCCGTCCGCGGCCAGCTGCTCCAGGGTCCGGCCGGTGGCCGCCTCCAGCTGCGCGCAGAACGGGCACTGGAAGTCCTCGTAGACGTCGACGGTCACCGGGGCGTCAGCCTCCCCCACCGGGATCGCCGTCCCGTCCGCCACCGTGCCCGCCGGCACGGGGGCGTCGGCGGCGGTGGAGCTGCGCCCGGTCTGGACGGCGATCACGACGCCCACCACGACGACGACCACGACCGCGGCCACCACACTGCCGAGGAGCGTCCTCTGGCGGCGCCCGGCCGTCGCCCGCGCGGCGGCCTCCGCCGCCCGCTGCTCCGCGATCCGCCGCCGTGCGGCCTCGCGCTTCGCGTCACCGGTCAACGAGCTCCTCCGATCGGTCGGCCGGCCAGGGAGCCCCGGCGGCGAGGGGGTTCCCGAGGGCGAGCCGGGACGCGGGGCGCCGGGCCAGCAGGAGGGCGACCAGCAGCAGGGCGCCGTCCCGGAGCACCTCGGTGAGGTAGCGGGTCTCACCGGCGGCGACCTCGCCGCCCCCGCCGAAGCAGCCGCAGTCGATCTGCAGGCCCCGGGCCCAGGCCGAGACGACCCCGGCCAGGAAGACCGTGAGCAGCACGGCCGTGGCGATCGCCGCCGTCCGGACGAACACCCCGGCCAGCAGGGCGAGGCCGACGACGATCTCCACCGCCGGGAGGCCGAACGCGACCGGGCTCACCAGCCCCTCGGGCAGCAGCCGGTAGGCCCGCACCGCCCGTTCCGCGGCCGCGGGGTCGGGCAGTTTCAGGGCCCCCGCGACGAGGAGCACCCCGCCGAGGAGGAACCGGGCCGCGGTCGCGAGCCACGGGCCGGCCGACGCAGGGCTCCACCTCATGCCGGATTAGTCGCCGTCCGCCCGGCCGGGGTTCCCGGCGTGATCCACGTCATAGGCAGGCCGGGCGCGCGAGGGCCCCGGACGCCATGGCGTCCGGGGCCCTCGAGCCGTTCGGGAGCGGTCCTCGATCAGGCGGTGCCGAGCACGGCCTCGATCTCGAGCTCGACGGTGATCTTGTCGCCGACGACGACGCCGCCGCCGTCCATCGGCATGTCGATGTCGACGCCGTACTCCTTGCGGGAGATCTCGGTCTTGGCGGAGAAGCCGGCGCGGGTGCCGCCGTAGGCGTCCGGGCCGAAGCCGTTGAGCTCCAGCTCCAGGGTGACGGGCTTGGTGATGCCCTTGATGGTGAGGTCGCCGACGACGTGCCAGTCGGCGCCGTCGGTGCGGACCTCGGTGGAGCGGAAGGTCATCTGGGTGTGGTTGCCCACGTCGAAGAAGTCGGCGGACTTGATGTGCGCGTCGCGCTGCTCCTGACGGGTGTCGATCGAGTCCATGTTCACGGTGGCGACGACGGTGGACCGCGTCGGGTCGGCGGCGGTGACGATCTCGCCGGAGAACTCGCGGAAGTAGCCGCGGACCTTGCTCACCATCATGTGGCGGACGGAGAAGCCGACGGTGGAGTGGCTGGCGTCGATGTCCCAGGTGCCGGCGAGGTAGCCGGGGATCTGGACGGGGGTGGTGGTCATGGGGTCTCCCTGAAGATTCGTGCGTGGGCGGGGATGCCGTCGTCCGTAGCGTAGTTGAGCGTTTGACTATTCCGCCAGTATTCTGTGCCCATGCGCGCGTCGGTGTCCCCGGAACCCCTCCCCACGGGTGAGCCCCGCTGGCTCGACGTCGACGAGCAGAAGGCCTGGCGCGCGTGGCTCTACAGCGCCCAGCTGCTGCAGGACCGGCTCGACCGCGAGCTCACCCGCCGCACCGGCATCTCGCACGCCTACTACGAGATCCTCGTCGCGCTCTCGGAGACCCCCGAGCGGATGATGCGGATGAGCGAGCTGGCCGACCGCTGCCTGTCCTCGCGCAGCCGGCTCTCGCACGCGGTGTCCCGGCTCGAGGAGCGCGGCTGGGTGCGCCGCCAGGTGTGCGAGGAGGACGGGCGCGGGCAGCTCGCCGTCCTCACCGAGGAGGGGTTCGCCGCGCTGGAGGGCGCCGCGCCCATCCACGTCGAGGGCGTCCGCCGCGAGCTGTTCGACCAGCTCGCCCCGGAGCAGGTGGCCGCGATGCGCGACTTCGGCGAGACGCTCCTGCGGCACCTCGATCCCTCGCGCATGCCCTGAGCCGCGTACCGCGGACGGGCCGGCTCAGCCGGCGGTGACGCTCCCCGGGGGCAGCGGCCAGCGCGGCACCCCGGCGACGTCGTCGGCGACGTCCCCGAGGCGGTGCGCGAACCGCGGCCGACGCTTCTCCAGGAATGCGGCGACGCCCTCCGCGGGGTCGGGCCCCTCCCCCAGCTCCACGAGCGCCCGCGACTCCGCGCGGTGCGCGTCCCAGGGCGAGGGCGCGCCGAGCATCGACCACAGCAGCTGGCGGGCCGCGCCGACGGCGACGGCGCTGGTGTTGTCGGCGATCTCCCGGGCCAGCGCGTACGCCGTCGGGAGCAGCTCGTCGTCGGGGACGACGCGGGACACCAGCCGGCCGCGCAGCGCCTCGGCCGCGTCGAACACCCGGCCGGTGGCCACCCACTCCATCGCCTGGCTGATGCCGACCACCCGCGGCAGGAACCACGACGAGGCGGCCTCCGGCACGATGCCGACCCGGCCGAAGACGTAGCCGAATCGGGCGGACTCCGCGGCGATCCGGACGTCCATCGGCAGGATCATCGTCGCCCCGATGCCCACCGCGGGGCCGTTCACGGCGGCGATGACCGGCTTGCGCAGCGCCGCGAACGGCAGCGAGGCGACCCCGCCGGCGTCGCGGGGGAAGCCGGCGATCTCCTCGCTCAGCGGGCCGGGCGGCCGCACGCGGGTGCGCCGGTCGCCGAAGGTGTCGGGCCCGCCCGCGAGGTCGGCCCCGGCGCAGAACGCCCGGCCGGAACCGGTCACCACCACCACCCGGACGGCGTCGTCGGCGTCGGCCGCGGCGGCCACCCGGGCGAGCTCGTCGGCCATGGTGAGGGTGAACGCGTTGAGCCGGTCGGGCCGGTGCAGGGTCACGGTCGCCACGCCGTCGGCGACCGCGTAGCGGAGCTCGGTGAGGTTCACCGACCGAGTGCTCCGGCGACGGCCAGCCGGGCGACGGCGTCGAGGTGCTCGGCCTCGTCACCGAGCAGCAGCCGGTCCACCTTGGCCCGCCGCCAGAACAGATGGGCGTCGTGCTCCCAGGTGAAGCCGATGCCGCCGTGCACCTGGATGAGCGTGCCCGCAGCCCGCTCGAACGCGGTCGCCGCGTGGGCCTTGGCGGCCGAGGCGGCGAGCGGCAGCTCGGCGGGAGCGGCGTCCGCGGCCCAGGCCGACCACCAGACCAGCGAGCGGAGCTGGTCCACCCCGGCCCACGCGTCGACCAGCATGTGCTTGACCGCCTGGTACGAGCCGATCCGCCGGCCGAACGCCTCGCGCTCCTGGGCGTAGGCCACGCCCAGCTGCACGCAGCGCTCGGCGCCGCCGAGGTCCTCGGCCGCCATGACGACCGCGCCCACCTGCCGGGCCCGGGCCCACAGCTCCCCGGCATCGGCGACGAGCACCCGGCGGGAGGTCAGCCGCACCGAGGCGAGTCCGCGGGTGGCGTCCAGCGGGCGACCGGGCACGACCTCCCCCTCGCCGACGACGAGGTCCCCGCCGTCGAGCCCGAGGAACAGCGTCGCGTCGGCGGCGTCCACCGACGGGGACGAGCCGTCGACCGGTCCGTCCAGGACGGCGAAGGCGACCGACCCGTCGGCCAGCTGCGCCGCCAGCTCCGGCTGGTCGGCCAGCAGCACCGCCGCCCGGGCCGCCGTGACCAGCGACGGCCCGGCCAGCACCGCCCCGCCCTGCTCGGCGACGACGGCGAGGTCCAGCAGCGGCCGGCCCGAGCCCCCGGCTGCCTCGGGCACGGTGATGCCGAGGAAGCCGATGTCGGCCAGCGCCTTGCGGCCGGGTTCCGGGCGGCCGCCCTCCAGACCGCCCCGCGCCGCCGCCGGGGACGCGGAGCCGGTGAAGAAGTCGCGGGCGCCCGCGGCGATGTCCCGCTGGTCGTCGTCGAGGTCGAAGTTCATCGCGTCCCTCCCGAGAACGGGGCGGTCTTGTCGCTGCGCGGCTCGGGCGGCAGCCCGAGCACCCGCTCGCCGAGGATGTTGCGCAGCACCTGGTCGGTGCCGCCGGCGATGGCGATGCCGGGGAGCCAGGACTGGGTGCGTTGCCACCGGTCGTCGCCGTCGGCCGTCGCGGCGTAGACGGCGTCGTCACCGAGCAGCCGGACGCCGGCGTCGGCGACCAGCCGGGCGGCCTCGGTCCCGGCGAGCTTCCCGGCGCTGGCCTCCGGCCCGGGGATCCCGCCCTGGCTGAGCACGGTGAGCCGCCGGTAGCCGGTGTACCGGGCAGCCAGGGCGGCGACGACGGCCCGGCCCACCGCCTGCCGGGCGAGCACCTGGCGGTCGGGGTCGAGCGCGGGCAGCCGCTCGCGGGCGTGCTCGACGAGGGCCTCGACCGGCAGCCCGATGTCCCCACCGGCGCCGCCGATGGCGACCCGCTCGTTCATCAGCGTCGTGAGGGCCACCCGCCAGCCCTCCCCCGGCTCTCCCAGCCGCTCCGCGTCGGGGATGCGGACGTCGTCGAAGAAGACCTCGTTGAAGTCCGACTGCCCGCCCATCTGGCGCAGCGGCCGCACGGTCACGCCCGGGGCGTGCATGTCGACGACGAACATGGTCAGCCCCGCGTGCTTGGGGCGGTCGGGGTCGGTGCGGGTGAGCAGGATGCCGAAGTCGGCGACGTGCGCCAGCGTCGTCCACACCTTCTGGCCGTTGACCACCCAGTCCTCGCCGTCGCGGACGGCGGTGGTGCGCAGCGCCGCGAGGTCCGAGCCGGACGCCGGCTCGCTGAACAGCTGGCACCAGACGTCGTCCGCGCGCAGCAGGCGGGCGAGGTAGCGGTCGCGCTGGTCCTGGCTGCCGTGCGCGATGACCGTCGGCCCGCACATGCCGATGCCGATGTGGTTGATCAGGCCCGGCACCCGCGCGCGGGCGAGCTCCTGCGCGACGATCGCCTGCTGCACCAGCGTGCCGCCCTGCCCGCCGTACTCCCGCGGCCAGGTGACGCCCACGAGACCGCCCTCGGCGAGCACCCGCTGGGTGCGGCGCATCTCCGCCTCGTGCCGGCGGGCGTCGACCCCTTCCTGGCCCGGGGCCAGGTGCAGCAGCTCCCCGGCGTGCTCCGCCAGCAGCGTCCGGACCCGCTCCCGGTAGGCGGCCTCGTCGGGGCTGTCGTCGAAGTCCACGGGTGGCACCTCTCGTCGATGAGCGGACCCGCGCAGCGTGACACCGGTCACCCGAAACGGTCAACGGTGACTGTCGGAGCGGCCGGGCCGGACCTACGCTCCGGCCATGGCCGCCGCCCCGGACGCTGCACGCGGCCCGCGGACGCGCTCGGAGCGGACCGCGGACAGCCGGCTGCTGATCCTCGACGCCGCGGTCGCCTGCCTGGTCGAGGACGGGTACGCCGCCGCCTCGACCCTCGCGGTCCAAGCCCGGGCGGGGGTGTCCCGCGGCCGGCTGCTGCACCACTTCCCCTCCCGCGCCGAGCTGCTGGTGGCCGCCGCCCGGCACCTGTCGACGATCCAGCTCGAGGAGGTCCGCCGCCGAGCGGCCGCGCTGATGGACGACGAGCCGGCCGGCCGGGAGCGGGTGGACCGGGCGATCGACCTCATGTGGACGACGTTCCAGGAGCCACCGTTCTGGGCGGCGATGGAGCTGTGGACCGCGGCGCGGACCGATCCGGAGCTGCGCGCGGCACTGCGCGGGGAGGAGCGCCGGCTGCGGGCGGCGATCGGCGCCGTCGCCGACGGGATCTGGGGCCCGGCCATCACCGGTGCGCCGCTGTACGCCGACCTGACCGAGCTGCTGTTCACCAGCATGCGCGGGGTCGCGCTGGTCTACGCCTTCGAGGACCGGCCGGCCGCGACCGATCCCCACCTGGCGCTGTGGAAGCGGCTGGCGGCCCGGATGCTGGCGCTCGACAGTCAGGGTTGACCGCCCCTCGTCGGCGGGCCAGCATGACGCAGATCACATCCGCGCCGCCGTCGAGGAGAGCACGTGAGCGCCGAGATCCCTGTTCTGCACGGCCGGGGCATGACCATGGGCGACCAGCTCGCGCGGTGGAGCCGGACCTCGCCGGACGTGCCGGCGCTGCGCTTCGAGGGGGCCGGCCGCAGCTACGCCGAGCTCGACGAGCGGGTCACCCGGCTGGCCCGGGCGCTGCGCGACCGCGGGGTGCGGACCGGCGACCGCGTCGCCGTCCTCGCGCTCAACGGCATGGAGACCTGGGAGGCGTACCTCGCCGGCGTGCGGCTGGGCGCGGTCGTCGTCCCGGTGAACTTCCGGCTGGTGGCCGACGAGGTGGCCTACGTGCTCACCGACTCCGGCGCCGTCGCGCTGGTCGCCGACCGGGCGATGGCGGGGGTCGCCGCCAAGGCCCGGGAGCAGGCACCCGACGTCGCCACGGCGCTCGTCATCGGGGGCGGGGACGCCGGCCCCGCGAGCGAGGACTACGGGACGGCGCTCGGCGCGGCCGGCAGCGCGCCGCTCGACGGGGTCGTGGACGAGCCCGCGTTCATCATGTACACCTCCGGGACCACCGGCCGCCCCAAGGGCGCGGTGCTCACCCACCGGAACCTGCTGATGCACGCGTTCAGCCAGATCACCAGCCTCGGCTGGGACCCCGACGACCGGGTCGGCGTGCCGGGCGCCCCGCTGTTCCACATCGCCGGGCTCGCCGGCGGCCTGCCGCCGCTGCTGCTCGGCGGCACCAACGTGATCCTCCGCTCGGGCAGCTTCGACCCGGCCCAGACGCTGGACCTGATGGAGCGCGAGCAGGTGTCCAGCATCTTCCTGGTGCCGGCCATGTGGGCCGCCGTGCTGGCCGTCCCCGATCTCGCCGCCCGCGACCTCTCCCGGCTGCGCCGGGTCTCCTGGGGCGCTGCGCCGGCCTCCACCACCCTGCTGCGCGCGCTGATCGACGCGTTCCCGCAGGCGGAAGTGGTGACCGCCTTCGGGCAGACCGAGTGCAGCCCGGTGACCTGCCTGCTGCGCGGCGAGGACTCGGTGCGCAAGATCGGCTCGGTCGGGAAGCCCATCCTCAACGTCGAGGTGCGGGTGGTCGACGACGCGATGGCCGACGTCCCCCGGGGCCAGGTCGGCGAGATCGTCTACCGCAGCCCGATGGTGATGAAGGAGTACTGGGGCAAGCCGGAGGAGACGTCGATCGCCTTCAGTGGCGGCTGGTTCCACTCCGGCGACCTGGTGCGCCAGGACGAGGACGGCTACTTCTACGTCGTCGACCGCAAGAAGGACATGATCATCTCCGGCGGGGAGAACATCTACTGCGCCGAGGTGGAGAACGTGCTGGCCGCCCACCCCAAGGTGGGCGAGGTCGCGCTGATCGGCGTCCCCGACGCCCGGTACGGCGAGGCGCCGCTGGCCGTCGTCGCGCCGCGGGACCCCGCCGACCCGCCGACGCCGGAGGAACTGGCCGCCTACTGCCGGGAGAAGCTGGCCCGGTACAAGAACCCTCGGGAGTACTCGGTGGTCGCCGCACTCCCCCGCAACCCCAGCGGCAAGGTGCTCAAGACCCAGCTGCGCACCGAGCACTCGGCCGGGTCGCTGGTGGCCGAGCCGGTGGTCTAGCAGCGCGCCGGGTCGGCGGGGCCGGAGCCCCGCCGACCCGGCGGCCGGGGATCAGGCGGCGGGAGCCGCCACGCCCGTCTCGAACAGCTCGCGGGAGACCACGCCGGTGTCCGGGTTGTCGGTGAACATCCCGTCGATGCCCGCCTCCCAGAAGGCCAGGTGCTCGACCAGCGCCTGGCCGTAGTCCTCGGGCGCGGTGCCCTCGCGCAGCGCCGGCGGCAGGAAGACGTTCTCGTTGCGGAACGTGTACGGGTGCACCAGCAGCCCGACCCGGTGCGCGTCGTCGACCAGCGCGGTCGGCGTGCTCAGCGTCCCGTCGGCGTTGCGCGGGATCACCATGTTCTTGTCCGGCCCCACGCCCTCGGCGTACTCGGCGATCTCCTCGAGCCCCGCCGCGCTGGCCAGGTCGGCGTAGGTGCGCGGGTCGCCGGCGGCGGTGAGGTCGTAGGGCTGGCCCGAGCCCGACAGCAGCTGCACCAGCGGGATGCGCACGCCCATCTCCTCCAGCTCGCGCAGGTTCGTCGTCTCGAACGACTGGATGAAGACCGGGGAGTGGTGCTTGTGCACCCGGGCCTCCCGGAGGTCGGTCAGGAGCGGCTCCTCGAGGGAGAGGCCGATGGAGTCGAAGTAGGTGGGGTGCTTGGTCTCGACGTACACGCCGATCTCGCGGCGCAGCTCCTTGGTGAGCTCGGCCCGCAGCTCCAGCACCTCGTCCAGCGTGGGCACCTGGTAGAGCCCGTCGTAGAGGGTGTTCTCCTCGCGCACCTCGGGCAGCCGCTCCACGGCGCGCAGCGTGCGCAGCTCGGCGAGCGTGAAGTCCTCGGTGAACCAGCCGGTCAGCGGCGTGCCGTCGATGACCTTGGTGGTGCGGCGGGCGGCGAACTCGGGCCGTTCGGCCACGTCGGTGGTCCCGGAGATCTCGTTCTCGTGCCGGGCGACCAGGACGCCGTCCTTGGTGCTGACGACGTCGGGCTCGATGTAGTCGGCGCCCATGCGGGCGGCGAGCTCGTACGAGGCGAGGGTGTGCTCGGGCCGGTAGCCCGAGGCGCCGCGGTGCCCGACGACGAGGAGGTCGTCGGCCAGCGCCTCACCGGGCTCCGCGGCCGGCGGGCGCGGGGCGGCGGTCGCGGGGGCGGCCGCCGGGACGGCGAGGGACAGGGGGACGGCGACCGCGACGGCGGCGACCGTGGCACGGAGGCGGCGTGCTCGGGACATCAGTACTCCCGCGGGCTCGGACGGCGACCCTCGCCGGCGGCTCCGCGAGTCGATCCCAACCAGGCCAGGTGCCCAGGCCGCGTCGCCCGCCACAACTCCCGGTGACGAGCTGGTGGCGCGCTCGTGTCGCGGTCAGCTCCCGTCGCGGCCGGCCGGGCCCGGGGTCTCGCAGGACACGGCTGCCTCGGTGGAGCGGGCCACCCGGACGAGCAGCGAGCGGAGCTGCGCCGCCTCAGCGGGCGCCAGGTCCCCGAGCATGCGGGCCTCGACCGACCGCAGCGCCCGCCTCGAGGCGTCCAGCGCCTCGAGGCCCGCGTCGGTGAGGACGACGTGGCGCACCCGCCGGTCGGTGGGATGCGGCCGGCGCGCGACGAGCCCGGCGGTCTCCATCTCGTCGACGAGATAGGTCATCGCCGTCCGGTCGATGCCGAGCTGCTGCGCGAGCGCCAGCTGCGAGGCGGGCGGCCCCGCGTGGGCGGCCACCAGGACCTGGTAACCGCGGGCCCCGCCCGGCACGCCGGCGACCGCCTCCGGCGCCAGCTGGCGGAAGGCGGTCGACACCCGGTGCAGCGACCACCCGAGCTCCGCCTCCAGGCCCGGCCCGGCAGGCGCGGGTTCGGAACGACTCGCGTCACCGGGAGCAGCCATGGCGGGATCGTATCGCGCTGATACCTTCTCTCTCACAGACGATCGGATGGACAGACGATCCACGACAGCGGACGGCCGGATCCTCCGGACCGCCTCGCACACGCAGAGGAGCAGTCATGACCGCGGAGCCCGCCCCCGTCGTCGGCAGACCTGGCGGCGACGGCGGTCCGCCGGCTGCGGGCGGCCACGTCGCCGCGCTCGAGCTGCCGGCCGACGTCGTCGACCTGCTCCGCGACGGGGCCACCTGCTACCTGACCACCCTCATGCCCGACGGCTCTCCCCAGATCACGCAGACCTGGGTCGACACGGACGGCACGCACGTGCTGATCAACACGGTGATCGGCCACCGGAAGGTCCGCAACGTCGAGCTCGATCCCCGCGTCGCCGTGGCGGTCAGCCTGCCCTCGCGCCCGTCCCGGTACGTCGAGATCCGCGGCGTCGTGACCGGCACCTCGACCGCCGACGCCGGGGAGCACATCGAGGAACTCGCCCAGCGCTACCTCGGCGGGCCCTACCCGTGGTTCGGCGGCCGCACCGAGCAACGCGTCGTCCTGCGGATCACCCCGACGCGGCTGAACCGCATGGGCTGACACCGCAGGCCCGGCCGGGCGGCGGGCTCAGCCGTTCCAGACGTCCGCGACCCGCTCGGCGACCGCGGCCGCCTGAACGCGCCCGGCCCGCGCGGCGGGCTCGCGGGCGGCGGGGTCGAGGACGTTGCGGCCGATCGCGGTGCGGCCGGCCTCGTCCGGGGCGACGACGGCGACCCGGGCCACCATCCCGGTGACCTGCGCGTCGACGCTGGCCATGGGGCCGACGCCGCGCGGGATGGGCGCCAGCACCACCACCCGCTCGTAGCCGTCCGCGAGGTCGGCGTTGGCGGCCGACCGCATGCCGCCGTCGACGTACCGGCGATCGCCGATGGTGACCGGCGGGTAGACGCCCGGCACCGCGCAGCTCGCGGCCACCGCCTGCAGCAGGGGCACGCCGGAGTTCCGGTCGAAGGCATGGAACTCGCCGGTCGCGGCGTCGACCGCGGTGACGGTGAGCGCACGCTCGGGCCAGGTGCGGGTGACCAGCCGCGACCCGATGACCTCGAGCCGCTCCTCCTCGGACGGGGTCAGCCCCGCCCGCTCGGCGGCCAGGGCCAGCGCCCCGACCCGGCGGCGGAACTCGGCGTCGCGGCCCCGGCTGACCAGCATCGCCCACGCGTAGCGGGCCAGATTGCCGCGGGTCATCCGCGCGCCCTTCTCCTGCGCCGGCGGCTCGAGCTGCCGGGCGTACATCTCCTCCAGCGGCGCCCCGCCGGTGAGCTGCGCGCCGACCACCGACCCCGCCGAGGTGCCGACCACCAGCTCCGCACCGCTCAGGTCGACGCCCGCCTCGGCCAGACCGGCGAGGACGCCGATCTCCCAGGCGATGCCGGTGATTCCCCCGCCGCCCAGGACGAGGGCGGTGCGCTGGTCACTCATGCCCCCATCCTCACAGACCTCTCGACACGGGCTGTGAGCTGGGCCACCCTGTTGGGACTTTCCCGACGAGAGGACCCGGATGACGACCGTGCAGCCAGCCCCCACACCGACGACGGCCAGCTGGCCGCCCGGGCTGCCCCGGTCCCTCGACTACCCGCAGGTCCCGGTCGGCTCGATCCTGCGCGCAGCCGTGCGCCGGTGGGGCGACCGGACCGCGTTCCTCGACCACGACGTGCCGCTGACCTTCACCGAGCTCGGTGCCCGGGCGCACGCCGTCGCCGGATGGCTCGCCGACCACGGCGTCGGCCGGGGCGACGTCGTCGCGGTGCACATCCCGAACTGCCGGCAGTACCCGCCGCTCTACTACGGGATCCTGCTGTCCGGGGCCACCTTCTCCCCCACCAACCCGCTCCTCCCCGCCGCCGACCTCGCCGCCCAGCTCGACGACGCCGGCGCGACGGTGCTCGTCACCTGGGACCAGGTGCTGCCCTTCGTCCGCGGCGCCCTCGCCCAGACCGGCGTGCGCACCGTCGTCGTCACCGGGGAGGCGCACATCCTCGATTTCGCCGCCCGCATCGACGGCCTGCAGGACGACGACGTCGACCTCGCCGACCTGCTCGCCGGCGACCCCACCGACCGCCACCTCGACGCCGGCGTGGACGTGGCCACCGACCTCGCGCACCTGGCCTACACCGGCGGGACCACCGGCGTGAGCAAGGGCGTGGAGCTGCCGCACCGGCAGGTGGTCACGAACGTGCTGCAGTCGGGCTGCTGGACGTCGGGCTCGGTGCCGGCCCTCGACGAGCACGGCGACGTGACCCTGGAGCAGGTGCTGGGCGCCGACGAGTGCCCCACGCGGCTCGGGGAGGCACGGATCATCAACCTGACGCCGTGGTTCCACGCCATGGGCTCGATCGGCTACCTCAACGGCATGGTCATGGGCGGCACCACGACCGTCATCCACATGCGGTTCGACCCGGGGAAGTACGTCGAGGACATGGTGCGGCACCAGGTGACCGCCATCGGCGGCGCGCCGCCGATCTTCGTGGCGCTGCTGCAGGTGCCCGGGTTCGCCGAGGCCGACCTGTCGCACGTCCGCGGGGTCAGCAGCGGCGCCGCGCCGCTGGCGGTGTCGCTCATCGAGAAGATGAGCGCGCTGATGCCGAACGCCACGATCGGCGAGGGCT
The DNA here is from genome assembly GCF_008124835.1 of Blastococcus xanthinilyticus. Taxonomy (GTDB): domain Bacteria; phylum Actinomycetota; class Actinomycetes; order Mycobacteriales; family Geodermatophilaceae; genus Blastococcus; species Blastococcus xanthinilyticus. The sequence goes on along the minus strand of NZ_VNHW01000008.1, from coordinate 197,251 downwards.
ACGGCCTCACCGAGGTGACCATGATCGCCACCGGCAACCCGTCGTTCCGCTCGGGCGTCCGCAAGGCCGGCACGGTCGGCGTCCCGATCTTCGACACCGAGATCACCATCCGGCCGCTCGGGGGCGGCGACCCGCTGCCCGCCGGCGAGCGCGGCGAGGTGTGCATCCGCGGCCCGCAGGTGATGCGCGGCTACGCCCACCGGCCCGAGGCGACCGCCGACGCGATCGACGCCGAAGGCTGGTTCCACACCGGCGACGTCGGCGTCCTCGACGAGGACGGCTACCTCTCCATCGTCGACCGCACCAAGGACATGCTGCTCTACAAGGGCTACAACGTCTTCCCGCGCGAGCTCGAGGAGATCCTCTTCGGGGTGCCCGGGGTGGGTGGGGCCGCGGTGGTCGGCCGGCCGGACGACGAGGCCGGCGAGCTGCCGGTGGCCTACGTGGTGCGCAAGGACGACGCCGATGGCGCGGCGCTGACCGCCGAGTCGGTCATGGCCGCGGTCAACGACAAGGTCACCCCCTACAAGCGGCTGCGCGACGTCCGGTTCATCGACGCGATCCCCGTGTCGGCGGCCGGCAAGGTGCTCAAGCGCGAGCTCGCCGCCCGCGAGCGGGAGGCCGTCGGGGGCTGACCGGGCGCGCGCCGTCGCCCCGAAAGGGTGCGGCGGCGCGCATCCGCGGTCTCCGCTCACTATGGTCCGCGCTGTGGACGAGGAGCGGAACGGTCTGGAGACCGAGCACACAGGCGTGCGCATCGCGCACGTCGAGCATTCCCCCGTCCGCCAGGTGTGGCGCCGGGTGCTCATCGCCGCGATCGTCCTCGTCGTCGTCGTCCTGATCGTCTACCTGGACCGGGACGGGTACGCGGACAGCCGCGGCGACGAGATCTCCCTGCTCGACGCCACGTACTACGCCACGGTCACCCTCTCCACCACCGGCTACGGCGACATCACGCCGGTCACGCCGGGAGCGCGCCTGATCAACATCCTGCTGATCACGCCGCTGCGCATCATGTTCCTGATCGTCCTCATCGGAACCACCCTCGAGGCCCTGACCGCCCGGTCGCGCGAGGAGTTCCGCATCCGTCGCTGGAGGTCCCGCGTGCGCCAGCACGTCATCGTGTGCGGCTACGGCACCAAGGGCCGCAGCGCCATCCGCTCGCTCCAGGCCAGCGGCACGCCGCTGGAGAAGATCGTCGTCGTCGACCCCGAGCCGCGGGCGATCGACGAGGCGAACGCCATGGGGCTCACCGGGATCGTCGGCGACGCCGGGCGCACCGAGGTCCTGCGCCGCGCCGCCGTCGAACGGGCCCGGTCGGTGATCGTCGCCGCCAACCGGGACGACGCGTCGGTGCTGATCACGCTCACCGTGCGCCAGCTCAACCCGAGCGTCCCGATCACCACGTCGGTGCGCGAGGAGGAGAACGCCAACCTCCTCCGGCAGTCCGGCGCCGACACCGTCATCACCACGTCGGCCACCTCCGGCCGGCTGCTCGGCCTGTCCACCGACGCCCCGCGGGTCGTCGCCGTGGTCGAGGACCTCGTCACCGGCGGTCAGGGCCTCGACCTGCACCAGCGCACCGTCACCGCCGACGAGGTGGGCCTCGGACCACGCCAGCTGCGCGACATCGTGCTCTCGGTGACCCGCGGCGGGCGCACCCTGCGCTTCGACGACTCGCTGATCGGCACCCTGCAGCCGGAGGACGTGCTCGTCGTCGTGAAGGCGCACGAGCCGGGCAAGCCGATGCGGCCGCCGACGCAATGATTCTGTCGTCCTCCGGACGACACCGCGGCCACGTGCCGTCCCCCGCTGAGACGAGCGCGTCCGTCGTCCCTACGCGGCCCCCTCCGGGGGCCACTCGGCACGACCATGCAAGACACCGCGGCCACGCGCCGTCCCCCGCTGAGACGAGCGCGTCCGTCGTCCCTACGCGGCCCCCTCCGGGGGCCACTCGGCACGACAATGCGGGACACCGGGAGGATGCGCCTGGACCCGCGGCAGCTCGTCGCGGCAGGAGCACGAGGAGCCGCTCACCGTGGAGACGCCCCGCCGCACCGACCGCGTCCGCCGACGGCGCCGGATCGACGGCATCGCGCTGCTGGTGGTCGCCGTCCTCGTCGGCGTCCTGACCGGTCTGATCGCCCTCGCCGGAGGCGGCGAGCGGGTGCGCCAGCTGTGGGTGGCCGCGACGGTCGCCGACGACGGCAGCGCCCGGATCACCGAGGTCATCGACTACGACTTCGGTGGGGAGGACCGGCGCGGCGTCCTGCGCCGGGTCCCGGGCCTGGACGCCTCCGCGTCGGTCGAGGCCTCGTCCCCCGACGCACCCGCCGACATCACCGTCGCCGACGAGGAGATCCGGATCGGCGACCCCGACCGGACGGTGACCGGCCTGCACCGCTACGTCCTCACCTACACCCTGGCCGACGTCGTCTCCGGCGACGAGCTGGCGTGGGACGCGGTCGGCCCCGGCTGGGAGGTGCCGATCGACGAGGTCGTCGTGCAGGTGAGCGCGCCGGCCCGGCTGACCGACGGCCGGTGCGCCACCGGAGAGGCCGACTCGACCGAACCGTGCGACGTCGAGGGCGCCGCTCCGGGGCGGTTGGCGGCCCGGGTGGATTCGCTCGAGCCCGGCGAGGGCGTGACCGTCGGCGCCGCCACCGGCGCCCCGCTGGACGGCGCCCCGCCGCTCCCCGGGCCCCCGGCGCTCGCCCCGGTTCCCGAGGGCACCTCCGCGCTCCTGACCGGGGCCCTCGCCGGCGCGGCCGCCCTGCTGGCCGCTGCGCTCGCCTGGGTCTGGATCCGGCGGGCCGGCCGGGAGCGGGTGCCCACCGTCGGTATCCCGGTGCGCTCGGCGCCGGGCGAGCAGGCCCGGATCGACCTGGCCGAGCTGGCCGACTCCGCGACCCCCTCCCCCACCCTCCCCGCGGCGCTGTCCCCGGCGCAGGGCGGCGTCCTGCTGGCCGGCTCCGTGACCGCCGCGCACAAGGCGGCCTGGCTGATCGACCAGGCCGTGGCCGGCGCCGTCGACCTCGAGCCGTCGGAGGAGGACCGGGAGAAGGTCACCCTGGTCCGCCGGCAGCCCGGCGAGGGCGCCGCCCGCCGACTGCTCGACATGATGTTCCGGGAGCGGGAGCGGCTGCCGCTGGACAGCTACGACGAAGACTTCGGCAAGGCGTGGGCCGCGCTGGGCGAGGAGCTCGGCAGCTGGCAGCAGGACAGCGGCCTGTGGGACCCCGCCGCGGACCGGCGCACCACGTGGATCCGGATCGTCGGCGGGCTGGCCGGCGTGGTCGGCTTCGGGCTCGCCCTGCTCGCCGGCTACCTGGCGATCGCACAGGTCGGGGTGCCGCTGGTGGTCGCCGCCGGCGCCGGCGCGCTCACCGGAGCCGGTGCGGCCGCCGCCCTCGCCGGCTGGGAGCTGCGCGTCCTCACGCCGGACGGCGCCGCGGCCTGGGTGCAGGTGGAGTCGCTGCGGCGGTTCCTCGCCGGATCGCCCCAGCCCGCCGTCGACGAGGCGGTCGGCTCCGGCTCGCTCGGGCGCTACACGGCCTGGGCGGTCGCGCTCGGCGAGGCGGAGCGGTGGACCCAGCTCGCCTCGCGGGTGCCGGCGGCGTCGTCCGGCGGCCGGCACCTGACCTACGCCGCCTACGCGCCGGCCCTCGTCGCCAGCTGCGGTGCCGCGAGCACCGCGCCGTCGTCGTCCACCGGGGGCACCACCTCGGTGGGCGCGGGCGCCGGTGGCGGAGGGGGCGGCTCGTGGTGACCGTACGGGCTGCGGGCCGGCGCGGCGCTCTCGCCGCGGCCGCGATGGCCCTGCTCGTCGGCTGCGGCACGGCGAGCGCCGGCCCGGTCGTGCACCGGGGCGAGGTCGTTCCGGTGGAGCTCGGCGCGCTCACCGCCGACGACGTGGCCGACGCGCAGACCGCCTTCGGCATCGACCTGCTGCACGCGGTGTGCGCCCAGGCCGCCGGCGAGGACGTGCTGCTCTCCCCCACCTCGGCCGCCTCGGCGCTGGGCCTGCTCCACCCGGCCGCCGGTGGGCGGACCGCGGCGGAGTTCGGGCAGGTGCTGCACCTGCCAGAGTGGTCACCGGATCTGGTCGCGGCGATCCGCGCGCACACCAGCGCGCTGGACGCGCTGCGCTACGACGGCGACCTCGACGACGAGGATGCGCCCGACGCCCTGCAGGTGAGCAACCGGCTGTGGACCGTGACCGGCCTGGAGCCCGAGCCGCGCTACCTCGACGACCTCGCCACCGCCTACGACGCCGAGGTGCGGTCGCTGGACTTCGCCGAGGAGCCGGAGGCGGCCACCGACCGGATCAACAGCACGATCGCCGAGGACACCCGCGGGATCATCGAGGAGCTGTTCGACCAGCCGCTGCGGCCGACGACGGTCGCCGTCCTCACCAACGCCGTGCACCTGCGGGCGCGGTGGGCGGTGCCGTTCACCGGGACGCAGCCCGCGGACTTCGCCGCACCCGGCGGTGAGGTCTCCGTCGACATGATGGGCGGCGCCACCGGCGCAGGCCGGGACGCCGCGGGCTGGCGATCGGTGGAGCTGCCCTACCGCGACGGCACGCTGGCCGCCGTCGCCGTCCTGCCCCCGGAGGGCACCGACCCGTGCGCCGTCGACACCGCGACGCTGGATGCGCTCCGCTCGGCCGGGCCGCGCGAGGTGGGCGTGGAGCTGCCGCGGATCTCGCTCGAGCAGTCGCACCAGCTGCTCGACGTGCTGACCGCGATGGGGCTGCCCGCCAGCGGCGACTTCTCCGCGCTGGGCCGCGACGACCTGGTCATCTCCCAGGTGGTGCAGAAGACCTTCCTGGAGGTCGACGAGGAGGGCACCGAGGCGGCCGCCGCCAGCGGCGTGGTCGTGGAGGAGTCGGCGGGGGCGATCCCCCAGGCGGTCGTCACCTTCGACCGGCCGTTCCTGCTGCTTCTCACCGACACGGCGACCCGGTCACCGCTGTTCGCCGCCGTGGTGCGGAACCCGTCGGCCTGACCGGGCGTCAGGCCGACGGCGGCCCGGACAGCTGCCGACTGTGCCCGCGCAGCTCGGCGAGCAGCCGGCCGTCGGCGTCCCGGGTGACCGCGACGTCGTAGATGCCACCGCGGCCGGCGACGGAGCGCTCGACCGCCGCGGCGGTGACCGCATCCCCGGCGAACGCCGGAGCCAGGTACTCGATGCTGCAGGACCGGCCGACCGCCGGGCGGCCGTGGGAGTTGCAGGCCATCGCGAAGGCGATGTCGGCGACGGCGAACAGCGCCGCGCCGTGGGCGTTGCCGTGGCCGTTCAGCATCTCCGGTCGGATGGTCATGTGCGCGGTCACCGCACCGGGGGCGACGGTGGACACGGTGATGCCGAGCGCCCGGGCCGCGGTGTCCCCGGCGAGGAACGCGCGGACGGACTCCTCCGCGGTCGCCTGGGCGGTGCGGTCGCGCAGCGGGCCGTCCGCGGAGCTCACAGGTCCCGGCGGGGAGCCTCGACGCGGTCCTCGACCGCCCCGTGGCGCAGGAGGCTCACGACGGCCAGGGCGAGGCCGCCCCAGATCACGGCCATCGCCACCAGCATCATCACGATCGCGCTCGTGCTCATCGGGCTCCTCCCTCGTCCTGCCCGGCCGCCGGACGGGGCCGGACGTCCGCTCCGCCGGCCGGCGCCGTCGCGCGCAGCGGCGCCACCGGGTCGGAGCCCGGGGGCGGCCCGTCCAGGTGCGTGCCGGCGCGCCACTTCACCCGGGCGAGCAGGAAGCCCACCACCGGCAGCGCCACGACCATGAGCCAGCCGAAGACCAGCAGCAGCCAGGTCGGGTAGTCCTCGTAGGGGGCCTCGAGGTCGTCGAGCAGGCCGAACACGAGCACGAGGGCCAGGGCCAGCGGGGCGACGATGCTGACCAGCACCCGCCAGCCGGTGCCGACCCGGGGCCGGCCGTGGACGTTGAGGTGCTCGCTCAGCCGCGGCAGCGCCCGGACCGCCCAGGCGACGACCAGCATGCTGACCAGCGCCACCACGAGGATGCCGTACTGGTTGACGAAGTGGTCGACGACGTCGAGGACGTAGATGCCGCTGGTCGTGCTGAACAGCACCAGGCTCAGCACGGCGGTGGGGACGACGACCGCGAGGGTCGCGGTGAGCCGGCTGGTGTCGAACTTGTCGCGCACGGCGGAGATGACGACCTCGATCACGCTGATCAGCGACGTGATCCCGGCGATGACCAGCGATCCGAAGAACAGCACGCCGAGGAGGGCGCCGGCCGGCGCCTCGCTGATGATCGTCGGGAAGGCGATGAAGGCCAGCCCGATCCCGCCGCTGGCCACCTCGTCGACCGCGACCCCGCTGGACTGGGCCATGAACCCGAGGGCGGCGAAGACGCCGATGCCGGCGAGCAGCTCGAAGCTGGAGTTCGAGAAGCCGACGACCAGGCCCGAGCCGGTCATGTCCTCGCGGCGGCCGACGTACGAGGCGTACGTGATCATGATGCCGAAGCCGATCGACAGCGAGAAGAAGATCTGCCCGAAGGCGGCGGCCCAGACCGAGGCCTCGGTGAGCGCGCCCCAGTCGGGCCGGAACAGCGCGTCGAGGCCGAAGCCCGCACCGTCCAGGAGCAGCGCCTGCACCACGAGGACGACGAAGGCGAGGACCAGGAGCGGGATGAAGACCAGCGAGACCACCCCGATCCCGCGCTGGACGCCGAGGGCCATGACCACGAGCACGGCCAGCCAGACGATCGCGAGGGGCACGAGCACCCCGGGCACCACGTCGGCGGTGACCGCGACGTCACCGGCCTGGAGGAACTCGCCGAAGAAGAACGCATTCGGATCTGAGCCCCAGGCCTGGTCGAGCGAGAAGAAGGTGTAGCGCAGCGCCCAGGCGAGGACCGCGGCGTAGTAGACGGCGATGACGAAGCAGATGGCCACCTGCCACCAGCCGAGCCCCTCGGCACCGCGGCGGAGCCGGGCGAACGACAGCGGCGCGGAGCCGCGGTGCCGGTGGCCGATCGCGTAGTCGAGCAGCAGGAACGGGATGCCGGCGGTCAGCAGCGCGACCAGATAGGGCAGCAGGAAGGCGCCGCCGCCGTTCTCGTAGGCGACGTAAGGGAACCGCCAGATGTTGCCCAGGCCCACCGCCGACCCGATGGCCGCCAGGATGAAGACGCGCCGGGAGCTGAAGGCGCCGCGGCGGCCCTCCTCGCCCGACTGCTCCGGGGCCCGCCCCGCCGTCGTGCTCATGCATCCTCCTGTGTCCGGATCGGCCGGGTCCGCGACCACGTCGCGCACCGGTCGACGTCGCACCGACGGAGACAGGATGTCAGGAGTCGGGCCCTTCGGCCGTCGGAAATCCCTGGCGATCCATGACGTCAGCCGACGCGGACGCGGATGTCGTCCGGATCCAGGTCCCCGGTCGGCAGCGCCGCCTTGTAGACGCACCACCCCGGCGTCTGCTCGAAGCAGGCCACCGTGGCCTCGACGGTCCGCTCCGGCGTCGTGACGGTCACCGACTCCGGCTCCCCGCGCACGTTGCCCATGACCAGTCCCTGCCCGTCGGGGGTCTCCGCCGGCTCCAGCACGACCAGGTCGTAGCCGAGGTCGCCCCAGTCGGCGGTCGGGTCGTCGGTGTCCAGGACCGCGTGGACGCCGTCGGGGTAGCCGATGGCGAGGGCGGCGCCGTCACGCCACGCCTGCACCTGGTCGCCCAGGTCGACCCGGTCGTCGGCGATCTGGGTGACGCCGGTGCCGCTGGACACGGTGAGCCCGTCACCGACGAGGCGCATCCGGTCCTCCGGCGAGCCGGGCAGGGTGAGGGCGGCCACGAGACCTCCGGCGACGAGGACGGCCGCGCCGCCCCGCGCGACCCGGCGGCGGGTCCGCGCCCGGTGGCCGGCGGCGAGCGCGGCGTGCACGGGCACCGTCCCCATCGGCGGGTGGGTGTGCAGGGCCGTGCGGAGGTCGTCCTCAACGCTGGGCATGGTCGTGCTCCTTCGGGTCGCTGGTCTCGGAGTGGGCGCGCAGCTTGCCCAGGGCGCGGGAGGTGGTGCTCTTGACGGTCCCGGTGGAGACGCCGAGGGTCCGGGCGACGTCGCGCTCGGCCATGTCCTCGCCGTAGCGGAGGACGACGATGGCCCGTTCGCGCTCGGTGAGCACGGAGAGCGCGCGGGTCAGCTCGTCGCGGTCGCTGGCCCACTGCGCGTGGTCGACCTGGGCGCCCCCGGGCCGGTCGTCCGGCCGATCGGTGAGGTCCTCCCGCCAGCGCCGGCGCCGCCAGGTGTCGGTGTGCGCGTTGACGAGGACGCGGCGGGCGTAGGCGTAAGTGTTCCCGCGCCGGGCCGCCGACCACGCGACGAACACCTTGGTGAGCGCCGTCTGGACCAGGTCCTGGGCGCTGTGCCGGTCGCCGGTCAGGTACTCGGCGGCCCGCAGCAGCCTCGCGCCGTGCTCCTCGGCGAACGCGGTGAACTCACGACTCGCCCGATCGCCCGGCAGCTCCACATCTCCCCCAACGGGTCGGCGCACCGGAAAGGTTGTGCCGGCCCCAGGGAGACCGTGTCAGCGCCCGCCCCGGAGCAGCTCGGCTCGTCGCTGCAGTCGCGCAGGAGCGGCGAACCCGGCGACGAGCAGGGCCGCCCAGAAGGCTGCGGCGAGCCACCACCAGGGCGACTGCGTGACGGCCAGGAGGACGGCTCCGAGCAGCAGGACGCCTCCGGCGACGCGGGCCGGGGTGCGGGTTCCGCGGAGCACGAGCAGCCGGTCCTCCGCGACGCGCAAGGCGGCCTCGCGCGTCGCGTCGTCCTCCGGGACGGGGCCGCGCCGGGCCGCCCGCTCCACCACGGCGAGGTCGTCGTCCGGCAGCGGGCCGCCGGCGGCCATCGAGTCCTGGAGCTGGTTCGCGGTGAGGAAGCCCAGCACCGGGCCGCAGATCACCGCGGTTCCGAGCCCCATGAGAACCGCCGCCGGCCAGCTCCGGTCGCCGATCAGCGCGAACGCCAGGACGACGAAGGGGGCGATCACCGCCGTCATGACGCAGGCGAGCTTCCACCCCGGGGCACGCAGCATCCACGCGTTCACCCCCGCAGCCTGCGATGTCGCACGGCTCAGCACCCGCGTCGTCACCCGGTCGGCTGACGGAGCCGGCTCGGCCGGGCCCTCAGAGCGCGGCGCCGCTCCCTGGACGGGCATGCAGCGCGTCCAGAACGGGTGCCGCGGCGTCCCACAGCTCGCGGAATGCGGCTCCGAGGTCCGCGACGAGCGAGTGCGGGTCCAGCGGCACGCCCGCCGGGGGGTGCACGTAGCGCCAGAACGGGAAGGTCCGGGACGACGAGCCCGCCAGTTGGGCTCGCACGGGCTTCATGGCCTCGCTCAGCTGCCGGCGGCGTTCCTCGTCGGCCGCGTCGGCGGGCAGGCGCACGGCGACGTACGGCCACTCGTTCGATCCCGGGGTGAGCAGGCGGGCGCGCTCCCACTGGATGACGACGCTGACGTCCGCGATCCCGTCGTGGGTCCAGGTCGCCCGGCGCAGTCCCGCTCTGGGCCAGGAACCGGAGTCCAGGTCGTTGGTCTCGAACTCGGCGTCGAAGTCCTCGGCCAGCTCTTCGACCTGGCCAGCGACACCCATGAGGTGCTTTTCCAGCAGCTGGCGGCCCTCCGCGCGCAGGCCGGCCCAGGTCTCGATGTCGGGGCGGTGGCCCAGGTAGAACCACGCCTTCGCGTCGGCGTCCTCCCGCGAGGGGACGATGGGGTCAGACACGGTGGTAGGCCTCCAGGGTGGCGATGTAGTCGTGGACGCCGGGGGCCGCCCCGGGCATCGAGGTGGCGGCCGCGCGGGCGATGTCGGCGACCTGCGCCCAGGTCAGTGCTCGCCACTGGCCGCGGCTGTCCTCGGCGGTGGTCTGCAGCTGGGGGCCGCGGGTGAGGAAGACGAAGCAGGGCGCGGGCTCGTTCCGCCAGTGCGCGTGGAGGCGGTCGAGCTGGCGGTCCTGCTCGACCGCGAAGGTCTTGGCCTCCACCACGATCGTCCAGTCACCGCCGTAGACGACGAGGTCGGCGCGGGTCTCGTCGCGCTGCCCCTCCAGCACCACCCGCACGCCGACCTCCAAGCCGGAACCGGCGATCCCGAGGTGGCCGAGCAGCCCGCCGAGCACCGTCGGGCCGAGGCCGTGGTGGCCGTCGGTGCGCAGCAGCCAGGCCAGGCCCGCGGTCATGGCGAGTTCCCGGTACTGCTGATCGAGGGCAGCGAGCAGTGTTCGCGGCCCGCCTCGCCAGTGGCCGGCCCGTACGAGCTCCCGTTGGCCGGCCCGCATCTGCTCCAGGCGGTTCACCCACCTCGTGACAGCTTCGGCGTCGTGCGCGCGCTCGTGCTCGGCAAGGGTCCGCCACGCCGAGGTCAACGTCTCGAGCCGCGACTCCCACCCGTGCACGGCCTCGGTCTCGGCTCGCACTGTGGTCCTCTCGACTCGGTTCGCAGCACCCTGTGCAGGTTCGCCCTGTAGTACCTCGGCGGAAGCCACGAGGTGTTGAGCCCAGCCGGAGGAGAGCAGCTGACGGCAGGATGGCCACGTGCGCACCCGGGTCCCCACCGACGAACGGCATGGTGAGCGGCGATGACGGAGCTCGCGGAGGAAGCTCCCCAGCTCATGCGTGCCCTGCGACAGGCGGTCGAGGAGCTGTGCTCCGGCCGCACGGACGTGGTCGTCGAGCACGAGGCCGTCGACGAGCCGGGAAGCTACGGCTGGAACACGATCTTGTCGCCCGCGGGTCGGGGCTCTCAGGTCTGGTTCTGGTTCGACGGCTTCGACGAGGACCTCATGCTCCTCATCGAGGACGAGTACTACTTCGAGTGGCTCTGGGACGCCCTCGCGGACGAGGCCTCCGTCGTGGCCGATGTCCTCGGGATCTGCTCCGCGGTGCTCGCCGGGAACCTCCGCGTCCGGCGCAGGCGCCTGCACCGGCACCTCGACCTTTGGACTTCCGACAGCCGCCGCTGGACCGGGCGAGGACACGGACAGCTCCTCCCGTGGACGCGCCCGCGGCACGCTGCGCGGGACGGCCGGCTGCCGGGATACGGGCCGGCCGCGGGCACGTGACTCAGGAGCGGGCGCTCGCCACAGCGGCGGCGTCTCGGCTCGGCGTGCCGGCCCCGGCGATGCCCGTACCGTCGCGCCGTGGCTGACGAGGACTTCACTCCATGGACTCCGGAAGGCGCGGCGCGGCTACGGGCGGCTGCGGCCGAGTTGACGGCCGCCATCACCGCGCACGCGGAGGCCGTGACGGCGGTGTCGAAGGACGCCGACATCACCGAGGTCTTCGCGGCCACTGACCGCCTGCTCCCCGCGGTGCTGGCGTACGCCGACGCGCAGTTCGACTACACCGGCAACGGCTTTCCGTTCGGCGTGTTGCACCAGTTCGCCGAGCAGGACGACGAGGACGAGCCCGCCGACGAACCGGAGCCCGCGACCGGCATCTCCGTGCTGCAGCGGCACGACTATCGGGTCACCGACGTGGCCGCCGTGCTGTCCGCGGGGCGTCGTGCCTACCTGGACGTATGGCCGGAAGACGACGAGGCCGCTGCGGCCGTGGACGTGACGCACCTGGGACGTGCGCTGTACCAGATCGCGCACGCCGGCGGCTGGCACCGTCTCGATGAGGTGGAAGGTCTACGGGCGACCGGCGGGGCGGTCGTCGTGGTGGCCCAGCAGGAGATACTCGGATCCGATCCGGACGAGTGGCCGGAGGAGCTCTTCGAGGGCGACGGCGGCGAGTTCCTGTGCAAGCAGGAGGACGTCTTCCCCGCCTAGTTCGACGAGGCGACGGCCGCCAGGCACGCGACCGGCGGCGATCGCCCTCGACTCAGCTGGCTACCTCCAGCAGCAGGCGAGCCAGCTGCCGCAGCCGCCCGTGGTACTCGCTCTCGTGCTGATCGTCGAGGAGCGGCAGGACGACATCGAGGTCACGAGCGAGGTCTCGAAACAGGGAGAGCCTGCCCCGGTCGAGCGGACCGCTGCCGTGGAGCCACGTGTCGACACAGCCGGTGACGTCGGCGTCGAGGATGACCATGTCGACGCCGGCAAGTTCTTCACCACGCAGTCGAGCGGGGAAGGGATCACGCAGGTGGTGCTCCCACAGCTGGGACACCAGCGCTCGAGGGTCATCCGAGCCGAGGGCAGCAGTCACGTCGCGATAGTGCCCCACGCCGGCCGCCGCGCTGGCCGGTGCGGCACCATGAACGTCGGAGGGATTCGGGGTCCATGCCGGCGTGGTCCCGCCGGTACCGTCCGGGCCCGGACGGACCTGTGTCCGCAGGGTGCTGCCGTGGCTCCACCGACCGGGCCACAACGACCCGATGGGCTCACAGCGCTCGACCGTCAGCTGCCGGGAGGGTCCGATTCTCGGGTGGAACGGACGCTGATGATGCGGCGAGCAGCACGGCGCTCCGCGAACCGTTGCCCCAGGGTCCCACCGAACGGGTCCTCAAAGAGGCGTGACAAGACCTCTCGCAACCCGTGGGGCCGCGGCCTCGGGACGAGAGTGGCCTGGGCCCAGTCGCGCGCGGCCTTCGCGATTGCTGGGTCGGGGTGGCTCGCGCCGCGCCGCGCCGCGCGGAGGACGGCTCGGCGCTCCGACCAGGACAGCCCCTCCCACGCGCGCTGCCGGTACCTGGGCACGACGGGAAAGCCGTCGTCTTCGTACACGGGCCTGCGCCGTGAGTTCGACTGCTCCCCTCCCTCGTCCACAACCGCATGGTGCCCTGCATGGGTATTCCAGCACCGGCATCTCCGGCCGGGCCCCCGAAGGTGTCCGTGTAGCCACCGTTCATTCGTGACCCCGGAACCCGCTGCGCCAAGGGCCACGAACGCACGCAGGGCCCGGTCAGCTGACCGGGCCCTGCGTGATCGTGCTCAGGGGTGGAGGTGGCGGGAATCGAACCCGCGTCCTTCGACGTATGGCCAGGGCTTCTCCGAGCGCAGTCTGCTATCGCCTCTACTCGGCCCCATCGATCACGCAGACATGTTCGATGTGACGGGCCCAGTCGCTGTTTGATGTCCCCTCCGCACCCGCGACCGGTACGGACGGTGAGTCATCTAGCTGATGCCAGGATCCGGGCCGATGACGAACCCGGGCTGACAGACTCGCCTAGCTGCGATTAGGCAGCGAGAGCGAAGTCGCCGCGCTTAGCGTCGGCATTTGTGGTTTGCGACGGGTGGTTAACGAGATCATCGTCGCCTTCCTCGGCTCGCTTCCCCTGGTCAAGCGACCGAAGTCGAGACCAATCACCCCCTGTGTAGTTGTGCAGACAGCCTAACGGCATCCGGCGTTCACGTGTTCCCGGCGCTCCCCCGGCGGGGCGTGGAGCCGCGCCGCAGGCCGCTGGCCCGCACCACCTGCCGGCCGACCGCGGCCCGCACCGCGTCCGCCGAGCCCACGATCCGGACGCTGCGGCTGGCGCGGGTCACCGCCGTGTACAGCAGCTCCCGGGTGAGCAGCGGCGAGCCCGCCGGCGGCAGCAGCACGGCCACCTCCTCGAACTGGCTGCCCTGGCTGCGGTGCACGGTGAGCGCGTGCGCCGGGCTGACGGCCGAGAGCCGGGACAGCGGCACCAGGTCCGGGCCGGTGCCGCGCAGGAACGCGGCCCGGGGGCCGTCGGGCGTCGCGACGACCACCCCGGTGTCGCCGTTCCACAGCTCGTTCTCGTAGTCGTTCGCGGTGACCAGCAGCGGCAGCCCCGGCGGCCACTCGCCGGGGGCGGCGCCGCTCAGCCGGCCGATCCGGTCGTTCCAGGCCGAGACGCCGTACGGCCCGTGCCGGTGGGCGCAGAGCAGCCGGTGCCGGCCCAGCAGCGCCAGGCACCGCCCGGCGTCGCCCTGCTCGGCGGCCGCGCGCAGCTCCGCCGCCCCGCTGCGGATCCGCTCCTCCAGGGCCGCGGGGTCGGGCTCCAGGACGAGCGCCTCCCCGTCGGCCAGCAGCTCGAGGACGCGGTCGGCGTCGCCGGCCCGCACCGCCTCCGCCAGGCCGGCGATCCCGGGGCCGTAGCGCTGCGAGACCCGCAGCCGCACGACGCCGTTGCGCAGCTGCCGGCGGCCCTCCTCGTCGAGGTCGGCGCCGTCGTCGGCGGCCTCGGCCGGGACTCCGGCCCCGGCGCCCGACGGCGCCGGCCGGTGCACCAGGTCGCTGAGGACGGCGCCGGCGTCGACCGGGGTCAGCTGGTCGGGGTCACCGACCAGCACCAGCCGCGTGGTCGGCCGCAGCGCCTCCAGCAGCCGCGCCATCATCGTCAGCGAGACCATCGACGACTCGTCCACGACCACCACGTCGAAGGGCAGCCGGTTCCCGGCGTCGTGCCGGAAGCGGCTCCGGCTGTCCGGCCGCCAGCCGAGCAGCCGGTGCAGCGTCGAGGCGGTCAGGTCCAGCGGCAGTCCCACGGCGGCCGCCTGCTCCAGCACCGACTCCTGCAGCCGGGCCGCGGCCTTGCCGGTGGGCGCGGCCAGCGCGATCCGCGGCCGCGGGCCGGGCTGGTCGAGCAGCAGCCGGAGCAGCCGGGCGACCGTGTGCGTCTTCCCCGTGCCCGGGCCGCCGGTGACGACGCTGACCCACCGGCCGGCGGCCACGGCCGCCGCCAGCCGCTGCAGGTCCGGGGCGTCGCCGGGGAACAGCGTGGCCAGCCCGGCGAGGTCGGCCGGCGGCGCGGGCCGGGCGGCCCGCTCGTCGAGCTCCCGGCGCACCAGCTGCTCCTGCTGCCAGTAGCGGTCCAGGTAGAGCAGCCCGTCGACCAGGCGCAGCGGCCGCCACGGGGCGTCCGCCCCGACGGCGACCACCGGGCTGTCGTGCAGCGCCGTCCAGTCCCGTGGCCAGGCCAGCTCGACCGGCGGCGCCTCCTCGTCGGGCACCACCGAGTCCGCGACGGTGGCCAGCTCCACGCAGACCGAGCCGGCCCGCACCCCGCGCACGGCCAGGGCGGCGGCCAGCAGCACACTCTCGCGCTGCTCCCCGCCGAGCCGGGCCAGCCGCAGCGCGACGTGCACGTCGGCGGCGACCAGGATCCCGGCCTCGGCGAAGTCGCGCAGCAGGCCGTCGGCCCGCACCGGGATCACGGCCGCCCCGCCAGCAGGTCGGAGAGCTCGGGCACGAGCCCGGGCGGTGGCGTCCAGGAGAAGACCCCGGCGCCGGCGGGGGTCTCCGGCCCGGCCATGCCCCGCACGAACAGGTAGAGCACCGGCCCGAGGTGCCGGTCGGGGTGGTAGCCGGGCAGCCGCCAGCGCAGGTAGCGGTGCAGGGCGACGCAGTAGAGCAGCGCCTGCAGCACGTAGTGGGTGCGGCGCATCTCCTCGGCCATCGCCTCCGGCCGGTAGTCCCAGGTGCTCAGCGGCTCGGTGCCGAGCCGGTTGGTCTTGTAGTCGACGACGGCGAACACCGGCCCGGGCAGTCGCAGCACCGCGTCGATGCTGCCGGTCAGGAACCCGCGCAGCGCCTGCGGCTCGAGACCGGCCAGCAGCTCCGGGTAGCCGGCCAGGGAGCCGAGGTCGTACCGCCGCAGCAGGTCGACGACGTCGGCCAGCGTGGCGTGCGGCACCGCGGCGTCGCCGCCGGCCAGCGGCAGCTCGAAGTCCAGCTCCGCCAGCCGGTCGGACGCCGCGACGTCGGCCAGCGTCCGGCCGAGGTCGCCCAGCGGGGTGCGGAGCACCGGCCGCAGCCCGTCGGCCAGCGCCGACGCGGTCACGCCGGGGACGAGGTGGCGGGCGACCCCGTCGGCGCAGCGCTCGTCGAGCGCGGCCGGGTCGAGGTCCTCCAGCACGTCGTGCACCAGGGTGCCGAAGGTCGCTCCGCCGGGGAGCTCGCTCAGTGGCGAGGGCAGCGCACCGGCGGGCACCGCCTCGGGCACGGGCTCCGCGGCCGGTCCGGTCGCGTCGCGCTCGTCGTCGGTGGCGCCGGCCTCCGGCTCGCTGGCCAGGTGCTGGTGCGCCGCCTCGTGGGCGCCGCGGGTCAGGGCGCTGTAGGAGGTGCGCCGCCAGTCGTCGTCGAGCACCCGGGTGAAGACGCTGACCGACAGCTCGGGCACGGCGGGGCTCGGCGGCTGCCACCGGGGCACCGGACGCCGGACCACCTCGGCCACCTCGATCGCGCCGTCGGACCGCGCCGCCAGCGCGTCGAGGGCGGCGGCGACGTCGTCGTCCCCGGGGAGCGGCACCCGGGCGGCCGGCTCCGCGCCGGCACCGGCGCCGCCGAACAGCAGCCGGTGCAGCGGCGCAGCGGCGGTGTTGCCGCTGGGCGCCCAGTGCGCGACCACCTGGCAGCGCGCCCGCGTCAGCGCGACGTACAGCAGGCGGAGGTCCTCACCGGACTCCTCCGCCTCGTGCCGGGCGCGGGCCCGGGCGTAACCGGCGCCGCCGGAACCGCCGACGTCGAGCACCCGCCGCCCCTGGTCGTCGTGCAGCCGGAGCACCTGCGGGGTGTCGGGTACCCACCGGTCCCAGGCGAAGGGCACGTACACGACGGGGAACTCCAGGCCCTTGCTGACGTGCACGGTCATGACCTGGACGGCGGCGGCGTCGGACTCCAGCCGCCGGCTGCGCTCGTCGGTGCCCTCGACCGACGCCTGGCTGATCCGCCGGCGCAGCCACTCCACCAGCGCGGTGAGGCCGAGGGACTCCCGCTGCGCCGCCGCGTGCAGCACCTGGCCGATGTGCCGCAGGTCGGTCAGCACCCGCTCGCCGTCGGGCTGCGCGAGCACCCGCCCGGGCAGCCCCTCCTCGGCGGTGAGGACCTCCAGGAAGGCCGCCACCCCGCGCTCGGCGAGCAGGTCCGACCACCGGCGCAGCCGCGGGCCCAGCCGGTCGGCCAGCTCGTCGCCGGACGCGTCGAGGGCCTGCTCGTCGTGCCCGAGGAAGACCGAGAGCGCCGCGGAGCGAACCCGGCCGGCCCGGTGCGGCTGCTCCATCGCCTCCAGCAGCCGCAGCCACGACCCGGCGCTCGGCGTGCCGAAGACGCTGCCGCCGCCGGCGAAGACGGCGGGGACGCCCGCCCGGGCGAGGGTCTCGCGCACCAGGTGCCCCTGGGCGTTGGTGCGCACCAGCACCGCGACGTCGCCGGGCTCCACCGGGCGCCCCTCGTACCGCGCGGGGCCGGACAGCAGGTCGACGACGTCGGCGGCGACGTCGCAGGCGACGGCGTCGCGCAGGGCGTCGACCTTCGGCACGCCCCGGAACACCGGACCGTGGCCGGTGCGCAGCAGCCGGCGCAGCCGCAGCGGCGCCCCCGCCGCGTCCAGGCGCGGGTGCGGGTGGGCCGCGCCGACCGGGCGCACGACGATCCGCTCGTGGCCGAGCGCGGCGCCGCCGAACACCCGGTCCAGAGCGCCGAGGAGCCGTGCGTCGCTGCGCCAGTTGGTGCCCAGCGTCGCCTCGGTGGTCGCCTCCGCGGCCGCCGCCAGGTAGGTGGTGACGTCGCCGCCCCGGAAGGCGTAGATGGCCTGCTTGGGGTCGCCGATCAGCACCAGCGTGGTGCGCCCGTGGAAGGCGCGGTCGAGGATCTCCCACTGCACCGGGTCGGTGTCCTGGAACTCGTCGACCATGACCACCCGGTACCGGGCGGCCACCCGCTCGCAGGCCACGGCTCCGCCGGCCGGGTCGGCCAGGGCGTCGCGGAGCAGCGAGAGCCAGTCGTCGTAGTCGACCAGGCCGACCCGCCGCTTCCGCCGCTCCACCTCGCGCCGGACCGCCTCGGCGGCGCGCCGGCGCCGCCCGGGGACGCCGTCGTCCGCCGCCGGCCAGAGCTCCGCCTGCCGGTCGCTGCCCACCGCCCGCCGGCCGAGCTCCAGCAGCTCCGCGTGGCTGAGGAACGGCGGGTCCGCCGCGCCGGCGAAGGTGCGCAGGTAGAGGTCGTCGACGACCTCCCGCACCAGGTCGTCGATGTCCTCGACGAAGGCGGCGGTGGGGTCGGCGTCGGCGGCCATGCCCAGCCCGGCGAGCATCTGGGAGCAGAACGAGTGGGTGGTGGCGATCGTCGCCTCGTCGAAGCCGGCGAGCGCCCGCGCCAGCCGCCCGCGC
Source organism: Blastococcus xanthinilyticus (assembly GCF_008124835.1). Classification (GTDB taxonomy): domain Bacteria; phylum Actinomycetota; class Actinomycetes; order Mycobacteriales; family Geodermatophilaceae; genus Blastococcus; species Blastococcus xanthinilyticus. The sequence goes on along the minus strand of NZ_VNHW01000008.1, from coordinate 179,211 downwards.
CGGCGGGTGACCTCCTCGTCGGGCACGTCGGCGAGCAGCCGCAGCACGGGGTCGTTCCGGTCGCCACGGGCCGCGGCCGGGTCGCGCAGCCCGCGCTCGGCGGAGACCAGCCGCTCGCGGACCCGGTCGCGCAGCTCCCGGGAGGCGGCGTTGCCGAAGGTGACGAGCATGATCTCGGACAGCTCGGCCGCGCCCTCGGCCACGTACCGGGCGGTGAGCGCGGCGATGGTGAAGGTCTTGCCGGTGCCGGCGCTGGCCTCCAGGACGGTGGTGCCCGTCGGCAGCGCGCCGCCGAGGTCGAAGGTGCTCACGACAGCTGCTCCCCGTTGCGGATCGGCGCCCACAGCCGGCAGGCGAGCACGCCGAAGCGGGTGGTCTCACCGGGGAACCGCTCCCCGTCCGCGGGCGCGGCCTCGACCAGCCCGTCGAACGCCGGCCGGGATCCCCAGAGGTGTTGGTGCGAGCGGTCCTCCCGCTCGCCGCCCGGGTCGCGGTTCCACTCCCGGCGCGCGGCGTCGAGGGCCTGCTCCGGGGAGTTGCCGGACAGCCGAGCGCCGGCGTAGGCCCAGGAGGTCTTGACCGGCAGCGGGAGCGGCTCGCACAGGCCGCGGTCGTAGAGGTCGAGCAGGTCGGCGAGGACCGCCGCCGGGTCGGCGGGCGCGGTGATCGTGGAGGTGCGGGCCCGGTCCCGCGCGCGGCCGACGGTGACCGCCCGGCCGCTCCCCTCGGCGGCCGCCAGCGCCAGCGCCAGCACCCACGCCCGCGCCCGGTGCTTGGCCGACAGGCTGGAGTAGGTGACGGTGACGACCGCGCCGTCCCGCACGCCGTTGACCGTGCCGGACAGCTCCCGGCCGCCGATGTCGAGGCGCACGTCGACGGTGCGCGGGGTGGGGGTGACCAGCGGCCGGCCGGCGCTGACCAGCGCGTCGACCCGGCCGCCCACCCGCAGCAGAACCTGCTCCCCCAGGCCGCGGGGCGGGAGGGTGCCGCGCAGCCACTCCGCCCGCCGCGCCTCCTCGGGCGACGTGCCGCGCAGCCCGGCGGCCAGCAGCCGCTCGCCGACCGCCCACTCCTGCAGCCCGTCCAGGCCGGCGGAGAGGGCGTCGTCGACCTCGTCGTCCTCACCGGGCAGCGTGATCCGCAGCCGCTGGCGCAGGTAGCCCTTGACCGGGTGCTCGACGAACGCGACGAGGTCGTCGAGGGCGACCGGTCCGGTGCGCGGCGGCAGCGGCCCGCGGACGGCGGTGGGGCGGCGCGGCTGCACGGCCCGGCGCGCGCCGGCCAGGCCCACCGGGTCGAAGCTGGGCGGCGGCGAGCCGGTGAACGAGCGGACGTCGTAGGGCTGCAGCGGGTGCCGGGTGACGGCGTCGGTCCGGGCGCCGGGGACCATCGCGTCGAGCACGTCCAGCAGCTCGCCGAGCGGGACGGCCGGCGGCCGGGCGGCGCCGCTGACCGGGTCCGCGCCGGTGTAGAGCACGACCACCCGCTCGCCGGCGGCCATCAGCGCGTCGAGCAGGAGCTGGCGGTCCTCGCTGCGGACGTCGCGCTCCCCCACGCACGGCTCGCGGGCCAGCACGTCGTCGCCGTCCATCCCCGCGGTCCGGGGGAAGACCCCGTCGTCCAGGCCGAGCAGCACCACCACCCGGTGCGGCACCGACCGCATCGGCACCAGGGTGCAGACGGTGAGGTTGCCGGTGCGGAAGTTCGCGCGGGTCGGGCGCCCCGCCAGCCGGTCGGCCAGCATCGCGCGCACATCGGAGAGCCGGACCGGCACCGCGCCGCCCTCCCCCGCCTCGGCGAGCTCGCGCCGGGCCTGCGCCAGCTGCCACGCATCGGCGGGGTCGGTCTCGGTGAGCGCGTCGAGGGCGGCGGCCAGGGTGTCGACCCAGTGCCCGACCGGGTGCTCCCCGCGCAGCCCGTCGAGCACGTCGGCGAGCCGGTCGAGGAGCTCGGCGAGCCGGCCGGTCAGGTCGATGTCGCTGCCGTCGACGTCGTCCAGCGGCAGCGCCCGGTCCAGCCACACCGGCTCGTCCTCCGACGTGGTCACGCCCAGCAGCACCCGGTCCAGCCCGGCCTGCCAGGTGTTCTGCACGACGTGCTCCAGCCCGTAGGGCTGCCGGGTGCCCGGGTCGATCCCCCAGCGCACCCCGGCCTGGGCCACCCAGCCGCGCACGCGTTCGAGCTCCTCGTCGGTGAACCCGAACCGGCGGCGCACGCCCGGGGTGGCGGCGAGGTCGAGCACCTGGCTGGCGGTCACCCGCCCCTGGGCGAGCTCGAGCAGCGCCGCGACCGTGTCCAGCAGCGGATTGGTGGCCCGGAGGCTGCGGTCGGCCAGCCGCACGCGCAGCGCGCCGCCGGGGTGCGGCAGCCCGGGCCCGAACCCGAAGGCCGCCGAGACCAGCGGCGCGAACGTCTCGACGTCCGGGCACATGACCAGCACGTCCCGCGGCTCCAGCGTCGGGTCGTCCTCGAACAGGCGCAGCAGGAGCTCGCGCAGCACCTCCACCTGGCGGGCCGGGCCGTGGCAGGCGTGCACCTGGAGGGTGTCGTCGAGCGCGGTGGGGCCGGGCGGCACGTCGTCCCGCAGGTCCGACTGCAGCCGGCCCAGCAGCGTCGGCGGGCGGGCGGCGTCCTCGGCGTGGGAGTCCTCGTGCGCCGGCAGCCGCAGCTGGAGCTCGCGGGCGTCCCGGGCGAGGCTGCGCAGCAGCGGGTGCCGGGCGAGGGTGGCGGTCGCGTCGTCGCGCCGCCGGCCGGCCGTGCGGCCCGCCAGCTCCCGCCACAGGACGGGGCTCGGGTGCGGCAGCCAGAGGTGGACGTCGCGCTGCGCGGCGAGGGCGTCGAGGACCGCCAGCGCGTCGGCGTGCAGCCGGGTCGGGCCGAAGACACTGATCCGCCCGGGCAGCGCCGAGAGCGCCGGATCGGCGCGCAGCGCCGCGCAGTCGGCCTCCAGCCGCTCCGCGGGGCTCGGCCCGAGGCGGGCGCGCAGCCGCCGCCACAGCTCCGCCTGCCACCGCAGGTCGGCCGGCAGGGCGCCCAGCCCGTCGGTGTCCCGGCCCGCCGCCCAGTCCCGCAGCATCTGCGGCCGGTGCGCGCCGTAGGACCGGAACAGCCCGGCCAGCCGCGCGGCGGCGGCCCACCGGCGGCCGCGGCGGGAGTCGTCGGCGCCGGCGCCCAGGTGCCGGGCGAGCACCGCGCACCACGGCTCCCCGAGGCAGGCGTCGATCACCTCGAGCAGCGGCCAGACCGGGTCCGACCACGGGTCCGACGACGGGCCATTGCGCGGCTCGGACCCGCGGGCGGCGGCCAGCGCCTCGCCGACCACCCGGCCGGTCGGCGGGAAGGCCACACCCGAGCAGATGCCGTCGCCGGCCGGACCGGCGCCCAGCGCCGCCGACAGGCGCTGGGCCAGCCAGCGCTCCACGCCCTTCGCGGGCACCGCGACGACCTCGGTGGCGAACGGGTCGGGCAGCGGCGTCGCCAGCAGGTCGGCCAGGCCGTCCGCGAGGCGCGCCGTCCGTTCGGCGCGGTGGACGTGCAGCACCCGGCCTGTCTACCCGAGCCCGGGGACAGAACCGCGCAGGGCGTGGCCGCGCCCGACCCCGGTCAGATCCAGTCGCGCCGCTTGAACACCAGGTAGAGCGTCAGGCTGACGCCGGCCATGAGCAGCAGCGCGAACGGGTAGCCCCACACCTCGTCGAGCTCGGGCATGTGGTCGAAGTTCATGCCGTACACCCCGCCCACGAGGCTGGGCGCGAACAGGATGGCCGCCCAGGCGGAGATCTTCTTGACCTCCTCGCCCTGGGCGATGCTGGTCTCGGTGAGCTCGCGGATCTCCTCGTTCTGCCGCTGCGCCACCAGCGTCGCGTTCACGGTGAGGATGTCGCGCAGCTGGAGCCGGAAGCCCTCCACCCGCTCGTTGACCTGGATGACGTGGTCGGCGACGTCGCGCAGGTAGCTGCGCAGCTCCTCGTCCACCCCGTACTTGTCGAACCCGGCGGTGATGGCGGCCAGGATGCCGGTGAGCGGCTGGGCGGCGCGCTGGAACTCGAGCACCTCCTGGGAGAGCTCGTAGATGCGCCGGGAGACGCCCGGGTCACCGCCGAACACCTGCGTCTCGATCTCGTCGATGTCGTTGGCCAGCCCGTCGAGCACCGGCCGGTACCCGTCGACGACGGCGTCCAGCGTCGCGTACAGCACCGCCTCGCTACCCTTGGCCAGCAGCGCCGGGTCGCTCTCCAGCCGGCGCCGCACCCGCGAGAGGTCGGGTGACTCGCTGTGCCGGACGGTGATCGCGAAGTCCGGACCCAGGAACAGGTGCAGCTCGCCGAACTCCACCTCCTCGGCGGCGTCCAGGTACCGCGCCGCCTTGAGGACGACGAACAGCGTGCTGCCGTACCGCTCGAACTTGGGGCGCTGGTGGGCCTTGATCGCGTCCTCGACCGCGAGCTCGGGCAGGTCGAACAGCTCGGCCACCGACCCCAGGTCACCGGGTTCGGGCCGGTAGAGCCCCATCCAGGCCAGCCGCTCCTCGCCTGCGGCCAGCTCCTCGCGGCTCTCGGCCGCGGTGTCCGGCGTCGCGATGCGGCGGCCCTCGGAGTAGACCGCGTTGTCCACGATCCGCGACTCCGCGTCCGGGGCCGGCGGCAGCGCGGCGGACGCCGTGGCGCCGCTCGGCGGCGGCACGGGCTCCAGCCGGGGGCGGCGGGTGAGCGTGGTGAGGGCGGTCAGCGGCGCGAGACGGCGCTCGGTCATGACGGGCTCCCGGGGCGAGAGAGGACGGCGGTGGGCACCGGAGCGGTCCTCCCCCGCGGCCTCCCTGACGCGCCCCACCGCGAGGCGGCGGGGGCAGGGACGGGCGTCAGCGGGCGGGGAGGACCTCGGGATGGGGACTGGGAGGCTCGCTGCGCACGACGTCCTCCTCCCGGTTCTGGCCGCCCCGTGACGCGGCCGTCGTCCATCGTCCCACGTCGCGGCCCGGTACCGGCGCGGTGCTCCGCGGCCTCCCCCTATCCGGCGACCTCGCCGGCAGGCGGCGGGATCTCGAGCGCGACGAGGAACCGCGACACCATGGCGTAGCCCGCCACGGTCGCCGTCAGCTCCACGACCTGCCGGTCGTCCAGGTGCTCGCGCACCGCGGCGAACACGGCCTCGGGAACGGCCACCGCGCGCGTGGACGCGTCGGTGAACGCCAGGACGGCGGACTGCACCGGGGACCACAGATCGCCGGTCGCGTCCGGCCGGCGCAGCAGCTCCAGCTGGGCGTCGGAGAGACCGGCGCGCCGGCCGATCGGCTCGTGGGCCGCCCACTCGAAGGCGGCGTCGTTGAGCACCGCCACCCGCAGGACCACCAGCTCCCGCAGGTCGCCGGACAGGGTCGAGGAGCGCAGCGCGCCGAGCAGGCTGTTCCAGCCCTCGGCGACCGGGGGGCTGTGCAGCAGGAGCAGGTCCAGGGTGCTGAGCTGCCCGCCGCGCCGGGCCCGCATGCGCTCGGCGATCTCCCCGTCCCCGGCGGCGGGGGGCAGGCGGGGCGCGTCGTCGCCGGTTCCGTCGAGAGCGTCGGTCATCACGCGATCAGCGCCCGAAGATCCCTTGGCCGAACGCGCCGTTCGCGGTGATCCGGCGGGACAGCCCCTTGCCCAGCTCGACCACCCGCGCGGTCCGCTCCGCGCCGAGGGACAACCAGGGGTCGGCGGCCAGCGCGTCGGTCTGCATCTCGATGCGGGCGCGCAGCTCCGCGCCCTCCTCGGTCAGGCCGGCGTCGTCGAGCAGGCCCCGGTCGGCCAGCGCGGCGCAGGCGGCTTCCCACTGCTCGTCCTTCCAGCCGCGGGTGGCCTTGGCCGCCGCGACCGTGAACCCGCGGCCGGTGGCGCAGTGGGTGATCAGCGCCTCCAGCCCGGTGAGGCCGGCGTGCACGAGGACGGCGACGTGCCCGTCGCCGCGGTGCTCGCGCAGCAGCGAGGCGCCGTGCCACAGCGCGAGCAGCGGCTCGTCGGGCCAGGGCAGGTCGGCATGCCCGGCGAAGAGCGGGCGCCCCTCCGCGCTGAGCCCGTCGCACGCCTCGCGCAGCAGGCCGGCCAGCTCGGCGACCTCCGGGGAGCCGGCCGCCTCCTCGCCCAGCAGCCGGGTGAGCGAGGCGCGGGCCGCGTCGAGGCGGGCGGCGATCACCTGCTCGGGCGCGGCGAGGGTCCAGGCGCGCGGGATCATGTGGGCGACGAGCGACGGCGAGAAGTTGTAGAACGTCGCCGTCACCACGCCCGCCCCGACCGCGCCCATGGGCGCCGCGCGGCCGGCGAAGTAGACCATCCGCCCCGGCTTCAGACCCAGCGCGCCGAGGTGCTCGTCCTGCTCGGGGGCGAAGTACAGCTGCGAGTGCAGCGGGTCGACCGCGCGGTGGGCGCGGCCGACGAGGGCGGGGTCGAACACGGGCTCGGGCTGATCGGCACTGGCCATGGCCGCACCCTAGCCAGCCGCTCCCTCCGCGCGCTCCAGCGACCACGCGACCCTGGTGCGCACGGTCTCGAAGCCGAGCCGCTCGTACAGCCGCAGGGCCCCGGTGACGTTGTCGCTGTCGACGTCGAGGGCGGCGGTGCGGCAGTGGGCGCCGGCGGCCCGCTGCAGCGCCAGGCCGATCATGGCCGCCGCGAGGCCGCGACCGCGGACGGCCGGCAGCACGCCGATCTGGCCGAGCACGACCTCGCGGTAGCCCCGGGCCCGGGTGTCGGCCTCGTAGACGTACGCGAGGACGTACCCGGCGACGGCGCCGTCGGCGAGCGCGAGCACGGAGAGGTCGGGGCGGAAGGCGCGGCTGCCGGTGAACAGCCGCTGCCAGGACGCGGCGTCGCGCTCGGCGGACCCGTGGTGCTCGGTGAAGGCGGTGTTGTGCGCGCGCCGCACCTCGTCGTCCCGGTCCCAGGTGAAGGCCGCGAGCTGCGCCCCCGTCAAGGGCGGCGTCGGGGGCAGCTCCCCCAGGGGCCGCTCCATCGAGCGGTACCAGCGCTCGGCCGTCAGGCCGCGCCGCCGGACCAGCCGCTCCAGGGCCGGCTGGGTGCCGAGCACGCCGACCACCAGCCGGGCCGGGGCGCCGGGGTGCCGTTCGGCGGGCAGCTCCGCGCCGCGCGCCAGCTGCCAGTCCAGGAGCGCCGCCCCGATGCCCCGTCCCCGCCGGTCGGGGTGCACCCGGCCGTCGAGGACGATCCGGAACGCCTCCCGGAAGCTCGCGGCGGCCGACACCACCGCGTACCCGGCGAGCGCACCGTCGGCGCCGTGGACGGCGATGCCGTCGCGGCCGGGGTCGACCTCCCAGCCGGTCCACTCGTCGGCGACGTCGTCGGCATCGGGGAACTCCCCGGTGTCGTCCAGCGGCTCGGCCGTCACCAGCAGGCCGGCCACGGCCGGGGCGTCGGCTGCGCGCAGGGGGCGGGCGGTGCAGCCGTCGGGCAGCGCGGGGAGATCGGGCACGAGGACGCAGGTTAGGGGTGCGCCGCCGCGCCCTCCACCGGGTTTTCCCGCACCCATAGGCAGAACGGGTGCCCGGCCGGGTCGAGGCAGACCCGCACGTCGTCCTGCGGCTGGAACTCCGCCACCCGCGCACCCGCGGCCACCGCCACGCGGACCGCCGCGGCCAGGTCGTCCACCTCGATGTCGAGGTGCAGCTGCATCCGCGGGTCCCCGTCGCCGGCCGGCCAGACCGGGGGCACGTGGTCGGGCTCGTGCTGGAAGGAGAGACCGGCGCCGCCGTCGGCCGGGCGGAGGGTCACCCACTCCGGCTCGTCCGAGCCCAGCGGCCAGCCGAGCAGCCGCTGGTAGAACAGCGCCAGGCCCTTCGGGTCGGGGCTGTCGAGGACGGTCCCGGTGAGCGCGAAACGGGTCACCCGTCCTCCGTCCCGTGCGGCACGAACAGGCAGAAGGGGTGGCCGTCGGGGTCGGCGAAGATGCGCACCGTCTCGTGCGGGTCGTCGTAGCCGCCGATCTGCTCGGCGCCCGCAGCCAGCGCGAGCGCCGTCGCGGCGGCCAGGTCGTCCACCTCGAAGTCGAGGTGCTGCTGCATCTGCTGGGTGCCCGGCTGCGGCGGCCACACCGGCCGGACGTGGTCGGCCTCGAGCTGGAAGGACAGCCCCGGCCCGTCCCCCGGCCGCAGCGTCGCCCACTCCGGGGTGTCGTCGCGGAGCGGCCAGCCCAGCAACCGCTGGTAGAAGCGCGCCAGGCCACCGGGGTCGGGGGTGCCGAGGACGGGCGCGACGAGGCGGATGGTCGGGGTCACGCCGCGATCCTGAACAACCGCGCCCCGTTGCGCCAGAGCACCGAGCGCAACCACTCCTCGCCCAGGTCCAGCCGGTGCAGCGCCTGCAGCTGGTGGGCGTAGGGGTACGGGATCGAGGGGAAGTCGCTGCCGAGCACGATCTTGTCGCGCAGCGCGGCCAGCCGCGGGCGATCGGCCGGGTCGAACGGCATCAGCCGCTCGGTGAAGTCGGTGGCGAACATCGTGGTGTCCAGGTGCACCCGCTCGTACCGGTCGGCGAGGTCGAGGAACTCCCGGTACTCGGGCATGCCGAGGTGGGCGATGACCAGCTGCAGCCGGGGATGGCGCTCCAGCAGCCCGGCCATCGGTGCCGGGCCGGTGTGCTCGCCGCGCAGCGGGCCGGAGCCGCAGTGGATGACCACCGGGGTGCCGGTCTCCTCCAGCCGCGCCCACACCGGGTCCAGCAGCGGGTGCCTCGGGTCGAAGCCGCCCACCTGCACGTGCACCTTGAACACCCGTGCGCCACGGTCGAGCGCCTCGGCCACGTAGGCCGGCGCCTCGGGCTCGGGGAAGAACGTCGCCGACTGCAGCACCCGGGGCCGGCCGTCGGCGAACCCGGCCGACCAGTCGTTGAGCCAGGCTGCCATCCCCGGCTTGTGCGGGTAGGGCAGCGTGGGAAAGGCCCGCACGCCCAGCCGCTCGAGGACGGCGAGCCGCTCGTCCTCCGGCAGCGCGTAGGCGACCGGCCAGTCGGCCCCGTAATGCGTGCCGGCCGCCTCGAAGTACTGCCACACCTTCGCCTGCACCCGCTCGGGCAGGAAGTGCACGTGCACGTCGACGAGCCCGGGGAGGCCGAGCTCCCGCCAGTACCGCGGCACGTCGTCGTCGTCCGCCGGCGGCTGCACCGGCGGCGCTCCTCGGCTTCCCATGCCGGGACCGTAGCCGCGGGCATTGACATGCAGGCAAATGCCTGCATGATTGGACCGTGACCGATGACCTGGCCCCGGTCTTCAAGGCCCTGGCCGATCCCACCCGCCGCCAGCTGCTCGACCGGCTGCACGAGCGGAACGGTCAGACGCTCGGCGAGCTCTGCGCCTCGCTGTCGATGGCCCGGCAGTCGGCGTCCCAGCACCTCGCCGTCCTGGAAGGGGCCAACCTGATCAGCACGAGCCGGCACGGCAGGGAGAAGGTGCACCACCTCAACCCCGTTCCGCTGCACGAGGTGCAGGAGCGGTGGATCGACAAGTTCGAACGCCCGAGACTGCGCGCCCTCAGCGCGATCCGGCACTTCGCAGAGGAGCAGGCGATGTCCCAGCCCACCTACGTCTACGTCACCTACATCAGGGCCACCCCGGAGCAGGTCTGGCACGCGCTGACCGACGCCGACCTGACCGCCCGCTACTGGGGCCACCGCAACGAGTCGGACTGGCAGGCGGGGTCGACCTGGCGGCACGTGCGCACCGACGGCTCGGGCGTCTCCGACGTGACGGGCACGGTCGTCGAGACCGTCCCCCCTGAGCGGCTGGTGATCACCTTCGCCGGCGCGGAGGACCAGGGGGAGGAGCCGTCGCAGGTCACGTTCACCATCGAGCCGCACCAGGACATCGTCCGGCTCACCGTGCGGCACGAGGGCCTGCCCACGCCTGCGGACCACGCCGCGATCTCGGCCGGCTGGCCGGCGGTCCTGGCGAACCTGAAGTCGCTGCTGGAGACCGGCGAGGTCCTCCCCCAGGCGCCGTGGGAGATGCACGCCGAGCTGCGGGAGGCGCAGATGTCGACGGAACGTTCCTGAACGGTCGCGAAAAGTTGTCCGAGTAAGAACTTGTACTGAGTTCAGGTTTCGCTCTACGGTATGTCCCGTGATGAGACCCGGGAAGGCGGCGCACGCCGACCGCTGCCCCGTGTCCGCCGTCATGGGGCTCCGGGAACGCAAGAAGCTCGAGGCCTGGCGCACCATCCGCTCCGCCGCGCTCGGGCTGATCTCCGAGCGCGGGTTCGACGCCGTCAGCGTCGAGGACATCGCCGCCGAGGCCGGTGTCTCCCGCACCACGTTCTTCAGCTACTTCTCCAGCAAGGAAGCAGTCGTCTACGACCTCGATCCCGAGGAGGTCCGGCAGTGGCGTGCGCTGCTGGACGACCCCCGGGACGGCCAGCCCCTGTGGGCGGCGATCACCGAGGTCGCACTCGGGCTGGCGCAGCTGCTCTCCGAGCGGCTGCCCCTCCAGAAGCGGCTGTTCGAGCAGTCCCCCGAGCTGTGCCGTTCGGCCCGGGGTACCTGTGACAGCTTCGAGCCCGACCTGAAGCTGTGGCTCGCCGCCCGGGTTCCCGACGGCGACGAGCTGAGGACCGCGCTGGTCTTCAACACCGCCCTGGCCGCCTTCACCACGGCGATCGAGGCCTGGGATCCCGACGACCCGTTCGAGACGTTCCTGGAGAGCGTGCGCGACTGCCTGCGCTGGGCCGGCGCAGGACTCGCCCGCACCGGGAGCTGATCCCCTCTCCCCCCGGCCGGCGCCGACCGCCGTCCCGACCTCCCCTTTCCGTGATCCGGCACCGCCGCCGGTCGCGCGACCCGTCACGCCCTTATCCCTCTCCGCTGCGCGCTGCGCAGGAAGGACGGCTTCGCCATGCCCACGTCCACCACCGTCCCGCCGGGGACCGACCTCCCCGACCCGGGGACGCCGCAGGTCACCGACGCCCCCGATCCCCGACGATGGCTGGCGCTCGCGGTCATCGCAGTGGCCCAGCTGATGATCGTCCTCGACGTCTCCATCGTGAACATCGCCATCCCCGATGCCGGGGCCGACCTCGGCATCAGCCCAGCGAACATCCAGTGGGTCGTGACCGCCTACACCCTGAGCTTCGGCGGGTTGCTCCTGCTCGGCGGCCGGGTGGCCGACTTCATGGGCCGCAAGCGCGCCTTCCTGATCGGCCTGCTCGGCTTCGCGGCCGCCTCCGGCCTCGGCGGGCTCGCCCCCAACCAGGAGCTGCTCTTCGCGGCGCGCGCCCTGCAGGGCGGGTTCGCCGCGCTGCTCGCCCCCGCGGCGCTCTCCCTGCTGGCGGTCACGTTCACCGAGTCCAAGGAGCGGGCCCGCGCGTTCGCCGTCTTCGGGGCCGTCTCCGGTGGTGGCGCGGCGATCGGGCTGCTGCTCGGCGGCGTGCTCACCGAGTACGCCTCGTGGCGCTGGACGCTCGGTGTCAACGTGCCGATCTCGATCGCCACGGCGCTGCTCGCCGTCGTCCTGGTCCGGGAGAGCCGCGCGTCGGGCGACCGGCACTTCGACATCCCCGGCGTGCTGCTCTCCACGACCGGGCTGGTCAGCCTGGTCTACGGCTTCAGCAAGGCCGCCGAGGAGGGCGTCGGCTGGGCCGACCCGGTGACCCTGACCCTGCTCGGCGCCGCCGCCGTCCTGCTCGTGTCGTTCGTCCTCTACGAGCGCCGGGCCGCGCACCCGCTGCTCCCCCTGCGGGTGGTGCTCGACCGCAACCGCGGCGGCTCCTACGCCGTCTTCCTGCTCGTGGGGGCGGGGCTGTTCGCGATGTTCCTGTTCCTGACGTTCTACTTTCAGGAGACCCTCGGCTACACCCCGCTGGAGTCCGGGTTCGCGTTCCTGCCGTTCAGCGGGGGCATCATCATCGGCGCGGGGGTGGTCTCGCAGCTGCTGCCCCGCATCGGCCCGCGGCCGCTGATCGTCGTCGGGCTCGCCCTGAGCGTGGTCGGGATGCTCTGGCTGACCCGGATCGGCGAGACCAGCGCCTTCGTCACCACGGTGCTGCCCGCGGAGATCGCCCTCAGCTTCGGCATGGCGATGGTGTTCGTGCCGACGTCCAGCACCGCGCTGCTGGGGGTGGAGGAGCACGACGCCGGCGTCGCCTCGGCGATCCTGAACACCGCCCAGCAGGTCGGCGGATCGCTCGGCCTGGCGCTGCTGAACACCTTCTTCGCCTCGGCGGTCGCCGACCGGCTGGTGGCCGACCCGGCGGCGGGCCCTGCTGCGGCGCTCGTGCACGGCTACCACGTCGCGTTCGTGTGGGCCGCGGTCTTCCTCGCCCTCGCGCTGGTGATAGGCGCGGCGATGATCCGGGCCCGCCGGGACGAGCTGCCGAGCGAACTGGTGCTGGCGGCCTGACGTCGCGGGCCGGACGCCGATGTGGCGTCCGGCCCGCACACGCGTCAGCCGACGGTGACGACGACCTTGCCGCGCACGTGCCCGCCGGCCACCAGCTCGTGCGCCTCGCCGGTCCGCTCCAGCGGAAACGCCTTGGCGACGGCGACCCGCAGCTGGCCGGCGTCGGCCATGCGGGCGAGCTCCTCCAGGTCGTGCCGCTCCGGACGGACGAACACGTAGCGCCCGCCCATCGCATTCACCGACGGGTCGACGACGCTGACGATGCGGCTGGTGTCGCGCACCTGCTCCGGGGCGTCGGCCAGCGCGTCGCCGCCGTTGAGGTCGAGCACCGCGTCGACCTTCTCGGACAGCTGCGCGCTGATCGGCCCGGCCGAGTAGTCGAGCACCTCCGCGCAGCCGGCGTCGGTGAGGAAGCCGTGGTTGCGCGGGCTGGCGGTGCCGATGACGGTGGCGCCCAGGGCGACGGCGATCTGGACGGCGAAGAACCCGACCCCGCCCGCGGCCCGGTGCACCAGCACCCGGTCGCCCTCGCCGACGTCGAGGGCCTCGGTCAGCGCCTGGTAGGCGGTCAGCCCCGCGAGCGGGAGTGCGCCGGCCTCGGTGAACGACAGCGACTCCGGCTTGTGCGCGATGCACCGCTGCGGGGCGGGCACGAGCTCGGCCGCCGTCCCCCATTGGACGTCGTCGCGCCGCAGGTAGCCGAACACCTCGTCACCCGGGGCGAAGTCGACGATCGCGGGGCCGACCGCCTCGACCACGCCGGCGAGGTCCCAGCCGGGCACGATCGGGAAGCGGTGCGGGAAGAACGCGGAGAGCCCGCCCTCGCGGATGCCGATGTCGACCGGGTTGACCCCGGCGGCACGGGTGCGCACCAGCACGGTGTCCGGGCCGACCGGCGGCTCGGGCAGGTCGTCGCGCAACTGCAGGACCTCCACGCCACCGAACCGGTCGTAGGCGATCCCGCGCATGCTCAGCGACGTCCCTTCACGTACCGCCCGAAGGCCTTCTGGATCTCCCGGCGTGAGTCGCGCTCGGCGAGGTCGTGCCGCTTGTCGTAGGCCTTCTTGCCCTTCGCCAGCGCGAGCGTGGCCTTGACCTTGCCGTCCTTGAAGTACAGGTCCAGCGGGACGAGCGTCAGCCCGCCCTCCTTGGTCTTGCCCAGCAGCTTGTCGATCTCGCTGCGGTGCATGAGCACCTTCCGCTTGCGGCGGGGGGCGTGGTTGGTCCAGGTGCCCTGCACGTACTCGGGGATGTGCACGTGCTGCAGCCACACCTCGCCGTCGTCGATCGAGGCGAACCCGTCGACGAGCGAGGCACGGCCGGCCCGGAGGCTCTTCACCTCCGTGCCGGTGAGCACCAGGCCCACCTCGTAGGTGTCGAGGATCGAGTAGTCGTGCCGCGCCTTCTTGTTCTGGGCGATGAACTTGCGCCCTTGCTCCCGCGGCATGGAAAAAGGATCTCACGGCTCCGGCGGAGGCCGCCCCGCGAGGCGGCCCGAGGAGTGGGGGCCGGAGGCCTCCACGACGGGGGCCGGGATGGGCTCAGCGCCCGTCGGGGATGGCTCCTGGTCGCGGTCGTCGTCCGGAGGACGGCGGTGTCACAGCCGCGGTGTCGGACCCGGCGCGGGGCCCGGAGGGTCCCCGGCGGGTTCGACGGTGGGGCTCCACACCCCCGGGGGACGGCACCTGGCCGTGCCAGGGTCGGGCCCGAGTGGGCCCCGGCGGGGTCCGCGAAGGGTGCGACGGCAGGGCTCAGCACCCGTCGGGGACGGCACCTGGCCGCGGTGTCGTCCGGAGGACGACAGTGTCAGAGCCGCACGTACAACCGCAGGGTCACGTAGGCGGCGATGCCGGCGAGGGCGACGCCGACACCGGAGACGATCACGCTGTTCCAGATGATCGCGTCCCACTCGACCTGCGGGATGATCCCGGCCCGGATCGGCCCGGCCAGGGTGCGGTCGATGAAGAGCACCTTGGTGAGGATCAGGCCACCCGCAGCGAGCAGGCCACCGATGAGCCCGGCGATCGCGGCCTCGAGGATGAACGGCAGCTGGGTGTACCAGCGCGAGGCGCCGACCAGCCGCATGATGTTCGTTTCGTTGCGCCGGTTGAAGGCGGCCAGCTGGATCGTGTTGGAGATCAGCAGCAGGGCCGCGAGCGCCTGGACGACGGCGACGGCGATCGTCGCGTTGCGGGCCCCGTTGAGCAGGCTGAACAGCCGGTCGAGGAACTCGCCCTCGTCCCGCACCTGGTCGACGCCGTTCTCCCCGTTGGGGAACTCCGCGGCGATGACCTCGTAGCGCTCGGGGTTCACCAGCTCCACGCGGAAGCTCTCCGGGAGGGCGTCGGCCGGCGTGTTCTCGACCAGCTCGGGCTGCTGGCTGAACTGCTGCCGGAACCGCTCGTAGGCCTCCGCCTGCGACTCGTAGACGAACGAGGCGACCTCGGTGGAGGACTCCAGCTCCTGCTGGATGGCCGCCCGCTGCTCCTCGGTGACCTCGGGGGCCAGGAAGATGGAGACCTGCACCTTGTCGTAGTAGATCTCCTTCATCTCGGAGATCATCCCGGCGATGAGCAGGCCGGTGCCCATGAGGCCCAGCGAGATGGCCGTGGTCAGGATCATCGCGACCGTCATGGTGAGGTTGCGACGCAGCCCGGTGGCCACCTCGGAGAGCACGAAATTGACGCGCATGGATTCCCTGTCGTGGAGTGCGTGCGGACGCGGTCGGCGGTGTCGGTACGGGGGTCGCTGCTAGCGGCCCACGCCGTAGACACCACGCGACTGGTCGCGGGTCAGGACTCCCCCGTTGAGCTCGATGACGCGGCGGCGCATGGAGTCGACGATGTGGTAGTCGTGCGTCGCCATGATCACCGTGGTGCCGGTCCGGTTGATCCGCTCGAGCAGCAGCATGATGCCCTCGCTGGTCTCCGGGTCGAGGTTTCCGGTCGGCTCGTCGGCCAGCAGCACCAGCGGCCGATTGACGAACGCCCGGGCGATCGCGACCCGCTGCTGCTCACCACCGGAGAGCTCACCGGGCAGCCGGTTGGCCTTGCCCTCCAGGCCGACCATCTCCAGCACCTCGGGGACGACCCGCTTGATCGTCCGGTGCGGCTTGTTGATGACCTCGAGCGCGAAGGCGACGTTCTGGGCGACCGTGCGGTTGCGCAGCAGCCGGAAGTCCTGGAAGACGCAGCCCATGGTGCGGCGCAGCTTCGGCACCTGCCACTTGCTCATGGTGCCCAGCGGCTTGCCGTTGACCGTGACGGTGCCGGAGGTGGGGTCGTCCTCCTTCAGCAGCAGCCGCAGGAAGGTCGACTTGCCCGAGCCCGACGAGCCGATGAGGAAGACGAACTCGCCCTTGTCGATCTCCGTCGAGACGTCGTCCAGAGCCGGCCGGCCGCTCGCCGGGTACAGCTTCGTGACGTGTTGCATTTCGATCACGAGGCGCCACGGTACTAGTCCCGGGCCCCGGTCAGGCCCGTTCGCCACGGAACGCTCCGGACTCGTTCTCGCACTGCGTCACCGCGGCGGGGCAACGACCAGGTCACCCGGTCACGGACGGTTGCGTCCGGCTCCGGAACGCACCGACTGTGAATTGCCTGGCATCTCCCGGTCGACGCCGGCGGGCGGGCGCCGCTCAGCCGGCGTCGACGGTCTCCTGCTGCCGGCGCCACCGGATGCCGGCCTCGATGAAGCCGTCGATGTCCCCGTCGAGGACCGACGCGGTGTTGCCGGTCTCCTGCTCGGTGCGCAGGTCCTTCACCATCTGGTACGGGTGCAGGACGTAGGAACGCATCTGGTTGCCCCAGCTGCTGCCCTCGCCCTTCAGCGCGTCCATCTCCGCCTTCTGCTCCTGCTGGCGGACGACGAGCAGCCGCGCCTGGAGCACCCGCAGCGCCGCCGCGCGGTTCTGGATCTGGCTCTTCTCGTTCTGGCAGGACACCACGATGCCGGTCGGGATGTGCGTCATCCGGACGGCGGAGTCGGTGGTGTTGACGCTCTGGCCGCCGGGACCCGAGGAGCGGAAGACGTCGACCCGGATCTCGTTCTCCGGGATGTCCACGTGGTCGGTCTGCTCCACCACGGGCAGCACCTCGACCCCGGCGAAGGAGGTCTGCCGGCGGCCCTGGTTGTCGAACGGGGAGATCCGCACCAGCCGGTGGGTGCCCTGCTCCACCGAGAGGGTGCCGTAGGCGTAGGGCGCCTTCACCGCGAACGTGGCCGACTTGATGCCGGCCTCCTCCGCGTAGCTGACGTCGTACACCTCCGTCGGGTACTTGTGCCGCTCGGCCCAGCGCAGGTACATCCGCATGAGCATCTCGGCGAAGTCGGCGGCGTCCACGCCGCCGGCCTCCGAGCGGATGGTGACCAGCGCCTCGCGGGAGTCGTAGTCCCCCGAGAGCAGGGTGCGCACCTCGAGCTCGTCGATCGCCTGGCGCAGGCTCTCCAGCTCGCGCTCGGTCTCCGCGGTGGTCGCCGCGTCGTTCTCCTCGGCGGCCATCTCGTGCAGCAGACCCACGTCCTCCAGCCGCGCGCGCAGCTCCTCGACCCGGCGGAGGTCGCCCTGCATGTAGGAGAGCTTGGAGGTGAGCGCCTGCGCGGCCTCGACGTCGTCCCAGAGGTCGGGGGCGGCGGCCTGCTGCTCGAGCTCGACTACCTCCCGTCGGAGGCGGTCGACGTCGAGGACGGCCTCGATCGACGTCAGGGTCGTGTCGAGTTCGTCCAGGACGACGGAGAAGTCAGCGGCCACGTCGACCCAGGGTAGTGGGCTCGGGGCGCGGGTAGGCACGGATGCCATGACCGACCCGAATCGCCCACGCTCCCGCGAGGACTACGCGCGTGGCCTCCCCGACCACCACGACCCCACCGCCGGCCTCGGCGGCGCGGCGCCGGCGCGGTCGGCCCTGACCCTCCGGCTGGTCCTCGCCGCCTTCGGGGCGGTGGTCTGCGTGCTGGGCGGGCTGGGCTGGCTGGGCACCGACCTGCCCACCTGGCCGGCCGTCGTCCTGTTCGTCTTCGGCGCGATCGCCGTGGTCGACCTCGTGGTCATCGCGCGCCGCAAGGCCCGCGGCGAGCCGGGCTGAGCCGGCGTCAGCCGGGCTCGACGGAGGCGGCGAGCCGGCGCGGCCGGTCCGCGGCGCCGGACGGGAGGGTCTCGGCCGCCGCACCACCGGAGCGCGCCGCCATCCAGGCCGGGATCTCCGCGGCGGCCATCGGCCGGGCGATGTGGAAGCCCTGCGCGAACGTGCAGCCCAGGTCCCTGACCATGGTCAGCTGCCGGGCCGTCTCCACCCCTTCGGCGAGCGTGCGCATGCCGAAGGCGTCGGCCAGGCCGATGACCGCCGCGATGGCGGCCGCGGCCTGACCGGCATGGCCACCGGAGCAGGTGACCAGGCTCCGGTCGATCTTCAGCAGCCCGGCGGGCAGCGAGACCAGCTGGCTGATCGAGGAGAAGCCGCAGCCGAAGTCGTCGATGGCGACCTCGACGCCAGTCACCCGCAGCCGCGCCAGCTGCGCCGCCGCGCTCTCCGGGTCCTCCGCCACGCTGGTCTCGGTGAGCTCCACGACGAGCCGGTCCGGCGGGAGGCCGGAGCCCTCCAGCGCGGCGGCGACGTCGTCGGTGAGCGTGCCGGCGGAGAAGTGCTCGGCGCTGATGTTGACGTTCATCACCAGCGGCAGCCCGACGCCGGCCCAGGCGGTGGCCTGCCGGGTGGCGGCGTGCAGCACCCAGCAGGTCAGCTCGGCCATGAGGTCGTGCTGCGCGGCCAGCGGCACGAACTCCGCGGGCGGCAGCAGACCGCGCACCGGGTGCTGCCAGCGGACGAGCGCCTCCACGCCCGAGCAGGCGCCGGTGCCCAGGTGCACGATCGGCTGGTAGTGCAGGACGAGCTCGCCCCTGGAGATGGCGTCGCGCAGCTCGGCGGCCAGCTGCATCCGCTTCTCGGCCGCGGCGCGCAGGTCGGGGCTGAACACGCGCATGCGGCCCCGCCCGGCGGCCTTGGCGGCGTACATGGCCAGGTCGGCGTCGCGCACCAGCTCGGTGGACCGGATGACCGGCCGGTCCTCCCCGTCGGTGCCCGCGATCCCGATGCTCGCGCCCAGCATGATGCTGCGCCCGGCCAGCCGGAAGGGCTCGGCGAACGCGGCCTGGCAGCGGACCGCCATCGCCACCGCCCCGTCGGTGGTGCAGTCCCGGCAGACGACGACGAACTCGTCGCCGCCGAGCCGGCCGACGGTGTCCTGCCCGCGGGTGGCGGCGACCAGCCGCGCGGACATCTGGCGCAGCAGCTCGTCGCCGACCTCGTGGCCGAGGGAGTCGTTGACGTCCTTGAAGCCGTCGATGTCCAGGAAGAGCACCGACACGGCGCGCTGGTCGGGCCGGTGGAGCTCGCGGTCGATCAGCTCGTGCAGGTGGGCGCGGTTGGGCAGCTCGGTGAGGTGGTCGTGACGGGCCTGCCAGGACGACGCCCGTTCGGCGAGCACCCGTGCGGTGACGTCGGTGTGGGTCACGACGACGTGCCCGGCGTCGCCGACGCGGGTGCCCTGCACGTGGAACCAGAGCCGCCCGGTCCCGGCCGGGCTCGGCAGCGAGCGGTCGATGGCCAGCTCCGACCGCGCACCGGCGATCAGCTCGTGGAGCTCGCTGACCAGCGTGCGCCCGTCCGGGTCGTCGGCGAGCCCGATCGCCTCGGCGAAGTAGTCGGCGCCCGGACCGATGGACTGCCCGTGCTTGAGCCCGTCGGCCACCCACGCGGAGTTGACCATCAGGATCACGCCCTGCGGGTCGAGCAGGACCGTGGGCGAAGGCAGCGCGTCGACGACGGCGGCGACCAGTCCGGCGTCCCGGCCACGGGTCGTGGCGCCGTCCCAGGCGTCGAAGGCCAGCCCCGCGTCGCTCCCGCCTGCTGCCACGTCTCCCCCGCCCGTGCCGGGGCGCCCCGGTGGGCACCGTTCGTCCCGTCTATCGGCAGGAGCGATGCCCGCCTCAGGGCACTCTGCCCCTTCTCCTCGAAAAGGGGGAGGGTCAGCGTGGCTCCGTCTCCGCCGCGATCCACCTCAGGTAGCCGGGGTTGCCGCCCACCAGGGGTAGCGCGATGACGCACGGCACGTCGTAGGGGTGCAGCTCGGCGGTGCGCGCGACGATCGCCGGCACCAGCGACCGGCGGGTGTGCAGGGCGACGCGGGCCTCCGTCTCGTCGTGCACCGCACCGTCCCAGCGGTAGACGGCCCGGATCGGCGTTCCCGCGTGCCCGCACGCCGCCAGGCGTTCCTCGACCAGGGTCCGGGTGTACCCGGCCAGCCAGTCCCCGTCGGCAGCGGTGACCACGACCTCGCAGAGCTCCTCGTCCATGCCGCGATCCTCTCCCCGCGGTACACCGGCGCGGAGTGCCCGGCCGGCGGTGTGCGTGGATCCCGGGACCCTGCGGGTAGGGGGGCGGGCATGAGCGACGACATGACGATCAAGCTGGACAGCGAGGAGTACGTGATCCGCCCGGACGGGGACGGTCTGCGGGTCGGCCGCCGGATGGGTGGGGACGTGACCTGGCTGGAGACGGTCGACGGCGACCTGCTGCCCGACCCGGCCCGCGATGCGCTGGCCCGCGGGGACGCCTCGGACGAGGCGCTGCTGCGCGCGGTCCGCGGGATCGTGCAGGCGGAGGTCGAGCGCGGCGGGTGACCGCGCCGGCGGCCGTGGCGGGCGCGGGGCTCAGTCCCCCCAGCGCCCGCCGCGGCCCCAGCCGTTGCCCGTGCCGCGGTCGTGGTCGCGGTCCTGCCACTCCCGCTCCCACCGGTCCTGCAGCTCCTGCAGCCACCGTTCGGCCTCGGTGCGCAGGTCGCGGACGACCGGCGGCGGCGCGGGTGGAGCCGGCGCGGGGGCCGGCGCAGGGACAGGCGCCGGAGCGGGAGCCGGAGCCGGGGCCTGAGCCGGGGCCTGAGCCCGGGCAGCCGGAGGCGGCGGCGGGGCGACCACCGCACGCGGGGCGGCCGGCGGTGCTGCCGGCTCGACGGGGGGCGGCGGCGGGGGCGGCGGCGGGGGCGGAGCTGCCTGCTGGACGAGCCGCACCTGCCCGGTGAGACCGGTGGGGCCGGTGGCGGAGGCGTCCGCCGGCCGCGGATCGTCCTCGGGACCCGCCGGCGCCGTCCACTGCTGCCAGCGTGCGGGGTCCAGGGCGACGTCGGCCACGGCGCCGACCGTGCCGGGCGGCAGCTGCCCGGCGAGCGCGCTCCCCACCCCGTCGGCCGCCCGCAGGTCGCAGGCCACCCGGCCGATGACGCTCGCCCCGTCGGTGCAGGCCGCCCACTCGTCCACGGCCGGACCGATCCCGGTGGCCACGGCCGCCAGCTGCTGTGCGGAGAGCACCCCGGGACCGCCGCCCGCCCCGGCCAGGAACACCTCGAGCCCTTCGACGGTCCGGACCGCGGTCACCGGCTCCAGCGCGGCCACCACGAGCTCCGCCGCTCCGGCGCCCCGCGGCCACCGGAGCACGTCGCCGGGCGCGAGGACCTGTGCGTCCGCACCCAGCAGGCGCATCGTCCCGGCCGCCGTCTCCTCGCTCAGGTCGATCGGCTCGGCGGATGCGAGATCGCCGCTCGCCGCGACCGTCACCGGGACGTCCAGGGGGTTGCGCAGCACGACCGCGCCACCGTCGACGCAGGCGTCGAGCACGAAGTCGGCCGGGACGGTGCCCCGCTGCTCGTCGGGCACGCAGAGATCGGCCGCCGGGCCGGCCACCGCCGGGGCGGGCACCGCCAGGGTGCCGGCGAACACCGCGACCGCGAGCGCGACGGCGCGCCTCACGCGGGGAACCCGCAGGCCGGCTCGAGCTCGGCGACGAGGTCGTCCATCCCGTCGAGCAGGGCCTCGCGGGCCTGCTGGGTGAGCGGCTCGTCCAGCACGCCCAGCAGCGCGGCGACGACGGCCTCGGTCGCACCGCGCAGCTCCGCGGCCTCGCCGTCGGGCAGCTCGGCCACGATGGCCCGCAGCTCGCGGCGCGCGGCGGCGAGCGCGGTCCGCGCCTCCACCACCTGGGTGCCCGCGGCCAGCCGGCCGGCGGCCTGCGGTATCCCGACGAAGTGGGTGGAACCGGCCAGCCGCGCGCAGATGTCCGGCGCCCCCGGTGGGGAGGTGTAGCCGGGCACCGCGGCGGCGGTCTCCGCGGGCGGTGGCGCGCTGGAGCTGCACGCCGTGGTGGCCGCCAGCAGGAACACCAGCAGACCGGGGATCGGAGGTCTGCCGGTGATCACGGGGGTCAACCTAGGGGTGCGGTGACGCCGCGTGACACCGCCGATCCCCCGACCAGGCGAACCGATCGTGCACACCGTTACTGCCGGTGATCACGAGCGCGGCGGGGAGCCATCCCTCGGCGTTGGGTCGGCGCGCGACCTCACGGCGGTCGCTGGGTCAGCACGCAGGGACGACCCGTTCACGCGCACTCCGGCCTCGTGGGCTCGTCCGTCCCCGTGTACACCCAGGCGTCCGGGATGAAGCCGGCCGGGCCCAGGTCGGTGGGGGCGATGTAGTTCCAGAGGTCGCTGCCGCGCCCGTCGGGCGAGACGACCACGTCGCCGCGGGTCGTGCAGACGATGAGCACCGCCGTTCCGTGGGGCAGATTCGCCACGACCTCCGACGACAGGCCGGGCAGCTCGCGGACGTAGGCGTATCCGCCAGGTCCCCCGGCTTCGACGAAGCCCGGCGCGGGTCCAGGTCCCCCGGGTGGCAGAGCCGTGGTCGGGGAGGTGGACGGGCTGGGGGCCGTCGGGCCGCCCGCTGCGCCGCCGTCCCCCGGCTCGTCCGGCGACGTGGTCGTCGGCGCGGTCCCGGTAGGCATGGACGTCGCCGGCGGCGGAGCGGTCGCGCCGATGTCGCCGCCGCGGTCCTGGAGGACCAGGCCGGTCCCCGCCACGATGGCCGCTGCGGTGGCCAGCCCACCTCCCACGGCCGCCCACCTGCGCGTCTGCCGCGGCGGCTGGGCGTTGAGACCGCTCCGCATCCAGTCGCCCTGGTCCGAGGTCTCCCCGTCGCCTCGCCCGCCCCCGCTGGACATGCCGATCAGCCCTGCGCCTGGATCATCGCGAGGACGAGCAGCACCAGCTGTGCCATGAGGACGACGACCGAGGCGCGGTAGGCGGTCATCCGCCGCTCGAGCCGACGGTCGTTGGACGCCATCCCCGCGATCATGGCTCTGGTCGCCGCCTGCATGACCACGTCGGTCTCTGCTCCCACGCTGTCCAGCAACTTCCGTGCGCTGGGGCCGAAGTTCCAGTCGGGCGCCGGCCAGAGGACGACCATGACCCCCACCCCGATCAGCGCGACGGAGAACAGCAGCACCCACCCGGCCCAGGTGGGGAGGACGCCGCCGCGAGCCGGATCGACGTTCAACAGCCCCACGGTGGTCGAGAAGGACGTGGCCACCGCGGCCGCGCCCAGCAGACCCGTGGCGCGGTTGCGCACGCTGGTCAGGGTGGCGTCCTGCTCGCGCAGGGCGGCACGAGCCTCGTCGTACGCCAGTTGCGTCAGCTCGCCGGCCATGACGCATTGTCCCGTCGGGCCGACCTCTGCGCCGATCTCCGATCGTGGGCCGTCGCGCCCAAGGTCGGGGCGCCGTCGCCCACCGGCGGGTCGCTCACCGGGCGGGGACCGCGCCCCCGGATCAGCTCCTGCCGCGGCGGTTCACCGGAGGTAGCCGTCCCCACCGGCGAGCATGGTCAGCACGACCATCGCCGTGAAGGCCACCGCCACCGTGACGAACACGCCGAGGGCGATCAGCCAGCTGCGCATCCGGGCGTCCGCGGCCGGCGTCGGCTGCTCGGCGGGCGGGGCGTCCGGCGGCGCCGGGGGTGCATCCGCGGCCGGCTCCGCGGCTGCGCGAGGTCGGGGAACGGGCTGCCGGACGGTGCCCGGACGGGGGTCGAGGTGGATACGCATGACCACTCCCTGTGCGATGTCGGCGGGCGCGGGGGGCGCTCGCACCGGGCTCGACGAGGGCCCGGGACCATGGTCCCGCCGATCCGGTCCCGGGAGCAGGGCCGACGGTCCCGGTTCGCGGGCCGCAGGCCCCTCCTCGCCGGCCGCCGCTCAGGCGGCCCCGGCCAGGGCCACCGTCGGCGGCGTCCGCAGCGCGGTCCGGGTGGTCAGCCCGATGGCGGCGAAGGCGAGCGCGGTGACGACGGCGGCCGAGGCCGGCAGCAGCCACCAGGGGCCGGCCGGCCAGGGCCGGCCCAGGAACCCCGCACCCAGCAGCGCGAGCGGCACGGCGGACACCAGGACGCCGGCGAGCACGGCGGCGGCGGAGATGAACCCGGCCTCCCACCGCACCATGGCCCGCAGCTGGGCCGGCGTGGTGCCGCTGAGCCGGAGGGTGGCCAGCTCCTCGCGTCGCTGTGCGGTGGCGGCGACCAGCGAGTTGGCGACGCCGAGCAGCACGTAGCCGAGCAGCACGCCGACCACCGCGAGATTGACCCACGTCTCCGGCGGCACCCCGCGCGCCGGCCCGGCGTCCGCGTCGGCCAGGACCAGACCGGGCCGGGCGGCGACCGCGGCGGCGAGGGCCCGGTCTGCCCCGGCGCTGCCGTCGGTGCGCACGAGCAGCTGGTCGGCGAGGTCGCTGGTGGTGTGCCCGGCGGCCAGGTCCGGAGAGAGGACGACGGAGCCGAGGCCCAACGCGCGGTCGTAGACGGCGACCACCCGCGCCGGCACCTCCGCACCGTCGCCGAGGGTGAGCCGCACCCGGCTGCCGACGCCGGCGTCGCGGGCGCGGGCGGCCTCGGCGCCGAGCGCGACGGTGTCGCCGGTGAGCCCGGCCAGGCTGCCGGCCCGCACGTCGAGATCGAGCACCTCGGACGCGGCCGGGGGAAGCACCAGCGCCGGCTCCGTCTCGACGGTGACCTCGCCGAGCATGCTCTCCGACCACAGCACCGCGGTGGTGCGCACGGGCACGGCCGCCTCGACCCCCGCGGCAGCCCGCACGGTGGCGAGCGCGTCGTCGGGGATCCCGCCGAGCGCCGGGGCGGTGACCTGCGCGGTGGCCAGCGTGGCCTCCTCGGCCTCCCCGGAGACGGCGGCTGCCACCGTGGTGTGCGCGGAGGTGTAGGTGAGCGCGAGCACCACGGCCATCGCCAGCGTGGTGACCGCACCGGCCGAGCGCAGCGCGTAGCCGTGCAGGTTGGCCACCGCCAGGCAGGTCGGCGCCGAGGCGCCCGACGGCAGTCGCCGGGCCAGCCCGCCGGTCACCCTGCGCAGCAGGACGGGGCCGGCCAGCGCGAGCCCGATGGCACCGACGATGCCGGCCAGCGAGGTGCCCGCCGCGCCCATCTGGGAACGCAGCAGGAGCGGCAGCAGCGCGAGCGGGACGGCGGCGACCAGCAGCCCGAGGCCGATCCGCGTGCGCACCGCCGACGGCACCGCCGGTCCGGTGCGGCTCTCCCCCAGGGCGGCGGTGACCGGCGCCCGCGAGACCCGCCACGCCGCGCTCCGGGCGGCGACCTGGACGACCAGGAGCAGCAGCAGGGCGGCGGCCAGCGCCGGCAGCGGGCTCCAGGTGAGCGGCAGCTGCTCGGGCACCAGACCGATGCCGACGAGCAGCCGGCGGAACCGGTCGGCGAGCAGGTAGCCCAGCGCGATCCCGGGGACCAGCGCCACGGCGGCGGCCAGCGTCGCCTGGCTCGCGACCAGCCCGCGCACCTGACGCGGGGTGGTGCCGACCGCACGCAGCAGCGCGAGCTCGCGCCGCTGGCCGGCGATCGACACCGACAGCGCGCCGGCGATGACGAACCCGACCACGAGCAGCGGCACCCCGGCCAGCGAGGAGGCCAGCACCACCAGGAGGGAGCGGGCGGCGGCCGCCTCGGGCAGCACCAGCGCGCCCCGGTCGGCCCCGGTCGCCACCACCAGGTCGCTGCCGGCCACCTCCGCCCGCACCGCGTCGGCGACCCGGTCGGCCGTCCCGGGCTCGATCCGCAGGCCGATGAGGTGGACGGTGCCGGTGCGCCCGGCCAGCGCCGCTGCGACGTCGTCGGCGAACAGCAGGCCCGCCCGGGCCGGCCCGGCCACCGCGGTGACCCGGTACTCCGCCGTCCGCCCGGCGGCGACGACGCGGGTCGTGTCCCCGGGCCCCAGCCCGGCGGCCGCGGCCAGGGCCGGGTCGACGGCCACCTCACCGGGGCCGGTCGGCGGGCTGCCCTCCACCTGCCGGTCGGGCAGCAGCTGCAGCGAGCTCCAGCCGTGGCCGGCCGCGGCGGGGTCGTCGGCGGCGACCACGTCGCCGCCGGCGGTCAGCACGGCGGCCGGGAAGGCCAGGTCGCCGGCGGCGGCGACGACGCCGGGGATCCCGGCGAGCCGATCGGCCAGGTCGGCGGGCACGCCGACCCGCTCCGGCAGCGCGACCGGCAGGTCCTCGGCCTGCCGCACGGTCTGGTCCGCGGAGACCAGCACGTCGGCGCCGGCCAGCCGGCCGGCCGGGAGCTCCGAGCGCAGGCCGGACTCGGCCAGCACCCCGGTACCGGTGACGATCGCGGCCCCGCCGAGCACCGCGCAGACCACCGCGACCAGCGCGGCGAGCCGGGACCGGGTCATCCGGACGGCGAGCGCGAACACGGCGCTCACCGCCCCAGCTCGGCGAGGCGGGCGGCCAGCTCGGCGGCGACCGGGACCTCGTGCGTCTCGACGACCCGCCCGTCGGCCATCACCACCGCGCGGTGCGCGCGGGCGGCGGCGACCGGGTCGTGGGTGACCATGACGACGGTCTGGCCCAGCTCGTCGACCAGGTCGCGCAGCAGGCCGAGCACCTCACCGGCGCTGCGCAGGTCCAGGGCCCCGGTGGGCTCGTCGGCGAAGACGACGGCGGGCCGGGCCACCAGGGCCCGCGCGATCGCCGCGCGCTGCTGCTGGCCCCCGGAGAGCTCGGACGGGCGGTGCTCGAGCCGGCCGGTGAGCCCGACCCGCTCGACGAGGGAGCGCACCCAGTCGCGCTCCAGTGGGCGGCCGGCCAGCCGCAGCGGGAGGGTGATGTTGTCGGCGACGGTCAGCGCGGGCACCAGGTTGTAGGCCTGGAAGACGAAGCCGATCCGGTCGCGGCGCAGCTCGGTGCGGCGGGTCTCGTCCAGCCGGCCGATCTCCGTGCCGTCGAGCAGCACGTCGCCCGCCGTGGGGCTGTCCAGGCCGGCCGCGCAGTGCAGCAGGGTGCTCTTGCCCGAGCCGGACGGGCCCATGACCGCGAGGAAGGAGCCGCGCGGCACCTCGAGCGTGACGTCGTCGAGGGCCCGGACGCCGTTGTCGTGCACCTTGGTGACCCCGTGCAGGGCCACCGCCGGTGCCGGCGGGCCGGCCGGGCCGGCGCCCGGCCGGCGCAGCGCGGCGGTCATCGCCGGCGGACGTGCAGGGTGATCAGCGCGGCGACGCAGGCCAGGGTGACCACTCCGGACCCGATGCTGACCGCCAGCGGCAGCACGCCGAACGACGCGAGCGCGTTGACGGCGACGCTCAGGGCCAGCAGCACCCACAGCGCGGTGCGCAGGCCCCCGCGGTCGGCGGCGGACCGGTGCGGCGGGAACGGTGGGGTGTCGTAGCGCGGCGGGGTGGGGTGGCCGTCGGTGGACAGCGACGGCGGGGTGTCCTCGATGCGGTAGGGGTCGGGCACGACGGGCTCCTGGCTTCTCGGGATCGGCTTCTCGGGATCGGCTTCTCGGGATCGGCTTCTCGGGATCGGCTTCTCGGGATCGGTACACCTCGATCCTCGGGACGGCGCGGCCCCCTGCCGATCCCCCGACCTGCCCAATCGGGGGTACAGCAGGCTGTACTCCTGCGGCCCGGGGGCTGACGGGACGGCCTCCGGCCTCCTAGCGTTCGGGCGTGCCTCTCGCTCCCCCGTCGCTCGCGCCGGCCCCCGCCGGCGCGTCCCGCGGGCTCCGCCCGGCGGCGGTGCGGGCCGGCCGGGACACCCTGAACGCGCTCGAGCAGCTCGGCGGCGGGCTCGGTACCGCCCTGCTGGCGCTGGCGCTGCTGCTCTGGGTGCTGGTCGTCACCCTGGCCTGCCTGGTCGGCGTCGGCGTGCTGCTGGTCCCGGGAGCCCTGCGGCTGGTGCACGGGCTGGCCGACCGCGAGCGCGCCCGGCTCGGCCGCTGGGGCCCCGACGTGCTCGGCCCCGACGCGGCGCCCACATCGCTGCGTGACCCGGCCGCGCGGCGGGAGCTGACCTGGCTGGCCGGCGCGGCGACGGGCGGCCTGGCATGGACCTTCGCCGGCGTCGCCCTGCCCGTCTACGCGGTGCGCGACCTGACCTTCCCGCTGTGGTGGCCGCTGCTGCCGCCGGGCGAGGACAGCCGGCCGTGGTGGTGGTCGGTCGACACGTGGACCGGTGTCGCCGCCGTCGCGCTGCTCGGGCTGGGGTGGGCGGCGCTGACCGTCGGCGCGACGCCGGGGATGGCCCGGCTGCACGCGCGGGCCGCGCGGCGGCTGCTGTCCCCGCCGCCGGGCACCGACCTGTCGCTGCGGGTGGCCGAGCTGACCGCCACCCGGGCCGCGGCGCTGGACGCGCACGTGGCCGAGCTGCGCCGCATCGAGCGGTCGCTGCACGACGGCACGCAGAACCGGCTGGTGACGACCACCGTGCTGCTCGGGGCGGCCCGCCGTTCGCTCGCCCGCGACCCGGCGGCCACCGACGAGCTGCTGGAGCGGGCGCAGGACGCCGCCGAGCAGGCGCTGGCCGAGCTGCGATCGGTGGCCCGCGGGATCCTCCCGCCGGTGCTGGTCGACCGCGGGCTGGCCGGCGCGCTGAGCGGCCTGGCGGCGTCCAGCCCGGTGCCCTGCACCGTGGACGTCGACGTCCCGGTGCGCTGCCCGGCCTCGGTGGAGGCCACCGCCTGGTTCGTGGCGGCCGAGGCGATGACCAACGTGGCGCGGCACAGCGGCGCCACCGCGGCGCGGGTGACGGTGCGCCTGCGCGCCGGCCGGTTGCACCTGGCCGTGACCGACGACGGGCGGGGCGGGGCGGTCGAGGGCGGCGGCTCGGGGCTGACCGGGGTGCGCCGGCGGGTGCAGGCGCACGACGGCGAGCTCACGCTGACCAGCCCCCCGGGCGGGCCGACGACGCTGGAGGTGGCGCTGTCGTGCGGATCGTGATCGCCGAGGACGACGCCCTGCTGCGGGAGGGCCTGGCGCTGCTGCTGCGCGCCGAGTCGCTGGACGTCGTGGCCACCGCGGACGGGCCGGACGGGTTCCTGGCCGCCGTCGACGAGCACCGCCCGGACGTGGCGATCGTGGACGTCCGGATGCCGCCGACGCACACCGACGAGGGGGTGCGGGCGGCGGTCGAGGCGCGGCGCCGGCAGCCGGAGCTCGCCGTGCTGGTGCTGTCGGCCTACGTCGAGCAGGCGTTCGCCACCGAGCTGCTGGCCGGCGGCGCGCGCGGGCTGGGCTACCTGCTCAAGGAGCGGGTGGGGCGGGTGGAGGAGTTCCTCGGGGCGCTGCACCGGGTCGCCGGCGGCGGGACGGCGATCGACCCGGAGGTGGTGGCCCAGCTGCTCACCCGGTCGCGGCCGGACGCCGGGCTGGACCGGCTGAGTGCCCGCGAGCGGGAGGTGCTGGCGCTCATGGCCGAGGGGCTCGGCAACGCCGCGATCGCCGCCCGGCTGGTGGTCACCGACGGGGCGGTGCACAAGCACATCCGCAGCATCTTCGCCAAGCTCGACCTGCCGCCCACCGACGCCGCCGACCGGCGGGTGACCGCGGTGCTCCGCTACCTGGACGCCGTCCGCCGCTGAGCTCCGGCCGGTGCCCGACCGGCCGCGCGGATCGCCGCTCGACGACCTCCTCGGGGCGCGTCACGTATTCGCACGACTGGCTGCTGCTGTAACCGCGCCTCTACCGTGAGGTAGCGCCGGTTGGCGTCCTTCCCAGCCCCCGGGGGGCATCGATGACAACCGTGGAGAAGACCGCGCCTCCGACCCCCACCGCCGGAAGCCCCGTCTCCCGCTCCGCCCCTGCGCGGCCGGTCCGGCCGACGACCGGCGGCGTGCTCGACGACCTCGTGCGCTCCCTGGGCCAGCTCCTCGACGCCGTCCTGTCCGGCAGCGCCGTGCGACCGGCGGACCAGGGTGGTGTCGTCCTGGACATCGAGCTCGGCGGCTTCCGTTGGATCGCGGTCCAGCAGCACCCGTGTCCCGATGCGGTGAACCTGAGTCCACGGGAGTCGGAGATCGCCCGCATGGTGGCCGCGGGGCTGACCAACCGGGCGATCGCCACGGTGCTCGACATCAGCCCGTGGACGGTCGGCACCTACCTCCGGCGCATCTTCGTCAAGCTGGACGTCAACTCGCGAGCGGCGATGACCGCCGCCGTCGCCCAGCGGCGGGCGGCCGACCCCCTGCCCCCGGCCGGCCCGCGGCGGGACGTGGATGCGTGACGCACGCCCACGCGTCCTGAGAACGTGCGAGTACCGCCGCACCGAGGTCGCTCCTAGCGTTTCCGCATCTGCTTCACCGCGAGATTCGGAGGTGCCGTGGTGGACGGGATGCGCGAAGCGGAGTGGGAGTGGGAAGCCCGCGACGGAGAGTCCGAGCGGGAGGCCGGCGACGGCGAGTACGAGGGCGAGGAGTTCCTCGGCGGCCTGATCCAGGGCATCGGCAGCGCGCTCGGCCTCGGCGAGGGCGAGGGCGAGGCCGACGGCGAGTACGAGTGGGAAGCCGGCGACGGCGAGTACGAGTGGGAGTCCGGCGACGGCGAGTACGAGTGGGAGTCCGGCGACGGCGAGTACGAGTGGGAGTCCGGCGACGGCGAGTACGAGGGCGAGGAGTTCCTCCCCGCGCTCCTGCCGCTGGCCAAGATGGCGCTCCCGCTCCTCGGTGGCCTGTTCCGGAAGAAGAAGCGCCGCCGGCCGGCCCGCGAGTTCGAGGACGAGTTCGAGTACGAGGGCGAGTTCGAGGACGAGTTCGAGTACGAGGGCGAGGGCGAGGACGAGCAGTTCCTCGGTGGCCTCATCCAGGGCATCGGCAGCGCGCTCGGCCTCGGCGAGGGCGAGCAGCCCGCCCAGGGCGTGCCCGCCACGGCGGAGGTCATGGCCGCGATGGCTGCCGACACACCGTCCGCGGCGGAGGCCGACGCGTTGGTCGGCGCGGCGACGGTGATGGTGCTGACCCCGCGGGAGCGCCGGGTCCTCGAGCAGCTCATCCCCCAGCTGGTCCAGGCGACCACGGTGCTGTCCCGGTTGATGCGCCGGCGGCGGGTCACCCGGCCGGCCATCCGGGTCATCCCCACGGTGGTCAAGGCCACCGCCCGGCCGCTCGTGGCGGCCGCCGTCCGGGGCCACCCGCCGACGACGAGCGTCGCCGGTCGCGTGCTGACCCAGCAGACCCGCACCGTGCTCACCCGCCCGGCTGTGACGCGCGCGGTGATGAAGCGCAACGCCGCCGCGGTGCGCAAGGTGGCGGGCCGCCGCACCCCTCCGGGGATCGTCCGGCCCCGTCGTCCGCAGCCGGTCCGCTGATCCGGAGGGCACCATGTCCACCAGCACCGACTTCGAGTACTTCACCGCCGACGGCGAGTACGAGCTGGAGACCGCCCTCGGCCTGGCCGGGCCACCGGCGGCGTCCTCTCCCGCGCTCCTCATGGAGCACCTGGGTGCGCTCGCCGCCAACGCGGAGAGCGAGGCGGAGGCCGAGGCCTTCCTCGGCGCCCTGGTCCCGCTCGCCACCAGGCTGGCGCCGGCGATCGCCCGCGCCACCCCGCAGCTGGTCCGCGGGGTGGCGAAGGTGGGACGGCAGCTGTGGCGCAACCCGAGCACCCGGCGCCTGGTGGCGGCGGTGCCGCAGGTGGTGCAGCGGACCGCCGCCGACCTCGCCCGCCAGCACGGACGCGGGGCACCGCTGACGACCCAGGCCGCGACGCGGAGCCTGGCCAAGCAGGTGGCCAACGTCCTCGACGATCCGGCGAAGCGCCGCCGGGCCGTCCAGCGGTGCCGCGCCCTGGACCGCCGGTGGCACGCCACGCGGAAGAACGCGGGCGGCGTCCCGGCACCCGGCTCCCGCCGCTGCACCTGTCGCTGATCCGGCGGGCCGCTCCGGCGGCCCGCCCTGCTCCTGGGACCGCACCATGACCACCAGCCTGTCTCCCCGGACCGCGCCCGGCCGGGCCGGCGGGGCGGCATCGCCGGCCCGGCCGACCGGCCGCCCGCCGGCACGGCCGCCCGCCGCCCCACCGCCCCGGGTGCTGCGGTCGTGGCTGCGGGCCCAGACCCTGAACGTGACCCGGCACGCCGCCGCGCTGCGGCCGTTCGGACCCACCGAGTTCGGCACCGGCCCGCAGGCTCCGTCACCGGGGCACGTCGCGGCGGTGAACCGGCTGCTGGCGCAGCTGGGCACCGAGCTCGACTCCCGGACGTCGGCGGTGGTGCAGGCGGCGCGGCGGGCGTCGTCCGCACCGACCGGCCCCGCCCTGCGCGAGCTGGTGACCCGCACCGAGGAGGCGCACGGCGCCGTCCGGGCCACCGAGGCGGTGTGGGACTGGTACTTCGAGTTCTTCGGCCAGCGGCAGAGTCGCTACGGGCCGTGGCTGCTGGCCTGCGACCGGATCGCCCTCGACGTCTACCAGGACGTCTACATGGGCCTGGGCCGGGCGAAGTCCGTGCCCGCCCCGCCGCCGATGAGCTACATGCGGACCGGCTTCTCCCCCGCGACCTTCCGCCGTGACGTGCGGCTGCAGCGCCTCGGGTCGCAGCCGAACCCGTTCCCGATCGTGCAGCTGCCCTACCACCGGCTGGTCAACCCGTGGACCCTCGGCGCGATCCTGCACGAGATCAGCCACAACCTGCACACGGAGCTGGGCCTGTCGCGCGCGGTGCCCGAGGCGCTGCACGCCCGGCTGCGGGAGGCGGGCGCGCCGCCGGCGGTCGCGGGAACCTGGGCCCGGTGGAACCGGGAGACCTTCGCCGACCTGCTCGGGCTGCTCCTCGGTGGCCCGGCGATCGTCGCCTCGCTGATCGACATCCTCGCCCGGTCGCCGGCCAGCGTGACGACCTACAGCCCGGCGGGCGTGCACCCCCTGCCGTTGCTGCGCACGCGGGTCAGCACCGTCCTGCTCGCCCGCATGGGGTTCCCCGAGCAGGCCCGGGCCTTCCAGGCCGTCTGGGACCGCACCTACGGCGGCGTCCGCCCGGCGGCGCCGGAGGCGCTCATCCGGACGGCGCCCCGCGTCGTCCCGCTGGTCGTGGACACGCTCTGCTACCGGCCGTTCGAGGCGCTGGGCAGGCGGTCGCTGGCGCAGGTCTTCTCCTTCGACCAGCGGCACGAGGCGATGGTCCAGGAGGCCGGCGCGCGCCTGGCCCGCGGGATCGACCCGGGGATCGTGCCCGAGCGCTTCCTGATCGGCGCGGCCCGGCACGCGCTGGACCGCCGCCTGGCCCCGCCCGACGTCATCGCCCGCCACTTCTACCGCGACCTCGGGCGGCGGTGACCGGCGATGGCCGTGCACGCGGCGGTGACCCACCTCCAGCAGGCGGTCCGGGAGCTCCAGGAGCGGGTGCAGCTGCTCGCCCGGGTGACCGACGACCACCCGGGGGACGGCGAGAGCGTGGTCGTGGACCTGGTCCGGGACGCCTGCGACGACGTCCAGGGCTGGCTCGCCGGCCTGGCTGAGGCGGCCCAGCGCGCCGCCACCGCGGCCGCCCGCCGCGACAGGGTGCGGCTGGCCGAGCAGCTCGCCGCCTGCGCGACCGCCTGCGAGACCACCGTGCAGCGCTTCGTCACGGGGCTGGCGGGGGTGGAGTCCCTCACCCGGCTGCGCCGGCTGGCGCACGACCGGCCCGGTGGGTGGCAGGAGTGGTCCTGGCAGGTCCAGGACGGCATCGGTGAGACGTGGCCCCGGATGTGGGCGCTGCGGAGCCATCTCGACGGCTGCTGGATGGAGCTGGTCGAGCGGTTGCAGGACGAACCCGTGCTGGTGCGCGCGCAGGTCGAAGAGGCCGGCCGGACCAGCGAAGACGCGGCAGCAGGAGGCCGATGATGGCGACGAGCACCAAGGACCTGGCCCAGGCGCTGCACGACGCCAGCGCCTATCCGCTGCAGGTCACCGACGCGCTGGCCGGCGGCGGCGGGCGCGGAGAGGCGGGCGACGACCTCGACCGCCTCGTCGACGGCGCGCTGCGCGCCGTCATCGGCACCCGGACCCGGGTCGAGGACGTCGACCGGTTCCGCGCCGCGCTCGCCTCGTCGTTCGTGGCGGAGGAGGTCGACGGGCACCGGCGGTACGTCCCGGCCGCGCCGGGGCTGGTGCTCCAGAGCGCCGACGACGCGGCGGTGACCGGTGCGCAGGCCGTCCTGCTCACCCAGGCCAGGGACGTCGTCGACCGGGGCCTCCCGCTGCTCGGGCGGATCACCAGCCTCCGGCCGGCCGGCGACCAGCAGGACCACGAGGCGCTCGCCGTCGTCATCCGCACCGCCGTGCAGCAGCTGCGGGACGAGTTCGGGCGGGCCGACGGCCCCCGGGCGCCCCTGGTGGAGCAGCAGCTCCGGGTGCTCCTCGGGAGCACCGCCGACGGCACGGCGCTGGTCGACCCCGACGAGGTGCGGGGCGCGCTCGGCGCCCTGCGCGACCTGTCGGGGCTGGCCAGCCGGCCGGTCCTGCCGCTGGCCGGGCGCAACGGCCACGTGGGCAACCGCGCCAACACCCCGGTGGAGGAGGAGAGCCTCACCCACTTCCGGGTCCTCGCCGAGTACGTGCTGCGGCTCTGGCAATCGTGGCACACCTACGCCCGGTCCCTGGACGGCGACGGCGGCGGGTACTCGTTCATCGGGAGCCGGCTGGGGCACCTGGACCTGACCTTCCAGACCATCGGCGAGGCCGTCGACCGGGTGCGGGACGCGCTGGACTCGGTCTACGTCGGCCCCGCCGAACGGCAGATCCTGGTGCTGCCGCTCCCCTCCCGCCCGCGGGACCGGCTCAGCGTCGAGCAGCTGCTCGACTGGGCCGGGCAGGCGGTGGGCCGGCAGACGGCCAACCTGGCCCGCGACCACGGCCGGATCGCCCTGGCCGAGTACGTGCTGCCCAACGCCGCCGCCGTCGCGGCCCTGCTGCGGGAGGCGAGCGAGGCGAAAGTGGGGGGCGGCTTCGGCACCCCCCGGGTGCGGTCCGCGCTGGCGGAGCTCGTCACCCAGTACGACCAGCTCGTCGACGAGCTGGAGCTCCTGGTCCCCCCGCCCGGCCAGGCGCCGGGAGCACCGCGCACGGAGTCCACCACGGTGCCCGACGTCATCGACCGCTCGCTCGACGAGGCGACCGAGCTGCTCCGGCAGAGCCGCCTGCGCCTGCGGCTGGGTGAGGGCCGGGCGGTGCGCAGGGGCGCGGTCGACCGGGTGCTCGCGACGTCCCCGCCGGGAGGGACCGAGGTGGCGCGCGGCAGCGAGGTCGTCGTCGACTACGCCGCCGGTCTGGCGCAGACCGCGGTGCCGCGCACCCGCGGCACGACGGTCACGGAGGCCGAGCGCCGGCTGCGGGACGCCGACCTGCGAGTGGGTGAGCTGCGGCCGGTGGACGATCCGGACATCGCGTTCGGCCGCGTGGTCGACTCCGATCCCGGCGAGGGCACCGTCCTGCCGGTCGACGAAAAGGTGTGCCTGCGCGTCTCCTGCGGCGACGGGAGCGGCGACCTCGTCGACCAGTTGTGCGCGATCGCACCGGCGGTCGGTGACGCCGTCCGCCAGGTGCTGGGCGCCGGCGGTCAGCTGTGGCGCACCGCGTCCGGCTCGGAGGACGACTGCCCCGACGACATCAGGCAGGCGGTTGCCGCCGTGGGCAGCGTGGTCACCCTCCTGCGCCGTTTCGCACCGGCGAGGCGGGGAGCGTCGTCCGGTGACCCGGTGTTCGACCGCGGCGACGCGCTGGACCTGGCGGCGCTGCGCATCAAGCAGGTGGTGGCCGAGTTCCAGCGCCAGGCGGCCGAGAACAGGGCCGAGGAGGCGAGTGCCGAGGGCCCGACTCAGGCCGCTGCCGGCGATCAGCACGGGTACGTGTTCGGCACGGTGCCGCTGCTCGACGAGGACCCCTACGTGGCCTGGCGATCGCGGGCGACCGCGGCCTCGGCCGACGCCGACGACGACGCCGACGACCACGACGCCGATGGCGACGCCACCGACGCCGACGACGACGGCCGCTCCCGCAGTGACCAGGACGACCCGGGAAAGGAGTGACCAGCCATGGCCACCGCCGGAGACGAACAGCGCCTGCAGGATCTGCAGGCCTCGGTGATCGACGCGCTCACCGGCCGCCTGGCCTCCCGGCTCGCCGGGCAGCCGGAGCTGGCCGACGTCATCGCCTCGGCGGTCGAGAGCCGGTTCGAGGCGCTGGACTCGGCCGACTCCGACGGGCACCCGGTCGACCCGGGGCTCAACGCCCTCATCGGGTTCGGCGCCGAGGCGCCGCCGGTGATCGACCGGATCCCGCTGCCCCGGGGCGTGCAGCCCTACGACGAGCAGGTCACCTCGGAGCGGATCACCGGCATCGCCGACCTGTACTACCTCTACCAGCACGAGCGGATCGGGGTGTTCCGCGTCGTCCAGAAGCTCAAGGAGCTGTTCGACGCCGGCTCCGTCCGGCTGAGCGCGGGCGAGGGGGCGACCGGGCTCTACCGGTTCGACCGCCGTGACGTGCTGCGCTACACCGAGCGCGACCGGCGCGCGGCCTACCTGCGCGCCTTCGGCTACGGCCGCGGGCCGCTGGCCCCGGGAGCCCGGCGCAACGGCGACTTCCACCCGCTGTTCGTCACCTTCAACGATCAGGTGGCCCAGTTCTGGCGGGACCGGCGGATCTCGGAGGTCATGCGCGACCGGGCGCAGGACCCCAGCTTCGGCAGCATCGCGATCGTCCGGCGGGCCGGGCTGGACCTGCGCAACAACCTGAAGTTCACCTCGTACGGCAACGTCGCGGTGATGCGGATCGAGGTCATGCAGCTGCTCGACGAGGCCTTCCGCATCGTCGGCGCCGAGGACGTGAAGCGGCTGTTCGGCGCGGACAACGCGTGGGACGTGATCGAGGAGGTGC
Source organism: Blastococcus xanthinilyticus (assembly GCF_008124835.1). Taxonomy (GTDB): domain Bacteria; phylum Actinomycetota; class Actinomycetes; order Mycobacteriales; family Geodermatophilaceae; genus Blastococcus; species Blastococcus xanthinilyticus. Next base: position 142,817 of record NZ_VNHW01000008.1, on the reverse strand, counting down.
TGACCCGCTACTTCGGGATCACGCCGGTGACCTCACCGCGGCAGCGCATGGCGGTGACCGGACGGCGCATCCTGCGGTGGCTCGGGCAGCAGTTCGTGCTCGAGGAGTCCCGGCCGCAGTTCGAGGCGAAGCTGAAGCTGATCGCCGACGACGCCGAGGAGTGGCGGACCAGCGCCCAGTCCATCGGCATCGTGGCGGCCGACCCGGGCCGGCGGGTCACCCTCCGGCCCAGCCCGGCCGTCCCCGCGCCGTCACCGGCCCGGCCACCGCGGCAGCCCGCGGCGCGGTTCATGTAGCACCCCCAGCACCGAGAGAGGACGCCGGCGATGACCCTCCCCGCCCTGCTGCCCGCCGCCCCACCGGAGCCGTCCCTGGAGGCCGAGGTGCTCGGCCGGGACACCCGCGTGCTGGTGCGGGACACCACCGCGGCACCGTTCCGCTACATCTGCCACCTGCACAACCGGCCGGCCGGGGGCGGCGGCTGGATGGGGACCGGCACCCTGATCGGGCCCCGGACCATCCTCACGGCGGCGCACAACCTGGTCGGCGCCGATCCGGCGGACATCGTGGTGACGCCCGCCCGCAACGGCCCGGCGGCGCCGTTCGGGACGACCCGCGGCAGCGCGGCGCTGCTCTGGCACGCCGGCTTCGGCCCCGCCGACGAGGGCGGCCCGCCGGACGTCGCCCTGCTGCGGCTGCGCACGCCGATCGGCACCCGCTCGGGGGTCTGGAGCATCCGGCACAGCGCCGGCCGGCTGGATCCCGTCGGCCGCAGCATCGACGGCCGGCTCCCCCAGGCCACCGGCGTGCTGAAGGTCAACATCAGCGGCTATCCCGGCGACAAGTGCGGCACCGCGGCGCGTCCGCTGCCCTGCGGCAGCTCGCAGTGGCGCACCTACTCCGCGACGGTGCGCGCGAAGGGACTGCTGCTGCACTACCTGAACGACACCAAGCCCGGACACAGCGGCAGCCCGGTGTGGGTGCGCCGGCACCCCTCCATGGGCGGTCGGGTGCTCATCGCCGTCCACGTCGCGCGCGGGCCGCGGAACCGGAGCGGTGCGGTGACCTCGAACGTCGCGGCGCGGCTGACCCCGCAGCTCATGGCGTGGATCCGGGCGAACACCCGCTGACCGGGCTCAGCCGTCGACGTAGCGGTTGCGCTCGACGACGAACTGGCCGGTGGCGGTGTTGGCGTCGATGAACTCCGGCAGCAGCGGGATCCGCACGGTCACGGTGATGCAGACGGAGAACTCCTCCCCCGGCGCGAGCGTCGGCGAGTAGGAGCCGGCCGCGTCGCAGGTCGACCCCGCCGCGGCGTAGGCCAGCCGCATGTCGGTGGCCGCCACCGACTGGTCCTCCACCGCCAGCTGCGCGGCCCGCAGCGCCCGCTCGTGCCCGGTCACCGGATCCGGCGCGGTGCCCATCGCCCGGCCGGCCTCCCGCGCGGCGGCCTGCGAGGCGAACACCCCGCGCTGCACCGCGGAGAACCCGGCGACGATGTAGACCAGCGGCACGAACACGACCAGCGCGATGAACACGAACTCCACCAGCGCCGACCCGCGCTCCTCGGCGACCATGCCCAGCCGCCGGCGCAGCCAACTCACGGCGACTCCTTCATCGCCCGGCCGGTGACCTCCAGCGGCAGCAGGTTCCCCAGCGACGCCAGCAGCGCCGGCACCGACCCCGAGCAGCGCACCACCACCAGCGTCGCCCCGCCGGTGTCCAGCTCCTCCCCCGACGTGCAGGCCAGCCCACGGGCGGTCTGCTCCGACGTCGCCCGCGCCACGATCTCCACCGTCCGGCCGGCACCGGCCGAGGAGTCGACGTCGGCGTTCGCCGCGTACCGGGCGCCCTCCTGGGCGCTGGCGGTGACCACGTTGCGCACGTGCACGTAGACCGCCACCTGCAGCACCGCCAGCAGCAGCGTCATGATCAGCATCGAGACCATGACGAAGTCGACGACGGCGCTGCCCCGCTCGCCGTCGTCGCGAGAAACCTCGTGCGGTCCGTGCTCAGCCACCAGCGCCGGTGACCGAGTTCAGCGCGTTCTGCACCGCGGTGACGATCGCCTCCTGGAACACCGCCAGGATCGCCAGCACCAGCGCCGCCGTCATCACCGTCACCATCACCCAGCCCGGCACGTCGCCCCTCTCCGGGTCCTCGCCCCGCAGGCGGGCCGCCAGCGCGGTCAGCGCGGTGTCCAGGTACGCGAGATAGCGCATCGTCGTCCTTCCTGTTGGTCGTCCGCGGCTCATTGCGAGAGCGAGACGATGCTGATCAGCCCCGGGAACAGGGCGAAGAGAACGGTCACCGGCAGCACCAGGAAGACGACCGGCACCATCATGGCGATCTCCTTGCGGCCGCCGGCCTCCAGCAGCCGGCGCTTGCCGGCCTCGCGGACGTCGGCGGCCTGGGCGCGCAGCACCTCGGCCAGCGGGGTGCCGCGCTCGATGGCCACGAGCAGCCCGTCGACGAACCGGGCCAGGGCGTCCAGCGAGGTGTGGTCGGCGACCTGCTGCAGCGCGTCCACGAGGGGGACGCCGGCCCGCGCCCGGCCCAGCGCGGCGCCGAGCTCGCGGGCCAGCTCGCCGCCGGAGAGCCGGGTGACGCGGGCGATGGCGGCGGTCGGGCTCTCCCCCGCGGTCACGGCCAGGGCCAGCAGCTCGGCGACCACCGGGAACTCGGCGAGCAGCAGCTCCTCCCGCCGGGTCACCTGCTGGGTCAGCCACCAGTCGCGGCCGAGCAGCCCGCCGACCAGACCGGCGACGCAGAGCAGCCCGGCCGAGAGCACGTTCAGGCCGCCGGCGGCGACCGAGCCGACCACCACGACGCCCGCGGCGGCCAGCAGGCCCAGACCGCCCCACACCACCTGCTCGATGCGGAAGTCCTCGACCGTCATCTGCCCACCGAGGGCGTCCAGCCGGCGGCGCACCGCGGCCCGCCCGCCGAGCACGCGGTCGATCACCCGCGCGCCGTTGGCGACCGAGGGGCCGGCGATCCGGCGGACCGCCGTCAGCATCCCCGGCGCGGTCGCGGTGCCCAGCAGCCGGGACGGCGGCGGGGTGTCGTGCACGTAGGGCGCCAGCCGGTCCACCAGGCGCACCGACCGGAACGGCGGCGCGTAGGTGATCAGCAGGACCAGCCCGGTGGCGGCCAGCAGACCGAGCAGCATGCCCAGCACGGCGGCGGTCACCGGAGGACCCCGCTCACTGGAGCACCCGCACGTCCTCGGGCAGCCGCCCGATCCGCAGCATCAGCCGGTAGGCGACCAGGCACACCGCTCCGCCACCCAGCAGGATCGCCGTGCCCAGCGCGGAGTCGTAGGCCGCCAGCGTCGTCGACTGCGTGGCCAGCAGCAGGAGCACCACCCACGGAGCCGCGACCGCCAGCCGGGCGGCCGACACCACCCAGCCCTGGCGGGTCTCCAGCTCGGCGCGGGCGCGGGCGTCCTCGCGCAGGAAGGTCGACAGGGTGCGCAGCACCCGGCCGAGGTCCGTGCCGCCCACCTCGCGGGCGACCCGCAGGGTCTCCACGATCCGGTCGCCGACCGGGTCGGCGAGGTCGTCCTTGAGCCGGTCCAGCGCGGTGCCGAACCGGCCGCTGGACCGGTACTCGGCGGCGAACCGGGCGAACGGCGGGCGCAGCACCTCGGGCCCTCGGGTGGACAGCGCCGTCAGCGCCTCGGGCAGCGACAGCCCGGCGCGGACGGCGGAGGCCAGGTTGTCGACGACCTCGGGCCACACCTCGCGCAGGTCGGCCCGCCGCTTGCCGGCCAGCCGCTGCACCTGCACGTGCGGCAGCAGGAAGCCGAACAGCCCGAACACCAGGCTGACCGTCACCGTGCCGGTGGCCAGCAGGACGACGACGGTGACCAGCAGCGCGAGCCCCACCTGCAGCGCGACCAGCTGCGCGCCGTTGATGCCGGTGAGCCCGGCGGCGGCCAGCAGCTGCTCGCGCTTGCCGGGCCGGCGCGGGTCGGTGCGCCCCCTCGGTGCGCGCGGGCCGCTGCGCCAGATCAGCAGCAGCCCCACGCCGAGGAGCAGCCCCAGGATGGCCCCGGACTCCGTCATCTCAGGTGCCGTGTCATGCGAGCAGCGCGGGCAGGTCGAAGCCCGCGGCGGCGAACCGCTCGGGGTGCGGCGGGTAGCCGTCGGCCCGCACCAGCCGGCCGTCGCGGCTGGTGAACACGTCGGCGGTCTCGACGACGCCGTCCTCGGCCCGGCCGGGCAGCGCGACGATCTCCCGCACCCGGCGCCGCCCGTCGGCGTCGGTGCCCGCGTGCACCACCAGGTCGACGCTCGAGGCGACGGTCGGGACGACGAACGAGGTGCCGATGTTCTCCCCCGCCAGCAGCGGCAGCGTGCACATCTTCACCACGGCCTCGCGCGCGCTGTTGGCGTGCAGCGTGCACATGCCGGGCAGCCCGGAGTTCAGCGCGATCAGCAGGTCCAGGCACTCTTCCTGCCGGACCTCGCCGACCACGATCCGGGAGGGCCGCATGCGCAGCGCCTCCTTGACCAGCCGGCGCAGCGGGATCTCCCCGGCGCCCTCGAGGTTGGGCTGGCGGGTCTGCATGGAGACGACGTCGGGCAGCGGCACCCGCAGCTCGAACACCTCCTCGCAGGTGATCACCCGCTCCCGGGCGGGCACCGCCGCGCACAGGCAGTTGAGCAGCGTCGTCTTCCCGGCCTGGGTGCCGCCGGAGACCAGGATGTTCAGCCCGGAGGCGACGGCGGCCTCCAGGAACCGGGCCGCCGGCGTGGTCAGCGTGCCGAGTGCGACCAGCTCGTCGAGGGAGTGCGCCTGCAGCACGAACTTGCGGATGTTCACCGCCATGTGCCGGCGGGTGATGTCGGGGATGACCACGTGCAGCCGGGAGCCGTCGGGCATCATCGCGTCGACGAACGGGGTCGACATGTCGATCCGTCGACCCGAGGTGCGCAGCATCCGCTCCACCAGGTCGGCCAGCTCGCCCGGCGCCAGGATCGTGGTGGTCAGCTCGCTGCGGCCGCGCCGGGCGATGAACACCCGCCCGGGCTCGTTGACCCAGATCTCCTCGATGTCGGGGTCGTCGAGGTAGCGCTGCAGCGGACCGAAGCCGGCCACCCGGTCCAGCACGTCCCGGACCACCGACTCCGCATCGCCGATCGGTGGCAGCGCCGACGTCAGCGACCGCTCGGAGTAGTCGGCGACGACGTCGCGCACCAGCAGCCGCACCGGGCCGGGATCGGTGAACGGGTCCAGCCCACGCCGCCGGATCAGCTCGCGGACCTCACCGTCCACGACGTCCAGAGCAGTCGGCACGCCCATCCCCCGTCGAGCCCGTTGATCAACCGACCGGACTGTAAGGAAACGGATCAGTCCGCGGGGGCGTCGTCAGTCGATCTGTGGACAGGAAAGGGCCCGTGCGGCGTCATGAGCACCCGGCCGGGTGAACGCACACGTCGGATCGCCCGGACCACCCGCATGCGCCTGAGCGCCGTTGTCGAGCCCGCCGTGACCGCCGGCATGCGCCTGGTCGCGGTCGACGTGGTCGGGCCGCGACCAGCGGAACGGGTCAGCCGGCGGCGCGGCGCACGGTGAGCTGTGGCGCGCCGGCCAGCGACTGCGCCACCACGCAGTACCGCTCGGTGAGCTGGGCGAGCTTCGCGAGCGTCGCATCGTCGGCGTCGGTGTCCAGCTCGGCGTCGACGGTGATCGGGCCGAGGCCGACCGGCACCTCCCGCGAGACGCCGAGCGTGCCCCGGGCGTCCATGGTGGCGCGCGCGGTGAGCGATGCCGACCGGATCTCGACGCCCATCGCCGTCGCCACGCTGCGCATCGTCACACCCGCGCAGGCCAGCAGCGCCTGCAGCAGCATGTCGCCCGAGCAGGCGTCCGAGCCGTCGCCACCGGTGGCGGGGTGGAACCCGGCGCGGGCCGGCCCCGCCCACGTCTGCACCGTGCACGTGATGCCCGGGTCGGCGAAGTCCGCGTGCGCCGCCATCTCCGCGCACGCCGACGACGGGTCGTCGCGGTAGCGCTGCTTGAGCGGGGCCTGCACTTCGCGCAGTCGTACGGCGTCCATCGGACCTCCCGGTGCGTTCCCGACCTCGGCGGGCGGCGCCCCCCATGGTCGCGGGTGGGGACGTGCTCCGCCAGGCGCGGCGTGGAGCGGCACGGCGTCGGAGGGCATGACAGGGCGTAGCGTCCGGCCCCACGGAGCCGGCCAGGCTCCCGATGAGGGAGCGCGCACCATGGGTGACAAGTCCCCGCGACAGTCGATGACCAAGGCCGCCGGAAAGTCGATCAAGGAGAAGCGGCTCGACAAGAAGGCGAAGGGTGCCCCGACTCCTCCGCCGGAGATCGTGGCCCGCAGCAAGAAGCACTGACGTCCCGCTCCGGTCGCCGACCCGGCGGCCGAGGTGCGGACGCCGGGTCGACGAGACCGGTCGCCGTCAGCTGCGCGCGAGCTCCCGACCGATCGGGTGACCCGCTGGACGACGCAGGCCCCGGACGGGCCGGAGCGGTGTCCGATCAGCCCTGCTCGCCGATCCGCTCCGCCCACCAGTCGGGCAGCGCACCCGGCGGCCGCGGGAAGTGCCGCAGCTCCTCGGTGAGCACCTCGGCCGCCAGCGGCTCGCCGACGGGCTCGATGGAGTAGTTGAAGCCGGGCTCCAGCTGACCGCTCTCCCGGTCCAGCACCAGCTGCACGCCGATCCAGGCGCCCTTCTCGGGCGTCCACATCAGCCGCTTGAGCTCGTCGAGGGCGTTGCGGACGTCCTCCGGACCGCCTGGCAACCGCACGTTCCCACTGGGCGTGGTGACGTCGAACGAGTCGCGCCGCTTGGGCCCGATGACGGTGGCGTAGTAGGTCAGCGACGTCCAGTCCGCCGGCGCGGCCTGCCGCAGCGAGGCCGCCATCTCCTGGAGGACGTCGACGTACGTGCGCTCCGGCATCTCCAGCAGCCGCCAGTCGACACCCACGCCGTCCTCGGCGAGTACCTGGCCGGCGACCTCGAGGATCTGCAGCACCTCGGCCGGCGGGTGGCTGGCGGTGTAGAGGACGACCGACATCGGCTCGCCGGGACGGCGCTCGTGGATCTGCCCGCTCTTCACCCCGTAGATGTAGGTGTTGAGCTTGACCCGCAGCTCCTCGGCGAGGGCGGGCGCCGCCTCCGGCGTGTAGGGCCGGTCCTCGGTGGCGATGAGGACGAGCAGCCCCTCCGGGGACCGGGCGATCTGGTCGACGGTGTGCGCTTCGCGGACGGACATGGGTCCATCCTGCGGGAGCCGTCCGGCCGACGCCCAGGCCCTGTGGACGACATAGCGACAGGTCACCCGATGGTGGACCGCCCGCGCCGGTCAGTCGAGGCGCATCGGCTGGACGGTGTGCAGCCAGCGGAGGAAGGCCTGCACCTGTTCGGGGCTGTCGACCTTCTCCTCCGGTCGCGCGGCGTAGCGCCGCAGGCGTTCGACCCCGCGGCCGGGCTCGCCGAGGAGCGCGTCCAGGACGCTCGCCGTGCGGACGACCGACCCGTTGCTCTCGTCCTCACCGCCGGGGTCGACCGCCGCGCGGACGAGTGCGACCGACGACCTGCTGTCCAGCCACGTCCGCACGGGCCCGTCGACGAAGGTCAGCAGGTCCTGCAGCGCCCGATCACCCTGCTCCTCGTCGTCGGCAGTCCACTCCAGCGGCTCGCTCCGCGCCGGGTTCTCCAGCCGGCCGAAGGTGCGCGTCGCCACCCGGTTGCCGAGACGGCCACGGTAGATCCACTGCCCCCTGGTGAGGGCGTCGTCCGGAGCGGAGGCGAACACCTCGTCGACGGCCGGGCAGACCACCTGGGCGACGCCGGACATCCGCACGGTCCCGTAGCGGTGCGTGTCGACGCCCACCACCAGCTGGGCCACCAGGGGCGGCTCCGCGAGCTCGCCGGACTGGAAGTACTGCTTCGTGCGCAGCCGCCGGAACCCACGTTCGGCCAGCGCCGTCCTGAGCCGCGCCTCGAGACTCTTTCGGAGTTCGCTGCCTCCGGTCATCGGCGGGAAACGTGCGGCGGCGATCCAGTCGTTGTTCTGCGGCTCGCGGACGGCCATGGGGTCATCCTCCGTGAGTCGTCGGGACGACGCCCAGGCCCTGCGGACGGCGTGGCGCCACCCGGTCAGCCGTCACGCGGCTCCACCGACTCCAACCAGCGCTCGAATGCCTGGACCCGTTCAGCGGTGTCGTGTCGCTGCGGATGCACTGCGTAGACCTGCAACCGCTGCCGAGCCGAAGGCAGGTCCCCGAGCACGGCATCCAGCGTCGCGACCGCGCGCACGAGGGCACCGTCGTCCGCACCCGGTCTCCCAGGGGCGACGTCTGCCCGCAGGGCGTCGCTGCCGGAACGGGCCTCGATCCATCGAGCGACGGGTCCGTCCACGAATGCCAGGAACTGCGCGACCGCCTCCTCGCCCTGCTCCGGTGACTCCGCCCGCCACGCCAGCGGCGAGCGGTGCTCGACCTCGTCCATGGCCCCGAACGTCTCCCGGGCCAGTGCGAAGGACAATCCGCCGGCGTTGATCTCCTGCACCGGGCTGAGGGCGGCCGGCGGCACGGAGCCGAGGAGCTCCTCCACCCACGGGCACACCAGCTCTCCCAGGCCGGCGACCCGGACATCGCCGTAACGGTCCACCTCGACGGTGACGAAGAGCCGCGCCTGGAGGGGCGGTCGACCGGTCAGCTCCTTCGTGAAGGGATCGTCCCCACGGGGCGGTGCGAACGAGCGTTCGGCGAGGCCCCTCCGCACTTCCGCTGACATCTGCCTGCTGAGGTCGCGGGGTTTCACCGTCGCGCCGCCCGCTCCAGGTTGGCCCGTGCCTCGGCCAGGAGATCGGCGTCCGGGACGACGCGGGTGTTCCACCGGTAGGTCATGACGCCGTCAACCTTCACGATGCCGGCCCGTGCGAGCTCCGCACGCGTCTGCTGTGTCACGCCGACCACGGGCTTGTCGTCGGCCAGGTGCGCATACCCGATCTCCTGGTTGGGGGTGTACCGGGCGCCAGGTCCGAACTTCGACTCGACCGCGAGGATCTGCCCTGTCTCCTGGTGCTTCACGATGAAGTCCGGGATGAAGTATCCCTTCGGGGTCTCGATCGCGACCCGCTCGACGATGACCTCGTACCCTTGCCGCTCCAGGTCGAGGCGGGTGAGCTCCTCGCCCAGCTTGCCCCGCGCGTGGGGCGTGGCACCGCCGTCGATCGGCCGGTGCTCGGCGTCCACCCCGTGCACCGCGTCGCTCGTCGTGAGATCGCTCTCGAAATCCTGCCTCGGCGCGCCGCCGAGGTTCTGCCCCGGCGCCTCCGGCGACGGCCCGTCACCGGGCGGCGGAGGCCCGTGCCCGAGGGAGGGCGCGGCCGTCGGGCAGGGTGAGGACGAATCCCTCCGGGGCGGCGCCGGCGGGCTCGTCGAGCACCTCCAGCACGTCGGGCAGGAGCACGCCGACGGCGGTGGTGGAGTCGACGGCGAGATCGACCCGGCGGCGGGTGCCGGCGAGGGTGATCCGGCTGGTGCGCGCGGTCACGGTGCCGCCCTGCTCATGCTGGCCGCCTCGCGGTCGGCGAGGACGCTCTCCAGGAAGCTCCACCCGACGCACCCCGCGCACCCGACCGCGGAGAGCACCAGGCCGACGACAAAGAGCTTGAGCGTGTCCCCGGCCGACCGCCGGCGACGCTCGCGTCCCCACAGCAGCGACTCGCGCAGCCGGCCGCGGCGGACGGCGACCGCCTCCAGCAGCTGCACGTCCAGGTCGCGGGTCATGATCGGAGCGTAAGGAACCGTCGCGTTCCGCGACCGGAAACGTGCTGCGTCCCCTCCACCCGAGGCAGGCACATCCCCTGAACGGGGGACACCGGCGTGGAGCGCCGGGCCGGCCGGCACGCAGCGCCGTTGCCCCGCGCCGGTCAGCGCACCCTGCGGGCAGCGTCACCGAGCCCCCGACGGGTCAGGTGCGGGAGTGCGCGGTCCAGCCACCGCTGCAGCCTGGCGGGCCGGGCTCGTGCCGACGGGTACGGACCGGCGCGTCCATCGACGGCTCGCCCTGGCGGGCACGGCGCGCCGCCCGCCACGGAGATCGTGGCCCGCGGCAAGAAGCACTGACGTCCCGCCCCCGTCGCCGACCCGGCGGCCAGGGTGCGGCCGCCGGGTCGACGAGACCGGTCGCCGTCAGCTGCGCGCGAGCTCCCGCTCGATCAGGGCCGCCATCACCGGCTGGAGGAACGACGCGTAGCCGTACGTCAGGTGGTTGTCGTCGCGGAACACCAGCTGGTTGCCCACGATGAGCGGGCACTCGGCCTCGGTGCAGAACAGCGGGGCGAGGTCGGCGTAGCTGCCACCGCCGGCCGCCGTGGCCTGCTGCTCCCCCGCGACGCCGCCGGCGTTCACCGCCGTGGCCCGGTCAGGGGTGCAGGCCGGCACCGACGACACGTTGGACGACAGGCAGGTCGGCACCACCGCGTGCGGATCGGGCACCCCGCCCAGCACGAGCACCCTGGAGCCGGCGGCCGTCAGGTCGGCGGCGAAGCGCCGGATGCTGTCCTGCCAGGCCGCGTCGTAGGTCGCGTAGCCGAAGTCGGCGCCGTAGCGGCGCGACATGGCGATGACCACCAGCGTCGGCGGCGCGGCCTTCAGCTCCTCGACGAGCGTCGTCCGCCAGCTCACGCACTCGGTGTAGGCCCGGCCCAGGTAGGGGCTGACGATCGGCAGGTCGAGCACCGGGCAGGTGACCTTGGACGCGAGGCGGAGGCGCCAGCCGTGCTCCTCGGCGGCCGGCTGGAGGGCCGGCACCCACTGCGCGGCGTGCGAGTCGCCGACCAGGGCGATCGACACCGGGGACGCCGGGTCGCCGTACTCGCAGTCGGGCTGGTCCGTCGCGGTCCAGGTGAGGAAGCAGCCGTTGTTGAAGACCTTCGGCACGTCGGCGCGGGCCTCGTCCAGGGCGGGCGTGAGGTTGGAGGGCACCTCGGTCATCCCGACGGAGCCGGCGACGACGGACTGCACCTGGGCGGTCAGATCCGCCAGGGCGACCTCGGTCGGGTCGGGCGCCTCGGCGACCGGCACGGCCGGCGGGGCTCCCGCGTCGGCGGGGACGTCCAGCTCCACCGCCGCCACCGCGACGCCCGTCCCCTCCGTCGACGGCACGGCCGCCAGGATCACCAGGGCGGCCACCACCCCGGCGGCGGTGGCCGCCCCACCCAGCGCCAGGCTGCGCCCTGCCGATCGACGCAGCGCCCGGGCGAACCGGACCGGGTCCTCGACGAAGTGCAGCGTGCCGATGGCCAGCCCGAAGGCGCCCACCGCGGCCCACAACCGGGCCGCCAGCGGCAGCTCCGCCCCCACCAGGTGCGGGGTGAGCACCAGCACCGGCCAGTGCCACAGGTACCAGGCGTAGGAGAGCCGCCCCACGTAGCGCAGCGGGGAGACCGACAGCAGGCCGCCCGCTCCCCGGCCGGGTGCCGCGCAGCCGGCGACGAGGACCAGGGCGGTGCCGAGCACCGGGATCAGCGCCGCCGTCCCGGGGAAGGGTGTCGATTCGTCCAGCACCGCGCAGCCGGCGACGACGGCGGCGAGCCCACCGAGCCCGGCGACGACGGCGGCCCCCTCGTGCAGCCGGCGCCACAGCGGCACGCCGAGGGCGACCAGTCCGCCGACGCCGAGCTCCCAGGCCCGGGACGGCAGCGAGAAGTAGGCCCACGGCGGCGATCCGGCGGTCAGCACCTGGGCGACGGCGAAGGAGACCAGGACGAGCGCCGCCAGCACGGCGACGAACGGGGTCGCCGACCGCCGGCCCGGGGTGCGGTGCCCCCCGAGGCGCCACGCCGCGGCCGCCGTCGCGATGAGCAGCGCCGGCCACAGCAGGTAGAACTGCTCCTCCACCCCGAGCGACCAGAAGTGCTGGAACGGCGAGGGCAGCGCGTCCTCGGCCAGGTAGTCGGTGCCCCGGACGGCCAGCACGTAGTTCGCGCCGTAGACCGACGCGGCCATGGCATCGACCAGGGCGGTGCGTGCCTCCAGCGGGGGCAGCAGCCACGCGGCCGCCGCCGCGCTGCTCACGAGGACCAGCAGGCCCGCCGGGAGCAGCCGCCGGGCGCGCGCACCGTAGAAGGCCGCCAGCCGCACCGTCCCGGTGGCCTGCACCTCCCGCCACAGCGTCCCGGTGATGAGGAAGCCGGAGATGACGAAGAAGACGTCGACGCCCACGAACCCGCCGGTGATCCCCGGCAGCCCGACGTGGAAGAGGACGACGGCGAGCACGGCGACCGCGCGCAGCCCTTCGATGTCGGGCCGGAAGTCCCGACGGGAGTGTCCCGCACCGGCCGGCGGATGCTGCACCTCCCGACCCGGGCGGACGAGAGCGGGCAGCGGTGGTGCGGGCGACGGCATGCGGGCGGCTCCTCGGGACGGCGCGGCGGGACGTGGGGCCGCACCGCACCCTCCCGGCCGACGCCCCGAGTGCACGCCATGGCGCCCGCACATGATCTTCCGGGACTTCCTCGCCGGCGCCGCCCGCGACTCGAGCCGCACGGCACGTCCGCACCACCGGTCCCACCCGCCCCCGAGGGCGACGTGCGGGCGGCCGGCCCGACGTCGCCGGGAGCCGTCGCCTACGCCTCCGGTGCCGCCCGCCGCAGCACCGCGGGCCGGCACACCGCGGCCGCCCCCGCCAGCACGACCGCCGTCGTCAGCAGGGCGGCACCGACCGAGACGAGGTCGGTCAGCGCCCCGTTGAGCGTCGCGGCCAGCGGCCGGGAGCCGACGAAGCCGACCAGCCAGAGCGCCATGATCCGGCCGATGTACGCCCGCGGGACGCGGGCGTAGAGCAGCGTGGTGACACCGTTCATGGCCAGCGTCAGACCGACGCCGCCCACCACGAAGGCGGTCACGGCCACCGGCACGTTCCAGCTCAGCGCCAGCCCCACCGCCGAGATCCCGAGCAGCACCAGACCGCTGGTGGCCAGCCAGGCGTGGTCCAGGTACCGCACCAGGCCCACCTGGACGAAGAAGCCCAGGAACGCCCCGGCGCCGAACGCCGACGCCAGCACCCCGACCAGCTCTGGGCCGCCCCCGAGGACGTCGGCCAGCGACGGACCGAGCGTGACGGCCGGATCGGCCCCGATGCCGACCGCGGTGACGCCGAGCAGCAGGACGCCCACCACCGGATCGGTGCGGAGGTAGCGGACGCCGTCGACGACCGACAGCCGCGGCCCCGGGGCGGTGGCGGCACCCGGCGTCCGGAGCCGGAACACCGCGCCCAGGAAGACGAGGTGGCCGATCGCGGCGAGCAGGAAGGCGACCCCGTAGCCGGCGCTCGCGGCCACCACCCCGCCGACGGCCGGGCCGACGGCGCGGCCGACGGAGAACGTCAGGTTGTCCAGCGCGACGGCCCGGGCGACCTCGCCGTCGCGCACCAGCGACGGGAGCAGCGCCTGCATCGCCGGCCCGCCGACGGAGAAGCCGAGGCCGACGACGAGCGCGGTCGCCATCACCACCCAGGGCGGCACGTCGGCCACGTCGGCGGTCAGCAGCACCCAGCCGGCGAGCACCGCCGCGCCCAGCGTGCACAGCGTGCGGCCGAGCAGGATCTGCCGGCGCGGGCTGCCCCGGTCGGCCATCGCCCCGCTCAGCGGGGTCAGCACGAGCTGCGGCACGAACTGGGCGAAGCTCACCAGCCCGACGAGGAAGGCCGAGGAGGTCAGCTGCCAGACCAGGGACGCGCTGGCGATGTTCTGGATCCAGATGCCGACGTTGGCCAGCAGTTTGCCCGCCCAGTAGGGCCCGAAGAGGGGGTCGGTGATCAGCCGCCGGGAGGGACGGGGGACGGCGGGCCCGGGTTCGGGTCCTCCTCCGCCGTCCACTGCCCCGCAATGTAGGCAGCGCCGCCGAGCGCCGCCCACCCGGGTCGGCAGCTGGCCGCCGGGCGCGCAGGTCGCATTCCCGCCGATATGCGCCTGCCGGCGGTGATGGGGGCCCGGATTACCGCCGGGAGACGCATCTCGGCGGAAACCGCCGCCGGACCGCGGCCACCCGGGACGGCCGAGAGCCCTCCTCCCCGGGTGGGGAGGAGGGCCCTCAGGTCATGCGGAAGTGCGGTGCGTCAGCGGGACCTACGGGGTCGGGCACTCCGCGTAGAACGCCCGCGTGCCGGTGCGCACCGGCGTGGTGAACTCGCAGCCGTAGTCCGGGTCGGCGACGACCTCGGGGTCGAGCACCGAGGCGCCGGCCGGCTTCACGCCGTTGTCCACCCAGTCCACCAGGTCGAGGAACTGGCTGGCCGCCTCCTCCGGGGTGTACTCGCAGTGCCCGGCGGCCCGGATCGGCCGCGTCACGAGCAGGTCGGCGTTGCCCTGGGCGGCGACGTCCCGCGCGTAGTACTGCTCCATCGAGAACGGGACGTAGTAGTCGCCGAGGGTGTGCGAGGAGAGCACCGGGACGTCGATGTCGCCGGTGATCGCCGGGACGGGGACCGACAGGTAGCGCGACCGCGTGCCGGGTGCCGGCGCGACCCGCTCCACCCGCTGGTCGAGGGTGGAGCCGTCCTCGAACGTGTAGTCGACCGGGTAGTCGGTGTCCTCGTTCGACCAGAGGGCGCCCTGCGTCACGCCGTCGAGGCCACCGGGCTCGCCGGTGACGACGCCGTAGACGAAGTTCTGCCCCTCCCAGTACCCGAAGGCCTCGTCGTCACCGGGGCGCTCGCCGCCGGTGATCGCGGTGATCAGGTCGCGGAAGGTCTCGCCCTCCTCGGTGAGACCCGAGTACACCGGGGTCGGCGTGGTCGGGGTGCCGAGCGCGGCCTTGAACTGCGGCACGGCCTGCGAGAAGTACTCCGCCTGCGACGGGAACGGGTAGGCGTCGACCTCGGACAGCGTCTGCGCCAGCAGGTTGTAGTCGAGGAAGAAGTCGTAGAGCTCGTAGTCGCCCATGACGCCGCACATGGGGGCCGCGCCGTCCCACTCGACGCCGCGGTCGCGCTCGAGCAGCGTGCCGATCACGTGGCCGCCCATCGAGACGCCCTGCAGGAAGCGCTGGTCGGCCCGCGCGACGCGCGCGTCGAAGATCTGCGCCAGCCGCTCGGTGGCGAGGGCACCGGCCTCGATGTCGTAGCGGTTCTCCCCGTAGGAGGACGCCGCCCACGCGTAGCCGTTCTCGATGTAGGTGCGCCGCAGGTCGTAGCTCGGGTCGCTGACGTAGACGGTGGTGCCCGTACCGCGGTACCCGTGCTCCCAGAAGACGACGTCGCCGTTCCAGTCGATCGGCACCTCGATGCGGTAGGCCGAACCGCGGTCCTTGCCGTAGAGCACCTTGCTGATCGGGTTGCCGGCCTCGTCGGTCAGCGGCACGAACTCCTGCCCCTGCTGGCCGTTGACGTAGTCGTACCTCGGGTCGGCGACGGTCCAGCGCAGGTTGTAGGCCTGCTCCTTCGGGGAGACCTGGACCGGCTGCCAGTCCGGGTGGGCCTCGTCAGTGGATCCCGCGGCGGCGGGACCGGCGGCGGCGAACACGCCGAGGCCCACGCCCGCCGCGACGGCGAGCGGGACCAGGCGGTTGCGGTGCAGGGACAAGAGCGACTCCTTCGTCGGCACTGTGGGGCTCCTCACAGGAAGCAGGCCTTGTCTACCCCATCCGCGGAACGGACGGGTACCCCGCCCTCGGTCCCGCCGACGGCACCGGTCAGCGCAGGACGGCGTCGATCAGGTGCGGCCCCGGCTCGGCCAGGGCCGCCCGCAGCTGGTCGGCCAGCTCCTCGGCGGTCGTCGCCCGCGAGGCCGGCACCCCCATCCCCTGCGCGAGGGCCACGAAGTCCAGCCCGGGGCCGCCGAGGTCGAGCAGCTTCGCCGCCCGCTCGCCGTCCCCGGCCGCACCCACCCGCGACAGCTCGTGCTGCAGGATCGCGTAGGAGCCGTTGTCGCAGACGATCGTGGTGATGTCGGCCTCCTCGCGGGCGTGGCTCCACAGCGCCGAGATCGTGTACATCGCGCTCCCGTCGGCCTGGATGCCGATCACCGGCCGGTCGGGGCAGGCCACCGCGGCGCCCAGGGCCATCGGCAACCCGTCGCCGATCGCGCCGCCGGTCAGCGCCAGCCAGTCGTGCCGGGGCGCACCGGAGGTGAGCTCCATCAGGCCCACCCCCGAGGTCAGCGCCTCGTCGACGACGATCGCCCGCTCGGGCAGCAGCGCGCCGATGACCGCGGCCATCGCGCGCGGGGTGAGCTCCCCGGTGGGCAGCTCGGGACGCGAGGCCTCCAGCAGCTCCGGCCGCGCATCCGGGGCGGCGAGCTCGGCCAGGGCCCGCAGCGCCGCGCCGCCGTCCTCCCCCGGCTCGCTCAGCACGTGCACGGTGCAGTCCTCGGGCACCGGGTGGCCGGGCACGCCCGGGTAGCCGAAGAAGTGCACCGGGGCGGTCGCCCCGGCGAGCACCAGGTGCTTCGTGCCGGCCAGCGCCGCCATGGCCATCTCCGGCGGGTAGGGCAGCCGGGCGACGTCGGGCAGACCCGCGCCCCGCGCGGTGCGCGCGGGGAACGTCTCGGTCATGAGGCGGGCGCCGGTCCCGGCGCTCACCTGCCCGGCGGCCAGCAGGCCGTCCTCGGTCACCGCGTCGGCGCCGAGGAACAGCACCGCGGGCTCGCTCCCGGCCAGCACGGCGGCCACCTCCTCGACGACCGAGGGGGCCACCCGCGGGCGCGGGCGGGCGGGGAGCGGCCGGGCGACCTCCGCGCCCTCCTCCCACGACACGTCGGCCGGGAGCACCAGCGTCGCGATCCCGCCGTTGGCGATCGCGGCGACGGCCTCGGCGGCGTCGGCGGCCACGTCGGCCGGCGCCAGCGACCGGCGCACCCACGAGGAGAAGGTGCCGGCGACCGCGTCGATGTCGGACTCCAGCGGCGCGTCCAGCCGCTTGTGCGAGCGGGCGTGGTCGCCGACCACGTTGACCATCGGCGCCCGGCCGCGCCGCGCGTTGTGCAGGTTGGCCAGCCCGTTGCCCATGCCCGGCCCCAGGTGCAGGAGGGTCGCGGCGGGCCGGCCGGTCATGCGCGCGTAGCCGTCGGCGGCACCGGTGGCGACACCCTCGAAGAGGGTCAGCACCGCGCGCATCTCCGGGACGTCGTCGAGCGCGGCGACGAAGTGCATCTCCGACGTGCCGGGGTTGGCGAAGCAGACGTCGACGCCGGCGTCGACGAGGGTGCGGATCAGTGCCTGCGCGCCGTTCACGCGCCGCTCGCCTGCTGCACGTCGAAGTGCACCAGGGTGACGCCCCCGGTGGCGAAATTGGCGAGGTCGGCGCCCGCGGCGCGCCCCTCCGGGGAGGCCATCGACTCCCCCATCGCCGCCTCGGAGTCGAAGTCCAGCTCCGCCACGAGGTAGGGGCCCTCCTGCCGGGGGTCCAGGGGCCGGGCGTGGCCGTAGGTGAGCCGCACGAGCCCGGGCTGCCGCAGCGCCAGCGGTGCGTGCACCTCCCGGTAGTACGTGTCGAACGCCGCCGGGTCGGCCGGCTGTCCGTAGCTGACCACGAGCCTGTGCACCATCGCGCCGAACCTCCCGGAAGCGGCCGGGCCCGCTGCCCGGAGCCGCCCCTGCACCCAAGCAGGTGCCCGGTGGGGTCCGCGACCCCGACGGGTCCGGCCGGTGCGACGACGCCGGCGCACCGTTGTCCACAGGCAGCCGGCGGAGCCCAGCGGGCCGCGCCGCCGGGTGGCTACGGTCCCGCGCAGACCCACTCACCCCCGGTGCGACGTCCGCTACCGGGCCTGTTCGGATTGGATGCGCCATGGCGAACGTGAACGTCACCTACCAGCAGATGGAGGACGCGGCCGGCCGGCTGCAGGCCGGCCGTACCGAGATCGACGGCATGCTCGGGCGGCTGAAGAGCCTGGTCGACCAGCTGGTCGCCGAGGGCTACGTCACCGACAGCTCGAGCCGGAGCTTCCAGGCCTCCTACGAGGAGTTCGACTCCGGCGCGAAGAACACGATCGCCGGCCTCGACGGCATGGCGCAGTACCTGAACCAGGCCGCCGCCACCTTCCGCGACGCCGACACCCAGCTGGCCGGTGCCCTCGGCCGCTGACCCGGCACCGCACCGCGGAGGCCGCCTCGCACCCGCGAGGCGGCCTCTGTCGTTCCCGGCCGCGGTCGCCGCGCCGGGACCGGGGTCAGCGGTCGCCCGGCGGGGCGGGCACGGCCACCGTGCGCAGCGCGCCGTCGCCCAGGTGCAGCAGCCCGCGCCCGGGCTGCACCGGCCCGCCGACGGCGCCGCGCGGCACGCGGATCCCGATCAGGTCGCCGTCGGTGCTGCCCTGCGGGGACAGCAGCACGCCCTGCCGGGCCCGGCGCACGTCCACCTGCCACCCCGACAGCCCGGTGCAGATGCCGTCGGCGCTGCCGGCGAGCACCAGGCTGCGCCGCGGCCCGGCGTAACCCCGGGCCACCTCCCGGAAGACCTCGCCCGCCGGGCAGTCGCGCAGCACGTCGCCGTCGTCGAGCAGCAGCACGAGCGGCCGGCCGGGCTCGGCCGCGAGCAGCTCGCGCCAGCGGTCGGCCGGCGTGGCGGGGTCCTCGACCACCGCGACCACACCGGGACGTCCGGCCAGTGCCCGCAGCGGTGAGGCCTTCGGCGCGCAGACGGCGACCCGCGTCCCCCGGCGCAGCAGCGACTCGGCCATGACGGCCAGGACCGAGCTCCGGCCCGACCGCCCGGGGCCGGCCACCACGAACGCCGGGGCGCCCCCGACCAGGTCCGGCCCGACGGCGGCGAGCTCGTCGCCGCCGACCCCCACGAGGGCGAAGCCGGCCCCCGCCCCGGCCGGGCGCAGGTCCTCCGCCGCGTCGAAGGTGATCCGCGCGGGCAGCACGTCCACCCGGAAGGGGCGGGCCGGTCGCGGCACCAGCGCGTCGCGCACGTGCGCCGCCTTGGCGATCTCGGCGATCGCGGCGGCCTGCCCCTGACCGGACTCGTCGTCGGCGAGCAGCGCCACCTGCGTCTCCACGGCGCCGTCGACCGCGACCGCCCGGCCCGGCGGCATGGCGTCGGGCACCTGGCGGCCGGGAACGCCGACGAGCGGGTAGTCGCCGCGGTCGGCCAGCCGCATCACCAGCTTGCCGTCGGTGAGCGATGCCAGCCGGGCGGTGCCCAGCGACCGGTCGCCGGTGATCACCACCGAGACCCCCACCGACGCGCCCTCGCGGACGATCGACAGGAGGACGTCGGTGAGCCGGCCGCCCTCCACCTCGCCGAGCGTGGGGGTGAACCCCTCCCAGCGGTCGAGCAGCAGGAGGACGTGCGGCAGCCGCTCGCCGGCGGCCGTCCGCCGGCGCTGCTCGGCGATGTCGGCGAACCCGCCGTCGGCGAGCACCTGCTGACGCCGTTCCAGCTCCCGGGAGAGCCGGTCCAGGAGTCGCACCGCACGCTCGGTCTGGGTGCGGGTCACCACCGCGCCGCACTGCGGCAGGTCCGCCAGCGGCAGGAGCGCGCCGTTCCCGCAGTCCAGCGCGTACAGGTGCACGTCGCCGGTCGAGCAGCGCGTTCCGACGGCCCCGGCCAGGGTCCGGAGCAGCTGGGACCGCCCGCTCTTCGGCGAGCCGATGACCAGCAGGTGCCCGTCGGCGGCGGGGTCGAAGACGGCGATCCGGCGCTCCTGCCGGGCGGGCAGGTCCTGCACGCCGTAGGGCAGCCGCACCGGTGCCGGGGCGTCGGTGGGCGGGGCGTGGGCGGGCGGGGCGTCCAGGTCGGCAGCGAGCACCCGGTCCGGCAGCGGGTCCAGCCAGGGGCTGCGCTGCGCGGGCACCTGCTCGGCGGTGGCGGCGCCGCGCACCGCCTCGACGAGCACCGACAGGTCGGTGAGCTCGACGTCGGCGGGCCGGTCCGCCGCCCGCGGCGTCGCGGGCGGGGCGTAGCCCACCTGGTGCCAGCCCAGCGGGACGACGAACGGCACCGCCGCCGCCACCGCGCCCTGGCCCGGCCGGCGCCCGCCGATGCGGCCGGCCTGGAAGGGGACGAGCGCGCCGTGCCCGAGCCGGGCGAACCCGCGGCCGGGCGCCGACTTGGGGATGCGGACGGCGTCGGGGGCGTCGAGCACGTCGGTGCTGTCGGCGGCGTCGGTGACCCGCAGCGAGATGCGCAGGTTGGTGTTGGCCCGGATCTCCGGCGAGACCACGCCGCTGGGCCGCTGGGTGGCCAGGACCAGGTGGATGCCCAGCGACCGGCCGCGCTGCGCGATGCCGACCAGGCCGCTCACGAAGTCGGGCAGCTCGCGCGCCATGGAGGCGAACTCGTCGATCACGATGAGCAGCCGGGGCAGCGGCGGGAGCCCGGGCTCCCGGGCCCGGAGCTCGAGGTGGTCGTCGATGTCCTTGACCCCCGCGCCGGCCAGGACGTGCTCGCGGTAGGTCAGCTCGGCGGCGAGCGAGGTGAGCGCCCGCTCCACGAGGTGGGCGTCGAGGTCGGTGACCATGCCGACGGTGTGCGGCAGGCGCACGCAGTCCTTGAACGCGCTGCCGCCCTTGTAGTCGACGAGCACGAAGTTCAGCGCGTCCGGGCGGTTGCCCACCGCGAGCGAGGCGATCATCGTCTGCAGCAGCTCGGACTTGCCGGCACCGGTCGTGCCGGCGACCAGGGCGTGCGGGCCGTCGGTGCGCAGGTCGAGGGCGAAGCTCCCGTGCAGGCCCGCGCCGGCGACCAGCCGGGTCGTGCGCCCCTCCAGCTGCCAGCGCGCCCGGATCCCGTCCACCGTGGGCGGCTCCAGGCCGAGGACGTCGAGCAGCCGCACGCTGTCGGGGAGCACCTCGTCGTCGTCGGCGAGGCTGACGTCGCGCAGCGGGGCGAGGGCGCGGGCCGCGGCCTCGGCCAGGTCGGCCGCCACCGGCTCGGCCAGCACCCCGTGGACCGCGTCGGAACCGCTGCGCCGCACCGAGAGCAGCGCCTCCTCCGCCGGGTCGAACACCGCCGTGGCGGTCGCCGCCTCGGGCAGGAAGCGCTCCTCCTCGTCCGCGCAGACGGCGTAGACCCCGACGGCCGGCCCGTCCTGCAGCACCTGGGCCAGCCCGGGCGTCGTCCGCAGCGGGCGGTAGCCGTGGACGACCAGCACGTGCGCGGGGAACGACTCCGGCTGCGCCCGCCCTCCGCCGGAGGCGGCGGCGTCCCGGCGGGCCTTGACCAGGGCGACGAGCTCGGCGACGCGCGTGGAGACCGTCTCGGGGTCGTTGCCGACGAGGGCCACCGGGCCCTCGCCGCCGGCCGGGCGGGCGTGCGGCAGCCAGCGCACCCAGTTCCAGTCGTCGCGCCCCCGCGGGGCGAGCACGGTCAGCGCGAGGTCGCGCGGCGGGTGGTGGACGGCGAGCTGCAGCACCACCCAGCGGAGCAGCCCGGCCAGCGGCCCGGCGGGCCCCGCGAGGCCGAGGACGCCGGCCTCCCGCAGCGGGACGACGGCCGGAACCGCCGGCACCGTGCGCTGCTCCGACGGCTCGCCCCGGCCCGAGCGCTCGGTGACCACGACCCGGGCCGGCAGGTCCGCGGCGCCCAGGCGCAGGTCGAGGGCGTCGGGATCGTCCCGCCGCCGCTCCCACAGCCGGCGACCGGGCAGGACGGCGGTCAGCAGCGCCTCGGGCGGATCGGGGTGGGCGACCCGGCGGCGGGCGGTCTCCTCGCGCAGCGCCGTCTCGATGCGCGCGAGCGCGCGGGCCAGCTCCCGCTGGTGCTCCTCGCGCGCGCGGCGGTCCTCGCGGGCACCCTGCCGGCGGTCGGCCACGGTGTTGCCCACCATCATCAGCGGCCCGGCGACGGCGAACACCAGGTACAGCGGCGAGCGCATGACGGCCGCCAGCACGACGCCGACGACCACCGGCGCCAGGATCATCACCAGCGGGAAGCGGCGGGGCTCCCGGGCCCTGGGCTCCTGCGGCAGCTCGATGCGCACCTCGCGCTCCGCCGGCAGCAGGCGCGGCGCCCGCACGAAGGCGCGGGCGCCGGGCCCGGCGGGCTCGACCGCGGCGTCGGAGGTCCGTGCCGGGCCGATCTCCAGCTGGGTGTCGCCGAGCCGCACGAGCTGCCCCGGCCGCACCTCGACGCCGTCCTCGTCCCCGGTCACCGGCTCGCCGTCGAGCAGGGTGCCGTTGGCCGAGCCGAGGTCGCGCAGGGTCGCGCCGTCGGGGCCCATGCGCAGCAGCGCGTGCCGGCGGGACATCGACCGGTCGGCGAACCCGAGGTCGCTGCTGCGGCCGAGCACGTGCTCGCCGACGGGGAGGTCGGCGACCAGCCCGCTACCGGGCCCGCTTCCCACCCGCAGCTGCCAGCCGCGGGCCGTCGGGCCGGCCGGCGCGGCGGGCGCCGCCGACAGGTGCACGACCGCGCCGTCGACCAGCGCGCTCTCCCCGACCGGCTGGTCGTCGTCCTGCCGGACGCCGGACAGCCACAGCCCCTCGGCGGGCACTCCCGCCACCCGGCCCAGCTCGGTGGCCACCCGGCGGACCGGCAGGTCCTCGTCCACGTCGACGGCGACGTCGAGCAGCGTGCCGTCGGCCTGGCCGACGCTGAGCTGGACGCGCACCGCACTCCTCCCGACCGCCCCCGTCCCCGTCCCCGTCCGCCGGACGCTCCCGGGCGGCCCGGTCCGCCGCGGCCGATGTCGCCGAGACGGTAGACCGGCAGCTCGGACCGGGGCCATCGGCGGCTGTGGAAAACCCCCGGTCGCGGGTCACCCGCACGGGCGCCGCGCGCACGCGCGCGGCGCGGGAGGCATCGGTCAGAAGGTGAGGACCAGCCGCCCCCGTACCCCGCCGGCCGCCAGCACCCGGTGCGCCTCGGCGGCCTGCTCGGCCGGGAACGTCCGGGCCACCCGGAGGGTCACCGCGCCGTCCTCCACCTGCTGGCGGAGCCGGTCGAGCGCCGGCCGGTCGGTGGCCACCCGTCGCACGAGGGTCGGGAAGAAGCGCAGCCCGCGCTCGCCGTTGCCGCGGTAGCCACGGACCGTGGCCACCGCTCCCCCGTCCCGGACGGCGGGCAGCACCTGCTCGTCCTGCACCGAGCCGTCGGCCAGCCCGTCGACGCCCTCGGGGACGTGCTCGCGGATCCGCGCCGCGACGTCCTCCCCCCGGCGGACCACGAGATCCGCGCCCAGGCCGCGGACGAGCTCCTCGTCCGCCTCCGACGCGTCCGCGACGACGGTCAGCCCGTCGGCCTTGGCCAGCTGCACCACGTAGCCGCCGTAGGCGCCGGCCGCGCCGGTGACCGCGAGCACCTGCCCCGGCCGCAGGCCCATGAGGTCCAGCGAGAGCCGCGCGGTGAGCCCGTTCATCGGCAGGGTCGACGCCTCGGCCGCGGTCGCGCCCGCGGGCGCCCGCACCACCGAGTCGCCCGGCAGCACCTTGTCCTCGCGGTAGCCGCCGTAGGGCCCGAAGGGCACGACGATCCCCATGGCGAGGTCCCCGACGGCGAGGTGGTCCACACCCTCGCCGACCTCTGCGACGGTGCCGGCGACGTCCATGCCGGGCACCCACGGCGGGGTCTTCACCGGGTCGCGGTCGGCGTAGGCGCCCGAGCGGGCGTGCGTGTCGGTCGGGCTGACCGCGGCCGCCCGCACCCGCAGCCGCACCTGCCCCGGCCCGAGGGGCTCGGGCTCCACGTCGACGAGGTGCAGGGCCTCGGGCCCACCGAACTCGGTCACTCCCACGGCACGCATGGCCCCCTGCCTACACCTCCACGGACGCCGTGCACGGTCGTGACATCACCCTGACGTCACTGCTGCTTGCGCGTGACGCCATCGTGGTGTCATAGTGACGCCATGGACCTCACACCCTTCGTCGACCAGCTCCGCCGCGACCTGCTGACCGCGGCCGATGCCGGCGGAGAGGAGGCCCGCGCACTGGCGGAGCGGCTCACCGCCCCGCTGGAGTCCTCGGTCCGCCTGGCGCTGCTCAGCGCGCTGTCCCAGGCGGCCGAGGAGATCACCGCCCAGCTCGCCCCCGGAACCGTCGACGTCCGGCTCCGCGGCAGCGACCTGGGCTTCGCCGTCACCACACCCCCGACCGAATCGTCCGCCGGCCCCGCCGCCGGGGCGGCCCCGAAGGCCGAGACCCCGACGGTCGATCTCGACGAGGGCGGCACGCTGCGCATCACGCTGCGGCTGCCCGAGCAGCTCAAGGCCCGGGTCGACGAGGCGGCCACCCGCCTCGGCGTCTCGGTGAACACCTGGTTGGTCCGCGCCGTCGCCGACGCCGTCGTCCCCGGGCCGGGTCCCTCGGCCGAGCCGCGTCGCGGTCGCCGCTCCTCCGGCTCCCAGTACACCGGCTGGGCGCGCTAGCGCCCGGCCCCGCACCGCGCACCTCGCACCTCGCACCTCCGACCCCGGCCGACCGGTCCGGGGGCGATCCCCCCTGCCCCGAGGAGGGCGCAGCCATGCCCACGTTCGACACCCCCGAGCCCATCGCGGCCCGCATCGAGGTCGTCCACGGCGCCGTGCAGGTCCGCGCGGAGGACCGGCACGACACCACCGTCACCGTCCGCCCGCGCAACGCCGCCAAGCCCGGCGACGTCGCCGCCGCCGAGCAGACCCGGGTGACCTTCCGCGACGGCGAGCTGCTCGTCCGGTCCACCACCCGGCCGCGGCTGCCCTTCTTCGGGTCGAGCCCGGAGATCGAGGTCGACGTCGTCCTGCCCGCGGGCTCCTCGCTCGACGTCCGCACGACCGCCGGCGACATCACCTGCACCGGGCGGCTCGGCGCCGCCGAGCTGGAGAGCAAGTACGGCGCGGTCCGCATCGACCAGGCGAGCAGCCTGCGCGCCCGCTGCGCCAGCGGCAACATCTCCGCCGCCACCGTCGACGGCGAGACCGACGCGACCACCGCCTACGGCGACGTCCGGGTGGGCGAGACCGCCGGCCCGGCCCGGCTGGAGACCGCCTACGGCAACGTCACCGTCGACCGGGCGCTCGGGTCGCTCACCGGCACCACCAAGTACGGCCAGCTGCGCGTGGGCCAGGCCGTCCGCGGCACGGTGGTCCTGGAGACCGCGTACGGCGAGGTCGAGGCGGGCGTGCGCGAGGGGACGGCGGCCTGGCTCGACGTCTCGGCCGGTGCCGGCCGCGTCCGCAACCTGCTGACCGAGACCGAAGGCCCCGAGGGGTCCACCGAGACCGTCGAGATCCACGCCCGCACGTCCTACGGCGACATCCTGATCCGCCGGGCCTGAGAGGAGCGGACCGTGAACCCCGCCATCGCCGTCACCGGCCTGCGCAAGTCCTTCGGGCCGAAGGTCGTCCTCGACGCCCTGGACCTGACCGTGCCGGAAGGAACCGTCTTCGCCCTTCTGGGCCCGAACGGTGCCGGCAAGACCACCACCGTCGACATCCTGTCCACCCTCACCCCGGCCGACGGCGGCGAGGTCCGCATCGCCGGGCACGACCTGCACCGCGACCCCGCCGCCGTGCGCTCCGCCATCGCCCTGACCGGCCAGTTCTCCGCCGTCGACACCCTGCTCACCGGCAGGGAGAACCTGCGGCTCATGTCCGACCTGAACCACCTCGGCCGCAAGGAGGGCCAGCGCCGCGCCGACGACCTGCTCGAGCGGTTCGACCTCGTGGAGGCAGCGGACAAGGTGCCGGCCATGTACTCCGGCGGCATGCGACGCCGGCTCGACCTGGCCATGGGCCTCATGGCCGATCCGCGCGTGGTCTTCCTCGACGAGCCGACCACCGGCCTGGACCCGCGCAGCCGCCGGGCCATGTGGGACATCGTCCGCGGGCTCGTGGCCGACGGGGGAACGATCCTGCTCACCACCCAGTACCTGGAGGAGGCCGACCAGCTGGCCGACCGGATCGGCGTCCTGGACGCCGGGCGGCTGGTCGCCGAGGGCACCGCCGACGAGCTCAAGCGGATGGTCCCGGGCAGCCACGTCCGGCTGGAGTTCGCCGGGCCGGAGCCGCTGCGCCGTGCGGCGCACGCGCTCGGGATCGCCCCGGCCGACGAGGGCTCCCTCGCCCTCGAGGTGCCCGGGGACGGCAGCGTCGCCGCCCTGAAGTCCCTGCTCGCACGGTTGGACGACGCCGGCGTCGACGTCGCCGGGCTCACCGTGCACACCCCCGACCTGGACGACGTCTTCCTGGCCCTCACCGGCCGCCCGACCCCCGCAGAGGTGACCGCATGACCGCGCTCGCACTCACCGTGAACGACTCGGCGACGATGCTGCGCCGCAACCTGAAGCGCGCCGTGCGCTACCCGGGCCTGACGGTGATCGTCGCCGCGCTGCCCATCGTGTTCCTGCTGCTGTTCGTCTTCGTCTTCGGCGGGACGCTCGGCGCCGGGCTGGGCCTCCCGGCCGGTGGCCGGGCGGAGTACCTCGCCTACGTCGTCCCCGGCATCCTGGTCCTGGCCATCACCGGAGGCGCGCAGGGGACGGCGATCGGGATCGCCATGGACATGACCGAGGGCATCATCGCGCGGTTCCGCACGATGTCGATCGCCCGTGCGTCGGTGCTCACCGGGCACGTCGTGGGCGCGGTGATCCAGACGATGGTCGGGCTGGCGCTCGTCGTCGCCGTGGCGCTGCTCATCGGCTTCCGGCCGGAGGCGAACGCGGTCGAGTGGCTCGCGGTGATCGGCGTCCTGGGCATGACCAGCTTCGCGCTGTCCTGGCTGTCGGTGGCGATGGGGCTGTGGACCAGGACCGTCGAGGCGGCCAGCAACGTGCCGATGCCGCTGATGCTCCTGCCGTTCTTCGGCAGCGGTTTCGTGCCGGTGGAGTCGATGCCGGCCGGGCTGCGCTGGTTCGCCGAGCACCAGCCGTTCACCCCGATCATCGAGACGGTGCGCGGCCTGCTCACCGGGACGGCGATCGGCTCCAGCGGCCTGGTCGCGACCGCGTGGTGCGCCGGGATCGCGCTGGTCGGCTACCTGTGGGCGCGCCGGAACTACGAGCGGCGCCCCGCCCGCTGATCCACTGCACCGGCCCCCTCCCCTTCCGCCTCGCGCGGGAGCGGGCAGGGGGCCGTCCGGCGTGTCGCGCGTGTCGCCGGAATAGCCCGGCGGACCGGGCCGCTGCACCGCACATCCCCCGGCACGACCCCGAGAGGCTGCGCATGCCCGGACTGCTGCAGGACCCCGCCCGCTCCCCCCGCACCGACGAGCCGGTCCGCGCCGCCCGGCCCCGCCGGCGGGTGCCGGTGAAGTTGATCGCCGCCGGCGTCGGCGTCGCGATGGTCGTCCCGGTGGCCGGTGGGCTGGCCGGCTGGATCACCGGCCTGGAGAACCCGCTGGAGCAGCGCGTGGTCGACCGCAGCACCCCGCCGCTCCTGCTGGCGCTGGAGGACCTGCACGAGTACCACGCCGCGACCGGCCGGTTCCAGGTCGTCATCGACCGGGAGAAGGACACCCCGTTCGTGCCGTCGGTGATCAGCGGTGAGCGGGTCAGCTTCCTGGCCACCGGCACGGTCGACGCCTACGTCGACCTGGAGGGCCTGACCGCCGACGCCGTCACGCTGGCACCCGACGGCTCGTCCGCGGAGATCGTGCTGCCGGCGCCGAGCATCGGCGAGGCGCGGATCGAAGCCGACAGCAGCCGGGTGCTCGACCGCGACCGCGGCGCGCTCGACCGGGTCGGCGGGGTGTTCGTGGAGAACCCCTCCGACGACGGCGAGCTCTACGCGCTGGCCGAGCGCCGGCTGGCCACCGCGGCAGCCGACAGCGACCTCGCCGACCGCGCGGAGCGGAACACCCGCAGCATGCTCACCGTCCTCGCCCGGTCCCTCGGCGTCGACCGGGTCGAGGTGCGGTTCGAGCCGGCCCCGGCCGACGGCAGCTGAACCGCCGCCGGCGACCGCACCCGGAACGACCCGGCCTCCCGCTCGCGGAGCGGGGGGCCGAGTCGTCCGCGGGGCAGGATCAGCGCTTGAGCTGGTAGGTCTTGAGCAGACCCCGACTGATGATCGTCTTCTGGATCTCGCTGGTGCCCTCGCCGATGAGCAGGAACGGCGCCTCGCGCATCAGCCGCTCGATCTCGTACTCCTTGGAGTAGCCGTAGCCACCGTGGATGCGGAAGGACTGGGTGGTCACCTCGGCGCAGTACTCGCTGGCGATCAGCTTGGCCATGCCGGCCTCGACGTCGTTGCGCTTGCCGGCGTCCTTGAGGCGGGCGGCGTTGACCATCATCAGGTGGGCGGCCTCGACCTTGGTCGCCATCTCGGCCAGCTGGAAGGCGATCGCCTGGTGCTGGGCGATCGGCTTGCCGAAGGTCTCCCGCTGCTGGGCGTAGGCGACGGCCAGCTCGAAGGCCCGGATGGAGATGCCGCAGGCGCGGGCGGCGACGTTCACCCGGCCGACCTCGACGCCGTCCATCATCTGGCTGAAGCCGCGGCCCGGGTCGCCGCCCAGGATGTCGGCGGCCTCGGCCCGGTAGCCGTCGAACACCAGCTCGGTGGTGTCGACGCCCTTGTAGCCCATCTTGTCGATCTTCCCGGGGATGGTGAGCCCGGGCTTGACCTCGCCGAACCCGGCCGGCTTCTCGACGAGGAACGTCGTGAGGTTCTGGTGGGCCTTCTCGGCGCCCTCGTCGGTGCGCACCAGCGCCGCGACCAGGGTGGAGCTGCCGCCGTTGGTCAGCCACATCTTCTGGCCGTCGATGACGTAGCCGCCGTCGGCCTGCTTCACGGCCTTGGTGCGGATACCGGCGACGTCGGAGCCCAGCCCCGGCTCGGACATCGAGAAGGCGCCGCGCACCTCGCCGGTGGCCATGCGCGGGAGGTAGTGCTCCTTCTGCTGCTGCGTGCCGTGCTGCTTGATCATGTACGCGACGATGAAGTGGGTGTTGATGACACCCGACACGCTCATCCAGCCGCGGGCGATCTCCTCCACGACCAGGGCGTAGGTGAGCAGCGACTCGCCGAGACCGCCGTACTCCTCCGGGATCATCAGGCCGAAGATGCCGAGCTCCTTGAGCCCGTCGACGATCTCCTGCGGGTAGACGTCGCCGTGCTCGAGCTCCTGGGCGTGGGGGATGATCTCGCGGTCGACGAAGCTCCTGACCGTCGAGAGGATCTCGCGCTGGATGTCGGTCAGGTCAGCGGTCTGGGCCAAGCGGGTCAACGGTCCACTCCTCGGGGGCTCCGGCGTCCGGGTTACCGGCGAGTATGGGGCACCGTGGCCGGAGCGTCGGAGTGCGCCTGGTCACTCCCCCGGCCGGGTTCCGGCTCGGGCACGCAGGCGTGGCGGCGCGGGCACCGGTGCCGGCCACGTGGTGGAGTACCCCGTCCCGGCACAGGAGGAGCTCCATGACCAACGACGACGACGGGCTGTACCGCGGCGACCCGCCGCCCACCCACGGCACGCCGCCCGGCTCCGGCTCGACCCCCGGCTACGGCCCGCATTCCGGCTCCAGCTGGCCCTCCGGCTCCGGCCCGCGTTCTCCCTTCGGCCCCCCGCCCGGCTACGGCCCACCGCCCGGCTACGGCCCACCGCCCGGCTACGGCCCGCCGCCCGGCTACGGCCCCGGGCATCCGGGCGCCTGGCCCCGGCAGACCAACACCATGGCCATCCTCGCGCTGGTCATGGCCTTCGTCTTCGCCCCGGCCGGGCTGGTGCTGGGCGTCGTCGCGCGCAGGCAGATCCGGGCCACCGGCGAGGAGGGTGCGGGGCTCGCGCTGGCCGGGATCGTGGTCGGCGGCATCGTGACCGGCCTCTACGTCCTGCTCATCGTGTTCTGGATCGCCGCCTTCGCGACGCTGACCAGCACCGGCTTCGGCCCCTAGGCTCCCGGCATGGCGGTGGAGCTCGTCCTCCCCTTCACCGGCCGCTGGCTGACCCAGAACAGCCCGGCCCGGCGGGTACCGAGCCACGGCACCGACCTGCTCGGCGAGCGCTACGCCATCGACTTCGTCGCGGTGGACGAGCGCGGCCGGACGTCGGGGACCCACGACTGGCGGACCCTCCTCGCCACCGAGCCACCGGAGCGGTTCGTCGGGTTCGGCCGGCCGGTCCTCGCCCCCGCCGGCGGCACCGTCGTCACCGTGCACGACGGCGAGCCCGACCACGAGGCGCGGCGCTCGCAGCTGGCGCTGGTGCCGTACGCGCTGGGCCAGGCCGGCCGGCTCCGGTCGGGAGTGCCCGCCATCGCCGGCAACCACGTCGTCATCGCGCTGCCCGGGGGGCAGGGCTTCGTCGCGCTGGTGCACCTGCGGCGCGGCTCGATCGGGGTCGCCACCGGCGATGCGGTCACCACCGGGCAGCCGATCGCCACCTGCGGGAACTCCGGCAACTCCACCGAGCCGCACGTGCACCTGCAGGTCATGGACAGCGCCGACCTCGCCGTGGCCCGCGGGGTGCCGATGGTGTTCCGCCGGTACCGCGAGGAGCTCCGGGGCGGCGAGGTGCGGGTCCGGGACCAGGGGCTGCCCGCAGAGCGCGCCGTGGTGGAACCCTTGCCCGCCACGGCATAGGAAGCTTTACCTGCGGAATCGAGGTCGAATCCGCAGGTAAAGCTTCCTATGCCCGGGGTGGGGTCAGCTCTCCGGCGGCGTGAACGACGACGTCCGGGACATCCCGGCGGCGCGCCCCTTGCCCGCGATGACCAGCGCCATCTTGCGGCTGGCCTCGTCGATCATCTCGTCGCCGAGCATCGCCGAGCCCTTCTTGCCGCCGGCCTCCGACGTCGCCCAGTCGTAGGCGTCGAGGATCAGCTCGGCGTGGTCGTAGTCCTCCTGCGACGGCGCGTAGATCTCGTTCGCCGCGTCGATCTGGCCGGGGTGCAGCACCCACTTGCCGTCGAAGCCCAGCATCGCCGAGCGCTTGGCGACCTCCTCGAACGCGGGCACGTCGCGCACCTGCAGGAAGGGACCGTCGATGGCCTGCACGCCGCGGGCGCGGGCGGCCATGAGGATCTGCATGAGGATGTAGTGGAAGGGGTCGCCCGGGTAGTCCGGGTGCAGCGCGCCCACCACCAGCGACTTCATGTTGATGCTGGCCATGAAGTCGGCCGGGCCGAAGATGATCGTCTCGATCCGGTCGCTGGCGAACGCGATGTCGTTGACGTTGATCAGGCCCTGCGCCGTCTCGATCTGCGCCTCGATGCCGATCTTCCCGATCTCCAGGCCGTTGGCCTTCTCGATCTGGGTCAGGAGCAGGTCCAGCGCCTTCACCTGGGCGGCGTCCTGGACCTTCGGCAGCATGATCGCGTCGAGGTTGGCCCCTGCTCCGCCGACGACCTCGAGCACGTCCTGGAACGTCCACTCCGTCGTCCAGTCGTTGACGCGGACGGTGCGGATCTTGTCGCCCCAGCCGCCCTCGTTCAGCGCCGCGACGATGTTCTTGCGGGCGCCGGGCTTGGCCAGCGGCGCGCACGCGTCCTCGAGGTCGAGGAACACCTGGTCGGTGGGGAGGCCCTTCGCCTTCTCCAGGAACCGGGGGTTGCTGCCGGGAACGGCGAGGTTGGAACGGCGGGAACGGAGCTCGGCCACAGTGCCTCTCTTCGTGCAGACGACGGCGTCTTCAGCACCCGGAGGGTAGCGACGGC
The DNA here is from genome assembly GCF_008124835.1 of Blastococcus xanthinilyticus. GTDB lineage: Bacteria > Actinomycetota > Actinomycetes > Mycobacteriales > Geodermatophilaceae > Blastococcus > Blastococcus xanthinilyticus. The sequence goes on along the minus strand of NZ_VNHW01000008.1, from coordinate 111,318 downwards.
GCTGCCTGGCCGCGCCGGGGAGTGATCAACCCCTCAGGTGGCCGGCTCGACCAGCGTGGTCGGTCGGCCGGCCCGCACCACGAGCGCGACCCCGGCCACCACCAGCACCACCCCGGGCAGCGCCAGCAGCGGCGGCACCTGGCCGAGCAGGACGAGCGCGAACAGCAGGGCACCGGGCACCTCGAGGAGCACGGCGAGGCTGACGACCGTCGGCCCCACCGACGACAGCACCAGGTTGAGCAGCGTGTGGCCGAACAGCTGCGCGGACACGGTGATGCCGGCGATCAGCCACCAGTCGCGCGCCTCGAACCCGGCCAGCGGCGCGTCGACCAGGAGCGCCGCTGCGGCGATCACCACCGCGCAGACGGAGTAGCAGACCACCGCGTACGCCGAGGTGGCCAGCCGCTGCCGGGCCCGGGCGCCGGCCAGCACGTAGCCCCCGGCGCAGACGGCACCGAGCAGCGCGAGGGCGTCCCCGGCGAGCGCCTCGCCGCTCACCGTGACGTCCACCCCGACGATCAGGACGACGCCGGCGAACGCGAGCAGCAGCCCCCACCACACGGCCGCGGGCAGCCGGACACCGGAGATCCGGGCGGCCAGCGCCGTCCAGATCGGAGTGGTGGTGACCAGGGCGACCGACGCCGCGACGGTGGTCAGCGACAGGCTGGGCAGCCAGGCGGCGAAGTGCGCGGCCAGGAACAGGCCGGCCACCACGGAGCTGCGCAGGTCCCGCCAGCGCAGGCCGGTCAGCGTCGAGCGCTCGCGGGTCAGCAGCACCGGCACGAGCGCGGCGGCGCCGGCGGCGTTCCGCCAGAAGGCCAGCGCCAGCATCGGCGCGGTCACCATCGCGGTCAGCGGCGCGGACAGCGACACCCCCACGACCGCCAGCGACAGCAGCCCGACGTCCCGGCCGCCGGGCCGGTGCAGCGCCCACGCCGCGGCCGACCGGTCGGCGTGCGCGGTCCCGCCGGAAGCGGCAGGTGCCCCGCTCACGGCACCCGGATCCGGCCGGTCGCCACCGGCAGGACGGCGCCGCGCACGGTGGCCGCGGTCGCCCGCCGGCCGGTGGCGGTGACCGTGCACTCCAGCACCGACGGCCGGCCGAGCCGCTCGCCCTGGTGGATGACGTAGGACGACGTCCCGTCGCCGGCGAGCAGCCCGGTCTCGACCAGCCAGACGCCGGCGCCCAGGGCGGCCGAGCCGGTGGCCGGGTCCTCGCCCCAGCCCAGGTCGCGGCCGAAGACCCGCGCCCGGGCCGTGGCGGTGGCGGCGTCCCAGGACAGCACCGACACCCCCTCCCTCACCTCCAGCGCGGCCAGCGCCGCCGGGTCGGGCCGGGCCCGGTCCACCGCGTCCGGGCACACCGAGAGGTAGCCGAACGGCAGCCCGCACCCGGCCACCTCGACCGGCACCCCGGTCGTGTCGTCGCCGCTGAGCCCCATCGCCTCGGCCAGGGCGACCGCGTCCGGGCCGTCGGCCAGCGTCGGGCGGCCCCCGGAAAGGACCGCGCCGTCACCCTCGACGACCACGTCCAGCACGCCGGCGCCGCACTCCTGGCGCAGCGTCCCGGCCGGCAGCCGCCCCGCGCGGACCAGCGTGTGCGCCGCGCCCACGCTGGGATGACCGGCGAAGGGGAGCTCGGCGAACGGCGTGAAGATGCGCACCCTGTAGTCGGCCGCCGGACCGCCGGCCGACCCAGGGTGGTCGGCGCCCGGCTCGGTGGGGGCGGAGAGGAACGACGTCTCCGAGAGGTTGAACTCGTTCGCCAGCGCCTGGCACTGCTCGGTCGAGAGCCGGTCGGCGTCGAACACCACGGCCAGCGGGTTACCGGCGAACGCGCGGGGCGCGAAGACGTCGACGATCTCGTAATCCAGCATCTCCGGGCCGTTCACGGCGCCGACGGTAGCCTTCCGCCCGTGACGACGGTGAGCAGGGCGTACGTCTCCCGGCTGGCCGGGCTGACCGTGTTCGACCCGAACGGCGACCGCGTCGGCAAGGTGCGCGACGTCGTCGTCGCCCTGCGGGTGGGCAGCGCCTGCCCGCGGGTGCTGGGCGTGGTCGTGGAGGTCGTCGCCCGCCGCCGGATCTTCGTGCCGATGGGCCGGGTCACCACGCTCGACCCGGGGGCGGTGATGCTCTCCTCCGGCACGCTGAACCTCAAGCGCTTCGAGCAGCGGGCCGGCGAGACGCTGGTGCTGGGCGAGCTGCTGGACCGGCAGGTGCGCATCAACGAGTCCGGCCGGCCGGCCCACGTCGTCGACGCGGGCATGGAGCAGACCCGCACCGGCGACTGGCTGCTCACCCGCCTCGCCGTCCAGGAGCCCGGCCGGATCGGCCGGCGGGGGCAGCTGCACCAGCTGGAGTGGGACGAGGTCACCGGGCTGGCGCTGCCGGAGACGGGGCAGGGCGCGGAGACGCTGATCGCCACCTACCGGGAGCTCAACGCCGCGGACATGGCGCATGCCCTGCAGGAGCTGCCGATCAAGCGCCGGCACGAGGTCGCCGAGGCGATGGACGACGAGCGGCTGGCCGACGTCCTCGGGGAGCTGCCCGAGGCCGAGCAGATCACCATCCTCGGCACCCTCCACGAGGGCCGGGCGGCCGACGTGCTCGAGGAGATGGACCCCGACGACGCCGCCGACCTGCTGTCCGAGCTGCACGACGTCGACCGGACCCGGCTGCTCGAGCTCATGGAGCCCGACGAGGCCGAGTCGGTGCGGCAGCTGCTCAAGTACTCCGAGGACACCGCCGGCGGGATGATGACCAGCGAGCCGGTGATCCTCGCCCCGGACGCCACGATCGCCGAGGCGCTGGCGCGGGTCCGCCAGGAGGAGATCACGCCGTCGCTGGCCAGCCAGGTCTACGTCTGCCGCCCGCCGTCGGCGACGCCGACCGGGCGCTACCTCGGGCTGGCGCACATCCAGCGCCTCCTGCGCGAGCCCCCGTCGACGCTGGTCAGCGGGGTGCTGGACGACCTCGAGCCGCTGAAGCCGGAGGCCCCGCTGGCCGAGGTCACCCACTACTTCGCCACCTACAACCTGGTGGCCGCACCCGTGGTCGACGCGCAGGGCCGGCTGGTCGGGGCGGTCAGCGTCGACGACGTCCTGGACCACCTGCTGCCCGAGGACTGGCGGGAGCGGGCCCGCCGTGGCTGACGGCCCCCGGCTCGACGTCCCTCGTGGTGGCGCCCGGCGGTTCGGCAGCTTCCTGCGGCTCAACCCGGACGCGGTCGGGCAGTTCGCCGAGAGCATCGCGCGCTTCCTGGGCACCGGCCGGTTCCTGGCCGTGCAGACGATCCTCGTCGTCGTCTGGATCGCGCTCAACGTCTTCGCCGTGCAGCTGCGCTGGGACCCCTACCCGTTCATCCTGCTCAACCTGGCCTTCTCGACCCAGGCCGCCTACGCCGCCCCGCTGATCCTCCTGGCGCAGAACCGGCAGGCCGACCGCGACCGGGTGCAGGCCGAGGAGGACCGCGCCCGCGCCGCGTCGACGCGCGCGGACACCGAGTACCTCGCCCGCGAGCTCGCGTCGGTGCGCGTCGCCGTCGGCGAGCTGGCCACCCGTGACTTCATCCGCAGCGAGCTGAACCGGCTGATGCCCGAGGACGGCGGCGACGACGGCGAGCGCAAGAAGAAGGCGAAGAAGCGCCGGGAGCAGGCCGACCCGGTGGCCTGACGGGCGCCGGGGCGCCGCGGCCCAGGGTGCGGCCGTGCCCGTCACGCTGGTCCACCCGGCCGCGGTCCTGCTCTTCCTGCGGACCCCGCTCGTGCCCTCGGCGCTCGTGGCCGGGGCCGTGGCACCCGACCTGCCGTACTACGTCTCGCTGCAGTGGATCGGCGGGGACTACAACCTCACCCTGACCCACACGGCCTCCTCGGTCCTCTGGCTCGACCCCCTGATCGCGCTGGCCCTCCTCGCCGTGTTCCACCTCGTGCTCGTGCGGCCCCTGCTGGCGCTGCTCCCGCCCGTCGCCGCCGGGCGGGCGTGGCCCGCGTCGCAGGGCTTCTCCTGGCGGGGCGCCGCCGCGGCCTGGATCGTCCCGTCGGTCGTCGTGGGTTCGGCGACCCACCTGGCGTGGGACGCGCTGGGCGACGTGCTCGGGTACGGGTGGTCGCCGCGGCTGAACCTCGTCGGTGGCGTGGTCGGGGCCGCGGCGCTGCTCTGGTGGCTGGCCCGGTGGTGGCGGGTCACCCGTCCGGTGCCGCTCCCGCCGGGGACCGTGCTCCCGCGCGGGCTGCGGATCGCCGTCGTCGGTCTCCTCGGGGGGCTGGCCGTGCTGGCCGGTGGGCTCGGCGCGGGGCGGTACCTGCCGGAGGTGCGCGAGTCCCACCGCGTCCAGGGCACCGAGAGCATCGCGGCGGTCGTGCAGGACGAGGCCAGGATCTTCGTGGCGGACGCCGGCAGCGCCCTCGGTCCGGGGGTGGCGGTGTACGCCGGGGTGTGGCACCTCGGCCGGCCGGTCGCGCACCGCCGTCGGCCGCAGCGGGTCAGATGACCCCGGTGTCGTAGAGCAGCCGGTTCACCAGCTCCTGCGCCAGCCAGGCCATCGGCAGCAGCAGCCCGAGGGCCCACAGGCGGGTGCTCCGGTGCCGGGGCAGGACGAGCACGACCACGAGGACGACGACGACCTCCGCGACCGCCTGGACCGGGTGCAGCACCACGGCCGAGCCCGTCCACACCAGCCAGACCCCGCGCAGCGCCCCGTTCACCAACGCCGTGCCGGCCGCCAGGGCGAGGACGGCCCCGGCGAGCGGGCCGGGCCGCCGGGCGGCCCACGAGACGACCGCAGCGAAGGCCGCCACCGCGCTGGCCGACAGCAGCAGCCAGGCGGCGATCAGCGCGGGCTGGTAGCCGAAGCCGAGCACGAACACGGCCCAGGAGTAGTAGGCGGCGGTCATGGCGGCGAAGAACACTGCGGCCCGCACGGCGGCGGTACCGACGCCGGGCGCGAACCGGCCGATCAGCGCCACCACCAGCACCCACGCCGCGGGGTAGGTGCCGAGGTCGCCGGCCCACTGCCAGCCGGACTCGTCGCCCAGCTTGGCGGCCACCCCGGCGAGCGCGCCGAGCACGGCGAAGCCGCACAGCCGGCGCAGCTCTCCCCTGCGGGAGGGTGGCGCCGTCGTTCCCGCGGTCGGTTCGGCCAGGTCGGTCACGGCGCCGATCCTGGCCGATGCCGGCCGGGATCGGCCGTCCCGGCACGCGGATCCGGCTACCGTCGGCCGATGGACCGGCCGATCGTGCTCCCGATCGAACCGCTGCGGTCGGCCCGCCTGGACCTCGAACCGTTGTCGGTCGACCACGCCGACGAGGCGGCGCCGCTGTTCGCCGATCCCGCCCTGCACACCTACACCGGGGGCTCGCCCGCCGGCCTGGACGAGCTGCGTTCCCGGTATCGCCGCCAGTCCGTCGGCTCCTCCCCCGACGGCCGGGACAGCTGGCTCAACTGGATGCTGCGCGACCGGCGGAGCGGCCGCCTGGTCGGCACCGTGCAGGCGACCGTCACCCCGGACCGCGACGGACCGGCCGCCGACCTGGCGTGGGTCGTGGCGACGGCGCACCAGGGACAGGGCTGTGCACGGGAGGCAGCCGCGGTGGTGGCGGACTGGCTCCACGAGCATGGCGTCCACCGCCTGCGAGCCGCCATCCACCCGGACCACGAGGCGTCTGCGGGAGTGGCCCGCGGTCTCGGGCTCGAGCCGACGGACACCGTCGTGGACGGCGAGGTCCGCTGGCAGCGTGGATGAGGGCTGCGACTCAGCCCGCCACCACGAGCGCGGTCAACAGCGCGGCGGGCACGAAGTCCACGACGCGGGCCACCCGCGGCTGCTCGACCCACGTGAGGGGCACCCACAGCCCGGCCAGCTCGAGCAGGTAGCAGCCGGCGGAGTCGCTCCGGACGGGGAACGGTGGCCGAATGCCTTTCTCAGGGCATCCGCCGACCAGATCCCGGGACTGCTCGACATGGGCGACGGTCCTGTCCACGACGGACCAGGACCCTGACGGACATCGCTGCGACTACCGGCTCTCCCACGTCTCCAGCAGGTCCTCGGCATCACCCGGCAGCGGCACCTGTGCTCCGCCCTCGAGCTCGACGAGGTACAGCGACTCGTTCACCACCCCCGCGGCGCCGGCGTCGCCCGCGTAGGCCCATCGGTTGTGCGGCCCCGGAACGCTCTCCGCCTGCCCCGCTACCAGACAGGAGGCGTAGACGAACTGGAAGAGGGTCATCGGACCGCCGGTCGCAGGCCTCAACACGAGGAGCCGCGCCCGCGTGCCGGACGGGTGGACGAAGGTCTGCTCGGCGACGTCGAGTTCCGTCGCGGAGACCATCTCGCGCCCGCACGGACGATGAGGGGAAGCCTGGTCCGCAGCCACGGTGCGCGAGTCGGACCCAGCCAGTTCCCAGGGCGCGGGGAGCCACGGCTCGTCGAGCCGGGGGGCCTCCTCGGCCATCACGACCCCGTCGTCCCGGTCGTCGCCAGAGGGAGCCCACAGGGTCGCGGCTCCGACGGCGACGGCCAACGACGCGACCACCGCCGCGGCCGCCGGGTGCCTCACACGGCCGCGCGGCTGCTCGGAACCCGCTCCATCCGCGGATGCCGGCGGAGACGAAGACGACTCGCGGCGTTCCCAGCCGGCGCCGTGAGCGTCCACCCTTGCCGTGCCTCCCTACCCGGCTCCCGGCGACCTCGCGGATCGCTGGAGACACGGGACCAGGTGGCGGAAGTTACGGCACCAGATCGATCCGCACCAGCATCGGCCCCTGCGTGAACCGGCCGGAGCTGCCCCCCGCCCGACATCCAGCTGCCGTGCCGGGCGTCGCACGCCACCGCTCACCCCACGACGACGTGCACGAGCGCGCCGGCCGCGCCGGCGAGCAGCAGCACCACGATGAACGGCGCCCGGAGCGCGAGGGCCAGCGCGGCGACGGCCAGCCCGGCCAGCCGCCCGTCGACGACGATCTCGTCGCCGCTGGTCAGCCCCTGCACCACCACGAGCGCGGCCAGCAGCGCGGCGGGCACGAAGTCCACGACGCGGGCCACCCACGGCTGCTCGACCCACGCGGCGGGCACCGACAGCCCGGCCAGCTTGAGCAGGTAGCAGCCGGCGGAGGCGACGAGGACCGCCGTCCAGGTGGCGCTCACGACGCCACCGCCCGGCGCGGCCGGCCGGCCAGCGCGACCGCCACCACCGCGGTCACCACCTGCACGCCGGGCGGCACGAACGGCGTCAGCGCGAGCGCGACCACCGCCCCGCCCAGGGCCACCCGGCGCTGCACGGCCGGCTCGGGGAACGCCCGGCCCAGCCGGGGCCACAGCAGGGCGAGGAAGGCGGCCGGGACGACGGCGTCCAGCGCGGCCCGTGCGGTACCGCCGAGCGCGGCGGCGCCCAGCGCACCGACGACGGTCGTCGCGTTCCAGGTCAGGTACAGCGTCGCGCCGCCCACCAGGAACGCCAGCCCGGCCATGGCCCGGTCCGGAGCCGCCAGCGCGAGGGCCGTCGTCTCGTCGATGACCCAGTGCGCCGTCCCGGCGCGACGCAGCCGGCCGCGCGGCCGCAGCAGCGGGACCAGCCGCACGCCGTAGACGGTGTTGCGGGTGCCGAGCAGCAGCGCGCTGCCGACGGCGGCGAGGGCACTGCCGCCGGCTCCGAGAACGCCGATCAGGGCGAACTGGGAGGCGCCGGTGAACATGACGGCGGAGAGCACCAGCGCCTGCCAGACGTCGAGCCCCGCGGCGTCGGCCGCGGCGCCGAACGCCACGCCGTAGAGCCCGACGGCGAGCCCCAGCCCCACGGCGTCCCGCAGCGTCTGCGCACGGTCCGGGGGCACGACGCGACCCTAGTGACGCTCCCCGGTGCGTCCCGGATCACCCTCCGCCGACCGGGGCGGGACGTCTCCCGCCGTACAGTGGCAGGCGACCGATCGCGCAGGTCGCCGCGGCTGACGCCGACCGCCGGATGCCGGTCCCCCGCTTCACGAGGAGACAGACGAACACGATGTCCGACCAGCTGACCGGTACGCCGGCGCTCGACGCCGTCAACGCCGCTCTGGCCACCGTCCAGGACCCCGAGATCAACCGCCCGCTCCCCGAGCTGGGCATGATCAAGGACGTGCGGATCGGGCCGGACGGCTCGGTCGCCGTGGAGGTCTACCTCACCGTCGCCGGCTGCCCCATGCGCGAGACGATCACCAACCGGGTCACGCAGGCGGTCGGGGCGGTCCCCGGGGTCACCGCGGTGCAGGTCGCGCTGGACGTGATGAGCGACGAGCAGCGCAGCGAGCTGCGCAAGACCGTGCGCGGCACCGACGCCGCCGAGCCGGTCATCCCCTTCGCCCAGCCCGGCTCGCTGACCCGCGTCTACGCCGTCGCCTCCGGCAAAGGCGGTGTCGGCAAGTCCAGCGTCACCGTGAACCTGGCTGCCTCCCTCGCCAAGCGCGGGCTGGCGGTGGGTGTCGTGGACGCCGACATCTACGGCCACTCGGTGCCGCGGATGCTGGGCGTGGACGACAAGCCCACCCAGGTCGACAACATGATCATGCCGCCGCAGTCGCTGGGCGTGAAGGTCATCTCGATCGGCATGTTCACCCCCGGCAACACGCCGGTCGTGTGGCGCGGGCCGATGCTGCACCGCGCGCTGCAGCAGTTCCTCGCCGACGTGTGGTGGGGCGACCTCGACGTCCTGCTGCTGGACCTGCCCCCGGGCACCGGTGACGTCGCGATCTCGATCGCCCAGCTGCTGCCCAACGCCGAGATCCTCGTCGTCACCACGCCGCAGCTGGCCGCCGCCGAGGTGGCCGAGCGGGCCGGCGCGATCGCCACCCAGACCCACCAGCAGGTGGTCGGGGTCATCGAGAACATGAGCTGGATGGACCTGCCCGACGGCTCCCGCGTCGAGGTGTTCGGCTCCGGGGGCGGGCAGACCGTCTCCGACGCGCTGACCCGGACCCTCGGTGCCCGGGTGCCGCTGCTCGGCCAGATCCCGCTGGACACCCGGCTGCGCGAGGCCGGCGACGCCGGTGCGCCGATCGTGCTCGCCGATCCCGACTCCCCCGCCGCGCAGGCGCTGGAGAAGATCGCCGACGGGCTCGCCGTCCGCCAGCGCGGGCTGTCCGGCATGTCGCTCGGGCTGACCCCGGTCAAGCACTGAGCCGACCGACACCTCGCGGCGCGGTGGTGGACCCCGGCAGGCCCCGTCGACAGACTCCCTGACGGCTGTCCCCACCGCGGAGGTGTTCGTGCCCGTACCCACGCTGGTCTTCGACGGCGACTGCGCGTTCTGCGCCCGTTGTGCCGACGCGGCCCGGCGGATCCTGCCGGCCGACTGCGCCGTGACCCCATGGCAGTCCTTCGACCTCGCGGCCGTGGGGGTGACTCCCGAACGGGCTCAGCGGGAGGTCCTCTGGGTCGGCGCCGACGGCGCGGTGACCGGCGGCGCGCCTGCGGTGGCCCGGGCGCTGCGCGCGGCCGCCGGGGTATGGCGGGTGCTGCGGCTCGTCGGGGTGCTGCTCTCGCTGCCGCCGGTCCGGTGGGTGGCGCCGCCGGTCTACCGCCTCGTCGCCGCCAACCGCCACCGCTTGCCGGGAGGTGCGGCCGCGTGCCGGGTGGTGTTGCCGCCGCCGGAGCCGGTCACCGGGTCCGGTCGCGTCGACCGCAGCTGACCGTCAGATCAGGTCGCGTCGACGTCGAACGGCGGCGGGACGTCGCGGTCGCGCAGCTGCGCGGCGACGACCCGCGACGACGTGGCACCGCTGGGCGGAGCGGCCGGCGCGTCGTGCTCGTCGTCGGCGAGCAGCTGCTCGCGGATGAACGTGCGCGGGTGGTACTTGCGCAGGTCGAGGTCACGGAACTCGGCGAAGTCGTCACCGAGGGAGTCGTTGACCTGCGCGCGGACGCCGGTGATCGCCGACCGCACCTTCTTCAGCCCGCTCGCGGCGTCCTTGGCCAGGTCGGGCAGCCGTTCCGGGCCGAAGATGAACAGCGCGGCGAGCATCAGGACGGCGATCTCGCCCCAGCCGATCGAGTCGAACACCACCGCTCCTGTCCCCGGTCACGGCCCCGCGCCACGGAGCCGGGACCCAGCGTAGGTGGGCCGGGTGAACGCCAGGCGAACTAGGCCGCGCCGAGCGTCGCCTGCACCGTCCGGGAGCTGCCACCGCGGACGACCTCGAGCACGACGTCCTCACCCGGCTGCCGGGCGTCGACGGCCACGGCGAGCTCCTCGGAGCTGCCGACCGGGGTGTCGTCGACGGCGATGATGATGTCCTCCTCGCGGATGCCGGCCTGCGCGGCCGCGCCGCCCGGCTCCACGTTCACCACGAGCGCGCCGTCGCGGGTGCCGTCGGTGACCGACCGGGCGTTCACCCCGAGGGTGGCGTGCACGGCCGACCCCGTGGAGATCAGCTGCTCGGAGATCCGCTTGACGGTGTCGATCGGGATGGCGAAGCCCAGGCCGATCGAGCCCCCCGCCCCGGTGGAGGCGATCGCGGTGTTGATGCCGACGAGCGCGCCGCTGGCGTCGACCAGCGCGCCGCCGGAGTTGCCCGGGTTGATCGGCGCGTCGGTCTGCACCGCGCTGATGACCGCGTTGGTGTCGGTGCCGGCGCCGGACAGCCGGACCGGCCGCTCCAACGCGCTGACGATGCCGCTGGTGACGGTGCCGGCCAGCCCCAGGGGCGAGCCGACGGCGACCACCGGGTCGCCGACGACGATGCCGTCGGAGCGGCCGAGGGTGGCGGTGACCAGACCGGGCTTCTCCACCTTGATGACGGCGAGGTCGCTGGCCGGGTCGCGGCCGACGATGCGGGCCGCCGAGCCGCTGCCGTCGGAGAACACGGCCCGGATCTCGGCGCCCTCGACGCCGTCGGCGCCGGAGACCACGTGGTTGTTGGTGACGATGTAGCCGTTCTCGCCGTCGATCACGACGCCGGACCCGGTGGCCCCGCCCTGGCCCACGCGGACCTCGATCGAGACCACTGTGGGGAGCACGGCGTCGGCGATGTCGGAGACCGACCCCGGTTCGCGGGTGACGCCCGGCTCGACCTGCGAGAGCGTCGCTTCCGGGGTGAACAGCGGGGTCTCGTCGGCGGTGCGGGTGAGGTACCAGCCGACGCCCCCGCCGACGGCGCCGACCGCGAGCACGCCGATGACCACGAGGGTGGCCAGCCGCACCGAGACGTCGCGCAGCCGCACCTTGCGCCGGCCCTGCGGGTCGATCACGAGCGGACCGGGCGCGTCCTCCTCGTCGTACACCGCGGGAGCGCCCAGCCCGGCCGGGGACGACGGATCGCGCCACGGGTCGCTGGTCGCATCGGCCTTCCACCACGGCCCGCTGGCCGTCCGCCGGGCGCCGGGCCGGCCACCCGGCGGGGGCTGCAGGCCACCACGACCGGGAGCCGGCGGACCGAAGGCCCGCAGCAGCGCCTCGGGGGGCGGGGGCGGCACCGGGCGCGGCGGCAGCGCGGGCCGCCCGTCGGCGAAGCCACCGTCGACGCGGTCGGGGCGACCGAACGCGCCCGCCTGGGCCGGGGTGGCCTCCGGCGCCGCGGCCGGCCGGGGGGCGAGCCGCTCGGCGGTCGTGTCGTCGAACCCACCGGACCGGCCCGCGGGGCGCGCGAAGGCGGCGTCCCCGGTACCGGTGCGGTCGTCGTCGCGGGGCTCGCTCAGGGGGTACCGCCCGGGGAGCCGGCGTCGGGTGAGGTGTCGACGGTGATCGTCCGGACCACCGGCGGGACCACCTCGGTGTGCTGCTGGGGCCGCGCGGTGCCCGCCGTCGTCCTGTCGTCCGTGCCGGGGGGCAGGGTGAGCGCCAGCGCGGTGACGCCGGCGCCGAGCCCGGCCAGCGTGCCGGCCACCCCGCGGCGGAACCAGCGGCTCCCGGAGCCCCCGCGGCGGTGCGCCCCCTCGGTCAGGTCGACCGACCACGAGCCGGAGGCGCCGGTGATGGTGAGCTCGCCGGCGCCCGCGCTGATCGATCCGCTGCCGTCGCCGGAGCCGGGGACCGGGGCGGTGAACGGGATGGCGCAGAGCCGCGACATCAGGTCGCCGGGCATGCAGACGTCCGCGGAGCCGTGGAGGGCGTCCTTCGCCTCCCGCTGCGCCTCCACCGCCATGCGGCAGGACGCGCAGCCGGCGAGGTGCCGGGCCGCCCGGCCGGCGGGGCCGGCCGGCAGCTCGCCGTCGACCAGCGCGGCGATCGCCTCCTGCGCCAGGTGGCTCTCCGGGATCACGCCGGCACCTCCCCCTGTGCGGTCGGCCGGCGCGGTGCCAGGTGGGCCAGCGCCTCGCGCAGCTGCACCCGGCCGCGGTGGATGCGGCTGCGCACGGTGCCCAGCTTGATGCCGAGGGTCGCCGCGATCTCCTCGTAGGTGAGTCCCTCGATGTCGCAGAGGACCACCGCCACCCGGAACTCCGGGGACAGCGCGTCCAGCGCGGCCTGCACCTGCGGGTCGAGGTGGGTGTCGGCGTAGACCTGCTCGGGGCTCGGCGCGCGGCCGGGCAGGCGCTCGGTGTCCTCGGGCAGCGCGTCGAACCGGATCCGCTGCCGCCTGCGGACCATGTCGAGGAACAGGTTCGTGGTGATCCGGTGCAGCCAGCCCTCGAACGTGCCCGGCGAGTAGTCGGCGAGCGAGCGGAAGACCCGGACGAAGGTCTCCTGCGTCAGGTCCTCGGCGTCCTGCGGGTTGCCCGACAGCCGATAGGCCAGCCGGTACACCCGGGCGGAGTGGTCGCGCACGACCTGCTCCCAGGAGGGCGCCACCCAGCCGTCGGCGCCCGCCGCTGCGCTGGCGGGCTGCACGGGAGTGGCCTCGGACACGTCACCAGGATCGCAGACGGGCGCGGGCACGACTGCCCCGGCGTCGGCGGAGGGGGCGGGCACGGCTCGCTTCAGGCGCACACCACGATCAACGGACGACCGGCACACCCGTGTTCCCGGGCACCGCGTCTCCCAGGAGACCCACAGGTTCGCCGCCCGCGCGGCCTCCGGCGGCCCGGCCACTACCCTCGGCCGGTGATGAGCGCCGAGCAGCCGCCGCCCGGGGGCGGCACCGAGCAGGGCGCCGCCTACGCCGACCGGTTCGCCGCGGAGTCACCGGAGATGGGCGCGGCCCGGCAGCGGGCGTCCGCCCTCGCCGGGTCGAGGCCGGTCGAGCCACCCGTGGGCGCCACCCTCGCCGTGCTGGCCGCCACGACGGGCGCCCGCTCGGTCGTGTCCATCGGCAGCGGTGGCGGGCTGGCTGCCCTGTGGCTGCTGCGCGGCATGCGGCCCGACGGCGTGCTCACCGCCCTGGACGGCGACCCGGAGCAGCTGCGCGCCGCCCGCGCGGCGCTCGCCGAGGCACGGGTGCCCGCCAGCCGGGCCCGGCTGATCTTCGGGACGCCGGGCGAGGTGCTCCCCCGGCTCTCCCCGGGCGGGTACGACATGGTCTGCTGCGCCGGCCCGCCGCGGGAGTACGCCGAACACCTCGCGGCGCTGCTGGCGCTGGTCCGGGTGGGCGGCACGCTCACCTGCCACGGGCTGCTCGAGGGCGGCCGCGTCGCCGACCGGACGGCGCGGGACCCCCAGACGGTGGCGTGGCGGGAGATCGCCCGCACGATCCGGGACGAGGAGACCCTGCTGTCGGCCGTGCTCCCGATGGGCAGCGGCCTGCTGGTCGCGACGAAGCGCGCCTGATCCCCGAGGCATAGGAAGCTGTGCCTACGTCTGACCTGCGGAAACCGTAGGGAGAGCTCTGTGCCCGGGGACAGCTCACTGGAAGGCGCGGGTGCCCTTGCCGACGACGGTGATCCCCCCGGCGCTCACGTGGTAGCGCTCCCGGTCCAGGTCGTGGTCGAACCCGATCCGCGCGCCGGCGGGGACGACGACGTTCTTGTCCAGGATCGCCCGGCGCACCTGCGCGCCCTCGCCGACGTACGCCCCGTCCATGATGACGCTCTGCTCGATGCGGGCACCGCGCTCCACCCGCACCCCGGGTGAGATGACCGACCCGTGCACCGCGCCGCCGCCGATGATGGCCCCGGCGCTGACCATCGACTCCTCCGCGCGGCCGCCGAGCACGAACTTCGCCGGCGGCTGCTGCGGCGGCAGGGTGAGGATCGGCCAGCGGTCGTTGTAGAGGTTGAACACCGGGGTCACCGACACCAGGTCCATGTGCGCGTCGTAGTAGGCGTCGATCGTCCCGACGTCCCGCCAGTAGCCGTGGTCGCGCTCGGTCGCGCCGGGGACCACGTTGGTGGAGAAGTCGTAGACGAAGGCCTCACCGGCGTCGGCGAGCATCGGCATGATCGAGCCGCCCATGTCGTGGACGGAGTCCTCGTCCTCGGCGTCGGTGCGCAGCGCCTCGAGCAGGGCGTCGGTGGTGAACACGTAGTTGCCCATGGAGGCGAAGCTCTCCTCGGGCGAGTCCGGCAGGCCGGGCGGGTCCGCGGGCTTCTCCAGGAAGCCGAGCACCTTCCCCTCGGCGTCGGAGTCGATCACGCCGAACTCCGTCGCCTCCCGGCGCGGCACCCGCAGCCCGGCGATGGTCACGCCGGCGCCGGTCTGCAGGTGCTGGTCGATCATCTGCGCCGGGTCCATGCGGTAGACGTGGTCGGCGCCGAAGACCACCACGATCTCGGGCCGCTCGTCGTAGATGAGGTTGAGGCTCTGGAAGATCGCGTCGGCGCTGCCGGTGTACCAGCGCGGGCCGAGCCGCTGCTGGGCCGGGACCGGGGTGATGTAGTTGCCGAGCAGCTGGGACATCCGCCAGGTCTGGGTGATGTGCCGGTCGAGGCTGTGGCTCTTGTACTGGGTGAGGACGGCGATCTGCCGGACGTCGCCGTTGACCAGGTTCGAGAGCACGAAGTCGATGAGCCGGTAGTTGCCCCCGAAGGGGACTGCCGGCTTCGCGCGGTCCCGGGTCAGCGGCGACAGCCGCTTCCCCTCACCGCCCGCCAGGACGATGCCGAGCACCCGAGGACCGCCGCGCATGCAGGCACCGTATCCGCTGCTGGGAACGGTGGCGCTCTGCGTGCGCCGCATCCGCCCCCCTAGGGTGACGGCGTGCACATCGGGATCGTCACGCGCGAGTGGCCGCCGGACGTCTACGGCGGCGCGGGGGTGCACGTCGAGCACCTCGTCGCGGCCCTGCGCGCGCTGCCCGACGGGCCGGAGATCGACGTCCACTGCTTCGGGGGCGAGCGGGACGACGCCACCGCGCACCCCGTCCCCGCCGGCCTCACCGGGGCCAACGGCGCGCTGCAGGCCCTCGGCGTGGACGTCGAGATCGCCTCGGCGCTCGCCGGCGCCGACCTCGTGCACAGCCACACCTGGTACGCCAACACCGCCGGGCTGCTGGCCGGGCTGGTGCACGGCATCCCGCACGTGGTGACCGCGCACTCGCTGGAGCCGCGCCGGCCGTGGAAGGCCGAGCAGCTGGGTGGCGGCTACCGGCTCTCCTCCTGGGCGGAACGGACGGCGTACCTCGCCGCCGACGCGGTGATCGCGGTGAGCCGCGGCATGCGCGCCGACGTCCTCGACGCCTATCCCGAGCTCGACCCCGCCCGCGTGCACGTCGTGGGCAACGGCGTCGACGCGCAGGCCTACCGCCCGGTGCACGACCCCGACGTCGTCCGCTCCCTCGGGGTGGACCCCGACCGGCCGTACGCGCTGTTCGTCGGGCGGATCACCCGGCAGAAGGGCGTGGGGCACCTGCTGCGCGCGGCCGAGCAGCTGCCCGCCGACGCCGGCCTGGTGCTCTGCGCGGGCGCGGCCGACACCCCCGCCGAGCGCCAGCAGGTCGCCGATGCGGTGGCCGAGCTGCAGCAGCGGCGCAGCGGCGTGGTGTGGATCGAGGAGATGCTGCCCCGGGAGAAGCTGGTCCCGCTGATCACCGGCGCGACCGTGTTCGTCGTCCCGTCGGTGTACGAGCCGCTCGGCATCGTCAATCTCGAGGCGGCCGCCTGCGGCACCGCCGTGGTGGCCAGCGCCGTCGGCGGCATCCCGGAGGTCGTCGACGACGGCCGGACCGGGCTGCTGGTGCCCTACGACGAGGCCGACCCGGCGGGCTTCGCGGCCGGGCTGGCGGCGCGCACCGGTGAGCTGCTGGCCGATCCGGGGCGCGCCGCCGCCATGGGTGCCGCCGGTCGGGAACGGGTGGTCGCCGAGTTCGGCTGGGCCGCGATCGCCCGGCAGACCGTCGAGGTCTACGAGGCCGTGCTGGCCGCCCGCTCCTGAGGCCGCTGGTACCTTTCTGCCCGCCGGTGTCTGCCGGCGGCGCAGCAGCAGCGAAGTCCGGTGCGATGCCGGCGCTGTCCCGCAACTGTGGTGGCCCCCTGGTCCGCGAACCGGGTGACCCGAGCCAGATCGCCTGCCCTGCGTCATGCAACCGACCCTCGCGGCAGGGGTCGCGCATCGGGCGTCGGGTCAGCTCGGAGGCGACCCTTCCCGCCTCCTCTGGAGGCCTTCCTTGTCCGGCTCTTCCCCCCGTGCGGCGCGGTCGACGTCGCGCGCCCCGCGGCGGCTCTCCCCCGCCGCCCTCCTGGCCCTCCTGACCGCGCTGCTGCTGGCGCTCACCGGCTGCGGCGGGTCGGACGCGTCCGACGACGGCGCCGCGGCCCCGTCGCCCTCCCCCGAGGCCGGCGCCTTCCCGGTGACGGTGACCGGGGCCAACGGCGAGGTCACCCTCGACGAGCGCCCGGAGGCCATCGTCTCCCTGTCGCCCACGGCCACCGAGATGCTGTTCGCCATCGGCGCCGGCGACCAGGTGGAGGCCGTCGACGACAACTCGAACTTCCCGGAGGAGGCGCCGACCACCGACCTGTCGGCGTTCACCCCCAACGCCGAGGCGATCGCCGGGTACGACCCCGACCTGGTGGTGCTGAGCAACGACCAGAACGGCATCGTCGACGCGCTCGAGGCCCTGTCGGTCCCGACCCTGCTGCTGCCGGCCGCCGAGACCCTCGACGACACCTACGCGCAGCTGGACACCCTCGGCGAGGCGACCGGCCATCCCGAGGAGGCCGGTGAGGTCGCCGCCGAGGTGCAGGACCGGATCGCCGCGGCCGTCGCCTCCGTGCCGGCCGAGGTGGAGGGCACGAGCGTCTACCACGAGCTCGGCCCGGAGCTGTACTCGGCGACGAGCGGCACCTTCATCGGCAGCATCTACAGCATGTTCGGGCTGGAGAACATCGCCGACGCCGCCCCCGACGCGGCCGGCGGCTACCCGCAGCTGTCGGCGGAGTACATCGCCGGGCAGGCGCCGGAGCTGATCGTGCTCGCCGACACGGTCTGCTGCGAGCAGTCCGCGGCGACCGTCGCCGAGCGGCCCGCGTTCGACACGCTGCCGGCCGTGCAGGAGGGCCGGATCCTCGAGGCGAACGACGACATCGCCTCCCGCTGGGGTCCGCGGATCGCCGACTTCGCGGAGTCGGTCGCCGAGACGCTGCAGGGCTGAGAGCAGCCCTCCGGTGACGACGACGGCGCCCCGGGCGCGCGCGGGCACGGCCCGGTCCCGCGGCCGGCGCGGCTCCGTCGCGGCCTTCGCGGGGGCGGGCCTGGTGCTCGTGCTCGCGATGCTGGCCGGGGTCGGGGTGGGCGCGCTCCCGCTCCCCCCGGGCGCCGTCGTCGTCACCCTGCTCGACCTGCTGGTGCGGCCGTTCGGCGGCAGCGTCCCCGGCGCCCTGGAGGGCGCGCAGGCGGCGGTGCTGCTGGAGCTGCGCCTGCCCCGCGTCCTGATGGCGGCGCTGGTGGGTGCCGGGCTGGCGATCGCCGGCGCCGGGTACCAGGGCGTGTTCCGCAACCCGCTGGCCGACCCCTACCTGCTCGGCGCGGCGGCCGGCGCGGGGCTGGGCGCCACGCTGGTCATCGCCTACTCCCCCGTGCAGTCGGTGGGCCCGGTCGGGGTCGTGCCGCTGGCCGCCTTCGCCGGCGCGCTGGTCGGGGTCGGCTGCGCCCTGGCCCTGGGCTCGGTGGCCGGCGGTTCGCACAGCCCGACGCTGCTGCTCGCGGGCATCGCGGTCGCCGCCTTCCTGGCCGCGGCCCAGACGCTGGTCCAGCAGCAGAACACCGAGGACCTGCGCGAGATCTACAGCTGGCTGCTGGGCCAGCTGGGCAGCTCCCAGTGGTCCGACGTCACCCTCGTGCTGCCCTACCTGGGGACGGCCGCCCTGGTGCTGCTGCTGTGCGGCCGGGCCCTCGACGTCCTGGCGGTCGGGGACGACGAGGCCAGCTCCCTGGGCGTGCACCCCGGCCGGCTGCGGCTGCTGGTCATCCTGGCCGCCTCGCTGGCCACCGCCGCCGCGGTGGCGGTGAGCGGCCTGATCGGCTTCGTCGGGCTGGTCGTGCCGCACATCGTGCGGCGCCTCGTCGGCGGCTCGCACGTCCGGGTGCTGCCGATGTCGCTGCTGGTCGGCGGCGCCTTCCTCGTGCTCAGCGACCTCGTCGCGCGGGTGCTCCTGGCGCCCGCGGAGCTGCCGATCGGCGTGGTCACCGCCTTCATCGGGGCGCCGTTCTTCGCCGGCCTGCTCTGGGCCGGGGCGCGGCGCCGATGAGCCGCCGGAGCGCACCGCGGCCGGGCGGCACCGGGGGCGGCGCCCGGGTGGAGGTGCTCGGGCTGACCGCCGGGTACGGCCGCACCCAGGTGCTGGACGCGGTGCGGCTCACCGTGGAGCCGGGCGGCTGGCTGGCCGTCATCGGCCCCAACGGCTCCGGCAAGTCGACGCTGCTGCGGTCGGTCCTGGGCTTCCACCCGCACGAGGGCCAGGTGCGCCTGGACGGCGTCCCCACCACCGGCATGCACCGCCGCGACCGGGCGCGGGCCATGGCCTACGCCCCGCAGACGCCGGTCCTCCCCGAGGGCGTGACCGCCCGCGACTACGTCACCCTCGGGCGGACGCCGCACCGGCCCCTGCTGGCCGCGCCGCGCGAGGCGGACCGCCGGGTGGTGGCCGACGTGCTCGACCGGCTCGGGCTGGGCTCCATGGCCGGGCGGCCGCTGAGCACCCTCTCCGGCGGCGAGCAGCAGCGCGCGGTGCTCGCCCGGGCGCTGGCCCAGCAGCCGCGGGTGCTGCTCCTCGACGAGCCGACCGCGGCGCTCGACCTCGGCCACGCCCAGCAGGTGCTCGACCTCGTCGACGTGCTGCGCCGCCAGGACGGCCTCACGGTGATCAGCACGCTGCACGACCTCACGCTCGCCGGCCAGTACGCCGACCGGCTGGCGCTGCTCTCCGGCGGCCGGGTCGCCGCCGAGGGCCCGCCCGCCGAGGTGCTGACCGCGGAGGCGCTGAGCCGGCACTACGGAGCGCGCGCGGAGGTGGTGGCCGGCCCCTCCGGTCCGGCGGTCCTCCCCGTGAGGGACTGAGGCGATGACACGGCGATCCTCCGGATCGCACCGCGGCCAACGGCCGTCCCCAGTCATGCGGAGCCGATTCGTCGTCCCTGCGCGGACCCCTCCGGGGCCATGGCACTGCGGTCCTCCGGATCGCACCGCGGCCAACGGCCGTCCCCAGTCATGCGGAGCCGATTCGTCGTCCCTGCGCGGACCCCTCCGGGGCCCACTCGGGACGACCGGGATCAGGCGGCGCGGAACCGCACGACGTCTCCCGGCCGCAGCTGGGCGGCGGCCGGGAGGTCGGCGCTGACCACCACGGCGAGGACCGGGTAGCCGCCGGTGACCGGGTGGTCGGCGAGGAAGAGCACCGGGGCCCCGTCCGGCGGCACCTGGACGGCGCCGGGAACCAGTCCCTCGCTGGGCAGCTCGCCCTCCCTCGCCCGGTCCAGCCGGGGGCCGGCCAGCCGCAGCCCGATCCGGTCGCTGTCCGGGCGCACCTGCCACTCCGCCCGGAGCAGGGCCGCCCAGGCGTCCTCGGCCAGCCAGTTCCGCCGCGGCCCGGAAAGGACCCGCAGCACCGGCCGGTCGGACGGGACGCCGACCGGCGCGACGTCGACGAACGGCTCCGCACCGGCCTCCGTGCCGATCGGCAGCCGCGCCCCGGCGGCCAGCGGCGCCGGCCCCAGGCCGGACAGCGTGTCGGTGCTGCGCGACCCCAGTACCGGCGGGACGTCGATGCCGCCGCGCACGGCGAGGTAGCTGCGCAGCCCGGCCGGCGGCGTCCCGAGCCCCAGCACCGAACCCGCGGGCAGGGTCGTCGGGGCGGCGAAGGGCGCCGGCCGGCCGTCGACCGTGACCGGGGCCGGGACACCGGCCACGGCCACCAGCACCGTCCGCCCGGCGCGGACCCGCAGCCCCCCGGCGGTCGCCTCCAGGACCGCCGCGGCAGGCCGGTTGTCCACCAGCCGGTTCGCCAGCCCGGCCGCGGCCCGGTCGGCCGCGCCGGAGCGGGGCACCCCGATCGACGCCCAGCCGGTGCGGCCGGCGTCCTGCACGGTGCAGAACGGCCCGGGCGTCAGGACGGTGAGCACTCAGCCCACCGCCCGCAGCCGGACCGCCGTGCCGGGCGAGAGCAGCGCCGGTGGGTCGCGGTCGACGTCGAAGAGCACCGCGGCGGTCCGGCCGACCAGCTGCCAGCCGCCCGGCGAGGCCCGCGGGTAGACCCCGGCGTAGGGGCCGGCGAGCCCGACCGCGCCGGCCGGCACCCGGGTGCGCGGGGTCGCGCGGCGCGGCACGTGCAGCTCCGGCGGCAGCCCGGTCAGGTAGCCGAAGCCGGGGGCGAAGCCGCCGAAGGCGACGGTGAGCCGGGCGCCGGTGAGCCCGGCGACGACGGCGTCGGCGGAGCGGCCGGTGCGCTCGGCCA
Organism: Blastococcus xanthinilyticus; assembly: GCF_008124835.1. Classification (GTDB taxonomy): domain Bacteria; phylum Actinomycetota; class Actinomycetes; order Mycobacteriales; family Geodermatophilaceae; genus Blastococcus; species Blastococcus xanthinilyticus. The sequence goes on along the minus strand of NZ_VNHW01000008.1, from coordinate 90,583 downwards.
CCTCGTCGAGATCGGGGCCGTCGAAGACCACCGCCAGCTCCACCGCCGCGGCAGCACCGCCGGCCGCCGGAGCGGCGGGCACCAGCCGGCGCAGCGCGGCCAGGTCGAGGTCGGTGGGCGGCCGGTCGAGGACCACGAGCAGCGTGCGCGCCGCCGGGACGAGATCCACCTGACCGGCGAGCGGGGTGGCCAGCAGCGCGGCCCGCAGCCCCGCGAGCGCCTCGGCGCCCGCCACCTCGAGCAGCACCGCGCGGTCGCCGTACGGCACCGCGCGCACCCCTGCGCTCCCCTCGTCCACCGGCCCATGATCGGGTACAGAAGAGCCGTGCGGCGGCCCGGTGCCCGGCGGCGCGGGGCGGCTGGAATGCTGGACCGTCGTGACCTCGACGCCGCCCGCGGACGCCGGACCCCGTGCGACCGCCCCGGCCGGCGCCGGCGCTGCGCCGGAGCAGCCCGTGCCCGTGGTCGTGGTGGGGCTGGTGGCGGCTCCCGGCGCACCGGCCGAGCTGGCCGCGGGCCTGGCGACCGAGCTCGCCGCCGAGCTGACCGCCCGGCACCCGGAGGTCGGCTGGCAGGTGCCGGTGGTCGAGGACGGCCTGGTGCAGCCACCGGCCGACGACGCCGAGCTGGTCGGCGCCACCCGCGAGCGGTTGCTGCAGGCCGACTGGGACCTGGCGCTCTGCTTCACCGACGTCCCACTGGAGGTGGCCCGTCGCCCGGTCACCGGCCACGCCAGCCCCCTGCACGGCGTCGGCGTCCTCTCCCTGCCCGCCCTCGGCGCCGTGGGCCGCCGCCGGCGCGCGCTGGAGACCGCGGTCGGCCTGGTGCAGGCGCTGGTGAGCGACGGCGACGACGACCCCGACGACCCCGGCGACCGGGCCGCGCTCGGCGCCCGCCTGCGGCAGCTGGCCACCGATCCGGCCGACTCCGCCGACGGGGTCCGGTTCACCGCGCGGGTGCTCTCGGGCAACCTGCGGCTGCTCGGCGGGATGGTGCGGGCCAACCGGCCGTGGCGGCTGGCCGTCCGGCTCTCGCGGGCCCTCACCGCGGCGATCGCCGCCGGCGTCTTCGCCCTGGTGACCGCCGACATCTGGCGGCTGGCCGACGCCTTCGGGTGGCTGCGCCTGCTGCTGGTCGGCATCGGATCGGTGGTCGCGATCGCGGTCACGCTCATCGTCGGGGCCGACATGTGGGAGCGGCCCCGGCAGCCGCGGGTGCGCAAGCAGGTGGTGCTGTTCAACATCGCCACGGCCGCGACCGTGGCCATCGGGGTGCTGTCGCTGTACCTCGCGCTCTTCGTGCTGGCCCTGCTGGGTGGCCTGCTGCTCGTGGTCGAACCGCTCTTCGCCGAGGGGCTCGGGCACCCGGCGTCGCTGGCGGACTACCTGGAGCTGGCCTGGCTGACCAGCTCGCTGGCGACCGTGGGCGGTGCGCTGGGCGCGGGGCTGGAGACCGACGAGGCGGTCCGCGAGGCCGCCTACACCTACCGACCGGACCGCTCGCCCGGCTGAACCGCACGCGGGCCGGAGGAGGGACGCGCCGGCCCGGGATGAGGACTGCCACGTCCGGGCACACAATCGGGCATGCCCATCGCCGAGCGGTTCTCCGCTGCGCTCGCCGCGGTCTCCGCACCCGCGCTGGCCGCTCCCGAGCTGCTGCCGGTGCGGCTGAGCCGGGCGTGCGCCCGGGTGCTCGCCGTGGACGGCGCCGGCCTCAGCATGAGCGACGCGAGCGGCCGGCGGGTTCCGCTGGGCGCCAGCAGCGCCGCGGCGTCGACGGCCGAGCAGATGCAGTTCACGGCCGGCGAGGGCCCCTGCGTGGCCTCCCAGCGGACCGGGCAACCGGTGTTCGCGGCCGAGGAGGACCTCCGGCGGCGCTGGCCGATGTTCGCCACCCTGTTCCTCGGCGGGACGCCCTACCGCGGGGTGGTCGCGCTGCCGCTGCGGTCGCCGCCGTCCGGCGGCGGCGCCCTCGACCTGTACGTGACCCGCGGGGATGCGGTGGCCGAGCTCGACGTGTTCGACGCCGTCGCCGTGGGTGAGCTGATCAGCTCCGCGCTCGCGGAGGCGGCGATGTGGTCGACCTGGTCGCCGGCCGAGGGGCCGGACTGGCTGCACGGGCCGGCACCGCGGCAACGGGCCGCGGTGTGGGAGGCGGTCGGCAAGATCGGCGTGGCCCTCGACATCGGGTCCGCCGAGGCGCTGGCCCTGCTCCGGGTCGACGCCTACGCGGCCGGGCGCTCGGTCGACGAGGTGGCCGCCGACCTGCTCGCCGGGCGGCGGCCGCTGGAGGAGCTGCGCGCCGACCGGCCGCCCGGCCCGTGACCGCCCGGCCCGCGACCGCTCAGCCGGCGAACGGCGCCAGCACCAGGCCGGCTGCCTCCAGCGCGGCGCGGACCGACCGCGCCAGGTGCACCGCGCCCGGGGTGTCTCCGTGCACGCAGACCGAGCCGACGTCCACCCGCACGACGCTGCCGTCGACGGCGACCGCCGTTCCGTCGCGGACCATCCGGACCGCGCGCCCGGCGACGGCGGCCGGCTCGTGCAGCACCGCGCCCGGCAGGCCGCGCGGCACCAGCGTGCCCTCCGGGGTGTAGCCCCGATCGGCGAACGCCTCGCCGACCGTCGGCAGCCCGGCCTCCGCCGCCGCCTGCAGCAACCGCGAGCCGGGCAGCCCCAGCACGGCCAGCCCGGGGTCGTAGCCGGCGACGGCCGTCACCACCGCCGCGGCCTGCGCCTCGTGGTGCACGACGGCGTTGTAGAGGGCGCCGTGCGGCTTGACGTAGGAGACCCGTCCCCCGGCCGTCCGGGCGATGCCGTCGAGCGCGGCCAGCTGGTAGAGCACGTCGGCCGCCAGCTCCTCGGGCGCGACGTCGACGAACCGCCGGCCGAAGCCGGCCAGGTCGCGGTAGGAGACCTGCGCGCCGATGGACACCCCGGCGGCGACGGCGCCGCGGCACACCCGGCGCATCGTGACGGGGTCACCGGCGTGGAACCCGCAGGCGACGTTGGCGCTGGTGACGACCTCGAGGAGCGCCTCGTCGTCCCCGAGCCGCCAGACGCCGAACCCCTCACCGAGGTCGGCGTTGAGGTCGATGCGGCGGGGGCCGGGCGCGCTCACCGGGGCAGTCTCGCACCGGAATGGCGGCCGCCTCCCCGGCGCTGCACCAGGCATGGCCGCCGCCGAGCCGCTGACCCTCTTCGACGTCGACCCGCCGGCGACGCCGATGCCGACCAACGCGCTGCTGCAGGTGCGCCGGATCTACGCCGAGCCCGCGGCGCTGACCATCCCGCGCGGCCGGCAGGTGCTCGGCCGCTTCCCCGGTGCGGAGGTCGTCGAGGTCCCGTCGCACTGGCAGATCCCGGAGCTGCACGGCAACGAGGGGCTCGTCGACCGCTGGGTGCGGGTGAAGACCGAGACGCTGGTGCTCGGCGTCCGCAAGGGGCTCGCCACCCGCCCCAACGGCCGGTCGGCGAACTTCATCGCCCCCGGCCTCGCCAACGGCTGCGCGATGGCCTGCGTCTACTGCTACGTGCCCCGGCGCAAGGGGTTCGCCAACCCGATCACCGTCTTCACCAACATCGAGCAGATCACCGGTCACCTGCGCCGGCACGTAGCGCGCCAGGGCCCGAAGACCGAACCGGACCAGTGCGACCGCGACAGCTGGGTGTACGACATCGGCGAGAACAGCGACTGCTCCGTGGACGCCCTGGTCAGCGACAACGTCGCCGACCTGGTGGCCACGTTCCGCGACCTGCCGACGGCGAAGGCCTCCTTCGCCACCAAGTACGTCAACCGGGGGCTGCTGGAGCTGGACCCGGCCGGGCGCACCCGCATCCGGTTCTCGCTCATGCCCGACGACGACGCGCGGGTCCTCGACGTCCGCACCAGCCGGATCGCCGACCGGATCGCGGCGGTCGACGACTTCGTGGCCGCCGGCTACGAGGTCCACCTGAACCTCTCCCCCGTCGTGCTGCGCGAGGGCTGGGAGCAGGACTGGGGGCGGCTGCTCGACCGGCTGGACGACGAGCTCGGGCCGGCCGCGAAGTCCCAGGCTGCGGCCGAGGTCATCCTGCTCACCCACAACGAGGCGCTGCACGAGGTGAACCTCGGCTGGCACCCGACGGCGGAGCGGTTGCTCTGGCGCCCCGACCTGCAGGAGCCCAAGCGCAGCCAGAACGGCCAGGACAACGTCCGCTACCGGGCCGACGTCAAGCGCGCGGCGGTGGCCCGGGTGCGCGACCTGGTCGCCCGGCGCGCGCCGTGGCTGCGGATGAGGTATGCCTTCTGAGCTCGGATCGCACCGCCATGTCGACTTGACCACATGTCGACTTTCCGTGCGCGCGCACTCACCCCCCGTGTGAGAACGTGAGACCTGGAACGAGCCGTCGACGGCCGTCCGCACCACCGTGCTCGAGGGGGAGAAGTGCCCGAGGCCACCTCAGGGGTGCCTGCGGCGACGCTGCTGGCGGCCCTGCCGGACACGGTCGTCGTGGCCGACGCCGGCGGCCGCGTGACGTACGTGAACCCGGCCGTGTCCCGGCTGCTGGGGTACTCCCCGGCCGACCTGCTCGGCCGCGACCTGACCGAGATCATGCCGTCCCGGTTCCGCACGGGGCACGGCGGCCACATCACCCGCTTCCTCACCACCGGGCAGGGCGAACTCGTCGGCAACACCACCCAGCTGCCCGCGCTGCACGTCGACGGGCACGAGATCTCGATCGACGTCACCCTCGCCCGCGTGGAGCCGTTCCCCGGCGCCTCGGCCGCGGAGTCCTCGATCGTCGGCGTGCTCCGTGACGCGAGCACCACGATCCTGCTGGAGCGCCAGCTCCAGGTCAGCCGCTACCTGGCGGCCACGCTGCGGGTCACCGCGGCCCTCACCGAGGCCCGCGACGCCGACGTCGCCTTCGCCCAGCTGCTGCCCACGCTGTGCACCGCGCTGGACTGGGACGCCGCCCTGCTGTGGCAGGCCGACACCGAGCACGGACGGCTGCTCCACGCGGCCACCTGGGCCGCTCCCGACGCCGACGTCCCGGCCCTGGCCACCGATGCTCCCACCCGGGTGTTCCACCGCGGTGAGGGCCTGCCGGGGCGCGCGTGGCTGCACCGCGCACCGGTCGTGGCCGAGGAGCTCGCGGCCGATCCCCGGCTGGTCCGCCGCGAGGTGGTCCGGGCCGACGGGCTCAGCACAGGGGTGGCGTTCCCCGTGCTCAGCGGCGACTCGCTGCTCGCCGTCTGCGAGCTGTTCTCCACCACCCAGCGACCGGTGCCCCCGGAGCTGCTCGAGGTGCTCGGGCACGCCGGCCGGCAGATCGGCCAGTTCCTCGCGCGGCTGCGCGCCGAGTCGGTGGTCCGCGAGCTCGCCGAGACCCTCCAGCGCAGCCTGCTCCCGTCGCACCTCCCGACGATCCCGGGCGTCGAGCTGGCGGCCCACTACCGCGCCGGAGGCGAGGCCGCGCTGGTCGGCGGCGACACCTACGACGTGATGCCGCTCCCGGGTGGCCGGTGGATGGTGCTGATCGCCGACGTCTGCGGCACCGGGGCGGAGGCCGCCGCCGTCACCGCGGTCACCCGGCACACCGCCCGCGCGGCGGCCACGGACAGCCCGGCGGAGATCCTCCGCGCCGTCAACGCCGCCCTGCTGCACGAGCAGGGCACCGGACCGCTGCGCTTCGTCACCGCCTGCTGCCTGGTCCTCGAGCCGGCCGCACGGGGCGCCCGGCTGCGCCTCGGCGTGGCCGGCCACCCGCTGCCGCTGGTCACCGGCCCCGACGGCGACGCCCGGGCGATCGGGACGGCCGGCCGGCCGCTCGGCATCGACGGCGACCTGGAGGTGACCGAGACGGTCCTCGACCTGGCACCCGGGTCCACCCTCGTGCTCTACACCGACGGGGTCACCGAGGCCCGCGACGACGCCGGCCGGCAGTTCGGGGAGGACGCGCTGCTGCGGGTGGTCGCCGGGGCCCCGGTCGCCGACGCGGAGGCCGTCGTCGCCGCGGTGTCGGCCGCCGTCGAGAGCCAGCTGGCCGGTTCCCGCCACGAGCCCGACGACCTCGCCGTCCTGGCGCTCGCGGTGCCCGCGGCCCGCTGACCGGTGCCCGGCGGCCCACCGGCCGGGAGGTCGGCGCGGGCTGGCTACGGTGGGTCCGTGGCGCGCGTGGTGGTCGTGGGCGCGGGCCTGGGCGGTCTGGCGGTCGCCGCGCGGCTGGCCGCGCGGGGCCACGCGGTGACCGTCGTCGAGCAGGCCGACCAGGTGGGCGGGAAGCTCGGCTGGTACAGCCGCGACGGGCACTCCTTCGACACCGGCCCGAGCCTGGTCACCCTCCCGCAGGTCTACCGCGACCTGTTCGCCGCCACCGGCGGCCGGCTGGAGGACGCCGTCGACCTGGTGCGACTGGACCCCGCCGTCGGCTACCGCTTCGCCGACGGCACCGCGCTGACCTTCCCCGGACGCCGGGACGACGTGCCCGCCGCCCTGGACGCCGCGCTCGGCGACGGCGCGGGCCGCCAGTGGAGCGCCCTCCTCGACCGCGCCGAGCGGATGTGGGCGATCAGCGAACGCCCGTTCCTGCGCACCCCCCTGGCCGGGGCGGGAACGCTGGCGCGGCTGGCCCGGCGCCCGGGGGACGTCGCGGCCGTCGCGCCCTGGCAGTCGCTGCGCGGGCTCGGCCGGCGCTACCTGCGGCACCCGCACCTGCGCACGCTGCTGGACCGCTACGCGACCTACTCCGGGTCCGACCCGCGCCGGGCGCCCGCCGTCCTGGCGACCGTGCCGTACGCCGAGCAGGCGTTCGGCTCCTGGTACGTGCGCGGCGGGCTGCACCGGCTCGGCCTGGCCGTGCTCGACCGGGCGGTCGGGCACGGCGCGGTGGTCCGCACCGGCACAACCGTGCGGCGGGTGCTGGTGGAGGGCGGCCGCGCGGCGGGGGTCGAGCTCGCGGGTGGCGAGCGGCTGCGCGCGGACGTCGTCGTCTCCGGCGTGGACGCCACCGCCCTGCACACCGACCTCCTGTCCGCCGGCCCGGCCACGCGCGGAGTGCGGCGGGACCTGCGCCGGGCGACCCCCTCGCTGTCCGGCTTCGTGCTCCTGCTGGCCCTGCGCGGGCGCACGCCGGGGCTGGCCCACCACACGGTGCTCTTCCCCGACGACTACGACGCGGAGTTCGACGCCGTCTTCGGCACCGGGCGGCACGCCGGCGCGCCGCGCCCGGTGGCCGACCCGACGGTGTACATCAGCGCGCCCGACGACCCCGCCCTGGTGCCCGACGGCGACAGCGAGTCCTGGTTCGTGCTGGTCAACGCCCCCCGGCACGACCCGGCCGGCGGCGTCGACTGGGACGCGCCCGGCCTGGCCGCGGGCTACGCCGACCGCGTGCTCGAGGTCATGGCCCGGCGGGGGCTCGACGTCCGGGACCGGCTGCGCTGGCGGGAGGTCCGGACGCCGGCCGACCTCGCCCGGGCCACCGGCAGCGTGGGCGGCTCCATCTACGGGACCTCCAGCAACGGCTCCCGGGCGGCGTTCCTGCGCCCGGCCAACGCCTCGCCGGTTCCCGGGCTGTTCCTGGTGGGCGGCTCGGCGCACCCCGGCGGCGGGCTGCCGCTGGTCGGCTTGTCGGCCGAGATCGTGGCAGGGCTGGTCGGTCCGGCCTGATCCGCGCTCAGGCCCGCGCGGCCCCGTACCCGAGGAGCGCGGCCAGCCCCAGGGCGCTACGCGGGGCGTAGGCGGTCCGCCAGAGGCCGCCGTGCGCCGCCTCGTAGGCCTCGTCCTGCCACGGGTGCGCGTGCACCGGCCCGCCGCCGGTGTGCAGGTCGTGCACCAGCAGCGCGGCCATCAGCACGTTGGCCGTCGCCGGCTCGAAGATCTCGACGCCGAACCGGTGCGCACCGGCGTAGGCCGCGGCCAGGGCGCGGTTCTTCACCACCGACCGGGTGCGCGTGGGCGGCGCGACGTTCATGGAGACCGTGCTCCCGGCCGCCGACGCGACGGTGGCCCGCCACCGCTGCAGCCGCTTGGCCAGCGCGTAGTTGGGGCCCTGCTGGGCGACCAGGCTGTCGGCGATCCCCGGGTCCGCGCCGGGCACGTAGGCCCGCCGCAGCAGGCGGCCGCCGGACACCGTGCGCAGCGGACGGCCGAGCAGCTTGGCCCGGCGGCTGCGGTCGGCGTAGGCCCGCACCGACTGGGCCACCGCGTCGGCAGGGACGGCGAAGACGTCGGTGGGCGTGGCGAGGAAGGCCAGGGCGAGGTCGGGCCGCGCCCCGGTCAGCCGCACCGTCAGCGCGTCGACCGCCGTGGACACCCGGACGTTGGTGGCGCCGTCGGCGTACACGTAGTTGCCGAGCACCGGCCGCCCGGGCAGGCCGGCGATCCAGTCGGCCACCGCGGGCACCTCGGCGATCAGGTCGGCGCCGGCCCGGCGCGGGTCGGCGCCGGTTCCCGGTTCGGTGACCGGGACCAGCAGCGTGCCGGCACCACCGCGCGCGGTGTCGAGCACCCGCTCCCACAGGGGAGCCCGCGGCAGGTCCACCGCGGCCACCTGCGCGCCCCACCGGAGCAGCGCGGTCAGCGGCCCCATCTCCGCGCCGGCGCCGAGCACGACCACGGTGCGGCCCGGCAGCGCAAGCCAGCCGGGGTTCGCGGCGACCGTGCGGACCGCCTCGGCCGCCGAGGGCTCGACGACCCCGCGCTCCACCCACCGGTCGAGCCGGCGCAGCAACGCGTCGCCACGCAGCCGCTCACCGCGGAAGGGCAGCGAGAGCTCGCCCTCGGGCTGCCCGCCGCCGGTCACCTCTGCCGTGTGCAGGGCCCGGCCGGCCGGGGCGGTGCTCAGCGTCTCCAGGCCGGACTCGCCGTCCGGGCCGGCCACCCGCATGCGCCGGTGCAGCGAGTCGAGGCCGGCGGCGGCGATCGAGCGCGCCGCCCCCGCCGACGGCAGGCCCGCCTCCACCAGCCGGCGGAAGTGCGGCAGGTAGCCGGCCCGCCAGTTGGTCTCCTGCTCGGCGGCCAGCGCCCCGGTGGCGTCGACCGGGCGCAGCGCGTCGGCCACGACGGCGCGGCCGAGGGCGGCGGTGCTGCGCCGGCCGTCCGGTCCGGCGGGGAACACGACCCCGAGGTCCTCGTCCGCCATCAGTCGCTCACCACCGGCACAGCATCTCCCACCGGCACAGCGTCTCCCACCGGCACAGCATCTCCCGGACGGCGTCCGGCCCGCAGCGGGGGGCCCACCGCACGGACGGCGGGCGGCGACCCCGGAGACGGCACGGCCCCGGTCACCGGCGAGAAGCCGGCGGCCGGGGCCGTGCCGTCCTGCGCGGAGCTGCCGGGAGGCGGCGTCGCGGAGGAGTTCAGCTGGTCGCGCCCTTGAGCGCCTCCGACAGCGCCGCCGCCTCGTCCGGCGACAGCTCCACCACGAGGCGACCGCCGCCTTCCAGCGGTACGCGCATGACCAGGCCGCGCCCTTCCTTGGTGACCTCGAGGGGACCTTCACCCGTGCGCGGCTTCATGGCCGCCATGCGTGCCTCCTTCGCCAGCCACGAGCCCGCCGGAGGCAGGCGCGTGGTGTCCGATGCTGTGAGCTACGGCAATGATCCCGTATGAGCTCCCGTCGTCCAACACGAACCCCGCCGGACCCTCCTTTCGGGCCTTCCACCAGGGTCAGGATCGCGCGCGGAAGCAGCCGGCCACGTGGTCGTCGACCATCCCGGTCGCCTGCATCAGGGCATAGGCGGTGGTCGGACCGACGAAGACGAAGCCACGGCGCTTGAGCTCCTTCGCCATGGCTCCCGACTCGGGGCTGGTGGCCGGCACGTCGGCGAGGGTGGCGGGGCGGGGCCGGTCGCCGGCCGGGGCGAAGGACCACAGCAGCTCCGACAGCCCCTCGGGCAGCCGCTGCGCCGCCCGCGCGTTCGAGACGGCGGCGGCGATCTTCGCGCGGTTCCGCACGATCGACGCATCGGCCATCAGCCGGGCCTCGTCCTCGGCGGTGAAGGCGGCCACGGCGTCGATCGCGAAGCCGGCGAACGCGGCCCGGAACGCCGGTCGCTTCCGCAGGATGGTGATCCAGGACAGCCCCGACTGGAACGCCTCGAGGCACAACCGCTCGAAGAGCGCATCGTCCCCGCGCAGCGGCCTCCCCCACTCCTCGTCGTGGTAGGCGATGTACTCGGGCGCGCTCGTCGCCCATCCGCACCGGCCGGGTTCGTCCACGCGCCCGACGCTAGCGACCGGTGCCGACGCTCCCCGCTCCACCCGGTTCGCTCGGCCGGGGGCGAGCGCGCCTGCCTGCCCTCGGTCAGTCCCGGTCGGGCTCGCCGGCCAGCGCCCGTGCGGCGTCCGTGTCCGCCGGGTCGAAGCCGATCTGACCCACGGCGCCGAACTGAGCTGCCTGTCCGTCGATCCAGCGCTGGTGGGCTTCCCACGCCGCCTGACGGGTGGTGCCCAGCGCCTCGCCGATCTCCGCCCAGGAGGCGCCGGCCGCCCGGGCCGTGCGCACCGTCAGCTGTCGCCCGTAGCCGGCTTTGCGGGCGACCAGCTCCTGGAGCGCAAGCAGCTCGAGCGACTCCTCCCGGCGCAGGGTCGGCAGCGCGTCCTGACCCGGCTGCTCGGGGTCGGCCACCGCTTCGCGCGTCCGCAGCTCCTCGAGCCGGGCTACGGCAGCAGCCAGCGTGTACCGGCGTTCGAGCTCCGAGAGGTCGGTCATGGGCCCACCATCCGTCAAGCCACCTTGACTGTCAAGGCAACTTGACGTCCGCAACACTCAGCCCGGAGCCACGGCGGCGACGGCCGGCTCGGCCCGCGGGGGGCTCCGCCGCGTGGCGAGCACGCAGCCGGTGAGCACCAGCGGCAGGCCCAGGGCCAGGCCCAGGGTGAACGGCTCGTCGAGCAGCAGCACCCCGAGCAGCACGGCGACCGCCGGGTTGACGAAGGTGATCACCAGGGCGCGTTGCGGGCCGACCTCCCGGATGAGCGCGAAGAACACGGCCAGGGCCACCGCGGTGCAGAGCACCCCGAGCGCGAGCAGCGACAGCAGTGCGTCCGCCGGTGCGGCGGTCACCTGCCCGAGCCGGGGGACGGCGAAGGGCGCGTAGACGAGCGCGGTGACGGCCAGCGCCACGGAGCTCGCGGCCACGCCCGGCACCCCCGGGAGCGCCCGGCTGACCACCAGCGGCGCGGTGCCGTAGCCGACCACCACCAGCCCGACGGCGAGGAGCGGCAGCAGCTGCGCGCCCTCGACGTCCAGACCCAGCAGCACGGCGATGCCGACGACGCCGATGCCCATGCCCAGCAGGCGCACCGGCGTCAGCCGCTCCTCCTCCCCCGCCACCCGGGCGGCGATCGCGGCGACGAACGGCACCCCGGCCACCAGCAGGCCGGTGAGCGAGCTGGACAGGCTCTGCTCGGCGTAGGCGAGCAGCAGCCACGGACCGGTCATCTCCAGCACCGTGAACAGCAGGAGCGGCTTCCAGTGCCGCAGCGCGGGGCGCAGCTGGCCGCGGGCGATCGTCCACGGCAGGAGCAGCGCCGCGCCGATGACGCAGCGGGCGAAGACGACCGAGACCGGCGAGACGTCGCCGACGGCGACCTTGATCAGCAGGTAGGGGACGCCCCAGATCACCGACATGGTGAGGAACAGCGCCCAGCCGCGACGGCTCACCGACCGCGCTCCGCGGCCGCGTACGGGATGTGCACGCGCCCATCCTCACCGACCGGGGAGCGCGCCCCGCAGCGGGTCAGAAGTCGCGGGCGAAGGCGGCGAACCGGCGCAGCGACAGGTCGATGCCCAGCAGCGCGAACGGCTTGACCAGCACCCACCCGACCTGGCCCAGGAGGCCGTAGGGCAGCCAGAGCCGTTCGGTCCAGACGAAGGTGGAGTGCGCGCCGCGTGGCTCGATGACGAAGATGCCCGGGCCGCGCACCAGCCGGCCGGTGTGCTGGACGACGACCCGCCGGGGCGGGTCCCACTCGGTGATCACCATGGTGTCCAGCAGGCCGACGTGGCGGCCACCGGGCAGCGGGAGCCCGGTGCGCGCGGCCAGCCGCCCACCCACGCCCTGCGCCGGCCCGCCGACGGTCTCCACGTCCGTGGCGACCATCCACTCCCCCTGCCGCGTCCAGGCGGTCAGCGCCGCCCACACCCGCTCCGGCGCCGCGTCGACGTCCACCCGCCGGGTCACCTCAGGCATCGGTGCTCCTCTCGTCCTCAGCTGACCCGGGACCGGGATCGGTCGGCAGCTCCTGCTCGCGGCGCGCGGCCAGCTCGGCCCGCAGCGCGGCGATCTCGGCATCCCGCTCGTCCAGGGTGTGCGCGAACTGGTCGAGCAGCCAGTCGACCTCGGCCATCCGGTACCCGCGCGCGGTGACCGCGATCCGCAGCGCACGCACGTCCGCAGCGGTCACCCGGCGGTCGTCCGGAAGCTCGACCGGCGAGCGGTCGACCTCGGCCGGTGGCTGGGTCTCCCCCCGCCCGAGCACCAGCGCGGCGAGCAGGAAGAGCAGCCCCCCGACCAGCAGGACGGTGACGACGAAGACGACGAACGACAGCACCTCAGGCGTCGGAGGGCGGTGCGCCGATCGCGCTCGGCAGCCCGTCGCCGGCGTCCCCCCGCTCTCGGGCGGCATCGGCGGCGCGGATGACCGACACCGCCTCCGCGACGTCGTCGGTGACCGTGACCAGCTCGAGGTCACCGGGGCCGATCATGCCCTCGGTCAGCATCGTCGCCCGGATCCAGTCGACCAAACCGGACCAGTACGCGCTGCCGAGCAGGATCACCGGGAAGCGGGTCACCTTGCGGGTCTGCACCAGCGTCAGCGCCTCGAACAGCTCGTCGAGCGTGCCGAAGCCGCCGGGCAGGATCACGAACGCCTGCGCGTACTTCACGAACATCGTCTTGCGCACGAAGAAGTAGCGGAACGAGATGCCGACGTCGACCCACTCGTTGAGCTCCTGCTCGAACGGCAGCTCGATGCCCAGCCCGATCGACATCCCCCCGGCCTCCGAGGCACCGCGGTTGGCCGCCTCCATCGCTCCGGGGCCGCCGCCGGTGATCACCGCGTACCCCGCCTCGACCAGCGCGGCGCCCAGCTGCACCCCCGCGGCGTAGTGCGGGTGGTCCCTGGGCGTGCGGGCGCTGCCGAACACGCTCACCGCCGGGGGCAGCTCGGCGAGCAGGCCGAAGCCCTCGACGAACTCCGACGTGATGCGCATGACCCGCCACGGGTCGGTGTGCACGAAGTCAGCGCCGCCGCTGCGGTCGAGCAGCCGCTGGTCGGTGGTCGTGCCCCGGTTCTGCGGGTCGGGCTCGCCCTTGCGCAGCATGATCGGGCCCTTGTGCCGGGTCGGGCGCGGGCGGTGACCGTCGGACGGCGGGGTGGTCACGAGCTGCTCCCGGAGAGGTAGGCGGTGAGGGCGTCGACGGCCGGCTGCAGCCGCTCGACGAGGACGTGTTCCTCGCGGGTGTGCGCCAGCTGCGGGTCGCCGGGGCCGTAGTTGACCGCCGGGATGCCGAACGCGGCGAACCGGGAGACGTCGGTCCAGCCCAGCTTGGCCCGCGCGGGCCGGCCGACCGCCGCGATGAACGCCGCCGCGGCCGGCTCACCGAGCCCGGGCAGCGCGCCCCCGGCGTTGTCCACCACGGTGAGGGTGGCGCCGGCGGCGATCGCCTCGGCGAAGACCTCCCGGACGTGCGCCTCGGCGGCGTCCTCGTCCCGGTCGGGGGCGTACCGGAAGTTCACCGTCAGGGACGACTCGTCGGGGATGACGTTGCCCGCCACCCCGCCGGCGATCCCCACCGCGTTGAGCCCCTCCCGGTAGGTGCAGCCGTCGATCTCCACCTCGCGCGGCCGGTAGGCGGCCAGCGCCGCCAGCGCGCCGGCCAGGCCGTGGATGGCGTTCTCGCCCAGCCAGCTGCGGGCGCTGTGCGCGCGGCGGCCCTTGGTCGACAGCACCGCGCGCAGCGTGCCCTGGCAGCCGGCCTCGATCTCGCCGTCGGTCGGCTCCAGGAGGACGGCGAGGTCGCCGTAGAGCCAGCCGCGGCGCTCGCGGGCCACCCGGCCGAGCCCGTTCTTCACCGACTCGACCTCCTCGTTGTCGTAGAAGACGAAGGTGAGGTCGTGCGCGGGCTCGGCGCCCGGGACGCCGAACGTCGCGGCCAGCCGCAGCATCACCGCATCCCCCGCCTTCATGTCCGACGTGCCGCAGCCGTACAGCCGGCCGGTGGTCTCGTCCAGTCGGCTGGGCACGTTGTCGGCGATGGGCACCGTGTCCAGGTGGCCGGCCAGCACCACCCGGCCGGGCCGGTCGAGGTTGGTGCGGGCGAGGACCGTGTCCCCGATCCGCTCCACCTCGAGCCCGCCCAGCGCACGCAGCGCGGCCTCGACCGCGTCCGCGAGCGCGGTCTCGCTGCCGGAGACCGACGGGGCGTCGACGAGGGCGCGGGTCAGCGCGAGGACGTCGGTGGACAGGTCGAGCTCGGGCGGGGCGCTCACGCCTGCCGAGCCTAGGCGAAGGACCGTGCTGGGCCCCGGGACCCGCTGGCGTTCCCCGGGTCCCAGCACCCACGCGGAGCCACGGGCTGGGTAGCGTCGTCCTCGTGACCGACGCAGCCTCCGCCGCCGTGCCCGTCTCCGCCTCCGCCGCCGGTCTGGCGACGATCACCCGGGCGGGCACCGTGCTCGACACCTGGTACCCCGAGCCGCGGCTCGACGCCCCGGACGGCGCGGCCACGGGCACCACCCGGCTGGGCGCGCTCGAGCTCTCCGGCGAGCTGGGCCCCGACTACGGCGGGCTGGTGCGCACCGACGAGGCACGGGACGTCGAGGTCGTCGCCGTCCGCACGGTCATCGCCGACCTGTCGGCCCCGCCGGTGGACACCCACGACGTGTGGCTGCGGCTGCACCTGCTCTCGCACCGGCTGATCCGGCCGCACCAGGCGGACATGACCGGCGTCTTCGGGCTGCTCACCAACGTGGCCTGGACCAGCGCCGGCCCGGTGGAGGCGGCGACGTTCAACGCGCACCGGCTGCGGGCGGCGGTCGGCCACGTGACCGTCTTCGGCGTGGACAAGTTCCCGCGGATGGTCGACTACGTCATCCCCACCGGCGTCCGCATCGCCGACGCCGACCGGGTGCGGCTGGGCGCCCACCTCGCCGACGGGACGACGGTCATGCACGAGGGCTTCGTCAACTTCAACGCCGGCACGCTGGGCCCCTCCATGGTCGAGGGCCGGATCAGCGCCGGTGTGGTCGTCGGCGCGGACAGCGACGTGGGTGGCGGCGCGTCGATCATGGGCACCCTGTCCGGCGGGGGGACCCAGCGGATCTCCATCGGTACCGGCTGCCTGATCGGCGCCAACGCCGGCATCGGGATCTCGCTCGGCAACGACTGCGTCGTCGAGGCCGGCTGCTACGTCACCGCCGGCTCGCGGATCACGCTGCCCGACGGCTCGGTGGTCAAGGCGCGCGAGCTGTCCGGCCGCGACGGGCTGCTGTTCCGCCGCAACAGCGTGACCGGGACGCTGGAGGCCGTCGTCCGACAGGGCACGTGGGGCGCGCTGAACGCCGAGCTGCACGCGAATACATAGGTCGGCCTCCGGCCTCCACCGCGGCCACGTGCCGTCCCCGCGTTGCACGGAGCCGCTGATTCGCGCCTGCCCGGGACCCTCCGGGCCCCACTCGGCACGACCGGGCGTCACCGGGGGGCGGCCGACGTCTCCGTGGCGACGTCGAGGTGCTCCAGCAGGGCCACCACGAACTCCTGCGGCCGCTCGACGTGCGGCGAGTGCCCGACCCCGGGCAGCACGACCTCGCGGTAGGAGCCCCCGGCCGCGGCGTACTCCTCGAGCACGGCGCGGGTCTGGGCGACCATCGGCTGCGGCGGGCAGACCGCTTCGCCCGGCCAGCCCGGCACCGCGCCCAGCTGCCCCAGGTGGGCCAGGTCGAACGCCGAGGTGTCCGACACGATGGCGTCGGCGTCGCCCCGGATCCACAGCACCGGAGGCCTGTCGGCCAGCGCGGCGATCCCCGAGACGTCCATGACCGTCGGCGCCATGGTGTTCAGGACGCCGCGCTTCCCCGGAGCCACGCCCGGCCACGTCGGGCTGGGCGCGGAGTCGCCCGGGTAGTGGTCCACGCCGGTGCGGGTCGACAGCATCGAGGCGACGAAGACGTCCTCCAGGGCGGGGTCCAGCGGCAGCGACCCCGGCGCCACGTAGAACGCCCGCAGGATCGACCGCGGGCTGGTCGGGCTACCGCTCCCCGAGTCGCCCGCGGCGAGCGCGGCGACGAACTCCTGGTTGGCCGCGCCGCCACCGGAGCCCGCGCCGTCCTCGGCGAGGCGGCGTCCCTCCGGCCCGGCCGTGCCGCCGAAGCCGTACGGCGAGACGGGGGCCACCAGCGTCACGGAGGCGACCCGGGCGGGCGCGTCGAGCAGGTACTGCAGGACGACGCCTGCGCCCATGCTCCAGCCGACCAGGTGCACCCGCTCGACGCCGAGGGCCTCCACCAGCGCCGCGACGTCGTCGGCCCAGTCACGCACGCCGCGGCGCGCGTCCACCGGCAGCGGATCGGTGTCGCCGTAGCCGCGCAGATCGACCGCGACCGGCCGCACGCGG
This sequence comes from Blastococcus xanthinilyticus, assembly GCF_008124835.1. Lineage (GTDB taxonomy): Bacteria > Actinomycetota > Actinomycetes > Mycobacteriales > Geodermatophilaceae > Blastococcus > Blastococcus xanthinilyticus. The sequence goes on along the minus strand of NZ_VNHW01000008.1, from coordinate 73,975 downwards.
GCCTCCTCCACCAGCGCCAGCAACGGCTGCTGCCAGAAGAGCGCCGAGCTGACGTTGCCGTGGACGAAGAGCACGACCTCGCCGTCGCCGGCGAGCTCCGCCGGCACCACGGCGACCGGGTGCACGACGTTCTGGGTCAGTCGCGGGGTGGCCACCCGCGTGGTGGTGATCCCGGGCAGCAGGACGTCAGCCATGGCTCCTCCTCGACGGCGGGCACACGGTATCGGTGCCGGCCGGTCGGGAACAGCCCACGCGAGGGCGGGCTGCGACCTCGGTCACCGGGCGCCACGGCGCACGCCCGGCACCGTGCCCGCGTCCCGGCACGGGCCGCGAGCTCGACCTACAGTCGGTCCTGATGAGCAGTCCCCGCACCGCGACGCGCCCCGCCGCGGCCCGGGCCCGCAGCGGCACCCGGCCGGGGTCCCGGCAATCTCCCGGACGCCGGCCCGCCCGGCGGCCGGCCGCCCGTTCCGGCGGCGCCCGGCCTGCGTCCCGCCGACGCGGCCCCGCGGCACGGCGACGTCGTCGCAGCGGCGCCGGTGGCGTCGCGCGCTGGTGGCCGGCGCTGCTGATCGCGGTCGCCCTCCTCGCCGGCGTCGCGTGGGGCACCGAACAGGATCCCGCCGACGGGACGTGCGCGCTGCCCGCCTCGTCGGTGACGCTCACCGCCGACCAGATGGCCAACGCGGCCACCATCGCCGAGGTCGGCCGCTCGCGGGGGCTGCCGGAGCGAGCCGTCGTCATCGCGCTCGCGACGGCGATGCAGGAGTCGACCCTCCGCAACCTCGACTACGGCGACCGCGACTCGCTCGGGCTGTTCCAGCAGCGCCCCTCGCAGGGCTGGGGCACACCGGAGCAAGTGCAGGACCCCGTCTACGCGGCTGGCACGTTCTACGACCACCTCGTGCAGGTGCCCGGGTGGGAGACCGGGGAGCTGACGCTCGTGGCAGACGCCGTGCAGCGCAGCGCGTTCCCACTCGCGTACGGGAAGTGGTCCTCGTTCGCCGAGGAGCTCGCAGCCACGCTGGACCCCGCTGCGACCGAGGCTCCGCTCTGCCGGTGACCTGGTCGCGCTGCGACAGGCCCGGACCCAGCGCGGGCCGGGCGGTCCACCGGAACTGTCACACCTCGCCGGCACGATCCGCAGATGGAGACGCCCGCCGGGCACAGGCCGCAGAGCTGGCAGGACCTCGACCGCGACGCGCTCGAACGCCTGTTGGCAACGGGCCTCACTGCCGACGAAGTGGGCAGGATCTACGGGCGCAGTGGCTCGCTGGTGCGTCTCGCCGCCCGCGGGTGGGGACTGGACGTACGCGCTCTGAGGGCCCGGTCCCGCGGGCTGGCCCGGACCCATCCAGAGATCGCGCTTGAGTTCGTCGGCGTGGTCGACGGCGCGCCGTCCCACTACCGGCCGGGCGACCTGATGACCGGAAGCGGGGCTCGTTGCCGTTGGCGGTGTTCGGCCTGTGGCGCGCAGTGGGTCACTTCCGTAGCCAACCGGACGAAGCGGTCTTCCGGCTGCCCCGAGTGCGCACGGCGGCGGCAGGCGGAGCTCGCACGGAGGCGGCCCGCTAGATCACGTCCCCTCAGCGAGGTCTCACGGGAACTGGCCCGTGACTTCGTGGGCAACCTGACCCGGCCTGACCGGGATGCCTCGAGCACGCCGAGCGGTTCCCACGACCGAGTCCTGTGGCGCTGCAGGCAGGGTCACGAGTGGGAGACGGCAGCCCGCCAGCGCGTGAAGTACGGCAGCCAGTGCCCGGCGTGCCTCGCCGGGCTGTGGACGAGCCGCCTCGAGTTCGAGGTGGCCGAACTCGTCCAGCTGGCCACCGGCCTGACCGTCGTCCTCGGACCCCGTCTTGCCCGCGCTGACCGCGCTGGTGACGAGCGCATCGACCTCTTGGTCACGGGAGCCGACCTACTCGTCGACCTGGACCCCAGCGGCTGGCACGCGTCCGACGAGGCAGTCGCGCGAGACGCCCGGAAGCTGGACCGGCTGGCTGGCAGACGGTACGTCCGGGTGCGCCCGCGCGTTCTGGGGATGCTCCCCCCGGGTCGCTCGGCGCCGCGGCAGCAGATCCTGCTGCCCCATGGCGACGAGAGCGACCCGGGAATGTGGGTGTCGGGAGTCTTCCGCGCGCTACGGACTTACGAGCCAGGTATGCAGACGCACCAGACCTCGATCGCGTCGCGTGCGGCAGCACGGACTCGTGCGGATGCGCGTTGGCGGCAGCTGCGGTCGGCGGCGCGCTCCCGGAGCCTTCTCTCGGAGCACCCGGAGATGGCCGGTGAGTTCGTCGAGGCGATCGGTCGACCGGGCCTCACGGCCGCGGATCTCGCGCCGTCCGGGGATGACCGCGTGCTCTGGCGGTGCCGGGGCTGCGGACACGAGTGGGAAGCACGGGTGGCCAACCGAACGGCCCTGAACACCGGCTGCCCGCCCTGTTCCTACCGTCGCGGCGCCGCGACGACCGCGGTGCCGCGCCGAGGGGAGAGCTTCGCCGACCGGCATCCTCACCTGGTGGGCCGATTCGTGCGGAACGAGACACGCCCGGGCAAGTCGTTGTTCGATATGAAGCCGAACTGCACCGACGCCTGCTGGTGGACGTGCCCGCACTGCGGTCGGCCGTGGAGGACCACTCCGCACACACTGAACCAGAACCCGGCGCGCGGTTGTCGCCCATGCGGCATACAGCGGATGGCGGCGAAGCGGCGCAGGCAGAAGGGCTGAGGTCATCCGATCGGTCGGGCCCTGTGACGCCACCCCGCCCGGCCGCCCTGCACGGGAGCGGTCTGGGCCGCCGCGCCGCTCAGCCGCGCAGCCGCTCCACCGCGGCGTCGATCCGCTCGTCGGTCGCGGTGAGCGCGAGCCGGACGTGGCGGGCGCCGGCCGGGCCGTAGAAGCTGCCCGGTGCGGCCACGATCCCGAGCCCGGCCAGCCGGTCGATGGTGGTCCAGCAGTCCTCGTCGCGGGTGGCCCAGAGGTAGAGCCCGGCCTCGGAGTGCTCGATCCGCATCCCGGCGTCCCGCACCGCCGCGGCCAGCCGGTCCCGCCGCGAGCGGTACCGCTCGCGCTGGGCGTCGACGTGCGCGTCGTCGTCGAACGCGGCGGCCATCGCGGCCTGGACCGGTGCCGGCACCAGCAGGCCGAGGTGCCGGCGCACCTCCCACACCTGGCGGACCAGCGCCGGGTCACCGGAGAGCAGACCGCCCCGGTAGCCGGCCGCGGTCGACTGCTTGGACAGCGAGTGCACCGCCAGCAGGCCGGTGTGGTCATCCCCCGCCACGGCGGGGTGCAGGATCGACCGGGGCCTCACGTCCCAGCCGAGGGTGATGTAGCACTCGTCGGCCACGACGGGGATCCCGTGCGACCGCCCCCACGCCACCCACGTCCGGAGCTCGTCGTCGGTGAGCACCCGACCGTGCGGGTTCCCCGGGGAGTTCAGCCAGACCAGCGAGATCCCGGCCCCGTCGGCGGGTGGCACGTCGCTGCGCCGGACCGCCAGCCCGGCCAGGACGGCGCCGACCTCGTAGGTCGGGTACGCGACCTCCGGGAGGACGACGGTGGTCGCGCTGCCCTGCAGGCCCAGCAGGGTGGGCAGCAGCGCCACCAGCTCCTTGGAGCCGACCGTGGGGATCAGCGGGGGTGGCCCGTCCGGCGACTCGGCGACCTCGACGTCCAGGCGCCGTCGCAGCCAGGCTGCCGCCGCCGTCCGGAGCGCGGGGGTGCCCAGCGCCGTCGGGTACCCGGGGGCGTCCGCCGCGCCGGCCAGCGCGTCCCGGAGCACGGCGGGGGTCTGGTCGACCGGCGTGCCGATCGACAGGTCGACCACCCCGCCGGGGTGCTGCGCCGCGCGGGCGCGCGCCCCGGCGAGGGAGTCCCAGGGGAAGTCCGGCAGGGCGCGGGAGGGCCCTGCGGCGTCAGCCGTCAGTGCCCTTCGCCCTGCGGCGGGAGGGCGGCCACCAGCGGGTGGTCCTTGCCGATCTTGCCGGTCTTGGCCGCGCCACCGGGGCTGCCCAGGTCGGAGAAGAAGTCCACGTTGGCGTTGTAGAAGTCCTTCCACTTGTCCGGGACGTCGTCCTCGTAGTAGATGGCCTCCACCGGGCACACCGGCTCGCAGGCGCCGCAGTCGACGCACTCGTCGGGGTGGATGTACAGCATCCGGTCGCCCTCGTAGATGCAGTCCACCGGACACTCGTCGATGCACGCCTTGTCGAGAACGTCGACGCAGGCCTGGGTGATGACGTAGGTCACGGGGTTCCCTCCCGGGGACGTTCGGGCAGCGCCGCCGGCCGGGACCGGTGCGCCAGGATGCCTCCTCAGTATCACCTGCCCCGTCGAGCGCCGTGCCACGGGCCACTCCCTCGTCCCTCCGGCGGAGGTCCCCCGGCGGCCGGCGCTGGGCCCAGCTCACCCGATCGGGGTGGGCCCCCGCACCCGGCTCAAGCGCCCTGGGAGGAAGCCGATCTTGATGACGTGCCCGAGACGACGCAGGCCGGCTCCGCCCCACGGCAGCCGTCGCCCTACGACGCCCAGGCGGCGCTGGCGCACCTGCTCGCCCGGCTGCGCGCCTCCTCCGGGGCCACCCGGGTGTCGGTGTGGGTGCACGAGGCGACCACCGAGCTCGTGGTGCCGTTCCGGCAGGCCTCCTCCCCCAGCACGCCGCGGCCCACGCACCCCGCGCTGCGCACCCCCGCCTTCGTCTCCGACTCCCCCTTCCTGTCCGCGGTCATCACCAGCCGGCAGGCCGTCGTGGCCCGGGCCGACGGCCGCCGCAGGGCCGACCGCCAGCTCGCCGAGGTGGGCATCCGCTCGGCCCACGGCGAGCCGCTGATCCTGGACGGCGAGGTCGTGGGCGTCCTGACCGTGGAGCCCGCGGCCGCCGCCGCGCCGCACCTGCTGCGCCAGGCGGCTCCCCGCCTCGCCGCCGCGCTCGCCGAGGCGTGGACCCGCCGCTCCGACCAGCGGCGGCTGGACCAGGCCGCCGTGCTGCTCGGGCTGATCGAGTCCGCCGGCCAGGCGCAGTCGATGGACGCCCTGCTCGGCTCGGCCTGCCGCCGGCTCGCCGAGCTCGGCGAGGTGGAGCGCGCCTGCATCTTCCTGGTCGAGGACGGCCGGCTGGTCCCGCGGATGGCGGCCTACGCCGACGGCCGGCGCGACCCGGTCACCTGGGAGCAGTTCCGCAACGCGCCGGTCGCCCTCGAGCTGGCCGAGACGGTCCTGCGCACCGGGGAGCCCCGGACCGCGGACCGCACGTCCGGGCTCGTCGACGGCTGGTGGGTGGACTCCTTCCAGATCGCCTCCGCGCTGGCCGTGCCGCTGGGCCGCGCTCCGGAGCTGGCCGGCGTCCTCACGCTCGACAGCACGCAGCTGCGCCCGTTCTCCGAGGCCGTCCGTCGCCTGGCCGCCGCCGCGGGAGCCCACCTCGGTGGGGTCATCGAGCAGGCCCGCACCAGCCAGGCGCGCGCCGCCTCCCTGGCCACCGCCGAGGTCGTGCGGCAGCTGCTCGTCGACGGCTCGGCGGCGACCGGCGTGGCCGAGGCCGCGGAGGTGCTGGCCCGCGCCGTCCAGCGCCTGGCCGGGACCGACCGCAGCGCCGCCTACCTGCTGGGCGCCGACGGCCGGATCGGCGAGGTGCGGCACGTCGACTGGCCCGAGTCGCACAAGGAGGTCGTCGCCACCCGGGTGGTCGGCACCCCCGCCGCGTCCGTACCGCTGTGGCGGCAGGCCAGCGCCGACCCGAGGCCGGTCTTCGTGGAGGACGCGGCCGCCGGCGACCTGCTCGACCCGCAGCTCGTGCGGGCACTGGACCTGTCCTCCTACCTCAGCGTGCCGCTGCTGTCCGGCGGCCGCCTCCTCGGCCTGGTCGTCTCCGGCTCGGTCGGCGCACCCCGCACCTGGTCCCCGGCCGTCCGGGACGCCGTCTCCCAGGTCACCCTCGAGGGCTCCCTCGTCGTGGAGAACGCCGAGCTGCGGGCGGCCGAGCAGCTGCGGCTCGCCCAACTGGCCACCGAGGCCCACCACGACCCGCTCACCGGGCTGGCCAACCGCCGCCGGTTCACCGAGGCGGTGGAGGCGACCGTCTACGCCGAGCCGGCCGGCCGGTGCGCCCTGCTCATGATCGACCTGGACCGGTTCAAGGAGATCAACGACAGCTTCGGGCACAGCGTGGGCGACGACCTGCTGTGCCTCGTCGGCCCCCGGCTGCAGGGCGTGCTGGACGACGGCGACCTGCTGGCGCGCATGGGCGGCGACGAGTTCGCCGTCCTCCTGCCCGACGCCGACGACACCCGGGCCCGCGCGGTGGCCGAGAGCATCGGCGCGGCGCTGCGCGACGCGTTCGTCCTCGACGGGATGCCGCTGCACGTCGATGCCAGCGTCGGCATCGCGCTCTGCCCGGACCACGGCCGCGACCGCTCGCTCCTCCTCGCCCGCGCCGACACCGCGATGTACGCCGCCAAGCGGGGCCGGCAGGGTCATGAGGTGTGGGCGCCCGACGGCACCCCCGCCTCGCGGGACCGCCTGGAGACCCTGGAGCAGCTCCGGGGCGCACTGGACGGCGAGCAGCTGGACAACCACTACCAGCCGAAGCTGGACCTGCGCACCGGGACCGTCGTCGGCCTGGAGGCGCTGGTCCGCTGGAACCACCCCGCGCGCGGCCTGCTGTACCCCGACGTCTTCCTGCCGCTCGCCGAGCAGGCCGGCCTCATGCGCCGGCTGGCCCTGCGCGTGCTCGAACGGGCGCTGCGGGACCTGCAGGGCTGGCGGGCCCAGGGCCACGACCTGTCGGTCGCGGTGAACCTGTCGGTCTCCAACCTGCAGGACGTCGCCCTGCCCGAGCAGGTCGAGATGCTGCTCGACGCCTTCGCCGTCCCGGCCGGGGCCCTGGTCCTGGAGATCACCGAGGACGTCCTCATGGCCGACGCCGCCCGCAGCCAGCAGGTCATGGCCGGGCTGCGCCGCCTGAGCGTCCGCCTGTCGGTGGACGACTACGGGACCGGGTACTCCTCGCTGTCCTACCTGCGGGCGCTGCCCGTCGACGAGCTCAAGCTGGACCGCAGCTTCGTCGCACACCTCACCACCGACGACCGGGCGGCCGCGATCGTGCGCAGCACGCTGCAGCTGAGCCGGGACCTCGGCATGAGCATGGTCGTCGAGGGCGTCGAGGACGCCGCGTCCCTCGCCGCCCTTCGCGCGTGGGGGTGCGACATCGCGCAGGGGTACCACATCTCCCGGCCCATGCCGGCCGAGCGGGTGCTCGGCTGGCTGGACAGCCGGCCGGTCCGCGCGCTGCGGGTTCCCGGGGCCCGGCCCCGGGTCTGATCCCGCTCCCGGCCGGGCGCCGGGAGGAGGCGCCACCGGGGCGGCAGGATCACCGCATGCCCGCGCCGCCCGACCCCGCGTCCGTGACCGCCCTGGAGCGGCTGGCCGCGCGCACCTGGCGCGGGCTGGAGGAGCAGCCCTACGGCGACTGGCTGCTGCGGGCCGGCGGTGGCTTCACCGGCCGGGCCAACTCGGTGCTCGTGCTGGGGAACCCCCCGGCCGGGCTGCCGGCGGCCGTCGCCGACGTCACCCGCTGGTACCGCGAGCGGGGGCTCCCGGCCCGCGCCTGCGTGCCGGGGCCCGCGGCCGACGCCGACGCCGCCCTGGCGGCCGCCGGCTGGGGACGCGACGAGGACACCGTGGTCCTCACCGGCCCGGCCGGCCCCTGGCCGTGCCCCGACGTGCCCGTGGTGCTCGCCGACGCACCGGACGAGGTCTGGCTGACCGGCTACCGCGCCGGCGGCGCCCTGCCGGCCTCGGCCACCGCGGTCCTGAGGCGCGCCGAGCAGCCGCGCTTCGCCTCGGTGCGGCCGTACCCGCCGCCCGCGCCGGCGGTCGCCGTCGCGCGGGGTGCCGTGGCGGAGGACGTGCTGGTGATCAGCGCGGTGACCGTGGACGAGCGGCACCGGCGGCGCGGCCTGGCGACGGCGCTGATGACCACCCTGGCCGCAGATGCCCGGAGCCGCGGCGCGCGCTGCTGCGTCCTTCAGGTCACGGCGTCCAACGCCCCGGCCCTGGCCCTCTACGCGCGGCTGGGCTTCACCGAGCACCACCGCTACCACTACCGGACCGCGCCGCCCCCGGCTGCGGACTCCCGAGGGCCTGCCCGACGCTGACGGCCGCGGCGAGCACGCCGAGCAGCAGGAAGACGGTGTTGACGATGCCCACCCCGGCACCGGCGACCACCAGCAGGTCGCCCTCGGGGCGGCGCACCATCGCCGCCAGCACGACCACCAGCCAGGTGACGGCGGGCAGGACTGCGACCGCCCTCGACCCGGACAGCCGCAGCGCCGCCGCGACCAGCAGCACGTTGCCCACCACCGCCGCGACGACGGACACCGGCACCGGCACACCGGCGACCCGCAGCGGGAGCCAGAGCACCTCGACCACCGCCAGCCACGCGGCGACGGCGACCGCGGCGATCCCCCAGCCGGCCACCGCCAGCCGGGCGGTCACCCGTCCAGCCCGGCGAACAGGTCGCCCTCGCGACCGCTCCCGTCCGCCGCCGGCCCGGGCACGCCGCGCACCAGCCGGTAGTGCTCCACGCCGACCAGCTGCTGGCCGAGGTCGTTCGACAGCGCGAAGAAGCCGCCCTGCACGGTGAGCTGGGTGGCGTGCGCCCGCATCGCGTCGGCCTTGCGGTCGACGAACGCGGCCGCGTCCACGGTGGTGGTGACCTCGTCGTCCGGGACGGCGAACGGCGCGGTGCCGGGGTCGGGCGGCCGGGTGAAGGACACCGCGTCGCCGGCCGCCGCCAGCGCGGCGGCGCCGGCCCGGAGCGCCGACCGGGGCACGCAGGACCAGTACACCTTCGCGACGGTCCAGGCCGGCCCCAGCTCGGGAGCGAAGCCGGGATCCGCGGCGGCCTCGACCGCCCGCATCGCGACGCGGTGCGCCTGGATGTGGTCGGGGTGGCCGTAGCCGCCGTCGGGGTCGTAGGTGACCACGACCTGCGGCCGGACCTCCCGCACCACCGCCACCGCGTGCGCCACCGCCTCGGCCGGGTCGGCGTTCCAGAAGGCGCGGGGGTGCTCGTTGGCCGGGGTGCCGATCATCCCGGAGTCGCGGTACCGGCCCGCGCCCCCGAGGAACCGGACGTCGTCCACCCCGAGGGCGGCCATCGCCGCGCGCAGCTCGGCGATCCGGTAGCCGCCCAGCTGGTCGGCCCGGTCGGCCGCCAGCTGGGCGAGCCCGGGGACGAGGATCTCGCCCTCCTCCCCCAGCGTGCAGGTGAGCAGCGTGACGCCGGCCCCTTCGGCGACGTAGCGGGCCATCGTCGCCCCGGTGGTGATCGTCTCGTCGTCCGGATGCGCGTGGACGAGCAGGATCCGGCGGTTCACACTGCGATCCTGCCGGACCGCACCGCGGCCAGGTGCCGCCCCCCGGGCGCGCGGAGCCGCTGCGTCACGCCTGCGCGGACCCCTGCGGGGCCCACTCGGCGCGACCGGACACCTCTCCCCTCACTCCGAGGGCACCACGTGCCGGGCCTCGGCGAAGTGGCACGCCGACGGGTGCCCCTGCCCGCGGTCGACCAGCGCCGGGGGCTCCTGGGCGCAGATGTCCTGCGCCTTCCAGCAGCGGGTCCGGAACCGGCAGCCCGACGGCGGGTCGGCCGGGCTGGGCAGGTCGCCCTGCAGCAGGATCCGCTCCTTGAGGCCGCGCAGGTGCGGCTCGTGCACCGGCACCGAGGACAGCAGCGCCTGGGTGTACGGGTGGGACGGCGACCCGTACACCTCGTGGTGCGTGCCCTCCTCGACCACGCTGCCCAGGTACATCACCGACACCCGGTCGGAGATGTGCCGGACGACCGAGAGGTCGTGGGCGATGAAGACGTAGGAGAGCCCCATCTCCTTCTGCAGGTCCTCCAGCAGGTTCACCACCTGCGCCTGGACCGAGACGTCCAGCGCGGAGACCGGCTCGTCGCACACGATGATCTCCGGGCGGAGCGCCAGCGCGCGGGCGATGCCGATGCGCTGCCGCTGGCCGCCGGAGAACTGGTGGGGGTAGCGGTTGACGTAGTCGGGGTTGAGCCCGACCCGCTCCAGCAGTGCGCGGGCCTCGTTGCGCCGGTCCTACTTCGGGACGATGTCGGCGTGCACGTCCCAGCCCTCGGCGACGATGTCGCCGACGGTCATCCGCGGGTTCAGCGAGGAGTACGGGTCCTGGAAGATGATCTGGACCCGCCGGCGGTAGTTCTTGAGCTGCCGGCGGCCCATCTTCGAGACGTCGTCGCCGTGGAACAGGATCTGCCCCGCGGTCGGCTTCTCCAGGCCCATCAGCAGCTTGGCCACGGTCGACTTGCCGCAGCCGGACTCGCCCACCAGGCCGAGGGTCTCCCCCCGGTTCAGCACCAGGTTCACCCCGTCCACGGCGTGCACCTGGCCGACGACGCGGCGGGCGATGACCCCGGAGGTCAGCGGGAAGTACTTGACCAGGCCGTTGACCTCCAGCAGGGGCGGCTCGCCCAGGGTCCGGGTCGCCTCAGGCACCGAGGACCTCCTCGCGGTAGTGGCAGGCGCTCGCGCGGCCGGGGACCCCGACCGGGAGCAGGAGCGGGACGTCGTCCCGGCAGTTCTTGCCGGGCGGCGCGTTCTCGAGCACCCGCCGCGGGCACCGGGGGTGGAAGGAGCACCCGGACGGGATCCGCGACAGGTCCGGCGGGGTGCCGACGATGGGCCGCAGCCGGGTGCCCTTGCTCTCCACGGACGGGATGGAGGCCATGAGGCCCTCGGTGTAGGGGTGCGACGGGTCGGCGAACACCTCGTCGACGGTGCCGGTCTCCACCACGCCGCCCGCGTACATGACGACGACGCGGTCGGCGACCTCGTTGACGACCCCGAGGTCGTGGGTGATCAGCAGCAGGCCCATGCCGGTCTCCCGCTGCAGGTCCTTGAGCAGCTGCATGATCTGGGCCTGCACGGTGACGTCGAGCGCCGTCGTCGGCTCGTCGGCGATGAGCAGCTTGGGGTCCAGGGCCAGCGCCATGGCGATCATGACGCGCTGGCGCATACCGCCGGAGAACTGGTGCGGGAAGGCGTTCGCCCGGCGCCGCGCCTCCGGGATGTTCACCCGGTCCAGCAGCTCGACCGCGGCCTCCTTGGCCTCCTTGCGGCTGGCGCCGCGGTGGGCCCGGAACATCTCCGCGATCTGGTACCCGACGGTGAAGACGGGGTTCAGCGAGGAGAGGGCGTCCTGGAAGATCATGGACACGCCCGGCCCGCGGACCGCCCGCTGCTCCTCTGCGGAGGAGGTCAGCAGGTCCTTGCCCTCGAACAGCACCCGACCGTTGGTCACGAAGCCGGGAGGCGAGTCGAGGATGCCCATCACCGCCTGGACGCTGACGCTCTTGCCCGACCCCGACTCCCCGAGGATCGCCACGGTCTCGCCGCGGTGCACCTCGTAGCTGATGCCGTTGACGGCGTTGACCACGCCCTTGGGCGTGCGGAACTCGACGGTGAGGTCGTCGACCTCGAGGACGGGGGTGGCGGAGGACGCCGGAACTGCTGTCATCACCGGAGCTTCGGGTCGAGGGCGTCGCGCAGGGCGTCGCCGATGAGGATGAACGACAGGACGGTCAGGGACAGGAACACGCTCGGGAAGAAGATGAGGTGCGCCGCGTCCCGGAGCCGGTTCTGCGCCGAGTTGATCTGCAGGCCCCAGGAGATCTCGGGCAGCTGCAGCCCGATGCCGAGGAAGGTCAGGGTGGCCTCCGCGGCGATCAGGGTGCCGATGAAGATCGTCGAGTAGACGAGCACCGGCGCGATCGCGTTGGGCAGGATGTGCCGCAGCAGGATCCGCGGCGTCGAGGCGCCCAGCGCCCGCGCCGCCTGCACGTAGTCGGCTTCCTTGACCGACACCACCGTCGACCGGACCAGCCGCATCGCGGTCATCCAGCCGAACACGATCAGCGCCAAGGACACCTCGAGGACGCCGCGCTCGGGCAGCACCGCCAGCAGGATGAAGGCACCGAGGATCAGCGGCAGGCCGTAGAAGATGTCGGTGATCCGCGCCAGCACGCTGTCGATCCAGCCGCCGTAGTAGCCGGCCAGCGCCCCGACGACGACGCCGATGACGAGGGTGCCGAGCATCGACAGGAAGCCGATCGCCACCGAGATCCGGGCGCCGTAGACCACGTTGCTGTAGTAGTCGCAGCCCTGGACGTCGTAGCCGAACCACGCCGCCGCGCTGGGGCCCTGCGCCGAACGGGCCAGGTCGCAGTCGCGCGGGTCGGCGTTGGTGAACAGCTGCGGGAACACCGCCATGACCAGGAACACGACCAGCAGCACCGAGCCGATGAGGAAGAACGGGTTCCGCCGCAGGCTGCGCCAGGCGTCGGACCACAGGCTGGCCTCGCCGATCTCGGGACCGGCGGACTTCGCCTCGAGGGTGGTGTCCGCCCACTCGTCGGTCCGCTGGACCGTCCCCGAGCGGTCGCCGATCGGCTCCGGCGCGTTGCCCAGCTCCCCGGCTCGCCGTGCGGCGTCGGGGCGGTTGTCAGTCATAGCGGATCCTCGGGTCGAGGAGGGCGTACAGGACGTCCACCAGCAGGTTGAAGAAGATGTAGAAGAAGACGAACAGCGTCACGATCCCGACGACGACCGCGCCCTCCTGGCGGAGGACGGCGTCGTACACGGCCCGGCCGAGCCCCGGGATGTTGAAGATCGACTCGGTCACGATCGCGCCACCCATGAGGGCACCGATGTCGGCGCCGATGAAGGTGACCACCGGGATCATGCTGTTGCGCAGGGTGTGCTTGCCGATCACCACCGACGGCTTGAGCCCCTTGGCCCGCGCCGTCCGGACGTAGTCCTGCCGCAGGTTCTCCGCGAGGCTGGTCCTGGTCAGCCGGGCCACGTAGGCCAGCGAGAGGCTGGCCAGCACCAGACCCGGCAGCACGTAGCTGTACCAGCCGTCCCCGATGCCCGACGTGGGGAACAGCCCCAGCTTGAGGCCGAAGGCGAACTGCGCGACGAAGCCGAGCACGAACACCGGGATCGAGACGATCAGCGTGGTCGAGATCAGCACCAGGTTGTCGAAGAACGAGCCGCGCCGGATGCCGGCGAGGATGCCGGCGACCAGGCCGATGACCGCCTCGAAGATGACCGCCGCCAGCGCCAGCTTCGCGGTGACCGGCAGCCGCTGGAAGATCGTCTCCGAGACGTCGCGGCCGGAGAAGTCGGTGCCGAAGTCACCCTGCACCAGGTCGCCGACGTACTTGATGTACTGCAGCCACAGCGGGTCGTCGAGGTTGTACTCGGCCCGCAGCTGGGCCTGCACGGCCGCCGACAGCGGCCGGTCGCCCGCGAGGGCGCGGATGGGGTCGCCGGGAAGCGCGTAGACCATCGCGAAGATGAGGAAGGACGCGCCGATGAGCACCGGGATGGTGAGCAGCAGGCGTCGGGCGACGTAGCGGCCCATGCGCTGCCTCCTGATTCGTGGGAAGGGCCTCGGACCGGACCGAGGCGCAGTGGGAGCCTAGGACCCCGGACACGAAGGTGCGCCCGACCCGGGGGGTCGGGCGCACCTCCATGCCCTGCGGTCGATCAGTCGGTCAGCGGACTCACTCGACGACCTCGACGGCGGCCGTGTCGATCCGGCCGTACGCGTCGATGACCACGTTGCGGACGTTCTCCGAGTGAGCGCCCTGGTTGAGCCGGTAGAACAGCGGAGCCGCGGGCAGGTCCTCGATGAGGATGTCCTCGGCGGCCTGGTACGCCGCCACCGACTCGTCCTCCGTCGCGGCGGCGTTGCCCTCGGCGAGCGCGGCGTCGAACTCCGGGTTGCTGTAGAAGGTCACGTTCGACCCCGCCGGCGGGAGGGCCGCCGTGCTGTACAGCGGGCCGAGGAAGTTCTCGGCCACCGGGTAGTCCATGATCCAGCCGGAGCGGAAGGGGCCGGTCATGCCCTGCGCGTCCTGCAGCGGCAGGTACTCGGCGAACTGCAGGTCACCGCGGAGCTGGTACTCGACGCCCAGGTTCTGGCGGATCTGGTTGCCGATCGCCTGCATCCACTCCTCGTGGCCACCACCGGCGTTGAACCAGAGGTCGACCGGCTGGGTGCGGTCGAAGCCGGCCTCGTCGAGCAGCGCGTTGGCCTCGTCGACGTTCAGCTCGCACGCCTCGCAGGCGTCCTCGCGGTGACCCGGCACGACGGGGCTGATGTAGGACTGCGCCGGGGTGCGGGTGCCGTTGAAGATCGCGTCGCTGATCGCCTGGCGGTCGATCGCCATCGAGAACGCCTTGCGGACGTTCGGGTCGGCGAAGCGCTCGTCGTAGGTCGGGAAGCCCAGCGAGGTGATGTCACCCTGCGGGGTCTCGATGAAGCGCTCGCCGAACTCCTGCTCGGCCGAGGCGATCGCGTCCGGCGGGAGGGTGTCGACGATGTCGACGCTGCCGCCCTGCAGGTCGGTGTAGGCGGTGCCCAGCTCGGTGTAGATCCGGAACTCGACCTGCTCGGCGTTCGCCGGCTGCTCGCCGCCGTACTCGTCGAAGCGGGTCAGCGTGATGCCCTGGCCCGGGGTCAGCGCCTCGTCGGCCATGAACGGGCCGTTGCCGATCGGCTGCTCGCCGAAGCCCTCGGTGTCCTCGTAGAAGGCCTCGGGCAGCGGGTAGAACGCGGTGTAGCCGGTGGTGGCCGGCCACTGGGCGTACGGGGCGGCCAGCTCGACCTCGAAGGTCTGGTCGTCGATGACGCGCAGCCCGCTCATCTCCTGGGCGGCCGGCTCGCCGCCGGTCTCGGGAGCCTGCAGGTCGCCGTAGCCGACGATGTTCGAGAAGAAGTACGAGTTGCCCTGGGCGTTCGGGCTGTAGGCGGTGTAGTTCCACGCGTCGACGAAGGACTGCGCGGTCACCGGGGTGCCGTCGTGGAAGGTCCAGCCGTCGTTGAGCGTGACGGTCCAGGTCTGCTGGTCGTCGGACTCGATGGACTCCGCGACACCGGTGTACACCGGCTCGTTGGTCTCGTTGTCGTACTCGACCAGACCGGTCCACAGCGCGTCGACGACCTGACCACCCTCGGTCTCGGTCGTGTTGCCCGGGACGAGCGGGTTCTCGGGCTCGCCGATGTAGATGCTGTAGCTGCCGCCGTCGGCCGCGGCCGCGTCTCCGCTGTCGCCGCCGTCGTCACCGCCACAGGCGGTCATCAGCAGCGCGGCGGCGATGGCCGTCGCTACGACTCCACTGTTGCGCTTGCTCAACTTCACGTGCAATGCCTCCCTCAGCCCGCGTGTAGCGGGGGCACCGGACACGTCGAGCGTCGCCTCTGACGAGGACGGCCGGATGACTTGGTTGGTCTCGAGCGGATTTCGGACCCAGGGACGCCGGACGTCTCCCGAGTGCGACGGGGCGACCCTAGGCACGCCCCGGGAGGGGTGTCCACGTACGTCATCGAGTTGTGACCTCGGCTCACGTTCCGTCGCCGCAACCGTAACTTCCGCAGCCGTTCACCCGGCAGCCGGGCAGGTCTCCGGTGTCGGCCCCGACGGACGGGAGACCTTCCGCGCCCGGCCGACTGGGCGTGTCGGCGGCCCTCCCGAGGGGTACCCAGCGCCTCAGGCACCCCGCCGACGCAGAGGAGCACGACAGATGAGCGGCACGGACAAGCTGACGAACAAGATCGAAGAGCTCTCCGGCAAGGGCAAGCAGTCGGTGGGAGACGCGACCGGCGACCGCGACCTCCAGGCCGAAGGCAAGAAGGAAGAGTCGAAGAGCAACCTCAAGCAGGCCGGCGAGAAGGTCAAGGACGCCTTCAAGTAACCGGCACCGGCCCCCGCAGCGGGGCCGTCCCCGCACGACGGCCGGGCGCCGCCCCTCCACGGGGCGGCGCCCGTCGCCGTCCCCGGGCCGTCAGAGCCGGGCGAGGAGGTCCCGGACGGCGGGGAGCAGCGGGCGGTCCGCGGGGATCCAGTCCAGCGCGTCGAGCTCGGCGGCACCCACCCAGCGCAGCTGCGCGTGCTCCCGGGCGACCGGCCGGCCCTGCTCGATCCGGCCCCACCACACCCGCATGGTCGAGGCGCCGGGCGCCCCACCGGCGACGACGCCGTCCAGCGGCACCTCGCCCAGGAACCCCTGCGGGACGACGGCCACCTCCAGCTCCTCCGCGCACTCGCGCACCAGGGCTGCCAGCTCCGGCTCCCCCGGCTCGACCTTGCCGCCGGGGAACTCCCAGCACCCGTCGTAGGGACCGCCCGACCGCTGGGCGACCAGCACCCGGTCGCCGTCCACGAGCGCGGCCCCGACCACCTGGACGACGTCGAGCGCCCGGCGGGCGGCGACCGCGGCGTAGCCGTCGAGGTGCGCCCGCATCGCCCGGGTGATCCGGCGTCGCAGCAGGACCCGCTCGACGACCCTGCCGAGGACACCGGGCAGCCCGGTCTCGGCGTCGACCTGCTCGTCGACGAGCGTCCCCGCCTCGGTGGCCGTGAACCGCCGGGAGTGCACGACCCACCCCCGGCCCACCGCGGCGGCGTAGACGTCCCGCGCCGGGCGGACAGAGACGACCTCCTCGAGCGGCAGCCGCCAGGGCCGGCCGAGCCCGCGGGCGACGTCGAACGCCACGGTCAGCGGCGCCTCCACCAACGTGGTGAAACGCAGCCGGAACACCGGGGCACTCTCCCAGATGGCGGCACTATGTCCTGCGTGCGCATCAACGCCCGGGTCGACTACGCCGTCCGCGCCGTGGTGGAGCTCGCCGCAGCGGCCCCGGGTTCGCTCACCGCCGAGCGCATCGCGACCGCCCAGGACATCCCGAACCGGTTCCTGCAGGCGATCCTCGCCGATCTCCAGCACGCCCGGCTGGTCACCAGCCAGCGCGGCCGCGACGGCGGCTACCGGCTGGCCCTCCCCGCCTCGGAGATCTCCATCGCCCGGGTCATGCGGGCCGAGCAGGGCTTCCTCGCCGAGGTGCACGGCCAGCGCCCGGAGGACGTCGTCTACCCGGGCGCGGCGGCCGAGCTGGCCAGCGTGTGGGTGGCCGCCCGCGAGGCCTACCGCCGCGTGCTGGAGGGGGTCACCGTCGCCGACGTCGTCTCCGGGCAGCTGCCGGCGCACGCCGCCGAGCTGGTGGCCATCGACACCGCGTGGCGGTCGTTCAGCGAGCCGGTCGAGGGCTGACCCACCCCGGCCGGCGGACCGCCCGGGCGCGACGGCGACACTGACCGCCATGTCCGAGAAGCGACCCGGCGTCACCGTCTTCCTGACCGGCCTCTCCGGCGCGGGCAAGTCCACGATCACCGACGCCCTGGTCGCGGAGCTCGCCGCGGAGGGGCGGCCGGTGACGGTGCTGGACGGCGACGTGGTGCGCGCCCACCTGTCCAGCGAGCTGAGCTTCTCCAAGGAGCACCGCGACCTGAACATCCGGCGGATCGGCTGGGTGGCCGGCGAGGTGGTCAAGCACGGCGGCACCGTCGTCGTCGCCGCGATCGCGCCCTACGAGGCGGCCCGCGAGGAGGCCCGGGCGCTGGTGGAGGAGCACGGCCGGTTCGTCCTGGTGCACCTGTCCACGCCGCTCGAGGTGTGCGAGGACCGGGACGTGAAGGGCCTGTACGCGAAGGCCCGCGCCGGGGAGATCCCGGTGTTCACCGGGCTCAGCGACCCCTACGAGCCGCCCGCCCGCGCCGAGCTGGTCATCGACACCTCGGTGACCCCGCTGGCGGAGTCGGTCGCCCGCATCCGCTCGGCGATGGACGGCGCGGCTCCCCCCGCCGGCTGACCCACGGCGCCACCCGCGCGGGATGTGGGAGGATCGGCGCCATGACCGACCGCGGCAGCCTGCTCGTCGCGCGTCTGCACATCGATCTGGCGCTCGTCTCCAGCGCCGCCTGTCGCGCCGCGCGCTGACCCAGGTCCCCCGCGCAGCTCCCGCTGCGTCCCGATCCAGCAGCGCCTCCGCCCGGCCCGCTGCCGGCCGGTCGGGAAGCGCAGGAAGAAGTACGCCACGTGAGCACCCCCACCCGTACCAGCAACCGGCCGCAACGCGGTCAGGGTCAGTGGGCGCTGGGCTACCGCGAGCCGCTCAACCCCAACGAGCGGATGAAGAAGGACTCCGACGGCCTCGAGGTGCGTCAGCGGATCCTCGACATCTACTCGAAGACCGGCTTCGAGGGCATCGACCCCGGTGACCTGCGGGGCCGGATGCGCTGGATGGGTCTGTACACCCAGCGCGCCCAGGGCATCCCCGGCGGCAAGACCGCCGTGCTGGAGCCCGAGGAGCTCGAGGACAGCTACTTCATGATGCGGGCCCGCATCGACGGCGGGCAGCTGACCAGCGACGCGCTGCGGATCCTCGGCGGCATCAGCACCGAGTTCGGCCGGGACGTCGCCGACGTGACCGACCGGCAGAACGTGCAGTACCACTGGATCCGCATCGAGGACGTGCCGGAGATCTGGCGGCGGCTGGAGTCCGTGGGCCTCTCCACGATGGAGGCCTGCGGCGACGTGCCGCGCGTCA
Source organism: Blastococcus xanthinilyticus (assembly GCF_008124835.1). Taxonomy (GTDB): domain Bacteria; phylum Actinomycetota; class Actinomycetes; order Mycobacteriales; family Geodermatophilaceae; genus Blastococcus; species Blastococcus xanthinilyticus. Next base: position 55,485 of record NZ_VNHW01000008.1, on the reverse strand, counting down.
TGCTCGGCTGCCCGCTCGCCGGGATCCTCGAGGACGAGGTCCTCGACGCCACCGACGTCATCGCCGCGACGGTCGAGAAATACGTGGGCAGCCCGGAGTTCAGCAACCTGCCGCGCAAGTGGAAGACGTCGATGTCCGGCTGCGTCGACCACTGCACCGAGCCCGAGATCGACGACGTCTCCTTCGTCGGGGTGCGCAACGAGGCGGGCGAGGCCGGCTACGACCTGTGGGTCGGCGGCGGCCTGTCCACCAACCCCATGTTCGCCCAGCGGATCGGCGTCTTCGTGCGGCCCGACCAGGTCACCGACGTCTGGGCCGCCTGCACGAGCGTCTTCCGCGACTACGGCTACCGCCGGCAGCGCAACCGCGCCCGGATCAAGTTCCTGATGGCCGACTGGGGCCCGGAGAAGTTCCGCCAGGTGCTGCAGGACGAGTACCTCGGCGAGGCGCTGCCCGACGGGCCCCCGCCGCCGCCCGCGAAGCACGACCAGCGCGACCACGTCGGCGTCAGCCGGCAGAAGGACGGGCTCAACGCCGTCGGCTTCGCGCTGCGCACCGGCCGGATCAGCGGCTCGCTGCTGACCACGATCGCGAACCTGGCCGACGAGTACGGCCAGGGCCGCATCCGGACGACGACGCAGCAGAAGCTGGTCATCCTCGACGTCCCGGACGAGCGGGTCGAGGCGCTGGTCGACGCGCTCGCCGAGCACGACCTGCAGGTGCGGCCCAGCGCCTTCCGCCGCGGGACCATGGCCTGCACCGGGCTGGAGTTCTGCAAGCTGGCGATCGTCGAGACCAAGCAGCACGCGCAGGACCTCTACGCCGAGCTGGAGAAGCGGCTGCCGGACTTCGACGTGCCGATCGGCATCAACGTCAACGGCTGCCCGAACAGCTGCGCCCGCTTCCAGACCGCCGACATCGGGTTCAAGGGCTCGATGGTCCGCGACGACACCGGCGAGATGGTCGAGGGCTTCCAGGTGCACCTGGGCGGGCACCTCGGGGTGGAGGCGACCTTCGGCCGCAAGTTCCGCGGCCACAAGGTGACCAAGGCCGAGACCGCCGACTACTGCGAGCGGGTGCTGCGCGGCTTCCTCGAGCGCCGGACCGACGGCGAGTCCTTCGCGCACTACGTCTCCCGGGCGGACGAGGAGTGGCTGCTGTGACCGAGCAGCCGCCGGAGGGCGGAAGGAGCCGGCAGCTGCCGGTGTTCCACTGCCCGTACTGCGGGGACGAGGAGCTGACCCCCTACGAGGGGGAGTCGGCCGGTGGGTGGCGCTGCGGCGCCTGCCTGCGGGCGTTCTCGGTCCGCCTGATCGCAACGGGGGTTCAGCAGGGATGACGACCGCCATCGCAGCGACGCCGGAGCTCGCCGCCGACGCCGACGCCCGGTTCGAGGGCATCGCCGACCCGGTGGAGCAGGCGCTCGCCGTGCTGCGCTGGGCCGGGGAGACCTTCGGCGACCAGTTCGCGATCACGTCGTCCATGGCCGACGGGCTGCTGTCGCACCTGGCCTCCCGCGTGATCCCCGGGGTCAACGTGGTCTTCCTCGACACCGGCTACCACTTCGCCGAGACGATCGGGACCCGCGACTGGATCAGCAGCGTGCTGCCCATCACGCTGCACAACGTCACCCCGCCGCAGACCGTGGCCGAGCAGGACGCCGCCTTCGGGCCGGCGCTGCACGACCGGGACCCGGACCTGTGCTGCGAGCTGCGCAAGGTGAAGCCGCTGGCGCAGGCGCTGGCCGGGTTCACCGCGTGGGGCTCGGGCGTGCGGCGCGACGAGTCGCCGACGCGGGCCGGCACCCGGCTGGTCGACTGGGACGCCAAGCGCGGCATGGTGAAGGTCAACCCGATGGCAGCCTGGACCCAGGACGTCGTCGACGCCTACACCACCGAGCACCAGATCCCGGTGAACCCGTTGTTCGAGATCGGCTACGGCTCGATCGGCTGCGCGCCGTGCACCCGGCCGGTCGCGCCGGGCGAGGACCCGCGGGCCGGCCGCTGGGCCGGCAAGAACAAGATCGAGTGCGGCCTGCACACCTGAGGTGACCGGCGGGACGATGGGCGGATGCCCCGTCCACCCCGCCTCTCCCCCGACGAGCTCGCCGCCGCCCTGCACGGCCTACCGCTGTGGGCGGGGAACGGGGACGGCATCCGCCGCACCGTCGAGCTGCCCACCTTCCGGGACGCCGTCGCCGCGATCGTGGCGATCGCCGACGTCGCGGAGGAGATGGACCACCACCCGGACGTCGACCTGCGGTACCGGAAGCTGCACCTGACGCTGGTCAGCCACTCCGCCGGCGGGGTCAGCGAGCTGGACCTCGAGCTCGCCCGCCGGATCGACGCGCTGCTGCCGGGCTGACCACCTGCCGCGGGACGGTCAGCCGGGCAACGGGCAGAACACGTCGACCCGGTAGCCGTCCGGGTCGGCCACCGTCGCGTACCGCTGCCCCCACGGGGCGTCGTACGGCTCCTTCACGACGGCGTGCCCGGCTGCCCGCACCCGGCCCACCGTCTCGTCGACGGCGCCCGGGGACGCCACCACCATGGCGAAACCGGCCGTGGTTCCCGGCCGCGGCGGCTCGCCGTAGAGCTCGGTGATCGTCTCGGCGGCATCGATCATCAGCCGGACGCCGGAGTCGTCCGCCGCCTCAAGGTGCGGGTCGTCCGGCGCCGTAGCGGGGAAGCGGAAGCCGAGCAGCTCGTAGAAGGACCGGGCACGGGGCAGGTCGGTGGCGCTCACGGCGACGGCGTAGATCTTCATGGCGACCGGTCTACCCGACGCTGCCGACACATCTGCCGGGCACGAGCGAGCCCCCACGCCGTGAACGGCGCGGGGGCTCACCCGGGGACGTGGCCGGTCAGCTGCCGACGCGACCGCCGTCGGGGCGGTAGACCACCGCGACGCTCGGCCGCGGGAACGGCCGGTACGCCTGCATGTCGGGCCACCGGCTCGACGGGTTCTCCACCGTGGACCCGGTGGTCTCGCCGGGGTGCTGCACGGAGACGAACACCGACCGGCCGTCCGGCGGGATCATCGGCCCGCTGCACTCAGCACCGATGGGAACGGTCAGGAACGCCTTGAGGTGGCCGCGCTCCGGGCCCGCGGTGGGCACCGCGAACAGCCCGTCGTTCGTGCCGCCGATGGTGCCGGCCTCCTGGTTGCGCGTGGAGAGCACGTTCCCGTCCGTGGAGATCCACAGGTTGCCGGCCGGGTCGAACTCCAGGTTGTCCGGGCACGAGATGGCGCTGACCTGCGACTTGTCGTACCCGGCGAAGTACGTGCCGGGGAAGTCCGGGTCGCCGGCGATGAGGAAGATCCGCCAGTTGAAGGTGTCGCCGGTGGCCGAACCCAGCTCCTCCCACTCGATGACGTGCCCGTTGCGGTTGCCGGGCTGCAGCTCGAAGGACGCCGGCGTGCCGGCCTCGTCGTCCGCGGGCTCGAACGCGTAGGAACGGGTGAGCGGGTTCGCCTCGTCCGCCCCCGGGCGGCCGTCCGCACCGGTACGCCTGGAGTTGTTGGTCAGCGCGGCGTAGACCCGGCCGTTCACCGGGTTGACCTGGATGTCCTCCGGCCGGTCCATCTTGGTCGGCACCTTCGACGGGTCGATCACGACCGGGTTGGCCGGGTCGGGGAGGTCGCCGTTCTCGTCGACCTGCTTGCCCAGCAGGTCGGCGGCCAGGCGGGTGAACACCAGGACCCAGGCCACGTCCTTGCCCGGGATCATCGACCGGCCGTCCTCGACCAGCGGGATCCAGTGCCCGACGCCGTCGAACTCCCCGTCGCTGGGGAGCGTCCCGCTGCCGTCGATCTCGGCGGCCGGCGAGTCGCCGGTGAACTGCGCGACGTAGAGGTCGCCCTCGTCCAGCAGGGTCATGTTGTGCTCGCGCGTCGCCCGGTCGGTGCCCGCCCGGAACGTCTTCTTCGACACGAACTTGTAGATGTAGTCGAAGCGCTCGTCGTCGCCGGAGTACGCCACCACCCGGCCGTCCGCGGCGATCTGCACGTTGGCACCCTCGTGCTTGAAGCGCCCCATCGCAGTGTGCTTGCGGGGTGTCGAGGTCGGGTCGTAGGGGTCGACCTCGACCACCCAGCCGAAGCGGTTGACCTCGTTGGGCTCCTTGCTGAGGTCGAACCGCTGGTCGACGGTGTGCCACTGGCGGGTCGGGACGTCCTCCGGGCTCACGCCGTACCGCCGCAGCGCCGCGAGCTGGGTCTGCTCGCTGATCGGCGCCGTCGTGCCGAAGTACTGGTTGAAGTTCTCCTCGCCGTGCAGCGTCGTGCCCCACGGGGTCACGCCGCCGGCGCAGTTGTTCAGGGTGCCCCGGACGGTCCGGCCCTCGGGGTCGGCGCTGGTCCGCAGGTACTCGGACCCGGCGGCCGGCCCGGTCAGCCGGAACGGGGTGTCCGTCGTGATGCGGCGGTTGCGGTCGCGCTCGCGGGTCGCCCGCCACTGGCCGGCCGGCCCGTCCCGGCGGATCTTCACGACCGAGATGCCGTGCGCCATCATCGCGATGCGCTTCTGCTCGTTCGAGATGTCGCCCGCACCCTCCTCGTCGGCGACCCCGGCGAACATCAGCTGCTCGTCGGTGTACTCGTGGTTGACCACGAGCAGCGCGTTGCGGTCGTCCAGCGGCAGCCACCCGATGAAGTCGCAGTTGTAGCCGAACTGCAGGGCCTGGGCCTCGGGCGTCTGCCGGTCGATGCGGAACGGCGGCGCGCCCGGCAGCACCGGGTCGCCCCAGCGCATGACCACGCTCGAGGCGTACCCGGACGGGATCACGAGGGCGTCCAGGAAGTTCTGCTCGACCGGCTCGAACGTCAGAGCGCCGCCGGTGTCCCCGCCGCGGCCGCGCGGAGCAGCCTGCGCCGGGGCCGGGAGGGCCGGTCCGGCCGCGATGACCAGGGCGCTGGCGCCGGCCACCTTCAGCAGGTTCCGCCGGCTGAACGCGGTCTGGACGACGTCGGCGAAGGTGGGGTTGTCCGTCGGGTTGGGCACGGCGCTGTCGCAGGCGTTGCCGCACTTGTAGAAGCAGGTCGTGTGGCTGCGGCTGCCGTGCCGGATGCCGGAGAACAGGGGCAGCAGCGCGCGCTTGCGCGGCTCGAGGATGTCGGTCATCAGAACCCTCTGGATCGAGACGAAGTGGGGCCCGCGCAGCCAAACCGGCTCCGGCCACCACGACGTGACGAGCGGGTGAACGGCTGGGGTCCGCCGGGCCACCGTTCTCACCGCTCGTGGTGGTCGCGCGTTCACCGGCCGACCGCGACCGGACCGCTGGGTCGGGGTCAGCCCTCGACGGGGAGGACCAGCAGGCGCAGCAGCCGGTCGGCCTCGGCATCCGGGTCGGCGGTAAGCCCGGTGTGCACCGGGCCGGGCTGGATCACCGTGCTGCGCGGGGCGGTGAGCCAGCGGAACCGCGAGCCCAGCGCCTCGCGCCCGGCGGCGCCGGCCCCCGGGTGGGCCGAGCAGACGTCGGCGGCCGCCTGCAGGGCGCGGCCGATGGCCACCGGGTCGGCCGTCGGGTCCAGCGCCCGCAGCCGGTCGGCGTCGAGGTGCAGCCGCGAGCCCAGGTAGTCGCGCTGCCGGCAGTAGACGAGCACACCCGCGTTGAGCGACTCACCGCGCTCCACGCGCGGGACGACCCGCAGCACGGCGTACTCGAAGGTCTCCCTGGCCGATGCTGCGTTCATCGCTGGCTCATCCCCTCGGGCGGCGGCGGCCCGAGCCAGCCCGGCCGGTTGGCGCCGACCGGACCGCGCCGGCGGCCCGCTCCCCCGGTGGCGGCGGCCGCCACCAGCCCGGGCAGCCACGCGTCACGGGCGGCCAGCCGCGCGAGCAGCTGCCCCGTGTAGCGGTTCCGGACCGCGTGCGCCGGCTCCCCGCCGTCGTCGGTCAGCCACTCGTCGGGCACCTGCTCCAGGACGCCGTCCAGCAGCGGCCGGGTGACCCGGCCGGCCAGCGCCGCGTCGGCCGCCGGCACGTCGGGCGCGCACTCGACCAGCGCGTGCGCCGAGGCGTCGTAGGGCCGGGTGACGGCGGCCTCGGCACCGGGCCAGTGGTGGTGGAAGGTGAGCGCGGCGCCGTGGTCGATCAACTGCAGCCGGCCGTGCCAGAACAGCATGTTCGGGTTCCGCCAGCTGCGGTCGACGTTGCCGATCAGGGCGTCGAACCACAGCACCCGGCCGGCGAGCTCGGGATCGACGCCGTCGGCGCCGGCCTCGAAGTCGAGCGCTCCCGGCAGGTAGTCCAGCCCGAGGTTGCGCCCGGCCGAGCGCTGCAGCAGCTCCTGCACCTCGTGGTCGGGCTCGCCCACCGCCAGCTCGGCGGCGACGTCGACGGTGACCAGCGCCGGCACCGGCAGCCCCAGCGCGCGGGCCAGCTCGGCGCAGACGATCTCGGCCACGAGCACCTTCACGCCCTGGCCGGCCGCCCGCCACTTCACCACGTAGGTGCCGAGGTCGTCGGCCTCCATCAGCCCAGGCAGCGACCCACCCTCGCGCAGCGGGGTGACGTAGCGGGTGGCGGTGACGACGGGCAGCACAGTGCGGTCAACCTACGCCCGGACACCGCCGTCCCCCACGCGACGGCGCCGCGCCGGCCGTGCGCGCCACCCGACGGGGGGACGCCCGCGCCCGGGCGCTCAAGGGCTCCCGGCGGGGCGCCGATCTCCCCCGGAACGACGCCACTCGAGGGGGTGCGCATGGAGCGACCCGGCCGGCCCGGCGGGATCGGCGCGCTGCGGGCGCGCGTCCTGCGGGAGGCCCTCGTCGTCGCGGTGCTCACCGCCCTGTCCGCCGTGGCCAGCGTGCGCTGGGACCTGCCCGAGCTGCTCGGCGGGCCCGCGGACGACGTGGTGCTCGTCCTCGCCTTCTCCCACCTGCTGATGATGGTCTTCGGCAAGCGCCGGTCCGACGAGCTCAAGGCGGAGGTGCTGTCCCGTCGCGCCGCCGAGGAGGAGCTCCGGCACCGCGCGCAGCACGACGCCCTGACCGGCCTGCTCAACCGGGCCGCGCTGGTCGAGGAGATCGAGCGGGCGGTGACCGAGGCGCTCGCCGGCGGCCCGGCCGCCGCGGTCGTCCTGATGGACCTCGACCGGTTCAAGGAGGTGAACGACACCCTGGGCCACGACGTGGGCGACATCCTGCTGCGGGCGGTGGCGCTGCGGCTGGCCGACGAGCTGCGCGGGGACACCGTCCTCGCCCGGCTCGGCGGGGACGAGTTCGTCCTGCTGCTGCGCGGCTGCGACGCCGACGAGGCCGCCCAGGTCGCCGAGCGCGCGCTCCGGGCCGTCCGCCGCCCGTTCCCCCTCGCCGGGGTCACCCTCGAGGTCGACGGCAGCTGCGGCGTCGCCGTCGACGGGCCCGGCGCGGCGGATCTGCTCCGCCACGCCGACGTGGCCATGTACGCGGCGAAGGCCGACCACCTCGGGGTCGCCGTCTACCGGACCGCGCTCGACGCCGACGCCCCCGCGCAGCTGAGCCTCTTCGGGGAGCTGCGCCGCGCCATCCGCGAGGGCGAGCTGCTGGTCCACTACCAGCCGCGGGTCGCCGTCGCCGACGGGCGGGTGCTCGGGGTCGAGGCGCTGGTGCGCTGGCGGCACCCGGAGCGCGGGCTGGTGCCGCCGTCGGAGTTCGTCCCGCTGGCCGAGCAGACCGGGCTGATCCACCCCCTGACCGAGGCGGTGCTGGACCAGGCGCTCGCCGCGTGCCGGCGGTGGCGGGACCAGGGGCTGGCGCTGACCGTCGGGGTGAACCTCTCGGCGCGCAGCCTGCTCGACGCGGGCCTGGCCGACCAGGTGGCCGCGCTGCTGGCGCGGCACGGGCTGCCACCGGCCTGCCTGGAGCTGGAGATCACCGAGAGCGCGGCCATGAAGGACCCGGAGCGGGCCCTGGAGGTGCTGCACCGGCTGCGCGACCTGGGCCTGGAGCTGGCCGTGGACGACTACGGCACCGGCCACGCGTCGCTCGCCTATCTGACCCGGCTGCCGGTGAGCACGCTGAAGATCGACCGGTCCTTCGTCCAGACGATGGAGCTCGACACCAGCGACCGGACGATCGTGCGGTCCACCGTCGACCTGGCGCACAGCCTGGGCCTGCGGGTGGTGGCCGAGGGCGTGGAGACCCGCGCCACGTGGGACGAGCTCGGCCGGCTCGGCTGCGACGCCGCCCAGGGCTACTGGCTGGCCCGGCCGCTCCCGGGCGAGGAGCTGCCCGCGTGCGTGGCCGAGCTGGAGGCCCGGCTCACCGCACGGCGGGTGGGCTGACCGCCCCGGCGGGACCGGCGACCGGGCCGCAGACTGCGGACGTGGGCCTCCTGCGCGCGACCGATCCCGCCTCCCTCTCCGCCGTGCCGTTCAGCTATCCGGAGGTGGGCGCGACCGGCGACGCCGTCCTGCCCGCGGGCTACCACGCGGCCGAGCACCGGGCCGTCGTCGGCACCGGCCCAGCGGCGTTCGCGCGCGCCACGGCGGCGGTGTTCGGCTGGCGGGCCCAGCGGGGGGCCGGCCTCCGGGTGCACGCCGACGGCCCGGCGAGCAGCCCGGGCACCGTCGTCGTCCTGACCGCCGGGCTGCCCCGGCTGGGCTACGACCTGCCGTGCCGGGTGGTCTGGGCTCGCACCGAGGGCGCCGAGCGCGGTTTCGCCTACGGCACGCTGGCCGGCCACCCGGAGAGCGGCGAGGAGCGGTTCACCGTCCGGCTGACCGACGACGGCGACGTCGTCTACGGGATCCGGGTGTTCTTCCGGCTGGCCTCCCCGGCGGCGCGGCTCGCCGGTCCGCTGAGCCTGGCGCTGCAGCGGCTGGGCACCGCGCGGTACGTCGCGACGATCCGCCGGGCCGCCCGCAGCTAGACGTCCCGCCGCTCCAGGAGGACGGCGCCGAGCAGCCAGGCCGCACCGGCCCACGCGCCGGCCACCAGCAGCCCGGTCTGCCAGGAGGTGGCCACCGCGAGGAAGGAGTCCTCGCCCACCCGGAACGCCGGCAGCAGCCGCGAGAGCCGGACGGTGAGCTCGGTGCCCGCGATCGCCAGCACCGGCGGGAGCACGAGCACGAGCCCCAGCGCGACGCCGAGCGCGCCGGCCGCCGAGCGCAGCAGCGCCCCGAGCCCGACCGCGAGCACCGCGGTCAGCACCGCGCCGGCGGTCTGCAGACCCAGCTGGCGCAGCACGTCGGGATCGGTGAGCGGGATGCCCCCGGGCACGGCGGTGAGGGTCCGCGCGGCGAGCAGGCACGACGCCGCGAGGAGCGCAGCCAGCAGTCCCGCCCAGGCGACGACGACGACGGTCTTGGCCAGCAGCAGCCGGACCCGCCGCGGCACCGCCGTCAGCGACGCCAGGGCCAGCCCGGTGCCGAACTCGGCGCTCATCGTCAGCACCCCGGCCACGACCAGCGGCACCTGGCCCGCGCCGAACCCGGTGAGCGCGGAGCTCACCGCGACACCGGCGCTGGGCGCGGCCTGCGTGGTCGCCGCCGCGAGCCACCCGGCGCCCCCGACCAGCAGCACGAACAGCGCCGTGCACCACCAGGCGGAGCGCGTCGCCACGAACTTGGTGGCCTCGCTGCGCACGACCGCGGCGAACGGCACGCCCCGGCTCACGACCCGGCCGCCCGGTACTCGACGTCGTCCCCGGTGAGCGCCAGGTAGGCCTCCTCGAGGGACGTGCTGATGCCGGCCAGCTCGTGCACCCGCACCCCCAGCTCGTGCGCCAGGTCGCCCACCCGGGCGGCGGCCAGCCCCTCCACGCGCAGCGCCCCGTCGATCTCCAGCTCGACCCGCCCGCCGGCCCGCCGGATCCCGGCCGCCAGCAGCGGGGCCTCCGGGCTGCGCACCCGCACCGCCGCGTGCGCCCCCAGCAGCTCGTGCACCGGGACGTCGGCGAGCAGCCGGCCGCGCCCGAGCACGACGAGGTGGTCGGCGGTGTCCTGCATCTCGCTCATCAGGTGGCTGGAGACCAGGACCGTGCGCCCCTCGGCGGCCAGGTCGCGCAGCAGCCCGCGGACCCAGCGGATGCCCTCGGGGTCCAGCCCGTTGACCGGCTCGTCCAGCAGCAGCACCTCGGGGTCACCGAGCAGCGCGGCCGCGATGCCCAGCCGCTGGGCCATCCCGAGGGAGAACCCGCGCACCCGCTCGTACGCGACCGGGCCGAGCCCGACCAGCTCGATGACGGCGTCGACCCGGGAGCGGGGCAGGGCGTTGCTCCGGGCCAGCGCCAGCAGATGGGTGTGCGCGGTGCGCCCCGGGTGGCGGGCGCGCGGGTCGACCAGCGCACCGACGTCCCGCATCGGGTGGGCGAGCTCGCGGTAGGGCCGGCCCAGCACCGTCGCCGTCCCGGCGGTGGGCCGGGCCAGGCCGAGCACGCAGCGCATCGTCGTGGTCTTGCCCGAGCCGTTCGGGCCGAGGAAGCCGGTGACCCGGCCGGGCTCGACGGTGACCGTCAGGTCGTCGACGGCGACGCGCGACCGGTACCGCTTGGTCAGCCCGTCGAGCTCGATCACCGGGCCAGGATGGCCAGTGCACCGGTCGGGGCGGTGCAGGCGCGCCCCTAGTTCTCCCGCTGGACGGCCGCGCGCTCCCGCTCGATCAGCTCCTTGCTCCGCACCAGGCGGATCAGCGTGATGACGAAGAGCCCCCCGGCCATGTTGAGCAGGAGCGTGTACCAGAACCACGCCAGCCAGTCGACGTAGCCGAACGGGGCGCCGGCGTGCAGGGCGCCGAAGATGAGCAGCGAGTCGAGGATCGAGTGGAAGAGCATCAGCCCGGCGAGCAGGAATCCCCCGATGACCGAGGCGACGATCTTGCCGCCCTCCGAGTGCGCGCCGTGCTGCATGCGGGTCATCAGCGTGATCACGCTGCCGCCCAGGAAGGCCAGGCAGGCCGACTGCAGGTTCAGCGGCGCCTCGACGAAGTGGGTCGCCGACTCGATGGCGTAGCCGGTCAGCTCGGGGAACCCGTGCACGACCACCCACATGACCAGCCAGCCACCGAGGAGGTTGGCGACCAGGGTCCCCGCCCAGAGCTTGCCCAGCTGAGCCGCGCTGGCACGGCCGGCGAACACCGCCGTCACCGGTACGAGGAAGCCCTCCGTGAACAGCTCGCTGCGGCCCAGCATCAGCGCGATGAAACCGATGCTGAACGCCAGCCCGGCGAGCAGCTCGCTGCCGGTCGCGGCGAGGACCGCCAGCAGGGCCAGCACCCCGACGGCCACCTCGAGCCCACCGGCCAGGCCGGTCGCCAGCACCTCCCGCCACCGGCGGTGCAGGCGCTGCGCGCCCTCGCTGACGATCTTCTCGAACGCCTCGGCGACCTCGTCCTCGGCGGGGGCGTCGGTCTCCCCCAGCTCCGCACGCTTCTGGTCCTGGTCCTCCACGCTTCCTCCTCGCGCGGCACCGGGACCACGGCGTGGCTCCGGTGCATCCGCCCGGCCCTACCCGCCCGCCGGTCGCGCACACCGGCCCGGCGGCGGTGGCCTCCGCCGGCGGCTGCCCCGTCCCACCGGCGGCTGCCCCGTCCCACCGGCGGCTACGGTCCGGCCGTGGACACCTCCGACCGGCTCGCCGCCCTGCTGCGGGACCGCGGCGCCGAGCGCATCGAGCACCCCGGCGGCACGCTGGCCGCGCACCTGGAGCGGGTGCAGCTCCTGCTGGCCCGGCTGGGGGCCGGCCCCGACCTGCAGCTCGCCGGCCGGGCGCACGCGGTCTACGGCACCGACGGCTTCGACGTCCGGCTGCTGGCCGACGACGAGCGCCCGCTCCTGGTGGAGATCATCGGTCCGGCCGCCGAGGAGCTGGTGCACCGCTACGGCGGCTGCGACCGCGACCGCACCTGGCCCGACCTCGCGGCCACCGGGCTCGTGCACGACCGGCGCAACGGGCAGGCCGAGCGGCTCGAGGGGCCGCAGCTGCGCGACTTCGCCGATCTCAGCCTGGGAAACGAGCTGGACGTCGCCGGGCACGCCCCGGGCTTCGTCGAGCAGCACGGCGGCTACTTCCGCCGGCTCACCGAGGCGTGGGCGCCGGTGCTCAGCCCCGCCGTGCTCGCCGAGGCGCGCCGCGTCCTCGGCTGAGGTCCTCCGCGCCACGGGCGACGGCCACCGCCCAGCCGATGTAGCCCACGTTCACGACCAGCCGCGCGGCGATCCCCGGCCGGCGGTCGAACAGCGAGGTGGCCGTCGACGCGTGGCGCAGTGGGTCCAGGTGGGCGGGCAGGTACGCCGTGACGAGTCCTGCGGCCAGCCACGCGCCCTCCCGGCGGGTGGCCGGGCGGAGGAGCAGCACCCCGGCGAGCACGTCGGCGGCACCGCTGAGCGCGACCGCCACCCCGGGCGCCGGCACCCACGGCGGGACGAGACCCCGGAAGTAGCCGGGGACGACGGTCCGGGCGGCGCCCGACCCGATCATCAGCCCGGCCAGCGCCGTCGCGGCCGCACCCGTCACGTCGCCCCCTCTCCACGGCGCCGGCACGCTGCGTCCGTCGCTCGGGCGTCACCGTGGCACGACGGTCCGGTGGCGGACCAGACCATGACGCGCGTCATGGGTCCGCCGTGCGGACGGCGCCGCAGGGCGTGAACGACGGCACCTGTGCCGCGGCCCCGCGGGCGGCAGCGTCAGGGGTGCGTTCCGCAGCACCGGCCCGAAGGCGGCCGGCGGAGCGCCCGAGGAGGCCGCTCATGACCACCGTCCAGGACTCCCCGCGCCGCCGGAGCGGTCCTCGCGCCGGCGACGGGCCCGCCGTCGAGGTCGTCGACCTGCGCCGGCGCTACGGCGACTTCGAGGCCGTGCGCGGCATCTCCTTCGAGGTGCACCCCGGCGAGGTGTTCGCGCTGCTCGGCGTCAACGGCGCCGGCAAGACCTCGGCGCTGGAGGTGCTGGAAGGGCTGGCCCGCCCGGACGGCGGCACGGTGCGGATCCTCGGTGCCGACCCGGGCCGCGACCGCGCCGCCGTCCGCCCGTACCTGGGCGTGCTGCTGCAGAGCAGCGGCCTGCCCGGCGACCTCACCGTCGGCGAGACGGTGCGCACCTGGGCCCGCACGCTCACCGACCCCCGGCCGGTCGACGAGGCGCTCGCGCAGGTCGGCATGACCGGGCGCACCGACGTCCGGGTGCGCAGCCTCTCCGGCGGCGAGCGCCGCCGGCTGGACCTCGCCCTCGCCCTCCTCGGCCGCCCGCGGGTGCTCGTGCTGGACGAGCCGACCACCGGGCTGGACCCGGAGAGCCGGCGGACGGTGTGGTCGCTGGTGCGCGAGATGGTGCGCGGCGGCACCGCCGTCGTCCTCACCACCCACCACCTCGAGGAGGCCGAGGAGCTCGCCGACCGGATCGCCATCCTCCGCGCGGGGTGCATCGGCCTGGAGGGCAGGCCGGCCGAGATCGCCGCCACCCAGCCGGCCACCGTGCGGTTCGTCCTCCCCGACGGTGCCCCGCCGCTCCCCCCGGTGCCCGGCGTCGAGGTGGTCGGTGCCGCGCCCCGCGTCGAGCTGCACACCCGCGACCTGCAGGCGGCGCTGACCGCGCTGCTGCCCTGGGCCGCCGAGAACGGCGTCGCGCTCGGCGGCCTGCAGGCGCGGTCGGCCTCCCTGGAGCAGGCGTTCCTCGCCGTCGCCGACGGCGCCAGCCCCACCGCACCGTCCCCGTCGCCGTCCCGATGACCTCCCGAGCACAGGAGCACCCGATGCCCACGTCCGCCCCCTCCCCGACCAGCCCGCCGGTCGCCGCCCCGAGGGGCCCCGGCCGCCTCCGCCGGACGATGGCGCTCGCCGGCGCGGAGACCCGGCTGTTCCTCCGCAACCGCACGGCGGTCGTGAACTCCGGCGTGCTCCCGCTGCTGCTGGTGGCCACGGTCCCGGCCCTCGGCCTGGGCGACGGCGCCGTCGCCGTGGGGCCCCAGCTCGTGGTCACCAGCATCGCCGTGATGCTCACGTTCCTGACCTACTACAACCTGCTCACCACCTTCGTCGCCCGCCGCGAGGAGCTGGTCCTCCAGCGGATGCGCACCGGCGAGCTCACCGGCACCGAGGTCGTCCTGGGAACCGCGGCGCCCACGCTGCTGGTGACCGCCGCCCAGATCGCCCTGGTCACGGCGGGCATCGCCGTGCTCGGCGAGTGGTCGGCCCCGGTCGACGTCGTGCTGCCGCTCGTCGCCGTGGTCTTCGGAGCGGCGCTCATGGTGCTGCTCGCCGCGGCGAGTACCGCGTTCACCCGCAGCGCCGAGAGCGCGCAGATCACCGCGCTGCCCCTGCTCGTGGTCTCCTCCGGGCTGTGCGGCATGTTCTTCCCGCTGACGGCCATGCCCGACGCGGTAGCCGCCGTCGCACGGTTCCTGCCGCTCACCCCGGTGGTGGAGCTCAGCCAGCTCGGCCTGGCCGGCCGGACGTGGGACGGCGAGCTGGTCGACCTCGCCGGCGCGTGGAGCTCCGCCCTGCAGCCGCTGGCCGTCCTGGCCGGCTGGCTGGTCGTGGCCGCGCTGCTGGCCCGGCGCGGGTTCCGCTGGGCGCCGCGCCGGTGAGCGCGGCCCCGCTCCCGGGTCGGGCAGCATGGGCACCGTGCCGACCGTGACCGGCTGGTGGGGCAGCCGAACCGACCCCGAGCGCATCGAGCTCTACACGCGCTGGTCGTTCTACTCGTTCCTCGGCGCCATCCCGCTGTTCGCCGTCGCGGTGCTCGGCGCCGCCGCCCAGCAGGTCTCCGACCTGGCCGTCGGGGTCTTCTTCGCCGGCGCCGTCGGCACCACCGTCGGCGGGGTGGTGGTGACCCGCCGCGGGCTGGCTGCGCACCGGCGGGGCGAGCCGCTGCCGACCACGACGGTGATCGCCGCGTTCGCCGCCGCCGGGGTGATGGCCGCGGGAGGTGTCTGGGCCTTCGGATCCGGAGAACCGTCGCCCGCCGTCCCCTGGTCGGTAGCGCTGCCGCTCGGCATGGTGCTGACCGCCTGCTCGACGGTCTGGACGACCCGGCAGCTCGTCCCGCACACGCTCACCATCGGGGTGCTGAGCGGCTTCGCGTCCTACCTGGCCGGGACGGCGGCCCCGGCGGCGGTGGCGCAGGGCGTCGCGCTCACCGCCGCGGTGATCGGGGTCGTGCTCGCCTTCCGGTTCTCGGTGTGGGTGCTGGACGTGGTGCAGGAGACCGCGCGCAGCCGGGGGGTGCAGCTGCAGCTGGCGCTCGCGGAGGAACGGCTGCGCTTCGCCCGCGACCTGCACGACGTGATGGGCCGTGACCTGTCGACCATCGCCGTGAAGAGCCAGCTGGCCGGTGAGCTGGTGCGCCGCGGCCAACCCGGTGCCGGGGACGAGCTCGCCGACATCGCCCGCATCGCGGAGGGCTCGCTGCGGGAGGTGCGGGAGGTGGTGCGCGGCTACCGCACGGCGGACCTGGCCGCGGAACTCACCGGCGCGCGGTCGGTGCTGCGCGCGGCGGGCGTGGCGTGCACGGTGACCGGCGAGGACGCCGGTGCGGCGCTGCCGGCCCAGGTGCACACGGCGCTGGGCTGGGTGGTGCGGGAGGCGGTGACCAACGTCCTGCGGCACAGCCGCGCCGCGGAGTGCACGATCACCCTGTCCGTGACGCCCGAGGAGGTGCGGTTGTCCGTGGTCAACGACGACGCCGGCGAGGCCGCCCCCGGCCGGGGCAACGGCCTCACCGGGCTGGCCGAGCGGCTGGCCGGCCTCGACGGGCGGTTGCGCACCCGGTCCGAGGACGGCCGCTTCCTGCTCGACGCGACCCTGCCGCGGGCCGCGACGTGACCGGCCCGGCGATCCGCGTCCTGCTCGCCGACGACGAGAACCTCATCCGCTCGGCGCTGGCGGCGCTGCTCTCGCTGGAGGAGGACCTGACCGTCGTCGCCGAGGCCGCCTCGGCCGGCGAGGCGCTGGCCATGGCGCGGGCGCACGCCCCCGACGTGGCGGTGCTGGACCTCCAGCTGCCCGACCGCGACGGCATCTCGCTGGCCGCCGAGCTGGCCTCCGTCGTCCCCGGGTGCGGGCTGGTCATCGTCACCGGGCACGGCCGCCCCGGCCACCTCAAGCGGGCCCTGGAGGCCGGCGTCCGCGGTTTCCTGCCGAAGACGGTGAGCTCCGCCGTGCTGACCACCGTCGTCCGGACCGTGCACCGGGGTGGCCGCTACGTCGACCCCGAGCTCGCCGCGGAGGCGATCAGCGCCGGCGACAGCCCGCTGACCCCGCGCGAGGCCGACATCCTCGAGCTGGCCGCCGGCGGGGCTCCGGTGGAGGAGATCGCCGCGCGGGCGCACCTCTGCCCCGGCACCGTCCGCAACCACCTCTCCGCCGCGGCGGTGAAGCTCGGTGCGCCCAACCGGCACGCCGCCGTCGCCGAGGCCCGGCGGCACGGCTGGATCTGACGTCCCGCCGTCGCACCGAGCGACCGGGCGTCTCCGCCACGTGGTCCCACGCGGCCGGGGGAGGTTCACCGGTCCGCGCGGCGGCCGGTTCCGGCACCGGCCGGTTACCGTCGCCGTCTCCGCAACCGGAGGCCCGCGACGGCTCAGGGGAGCAGCCATGTCCCGGAAGATCTCGTTTCTGACCATGTCGACGGTGCTGGTGCTGGGGCTCGGCCCGGGCGCCGCCGCAGCCGGCGACGACCGGCCCGACCACGGCACACCCGGGGCCCCGGGCATCGGTGACCCCTACTTCCCCCTCGACGGGAACGGCGGGTACGACGTCCTCCACTACGACCTGGACGTCCGCTACGACCCCGCGACCGACGTCCTCAGCGGCGTCGCGACGATCCGGGCGCGGGCCCTGCAGGACCTGTCGGCCTTCAACCTCGACCTGGAGGGCATGGAGGTGCGGTCGGTGCGGGTCGGCTCCGCGGCGGCCACCTGGACCCGCGAGGGCGGCGAGCTGACGATCACCCCGCGCAAGGCCGTGCACGCCGGGCAGATCTTCGGCACCACCGTCACCTACGACGGGGTTCCGCAGACCATCACCGACGCCCTGGGCACCTCCGGGTTCATGCACACCGACGACGGCGCGATCGTCGCCGGCCAGCCCGACGTGGCGGCCACCTGGTTCCCGGCCAACGACCACCCCCGGGACGCCGCCTCGGTCAGGGTGCGGGCCACCGTCCCGGAAGGCCTGGAGGCCGTCTCCAACGGCGTCCTCCGGGACAGCCGCACTGCGCGCGGGTGGACGACGTGGGCGTGGGACGCCCGGGAGCCGATGGCCACGTACCTGGTCACGCTGGCGATCGGCGAGTTCGACCTCCGCGAGTACGTCGCCGACGGCATCCGGTACTGGGACGCGCTGGACCCCGACCTGTTCGCCATGGATCCCGACCCGGAGACCGAGGGACCCAGCGTCGGCGAGCTGGCCGAGGGGTCGCTGGCCCGGCAGCCGGAGATCACCGAGTTCCTGTCGGGCATCTTCGGCCCGTACCCGTTCCGCGCCTCCGGCGGCATCGTCGACGACCACCCGGAGTTCCAGTTCGCGCTGGAGACGCAGACCCGGCCGATCTACGCCTCGGCGTTCTTCAGCGACCCGGTGAGCGGCGACCTCGTGGTGGTGCACGAGCTGGCCCACCAGTGGACCGGCGACCTGCTCCGGATCGACGAGTGGCGGCACATCTGGCTCAACGAGGGGTTCGCCACCTACGCCGAGTGGCTGTGGCTGGAGCAGGAGGGGCTGTCCACCCCGCAGCAGGAGTTCGACGCGATCGCCGCGGGCGCGCCGCCGCAGTTCTGGGAGCTGACCATCGGCGACCCGGGGGCGGCGACGGAGAACCTCTTCGACATCGCGGTCTACTACCGCGGCGCGATGACCCTCCAGGCGCTGCGGAACGAGGTGGGCGACGAGGCCTTCTTCGCGATCATCCGGGAGTGGGTGGCGTCGCAGGCCGGCGGCACGGTGACCACCGACGAGTTCGTCGCGCTCGCCGAGAAGATCTCCGGGCAGCAGCTGGACGAGCTGTTCCAGCGCTGGCTGTTCACCCCGGGGAACCCGACCGCGGGCGGCTGAGCCCGGCCGCCTCCGGAGCGGCTGAGGGGCCCGTCCGGGCCCCTCAGCCAGTCGGGCCGAACTGCTCCACCCGGATGTCCGCCGCCGGGACGCCCAGGGACTCCAGCAGCCGGGTGGTCGCGCCGGCGAAGGCGGCGGAGCCGCAGACGAAGGCGGTCTGGCCCGGCTCCCACAGCGGCACGAGGTCGGCCGCGGTCAGCCGGCCGGCGGGGCGGATGCCGCGCGGCTCCCGGGTGGTGGCGACCAGCGCCCCCGCCGCCAGCAGCTCGTCGGCGTAGGGCAGCTGCTCCAGCGTGCGCACCGAGACGGCGATCCGCAGCTGGTCGGTGCGGCCCAGCGCCCGCGCGGTCCGCAGCATGGAGACGAACGGCACGACGCCGCTGCCGCCGGCCAGCAGCAGCGCCGGGCGCTCGCCGTCCCAGACGAACCAGCCGCCGATCGGCCCGCGGATCTCCAGGACGTCCCCGGGCTCGACGACGTCGGCCAGGTGCGTGGACACCTCGCCGTCGTCCAGCCGTTCCACGAACAGCTCCAGCAGCGGGTCGTCCGGCGCCGACGCGATGGAGTAGGAGCGCTGCGCGGTGTACCCGTCCGGAGCGGTCAGCCGCACGACGTAGTGCTGCCCGGGCAGGTGGTCCACCCGGTGCTCGACATCGAGCCGGAGCTGCACCGAGCGCGGCACCGGTCGGCGCACGCCCGCGACGGTCGCCGTCCGCCAGCCACCGGTGGGCGCGCCGACGACCCCCGGGCCCAGCGGGTCAGTCACCCTGGTAGCGCTGCTGGCGCCAGGGGTCGCCGCGGTCGTGGTAGCCGTTCTGCTCCCAGAAGCCCGGCTGGTCGCGGGTCAGCAGCGTGAGCTTGCTGATCCACTTCGCGCTCTTCCAGAAGTACAGGTGCGGCACCAGGAGCCGGACGGGGCCACCGTGCTCCGGGGTCAGCGGCCGGCCGTCGAAGTCCCAGACCAGCCACGCCTTCCCCCCGGTGACGTCGGCCAGCGGCAGGTTGGTCGTGTAGCCGGTCTTCGACGTCGCCATGACGAAGTGCGCCTCGGCGGTCGGCCGGGCGGCCTCCAGCAGGGTGTCCACGCTGATCCCGGAGAACCGGGTGTCGAACTTCGACCAGGTGGTGACGCAGTGGATGTCGCCGCGGTACTCCGCGGGCGGCAGCCGGTGCGCCTCCTCCCAGGACCAGGTGGTCGGGGACTCCACCTTCCCGTCGACGGTGATGCTCCAGGTCTCCGGCGAGATGCGCGGCGTCGGCTCGGCGGTGAGCACCGGCCAGTCACCGCCGACGTCGTACTGGCCGGGCGGGAGCCGCGGATCGCGCTGCCGGCGGCCGAGGAAGCCTCGTGTGGGGGTGGGCACGGGTGAATCGTGCCGCACTTCCCGCCGACGGCACCACCGCCGGGGCGCCGGAGGCCCTCACCTGCACGGATGCGCCCGGCGGCCCGCTGACCTGCGGTGAGGCGACCCTTACATGAGCCGTGTCACCCCGTGTTGGCTTGGTGGCAACGCCGGAGTAGTCCTACCGTGGCGAATTGTGGTGACGGTGACGCACGCGCAGCGCAGGACCCCGAAGGTCGCGAAGACCAACTCGGTCTTCAAGAAGGCCGTGATGGCCGTCAGCGGCATCATCCTGGTGCTGTACCTGATCGCGCACATGATCGGGAACCTGAAGGCCTTCTCGGGCGCCGAGTCGTTCAACTCGTACTCGGGCTGGATCCGGACGGTGGGCAACCCGGCCCTGCCGGGCGCCACGGCGCTGTGGATCATCCGCATCGTCCTGCTGGTCGCCGTGGTCGCCCACATCTGGGCCGCCGTCTCGCTGTGGCGGCAGGCCAAGCGGGCCCGGCCGCAGGGCTACGTCACCAAGAAGGCCGTGGCCCAGAGCTACGCCTCGCGCACCATGCGCTGGGGTGGCGTGATCATCCTGGCCTTCATCGTCTTCCACATCCTCGACCTCACCCTGGGCACGGTGAACGCGGAAGGCTTCGACAGCGAGCCGTTCGACCGCATGCTCGCCAGCTTCCAGAACCCGGTCGTCACGATCTTCTACGCCATCGCGGTGATCCTGCTCGGCATGCACCTGCGGCACGGCATCTGGAGCGCCACCCAGACGCTCGGCCAGAGCAACCGCCGGCGCGAGAAGACCGTCAGCGCCTTCGCCGTCGTGCTCGCCACGGTCCTCACCATCGGCTTCCTGCTCACGCCGTTCGCCATCCTCTTCGGGCTCATCGACTAAGGAGCTCCCCCGATGCCTCTCGAGCTGTTCAACGTCGGCGAGCCGATCGCCGACACCAAGGCCCCCATGGACGTGCCGATCGGCGAGCGGTGGAGCGAGCGCCGCTTCCGCGGCCGCCTGGTCAACCCGGCCAACCGGCGCAAGCTGACGGTCATCGTCGTCGGCACCGGCCTGGCCGGCGGCTCCGCCGCCGCCACGCTCGGCGAGGCCGGGTACAAGGTCAAGTCGTTCTGGTACCAGGACAGCCCGCGCCGGGCGCACAGCGTCGCGGCGCAGGGTGGCATCAACGCCGCCAAGAACTACCGCAACGACGGCGACAGCGTGCACCGGCTGTTCTACGACACGGTCAAGGGCGGTGACTTCCGCTCGCGCGAGAACAACGTGCACCGCCTCGCCGAGGTCAGCGTCAACATCATCGACCAGGCCGTGGCGCAGGGCGTGCCGTTCGCCCGCGAGTACGGCGGGCTGCTGGACAACCGCTCCTTCGGTGGCGCGCAGGTGTCGCGCACCTTCTACGCGCGCGGCCAGACCGGCCAGCAGCTGCTCTACGGCGCCTACCAGGCCCTGGAGCGGCAGATCGCCGCCGGCAACGTCGAGGAGAACTCGCGCACCGAGATGCTCGACCTGATCGTGGTCGACGGCCGCGCCCGCGGCATCGTCGCCCGCGACCTCGTCACCGGTGAGATCAGCACCCACTACGCCGACGCCGTCGTCGTCGCCAGCGGCGGCTACGGCAACGTCTTCTACCTGTCCACCAACGCCAAGGGCTCCAACACCACGGCGATCTGGCGGGCGCACAAGCGGGGCGCGTACTTCGCCAACCCCTGCTACACCCAGATCCACCCCACCTGCATCCCGGTCAAGGGCGACTACCAGTCGAAGCTGACCCTGATGTCGGAGTCGCTGCGCAACGACGGCCGCGTGTGGGTGCCCAAGGAGCGCGGCGACGACCGCGACCCGCGGCAGATCCCCGAGGACGAGCGCGACTACTACCTCGAGCGCATCTACCCGGCGTTCGGCAACCTGGTGCCCCGCGACATCGCCTCGCGCCAGGCCAAGAACGTCTGCGACGAGGGCCGCGGCGTCGGCCCCGGCGGGCTCGGCGTCTACCTGGACTTCAGCGACGCCATGGAGCGGCTGGGCCGCCCGGCGATCGAGGCCAAGTACGGCAACCTCTTCGACATGTACGCCCAGATCACCGGCGAGGACCCGTACGAGACGCCGATGCGGATCTACCCGGCCGTGCACTACACGATGGGCGGGCTGTGGGTCGACTACGACCTCCAGTCGACGATCCCGGGCATGTTCGTGATCGGCGAGGCCAACTTCTCCGACCACGGCGCGAACCGGCTCGGCGCCAGCGCCCTCATGCAGGGTCTGGCCGACGGCTACTTCGTCCTGCCGGCCACGATCAGCGAGTACCTGGCCGACGGCCCGTTCGACAAGGTGGACGACAGCCATCCGGCCGCCCGCGAGGCGCTGGAGGGCGTGCAGCAGCAGACCCAGCGGCTGCTCAGCATCAACGGCAACCGCACCCCGGCGTCGTTCCACCGGGAGCTCGGCCAGCTGATGTGGGACCTCTGCGGCATGGAGCGCACGGACGAGGGGCTGCGCAAGGCCATCGACCGCATCCGGGAGATCCGGCAGGAGTTCTGGACCGACCTGAAGGTCGGCGGGGACTGGCACTCGTTCAACCAGACGCTGGAGCACGCCGGCCGGGTGGCCGACTTCATCGAGCTCGGCGAGCTGATGTGCATCGACGCCCTGCACCGCCGCGAGAGCTGCGGTGGGCACTTCCGCGCGGAGAGCCAGACCCCCGAGGGCGAGGCGCTGCGCGACGACGAGAACTTCGCCTACGTCGCCGCCTGGGAGTGGACGCCGGAGGGCCAGCCCCCGGTGCTGCACCGCGAGAACCTCGAGTACGAGTACGTCCACCTGGCTCAGCGGAGCTACAAGTGATCACGATCCAGCGGAGCTACAAGTGACAGCCAGCATGCAGTCCAGCGTCGGCAACCCCGGCGCCGAGAAGCGCGGGATGAACCTGACCCTGCGCATCTGGCGTCAGCAGGGGCCGACGGCCAAGGGCAAGATGGTGACCTACAAGATCACCGACATCTCCCCCGACATGTCGTTCCTGGAGATGCTCGACGTCCTCAACGAGCAGCTGATCCTGCAGGGCGACGACCCGGTCGCCTTCGACCACGACTGCCGCGAGGGCATCTGCGGCATGTGCGGCGTCATGATCAACGGGCAGGCGCACGGGCCGCAGCAGACCACCACCTGCCAGCTGCACATGCGGTCGTTCGCCGACGGCGACACGATCGACGTCGAGCCGTGGCGGGCCACGGCCTTCCCGGTGATCAAGGACCTCGCCGTCGACCGGCGCGCGTTCGACCGGATCATCCAGGCCGGCGGCTACATCAGCGTCCCGACCGGGACGGCGCCGGACGCCCACGCCACCCCGGTGCCCAAGGCCGACTCCGACGCCGCCTTCGACGCCGCCACCTGCATCGGCTGCGGCGCCTGCGTGGCGGCGTGCCCGAACGCCTCCTCGATGCTGTTCACCGCGGCGAAGGTGACCCACCTCGGCCTGTTCCCCCAGGGCCAGCCCGAGCGCAACGACCGCGTGGTCAACATGGTCGCCCAGCAGGACCGCGAGGGCTTCGGCGGCTGCACCAACATCGGCGAGTGTTCGGCCGCCTGCCCGAAGGGCATCTCGATGGAGACCATCTCCCGGCTCAACCACGACCTGCTCGGCGCGCTCCGGGCCGGGGCGCGGCCGAAGAGCTGACCCATCCCGGCGTCCCCGGGACGCCGTTGTGCACGAAAGCCCCTCTCCGCGCGGCGGTGAGGGGCTTTCGTGCACAACCGACCCCCCGCGGGCTGCCACACTGCGCCCGTGCTCCCCACGTCCCCGGCCGGCGTCCCCGCACGTCCGTCACCCACGGCGGGCCCGGCCCGGGCCCTGCTGCACGTGCTGCTCGCCGGGCTGCTGGGCATCCTGTCCGCGCTCGTCGGCGCCCCCGTCGTCATCGCCTCGACGTTCGGCGGCTGGACCGCCGTCCTCGTGGCGCTCGCGGTCGTCACCGCGGTCGCGTGCGCGCTCGCCGTCGCCCTGGACCGCACCGCCGGCCCGGGCGGCTGCGGCCGCCCGGGATCCCTGTCGCGCGGCATCGCGCTCGGGCTGGTGTCGTCCGGGGCCGTCGCGGTGCTCGGCTACGTCGCGCTGCAGGAGGACATCGGCGACGGGCTCCCCGTCATGCTGCGTTACGCGGCCGCCGGACTGCCGTTCGCCGCGGTCGCCGGCCTGCAGTGGCCCGGCGTGGTCCGGATCGTCACCGCGGTCGTCCTCGTCGGAGCGACCGCCGCGGTCGCGATCCCGCACAGTCAGCACGAGGCGCGGGAGGTCCACGCCGAGCGGGTCGTGACCGAGGTGGGGACGACCGAGCCGCCCTGGGTCACCGAGGCAGACGGGTACCGCCTCTCGGCGTCGCAGGTCACCGGCACCCCATTGATCTGGACCCGCCTGGAGCGCGCTGACCTCCGGCCGGACGCCGTGCTGTGGCTCTTCCGGGACGACCCGGTCAACACCGCTGCGGCGGACCCGTGCGCCGCCACCTCGCTCTGGACGCCCGACGGCGACCAGCCGATGACCTCGTGCGGCATCGTCCGGGACGGCGTCTGGCTGCGCGCCTCCGCCGGCTGGCAGGAGCTCGCCCGCTACGAGGCGGACGTGCGGGTGGGGGTGACCGCCGCGCCGGAGGTCCCCGTCCCGGTGCTCGAGCAGGCCCTGGCCGCCGCCCGGCCCATGACCGACGACGCCTACGCGGTCTGGCTGGACGAGGGGCTCACCCCTGGTCGGTAGGCGCCGGCCAGCCCCCTCGTCGGACTGATCCGCGGCACGGCACGGGGACATCCGGTGGGCCGCCCCCCGGACGGGTGAGGCGGCGTTCAGTTTCCCCGCCGATCCGCCGACAACCGTCCGGATCCGCACCGAGCGCAGGAAGGAGGACCATCCGTGGCGACCGAGCCCGAGCAGGGGCACGAGAGCGGGCTGTCCC
The DNA here is from genome assembly GCF_008124835.1 of Blastococcus xanthinilyticus. Classification (GTDB taxonomy): domain Bacteria; phylum Actinomycetota; class Actinomycetes; order Mycobacteriales; family Geodermatophilaceae; genus Blastococcus; species Blastococcus xanthinilyticus. The sequence continues at coordinate 31,212 of NZ_VNHW01000008.1, read as the reverse complement.
GGCGTGTCCGCTTCCTGTGCCTGCTGACCCTGATGGCCGGCCTCCTCGGCCTGGCGGCGGTCCTGGCTCCCGGCCTGCTCGGCCAGGGGCCGGCGATCCCGGGCCTCCCGCTGCCGTGGTGGGCGATGGCGCTCGGCTTCGCCGCCACCGAGGCCTTCGTGCTGCACATCCAGACCCGTCGCGAGGCGCAGACCATCTCCTTCAGCGAGGTGCCGCTGGTCCTTGGTCTGTTCTTCGCCGCACCCCTGGCCGTGGTGGTCGGCCGCCTGGTGGCCGGCACCGTGGCGATGGTCGGGTACCGGCGCACCCCGCCGCTGAAGATCGCGTTCAACATCGCCCTGCTGGTCGGCGAGACCAGCCTGGCCATCGCCGTGTTCCGCGCGCTGGCACCGGCGCCCGACAGCTCGTCCCCGGGCACCTGGCTGGCGGCGTACGCGGCGGCGCTGGCGGCCGACGTGCTGGCGGCGGCCGCCATCAGCGGCGTCATCGCCGCCTACGACGGCGGCGTCGACCTGCGCGCGCTGCTGTCCGACGCCGGCTCCCTGGTCGTGCCGCTGATCGGGACGACGCTCGGCCTCCTCGCCGTCCTGGCCCTGACCGCCTCCCCGACCGCGGGGTGGCTGCTCGCGATCTGCGGGGTCCTCTCCCTGCTGGCGTTCCGGAGCTACGCCGCGCTCGCCCAGCGGCACCTGAACCTGGAGCGGCTGTACCGGTTCAGCGAGTCGGTGAGCCGGACCTCCGACGCCGGCGAGCTGCTGGCCGACGTGCTCGCCGAGGCCCGGGACCTGCTGTCCTGCGAGTCGGCGACGGTCGTCTCCGCGCCGACCGCCGACGGCGTCGTCACGCGGGTCTCCCTCGGCGCGTCCGGCGAGCTGGTGCGCTGGGTGGGCCCGGCGCCCGCGTCGGCGTCCTGGATGACCGACGCCGTCGTCCGCGAGGGCCGGCCGGTGCTCCTCCCCCGCGGCACCCGCGACCCGCGGGCGCGGGGCTGGCTGGCGGAGCAGGGCCTCCGGGACGCGGTCGTCGTCCCCCTCAGCGGGTCCGCCGGCATCGCCGGGGCGCTCGTGGTGGGCAACCGGCTGGGCGACGTGCGCACCTTCGACCGGGACGACGTCCTGCTGCTGGAGACGGTGGCCAACCACGCGGGGGTGGCGCTGCACAACGACGAGCTGATCGGCCGGCTGCGCCACGACGCGCTGCACGACGCGCTCACCGGCCTGCCCAACCGCACCCACCTGCAGCGCGGGGTCACCGCGGCCCTGGACGACGTGGCGGCGGGCCGGGTGCCCGGGACCACCGTGATGATCCTCGACCTCGACGAGTTCAAGGAGGTCAACGACACCCTGGGGCACCACCAGGGTGACGCGCTGCTGGTGGAGGTCGGCGTCCGGCTCACCGCCGCGGTGGGTGCGGCGGGCACGGTGGCCCGGCTCGGCGGCGACGAGTTCGCCGTCCTGCTGCCGGCGAGCGCCGACGAGGAGCACGCCTTCCGCATCGCCCGCCGGCTGCTGCAGGTGCTCGAGCAGCCGGTGCCCCTGGACGGCCTCGCCGTCGAGATCGGGGCGTCGATCGGCATCGCGCTGGCGCCGGCGCACGCCGCGGACCCCGCGGCCCTGCTCAAGTGCGCCGACCTGGCGATGTACGACGCGAAGTCCTCGACCGGGGGCATGCGCCTGTACGAGCCGGACCTGCACGCGACCAGCCCGCGGCGGCTCACCCTGGTGTCGGAGCTGCGGGCCGCCCTGCACGACGGCTCGGTGGTGGTGCACGTCCAGCCCAAGGCCGAGCTGGGCTCCGGCCGGGTCGTGGGCGTCGAGGCGCTGGTCCGCTGGGACCACCCCGAGCGCGGCTGGGTGCCGCCCGACGACTTCGTGCCGGTGGCCGAGCGCAGCGGGCTGCTCGGCGTGCTCACCAGCCGGGTGCTCGACGCCACGCTGGCGGCGTGCGCGCGGTGGCGGGCGGACGGGCAGGACCTCGGTGTCGCGGTGAACCTGTCCACGCGCAGCCTCCAGGACCCGGCGCTGGTCGACGAGATCGCCGAACTGCTGCTGCAGCACGGCGTGCCGGCCGACCGGCTCACCCTGGAGGTGACCGAGAGCTCGGTCATGGCCGACCCGGGTCGCGCGATCGCGTTGCTGGAGCAGCTGCGCGGGCTGGGCGTCCGGCTGTCGATCGACGACTTCGGCACCGGGTACTCGTCGCTGTCCTACCTGCAGCAGCTGCCGGTGCAGGAGGTCAAGATCGACCGCGGCTTCGTCGCCGCGCTGTCCACCGACGCCGAGAACGCCGCGATCGTGCGGGCCATCGTCGACCTGGCCCGGCACCTGGGTCTCGAGGTGGTCGCCGAGGGCGTGGAGGACCAGGCCACCTGGGACCTGCTCAGCTCGATGGGCTGCCACCTCGTGCAGGGCTGGCACCTGGCCCCCGCCATGCCCACCGAGGAGCTCCCCCGCTGGCTGGCCGCGCACCAGGGGGCCCCGGGGAGCACGCGGCTGCCCGCCGTCTGAACCCGGTCAGCGGGCGGGGACCGGCGGCATGATCCGCTCCACGACGTCGGCCGGCATGAGCCCGGCCTTGCCGAAGCGGGTGGCGGCCTCCAGGAACTGGGGGGCCGTGGCCGCCAGCTCGACCAGCATCGCGCGGGCGGCGTCCTCCCGGCCGGCCAGCGCGGCGACCACCGCGCGCCACATCAGCTGGTCGGGCTCGGTGCGCGGGTCCATCGGGCGGAGCAGCTCCAGCTCCCGGTCGGCGGTCACCGGGTCGCCGTCGATCGCCATCTGGAACGCGCGGACCACGTCCTGGTAGCGGGCCCGGGTCACGGTGAGGTCGGCGAGCACGCCCAGCGGGTCCGGGGAGTCGTCGACGCGCAGGTCGACCACCATGTCGTGCCACGGGCGCCCGGTGGTGGTGGCGCGGACGACCATGATCGCCGCCGACCGCCGGCCGCGGAAGTCGCCGCCGGCCTCCTCCCCCGCCTCCAGCGCACCGAGCAGCCGCTGGGCGAGCGGCCCCGCCGAGCCCTCGAACCGCTCGACCATCGCCTCCCAGACCGCGGGCGAGCTGGCCATGTTCGCCAGCGCCACGCAGGTGTCCCCGAGCAGGTGCCCGGCGTCGTCCACGCAGCTGGTGCCGGTGTACGCGGCGAAGTCGCCGGCGACACCGAGGACGGCGACCTGCCGCCGCTCGGGCTGCGGGTCGACGCTGCTGAGCGCGGTCAGCACCTCCTGCGCGGTGAACCCGCCCTGCAGCAGGTCCAGCCCGACCGAGCCGTACATCGGCTCGGCCATCGACTGCGTGGCGATGACGCCGTGCCCCGGGAGGGCGAAGGGCACGCTGTTGCCGACGGCGAAGGCCTGCGACTGGGTGGCGACGCCCATCTCCCCGGTCTGCGGGTCACGGGCCACGATCGAGTACGTCACGGTCGCGGGCTACCCGCCGCCGCCGGGGTGCCGAAACACCGGCCGGTCACGCGGTCACCGACTCCATGGCCTCCGCGGTCAGGGCCACCGAGCGCAGCCGCGCCTCCGCCGTGGGCGCCTGGTGGGCGACGATCAGCTCGTCGGCGTCGGCCGTCCTCGCGAAGCCGGTGAGGTAGTCGCGGACGTCGGCGGGGGTGCCGATGGCGGCGTAGGTGAGCATCTGGTCGACGTGGTGGGCCGCGCCCTGGGCGAGCAGCTGGTCGGCCTGCTCGTCGGTGAGGTCCCGGCCCCGGCCGAACAGCGCGACCGCGCGCACCCGGCGGGAGATCTGCGCCTGCTCCTGCGCCTCGGCCAGGCTGTCGGCGGCGATGGCGTTGACGCCGGCGATCACGTAGGGCCGGTCGAGCTGCGCGGAGGGCGTGAACTCCCGGCGGTAGGCGGCCACGGCGGACTCGAGCATGGCCGGCGCGAAGTGCGAGGCGAAGGCGTAGGGCAGCCCGAGGGCGGCGGCGAGCGTGGCCCCGAACATCGAGGACCCGAGGACGTACAGCGGCACCCGCGAGCCCTTGCCCGGCACGGCGTCGACACCGGGCACCCGCGTCTCACCGGCGAGGTAGGCCTGCAGCTCGAGCACGTCCTGCGGGAACGTGTCGGCGGAGTTGGGGTCGCGGCGCAGCGCGTACATGGTGTTCTGGTCGCTGCCCGGGGCGCGGCCGAGGCCCAGGTCGATCCGGCCGGGGTACATCGCGTCGAGCGTGCCGAACTGCTCGGCGATGGTGAGCGGCGAGTGGTTGGGCAGCATGATCCCCCCCGCGCCGAGCCGGATGCGGCTGGTCTGCGCACCCACGTGCGAGATCAGCACGCTGGTCGCCGAGGAGGCGATCGAGGGCATGTTGTGGTGCTCGGCGTACCAGACGCGCTCGTAGCCGTGCTCCTCCGCGCACCGGGCCAGCGCGACGCTGGCGGCGATGGCGCTGCTCGCGGTCTCCCCGCGCGGGATGGGAGCCAGGTCGAGGACGGACAGGGTGATGCTCATGTGCGGGGCCTTTCACGTCGGTTGCCCAGCGCAACACCGCTGGTGCCGGTGGGCTTCCCCGCGTCGTCCCCTGCTCAGGGGGTGTTCCTCCCGCCTCGGGCGTCCGGCAGGACCGCCATGGCGCGAGGAACACCCCGGGAGGCTCCGGTCAGCGGCTCTGCAGCGCGTCCAGGGCCACGGCCATCGACGCCGCGACGCGGAAGTCCAGCCGCGGGTCGGGGACGGTGACCGTGTAGTGGTCGCGCAGCGCGATCCGCTTCTCGCTGCTCAGCACCGTCGCGCCGGAGCGGGTGTCGGTGAAGTCGAAGTGGAAGAGGAAGGGCACCGGGATGTTGTTGAGGATCGGGATGAAGTTCCACACCCGGCGCAGGACGGCGATGAACGGGTTGCGCTCCTGCCCGACGGCCTCGATCCCGGGGGCCGACAGGTTCCAGGTCGAGCGGAACAGGCTGGCGCCGAACTGCTTGCTGAAGTAGCCGATCGGCGTGCCGAACTCGTCGAACACGTCGTGCTCGGCGCCGACGTCCATGCGCTGGCGGGCCTTGAAGGAGAACACCCGCCGGCTCTGCGACTCGTCGGCGAAGAAGACGACCTCCTCGCGCAGCTTCATCCGCTTCTGCTGGGCGACGGCCATGACGGGGCCCTCGCTGCCGTCGGGGTTGGCGACCCGGATCTCGTAGCGGTTGACCATCATGGTGATCCGCTGCTTGACGAAGAACTGGGGAACCACCATGGGGGCCGGCGGCTGGTGCCCGGAAGGGACGGTCACGTCGGTGCTCCGTTGCGGGTCGGGGACGGCGAGGTCCCCATCCTGGCCGACGGCTCCCGGTCGCGGACAGGGCGCGACGCCGTGTCGCGCGGCCGGGGAAGCCGATCGGTCACCGTGGTGCGGTCCACCGGTTCCCGGTGAGGGCGGCGTTCAGCCGCCGGGCCAGCTGCTCCAGGGGGCTGGGGGTCTCGTCGGCGCGGTCGGGCGCGGGGGGCAGCAGCACCCAGAGCAGCAGGTAGAGCCAGAAGCCGACGCCACCGGCGACGGTCAGCCCGACGAAGCCGACCCGCCACAGCACGGGATCGATGCCGGTGTGGTCGGCGAGGCCGCCGCAGACCCCGCCCGCCATCCGGTCGGTGCTGCTGCGGCGCAGGCGGGGGCGCTCCGGCGCCGGCTGCGGGTCGGAGGGGCTGGGCGGAGGAAGCGTCTCGGTCATGCCACCAGCCTGGCCGCCGGCCCCCGCCCCGACCATCAGGTGACCCCCTGATCCGTCCCCGGTTCCCGGCTCAGGGTGTCCCCGCGCCGCAGGCCTCAGCGCAGCGGCAGCGGGGTGGTGTCGCCGTCCTCCCGCGGGCCGAGGATCCAGCGCTCCTCCATCGCGATCGGCACGTCGTTGATGCTCGCCTCCCGCCGGCGCATCAGCCCGTCCGGGGCGAACTCCCAGTTCTCGTTGCCGTAGGAGCGCCAGGTGCGGCCCTCGGCGTCCTGCCACTCGTACTGGAAACGGACGGCGATCCGGTCGTCGGTGAACGCCCACAGCTCCTTGCGCAGCGCGTAGTCCAGCTCGCGCTGCCACTTGCGGGTCAGGAAGCCGACCACCTCGTCGCGGCCCCGCAGGAACTCGCCGCGGTTCCGCCAGACGGTGTCCTCGGTGTAGGCGTGGGCGACGCGCTCGGGATCACGGCTGTTCCACCCGTCCTCGGCGGCCTGCACCTTCTGCCGGGCGGTCTCCAGGGTGAACGGCGGGAACGGGGGACGGGACACGCGGGCCTCCTCGACGCGGCGGCCGCCCTCGGGCCGCTCCCCCACCCTGCCCGGACGGCGCCGACCCTGCCAGCGATGATTTCCCGCATCCCGCCCGGTCCACCACCTCGACGACCGCACACCGAAGGAGTTCCCCGTGGGAAAGATCGCCGCCAGCCTGTTCACCACCGTCGACGGTTCCGCCGAGCGGCCCGACCAGTGGCACTTCCCCTACTTCGACGACGCGATGGGCAAGGCTGTCGACCGGCACACCGACCGGTGCGAGGCCTACCTCATGGGCCGGGTGCTGCACGACCAGTGGTCGCAGTACTGGCCGGGCAACGAGAACGACGAGTTCGCCGGGTTCATCAACCCGATCCCGAAGTACGTCCTGTCGACGACGCTGGAGACCTCGGACTGGGCGGGCACCACGGTGCTGCGCGACCTGGACGAGGTGCGGGCCCTCAAGGAGCGCACCTCGGGCACCATCGGGATGTCGGGGAGCCTGACCACGGTGCGGTCGCTGCTGGAGGCCGGGCTGCTCGACGAGCTGGTCCTGCTGGTCGACCCGATCGTGGTCTCCGGGGAGCGCCGGTGGACCGACGAGCTGGGCCGGACGCCGCTGGAGCTGGTCTCCTCCGAGGCCCTGCCGACCGGCGTCCTGCACCTGGTCTACCGGCCGGCGTCCCCGGCGTGAGGCGCCGGCCCGGGTGGCGCGCACCGAATGTTCGAGGCCGCGTCACCCGGCCGACATCTGCGGCCCGCACCCTGGCGGCATGACGGCGAGCCTCTTCACCACCGGCACCTGCGTCGGCTGGACCGGGCGCGATCCCCGCGCGGCCGGCGCCGGCTCCGACGAGGGCGTCGCGCACGCGGTGGCCAGGCCCGTGGTCGACGGGCTGGCCTCGTCGGTGTGCGGCCTGCTGGTCATCGCCGCCGCCGACCTCGACTGGATGTCGGTCGGGTCCGCGACCCGCTGCGAGGAGTGCGCCCGCGTCGTCGGCTGAGCCGGGCCCCCACTGTTGGCGGCCCGCTCGTCCTGCGTGCGCACGCTGCTCGCTCCGGGGTCATCCGCGGGTCGGAGTCTCGAGGAGCCCGCACGGGCCCCGACCCAGGAGGAAGCCATGACCACGCCGACGCCCAAGACCCCGACCGCATCCGGCACCCCGGCGCGCGACCGCACCCGCCCGGCCGACGACCCGACCGGGACGGGGACCGCCGCCGGCGACCCCGGCGAGATGGCGGAGCTCGCGCGCACCCGCGACGAGGCGGAGGACCGGGCGCGGGAGCTGCTCGCCGCCCAGGTGCTCCAGGAGGCTCGCAACGGCTCGCACGACGAGCGGGCGCGGCAGCTCGTCCTGGCGGTCCGCCGGGACCTGCTCACCGAGCTGCGCGAGCAGGAGCAGCAGCAGGCCCGGCGGCAGCTCGCCTCGGCGGCCGACAGCAGCGAGGACGCCGTCGCCGGCCTCGTGCAGGGCGTGACCACGATCGCGCGCGGCTTCGTGCCCGCCGTCCTGGTGCGGCCCGAGGAGGTCATCGAGACCACGTACGCGCTGGCCGACCAGGGTCTGCGCGTGGCGCGGCGGGTGGCGCTCGCGGTCACCGAGAACATGCGCGGGCTGCTCACCCCCTGACGGCCCGCCCCCGCGTCAGGGTGGCCGCCGGGACCGGACCCGGCGGTCACCCGGACGGCGGGTGTCACATCCGCGCCGCGGCCGGTGTCTCCATGTCGACCCACCCCACACCCTGGAGGAGACATGGCGAGCACCCGCATCCCCGCGACCGAGGTCACCGGCGTCCGCGGAGCCCTGGTCACGGCGTTCAGCCGCCGGATGTTCGGCCGGGTACCCGAGTCGATCGGCGTGCTGTGGCACCACCCCGCCGTCTTCACCGGCCTGATGGGCCTCGGCCGGAAGGCCGACTCGTGGCGACACCTGGACCGGGAGCTGGCGACGTTCGCGTCGATGGCCGCGGCCGGCGTGGTCGGCTGCGGCTTCTGCCTGGACCTGCACTACTTCATGAGTCACCACCGCGGCCTCGACGAGGCCCGGGCGCGCGAGGTGCCGCGCTGGCGGCAGTCGACCGTCTTCTCCCCCGTCGAGCGGCGCGTCATGGAGTACGCGGAGGCGATGAGCCAGACGCCGCCGGCCGTCACCGACGAGCTGTCGGCCGCCCTGCTCGCCGACCTCGGTGCGCCGGCGCTCGTCGAGCTGACCGCCCGGGTCGGCGCGATGAACCTCAGCGCGCGGACCAACGTCGCGCTCGGCATCCGATCGGAGGAGTTCGCGGCGTCCTGCGGACTGGCCCCGCTGGCGGCCCGACCGGCGGAGGGGCACACCGCGGCATGACCGAGGACCCGTTCACCACCCACCGCGGCCTGCTGTTCACCGTCGCCTACGAGCTGCTCGGCTCCGCCGCCGACGCCGACGACGTCGTGCAGGAGACCTGGCTGCGGTGGGCGGAGGCGGACCGGGCGGCGGTGCGCGACCCGCGGGCGTACCTGGTGCGGATCACCACCCGCCAGGCGCTCAACCGGCTGCGCACGCTGGCCCGCCGCCGGGAGGACTACGTCGGCGAGTGGCTGCCCGAGCCGCTGCTCACCAGCCCCGACGTCGCCGACGACGTGGAGCTGGCGGAGAGCATCTCGATCGCCATGCTGACCGTGCTGGAGACCCTCGGCCCGGTCGAGCGCGCGGTGCTGGTGCTGCACGAGGTGTTCGCCGTCCCCTACGACGAGATCGCCGAGGCGGTGGGCAGGTCGCCGGCGGCGGTGCGACAGATCGCGCACCGGGCACGCGAGCACGTCGCCGCCCGGCGTCCCCGGACGGTGGTGAGCCGCGGCGAGCAGCAGCGGGTCGTGGACCGGTTCCTCGCCGCGGTGACGGCCGGTGACCTGCAGGGTCTGCTGGACGTGCTGGCGCCCGACGTCGTCGTGGTCGCGGACAGCGGCGGGCTGGCGCCCGCCGCGCGGCGCCCGGTCTCCGGCCGCGAGCGGGTGGCGAACGCGCTCTCCCGGTTCGCGGAGCTCGCACCCGGGGTCCCGATCACCACCCCACTGATCAACGGTGCGGTCGCCGCCCGGATCGACCCCGGCGGCCGGTTCGACACGGCCCTCACCTTCGTCGTCGAGGACGGGCGGATCAGCCGCGTCTACGCCGTTCGGAACCCGCACAAGCTCGGCCGGCTCGACGAGGTGGCCGACCTGCGGCGGTGACGCCGCTGCTCCGCTCGCCGGAGCGAACCGGGCGCACCCCCGGGAGGCCGTCGACCGGCTGGCAACCCGGCCCACAGGACCGCGTGTCGCCACCACCGTGTCGGCGGCGTCCGCGCGTCCGACGACACGAAGCACCCAGGACGACCGCTCGACCACCTGACGGCTGTCGCCCGCAACTCGACTGGGAAGACCATGAACCTCGCCCTGTGGATCGTCACCGGACTGCTCGCCGCCGTGTACTTCTTCGGTGGCGGCGGGAAGGTCGTCATGCCGAAGAAGAAGCTCGCGGCCGCCACCGCGAGCGCGCAGTGGGTGGACGACTTCAGCGCCCGCAGCGTCACAGTCATCGGCGCGCTCGAGGTGCTGGGCGCACTCGGGCTCGTCCTCCCCGCGTTGTTCGACGTCGCGACCTTCCTCGTGCCGATCGCGGCGATCGGACTGCTGCTGATCATGATCGGTGCGGTGATCACCCGGCTGCGCCGCCAGGAGCACAAGCTCATGGGAGTCGACCTGACGTACGTCCTCCTGCTGATCTTCGTGATCTGGGGACGGTTGGGCACGGAGTCGTTCAGTGGCTGAGCCGTTGCCGAGCGCAGGCAGACGGGTGCCGGGATGGAGACTGATGACGGGGGATGAGACGACTGACTCGCCCACCTCGGTGGCCGTGCTGGGCACGGGGGCCATCGGTACGGCCGTGACCCGTGCGCTCCGGCGGGCCGGCTTCCGGGTGATCGTGTGGAACCGCACGCCCGAGCGCGCGCGGGCCGCCCTCGATCACGGCGCACGCCGAGCGGAGACCGCCACCGACGCTTTGGACGCGGACATCGCGATCCTCGCCCTCTCTGACGGGCAGGCCGTGCTGGACGTCCTGGGTGCCGTCGCAACCGTCCTCGCCGGGAAGGTCGTCGTCGCCCTCGGCACCGTCTCGCCGCACGAGGCTGAGGCGGCCGCCGACCTCGCGGAACGTGCCGGTGGCGACTACCTGGGAGTCGGCCTTCAACACGGACCTGAACAGATCGGAAGTTTCGAGGTGCAGTTGCCGGTCGGCGGGCGCGACGACGTGCTGGACAGGGCACGTCCGGTGCTGGAGGTCATCGGAAGCGTCCGACATGTAGGAACCGGGGCGGGCGCAGCCGCCATGTGGGACCTAGCGCTCTTCGGCATCTGGTACGACGCGCACCTCGGCCTGCTGCGCGCGTTCGACAACGTGCGCTCGGCCGGCGTCGACATCGCCGCCTTCGCCGAGGCCGCTCGCGTGCAGCTGCAGTACGTCGTCGAGGGCGCCGAGGGTGCCGCCACCGAGCTGGTGAGCCACCAGTACCCAGCCGGCCCGGCGGACCTGCGCCAGCATGCGCCGGTGGTCGAAGCGCTCGCCGATCTCCGGCAAGGCAGCACGCTGGGCGACGGCGGGCTGGTGGCGGTTCAGCGACTCCTCGAGGTACGGATCGGTGAAGGTTGGGCCGACGCCGGCCTCACTGCTCTCCTCGCCGGTTCGCGCGAGCAGGCAGGAGCGTAGTTGGCGAGGTACACCGTTCGGAACCCGCACGAACTGGGCAAGCTCGACGAGGTGGCCGAGCTGCGGCGGTGACGGAGGTCCGCAGCCTTCAGTCGGGAGCGACGTGGAACGCAGCGAGATCCTCATCATCGGTGGCGGCAACGCCGGCATGTCCCTGGCGGCGCGGCTGCTGCGCGACGGCGTCCGCGACGTCACCGTCGTGGCCCCGCAGCCGGTGCACCGGTACAAGCCGCTGCTGAACTACGTGGGGGCCGGCGAGGCGTCGATGGCGGACCTGGAGCGGCCGATGGCCGACGTCGTCCCCGACGGCTGCACCTGGGTGCGGGACGGCGTCGAGGCCGTCGACCCCGCGGCCATGACGGTGCGCACCCGCGCCGGGCGGACGCTGCAGGGCGCGACGCTGGTCCTCTGCCCGGGGCTGGTCGAGGACTGGGAGGCGACGCCGGGGCTGCTGCAGGCCTACGCCGACGGGTGGGTGGCCTCCACCTACGTGCCGGGCAGCACGCCGCAGGTGTGGCCGCGGCTGTCGTCGGTGCGCGCCGGCTCGGTGGTCTTCACGGTGCCGCCGGAGCCGGCGTCCTGCGCGCCGACCGCGCTGAAGCCGCTGCTCATGGCGTGCGACTCCTGGCGGCGCAGCGGCGTCCTCCCCTCCCTCGACGTCCGGCTGGTGCTGCCGGCGGCGTCGGCGACCGGCGTCCCGCAGGCCGACCGCGTGCTGGAGGAGGCGTTCGCCGACTACGGGGTGGAGGTGCTGCGCGAGACGCGGATCGAGCGGGTCGACTGGGACACCCACGCCCTCCAGGTCGCCTCGCCCACGGGTCGCCGCGTGCTCCAGGACGTCGTGTTCGCGCACGCCGTCCCGCACTACCGGGCGCCCCGGTGGATCGCCGACGCGGGGCTCGCCGCCGATCCGGCGCCCGGCCTGGTCGACGTCGACCCGGAGACGCTGCGGTCCCGCCGGCACGCGTCGATCTGGGCGCTCGGCGACGCGGCCGACCTCGCCACCCGGCCCTCGGGCGGTGCGCTGCGCAAGCAGGTGGACGTGCTGAGCAAGAACCTGCAGGCCGCCGCGGAGGGCAAGCAGCTGAAGCGGTACGACGGCTACACGGTCATGCCGATCACCCTGAGCCACCGGAAGCTCATGCTGAACGAGGTCGACCGCGACGGCCGGCCGCAGCCGTCGGTGCCGTTCGTGGACCCGTTCGTGCCGCACCGCTGGGCCTGGCTCTTCGACCGCTACGGGCTGCCGCAGGTCTACTGGCGCCGGATCCTCCGCGGCCGGGTCTGACCGGCTGGGAGCTGCGTCACCGCTGCTGGCGACGGGCGATGAGGATCAGGCCGCCCACCAGGACCGCGATCGGCGCCCAGGACGGGAGGCCGAACGGCCCGATGATCAGCTGGATCACGAAGAGCAGGACCTGGAAGACGACCAGGAAGGCCACCAGCATCCCGAGCCCGAAGAGCAGCGGCCGTTCCGCCTGCAGCTGGCGCAGGTAGTCCATCAGGTCTCCTCGGTCGTGGGCTCCGGCAGCAACTGTCCCACCATGCCCGACCGGGGCGCGGCAGGCGCCGGCATGGCGGCCGCCACCACCCGGTGGGGTCAGACGTTGAAGCGGAACTCCACGACGTCGCCGTCGGCCATGACGTACTCCTTGCCCTCCATGCGGACCCAGCCCTTGGACTTGGCCTCGGCCATGGAGCCGGCCTCGACCAGCTGGTCGAAGGAGACGATCTCGGCCTTGATGAAGCCGCGCTGGAAGTCGGTGTGGATGACCCCGGCGGCCTGGGGGGCGGTGGCGCCGACCGGGATGGTCCAGGCACGCGCCTCCTTGGGGCCTGCGGTCAGGTAGGTCTGCAGCCCGAGCGTGCGGAACCCGACGGAGGCCAGCTGGTCCAGCCCCGGCTCGTCCTGCCCGATCGAGGCGAGCAGCTCGGCGGCCTCCTCGGCGGGCAGCTCGACCAGCTCCGACTCGGTCTGCGCGTCGAGGAAGATCGCCTCGGCCGGTGCGACCAGCCCGCGCAGCTCGTCGAGCATCTCGCTGTCGGCCAGCTCGTCGGCGTCGACGTTGAAGACGTAGAGGAACGGCTTGGTGGTCATGAGCCCGAGCTCGCGCAGCGGCGCGGGGTCGATGCCGGCGGCGAAGAGGGTCTTCCCCTCGTTCAGCACGCCCTGCGCCTCGACGGCGGCCTTGTGCAGCTCGGCCCGCTCCTTGTCCTTGCGCATCTCCTTCTCCAGCCGCGGGATCGCCTTCTCCAGCGTCTGCAGGTCGGCCAGGAGGAGCTCGGTGTTGATCGTCTCGATGTCGTCGGCCGGGCTCACCTTGCCGTCGACGTGCACGACGTCGGGGTCGGTGAAGACGCGGATCACCTGGCAGATCGCGTCGCTCTCACGGATGTTGGCGAGGAACTTGTTGCCCAGCCCCTGCCCCTCGCTGGCGCCGCGGACGATGCCGGCGATGTCGACGAACGACACCGTCGCCGGGATGATCTTCTGGCTGCCGAAGATCTCGGCCAGCTTCCCCAGCCGCGGATCGGGCACCCCCACCACGCCGACGTTGGGCTCGATCGTGGCGAACGGGTAGTTCGCCGCGAGGACGTCGTTCTTGGTCAAGGCGTTGAACAGCGTCGACTTGCCGACGTTGGGCAGGCCGACGATCCCGATGGTGAGGCTCACGGGAGTTCAGAGTACGGCCCTGGCGCGCCGCCCCCGGACGCCCGACGATGCACCCATGCCGGAACCGGTCGACCTCGCCGCCGTCCTCGCCACCGTCGACTCCCCGTGGTCGCCCCGCACCGTCGCCGTCCTCAACGACTACGACGTCCGGGTGGTGCACGCCCGGGGCGAGTTCACCCGGCACAGCCACCCGGAGACCGACGAGGTCTTCCTGGTGCTGTCCGGCTCGCTGACGATCCGGATGGACGACGGCGACGTGACCCTCGGCCCCGGGCAGCTCTACGTCGTGCCGAAGGGGACGCCGCACCAGCCGTACTCCCCCGACGGCGCCCAGGTGCTGCTGGTCGAGCCGAGCGCGACGGTCAACACCGGCGACACCCCGAGCGAGCTCACCGCGGAACGCCGGCTGGCCTGACGCGCTCCACCGCAGCGCTCGCGGCCCGCCGCAGCGGCGCGGTGAGGACGAGCGAGGCGACGAGGGAGCCGGCCGCGAGCAGCGCCATCGCCGGGGCGGCGGTGAGCAGGTCGGCCAGCCCCCCGGCGAGTACCGCGCACAGGCCCTGGAAGGTCATCCGCGCCGACGACTCCACGCCGAGCACCTGACCCCGCAGCTCCGCGGGGCTCAGGGCCACGAGCCACTCCTGCTGGGCCAGCGAGGCGCCGTAGCCGGCGGTCGCCAGCGCGACGAGGACGACGGCGACCGGCAGGCCGGGCTCGAACGCGAAACCCAGGAACGGCGCGGCGAGCAGCAGCCGGAGCCCGGTGTTCGAGCGCCGCCGCCCGTCGGCGGTCAGCACCCGGCCGACGACCAGGTCGCCGGCGAGCATCCCGACGGCGGCGGCCGCCAGCAGCCACCCCGCCCGCGCGCCGGCGTACGGGACGAACAGCGCCTCGCACCCGACGATCAGCCCGTTCGGCAGGCAGAGCGCGAGCAGGATCGTGCGGGTGTGCCGGCCCTCGAGCAGCGCCCGGTTGCCCCGCCACGTCTCCCGGAGCCCCACCCGGGCGGTGCGCCGGGGCGGGCGCTCGGCGAGGCCGAACCGCAGCACCGGCACCGCGACGAGCGCCACCGCCGCCGCGAGCGCGAACACCTGCGTCGCGCTGAACGCGGTGAGCAGGAAGCCGCTGGTCGCGAAGCCCACGATCTGGAACGCCCCGACGGCGACGTTGATGGTCGACCGGCCGAGCACGAACGCCTCGGCGGGGAGCAGCTCGCCGAGCAGCCCCCAGCGCGCACCGCCGCCGATGGAGACGACGTAGGCCGCACCCAGCACCAGCAGCAGCCGGACCGGCACGGGCAGGCCGGGCAGCGTCTGCACGGCCAGCGTCGCCGCGGTGACGGTCGCGACCAGCACCAGCGTGCGGCGGGGCGGGCTGGCGTCGGCCGCCGACATCAGCGTCGTCGCGCCGAGCACCTGGGCCAGCGACGGCCCGAACATGGCCACCGCCGCCAGCAGCGCCGACCCGGTCTGCCGGTGGACCACCGTGGCCAGAGCCAGGCTCGACATCGTCGAGGCGATGGTGGTCAGCGCGGTGCTGGCCCACAGCGCCCGGAACTCCGCATGGGCGAAGAGCGCCCGGTACGTCCGCACGCGGAAACCGTCGCGCGGACTGCGCCTGCGGCCCAGAGTTTCGCCTAAGGTCGAAACGTGGGTGAGTTCATCGTCGACGCCGACGTGCTCGCGCGCACCCGATTCGGCACCTCGCAGCTCGCCGAGACCCTCTCCGGCCTGGTCATCCTGCGGACGCCGGACGTCCGGCCCTGGCACCGGACGTGGCGGGAGGCGCACACCGACGCCTTCCGCGACCGGCTCGCGGACGATCCCGTGGCGGCCGCGCTCCTGCGACAGGCGTTCGGCCGGACCTGGACGGCCGACTTCCTCACCGTGCCGCCCACGGCACCGGACCTGACGCTCGACGAGGAACTGGGCTACCTCGAGTCGCTGGACGACGACCGCATCCGCGCCGACCTGGAGTTCACCAGCGGGCCGCTGCCGCCCGAGCTGACCGCGTCGGGGCTGGCCGGTACGGCGGCGGAGCTGATGCGGTGGGTGTGGAGCCAGACGATCGCGGCCGAGTGGGACCGGCGGCTGCGGGTGCTGCGCGCCGACGTCGTCTCGCGGACCGCACGACTGAGCCGGGAGGGCTGGTCGGGCGCACTGGACGGCATCGGGCCGGGCGTCCGCTGGCTGGCCCACGGGCGACTCCAGCTGAACCCGCACCCCTACCCACCACGGGACATCCGCGGCCGGGACCTGCTGCTCCTCGCGACCCACTCCCGCGGCAGCTGGGTCAGCTGGCGGCTGCCGGACACCTACGCGCTGGTCTACCCGGTCACCGGCGTCTTCGCCTCGGCGCCGGCGCCGCTGCCCGAGCCGCTGGCTCGCCTCCTCGGGCGCAACCGTGCGCGCATCCTCAGCCGGCTGGCCACCCCGACGAGCACCAGTGCGCTGGTCGCCGAGACCGAGCTACCACTGGGCAGCGTCGCCGGCCACCTACGGGTGCTGCTCGACGCGGGGCTGCTCGAACGGCGCCGGTCGGGCCGCGAGGTCCTGTACTGGCGGAGCGCGACCGGGCAGGCGCTGGTCGAGGCACCGGGCGGCGACGCCGCTCCACTACCCCACTGACCGGCGGCCGGGCGGGCGCCGATCCGGTCTGTGGACAGCGCGCTGACCTCGGGATTCGTGTTGTCGACGCCCCTTGCGGCCGGTATCATTCGTACGTGCGTTCGAACGGTTCCCCTGCGATCAGCCGGTTGTCGGCTGCGCTGGACGAGCTGGCCGCCGAGGACCTGAGTGGGAAGTTCGGGCCGGAGCTGCTGGAGCGGCTGGGTGGGCTGGTGGTGGCGTCGAACCGGCTGTCCGCGGAGGTCGCGCGGGTGGTGCGGGAGTGCGAGGTGACCGGCGCCGCGGAGCACGACGGGCAGAAGACGATGGCGTCCTGGCTGCGCGGGCACGCCCGATTCTCACCGGGTGCGGCCGCGCGGGTGGTGCGCTGCGGGCGGGCGCTGGCCGAGCTGCCCGCGGTGGCGGCCGCGGCGGCATCGGGTGCGGTGAGCGCGGAGGCGGTCGCGGCGATCGCGCCGGTCGCGGCGCCGGCCAGCCTCGCCGCCGCCGAGGAGCAGGGCGTGGATGTGGCCGGGGTGGACGCCGCCCTGGCCGAGGTCGCCGCGTCGCGGCCGCACGCGGAGCTGCGGCAGGTGGTCGAGCACTACCTGGCCCGCCTCGACCCCGACGGCACCGAGCCCGACCCGACCGAGGGCCGGTCACTGACGTTCGCCAGGCACGCCGACGGGTCGCTGTCCTTCCGCGGCGAGCTCGACGCCGTGGGCGGGGAGAAGCTGCAGGCGGCGGTGGAGTCGATCGTGCAGGCCTCCCGCCCCGCCGGGGACATGCGCACCCGCGCCCAGCAGTCGGCGGATGCGCTGGTGCAGCTGTGCGACAACGCCCTCGCCGCCGGGAACCTGCCGACGCTGCGGACGGTGAAGCCGCACGTGGTCGTGCGCGTCGACCTCGACGACCTGGTCGACCCCGCCACCGGCCCCGGCGCCGCGCACCTGGGCTTCGGGGCGACGATCTCCGCCGCCCGCGCCCGCTGGCTGGCCTGTGACGGCAACGTCACCCGCATCGTGATCGGCCCCGACGGCCAGCCCCTGGACCTCGGCCGCACCCACCGGGTCGTGCCCGCCCGCCTGCGGCGGGCCGTCGAGGCACGCGACGGCGGCTGCGTGTTCGCCGGCTGCGACGCCCCCGCCCACTGGTGCGACGTCCACCACGTCCTGCACTGGGCCGACGGCGGCGAGACCTCCCTGGGCAACTCAGCCCTGCTCTGCGAACGCCACCACACCAAGGTCCACCACGGCTTCCGCATCGAACGAGATCACCAGGGCCGATGGCACACCTACCGGCCCGACGGCACCGAGATCCTCGTCCTCCCACACATCACCGAGCAGCCCGCCCGCTCCCGCGCCGGCTGATCGATACCGGCCGGCCCACCGGCCCCCTGCGCGACGACCCCCTCCCGGGCCCGGGAGGGGCTGTCGTGGTGCCCGGCCGACGGAGCGGCGTGCCGACCCGCGGAGCGGCGTGGCGACCCGCGGAGAAGCGTGCCGGCCGGCGTCCCGACGGCCGCCGTCTACCGCCCGGGCGCCGGCAGGAGACCCCGCTCCACCGCCACCATCACCGCCCGGGTGCGGTCGTCGACGCCGAGCTTCGCGAACACCCGCAGCAGGTGCGTCTTCACCGTGGCCTCGCCGATGAACAGGTCCCGGCCGATCTCCGCGTTGGTCAGGCCGCGGGCCACGCCAGCGAGCACCTCCAGCTCCCGCGCCGTCGGTGCCTCCACCGCGGGCGCGCGCATCCGCGACACGAGCCGCGCCGCGACCGGCGGCGCCAGCACCGTCTCCCCGCGCGCCGCCGCCCGCACGGCATCGGCCAGCTGGGGCAGCGGGGTGTCCTTGAGCAGGTAGCCGGTCGCGCCCGCCTCGACGGCGCGCACGATGTCGGCGTCGGTGTCGTAGGTGGTCAGCACCAGCACCCGGACACCCGGGTGGGCGGCCGAGATGCGCTCGGTCGCCGCGACGCCGTCCATCCGCGGCATCCGCAGATCCATCAGGACGACGTCCGGCGCGTGCTCGGCCACCAGCGCCAGCGCCTCCAGGCCGTCGCCGGCCTCGCCGACCACGTCGATGTCCGGCTGCGCGGCGAGCCAGCCGACCACGCCGCCGCGCACCACCGGGTGGTCGTCGACCACCAGCACGCGCACGGCGCCCTCGGTACCAATCGCACCGCTCATCGAGCCGGCACCCGCACGGTCACCCGCGTCCCCTCCCCCGGCGCCGAGACGACGTCCACCGCTCCGCCGACCTCCTCGGCACGGTCCCGCAGCCCGGCCAGCCCCACACCCGACGCCGCCGGGTCGAAGCCGACCCCGTCGTCCTCCACGTGCACCGACACCTGGCCCGCCCCGTCCGTGCCGATCCGGCTCACCCGCAGCACCACCGCCGTCGCGGCGGCGTGCCGGCGCACGTTGGCCAGCGCCTCCTGCGCCCCGCGCAGCAGCACGATCTCCTCGCTGCGGCTCAGCTCCGCACCGCCGTTCCCGAGTGCCGACGTGTCCAGCCGGGTGGCCAGCCCCGTCTCGCGGCCGAACCGCTCCACCAGCCGCTCGAGCGCCTCGACGAGGGTGGCCGAGTCCAGCGCGACGGGGGCGAACGCCGCCACCATCGCCCGGGCCTCCGCCAGGTTCTCCCGCGCGACCTCCTCGATGACCGACAGCCGCTCCGCCGCGACCGCCGGCGACCCCGGCAGCGCCGCCGCCGCGGTCTGCGCCAGGACGACGATGCTCGTGTAGCCCTGCGCGAGGGTGTCGTGCACCTCGCGGGCCAGTCGCTCCCGCTCCGCGGCCATCCCCTGCGCGTGGTTCAGGTCGGCGACCTGGGCGCGGGTGCGCTCCAGCTCGGCGATGAGGGAGGCCCGCTCGGCGCTCTGCCGGAGGACGTGGCTGATCCACAGCCCGAGCGCCAGGCTGAACACCAGGCTGATGACCGACTCGCGCAGGACCTCCAGCGTCGATTCCCCGGCCCCGACCCCGGTCACCGGGCCGATCGCACTGGCGACGGCGAGCAGCACCGTCCACAGCACGCCGGTCCGCGTCCCCTGCACGACGAACCACACCTGCGGGTAGGCGAGGAAGAGCAGGAAGAGCAGCCCGGGGGCGAGCGCCCCGATCAGCCCGAAGGAGACGACCACCACGACGAGGTGGACGAGCGCCCGCCAGCGGTGCCCGCCGCTGAGCGCCGGACCTCCGGCGAACGCGTAGGACAGCGCCAGGGCTCCGAGGACGGCGAGCACCGGGCCGCGGTCGCCGCCGTCCACCACCTCCGCGGAGGCCACGCTGATCACGGCCAGCGCCCACAGCGCCGCCGAGATCACGTGCATCCCGACGACGGTGGCTCGCCACCCGCGCTCGGGCAGCGGCTGGCCGCCGTCGTCCTCCGCGGGAGGGAGGACGACGGCGGCCAGCCGGTGCCGGAAGGTCACCCGTCCGCCCGGCGCCAGCGGAACGTCCGCACGCACACCACGGCACCGATGATCACCCATGCGGCAAGCACCAGGGCCGTCCGGCCGTGCTCCCAGCTGCCGGCGACCTCGAACGCGGCCGCCTCCTCGGGCAGGAAGGCCGACCGCATGCCCTGGGTCAGCCACTTGAGCGGGAAGAGCGCCGCGGTCTGCTGCATCCAGCTCGGCAGCTCCGTGAAGCCGAAGAAGACGCCGGAGAAGAACTGCAGCACGATCGCGAAGGCGGAGATGCCCGTGGTCACCGAGGCGGCGCTGCCGCGCAGGGCCGACACCGCGACCCCCAGGACCGTGCCGGCCAGCGCGCCGAGGACCGCGACCCACGCGAAGGTCAGCCAGTGCTGCACGTCCGGCGGCATCGGGACGTCGTAGGCGTAGTGGGCCAGCGGGAGCAGCAGCGCCAGCTGCGCCGCCGTGGTGACCAGGACCTGGCCGGCCTTGCCGGCGAAGTAGGCGACCGGCGGCGTGCCCAGGAGCTGGAGCCGCTCCAGCTGACCGTTCTCCCGCTCGGTGGCGATCGACGTCCCGATGGCCTGGAAACTGGTCAGCATGATGCCGGTGGCCGCGATCCCGGCGAGGAAGTAGTGCGTGAACGGGACGTCGCCGGGACGCTCGTCGCCGCCCAGGACCGCCGCGAAGATCACCAGCATGATGACCGGGTAGGCGAAGGAGAAGACCACCTGCTGGCGCTCCCGGAAGAAGAGCTTCAGCTCGAGGCCGACCCGGCGGAGCGCGATGCGCGCCGCCGACGGCGGCGCGGGACGGTCGCGCACGGCGGGCGGCGACGGCAGGACGGCGGTCATCGGAGGTCTCCCTCGGGGGCGGTGGGAACGGTGGACGGGGCGCCGACGAGCGAGAGGTAGACGTCCTCCAGGCTCGGGCGGGTCACGGTGAGCCCGGGGACGTCCCCCGGACCGGAGAGCAGGTCGCGCAGGACGGCGGCCGGGGACTCGGTGCGCACCTCGCGCACCGCTCCGTCCTCGGTCCAGCGGACCCTGGCCAGCCGCCGCAGGTCGGCGCCGAGCTGGTCGGGAGGAGCCACCTCGACCAGCCGGCCGTCGGCGATGACACCGACCCGGTCGGCGAGCTCGGCCGCCTCGTCGAGGTAGTGGGTGGTGAGCAGCACGGTCGCGCCGTCGGCGCGCAGGCCGCGGATCAGCTCCCAGAACTGCCGGCGGGCCACCGGGTCCATCCCGGTCGTCGGCTCGTCGAGGAACACCAGCTCCGGCCGGCCCTGCACCCCGAGGGCGACCTCCAGCCGGCGGCGCTGGCCGCCGGACAGCCGGGCGATGCGCGTGCCCGCCTTCTCCTCCAGCCCGACGGCCGCGATCAGCTCCTCCGTCGGGCGGGACGTCACGTGGTAGCCGGCGAAGTGGTCGAGGACCTCCCGGACGCTGAGCTCCTGCGGGGCACCCTCGCCCTGGCTGACGACGCCGAGACGAGCCCGCCAGGCACGCCCGCCGCGCGCCGGGTCGACGCCGAGGACGCGCACCTCGCCGCCATCAGGCTTCCGGACGCCCTCGAGGATCTCGATCGTCGTCGTCTTGCCGGCGCCGTTGGGCCCGAGCAGGGCGAACACCTCGCCGCGGAACACGTCCAGATCGAGGCCGTCGACGACGGCCCGGTTCCCGTACCGCTTGACCAGCCCGCGCACCCGCACGGCCGTTTCCCTCTGCGTGGCCGTGGCCCCCGGGCGGGGAGCGGCCTGTGTCGTCGTCATGGCACGAGCCTGCTGCGGGGACCGGCCGCCAGGGACGGCCGAACCGCTGGTCCGCCGTCCACCGGACGGTGGACGGCGCGGCTCCACCGGGCGGGTGCGGTCAGCCCGGCCCCTCCGGCGCGGGGCGGGGCACGGCGGCGGCCAGCCCCCGGGGTGCCAGCAGGCAGTAGCTGTCGGTGACCAGCTCGCGCACCTCGGCCCAGTCGACCTCCGCCCCGCCGGTCCCGCCGTCCAGCACCATCCCGACCTCGTCGCCGCGCCACACGGGGGCGAAGAACGGCGCGCTGGTGTGCCGGAGCACCTCCAGCTCGGTCCCCGACGACCGGAAGGTCAGGACGACGCACGGCCCGGCGGTGCCGGCGGCCCGCGCGTGGGACTGCGGCCGCCCGCCGTCGATCGTCAGCAGGTGGGCGAAGGTGCGCGACCGGACCCGCCACCGCGTGCCGACCCACGCCGGCTCCTCGTAGGCGTCCGGCAGGCCGAGGGCGATCGCGCGCACCCCGTCGAGCAGTCGTGCGTCCATCGCTCCACCTCCTGGTCGTGGGGTGCCGGCGCGGTCAGACCGCGGCCGGCGTCCGGACGTGCGCCCGCAGGTGCTCGGCGGTCAGCGTGTCGGCCGTCAGGAGGTCCCCCGGCGTGCCCTCGAAGACCACCTGGCCGCCGGCGTGGCCGGCCCCCGGGCCGAGGTCCAGCACCCAGTCGGCCCGGGCGACCACGTCGAGGTCGTGCTCCACGACGACCACCGTCCGCCCGCCGTCGACCAGGCGGTGCAGCAGGCCGATCAGCCGGTCGACGTCGTCCATGTGCAGGCCGGTGGTGGGCTCGTCGAGCACGTAGACCGACGAGTCGCCGGTCATCTCCACGGCCAGCTTGAGCCGCTGCCGCTCACCGCCGGACAGCGTCGACAGGGGTTGCCCGAGCGTGATGTACGGCAGGCCGACGTCGGTGAGCGCGGCGAGCACCGGCTGCAGCGGCTTCTCGGTGAGGAACTCCCGCGCCTGGTCGACGGTCAGCCCCAGCACCTCGCTGATGTCCTTCCCGCGCAGCCGGTAGCCGAGCACCTCGTCGGTGAACCGGCGGCCCTCGCAGGCCTCGCAGACGCTGACCGCGGTGTCGAGGTAGGCGAGGTCGGTGTAGATCAGCCCGAGCCCCTTGCACGCTGGGCAGGCGCCCGCGGAGTTGGCGCTGAACAGCGCCGGCTTCACCCCGTTGGCCTTCGCGAACGCCTTCCGGATCGGGTCGAGCATCCCCGTCCACGTCGCGGTGTTCGACCGGGTCGAGCCGCGGGTGAGCTTCTGGTCGACGACGACGACGTCCGGGTGCTGCCGCGGCAGGACGCCCAGCACGAGCGAGCTCTTCCCCGACCCGGCCACCCCGGTGACCGCGGTGAACACGCCGCGCGGGACGTCGACCGTCACGTCGCGGAGGTTGTGCAGCCGCGCGTGCTCGATCCGCAGCGACCCGGTCGCGGTCCGGGGTGCCGGGTTCGCCTCGTGCACCCGGTCGAGGTGGCGGCCGGTGAGCGTCCCGGAGGTGCGCAGCCCCTCGACCGGGCCCTCGTAGACGACCGCTCCCCCGTGCGTACCCGCGCCGGGGCCCATGTCCACGACGTGGTCGGCGATCGCGACCACCTCCGGCTCGTGCTCGACGACGATGACCGTGTTGCCCTTGTCCCGCAGCCGCAGCAGCAGCTCGTTGAGCCGCTGGACGTCGTGGGCGTGCAGGCCGACCGTCGGCTCGTCGAAGACGTAGGTGATGTCGGTCAGCGCCGAGCCGAGGTGGCGGACCATCCGCACCCGCTGCGACTCGCCGCCGGAGAGCGTCGCCGTCGACCGGTCGAGGGAGAGATAGCCCAGGCCGATGTGCACCAGGTCGCCCAGCAGGGCGGCCAGCCCGTCGAGCAGCCGCTGCAGCGCCGGCGCCTCGATCCCCCGGACGAAGGCGAGCAGCTCGTCGACCTGCATCGCGGCGCAGTCGGCGATGGAGACCCCGCCGATCCGGCAGTTCCGCGCGGCCTCGGACAGCCGGGTGCCGCCGCAGGCGGGGCACGGGCCGGACGTGGTGATCCGCTCGATCGCTGTGCGGATGTGCGGCTGGAGGTCGCCCGGCTCCTTGGTCAGGTAGGACCGCTGGAAGCTGGTGATGATGCCCCGGTAGGTGAGGTTCATCTTCCCGTACTTGAGCTTGACCTCCTCGCCGTACAGGAGGCGCTGCCACTCCTCGTCGGTGTAGTCGCGCAGCTTCTTGGACGTGTCGAAGAAGCCGGAGTGGGCGTAGATCGTCCAGGGCCAGGAGTCGACGGCGTGACCCGGAAAGCGGATCGGGTCCTCGTCCAGGCTGCGGTCGCGGTCGAGCAGCGCGTCGACGTCGATGCTGGACGCGCGGCCGAGCCCCTCGCACTCCGGGCACATGCCCGCCGGGTCGTTGAACCCCAGCGCCGATGCCGGGTGCACCGGTGGGTCGCCGAGCCGCGAGTAGAGGATGCGCAGCAGCGAGGCGGCGTCGGTGGCGGTGCCGACCGTGGACCGCGCGTTGCTGCCCATGCGCGCCTGGTCGACGACGATCGCCGCCGAGAGGTTGTCGACCGAGTCGACGTCGGGCCGGCCGTAGTGCGGCAGGAACGACTGCACGAACGCCGAGTACGTCTCGTTGATCAGCCGCTGCGACTCCGCCGCGACCGTGTCGAACACCAGTGACGACTTCCCCGACCCCGACACCCCGGTGACGACGGTCAGTTTCCGCTTCGGGATGTCCAGCGACACGTCCCGCAGGTTGTTCTCCCGGGCACCGCGCACCTCGATCGCGCCGTACAGCTCCCGACCGGTCACGTCCACCTCCACCTCTCGCACGGCGCCGTCATCGTGGACGACCCCTCTGACACCGATAACTGAGCGGTTCACCGGGACAGCCCCTGGAAACGGCGCACGGCCAGCGCCGCGAAGACCACCGTGAGCACCAGCGGCCATCCGACGGCGAGCAGCGCGGCGTGCTCGGTCGCCCACCCGCCACCGGTCCCGACCGGCGAGCCGAACAGCTCCCGCACGGCGGTCACCGTGCCGGCGACCGGGTTCCACTCCGCGACCGCCGACAGCCAGCCCGGCATGGCCGAGGCGGCGACGAACGCGTTGGAGAGGAAGGCGAACGGCCACACCAGCACCTGCACGGCCACGACCATGGACGGGTCGCGGGCGAGCAGCCCCAGGTAGACGCCGATCCAGAGGAACGCCACCCGCAGCAGGAGCAGCAGGCCGACGGCGGCCAGCGCCGGCGCGACGCCGGCCGGCCGCCAGCCGATGGCCAGCGCCGCAACGATCAGCACGGCGAGGCCCACCGCCGAGGAGGCCAGGTCGGCCAGGCAGCGGCCCGCGACCACGGCCGACGGCGCCATCGGCAGCGACCGGAACCGGTCGGTGATCCCCCGCGCGGTGTCGGTGACGACGGCGGTCATCGTGGCCTCGACACCGAAGACCATGGCGAGCGCCAGCATCCCGGGGACGAGGAAGTCGCGGTAGTCACCGCCACCGGGCACCGCCATGCCGCCGCCGAGCAGGTAGGTGAACATCAGCAGCAGCAGGACGGGGAACAGCGCGCCCACCAGCACGGCGGCCGGCTGCCGGCGCCAGTGCGCGAGGTCCCGGCCGGCCACCGCGAACGCGTCGGCGACCGCCCAGCGCAGCCGCCCGGCGAGGGGCTCGCGGGTCCGGAGCGCGGTCATGCCGGCACCTCCGACCGGGCGCGGTCGGCACCGGTGATCCGCAGGTAGGCCTCGTCCAGCGTGGTGGGCCGCAGGACGAGGTCGTCGACGGCGATCCCGGCCTCGTCGAGGGCGCGCACCACCGCCCCGACCGCGCCGCGCCGCCGGGCGACCGGCACGACGACCCGTTCCCCCGTTCCGGCCGGGGCCAGCACCGGGAGCTCCCCGGCGACCCGCTCGGCCAGCGCCGCCGCTTCCCGGGCCCGCGCGGGGTCGGCCACCACGAGCTCCAGCCGGTCACCGCCGACGGCGGCCGTGAGCTCCCGCGGGGTGCCTCGGGCCACCACCCGGCCGCCGTCGAGCACGCAGACGTCGTCGGCCAGCTGCTCGGCCTCCTCCAGGTACTGCGTCGTGAGCAGCACCGTGGTGCCTCCGGCGACCAGCGCCCGGACGGCGTCCCACACGTCTCGCCGGCCGGCCGGGTCCAGGCCCGTCGTCGGCTCGTCGAGGAACAGCACCTCCGGGGCCAGGACCAGCCCCGCCGCGATGTCGAGCCGGCGGCGCATGCCGCCGGAGAAGGTGCGCACCGGCTGACCGCCGGTACCGGCCAGGCCCACCTGCGCCAGCAGCTCGTCGGCGCGCGCCTGCGCCGCGCGCCGGCCCAGGTGGTGCAGCCGGGCGAACAGGACGAGGTTCTCCCGCGCACCCAGGACGTCGTCCACCGCCGGCTGCTGGCCGATCAGGCCGATCCGCCGCCGTACCGCGCGCGGGTCGCGGGCGACGTCGATCCCGGCCACCTCGGCCCGCCCGCCGTCGGACCGGACCAGCGTCGCCAGGATCCGGACGGCGGTGGTCTTGCCCGCCCCGTTGGGCCCCAGCAGCGCACAGACCGATCCGCGCCCCACCTCGAGGTCGACCCCGTCGAGCACCGCCCGCCCGCCGTACCGCTTGACCAGCCCCTGCATTTGCACCGCCGCCATGCCGACTCCACTCCGTACGCTGTACGACAACCCGCCGGTCGGCTACCGTACGCTGTACGGAGTGGTCGCGCAAGGGTGGCCGCAGGGCATGCGGGAGGCTGGGCGGATGGCGACGGAGTTCACCGGGCCGGGCGACCCGGCGCGCACGATGGCCCTGCTGTGGCGTCCCGAGGGCGACGCCCGGCGTCCCGGCCCGCGGGCGGGGCTCGACGTCGACCGCGTCGTCGCCGCCGCGGTGGCCCTCGCCGACCGGGAGGGCCTGGCCGCCCTCTCCATGCGCCGGCTGGCCACCGAGCTCGGCGTCGGGGCGATGACGCTCTACACGCACGTGCCGGGCAAGGCCGAGCTCGTCGACCTCATGCACGACGCCGTCCTCGGGGAGCTCTACCCCGAGCCACCCACCGGAGAATGGCGCGCCCGGCTCACCGCCGTCGCGCGGGCCAACTGGGAGCTCTGCGTCCGGCACCCGTGGCTCGTGCACGTCGGCACCGGACGGCCGATCCTCGGCCCGCACCTCATGGCCAAGTACGAGACCGAGCTGGCCGCCGTCGACGGGCTGGGACTGTCGGAGGTCGACATGGACCTGCTGGTCAGCGCGCTCAACGGCCTCGTGCAGGGCGCCGTCAGCGGGCTGCACCAGAAGGTCGACGCCGAGCGCGCCACCGGGCTCACCGAGGAGCAGTGGTGGGCGGCCACCGCGCCGTACGTGGACCGCGTCTTCGACGCCGAGCGGTACCCCACCGCGGCCCGCGTCGGCCCGGTCGCCGGCCCCGAGCTCGGCGGGTACGCGCCCGAGCGGACGTTCGAGTTCGGCCTCGCCCGGCTGCTCGACGGGGTCGCCGCCCTCGTGGAGGGCTGAGCCCGCGTTCCGCCGGCCGGTCCGCACGGCGGTGTCCGAAAACCGCCAGAGACCGTCGCCCGGCACTGGCATGCTCGACGTCGTGAGCGAGCCACTGGACCACGAGCGCTGCTACCGCGCGGTCGCGAGCCGGGACGCGCGCTTCGACGGCTGGTTCGTCACCGCGGTGCGCACCACCGGGATCTACTGCCGGCCGTCGTGCCCGGCGCGCACCCCGCTGGCCCGCAACGTCTCCTTCTTCTCCACCGCGGCCGCGGCCCAGGGCGCCGGCTACCGCGCCTGCCGCCGCTGCCGGCCCGACGCCGCACCCGGCTCCCCGCAGTGGGACGTCCGCGCCGACGTCGTCGCCCGCGCCATGCGGCTGATCGCCGACGGGGAGGTCGAGCGCTCCGGCGTGCCGGGGCTCGCGGCCCGCCTCGGCTACTCCGAGCGCCAGCTGCACCGGCTGGTCGTGGGCGAGCTGGGCGTCGGCCCCCTGGCGCTGGCCCGTGCCCAGCGGGCGCAGACCGCCCGGGTGCTGATCGAGACCACCGGCCTGCCCATGGCCGACGTCGCCTTCGCCGCCGGGTTCGCGAGCATCCGCCAGTTCAACGACACCGTGCGCGACGTCTTCGCCGCGACCCCCGGCGAGCTGCGCCGGAGCCGGCGCGGCACGCACGGCGGCCCGCCCGGCTGGCTGACGCTCCGGCTCGCCGCGCGTGCCCCCTACGCGGCCGACGAGGTGCTGCTGTTCCTGGGCGCGCACGCCGTCCCCGGGCTGGAGGAGTGGGACGGGACGACGTTCTCCCGCGTCCTCGACCTGCCGCACGGCCCGGCGGTCGTGCGGCTCTCCCCCGCGCCCGACGGCGGCGCCGGTGTCACCGCCGGGCTGCTGCTCACCGAGCTGCGGGACCTCGGCGCCGCGGTCAGCCGCTGCCGCCGGATGCTCGACCTGGACGCCGACCCCACGGCCGTCGACGCCGTACTGGCCGCCGACCCGGCGCTCGCCCCGGTCGTCGCCGCCGCCCCCGGGCGGCGGGTGCCCGGGTCGCCGGACGCCGAGGAGCTGGCGGTGCGGGCGGTCCTCGGCCAGCAGGTGTCGGTCGCCGGTGCGCGCACCCTCACCGCGCGGCTGGTCGCGGCGGCCGGCACCCCCCTGGCCGAGCCGGTCGGCACGCTCACCCACGCCTTTCCGCGGCCGGCGGCGCTGGCCGCGGCCGACCTCGGCACGGTCGGCCTGACCGGCGCGCGGCGGCGCACCGTGCACGCCCTGGCCGCGGCCCTGGCCGACGGCGCCATCACCCTCGGCCCCGGCGCCGAGCGGGCCGGGGCCGCACGCGCACTGCTCGCCGTTCCCGGCATCGGGCCGTGGACCGCGGCCCTCGTCGGCCTGCGGGGCCTGGCCGACCCCGACGTCTGGCTCCCGGGCGACCTCGCCCTCCGGAGGTCGCTCACCGCCCTGGGCAGCACCGACGCCGACGCCGCCGGCCGGTGGCGCCCGTGGAGTTCCTACGCCGTCCTGCACCTGTGGGCGCTCGCCGCACCCGCCCTCTTCACCCGCCCCGCGCCACCCACCCCGCCCGCCCTCCCGAGGAGCGCCTGATGACCGGTTCCGCCCGGCACGCCACCATTCCCACCCCGCCCGGCCCGTTCACCGCGGTCGTCACCACCGACGACGACGGGCACGACCTGGTCCTCGCCAGCGGCTGGACCGCCGACGTCACCGAGCTGCTCGCCGTCGTGCACCCGGCCCTGCGGCCGGTCACGTCCACCCCGGTGGGGCGGGTGCCCGTCCTCGACGCCGTGGAGGCCTTCGTCGCCGGGGAGGTCACCGCCATCGACGACGTCCCCGTCCGGCAGCGCTCCGGGCCGTTCCTCCAGGAGGCGTGGGAGGTCCTGCGGACCGTTCCCGCCGGCCGGCCCGACACCTACGCCGCCTTCGCCACCCGGTGCGGCCGGCCGGCGGCGGTGCGGGCCGCGGCCAACGCCTGCGCCCGCAACGCCACCGCACTGTTCGTCCCCTGCCACCGGGTGCTCGGCTCCGGCGGCGGGCTGGGCGGGTTCCGCTGGGGAACACCGGTGAAGCGCTGGCTGCTCGACCACGAAGCGGAGCACGCGACCGTCCCCGCCTGAGCTCCCATGCCCCCGACCCCGCGGGGCTGACCGGTTCTGTCGGACCCGTCCGGCAGGGTCCCGGGCATGGACGCCGCTTCCCTGCTCCTCGGGCTCCTCCTCGGTGCACTGCTGGCCACCGCCGTCACCCTGGGGGTGGTCACCCTGCTGGCCCGCCGCCGGCCGGAGGACGCCGGGCTCGATCCCGTGCACGAGTCGCTGGACCACCTGCACCGGCTGCTGGCCGGCATGGAGCGCGCCCGGGCCACGGCGCACGGGGAGCTGCGCGAGCAGATGGGCACGGTCGGCCAGGCCTCGGCGCAGCTCAAGCACGAGACCGCCGCGCTGGTCACCGCCCTGCGCACCCCACACGTGCGCGGCCGCTGGGGCGAGGTGCAGCTGCGGCGGGTGGTCGAGGTGGCCGGCCTCGTGGAGCACTGCGACTTCGTCGAGCAGCCCTCCGGCACCAACGACGAGGGCGCCGGCGTGCGGCCCGACCTCGTGGTCACCCTCGCCGACGGCCGGCAGGTGATCGTCGACGCCAAGGTCCCGTTCACCGGCTACATCGAGGCGGTGCAGGCCGAGGACCGGGCCGTCCGCGCCGAGCGGGTCACCGCGCACGCCCGTCAGCTGCGGGCGCACATCGACCAGCTCGCCGCCCGGCGCTACCCGACCGCCTTCCGCCCGGCGGCGCCGTTCACCGTCCTGTTCGTGCCGTCCGACGGGTTCCTCACCACGGCGCTGGAGGCCGAGCCGGGCCTGCTCGAGTACGGCTTCGCCCGCGACGTGGTGCTCGCCACGCCGAGCACGCTGCTGGCTTTGCTGCGCACCGTCGCCTACTCCTGGCGGCAGGAGCGGCTCGCCCGCGACGCCGACCAGGTCCTGGAGGTGGGGCGCCGGCTGCACGCCCGCCTGAGCACGCTGTCGGGGCACCTGACCCGGCTGGGGTCGGCGCTGTCGACGACGCTGAGCCGCTACAACGAGACGGTCGGCTCCTACGAGCGCTCGGTGCTGACCGCGGCCCGGCGCTTCGACGACCTGGGCATCGCGGAGTCGGCGGTGCCCGAGCCGGCCCCGGTGGAGGCGACCGTCCGCACCCTCCGCCCTCCCGAGCTCCCGGATCCGCTGGACCGGTCCGACCCCGTCGGCCGGCTGGACGTCGTGGGCGACCGCGAGCGGGACGGCACCTCCGGCTGACGCCCCGGGGAGGCCGACAGAACCGACCCGTGCGCCCCGCGTGTCACAGCGATGACGCTCAGTCACTGAGCCACCACGGCAACGCTGCGACGCGGCGCCGTCCTCCCGCGAACTGCCAGCTCGGGTCGCTACCGTGACGCGGAAGGTCGACCAGCCCGGTCGCCTGCGGAACGGGACGGAGGTGCGCCATGGCGACGGCGAGCACGGCGGGCGCATGGCAGGGCGGTGGACGCCCCGAGCGCCCCTACCCCGCACGCGCACCGCGACCGGTCTCCCGCGACGAGCGCCTCGCTCGCCCGTCCGTACCGGTGCCGGACCGGCTGCGCGCAGCCGAGCGGGAGCGTTCCCGGGACCGGCTCGACGACCCCCGCGCGGGCGCCCCGCGCCGGGGACAGCCCGGACCGGCGCGTCCCGCCGGTTCGCGTCCCGCCGGTCCGCGTCCCGCCGCGGCGCCGCAGGCGCAGCCGCGGAACCGTGACCGGGCGTCCGCGCCCGCGCCCGCCCGGGACAGCAAGCTTCGCGGCTCGTTCGCCGTGGCCCTGGTCTTCCTGCTCACGCTGGCCGGCTGCGCCGTCGACTCGTTCGTCGGCATGGGCCTCGGCATGATCACCATGGTGGCGCTGGCCGCCGGGACGGTGGCCGCCGCGCTGCTCGTGCGACGCCGGGACCTGCTGACCGTCGTCGTCGCGCCGCCACTGGTCTTCGTGCTGGTCGCCGTGCTCAACATCAGCCTCGCCCCGTCGGCGACGCTGAACCTGCCCACCATGGCCACGCTGCTGGTTCGTGGCTTCCCCACGATGGCCGTCGCCACCGCCGCCGCCATCGTGCTCTCGCTGGTCCGGCTGGTCAGCCGCCGCTGAGCACGCATCGCCGCCCCGGTACGGGGCGGCGGGGGTCGACGACCCCGGTCAGATGGCCCGAACCAGTCCGCCGTCGACGAGCAGGTTCTGCCCGGTGAGGTAGGTGTTGGCGCCGGAGACGAGGAAGGCGGCGACCCGGCCGA
>NZ_VNHW01000007.1 GCF_008124835.1 Blastococcus xanthinilyticus | reverse complement strand
GCTGCCTCAAGCGCTACATCGCCCGCGAGCTCTACCGACGCCTCGAATCACCACCGCTCGCGGCTTGACCCGTCATAGGAGCGTCCTGATCGTTCTGGAGGGCTCAGGCGACGATCGCCTGGTTGGCCAGCGAGCGCAGGTAGTTGCGGATCGGCAGCGTGCTCGAGGGCAGCAGCTGGGTGTAGAAGCTCACCGTGAGGTCCTCCACCGGGTCGACGTAGAACGCCGTCGAGGCCGCTCCGCCCCAGCTGTAGTCGCCGACGCTCGAGACGACGCCGTAGCGCGCGGCGTCGATGATCATCGAGAAGCCCAGCCCGAAGCCGACGCCGCGCAGCGGGGTCTCGGCGAACAGCGGCCGGCCGAAGGTCTCCAGGTCTGCACCGCCGGGGATGTGGTTGGACACCATGTGCGCGAGCGTGCGGGGCCCGAGCAGCCGGCCGCCGTCGTAGGAGCCGCCGCGCCGCAGCATCTCCAGGAACCGCAGGTAGTCACCGGCGGTGGAGACCAGGCCGCCCCCGCCGGAGAGGAACGCCGGCTTGGCGTGCGCCGCCTGGCCCATGGCGTCCAGCGGGGCGTAGCCCGTCGCGGCGCCGCCGGGCTGCCCCGGGGTGGCGGCGTAGAGGCGGGCGAGCGACTCGACGTCGTCGCCCTCGCGCAGCCCGAACGAGGTGTCGCGCATGCCGAGCGGCGCGAAGATGCGGGACGCGAAGAACTCGTCCAGCGGCTGGCCGGACAGCACCTCCACGAGCCGGCCCAGGACGTCGGTGGAGACGCCGTAGTTCCACTCGCTGCCCGGCTGGAAGACCAGCGGCACCGAGGCCCACTGCCGGCAGACCTCCGCGGAGTCCGCGCCGGGCGGGGTGCCCCACTCGTGGCCCAGCGCGCGGTACATGGCGTCGACGGGGTGGGCGTGGTGGAAGCCGTAGGTGAGCCCGGACGTGTGGCTCAGCAGGTGCCACACCCGGATCGGCTCGACCTGCGGGGTGGTCACCGGCTTCAGGGCCGACCCGGCGAGGTAGACCCGGGTCTCGGCGAACTCCGGCAGCCACTTCGCGATGGGGTCGGTGAGCTGGAAGGCCCCCTCCTCGTACAGCATCATCGCCGCGACCGAGGTGACCGGCTTGGTCATCGAGAAGATCCGCCAGCGGGTGCCGGGCTCGACGGGCAGCCGCTCCTCGAGGTTCCGGAAGCCGCCGCGGCCGACGTGCACCAGCTTCCCGTGGCGGGCGACCGTGACCAGGAACCCGGGCAGCTGCCCGTCGTCGACGTACCGGGCCAGCCGGGCGTCGAGGCGGGCCAGCCGGCCCGCGTCCATCCCGACCTCGGCCGGATCCGTCCCCACACTCAGCTCGTCGCTCACGCGCACCTCCGGGTCCCGGACGCCGTCCGACGCCGGGCGACGCCTCGACCGGCATCCTGGCTCACGTCGTCGTGAGCCGGGACACACGGGGGTCGGGCGCCCGCCCGGCGGCGGACACGGCCGGAGGTCAGACCGGGACGGAGCTCGCGGCCTTCTTCAGGTTCGAGCCGGCGGTCACCTTGACGGTGTTGGCCGCGGGGATGTCGATGGACTCACCGGTCTGCGGGTTGCGGCCGGTGCGGGCGGACCGCTGGGTCCGCTCGACGGTGATGAGGCCCGAGACGGCGACCTTCTCCCCGCGGGTGATGGCGTCGACGAGCTCGTCCTGCAGGCCCGCGAGGACGGTGTCCACGGTCGAGGCCGGGACGTCGGCGCGCTTGGCGATGGCGGAGACCAGTTCGGCCTTGTTCATGTGATTCCTTCCGTAGGCGGTGGCGCGTGCCGGGATCTCGGCACGCAGCCGGCTCCTCACCCCTGACGCGCGGAGCGCGGGCGGGGTTCCCCGATGTCCGCACGGGTGGTGCGGTGCACGGGGCGCCCGGTCTCGCGGGAGGCCGAGCCGGGGGGCACGGTGCCATGTCGCCTGCGGTTCCCGCCAGCGGGGGGCCTCCCGGGCGCCCGCAGGAGACCCGCCGGTCACAGCAGTCCCACCCCCTCCGGAGCCCGCGGACGGGGTTCCGCGACGGGGCGGGTCGCGCCTAGACCGTGCGGATCGCGGGCAGCACGAGCGCGTCGGAGACCGAGCCCGGCTCGGGGTCGCCGTGGGCGTCGACGGCGTGCCGGCGGGTCTGCGCGAGGATGCCGGCCTCGTCGGCCGCGGAGAAGCTGGCCTCGCAGCCGGGGATGATGTCGCCGCAGTGGAACGTCTTCATGGTCGGACTCCTTGTCGGTGCTCGGTCGCCGTCCTGGCGCCGGGTCTGGGATCAGCGTCCCGGGCGGGGCGCCGTGGCGAGGTCCTCGATGCGCAGCACCCCGAGGACGTCGCCGGTCGGGTCGGTGCAGACCACCGGGTCGAACCGCTGCGCCGGCGGGCGGGTGAGCGCCCGGCGCAGGGTGTCCTCGATCCCGGTGGACGGGTGCACCCGCAGTGAGACGGGGGACCTGTGCACCTCGCCCGTCCGCGGGTCGCTGAGCAGCAGCGCGGCCGGCTCGCCGTGGGGGCCGAGGACCACGGCCGGCGGCACCATGGGCTCGTCCTCGCCGAGCTCGTACTGCCGCACCGGGCGCAGCAGGCTGGCCACGCTCTCGGTGAGGCGGGCGCGGGCGACCTGGGCGCGCACGAGCTGCGCGACGTCGTCGGCGAGCGGGGCGAACGCCGGCTCGGGCCGGCCGAGCAGCCAGCCCTGGGCGAGGGGGACGCCGAGGCGGGCGAACGCGGCCAGCTCGGCCTGGGTCTCCACGCCCTCGGCCAGCAGCCAGGCGTCGATCCGCCCGGCGAACTCGCCGATCATCTCGGCCAGCGCCATGCGCACGGGGTCGCTGTCGACGTCGGCGACCAGCGCGCGGTCCAGCTTCACCAGCTGGGGCCGGACGGCGGCCAGCTGCTGCAGCCCGGAGTAGCCGCTGCCGGCGTCGTCGACGGCGATCAGCGCGCCGCGTTCCCGCAGCGCGTCGGTCTGCCTGCGCAGGCAGGACAGGTCGTCCACCGGGGTGTGCTCGGTGAGCTCGACGACCACGCGGTGCAGGTCGGCGCGGGAGCGCAGCGCCTCCTGGACGACGGGGCTGCCGAGCAGGTGCGGGCTGACGTTGACGGTCAGGAACGTGCCGGGCGGCAGCCCGTCCACGGCGGCCAGCGCCTTGTGGACGGCCAGCGCCTCGAGCTCCGCGGCGACGCCGGCTTCGGCCGCCGCGGCGAACCACACGTCGGGGCCGGCGGTGCCGGGGAAGCGGGCGAGGGCCTCGTACCCCACGACCGCCGCAGCCGTCAGGTCGACGATGGGCTGGAAGACGAGCGTGAGGTCGTCGGGGTCGGCGAGCAGCGGACGGCAGTCCGGGAGCCGGACGGTGCGCGTGCCGGGCATGGGGAGGGGATCGGCCGCCCGGGGTCGTCGCTTGAGCCGTCGCCGGGAGCCTCACCCGCCGGGGGGACGCCCGGCCGGGAGACGCCGGTCCCGCGGCGCCCGGCGTCCGTGCCAGCATGTGCACCACGAGCACCCGGTCGGGTGCGGGGAGAGCCGGCGGAGGGGTGCGTGACCACGTCTGCGTCCGCCGTCCTCCCGGGCCAGCCGGAGGAGGATCCGCTGGTCGACGCAATGCGCGTCGCCGCGGCCCGTCGGCTGCTGCTGGAGGTGCCCGGTCCGGCCGCGTT
This sequence comes from Blastococcus xanthinilyticus, assembly GCF_008124835.1. GTDB lineage: Bacteria > Actinomycetota > Actinomycetes > Mycobacteriales > Geodermatophilaceae > Blastococcus > Blastococcus xanthinilyticus. Next base: position 232,302 of record NZ_VNHW01000007.1, on the reverse strand, counting down.
CGACCGGCTCTCGGCGCTGGCCGCCCGGCTGCTGGGCGCCGGGCACGCCAAGATCACCCTGTTCACCGACCACGACGTCGTCGTCGGCGGCCACGGGCTGCCGGCCGGGGTCGTGGGCGGCCCCGCGCTCCTCACCGGCGCGCTGTCGGCGATCGTGGTGCGCGAGGGCCGGCCGCTGGACATCCCCGACGCGACCGCCGACGAGCGGGTCGCGGGGCTGCCGGCCGTCACCTCGGGCCAGGTGCGGGCCTACCTCGGCGCGCCGCTGCAGGCCGCCTCCGGCCAGGTGGTCGGCGCGCTGGCGGTGTACGACGCCGCGCCGCAGGCCTGGTCCGGTGACGCCGTCCAGCTGCTGGAGCAGCTGGCGACCTCCGTCGTCGCGGAGCTCGAGCTCTCCGCCGCGCAGTCCGCGGTCGGCACCTCGCGGGCCTGGCTGGAGGTCGCGCTGGAGGCGAGCTCGGTGGGCATCTGGGAGCGCGACCTGCGCACCGGCACGGTCCACTGGGACGAGCGCTGCGCGGCCCTGTTCGGGGTCGACTCCGCGGTGGACATCGAGTCGCTCGAGCGGGTCCTGGCCGACCACGTGCACCCCGACGACCACCCGGCGGTGGCCGAGGCGATGCGGGTCGCGGTCGAGGACCGCGGTGACTACACGGTCGAGTTCCGGGTCCGCCGGGACGACGGCGTCACCCGCTGGGTGCTGGCGCGGGGCCGGGTGGTGGCCGACGTGTCCGGCGCGCCGGCGCGGGTGCTCGGCACCGTCCTGGACGTCACCGACGCCCGCGGGCAGGCCGAGCAGCGGCTCACCGCGGTGGAGCGGGCGGCCGCCATCGCCGAGGTCGCGGCCGAGCTGGCCAACGCCGCCCGGCTGGAGGAGCTCGCCGACGTCGTCCTGCGCGGCGCCCAGGTGCTCGGGGCCCAGTCCAGCGCGCTGGCGATCTTCGACTCCGTCGGCGGGCCGCTGCGCCTGCACATGACCGGCAACCTGCTGGCCGCGGTCCGGGACCAGCACCCCGACGCGGGCCTGTCCGACGGCGTCGTCCTGCCGATGGACGACGCACTGCCGGCCCAGTTCGTCGCCCGGCGCGGGCGGCGGCTGCTGCTCAGCGGCAGCGCCGAGACGATCACCCGCTTCCCGGCGATGGCCCCGGTGGTCGACCTGCTCGGGCTGCGCGCCGTCGCCGCGATCCCGCTGCGGGTGGAGGGGCGGGTGCTCGGCGCCTTCCTCGCCGTCTGGACCGTCGACCACGACTTCCGGGGGGACGACGTCGAGGTGCTGGAGGCGCTCGCCGCCCAGATCGCGCTGAGCGTCTCCCGGCTGCAGGCCGACGCCGAGCGCGCCGCCGCGGTGGCCGCCATGTCGCAGGCCAACGAGCGGCTCCGGCTGCTGGCCGAGGCCGGCCGGGTGCTCTCGGGGACCCTCGACATCAACCAGCAGATCGAGCAGCTGGCCGCGCTGGTCGTGCCCGACCTGGCCGACTGGTGCTGGATCGTGGTCACCGACGAGCAGGGCCGGCTGCACGACGTCGCCAGCAGCCACCGGGACGTCGCACGGCGCGCCGAGGTCGAGGACTACGTGCGCGCGATGGTCGCCACGATGAGCGACGCCTCCGCCGCCCGGCGGGTGACCAGCAGCGGCCGCCCGCTGGTGCTGTCGGTCATCGACTGGGAGGACGTGGCCCGCGCGCTTCCCGACGCCGGCGCCCGGGAGCGGTTCGCCCGGCTCGGCGCGGCCTCCGGGGTGGTGGTGCCGCTGGTGGCCCGCGGGCAGGTGCTGGGCGCCCTGGGGCTGTTCACCCGCGAGGAGCGGGGGGCGCTGGGCAGCGCCGAGGTGGACACCGCGGTCGAGATCGGCCGGCGGGCCGGCCTGGCCCTGCACCAGGCGCGGCTGTACGGCCAGCAGCGGGAGCTGGCCGACGCGCTGCAGCGCAGCATGCTCACCGAGCCCCCGCAGCCGGAGTGCTGCCGGATCGTCGTCCGGTACGTGCCGGCCGCCGAGGGCGCGGAGATCGGCGGCGACTGGTACGACGCCTTCCTCCAGCGCGGCGGGACGACGGTGCTGGCCATCGGCGACGTGGTCGGGCACGACACCCGCGCGGCGGCGGCGATGGGCCAGGTGCGCGGCCTGCTGCGCGGGATCAGCTACTCCAGCGGCGGCTCGCCCGCGGAGGTGCTCAGCGAGCTCGACCGCGCCGTCCAGGGGCTGGCGCTGGACACGATGGCCACCGCGCTGGTCGCCCACCTCGAGCCCGAGCCCGGCGACGACGCGGGCCGCATGCGGCTGCGCTGGGCGAACGCCGGCCACCCGCCCCCGGCCCTGCTGGCCTCCGACGGCAGCGTGGTGCTCCTCGACGGCAAGCAGGCCGACCTGCTGCTGGGCGTGGCGCCGGAGACGGTGCGCGAGGACCACGTGGCCGTCGTCGCGCCGGGCTCGACGGTGCTGCTCTACACCGACGGGCTGGTGGAGCGGCGCGACCGGGACATCGACGCGGGCACCGAGCAGCTGCTGGAGGTCCTCGGCGAGTGCGCCGGGCTGCCGCTGGACGACCTGTGCGACCGGGTGCTCGAGCGGATGTTCCTGCCCGACGCGGAGGACGACGTCGCCGTGCTCGCCGTCCAGCTGCGCCCGGAGGGCTGAGGGCCGGTCAGCCCCGGCGGCGCCGGCGGAACAGGGCGGCCCCGGCCCGGCGCCGGCCCCGCTCGCGGCGGCGGACCAGCCGGCTGCGGGTGCGCTCGGGCAGGTCGACGGCGACCGGGGCCTCCCAGCCGCGCCACACCGACAGCACCCGGAGCACGGCCACCAGCGCGATCACCAGCGCCGCCACCGGGATGGGGTCGAGCCCCAGGGGCCCGGCGAGCACGGTGAGGGCGGTGGCGCCGATGAGCGCGGCGACGGCGTTGTACGGCCCGGGCCCGATGATGTCGGCCCGCTGGGCGAGCAGCATGTCCCGGATCAGCGCGCCGCCGACCGCCGTCAGCGTGCCGATGAACACCACCGACGCGCTGGGCAGGCCGGCCAGCTGCGCCTTCTGCGCGCCGATGACGGTGAAGAACCCGAGCGTGACCGCGTCGAGCACGACCAGCAGCGCGGTCAGCCGGGAGAGCCAGCCGGAGAAGTAGAACGTGATGCCCGCGGCGATCGCCACCGTGGGCAGGTAGGCCTGGTTGGTGAGGGCGATCGGCGGCCCCTCGGCCAGCAGCACGTCGCGGATCAGCCCGCCGCCCAGGCCGCCGCTGACGGCCAGGAGCAGCACGCCGGACACGGCGAACCCCTCGCGGGCGGCCAGCAGGCCGCCGGTGAGCGCGCCGACGACGACGGCGGCGAGGTCGACGGCGGCCGGGACCCGCAGCGTCTCGGCCACGGCCAGGATCTCCACGGGCGCCCATTCTCCGGTCGCGCTCCGCCCAGCCCGCGCCGTGCCCCTCCGCCGAGTGAGCAGTTGCGGCCGCCGCGACCGGCGTGTCCTGCCGTGTCGCCGACCGCAACTGCCCACTCGGCCCGGGAGGCGTCCTCTTACTGGCCCGGGGGGACCTCCAGGTTGGTGGCGGTGCCCTGCGGGGTGGCGGTGCGCAGCTCGGCGTCGCGGGCGGCCATGGCCGCCTGCCGGGCCGGCTCCTCCTCGAGGATCGCCGCGGCCTTCCAGTCGGCGGGGATGGCGAAGCCGTCCACCAGCGTGGTGATGTGCGGCCGCAGCTCCTTGAGCAGGGCGTTCACCGTCGCGGTCAGGGTCTTGGCCCGGGCCGGGGTGAGCTGGCCGTGCTCCAGGAACCAGGCCTTGTCCTCCTCGATCGTCGAGAGCGCGTAGAGGTCGCACAGGGTGTCCAGCAGCGCTGTCGCGGCGGGGTCGGTGGCGCGGTCGACGCCCTCGACGAAGGCCTCGAGCACGATCCGGTCGATGTGCGTCCGCGCCGTCTTCAGCACGTGGTCCTGGACGTCGTTGAACATGTCGAACGGGGCCATGCCGGGGGTCGTGGAGTTCTTCCGCAGCCGGCGGATCGCCCCCTCCAGCGCGTGCTTCTCGCGGAACTCGAACATCTTCAGCTGCCAGCCGCGGTCGAGCATCGGCACCTCGTCGTCCCGCCCGGGGACGGCGTCGACCAGCCGCTGGATGAGCGCGCGGGCGGCGGTCCGCTCCAGCACGGTCTCGCGGACCATGTCGGCGACGAAGCCGACCCGGCCCCAGCCGTCGAGGGAGCCGAAGTTGTCGCGGTAGCCGGTGAGCAGCCCCTTGGCCACCAGCTGCAGCAGGACGGTGTTGTCGCCCTCGAACGTGGTGAAGACGTCGGTGTCGGCCTTGAGGTGCGGCAGCCGGTTCTCCTGCAGGTAGCCGGCCCCGCCGCAGGCCTCGCGGCACATCTGGATGGTCTGCGTGGCGTGCCAGGTCTGGGCCACCTTGAGCCCGGCGGCGCGGGACTCGAGCTCGCGCTGGGCGTGCTCGTCGATCTCCTCGCCGTGCTCGTGCACCGCCGTCTGGAGGTCGTGCATGGTGCTGACCAGCTCGCTCTGCGCGAAGTGCAGCGCGTAGGTCTTCGCCAGCGCCGGCAGCAGCTTGCGCTGGTGCACGAGGTAGTCGTTGATGACGATCTCGCGCTCCTCGCCGGGGGCGCTGAACTGGCGGCGGGCGTTGCCGTACCGGACGGCGATGTCCAGGGCCAGCTTCGTCGCCGAGGAGGCCGAGCCGCCCACACTGACCCGGCCGCGCACCAGCGTGCCCAGCATGGTGAAGAAGCGGCGGGTCTCGTTCTCGATGCTCGAGGTGTAGGTGCCGTCGGCGGCGACCTGGCCGTAGCGGTCGAGCAGCATGTCGCGCGGCACGGTCACGTGGTCGAAGGTCAGGCGCCCGTTGTCGACGCCCAGCAGCCCGGCCTTGGGGCCGTCGTCGCCGATGGTGACCCTGGGCATCGGGGCGCCGTCCTCGTCGCGGATGGGCACCAGCCAGGCGTGCACGCCGTGGTTCTTCCCCTGGGTGACCAGCTGGGCGAAGACGACCGCCATGCGCCCGTCCTTCGCCGCGTTGCCGATGTAGTCCTTGCGCGCGGCCTGGTGCGGGGTGTGCAGGTCGAAGGTCTGCGTCGCGGGGTCGTAGGTGCAGGTGGTGCGCAGCTGCTGGACGTCGGAGCCGTGCCCGGTCTCGGTCATGGCGAAGCAGCCGGGCAGGTCGAAGCTCATGATGTCGCGCAGGTAGGCCTCGTGGTGCCGGCGCGTGCCGAGCAGCTGGACGGCGCCGCCGAACAGCCCCCACTGGACGCCGGCCTTGACCATGAGCGAGAGGTCGGTGAACGCCAGCATCTCGATCGAGGTCACCGATCCGCCCGCGTCGGCCTCGCCGCCGAACTCCTTGGGGAAGCCGAGGGTGACCCGGCCGGACTCGGCGAGCGTGCGGGCCGTGCGGGTCACCCGCTCGCGGGCGTCGGCCATCGACTCGCCGTAGACCGGGAGCATCCCGGGGTCGTGCAGGTTCTCCCGGGCGTCGCGGCGCACGTGCGCCCACCGGCCGTCGAGCGTCTCCTGGAGGTGGGCGGGGTCGACCGTGGGGGGCAGGGTGCTGGTCACAGGTCCTCCGTGGCTTCGGTAGCGGGGCGGGGTTCGGTGGTCACGACGCCGGAGAGTCCGGCCCAGGCCAGTTCGGTGAGGTGTGCGGCCAGCTCGGCGCGGGGCATCGGCCGCTCGGCCCGCAGCCACCAGTCGGCGGCGGCGCGCACGAGACCGATCAACCCGTGGCCCCAGGGGCCCGCGGGCGCCGGATCGCGGCCGGCCTGCGTCAGCGCGCTGCGCAGCAGGGCGGCCGCCTGGTCGCCCACCAGGTCGGAGAGGCTGTCGATGGGATCGGCGTCCACGGGGCGGTCGGTCGGGTGCAGGTGGACGACGAACCGGTACAGCTCCGGGTCGGCCTCGCAGAAGGCGAGGTAGGCCTCGACCGCCGCGGTGGTCATCGCCCGGGGGGTGCCGCCGAGCTCCATCGCGGCCCGCAGCCGGGGCAGCAGCTGGTCGGCGACCCGGGCGCAGACGGCGACGTAGAGGTCCGTGCGGTCGGTGAAGTGCCGGTAGACGACGGTCTTGCTGGTGCCTGCGGCGGCGGCGATCTCGTCCATGCCGACGCCGGCGCCGTGCCGGCCGATCGCGGCCAGCGTGGCGTCGACCAGCTGCTCGCGGCGTGCGCGGCGGTGCTCGTCCCACCGGGAGTCGCGCCGGTCGCGGGACCTCGCCGGCGCTGCTGCGCCGTCCCTCACCTCGGCCTTCACGATACGGACAGTACCTGATACCGTGGGTACCTACCAGCCCACCCGACCACGGAGGTCACCATGGCGCAGAGCCAGCAGCCCGCGACCCGCAAGGCGGCGATCGTCGGCGGGAACCGGATCCCGTTCGCGCGGTCCAACTCGGCGTACGCCCAGGCGTCCAACCAGGACATGCTCACCGCGACCCTCGACGGGCTGGTCGCGCGCTTCGGCCTCCAGGGCGAGTCGGTGGGCGAGGTCGTCGCCGGCGCCGTCCTCAAGCACGCCCGCGACTTCAACCTGACCCGCGAGTCGGTGCTCGGGTCGAAGCTGGCCGCCACGACGCCGGCCTACGACGTCCAGCAGGCGTGCGGGACCGGGCTGGAGGCGGCCATCCTGGTCGCCAACAAGATCGCCCTGGGCCAGATCGAGTCCGGCATCGCCGGGGGTGTGGACACCACCTCCGACGCCCCGCTCGCCGTGAGCGAGGACCTGCGCCGCGTGCTCATCTCGCTGAACGGCGCGAAGACGGTGCAGGAGCGGCTCAAGGCCCTCGCCCGCATCCGGCCCGGCATGATCGCCCCGGAGATGCCGCGCAACGCCGAGCCGCGCACCGGCCTGGCGATGGGCGACCACGCGGCGATCACCGCCGCGGAGTGGGAGATCGGCCGCGAGGAGCAGGACGAGCTCGCCGCCCGGTCGCACCGGTCCATGGCCGCCGCCTACGACCGCGGCTTCTTCGACGACCTGGTGACGCCGTTCCTCGGCCTGACCCGCGACAACAACCTGCGCCCCGACTCGAGCGTGGAGAAGCTGGCGACGCTGAAGCCGGTGTTCGGCACGGGCGAGGGCGCCACGATGACGGCGGGCAACTCCACGCCGCTGACCGACGGCGCCTCGGCGGTGCTGCTGGCCTCCGACGAGTGGGCCGAGGCCAAGGGGCTGCCGGTGCTGGCCCACCTGGTCGACGCGCAGACCGCCGCCGTCGACTACGTGCACGGCGGCGAGGGCCTGCTCATGGCGCCGGTCTACGCCGTGCCGGTGCTGCTCGCCCGCAACGGCCTGACGCTGCAGGACTTCGACTTCTACGAGATCCACGAGGCGTTCGCCTCCACGGTGCTCGCCACGATGAAGGCCTGGGAGGACCCGGCGTTCTGCAAGGAGAAGCTGGGCCTGGACGCCCCGCTGGGCTCGATCGACCGGTCGAAGCTCAACGTGCACGGCTCGTCGCTGGCGGCCGGGCACCCGTTCGCCGCCACCGGTGGCCGGATCGTCGCGTCGCTGGCGAAGATGCTGCACGAGGCCGGCCCGGGCAAGCGCGGCCTGATCTCCATCTGCGCCGCCGGCGGCCAGGGCGTCGTCGCCATCCTCGAGTCCTGATCCACACACCTCCGGTGGGGAACCGGACGGCTCCGCCGCATTCCCCGCCACCCCGCACGGAAGAGAGATCCCTCGTGGCTGACTGGTACACGACCTTCGCCAACTCCGGCGTCGGCACCACGATCACCAAGCAGCTGGGCCTCCCGCGCCCGGTGGAGCTGCGCCGCTACGAGCCCGGGCAGCCGCTGCTGCCGGGGCCGGTGGTGGTCGGCTCGGCCGGCCAGGGCCGGCTGCGCGACACGGTCACCGCCGTCCTCCGGGACGCCGGGGTGACCGTGCAGTCCCCGGTGACGGCCGACGGCGGGACCGACGGCGAGAAGCTCGGCGCGGTCGTCCTGGACGCGACGGGGCTGACCGGCCCGGCCGACCTCGCCGGCGCGCACGACTTCCTGGCGCCGGCGCTCGAGCGGCTGCGCTCCTCGGGCCGCGTGCTGGTCCTCGCCGACCCGCCGGCGGCCGCCGGCTCCCCGGCCCGGGCGGCCGCGCGCCAGGCGGTGGACGGGCTGGTCCGCTCCATCGCCAAGGAGCTGCGCGGTGGCTCGACGGCGAACGCCGTCTTCGTGCCCGAGGGTGCGGAGGAGTCGCTGGCCGCCCCGCTGCGGTTCTTCCTGTCCGGCCGGTCGGCCTACGTCGACGGGCAGCTGCTGACGCTCTCGGCGGCCGACGTCCCGGCCAACCCCGACGAGGAGAAGCCGCTGGCCGGCAAGGTCGCCGTCGTCACCGGCGCCGCCCGCGGCATCGGCGCGGCGATCGCGGAGGTGCTCTCCCGGGACGGCGCGCACGTGGTCGCCGTCGACGTCCCGGCGGCGGGGGAGCAGCTGGCGCGGGTGGCGAACGCGATCGGCGGCACCGCCGTGGCGCTGGACATCACCGCCGAGGACGCCGGCCCGCGGCTGGTGCAGCAGCTCGTCGCCCGGCACGGCGGGGTGGACGTCGTCGTCCACAACGCCGGGATCACCCGCGACAAGCTGCTGGTCAACATGGACGCCGCCCGCTGGAACTCGGTCATGGCGGTGAACCTGCAGGCCCAGCTGGACATCACGCAGGCCCTGCTGGACGCCGAGGGCGCGCTGAAGCCCGGCGCCCGGATCGTCTGCGTCTCCTCGCAGTCGGGCATCGCGGGCAACCGCGGCCAGACCAACTACGCGGCGAGCAAGGCCGGCGTCATCGGCATGGTGCGCGCCTGGGCGCCGGAGTTCGCCGAGCGCGACGCCACGATCAACGCCGTCGCGCCGGGGTTCATCGTCACCGAGATGACGGCGAAGATGCCCTTCGGCACCCGGGAGATCGGGTCGCGGATCAACTCGCTGCAGCAGGGCGGGCTGCCGGTCGACGTCGCCGAGACGATCGCCTGGCTGTCGCAGCCGGCCAGCGCAGGTGTCAACGGCCAGACCGTCCGGGTCTGCGGCCAGTCGCTGCTGGGCGCCTGATGGCCACCACCGTGCTCGATGCGCCCCCGAACATGGCGGCGCTCTTCGCGCGGGCGGCGTTCACCGCGCGCGGCCGCGGCGGGGCGCTGCCCGACACCCGGGTGGCGCGGCACGGCGTGCGGGTGGACCCGGCGAACCTGGCCGACTACGCCCGGGTCTGCCGGTTCCCGCTGTCGGACGCGCTCCCGGCGACCTACCCGCATCTGCTCACCTTCCCGCTGCAGCTGGCGCTGATGAGCGACCGCGCCTTCCCGCTCGCGCTGCCGGGCCTGGTGCACCTGCGCAACCGCATCGACGTGCTGCGGCCGATCGCGGCGTCGGAGGAGCTCGACCTGGAGGTGTGGGCCGAGCGGTTCGCTGCCCACCGCAGCGGGGCGACCGTGGACCTCTGCGCGTCGGTGTCCGCCGGTGGCGCGGAGGTGTGGCGGGGGCGCTCGACGTACCTGGCCCGCGGCGCGACCGCGCCCCACGGCGCGCCGGATTCCGATGTGACGGTGTCGGTCGGGGGCCTCGACCGTGCGGCCGCCACCTGGCGGATCCCGGACGACGCCGGCCGCCGCTACGCGAAGGTCTCCGGCGACGTGAACCCGATCCACCTCTCCGGGCTCAGTGCCAAGGCGTTCGGCTTCAAGCGGGCGATCGCGCACGGCATGTGGGTGAAGGCCCGCGTGCTGGCGTCGGTGGCCAACCGGCTGCCCGACGCGTTCGGCGTCGACGTCGCGTTCCGCAAGCCGCTGTTCCTCCCCTCGACGGTCACCCTCTCGACCGCGCCGGCCGACGGCGGCTGGGACGCCGCCGTCCGGAACGCGCGCAGCGGCACCGAGCACCTGGTCGGCACGGTCCGCCCGCTCTGAGGAAGCACCGCCGGCCAGGACCTTCTCGAAGCGGATCGGTTCCGGACTGAACGGATGTCGACGAGACCGACCAGGCCGTCTCGTCGACATCCGGCACCTTTCCGCGTGTTCCTGACCTGCGCTTTCACGTGTCAGGTCACGGTCGGGTAACGGAACGCCTCAGCCGTTCCGCCGCGGGTGGCGCGCCGGGCCACGACCTCGCGGCGTGGTCCGGTCTCCCTCGTCCGGCACCCCCGGACCAAGCGACCCGGCGCGCATCCGGGCCAGTCCAGGGAGTCGACGTGCACCTCGCAGCACCGACCCGGCGAGCCCTCGGCCTCACGGCCGTCGGGGCGATCGCCATGTCCAGCACCATCCTGAGCCTCGGCGGCGTCGCCCTCGCCGCGCCGTCCTACACGGTCTCGGGCACCGGTCCCTCGGCTCCGGTGCCGGCCGGCATCTGCTCCGTCGAGTGGACGCTCTCCGGCGGCTCCGGCGGAGCGGCCAGCGACGGCGCCGCGGGAGCGCTGGCCGGGCACGTGAAGGTGACGCTCCCCGCCGCGGAGAACGACGTCTTCACGCTGAACCCCGGAAGCGTCGGGGAGGACGGCGTCGCCGACGCGAGTGGCGCAGCCGGCGGCACCAACGGCAGCGGTGCCGGGTCGACGCAGGGGGGCGCGGGTGGCCTCGACGCGACCGTCGGCGGCGGCGGTGGCGGCGCGGCGAGCGTCGTCCTGAAGAGCGGTTCGGTCTACCTGCTGGCCTTCGGTGGTGACGGGGCCGGCGCGAACGGCTCCGGCGGTGCCGGCGGTGGCAACGAGAACAACTACGGCGGGAACTGGTTGGTGGGCTCTCCGGAGGCCGCTGCCACGGCGTCCGTCCCCGGCCCGGGCTCCATCAGCGGTGTCGGGGTCGAGTGCCCGCCGCCGGCCCCCCTCGACGCCCCCGCCGCTCCGGAGGACCTGTGGGTCGTCGGACGCGACGGCGGGCTCGAGCTCTCCTTCGCTCCCGGCTGGTTCGACGAGGACGCGCAGTCACCCGTCACCGGGTGGCAGGTCAGCACCGACGACGGTGCGACCTACAAGCCGCTGACCGTCACCCAGGACGGCGACGAGCTCGTCGGCACGGTGTCGGGCCTGACCAACGGCACGACCTACAAGGTCCGGGTCCGCGCGACCAGCGCCGTCGGCCCCGGTGCGGCCACCGCCTCGATCGCCGCCATGGCGTACAAGCCGATCGGCGCCCCGACCAACGTCGTCGCCAAGGCGGGCCCGTCCTCGATCGTCTTCACCTGGGACGCACCCTCGACCGAGGGCACCTTCGACCTGGCCGGGTACATCGTCGGCGGTGAGGCCATGTCCGCGGACGGCACCGACGGGGCGAGCGGCATCGCCTGCGAGACGGCGGCCGACGTGCGCCGGTGCGTCATGGTGGCCACGCCGGGGTGGACCCACACGTTCGGTGTCACCCCCGTCGACAGCGCGGGCAACCCGGGCCTCCACTCAGAGGTCGTCACCATCTCCGACGTCCCTGCCTCGTCGGTCGCCAAGACCCTGCCCAAGGCCGACGGCACGCTGACCAGTGACGCCAAGGACGGCAAGGTCGTCGCCGGCCAGAAGGTGACCATCTCCGGCAAGGACTTCCTGCCCGGCTCCACCGTCGAGCTGGTCGTCTACTCCACCCCGGTCAAGCTCGGTGAGGTCACCGTCCTGTCCGACGGCACGTTCAGCGCCGAGGTCACCCTGCCCAAGGACATGGAGAACGGCGTCCACCACCTGGTGGCCACGGGTGTCGACGTGAACGGCAACGTCCGCAACCTGGTGGTCGAGGTGACCGTGTCCGGCGGCACGGCCGTGCTGGCCCTCACCGGCTTCTCGGCCCTGCCGTACCTCGGCGCCGGCGCCCTGGCCCTCCTGGCGGGTGGCGGCCTCCTCGTCGCCTCGCGCCGCCGCCAGGCCGCCTGACCCCCCAGCACCTCGGCACCACCCGCACACCGGCTCCGGCCCCGTCCCGCATCTGCGGGGCGGGGCCGGAGCGCTGAGCAGGGTCTGCGTCCGGCCGCCGCCGGGCATCCGGCGCCCCTCGCGCGTCGGATCACGCTGTGCGCATGGTCGGTCACCTAGCATCTGCCGGTGGTGCGCCGCGAGCGCGCACCGCAGGCCGACACCCGGGGGAACGGTATGGCGGACCCTCACCGGGGACGGCACGACGACGACACCCGTCCGACGCAGCGGTGGGACCGGGTCTCCGAGCCCGGCGCGCTGCCGGTGCGGGGTCTCCCGCCGGTGCCCGTGGGATCCGGCCGCGCGACCGCCGTGCGGCACGACGAGGCCCGGGCCGGGAAGGGCGCTGACCCGGCCGGGCGGCCGTGGGACGACGGGCCCTGGGACGAGCACTCCACGGATGCCGGTTCCCACGACGACGACATCTACGACGACACCTACGACGACATCTACGACGACACCCACGGCGCCGACGTCCCGTGGGACGACGAGGGCGACGAGCCCCCCGGTCCGCCGCCGTACCGGCCGGCGCGCTGGCAGACGGTCGCCCGCGGGGTCGGCGAGCTGCTGGTCACCGCCGGCCTGGTGCTGCTGCTGTTCGTCGTCTACGAGGTCTACGTGACCGACCTGCTCACCGAGCGCCGCCAGGACCAGCTCAGCGCCGAGCTGCAGGAGCAGTGGGCGGACGCCCCCGCCGGGGCGGGCCTGGTCCAGGTGGAGATCGGCGACGCCTTCGGGGTCCTGCGGATCCCGCGGCTGGGCGGTGACTACGCCCGCGTGGTCCTGGAGGGCACCACCGAGGGGGAGCTCTCGCAGGGACCCGGCCACTACGTCGGCACCGCGATGCCGGGGGAGCCGGGCAACGTCGCCCTGGCCGGCCACCGCGTCGGCAAGGGATCGCCCTTCCTCGAGCTCGACGCGCTGCGCCCCGGCGACCCGATCGTCGTGGAGACCGTCGACACCTGGTTCGTCTACCGCGTGCTCGGGGACCCGGCGACCGGGAACCTCGAGGCCGACCCCAGCGGCATCCCGGGCCAGCGGATCGTTCCCCCCTCCGACGTGTCGGTGATCGCCCCGACGCCGGGCGCCGACCCCTCGGGCGGGCCGACCGGCTCCTACCTGACGCTCACGACCTGCCACCCGCGGTTCTCCGCGCGGCAGCGGCTCATCGTCCACGCGCGGCTCGACGGCGCGGGCATCCCCAAGTCGGAGATGCCCGACGGCCCGCCGGCGCTGCGCGAGGGCTGATCCGGACACCGGAGGACGGCGATGTACGGCTGGATCTGGCGGCACCTGCCCGGCGGCAGGGGCCTGAAGGCGGCGCAGTCGCTCGTGCTGGCGCTCACCGTCTGCGCGCTGCTGCTCTTCGTCGTCTTCCCGTGGGTGGAGCCGCAGCTCCCGTGGAACGACGTCACCGTCGACGGCTGACCCGAGCCCGACGGGAGCGGCCGGACGAGGGAGCCTGACAGCCGCGGGGGGCCGCGTTGGTCACTGTTTCGGCTTCACCGGGGCTGTTCGCGCACCCGTGTCGACCGGCGTATATCACGGTCCGGTCACGTTCCGGCACTGAGAGTTTCCGGCGGCGTTGCGGGCCCGGAGTGGGGACCGCCGCGTGGTCAGGTGCCCCGTCGTCCGGGTGCCGGGCGTCCGCGCCCGGCGTCCCGGGCCGATCACCACGGGGGTCGGCGTGCGTTCCACGTCTCCGTCCCGTCGCGCCCTGGGCCTCGTGGCCGCCGGCGCGATGGGCCTCTCCACGGCCGTTCTCGGTGTCGGCGGCGTCGCGCACGCCGACATCGCCACCGACATCTACTGGGCCGACCCGGCCCACTCCGGCCCGGTCACCATCCCGGCCGGCGTCTGCGCGGTCGACTGGGTGCTGCACGGCGGCACCGGCGGGACCGGCGCCGGGAGCAGCGGCGGTGCCGGTGGCCACGTGGCCGCGCGGACCGCGGTGACGGCGGGTCAGCAGTTCACCCTCCTCGCCGGTGCCGGCGGAGCTGCTGCCGGCTCCACCGGGGCGGGCGGCCTCAGCGGGGGCGTGCACAGCGGCGGCGCCGCGACGGGCGGCACGCCCGGTGGTGGCGGTGGCGGTCGCACCGCGGTCGTGACCGGGGGCGCGCCGCTGCTGATCGCCGGAGGCGGTGGCGGTGGCGGCTACGGGGTCGCCGGGGGCGACGCCGGGCCGGGAGGTGCCGCGGGCGCGGGCAACGGCGAGAACTCCGGGGGTGGTGGCGGTACCGCCTCCGCGGCCGGTGCCGGTGGCGGCTCCGGCTACCTCGACGGTGACGGCCTCGGCGGGGCCGGTCCCGTGGGCGGCGACGCGCCGTCGGACGGCGCGGGTGGCGGCGGTGGCGGCGCCTTCGGCGGTGGCGGCGGTGGTGGCAACCCCACGTATGCCCCGGAGGGTGCCGGCGGCGGCGGTGGCTCCAACCTCGCGCCCGCGGGCGCCACGGCGAACAGCGCGCTGAACACGAGCGGCAACGGCTACGTCACCGGCAACCACGTGCCCTGCCCGCCGCCGGCAGCGCCGGACCTGACCGCGCTGACGGCAGGGAACGGCTCGGCCGGCGTCACCTTCACCCCCGGCGCCGACACGGGAGCGGTCATCAGCGGCTGGGAGTACAGCACCGACAGCGGGAGCCACTGGACGGCGCTCGCCACGACGTCCTCCGGCGGCGCGCGCACCGGCACGATCACCGGCCTGCCCAACGGCACGGCCGTGACCGTCGTCGTCCGCGCGGTCAGCAGCCCCGCGAACGGCGCCGCGAGCAACGCCCGGACGGTCACGCCGGCCGCCCCGGTGACCACCAGCCCGCCGGTCGCCCAGCCGGAGGTGGTGGAGGAGCAGCCCGCCCCGCGGGTGCCCGCCACGGTGCCCACGACGCCGCTGACCCTGACCACCGACAAGGGCGACATCACCCGCGCCGAGGCCGGCGAGCAGCTGGTCGTCATCGGCACGGGCTTCCAGCCGAACTCCCAGGTGGCGATCGTCGTCTACTCCGAGCCGCGGCTGCTCGGGACCGCGACGACCGACGCGAACGGCGACTTCCGCGCCACGGTGACCGTGCCGGCGGACCTCGCGGCCGGCCGGCACAGCCTGGTGGCCTCCGGCTTCGCGCCGGACGGCACCGAGCGCTTCCTGCGGCTGGACGTCACGGTGGCCGCCGCCTCGGCCCCGGGCGGCCCGACGCTGGCCTACACCGGCGCGGACATCGCCGTCCCCGTGGGCGCCGGCCTCGCCACCCTCACCGCCGGTGGTGCGCTGCTGCTGGTCGCCCGGCGGCGGTCCGCCGGCTGACCCCTCCCGGCCCGCCGACGTCGAGCCCCGCCCCCGAGGGGGCGGGGCTCGACCCGTCTTCGCCCGGGCCTGGGCGACTTCGGGGAACATGCGCCCCGGGCGGCGACGCAGGCGGCACGTTCCCCGAAGTCGCCGGGCGCGCTACCGGTTGCGCCCCAGGGAGTCGTGGCTGGTCACCCAGTCGCCGGCCAGGATCGCCGAGGTCAGCGAGATGTCGCCGGCCAGCACCACGCCGGCGCAGATCTCGGCGAACTTCTGCACCTTGTCCGCCCCGTAGCAGCCGAGCATCTCCAGGCACTCCCGCTGGGTGGGCAGCCCGGTGCCGCCGCCGTAGGTGGCGACGATCAGCGAGGTCAGCGTCGTCGACCAGTAGTAGTCACCGTTCTCCAGCAGCTGGGTGTAGGTGACGCCGGCGTGCGACTCGGCGACGTTCGCGGCGTCCTGCCCGGTGGCGATGAACATCGCGGTGAGCCCGTTGGCGGCGTGCGCGCCGTTGTAGGCCGCACCCGACATGAACGCCCCGGCCATGCCGACCTGCCGGTACTCGAACAGCGCCCGCGTGCTGACGCCGGTCAGCCGGCGCAGCACCTCGTCGGGGATGGTCACCTCGGCCACCACCCGCTTGCCGCGGGTCATGAGCATGTTGATCTGCGAGTGCTTCTTGTCGGTGTCGATGGCGCCGGAGAGCACGTAGCGCGGGTGGTCGGGGTGGTTCTCCCTGATCCACTCGCAGGCGGCGAGCGTGGCCTTGCCGGTCATGTTCTGGCCGGCGGCGTCGCCGGTCGTGTAGTTGACCCGCAGGTACCGCAGCGGGCCGATCTGGTGTTGCCCGATGTAGGTGAGCCGGCCCGAGCGGGTGGTCTCCTCGGCCGCCGCCCGGATGCCGTCGAGGTGCTCGTCCACCCAGCGGCCGAACTCCCGCGCCTCGAGGGCGTTGTCGAACATGAAGGCCGGCGCCCGCTGCATGTGGTCGTCGACGACGGTGGTCCGGACGCCGCCGCACTCGCCGATCACCCGCATGCCCCGGTTGTAGCTGGCGACCAGCGTGCCCTCCGTCGTCGCCATGGGCACGAAGAAGTCGCCGTGGGCGTGCTCGCCGCGCATGGTGAGCGGCCCGGCCACGCCGATCGGCACCTGGGCGACGCCGGTGAAGTTCTCGACGTTGCCCGGCAGGACGGCGGGGTCGATGGAGTAGCGGCCGACGTGGTCCAGCCCGGCACCGGTCTGCTCGGCCACGAACGCCTGCCGCTTGTGCGCCATCTCGTCGGTGTAGTCGTGCTCGCGGTCGCGGGGGATGCGCGCGCGGTGCGTGGGCTGGGTGTCGGTCATGGGCCACCTCGGCGGTGCGACGGTGCAGAGACGGCTCCAGTGTGATCTGGGCCACGCCGTCCGGCACCTCGTCGCCGAGCCCGCCGGTGCTCCCCGGCGACGGCGCCCCACCGCCCGGCCGGGTGCCGCGGCGAGGTCTCGACCAGGCAACGATCCTGCTCCAGGCCGTATTCGGGTGGCCCGAGCCCGGGGACGGGAGCAAGGTCGGAGGTGGACACCCTGCCCCGACCACGGAGGTTCTCCCGTGCGCAGCACCCGACTCGTGTCCCTGGTCGCCGCCGGAGCGCTGATTCTCACCGCCTGCGGCGGCGGTGGGGAGAGCGTCGACACCGGCGCGGGCGGCGGCGGCAGCGGTGGGGGCAGCACCCTCGTCGCCGCGGTCGGCGCGCAGCCCGACCAGTTCGACCCGCACGTCACCAGCGCCTACCCGAGCTTCCAGGTGCTGGAGAACGTCTACGACACCCTCGTCGTCCCGAACCCCGAGGACCTGACGATGGAGCCGAGCCTGGCCACCGACTGGGAGACCAGCGAGGACGGGCTCACCTGGACGTTCACCCTGCGCGAGGGCGTCACCTTCCACGACGGCTCGGAGTTCGACGCCGCCGACGTCGTCTACTCCTACAACCGGATCATCGACGAGCAGCTGCAGAACGCCTACCGGTTCGAGAACGTCACCGGCGTCGAGGCGGTGGACCCGCAGACGGTGGAGATCACCCTCTCCCAGCCCACCCCGAACCTGCCGGCCCTGATCGGCGGCTTCAAGGGAACGGCGATCATCCCCGAGGGCGCCGCCGAGGAGTACGACCTCACCACCGAGGCGGTGGGCACCGGGCCGTTCACGCTGGAGAGCTCCGACGCCAGCAGCACCGAGCTGGCCGCCTACGAGGAGTACTGGGGCGGCCCGCCGAGCATCGACGGCGTCGAGTTCCGCTACATCGCCGAGCCGGCCGCGGCGCTCACCGCGCTGGAGAACGGCGAGGTCGACTGGACCGACAACGTGCCGCCGCAGCAGATCGAGTCGCTGGAGGGCAACGACGAGGTCGAGCTGCAGAGCATCCCCAGCGTCGACTACTGGTACATGTCCATGAACTTCGCCCGGGAGCCGTTCGGCAACCCGCTGGTGCGCCAGGCGATCGCCACCGCGATCGACCGCGAGGCGGTCACCGAGGCCGCCCGCTTCGGCGCGGCGCAGGCCAACCAGACCGCGATCCCCGAGGGCAACTTCTTCGCCTCGGACTACGCGCCGTTCGAGGCCGACGCCGAGGCGGCCCGGCAGCTGCTGGAGGAGTCCGGCGTCCAGCTGCCCCTCGAGATGGGGCTGATGGTCACCGACGAGTTCCCCGAGACGGTCACCGCCGCCCAGGTGATCGCCAGCCAGCTGGAGCCGATCGGGATCAACGTCGACGTCCAGACGGTGGACTTCGCCACCTGGCTGGACCGGCAGGGTCAGGGCGACTTCGACGCCTTCATGCTGGGCTGGCTGGGCAACCTCGACCCGTTCGACTACTACCACTCCCAGCACATCACCGACGGGGTGAACAACTACCAGGGCTACAGCAACCCGGAGGTCGACCAGCTCCTGCAGCAGGCCTCCAGCGAGACCGACCGCGAGGCCCGCAAGGATCTCTACGACCAGGCGGTGCAGCTGATCGTCGACGACGTCTCGTACCTGTACCTCTACAACCCCAACGTGGTGCAGGCCTGGGCGCCCGGGCTGTCCGGCTACACCATCCGGCCGGACAAGGCGATCAACTTCGAGGACGTGGAGCTGCCCTGACCGGCTACCTGATCCGGCGGGTCGGCCAGTCCGCGGTCGTCCTCGCCGGGGTGAGCGTCATCGTGTTCGCCCTGGTGCACCTCGTACCGGGCGACCCGGTGCGGCTCGCCCTGGGCACGCGGTTCTCCCAGGAGACCTACGACGCCCTGCGCGAGCGGTCGGGGCTCGACCAGCCGCTGCTCGAGCAGTTCGTCACCTGGCTCGGCCGGGCCGTGACCGGCGACCTGGGGGTGAGCTTCCGCAGCGGGGAGACCGTCACCTCGCAGATCGCCGAGCGGCTGCCCGCCACGCTCACGCTGGCGTTCGCCTCGATCCTGGTCGCGCTGGTCATCGCGGTCCCGCTCGGCACGATCTCGGCGCTGCGGCCCCGGTCGGTCGTCGACCGCGTCGCCACCGTCATCAGCCAGTTCGGCATCTCGGTGCCCGACTTCTGGATGGGCATCGTGCTCATCCTCGTCTTCGCCGGGACGCTGGGCTGGCTGCCGTCGGGCGGGTACGTGCCGCTCACCGAGGACCCGGGCGGCTGGCTGCAGCGGCTGCTCATGCCCGCGCTCGTGACCGGCGTGGTCTCCGGCTCGGTCATCACCCGGTTCGTGCGGTCCAGCGTGCTCGAGGCGCTGGGCTCGGACCACGTGCGGACGGCGCAGGCCAAGGGTCTGGGCAGCCGCCAGGTGTTCACCTGGCACGTGCTGCGCAACGCGCTGCTCCCGCTCGTCACGGTCACCGGCGTGCAGCTGGCCTACCTGCTGTCCGGCGTCGTCGTCGTCGAGATCGTGTTCTCCTGGCCCGGCCTCGGGCAGCTGGCGCTGCAGGCCGTCGAGGCGCGCGACTACCCGGTGCTGCAGGGCGCGATCCTGCTCTTCGCGCTGGTGTTCCTGGTGATCAACCTGGTCGTCGACCTGCTGTACTCCGCCATCGACCCGCGGATCCGGCGATGATCCCCAGCCGGGTCCTGCTGGTGAAGATGACATACAGCCGAGGCCTGCTGCCATGACCGGCGCGCCCGTCCCCGAACCCGGCAACTCGCCGGACACCCCGGCCGGTGCCCCCGGGACGTCGCCGGCGGCCACGCTGCGGCCGGCCCGCCCGCAGTGGCGGGAGACGCTGAGCCTGCTGCTGCACAACCCCACGGCCGCCGTCGCCGGGGTGCTGCTGCTGCTCATCGTCGTCGTGGCGGTCCTCGACGACACGTTCGCGCCCGAGGGGGCCAACGACATCTCGGTCGCCGACCGGCTGCAGTCGCCCAGCTGGTCGCACCCCTTCGGCACCGACGACCTCGGCCGCGACATCCTCAGCCGGGTGATCCTCGGCGCCTCGGTGTCGCTGCGGGTCGGCTTCCTCGCCGTCGGTTTCGCGCTGGTCGCGGGCACGCTCATCGGCCTGCTCGCCGGCTACTACGGCAAGTGGGTCGACGACGTCCTCATGCGGTTCATGGACATGCTGTTCGCCTTCCCGGCGGTGCTGCTGGCGATCGCCGTCCTGGCCGTGCGGGGGCCGGGCTCGGGCAACACCGCGCTGGCCATCGGCATCGTCTACACGCCGATCTTCGCCCGGGTCACCCGCGCCAGCGTGCTCGGCGTGCGCGAGGAGGTCTACGTGCGGGCCTCCCGCTCGGTGGGCGCCTCGGACTGGCGGCTCCTCACCCGGCACATCCTCCCGAACGCCGCGCCGCCGATCATCGTGCAGACCTCGATCAGCCTGGCCTTCGCGGTGCTGGCGGAGGCGGCGCTGTCCTTCCTCGGGCTGGGGACCCAGCCGCCGAACCCGTCGTGGGGGCTGATGCTGGCCGAGGGGCGCGGCTACATCGAGCTGGCCTGGTGGCTGGCCTTCTTCCCGGGGATGGCGATCTTCCTGACGGTGCTCTGCTTCAACCTGCTCGGCGACGGGCTGCGCGACGCGCTCGACCCGCGGCAGCGCACGCTGATGGCCGGCAGCGGCAAGGCCGCCAGTGGCAGTGCCGCGGTCGGCGGCGCCGCGGTGGCCGGCGACGCCGCGGTGGCCGGCGACGCCGCGGGCAGCGGGGGCGACCGGTGAGCGGTGACCCGGTGCTGGAGGTCGAGGACCTGCGGGTGCGGCTGCGCACCCCGCGCGGCCCGGCCGAGGTGGTCAACGGGCTGAGCTACACCGTGGGGGCGGGGGAGACCGTCGCCGTCGTGGGGGAGTCCGGCAGCGGCAAGAGCGTCTCGGTGCTGGCGCTGCTGGGGCTGCTGCCGGCGCGGGTGGCGACGGTGACCGGCCGGGCGCTGCTCCAGGGCGAGGACCTGCTGACGATGCCACCCGAGCGGCTGCGCCAGGTGCGCGGCCCGGGGGCCGGCATGGTGTTCCAGGACCCGATGACCTCGCTGAACCCGGTGCTCACCATCGGCCGCCAGCTGGTCGAGGGCATCCGGGCGCACGGCGACGTCTCGAAGTCCGCCGCACGGACGCGGGCGGCGGAGCTGCTGCGCGAGGTCGGCCTGCCCGATCCCGAGAAGGCGCTGGACCGCTATCCGCACGAGCTGTCGGGCGGCATGCGGCAGCGGGTGGTCATCGCCATCGCGCTGAGCAACTCGCCGTCGCTGCTGATCGCCGACGAGGCGACGACGGCGCTGGACGTCACGGTGCAGGCGCAGATCATCGACCTGGTCGAGAAGCTGCAGGCCGAGCACGGCACCGGCGTCATCTGGATCACCCACGACCTCGGGGTGGTCGC
This sequence comes from Blastococcus xanthinilyticus, assembly GCF_008124835.1. Classification (GTDB taxonomy): domain Bacteria; phylum Actinomycetota; class Actinomycetes; order Mycobacteriales; family Geodermatophilaceae; genus Blastococcus; species Blastococcus xanthinilyticus. The sequence goes on along the minus strand of NZ_VNHW01000007.1, from coordinate 211,341 downwards.
CGGGATCGCCGACCGCGTGCTGGTCATGTACGGCGGGCGCTGCGTCGAGGACGGGACGGTCGACGACGTCCTCGAGCGGCCGGCGCACCCCTACACGCGCGGGCTGCTGGGCTCCCTGCCGGACCTCGCCGCGCCGGCGGGGCCCGACGGCGAGGTGCCCGAGCTGACCACCGTCCCCGGGCTGCCGCCGCCGCCCACCGACCTGCCGCCGGGCTGCGTGTTCTGGCCGCGCTGCCCGGTGCGGGCCGATCCGCGCTGCGAGACCGAGCAGCCCCCGCTGGCCGTGGTGTCCCGCGCGGCGGCGGGCGCGACCGCGTCCGGGGCGCTCGAGGAGGGGTCGCGGCTGCCGCACCGCGCGGCCACCTGGTGCACCGAGGGAGGGCAGGGATGAACGACCGGTCGGCGAGCGACGTCCTGGTCTCCGCCCGCGGGCTGGAGGTGCACTTCCCGGTCGGCGGCAGGGGTCTGCGCGGCAGGGGCGGCGGCGTGCTCCGGGCCGTGGACGGCGTGGACCTCGACATCCTGCGCGGCGAGACCCTGGGCCTGGTCGGGGAGTCCGGCTGCGGGAAGTCCACGCTGGGCAACGCGTTGCTGCGGCTCGTTCCGCCCACCGGCGGCACGGTCACCTTCGACGGCGCCGACGTCACCTCGCTGGACCGCCGGGGGCTCAAGGAGATGCGCCGCCGGGCCGGCATGGTGTTCCAGGACCCGTTCGCCTCGCTCGACCCCCGCCGCACTGTCGCGCAGACGGTGAGCGAGCCGCTGGAGGTGCACGGCCTGCGGTCGGGCAAGCGGGAACGCGCCGCCCGCGTGGGCGAGCTGCTGGAGCTGGTCGGCCTCGACCCTGCGGTGGCCGGCCGCTACCCGCACGAGTTCTCCGGCGGCCAGCGGCAGCGCGTCGGCATCGCGCGAGCGCTGGCGGGGGAGCCGGACTTCCTGGTGTGCGACGAGGCGATCGCGTCCCTCGACGTGAGCGTGCAGGCCCAGGTGCTGAACCTGCTGCGCCGGCTGCAGCGGCAGCTCGGGCTCACGCTGCTGTTCATCTCGCACGACCTGTCCGCCGTCCGGCACATCTCCGACCGGATCGCGGTCATGTACCTGGGCCGGGTGGTCGAGATCGGGCCGGCCGCCGCGGTGGGCAGAGATCCGCAGATGCCGTACACGCAGGCGCTGCTGTCCGCCGTGCCGGTGCCGCACCCGGCGCAGGAGCGGGCCCGGAAGCGGATCGTGCTCACCGGCGACGTGCCCTCACCCTCGGCCGTGCCGAGCGGCTGCCGCTTCCGCACCCGCTGCCCGTACGTGTTCGAGCCGTGCGACGACGTCGACCCCGCGCTGCACGCGGCCGGGGCGCCCGGTCAGCTGGCCGCCTGCCACCTGCACGGCGTCGTCGGCACCCCGGTCACCCGCACGCCGGAGGGCGTCACCGCCGACCCCTGACCGCTCGTCCCGCGCCGAGTGGGCAGTTGCCGTCGGCCGACACGCCGCGGCACGGCGTGTCCGTCGACATCAAGTGCGCACTCGGCACAAGCACGGTCAGACGCCCTCGCCGACGAGCCGGGGTCGCGCGGCCGCCAGCCCGACGGCGAGCTGGGCGGCGACGACCCCCAGCAGGAAGACCAGCCCGGGCTCCCAGCCGCCGGTCGCCTCGTGCAGCAGGCCGACGGCGAGCGGGCCGGTCGCGGCCACCAGGTACCCCAGGCTCTGCGCGGACGCCGAGAGCCGGCCGGTCTGGCCGACGTCGCGGGTGCGCTGCAGGACCAGCGTCATGGCCAGCGGGAACGAGATGCCGGTCCCGGCCCCGTACAGCAGCGCCCACAGCAGCGGAGCCGCGCCGGGGGCGATCAGCAGGCCGACGATGCCCACGAGGACGGGGACGGTGCCCAGCACCACCCAGCCGCCCTGGCCGGGCCGGCGCGCGGCGAGCGGCGGGACGAGGAGCGCGGCGGGCACGCCCAGAGCGGCGGCGAGCGCCACCAGGCCGCCGGCGGTGACGGGGGAGACCCCGGCGTCGTCCTCGAGGATCTCGGCCAGCCAGGTGAGCATGGCGTAGAAGGCCAGCGACTGGAGCCCGAAGAAGAGGGTGACGAGGAGCGCGACCCGGTCGCGCAGCAGGGCGGCGCGGGCGCCCCGGGGCGCCGCCGCCGGTCGCGGCGCGCGCCACCGCTCGCGGGCCAGGGCCGCGATGGCGGCCAGCGCCACGAGCACCGGGACGGCCCACAGCGCCAGGCCGAGCACCGCACTCCCGGCGACGTCGGCCAGGGGCTGCGCGAGACCGGCCCCGATGCTGGCCGAGGCCGCCATCGAGGCCACGATCATGCCGAGGACGAGGGCGCTGCGGGCCCCGTACTCCGCCCGCGCGGCGGCCGGCAGGAGCACGTTGGCCACGGCGATGCCGGCGGTGAGCAGCACCGTGCCCGCGTAGAGGCCCGGTGCGCCGGCCAGCCGGAGCAGGACGCCGGCCACGAGGGCGACGACGCCCAGGAGCACGGCGCGGTGCACGCCGAGGCGCGCCGCGAGCGAGGGCGCGAACGGGGAGACCAGGCCGAAGCACAGCAGCGGCAGCGCGGTGACGACGGCGAGCGCGCCGGTGGAGAGCGACAGCTCCCCGCCCAGCTCGCCCAGCAGCGGGCCCACGGCGGTGAACGGCGCCCGCAGGCACAGGGCCACGAGCACGAGGGCGGCGGCCGGCAGCACCAGCCGCCAGGCGGTGCGCCGCCCCGTGGCGGTGGTGGTCATCGCGGTCATTCTGCGCCCGCGGCGGGAGCTCCCCCGCAGCCGGTCGCGGCGGCCCGGCGCAGCCCCTGCGGCTTCCTCCACTGTTCACTTCCCGATCGCGCGGCGAGCGACCTACGGTGACCGGGAACCGCCCCCCTCCCGGAGGAGTACCGCATGAGGCCCCGTCCCCTGGCCACGCTCGCCGCGACCGCGTCCCTCGCCGTCCTGGCCGTCACCGCCGCCGCGCCCGCGGTGGCCGGTGACCGTCCGCAGGATCCCCCGGCCGGCAACAAGGCCGTCGAGGTCCAGCTGCTCGCCTTCAACGACTTCCACGGCGCCCTGGAGCCGCCCTCGGGCTCCGGCGGGCGGGTCACGCTGGCCGACGGCAGCGTCGTCGACGCCGGTGGCCTGACCTACTTCGCCACCCACCTCCGGCAGCTGGAGGCGCAGAACCGCCAGACGCTCACGATCAGCAACGGCGACCTGATCGGCGGCAGCCCGTTCCTGTCGGCCCTCTTCCGCGACGAGCCGACCATCGACGCGATGGACCGGCTCGGCCTGGACGTCGCCGCGGTCGGCAACCACGAGTTCGACGAGGGGGTCGACGAGCTCCAGCGCATCATCGACGGCCGCGCGTGCCACCCCGTGGACGGCTGCCTGGACGGCACCGGCTACAACGGCTCCGACGCCGACTGGCTGGCCGCCAACGTCGTGGACCGGGAGACCGACGCGCCGATCCTGCCGCCGTACGAGGTCTACCGCTTCAAGGGTGTGCCGCTGGGCGTCATCGGCCTCACCCTGGACGAGACCCCCTCCATCGTCTCGGCCGAGGGCATCGCCGACGTCCGCTTCGAGGACGAGGTGGAGACGATCAACCGCTACGTCGCCGAGCTGCGCGCCGACGGCGTCGAGGCGATCGTCGTCTCGCTGCACGAGGGCGGCGTGGCGGGCGGCGGCATCAACGCCTGCGAGGACCCGACCGGCCCGGCCTTCGACATCGCCAACGCGGTCGACGACGCCGTCGACGTCATCCTCACCGGGCACTACCACAACGGGTTCGTCTGCCAGGGCGAGGACGAGATCGACGGCAAGCTGGTCACCCAGGCGCTGTCCAACGGGCGGCTGATCACCGACATCGACCTGAGCCTCGACAAGCGCACCGGCGACGTCGTGGCCGCGAGCGCCGAGAACGTCGTGGTCACCCGGGACGTCCGGCCCGACCGCAAGGCGCAGGAGCTCGTCGAGCGCTACTCCCGGCTCGCCGAGCCGATCGCGAACGTGCCGGTCGGTGAGATCACCGAGGACGTCGTGCGCGCGCAGGAGCCCCTCGTCGGGTCGCTGCTGGGCGAGTCGCCGCTGGGCAACCTGATCGCCGACGCGCAGCTGGCGGCCACCGACGACGAGGCCGGTGCGGTCGCGGCGTTCATGAACCCCGGCGGGGTGCGCGCCGACCTGCTCTACGCCTCCTCCGAGGCCGGCGAGGGCGACGGGGTCGTGACCTACGGCGAGGCCTTCGAGGTGCAGCCGTTCAACAACCTGCTCACCACGCTCGACCTGACCGGTGAGCAGCTGTACGCGCTGCTGAACCAGCAGTTCGAGGTGGGCCGGGTGCTCGCCCCCTCGGACTCGGTGCGCTACGCGGTGGCGGCGGACGGCAGCAGCGTGGTCCCCGGGTCGCTCTCCATCGGCGGCGAGGCCGTCGCGCCGGGGGAGACCTACCGCATCACGGTGAACAACTTCCTGGCCGGCGGCGGGGACGGGTTCACCGTGCTCACCGAGGGGACGGACGTGGTGAACCAGCCCGGGTTCGACGTCGACGCGCTCCAGGCCTACCTGTCCGAGGACCCGGTGTCCGCACCGGAGACCGACCGGATCACCGTGACCGGCTGATCCCCGGCTGAGCACAGGCGGGCGCCACCGGCTCTCCGGAGCCGGTGGCGCCCGCTCGTTCGTTCGCACCGCCGGCCGGTCGGTCGGCCGGGACGGCACTCCGTAGCATGGCCGGCGCGGCGAGGTGGCGCCGCGGCGCACCACCTGCCAGGAGGGCTCGCATAGCGGCCTAGTGCGGCGGTCTTGAAAACCGCTAAGAGGTGACCCCTCTTCGTGGGTTCGAATCCCACGCCCTCCGCAGTGCTCCATCTCACACAGTGGGACGACAGGAACTCTTCGACATACCGACCGGCATCGTTTCGCACGGGTAAACATCCAGGTAACCGCAGGAGTTCCCGACCCGGAGCCGGGTTCGTTCCGTGACCGGCTGGTGTCGACTTGTAGACAACGATGCGGGGCTCACCTAACGTCCCCGGCGACCGCCCGTGAGGGCCTCCGGTGGCTCCCCACCGGTCGGCCGGTCGGTCTCCCTCCGAACGCAGGAGAACCACCCTTGAAGAGAGCTCTGGCTGTCGTCGCCGGTGCTGCCGTGGTCCTGGCCATCCCGGCGACCGCGTCCGCCGCGCCTCCGGTGCAGGACACCCCCAGCACCCCCAGCCCCGAACGATCCCACGACCTGTCCAGCCCGCTGGTCGACAAGCAGCGCGAGCTGCGCGCCGAGGCCCTCCAGCAGGTGCTCAGCGGTGAGGCCACGCCGCAGGGCAACAACAAGGTCGTCGAGGTGTCCCCGGGCCGCTACGTCGAGCTGGCCCAGGAGGACAGCGACGCGATCTGGACCGTCCTCGGCGAGTTCAGCGACCTGCCGCACAACTCCATCCCGCAGCCGGACCGTTCGGTGGACAACACCACCATCTGGACGTCGGACTTCTCGCAGAGCTACTTCGACACCCTGCTGTACAGCTCCGCTCCCGGGGTGAACTCGGTGGCGAACTTCTACGAGCAGCTCTCCTCGGGCCGGTACACCGTCACCGGTGAGGTCGAGGACTGGGTGCAGGTCCCCGGCACCGGCGCCTCGTACGGCGACAACGACCTCGGTGACGCCGTCACCTGGAAGTTCGTTAACGACTCGGTGAACGCCTGGTACGAGGGTCAGCTCGCGGCCGGGAAGACCGCGGAGCAGATCGACGAGTACCTCTCGCAGTTCGACGTCTGGGACCGCTACGACTCCGACGCCGACGGCAACTTCGACGAGGCCGACGGCTACATCGACCACTTCCAGGCCGTGCACTCGGGCATGGGCGAGGAGGTCGGCGGCGGGGTCCTCGGCGACGACGCCATCTGGTCGCACCGCTGGTACAACCAGACGACCCGCATCGGCACCGGCGGCCCCACGGTCGACGGCCGGGTGAACCCGCTCGGCGGCACGCAGGTCGGTGGCTCGAAGTACTGGATCGGTGACTACACCGTCGAGCCGGAGAACGGCGGCGTCGGTGTCTTCGCCCACGAGTTCGGCCACGACCTGGGCCTGCCGGACCTGTACGACACCTCCGGCAACAGCGGCGGCGCCGAGAACAGCACCGCCTTCTGGACGCTGATGAGCTCCGGCTCGTACGGCAACTCGGGTCGCCCCGAGGACGGCATCGGCACCCAGCCGATCCACATGGGCGCCTGGGAGAAGCTGCAGCTGGGCTGGCTGAACTACGAGACGGTCCAGGCCGGCGACAGCGCCAGCCTGCGTCTCGGCCCGTCGGCGTACAACACCAAGGAGAAGCAGGCCGCCGTCGTCGTCCTCCCGGAGAAGGAGGTCACCACCACGATCGGCACGCCGTTCGAGGGTGAGGACTTCTGGTACTCCGGCTCCGGTGACGACCTCGACCACACCATGCTGGCGCCCAAGCCGGCCGGTGCCGGTGAACTGACCGCCAAGGTCAACTACCAGATCGAGGAGGACTGGGACTACGCCTACGTGGCGTACACCACGGACGGCGGTGCCACCTTCACCTCGGTGCCGACGAACCTCTCCACCTCCGACGACCCCAACGGCCAGAACTTCGGCAACGGCATCACCGGCAGCACCGGTGGCGAGTGGGTCGACCTGACGGCGGACATCAGCTCCGTGCCCGACGGCGCGCTCGTCGGCTTCCGGTACTGGACCGACGGTGCGGCCACCGAGCCGGGCCTGCAGGTCGACGCCGTGAGCATCGGCGGCACCCCGGTCACCGACTGGACGCTGGACGGGTTCGAGGTGACCACCGGTACGACCACCGAGTCGTTCTTCAACGCCTACATCCTCGAGAACCGGGCCTACACGGGCTACGACACGGGGCTGAAGACGGGGCCGTACAACTTCGGTGACCCGAACCGGCCGGACTGGGTCGAGCACTTCCCGTACCAGGACGGTCTGCTGATCAGCTACTGGAACACCCAGTACAGCGACAACAACGTCGGCGCCCACCCCGGCGCGGGCCTGGTCCTGCCGGTCGACGCCCACCCGGGCCTGCTCTACGAGCCGACCGACGACGAGGGCGAGGACCGGACCAACGGCGAGAGCTGGCGGCCGCGGGTCCAGTCCTACGACTCGACCTTCGGGCTCCAGCCGACGGACAAGCTGACGCTGCACGACCCGGACACCGGCGTGGCCGGCCGGGTGGGTGGCCTCCCGGCCGTCCGGACCTTCGACGACACGAAGGACTGGTGGGTGGCTCCGGGCGAGCAGCCCGACGCCAACGGCTGGACCGGCGTCGACGTCCCGAAGACCGGCACGACCATCACCGTCACGGGGATGAGCGCCGCCGGTCAGCTCATGCGGGTGCAGGTCAACTGACCCGGTAACGCAGCACGCGAACGGCCCGTCGGCACCAGCCGGCGGGCCGTTCCGCGTCCCGGGGAAAGGGGGCGCGACATGCCGGGCCGCCGAGCGCCGACGGCCTGATCGCACGCCTCCCGAGTGCGTTTGCGCAGGTCGGCGCGCTGGATGTCGACAAGACGGTGCCGTGGAGGACCGGTCACCGGGCGCTGTCCGGGGTCGGCGCAACGGTTCGGTGACGGGCGGTCAGAACGGCGTCCGCGGCTGCCGAGGAAGACCGTGGAGGGCCCTAGCGTCTGACCTGTCCGCGGCACTTCCCCCGCCGCGGCGTAGCCGCTGAGGAGTGGTCCCGTGACCCTGGGTTCGATGCTGGTCTGGCCGGCCGCCACGCTGCTGGGCTTCCTCGTCTGCACCGCCGTCGTGGTCGTCCTCGGCGCCAGCTCGACGGCGCGGTACGAGTTCGCCCGCAACGCCGCCCGCGAGCCCCAGCAGGCGCCCGCGCCGCGCACCGACAACCACCCCGCGGGGCGCCGCACCGCCGGGCAGGCCGGGGCGGCGGCCGCGGCCGGGGGCCGGACCCAGCCGCAGCAGCAGGCCGTCGCCCTCGCCGTCCGCCCGGCGCCCGCGCCCGCCGCCGCTCCCACCTGGTGGCTGGTGGACGACGGGGCGCAGGCGGTGGCCGGCCCGTTCGACGACCGGGTCGACGCCGACTGGGCGGCGCTGTCGGGGGAGCTCGCCGCCATCGCCGTGCACGGCGTCCGCCGCCCCGACGGCACGGTCGCGCCGCGCCCCTCGCCGGTCGACCGCGCCTGGCTGGCCGAGCTCGGTGACCAGCTGGACCGCCTGCCGGAGGACTGGGACGAGCTGCTGAGCGACACCGACCCGCTGACCACGCTGGTCGTCGAGGTCGCCGCCGCGCTGGTCGAGGCGGGCCTGCCGCTCTACGACGGCGCCGGGGAGCGCGCGGCCGGCGGGGTCTGCCTGATGCCCGACACCGCCGCCGGTGGGGTCCTGGTCAGCTGGCGCACCCACGACCGGATGAGCGTGCAGGGCGTGCGCGGCCCCGCCGCCGACGGCGCCGTGCAGCAGCTCATGGGCGAGGCGGTCGCCGTCACGCTGGCCGAGCTCGGGTTCGTCGTGCTGACCTCGGAGGAGTCGTCGGCGGCGCTGGTGACGGCGCTGCGCTGACCGGCTACGGAGCCGGCCGCCGGAGGGAGCCGGCCGCGCCGACGAGCGTGGGCACGGTGAGCCGGCCGTCCGCCAGGCCGAGGTGGACCACGTCGTCGAACACCCGCTGCGAGACCGCCGCGGCCCGCAGGGCGGCATCCATCAGCACCGGCCACCGGCTCAGCCGGGACGCCGCCGAGGAGTGCCGCAGGTGCCGGCCGAGCCGGCGGGCCAGCGCCCGCCGGTAGGCCGCGCCGGCGCCCGCCCCCGCGCCGGCCGCCGCGCCGGCCAGGGCTCCGGAGAGGACGGCGTAGAAGATGCCCTCCCCGGTCAGCGGGTTGATCAGGGAGGCCGCGTCGCCGGCCAGCAGCACCCGCCCGTCGGGCTGGCGCGGCCGCCCGGTGCTCAGCGGCAGCCGGTGGGCCTTCAGCTCCTCGGCCCGCACGCCGGGCAGCAGCCGGTCGAGCCCCTCCAGCAGGCCGGCCCGGGTGGCCCCGCCGGAGGTCAGCTCGCCGTAGCCCACGTTGGCCCGGCCGTCGCCGATCGGGAACGACCAGGCGTAGGCCGGCCACCGCTGCTCGGTGGTGAGGATGACCTGGACGTCGCGCTGCCCGGCCGGGACCGGCGCATAGCCGCGGAGGGCGACGGCGAGCTGGTCGGGGCGGTTCCGCGGCACGCCCACGGCCCGGCGGACCACCGACTCCGCCCCGTCGGCGCCGATCAGCACGCCGGCCGTGACGGCCCCGTCCACCTCGACCCCGTCCGGGCCGACGGTGATCCGCCGGACCAGGTGCCGCCGCAGCTCCGCCCCGGCCTCCCGGGCCGCCGCGACCAGCCGGGCGTCGAGCACCGCGCGGGGGATGACGTGCGAGGGGCGGCGGGTGGCGCGCTCGACGGTCGTGCCATCGGGGGAGCGCAGCCGCAGCCGGGGCACCGCCGGGTACCCGGCCGTCACCGCGGCCGGATCCAGCCCGAGCCCGCCCAGCACGTCGAGCGCCTCCGGCGCGATGCCGTCGCCGCACACCTTGTCGCGCGGGAAGCCGGCCCGGTCGAGCACCAGCACCCGCGCCTCCGGCCGGGCCCGCCGGGCGGCCAGTGCGGCGGCGGCCCCGGCCGGACCGGCTCCCACGACGACGACGTCCCAGTGCTCCACCGGCACGACGCTAGGCAGGCCGCGCGGTCAGCGCGCGACGGCCCTCGGCACGCCGTCCCAGTTCTGGGCCAGGAGGGCCCGCCAGCTGTCCAGGTCGTGCTCGGCCGGCTCGGTGGTGGCCACGAAGTCGAGGAGGGCGTCGCAGAAGCGGTCGGGCTGGTCCAGGTGCGGCCAGTGGCCCGCGCCGGCGAACATCTCCACGCGGGCGCTGGGCACCAGCGTGCGCACGGTGTCGGCGTGCACCGACGGCACGATCGGGTCGAGGTCGCCCCAGATCACCAGCATCGGGATGGCGTCGGCCAGGTAGAGCCGGTCCAGCGCGGTCACCGCCTGGCCGCGGGCGTCGACGACGCCGCGCAGGGTGCGGAGGAAGGCACGGCGGGCCTCGATGTCCCTGAGGCCGAGCAGCGCGTCACCGGCCTCCGCGAGGTCGCGCACCTGCCGCCAGCCGGCGAGGCTGCCGATCCAGTCGACGGTGCGCAGGCCGGTGCGCAGCGGCCCGGAGACCCCGGCCAGTGCGGTGAGCACCAGCTCCGCCCCCGGCAGGGTGGCCGCGCGGAGCCCGGCGGACAGCTCCGGGCCCAGGCCGCCGCTGCCCACCAGGGCCAGCCGGTTGCAGCGCTCGGGGAACTGGTAGGCGAACTGCAGGGCGATCCCGCCGCCCAGCGAGTGCCCGACCACGGTGGCCCGCTCCACGTCGAGCACGGTGAGCAGGTCGCGCATGCCGTTGGCGTAGGCGGCGATGGAGTAGTCGCCGCGGGGCTTGTCCGAGTCGCCGTGCCCGAGCAGGTCGGGGGCGATGACGGTGTGCTGCTCCGCCAGCCGGCCGATCACCCCGGCCCAGGTGGAGCAGTTGTTCCCGATGCCGTGCAGGAGCAGCAGCGGCGGCCCGTCCCCGGCCCGGAGGAAGGCGCGCTTGTGACCGTGGACGATCCGCGTCTCGCGGACCGGGGCCGATGCCATCCGCACAGTCCACCACCGAGCTGTTGCCGGTGGGTTACCCCGGCCCCCGCCGGGTCACGAGGACGGCGGGGCGGCCCACTTCCGCGGTGGGTGCACGTAGCCCGCGGTGAACCGCAGCAGCTCCTCGGCGTCGGCGACCACGCCGAGGGCGTCGAGCCGGGCGCGGTCGAGGTACCCGTCGTCGACCATGCGGCGCAGCTGGTCCAGCAGCGGCTGCCAGAAGCCGTCGACGTCGAGCAGCGCCGCCGGCTTGGCGTGCAGCCCGAGCATCCCCCAGGTCCAGGCCTCGAACAGCTCCTCGAGGGTGCCGGCGGCGCCGGGCAGCGCGACGAAGGCGTCGGCCAGCTCGGCCATCCGCGCCTTGCGCTCGTGCATCGAGTCGACGACGTCCAGCCGCGGCAGCCCGGGGTGCGCCACCTCGTCGTCGACCAGGTGCCCGGGGATGACCCCGATGACCTCGCCGCCGGCGGCCAGCGCGGCGTCGGCGACGGTGCCCATCATCCCGACGCGCCCGCCGCCGTAGACGATCCCGATCCCCGCGCCGGCCAGCGCGGTGGCGAACGCCGCGGCGGCCGCGGTGTGCGACGGCGGGCCGGCGTGCGACCCGGTGAAGACGGCGATGCGCACCGGTCGATCAGCCGCCGTAGTAGCGGTAGACCGGCTCGGCGATGCAGACCGGCTTGTCCCCGCCCTCGCGCTCGATCACGCAGGAGAAGGTGAGCTGCTTGCCGCCGGCGATGTCCTGGACGTCGGCGAGGGTGGCGGTCATCCGCACCCGGGACCCCACCGGCACCGGCGCGGGGAACCGCACCTTGTTCAGGCCGTAGTTCACGCCCATCACGGTGTCGGTGACGGTCAGCACCTGGGTGAACAGCGGCACGAGCAGCGACAGCGTCAGGTAGCCGTGCGCGATCGGCCCGCCGAAGGGGCTCTCCTTCGTCGCCCGCGCCACGTCGACGTGGATCCACTGGTGGTCACCGGTCGCGTCGGCGAAGAGGTTCACGTGCTCCTGGGTGACCTCGTACCAGTCGCTGGTGCCGAGCTCGGTGCCGGTGAGCCCGTCCAGCTCGGCCATGGTCGTCGTGGTGCTCACGTCGTCGTGTTCCTTCCCGGGGGTTGGCAGGGTGTTCCGCGCACAGTCGGACTCTGCTTCCGTGGCGAAGCAGAGTCCGACTCTCCGCAGCACACCTTGCCGGGCTGGCCGGGCGGGCGCGCGACCGGGTTGACTGGGCGGCGTGCTCGCCTCGACCGACGGCTGGACCGTCTGCGCCCAGGGCCACCGGCACTGGGGGCGGGCCGGCGCGGCGGGCCTGCTGATCCACCGCGACGGCACCGGCGGCCCCGAGCTGCTGCTCCAGCACCGGGCCCTGTGGTCGCACCACGGCGGCACGTGGGGGACGCCGGGCGGCGCGCTGCACGTCGGGGAGTCGGCGGCGGCCGGAGCGCTGCGGGAGGTGGGGGAGGAGCTCGGCCTCGGCGCGGCGGACGTCGTCCTCGGCGCCTCCTCGGTCGACGACCACGGCGGCTGGGCCTACACGACCGTCCTGGCCCGGCCCGCGCGGCCGTTCGAGGCGGGCGACCTGCGGCTGGACGGCGAGAGCGACGGCGTCGCGTGGGTGGCGCTGGCGGTGCTGCACGAGGTGCCGCTGCACCCCGGGCTGGCCGCCTCGCTCGACCGGCTGCGGCCGCTGCTCCGAGCCGCGGGCTAGGTTCGGGAGCATGAGCGCCCGCGACGACGTCTCCGAGATCTTCGACAGCTCCGCGTGGCGGCCGGTGGAGGGCTTCGACTTCGGCGACATCACCTACCACCGGGCCGTGGACGCGGGCGTGGTGCGCATCGCCTTCGACCGGCCCGAGGTGCGCAACGCGTTCCGGCCGCAGACGGTCGACGAGCTGATCACCGCGCTGGAGCACGCGCGGCTGTCCACCGACGTCGGCTGCGTGGTGCTCACCGGCAACGGGCCCAGCCCCAAGGACGGCGGCTGGGCGTTCTGCTCCGGGGGGGACCAGCGGGTGCGCGGGAAGTACGGCTACGAGCACGACAAGGGCACGGCGGCAGGGGGCGGTGCGGGCGGGGGAGGACTGGGCCGGCTGCACGTCCTCGAGGCGCAGCGGCTGATCCGCTTCATGCCCAAGGTCGTGCTGTGCGTCGTCCCCGGGTGGGCGGCCGGCGGCGGGCACAGCCTGCACGTCGTCTCCGACCTGACCCTGGCCAGCGCCGAGCACGCCCGCTTCAAGCAGACCGACGCCGACGTCGGCAGCTTCGACGGCGGGTTCGGCTCGGCGTACCTGGCGCGGCAGGTCGGGCAGAAGTTCGCCCGCGAGATCTTCTTCCTGGGCGAGGAGTACACCGCCGCCGACGCCCACACGATGGGCATGGTCAACCGGGTGGTCCCGCACGCCGAGCTGGAGGCCACCGCGCTGGAGTGGGGGAAGAAGATCGTGGCCAAGAGCCCGACCGCCCAGCGGATGCTCAAGTACTCGTTCAACCTGATCGACGACGGGCTGGTCGGCCAGCAGATCTTCGCCGGCGAGACCACCCGGCTGGCCTACATGGCCGAGGAGGCCGTCGAGGGCCGGGATGCCTTCCTCGAGAAGCGCGATCCGGACTTCACGCGGTTTCCTTGGCACGTGTGAGAGAAGCGCACCCGAGAGTCCTGACTGTCCGGAGGGATGAAGAATGATCGTCGAGGTGGTGACCGGCGCCGACGAGCGTCCGGAGACGCGGGTGGTCGATGTCGACGACCTGGGGCGGCTGCACCTGGCCCTGGGCGTGGTCACCGACGAGGAGGCCGCCGACGCGCTGGAGCGCTCCGGGCTGGGCCGGCTGCAGGACGCCGGAACGGCGTTCCTCGACGTCGCCTCCCTGCGGGCCGCCGCCGAGCCGCGGGCGCGGGCGGCCGACTGGGCGGCCCAGTGGGACCGGATGGTCGCGCACGCCCGCAGCCAGGGCTGGCTCTCCGAGGACGGCGCCAGCCTCCAGGTGCACGTCGAGAGCGCCGCGGGCGCCTGACCGGGCGATCCCCACCCGGCCGGTGACCTGCGGAAAGTAGTTTCCCGATCACGGTCTCATATCGTTGTGGTCGTTCCATCGAGGCGCCAGGATGGGCGCGTGCATACGACCAGCCGGATCGGAACGGCGCGATGACGGGCACCCCGGGGCGCCCGCTCAGCACCGAGTTGTCCGAGCAGTTGCTCGCCGTCGCCGTCGACATCCTGGCCGACGAGGGGTGGGGGCGGCTCAACAGCGACCGCGTCGCCGCCCGCGCCCGGGCCGGCAAGGCCGGGATCTACCGGCGGTGGCCGACGATGTCCGCGCTCGCGCGGGCGGCCGTCGGCCGCTTCCACCTGGTGGTGCTGCCCGCCGAGGGCGGCTCCGTGCGGGAGGACCTGCTGGGGCTGCTCACCCCGCGGTGGACCCAGCCGCTGAGCCGCGAGGAGCGCGCGGTCGCGAGCCTCGTCGGGGCCGCGCGGCACGACGCGGAGCTGCGGGCGGGCCTCGACGAGGCGCTGGTGCGCCCGCTCGCGGCGGCGGTCGAGGAGGTCTGCGCCCGGGCCGAGCGGCGGGGCGAGCCGGTCCGCGTCGAGCGGGTGCGGCTGCTCAGCTCGGTGCTCGAGGCCTTCTGGTGGCAGCGCTACCGGATGCCCGAGCCGCTCACCGTCGACCAGGTCGTGCTGGTCGTCGACGAGGTGCTGATGCCGCTGGTCCGGCCGCTGGCCGAGACCGTCGCCGCCTGAGCCCTCCGCTCACCCGGCGCGGCGCGCCAGCTTCGCCACGTTCGCCGGCGGCTGCAGGCCCAGCTGGGCGTACAGGCCGGTCATCAGGCTCTCGGTCAGCGTCCGGACCTCCGCCGCGGCGCCCTCCGGGTCGTCGCTGTGGTCCACGACCTGCCGCTGCTCGACGACGACCACCCGGGACACGGTGAGCCACAGGGCGGCGGCCAGCGGGGCGGCCAGCCGCGGGCAGAACAGCACCGGCGAGGTGGCCATCCCGGGCTCGGGGTCGGTCGTCCACGCGGCGGCCAGCGCCGCGGTCAGCTCCCGCTCGGCCTCGAACAGGACCCGCTGCTCGTAGGCGGCCAGCGCCGGGCTGCTGTGGACGACCTGCGTGAAGGCGCGCCCCTGCGGGCTGACGTGCAGGCGCACGAAGTAGGCGGCGCCCTCCGCGAGGTGGTCGGCCAGCGCGGTCAGCGGAGTGACCCCGGCCGGCCGGTTCCGGACCGCGTCGGCCGGGGCGTGCGACCACGGGATGCGACCGTCGAAGAAGAGCTCCTCCTTCGTCGCGAAGTGGTTGAACACCGTCTGCACCGCGACGTCGGCCTGGCGGGCGATGTCGGCGATCGTGACCGCGTCGAACCCGTTCTCGGCGAACAGTCGGTGCGCCACGGTGCGTACGTGCTCCCGCGTCTGCGCCTTCTTCCGCGCCCGGCGGTCGCTCGGTTGGCTCACGCTCCGAAGCTTAGGCAACGATCGGCCATGATCGCTCCCGTTACCAACCGGTCGGTATGTCGTGTCGCGGATCCTGGGGTCGGCGCGGGACGGCGGAGCCCACCAGGCACGATGACCGGCGGGTGCGCGGTCGCGAGGCCGGCCGAGCCACCACGACTGCGAGAGGAGCCGCCCCGGTGCGGACGACAGCTGCGGTACTGCGCGAGCCGGAGACCGAGTACGAGATCGTCGACCTCGAGGTGCTCGACCCGGGCCCGGGCGAGGTGCTGGTCGAGATGGCCTACGCCGGGCTCTGCCACTCCGACGAGCACCTGCGGCACGCCAACCCCGGCGGGCGCTACCCGATCGTCGGCGGGCACGAGGGCTCCGGCGTCGTCCAGGCGGTGGGCGCCGGCGTCACCGGCGTGGCCCCGGGCGACCACGTCGTCACCAGCTTCCTGCCCGCCTGCGGGCACTGCCGGTACTGCGCCTCGGGCCGGTCGAACCTCTGCGACAAGGGGGCGACGATCGCCACCGGGCAGCTGCCCACCGGCACCTTCCCCTACCGGCTCGACGGTGCGCCGCTGGGCGGTTTCTGCATGATCGGTGCCTTCTCCCGGCACACCCTGCTCAGCGAGTTCTCGTGCGTCCGCATCGACCCGTGGCTGCCGCTGGACACCGCCGCGCTGGTCGCGTGCAGCGTGCCCACCGGCTGGGGATCGGCGGTCTACTCCGGCGGTGTGCGGCCCGGTGACACGGTGGTCGTCGTCGGGCTCGGCGGCGTCGGCGTCAACGCCGTCCAGGGCGCCGTGCACGCCGGCGCCATGCACGTGATCGGCGTCGACCCGGTGGCCATGAAGCGGGAGTTCGCCGAGTCGCTGGGCGCCACCCGCACGGTGGCCGACGCCGGGGAGGCGGCGGGGCTGGCCCGGGAGCTGTCCCGCGGGACCGGCGCCGACGTCGTCGTCGTGACGGTCGGGAAGATGTCCGGCGAGGTGTACAAGGCGGCGTCGGCGTGCCTGGGCAAGGGCGGCACGCTGGTGCTCACCGCACTGGCCGACCGGCCGGAGGACGGCCGGGCCGGCCTCAACGGGCAGGTGACCACGGTGTTCGAGCACCGGGTGCAGGGCGCGATGTTCGGCTCGTGCAACCCGTTCACCGACATCCCGCGGCTGCTGCGCATGCACGAGGAGGGCCGGCTCGAGCTCGACCGCCTGATCACCCGCCGGTACGGCCTCGAGGAGGTCAACGAGGGCTACCGGGACCAGGCCGCCGGGCAGACCGTCCGCGGGCTCCTCGACCTGAGCCGCTGACCCCGCTCCCGTGCCGCCGTGGTTGGCCCGGACGGGCGGTGGGCAGGCCGGGGGCGTGAGTGAACCCTGCATCGCCGTCCTCGACGTCGACGGCACCCTCGTCGACAGCAACTACCAGCACGCCCTGGCCTGGTACCGCGCGCTGCGCGGGCTCGGCGAGGTGCACCCGGTGTGGCGGATCCACCGGTTGATCGGCATGGGCGGTGACCGGCTCCCGGCCGCGCTGGCCGGCGACGACGTCGAGGCGCGGATCGGCGACCGCGCCCGGGAGCGCTGGAGCGAGGAGTTCGACCGGGTGATCGACGAGGTGGCGCCGCTGCCGGGTGCCCGCGAGCTCGTCCAGGCCATCCACGACCGCGGTCACCGGGTCGTCCTGGCCAGCTCCGGCAAGGCGAAGCACGTCGACCACTCCCTGGACCTGCTCGGGATCCGCGACCTCGCCGACGCCTGGACCACCAGCGACGACGTCGAGTCGAGCAAGCCCGCTCCCGACCTGCTCCAGGTGGCACTCGCGAAGCTCGGTGCGCCCGAGGGGACGCCGAGCGTGCTGATCGGCGACTCGGTGTTCGACGTCGAGGCCGCGAAGAACGCCGGGATGCCGGCGTTCGTCGTGCGCTCGGGGGGCTTCGGAGACGACGAGCTGCGCGGCGCCGGCGCGGTGGACGTGTTCGACACGCCCGGCGACCTCGCCGCGGCGCTCGACCGCACACCGCTGGCCTGACCGGATCCGATCCGGCCGCACCCGATCGGCGCCCGACCCGCTCCATCCCGGACCGCCCCAGGGTCCGAGGGTCCCCCCACGGGAAGTCGGACTCTGCTCACACCTGTAGGCAGAGTCCGACTTTCCGGAGATGTACCCGCCGGCCCGGCGCCGTCACGCTGAGTGACGGCTGTGGAGCGGACCGCCGTCAGGCGGCAGGGGTCGTGCCGCGGCCCAGCCGGCGGAGCGCCTCGTCGGGGTGGTCGGTGATGAGCGCGTCGACGCCCAGGGAGACCAGGAAGTCGATGTCGGCGGCGGTGTTCGGGGTCCACACGTGCACCTCCTTGCCGGCGGCGTGGGCCTGCGCGACGAACGCGGGGTCCGACCGCAGCAGCGCCAGGCCCGGGCCGACCGCGGTCATCGAGCCCGACAGCAGCTCGCCGCGCACCGGGCGCAGCCGCTTGCCGATCAGCTGGACCGTCGGCACGCCCGGCGCCAGCGCGGCGATCCGGCGGACGGCCAGCTGCGAGAAGCTCATCACCCGGAACGCCGGCTTGCCCGCCCACTCGACCGGCCGGTCGCCCTGGAGGAGGCCGTAGCGGCGCAGCGAACGCACGAGCTCGTGCTCCACGCGGGAGGTGTGCCGGGTCGGGTGCTTGGTCTCGATCGCCAGCCGGACGACGCCCGGGGTGCTCGTCACGTGCTCGAGCAGCCGGTCGAGGGTCAGCACGCGGCCGTTCTCGACGTCGGGCTCGTCGGTGACGGCGATGATCTCGTCGTCCTTCCACCGGTCCAGCCGGCCGCGCCGGGCGCCGAAGCGGAACTGCTCGAGCTCGGCGAGGCGTAGGGCGGAGACGACACCACGGCCGTTGGAGGTGCGCCGGATCCTCCGGTCGTGGACGCAGACCAGCACGCCGTCGCGGGTCATGCGGACGTCGCACTCGACGGCGTCGGCGCCGACCACCGCCGCGTTCCGGTAGGCGGCGAGGGTGTGCTCGGGCGCCTCCGCGGTGGCGCCGCGGTGGGCGACGACCTCGGGCGCGTTCACCTCCGCGGCCGGCGGGGGAGCGGGGCGCGGACGGGAAGAGCAACCGGCACGCGGAGATCCTCCCCGTCCCGTCCGTGGCGCGCGACCGAGGGTGGCGCCGCTAGCCGGCCAGCTGCTCGCGGTACTCGGGGACGTCGGCCATGGGCGGCCGCTCGTCGACGGCGACGGCGCTGGTCCGGGGCACGAAGGCCGCCCCGTCGTGGCGGAACTGGGTGAGCAGCCCGCTGGGCTCGCGGTCCGACGCCGCCCGCGCGAGCACGGTGGCGACCACCTGCCCGGCCATCTCCCCGAGCGCCTCGACGCTCTGCGAGGTGTGCCGGCGCTCGCCGAGGTCGACCTGGGCCAGCGAGCCCAGCCCGCCCAGGCGGAGCAGGTCGATCAGCAGCCCCACCTCCACGCCGTAGGCGGAGACGAACGGCACCTGCTCCAGCGCGGTCCGGCGCCCGGCGTACTCTCCGCCCAGCGGCTGGACGAAGCCGGCGAGCTCGGGCCACAGGGCGTTGAGCAGCGGGCGGGCGGTCAGCTCGGTCACCCGGCCACCGCCGGCGGGCACCACGGAGTCCCCGACCTCCAGCGGCCGCGTGTAGCAGCCCTTCACGTAGTCGACCTGCGGGTCGGTGAGCAGCGGGCCGAGCAGGCCGGGCACGTAGTGGGAGACGTCGCCGAGGAGGTCGGCGTCGAGGAAGACGACGAGGTCGCCGGTGGTGGCGGCGAGGGACTTCCACAGCGCCTCGCCCTTACCGCGGCGGGTGCCGTGGCCGGGCAGCACGTCGGTGGTGGCGACGACGTCGGCCCCGGCTGCCCGGGCGACGGCGGCGGTGCGGTCGGTGCTGTCGGAGTCGACGACCACCAGCTCGTCGACCAGCGGGACCTCGCGCACCCAGCGGGCGTGCAGGTCGGCGACCAGCCGGCCGACGGTCGCCTCCTCGTTGCGGGCGGGGAGGACCACGCTGATCCGGTCGCCGCTGCGCCGCTTGGCCTGCAGGAGGGCGGCGGCGTCGATGGCGGCGAGGGAGGTCGCGGACGTGGTGCGGTCGGCGAACCAGGCGCGGGCATCGGGTCTCACCCGCCCACTGTCGACCAGCCGGGTGCCGGGCACCAGGGAGGGTGCGGGCTGTTCACCGCCGCGTCACGGGATCTTTCCGCGCCGCGAGTGCGGATCAGGCGGCGGGGACGGGGCCCCCGGCGGCGACGAGCAGCGCGGCCATCTCCTCGGCCGGCAGGTCGACCGGGAAGGCGCGGCCGTGCAGCAGATGGATCCCGGCAGCGACGGCGCCGTCGCGGTGGGCGGCGGTGGAGATGCCGCCGGCGATCGCGGTGAGGCCGAACCCGGCGGTGGTGCGGGCGATCGCGCCGAGCACCTGAAGCGCGCGGTCGGTGTCGTCGCGGCCGGCCAGCGCGGTGAGGTCGACCCGCACCAGGTCCAGTGCGAGGCGGGCGAGCAGGGCGAAGAGGCTGTGCCCCATGCCGTAGTTGTCCAGGCACAGCCGCACGCCGGTGCGCCGCACGGCCTCGAGCTCGGGGATCAGCGCCGCGGACGAGGTCAGCAGGGTCTCCTCGGTGAAGGAGAGCACCAGCCGCTCGGCCGGCAGCCCCGAGTCGGCCAGGGCGCCGGCGACGGTGGCCGCCAGATCCTCGGCGGTGGTGAACCCGGCGGGCAGGCTGACCGCGACGGCGACCGTCTCGTCGGGGAGCTCCGCGCCCACCCGGCAGGCCTCGCGCAGCAGCCACTGCTGCAGCTCGCGCGACCGGCCCTGGCGCTCGGCGAAGCCCCACAGCTCCAGCCCGCGGACGGTGTCGTGCTCGGGATGGGACCAGCTCGGCACCGCGTGCACCAGCTCGATCCGGCCGTCGGGCCGGCAGGCGGCGTCCAGCCGCACGGCGAACAGCCCCTCGGCGACGACGTCGTGGAAGTCGTCCTCGGCCTCGACGCCGGTCCGGTCGTCGTCGCCGGCCAGCCGGACGCAGCCCTTGCCGGCCTGCTTGGCCGCGCGCAGGGCGGCGTCGGCCTCGCGGAAGGCGGCCTGCCCGCCGGCGGCGGTGAGCCGCGCGACCCCGACGCTCGCCCCGGTCGCGAAGGTGCTGTCCCCGGACCGGAACGGCATGGCCATCGCGTCGACGATCCGCAGCGCGACGTCCTCGCCGTCGGCGGGCCCGCCGGTGACCACGACGGCGAACTCGTCGCCGCCGAGCCGGGCCACCAGGTCGTCCTCGCGGACGACGGTGTGCAGCCGCCGGGCGACGTCGACGAGCAGCTGGTCGCCCGCCTCGTGGCCGGCGACGTCGTTCACCGCCTTGAACCCGTCGAGGTCGACGACCAGCAGGGTGCGCGGCCCGGGCGCGGTGGTGCCCAGCTCCCGGAACAGCATGGCGCGGTTGGGCAGGCCGGTGAGGTGGTCGGTGTAGGCCATGCGCTCGAGCTCCCGCTCGCGCCGGCGGCGGGCGGTCACGTCCCGGAGGTGCAGCACCCGCCGGGTGCTGCCGGGCCGCTCGGAGGAGGTGACCTCCAGCTCGCGCGGCGGACCGTCGGCGACCGGCACCCGGAAGTGCATCGCCGGGCCCTCGCCGGCGGGGGCGGCCAGCGCGGCCCGGCGCAACGGCTCGCGGTCCTCGGGGACGACGAGGTCCAGCAGCACGACGTCGGGGTCGTCGTCGCCGATGCCGAGCAGGCTGCGCGCGGCGGGGGAGGCGAAGGGCAGCCGGAACTGCGCGTCCAGGATGGCGATGCCGTCGGAGCTCGCCTCGACCAGCCCGCGGAAGTCCTCCTCGCTGCGCACCAGGTCCTCGGTGATCCGCCCGTCCTCGCGGATGCGCAGCACCAGGCGGACGGCCATGAGCCCGAACACGACCGAGCAGCCCAGCTCGGCGCCGCGGCCCAGGGTGGCGCCGCCGAGCACCGTGGCGGCGATGGCCGCCGGCGGGCCGAGGACGGCCGAGACGGTGAGCGACAACCCGAGGGCGCTCACCCGCGGCGCGGCGGCCCGGGCCCCGCGGTCGGGGAGCCGCAGCGGCGCGCGGTGGACGGCGAGGGCGGTGGACAGGAGCGAGACGGCGACGGCGAGGGCGCAGGCCGACGTCCACGCCGAGGACGAGGTGGCGATGGCCATCGCCTCGCTGCCCGCGGCCACGCCCTGGGCGGCGATGCCGACCAGCAGCACGCTGACCGACCGGCGCAGGGCGGCGGTGGAGACGGTGCACAGGGCGCCGGCGCCGCCGAGCATCACGGCGGCGTAGGAGCCGTAGGTGAGCACCAGCCCGCGCAGGTCCGCCGACGCCGGGTCCGGGCCGCGCAGCGGCGCCCGCAGCACCTCGGTGACGACCAGGACCGCGCTGGCCACCATGAGGCCGTCGACGACCAGCGTGCTCCAGCGGGTCCGGATGACCTGCCGGGCCAGCAGCGCGGCGGTGATCAGCGGGGTGCAGGCGCCGGTGAAGAGGAGGACGTCGTCGACGCCGAACCCGTCGAACGCCGGCCCCGGGAAGGAGCCGGCCAGCAGGGTGGCGACGGCGAAGCACACCGCACCGGCGACCACCGGCCACCAGGGGCGCGCGGCCGCCGGCTCCACGCCGCGCAGCCGGCGCACCACGAGCACCGCGCAGCTGGTGGCGAGGGCGGACATGACCAGTTCGTCCCACTGCATGCCGGTGCCGTCGGGCGCGCTGGCCGGCGCGGTGAGGACCAGGCCGACGAGGCCGAGCGCCGCCGTCCACAGGAGTTGCCGCGGCAGCTCGCGCAGGGCGGTCACGGAGTCACGGCCAGGGGCCGCTCGACGGCGTCCCGCCAGTCGGTGTCGCTGAGCCGGCCCGCCTCGAGCGGCCGGGAGAACGCGTAGCCCTGGAGGAAGCGGTGGCCCATGTCACGCAGCAGCGCGAGCTGGCCGGGGGTGGTGACGCCCTCGACGACGACGGGCAGCCCCAGGCTGGTCCCCAGCTGCAGGACCGCCCGGCACAGCGCGCGGCGCTGCGGGTCCCGCTCCACGCCGGCGAGGAAGTGCTGGTCCATCTTGAGCAGGTCGGCGGGCAGGCCGGCCAGGTAGGCCAGCGACGACCAGCCGGTGCCGAAGTCGTCGACGGCGATCCGCACGCCGAGCCGGCGCAGCGTCTCCAGCTCGTCGGCGACGTGCGCGTCGAGCAGCATCGACTCGGTGATCTCGACGACCAGCCGGGACGCGGGCAGGCCGCCGGCCTCCAGCGCGGCGACGACGTCGGAGACCAGCTCGCCGCTGCGTACCTGGCGCGCCGAGACGTTGACCGCCACCGACAGCGGATCGCCGGGCAGCGCGGCCACGGTGGCACACGCCTCGCGCAGCACCCACCGGCCGAGCTCGGTGATCAGGGACGACTCCTCCGCCAGCGGCACGAACTCCTGGGGGGAGATCTCGCCGAGGACCGGGTGCCGCCAGCGCAGCAGCGCCTCGAGGGAGACGGTGCGCTGCAGCACGACGTCCACGACCGGCTGGAACGCCAGCCGCAGCTCACCGCGGGCCAGCGCGCCGGCGAGGTCGGTGCCCAGCGTGCTGCGCCGGTCCTCGGCCTCGCGCAGCGCGTCGTCGAACCGGTGCACCGACCCGGCGCCGGCGGCCCGCGCGCTCCGCAGCGCCAGGTCGGCGCGGCGCAGCGCATCGCCGGGGTCGACGTCGGCCCCCAGGCCGGTGACGCCGGCGACGGCGGTCAGGGGCCCGGTGGGCGTGGCCAGCCAGCCGGCGGTGGCGACGAGGCGGGCGGCGACGACCTCGGCGTCGGAGACGGTGCCGTCGACGAGCACGACCAGGTCGCCGTCCGAGCCGCGGGCCAGCCAGTCCTCCCCGCGCAGCTCGCGGGCCAGCCGGGAGGTGAGCACCCGCAGGACGGTGGTGTCGGCGCCGGGGTGCGGATCGTCGGGGAGGCCGCCGACGGAGACGACCGCGAGCGCGACGGGGGCGCCGGGGAGGGACCGCTGCACCGCGGCCAGGCGGCGGACCAGCGCCGTGGAGTTGGGCAGCCCGGTCACCGGGTCGGTAAGGGCCAGCTCGAGCAGTTCGGGGTCCGGGCCGCGGCCGCGGACGGTCGCGTCCCGGCAGAACAGCACGAGCGCGCCGACGTCGGGGTCGGCGCGCAGGTCGCGGGCGGTCACCTGGATCAGTCGCCACTGCCCGTCGCCGGTGCGGACGCGGGCGGTGCGGACGGCGAGCTCGCCGTTCTCACCGGCCGGTGCGCCGAGCCCGCCGAACAGGGCGGTCCGGTCGTCGGGGTGGACGGCGGACGCCAGCTCCAGCCCGGGGAGCTCGGCGGGCTCGCGGCCGAGCAGCGCGGCGACGGCGGGTGAGGCGAACGTGATGCGCAGCCGCGCGTCGAGCAGGACGACGGGGTCGGGGCTGCTGCGGACGAGCGCGGTGAACCCCGCACGGCAGCGCCGCAGGCCGGCGACCAGCCGGCGCTGGCGCCAGCACAGCCCGCCCAGGACGCCCGCGAGCACGGCACAGCCCAGGAGGGCGGCGGTCGCGGAGGTCACCTGACCCTTCTCGGACCGCGGCGCCGGTTGCTGCAGGGAACGTGATCGGCCCGTCACCCGTTGGGGCGACCGGCCGCGCGGCGGCCGAGTCGCGGCGTGTGCGGGCAGCCTCCACGATGTGCGGCATGAGCACAGGGCAGCTGACCCCGGGCGTGCCGGGACCGCGCCAGGCGACCGATCAGCGGCGGCGTGTCGCCCTGCTGCTCGAGACCGCCGACGTCCTGGCCGAACGGGCCCGCCGCACCGACGACGCGGTGCTGGCCCAGGTGCTCCTGCGCCGGTCGGCGCAGCGTCGGGCGCAGGCGGCGCGGCTGGCCGGGCACCCGGTGCCGCGCCCCGCGCCCCGGCAGGCCGGCTCGCCCGAGCCGGGGGCGCCCGGCGGCGCGTGACCGGCGGCGGCTCCCCACCCGGACGGCCGGCCGCCCGCGTACCGTCGCGCCATGGTCGGCGGACTGCCACCGACGCCCCGGTGGGCGTGGGTGGTCATGGCACTGAGCGTCGTCGTCGTCGGCGCGCTGGCGTACCTCATCGTGAACCGGCCCCCGCCGCCCGGTTTCACCGCCTCCGCGTCGGCCGGGACGACGGCCGGCGGAGCGGAGGCGACGGCCGAGCCGGAGAACCTGCGGGTGCTGGTGGTCGGCGACGGGACCACCGCCGCCCCCGAGGGCACCGCGGGCTGGCCGCAGCTGGTCGGCGAGGCCATCGCCGCCAGCGGCGAGCGGACGGTGGAGGTGCAGGTGGCGGCGGCCGACGGCAGCGGTTACCTGGTGGCGCCGCCGGACGGGTCCACCTTCGCGCAGCTGGCCGAGGGCGCGGGCGGGAACTGGGACGTGGTCGTGTTCGCCGGTTCCCGGAACGACAACGCGGCCGCCCCAGATGTGCAGGCCGCGGCGCAGGCGGCGTTCGATGCGGCCCGCGCGGCGTCCCCCGAGGCCGACCTGCTGGCCGTGGGGCCGGCGTGGCCGACCATCCCGGCGCCGGGCTACGTGCAGACCAACCGGGACGCGGTCTCGGCCGCCGCCGAGGCGGCCGGCGTCCCGTTCGTCGATCCGATCGCGGGCGCCTGGCTGACCGATCCGGCGCGGATCGGGCCGGACGGGGAGACCCCCACCCAGGACGGGCAGCAGTTCCTGGCCGACCAGCTCCTGCCGCGGATCGAGGAGCTCGCGCCGGCCGGCGGGTGAGCCGGGGAGCGCGGGTCCCGGGCGCCGAGGGGGTCCGCCGGAGCGGGCGCGGCTACGGTGTCCGGATGCTCCGCTGGCTCTGCGCCCTGGTCTGCGGCGGGGTGCTGTCCGGGTTCGCCTTCCTCCTGGTCACCGGCGAGTACGCGAACGAGGGCCCGATCCTGCTGACGGTGAGCCGGAACCACGGGCTGCACGCCGGTGACCTGTTCGTCCTGGCCGGCTGGGCGGTCGCCGTCCTCGCCGTCCTGGCGCTGGCCGCCCTGCCGCCGCGGCGGCCGGTCCCGGAACGGCTGCCGGAGCGGGCGCCGGAGCGGCTGCCCGAGCACTGACCCGCAATCCTTGCGGATTCCTTGCGGATCGCTGCGGCCGACCCTGCGGTCGACCGCGCAGGGTCGTCCCTGCCGCCGGGTGGAACAGCCACCCGGGCAGCGAGGGAGGCCGCACCGTGAACAGCCGTATCAGCTCCGCCGTCGTCCCCCGGAGCACCGCCGCCAAGGTCGTGGGCATGCTCGGCGTGGTCGCCGCCGCGGGCGCGGTCGCGGGGCTGGGGACCTTCGGCGGCTTCAGCACCAGCGACGCCGTGGACACCGAGGTGCGCAGCGGCGTGCTCTCGATCGACCTGGACGCCGCCGCGGGGATGACCACCGTGCCGTTCTCCAGCGGGGCGATGCTCCCCGGCGACGTGGAGCAGGTGCCCTTCGACCTGGTCAACGACGGTGACGTCGCGCTGTCCTCGGTCCGCTTCGGCTCGGTGGCGCGGGAGTCCAGCCTGCTCGACAGCGACCTCGTGCACGGGCTGCAGATGGACGTCCAGTCGTGCTCGGTGCCGTGGACGGCGTCGGGCTCCACGTTCAGCTGCGCCGGCGCCCTCACCGACTTCTACGCCGGCCCGATCGTCATGGACACCGCCCTGACCGGGGCGAAGAGCCTGAACCCGGGGGGCGTCGACCACCTGGTGGCCACGGTGTCCTTCCCCGCGGACGCCGGCGACCGGATGCGGCTGCAGACCAGCCGGCTGACCTTCACCTTCACCGCCGCGCAGCGGGACGGCGCCGCGCGCTGAGGCCGCGCCGGCAGCGGGCGGGGACCGGGCCCACGGGGGGCCCGGTATCCGCCCGCCGTCGTCGTCCGGGGGTATCCGGACGATCGTGATCCACCCGGCGGGCCCGTCGACGCGCCACCGGCGGAACCGGGTGGCAGAGTGACGCAGGTGAAGACCTGGCTCGAGAGCTGGCCGGTGTACCGGCAGCTCACCGGTTCGGACCCGTTCGGGCGCGGCTCGGCCGCGCGCAGCAAGGCGACCGAGGCGACGGTGGCGCGCACCGCGACCGCCGACCGCGTCGTCAAGAGCGTCTGCCCGTACTGCGCCGTCGGCTGCGCGCAGAACGTCTACGTGAAGGACGAGAAGGTCGTCCAGATCGAGGGCGACCCGAACTCGCCGATCAGCCGCGGCCGGCTCTGCCCGAAGGGCTCGGCCAGCAAGCAGCTGGTCACCAGCCCGAGCCGGGTCACCACGGTCAAGTACCGCCGCCCCTACGGGACGGAGTGGGAGGACCTCGAGCTCGACACGGCGATGGAGATGATCGCCGACCGCGTCCTGGAGGCCCGCCGCAAGGGCTGGCAGGACAGCGACGAGGACGGCCGGCACCTCGGCCGCACCATGGGGATAGCGAGCCTCGGAGGGGCGACCCTCGACAACGAGGAGAACTACCTCATGAAGAAGCTCTACAGCGCCATGGGCGCGATCCAGATCGAGAACCAGGCGCGCATATAGCACTCCGCGACGGTGCCCGGTCTGGGTGCCTCGTTCGGTCGTGGTGGCGCCACGAACTTCCTGGAAGACCTCTCGAACGCCGACTGCATCGTCATCGAGGGCTCGAACATGGCCGAGTGCCACCCGGTGGGCTTCCAGTGGGTCGGTGAGGCCAAGGCGCGCGGCGCGAAGATCATCCACATCGACCCGCGCTTCACCCGCACCAGCGCGATCGCCGACCTGCACGTCCCGCTGCGGATCGGCACGGACATCGCGTTCCTCGGCGGCCTGATCAACCACGTGCTGAGCAACGACCTGTACTTCGAGGAGTACGTGGTCGCCTACACCAACGCCGCGGCGATCGTCAGCCAGGACTTCATCGACTCCGAGGACGCCGACGGCCTGTTCTCCGGCTTCGACCCGGAGAGCCGGGTCTACGACGAGGACAGCTGGCAGTACGAGACCGAGGAGCCGGCGCAGTCCGACGCCGAGAACCCGGCCGAGGCGGCGCAGCAGGAGCAGCTCGACGACCAGCCCGCCGTCCGGGCGTCCGACCAGGCCCAGGCGGCCGGCAGCGGCGGCCCGCCGATCCCCGGCAAGCCCAAGCGCGACGAGACGCTGCAGCACCCGCGCTCGGTCTTCCAGATCCTCAAGCGGCACTACGCCCGGTACACCCCGGAGATGGTGTCCGAGGTCTGCGGCATCGAGCCGGAGGTGTTCGCCCAGGTCGCCGAGTGGGTGACGAGCAACAGCAACCGCGACCGGACGACGGCGTGGGTGTACTCGGTGGGCTGGACGCAGCACAGCGTCGGCGCGCAGTACATCCGCACCTGCTCGATCCTGCAGACGCTGCTGGGCAACATCGGCCGCCCCGGCGGCGGGATCATGGCGCTGCGCGGGCACGCCAGCATCCAGGGCTCCACCGACATCCCGACGCTGTTCAACATCCTCCCGGGCTATCTGCCGATGCCGCACGCGCTGCAGCACGACTCGCTCGAGGAGTACGTCGCCGACGCCGCCGGCAAGGCCGGGTTCTGGGGCAACAAGCGGGCGTACATGACCAGCCTGCTCAAGGCCTGGTGGGGTGACGCGGCGACGGCGGAGAACGACTTCGCCTTCGGCTACCTGCCGCGGATCAACGGCGACCACAGCTCCTACCGGACGATCGCGGACATGATCGAGGGCAAGGTCTCCGGCTACTTCCTGGTGGGGGAGAACCCGGTCGTCGGGCACCCGAACGGCCGGATGAACCGGTTCGGCCTGGCCAACCTCGACTGGCTGGTCGTCCGCGACCTGCAGATGATCGAGTCGGCGACGTTCTGGAACCAGTCGCCGGAGATCGAGACCGGGGAGCTGGCCCCGGAGACGATCGCCACCGAGGTCTTCTTCATGCCGGCGGCCACGCACGTGGAGAAGGAAGGCACCTTCACCCAGACCCAGCGGCTGCTGCAGTGGCGGGACAAGGCGGTGGAGCCGCCGAACGACGCGCGCAGCGACCTGTGGTTCTTCTACCACCTCGGCCGGATCCTCCGGGAACGGCTGGCGGACTCCGACGACCCGCGTGACCGCCCGCTGCTGGACCTCACCTGGGACTACCCGACCCACGGCGAGACCCAGGACCCCAGCGCCGAGGCGGTGCTGCGGGAGATCAACGGCGTCGGCCCCGACGGCAAGGCGCTGTCGTCCTACATGCAGATGAAGGACGACGGCTCCACCAGCGGTGGCTGCTGGATCTACACCGGCGTCTACGCCGACGAGGTGAACCAGGCCGCGCGGCGCAAGCCGGCGAGCGAGCAGGGCGCGGTGGCCTCCGAGTGGGGCTGGGCCTGGCCGCTGAACCGCCGGATGCTCTACAACCGCGCCTCGGCCGACCCCGCGGGCAAGCCGTGGAGCGAGCGGAAGAAGTACGTGTACTGGGACGAGGCCGCCGGCGAGTGGACCGGCGCCGACGTCCCCGACTTCGAGAAGAACAAGCGGCCGGACTACGTGCCGGCCCACGGCGCCAAGGCGCAGGACGCGCTGTCGGGCACCGACCCGTTCGTCATGCAGGGTGACGGAAAGGCGTGGCTGTACGCGCCGTCCGGGGTGGTCGACGGCCCGCTGCCGACGCACTACGAGCCGGTCGAGTCGGTGGTCGAGAACGCCCTCTACAAGCAGCAGGCGAACCCGACCGTCGAGCGGATCGACGGCCCGTGGAACCGGGAGAACCCGTCGCGCAGCGAGGTCTTCCCGTTCCAGGTGACCACCTACCGGCTGACCGAGCACCACACGGCCGGCGCGATGAGCCGCACGCTGCCCTACCTCGCCGAGCTCCAGCCGGAGTTCTTCGTGGAGGTCAGCCCCGAGCTCGCGGCGCTGCGCGGGCTGACCCACGGCGACTACGCCACGCTGGTCAGCGCCCGCACCGCGATCGAGGCCAAGGTGCTGGTGACCGAGCGGGTGCGGCCGATCAAGCTGCGCGACGGGCAGGTCGTGCACCAGATCGGCATGCCGTACCACTGGTCCTACAGCGGCATCTCCACCGGCGACTCCGCGAACGACCTGCTGGGCATCGTGCTCGACCCGAACACGCACATCCAGGAGGACAAGGTCAGCACCGCGGACATCGTCCCGGGGCGGCGCCCGCGCGGCCCCGCCCTGCTGGAGTTCGTCGAGGACTACCGCCGGCGGGCCGGCGTGGCGTCCGGCCGGGTCGGGGTCAACGGGCGCGACCCGGTGGCCGCCGACGCGGGCGAGGGGTCCAGCCTGTGACCGTCGGCGCACTGACCATCGGCGCATTGATGATCAGGTCACCTGATCGTTCCGGGTCCTGGCTCAGCACCGGTCGTGAGCCAGGACCCCTCATGGTGAGCCAGGACGACGTGCGGGAGGGAGTGCGATGACGATCAGCTCGGCGAGCGCGGCCTTCACCGGGAACGACCCCGGCAACCGGCTCTACGGCCCGGTGCCCGACGTCACCGGTCAGTCCGGGTACGACGACGACCACCCCAAGCGGGTCGGCTTCTTCACCGACACCTCGGTGTGCATCGGCTGCAAGGCCTGTGAGGTGGCCTGCAAGGAGTGGAACACGCTCCCGATGGACGACTCGCACGGCACCAAGGACGTCATCGGCATGTCCGGGATGTCCTACGACAACACCGGTCAGCTGGGGGCGAACTCCTGGCGGCACGTGGCCTTCATCGAGCAGAGCCGCGCCGTCGACCTGCCGATGCCCACCTTCGGCCGGCCCGGCGACGACCGGCACGACCACGGTCCGTCGGTCGCCGGCTCCGGCGACCACGACAGCACCGCCAAGGCCCAGGCCAGCGTGCTCAACGCCGAGGCGCTGAGCGAGTTCGACCCGCAGACCGGGCAGAGCGGCGCGGACAAGCAGGTCCGCTGGCTGATGAGCTCCGACGTGTGCAAGCACTGCACGCACGCCGGCTGCCTCGACGTCTGCCCGACCGGGGCGCTGTTCCGCACCGAGTACGGCACCGTGGTCGTCCAGGGCGACATCTGCAACGGCTGCGGCTACTGCGTGGCGGCCTGCCCCTACGGCGTCATCGACCAGCGCAAGGACGACGGCCGGGTCTTCAAGTGCACGATGTGCTACGACCGGCTGACCGACGGGTTGCAGCCGGCGTGCGCCACCGCCTGCCCGACGCAGTCGATCCAGTTCGGTGACCTCGACGAGCTGCAGGCCCGGGCGGACGCGCGGCTGGCCACGCTCAAGGAGCAGGGCGTGGAGACCGCGCGGCTCTACGGGCGGGACGAGAACGACGGCGTCGGCGGTGACGGCGCGTTCTTCCTGCTGCTCGACGAGCCGGAGGTCTACGGCCTGCCGCCGGACCCGATCGTGACGACGCGGGACCTGCCGGCGATGTGGAAGGCGGCCGGAAAGGCCGCGGCGATGATGGTCGCGGTCGCCGTCACGGCGATCCTCGGCTCGCGGCAGCGATGACTGCCGGGGAAGGGCGCTCATGACCGGCGGGATCACCAGCCCCGGCTCGGGGTGGCGGCAGGCCGACCAGGGCCCGGCGACGCAGCGCAGCACCGGCAGGAAGAAGCGCCGCGGCGGCGGATGGCGCGGCCGCGGCGAGGTCGCGATGGTCGACGACGTCGAGTTCACGTCGTACTACGGCCGCCAGATCGTCAAGACGCCGGTGTGGAAGAGCCCCGACGTGCCGCTCTACCTGTTCCTGGGCGGGGCGGCCGGATCCTCGGCGATCCTCGGCGCGCTGGCCGACGTCACCGACCGGCCGACGCTGACCAAGGTCTCCCGGCTGACCGCCGGCGGTGGGTCGCTCCTGTCCGTGGTCTTCCTGATCCACGACCTCGGCCGCCCGGAGCGGTTCCTGCACATGCTGCGGGTGTTCAAGGTGACCTCCCCGCTGTCGGTGGGCTCCTACATCCTGGCGCCGTTCAGCGCGGCGGCCGGGGCGACGGCGGCCGTGGAGCTGCTGGGCTGGTTCCCCCGGCTCAAGCGGTTCGGCGGGGTGGTGGCGGCGGTGTTCGGCGGGCCGCTGGCCACCTACACCGGGGTGCTGCTGGCCAACACCGCGGTGCCGTCGTGGCACGCGGCGCACACGCAGCTGCCCTACGTGTTCGGTGGCTCGGCGATGGCCGCCGGCGGGGGCATCACGATGATGTTCACGCCGGTGGAGGAGGCCGGGCCGGCGCGGAAGATGGCGATCGCGGGCGCGGCGATCGAGCTGGCCGTGGTGCACAAGGTCGAGAACGACCACGGCATCGTCAGCGAGCCGTTCCACGAGGGCCGGCCCGGGAAGTTCATGCGCGCGGCCCGCACGTGCACCGCCGCGGGGGCCGGGCTGACCGCCGTCGCCGGGCGCACCCGGGTGGGCGCGATTGCGTCAGGGACGTTGCTCGCCGCGGGGTCGCTGCTCACCCGGTTCGGCGTCTTCGAGGCCGGCATCGCCAGCACCAAGGACCCGAAGTACGTCGTGATCCCGCAGCGGGAGCGGCTGGCGGCCCGCGAGGCCGCCGACCTCGCGTCGACGACGACCAGCTGATCCGGCGGCGGCTGCTGCCGCCGGGTCAGCTGTCCGCACGCCGCCCGTGCCGGGATGACGGGGTGGCCGGTGCGTCACCGAGAGCCCACCTGGGATGCGGAGCCACGCGGTCGAGCGACCTCGGTAACGCGCCGGGGTCACGCTCGTGTCGATCTCCTGGCCTGCTCAGACGCGTGCCGCACTGCGCCCCGGCCGCCCGGCGGTCGGCCGCGCTTCCGCGCATCCAGGGGACTGCGTGACCGCGGCCCCGGGTGAGCGGCTGAGATCAGCTCGGTGCCGCCTGGAGGGGCAGGCTCTGCGAGCCCAGCCGGCGGAGCGAGCCGGTCAGGATGTTGTCCCCGCGGACGGCGAGGAGGCAGCGCTGCTCGTCCTGCAGCACCCGGAGATCGGCCGACTTCGTGGCGAAGGGGGTGCCGAGGTAGTCGTCGGCCCGGCGCGCGCAGTCGAGAGGATCGGCGGTGTCCCGGCGATCGAAGACGACTTCGGCGACGTGGGGTTGGGCGCAGCCGACCTCCCGCTCCACGTGGTCGACGCACCGTCGCCACGCGTCGCCCGCGTCACTGAGCAGAACGTCCCGGTGGCTGCCGCCGGCGAGGGCACCTTCGGGCGCGGTCACCGTGCACACCACCGTGTCGCCGGTCGGCAGGCTGGCCGTGGAGAGCTCCCGCAGCACGTCTTGCCCCGACTGACCGCCAAGATAGGTCAGGAGCGCTGTCTCCGAGCAGTCGCCGGTAGCGAAGACCTCGGCGGCATGAGGTCCGTCGCACGGAGCCGGGGCATCGCCGGAATCGAGGCAGCTGCCCACGGCCGGTGCGGTGTCGTGGACAGGCTCACTCGCGTGCGCTTCGGCTGGAGGGGGCGAAAGGATGGACGAGGGCGCGGGCGACCCAGTGCCGCCGCTTGCCTCGTCGGAGTTGCCGACGTAGGTCAGGACTGTGGCCACCGCGGCTGCGAACACGACCACGCCCATCACCGCCTTGGCGAGCGGACTGTGCTGCCAGGCATGCAGCCACCCCAATCGGCCCGGCCGCTGGGCACGCTTCCGGTGGGTCAACTCAGGACGGGATCCACGAGAACACCGATCACCGAACCGCCGCAGTCGGCCACCTTGTCGTCGAGGAGTAGGCGGATCTTCAGCGCGTTGACCCCTTCTACGGGGATGTCGAACTCGGTGATCTCGTTGAACGGGACGCTAAGGATCTCCCGCTGGGCCTCGTTGCCCAGTACTTCGACGGTGATGCTCTGGTCAGAGCTCAACGAGTCGTTGGCCTGGCCTACAGAGAACGTCAGCTGGGAGAAGTTGTTGCCCAGGCGCAACTCGAGTTCGTCAGCCGATGACGCGTAGCAGCTGTCGACCGTGGTGGCGATACCGGGCACGTCCTTGCGGTCGGCGATGTCGTAGCGGTCCTCTTCCCAGTACTGGCCCGGATTGAAGAAGTCGGCAAGTGTGAGCTCGCGCCCCTCATCCCCAGCCGTCAACACGCCACCGCCCCCTGTGGTTGAGCCGACCGTGGAGGAACTGGTCGTCGTGCTGGGCGCCGTCGACGTCGTCGGGTCCACCGGTTCGGTCACGACTGGCGCGACGGACGTCGTCGCGGTGGCCGTGGCGGGCGCAGCGGGCGCGTCACCGCCGCAGCTGGTGAGCAGCAGCGCGGCGCTCGTTGCGAGTGTCAACCCGGTGGTCGTGCGCCTCGCGGACCCATCGACCGTTAGTGCCGTGCCTTGCCGGCGATGCACTCGATGGCTGGTCTCAGTTGGCATCGCGAACCCCCGTTGGTTAACGCTCCGAAGACGTATCGCAAAGCTAAGGGACCGGAACTTCGGGCGGGAAGGCGTCGGGGCCCCGACCGGGGCGGGGCGCGGCGTGCCGCGCGCGCCACGCCGTGCGGCGCCTCCTCGTGCCCGCGGCGGCGCCGCATCGCGCGTCCGTCGGTTCAGCTCCGGAAGCGGCATCACGGGGCCTGGACTCCGGATGATGATCTCGCCCGGGAGTGTCGGCGCGGTCGGCCAGCCTAGGTGGACCGCGCTGACCGGCTCCGGCGCCCGTGGGCGCCGGAGCCGCCCGGGGGCTAGACGCCCGGCGGGGTCGCGACCTCTTCGGTGCGGCGGGCGGTCGGCGGCCGCCACCCGGTGGTGTCGCGGCGCGGCGGCAGCGGGGCCTCCGGCTCGGCGGGCGCCTCGGCGAGGGTGCCGCGGTGCGGTGCGAGGTCGGCCGGGTCGACGGTGATCGAGGCGAGCCGGCCGTGGTCCAGCGCCGGCGCGAGGTCGGGGCGGGAGCCGTACACCTCCGCCTCCGCCGTCGCGACGACGAAGACGCACGGGGTGCTGGCGGGGGAGCCCAGGTAGGGCTGCGAGGTCGCCCCGGCCATCGGGTGCCAGGGCAGCCCCATCGCGCGCACCAGGCGGCGCACCCGGTCGTCGAGGATGGTGACCATGCCCGGGACGCCGCAGTTGCGGGCGAACCGCCAGATGCCGTGGCACAGCGCGACGCTGACCTCGGCACCGGCCGCGCCGGCGCGGTAGCGGGGGTCCACGGCGAGGGTCGCGACGTCCCACACCTCGGCAGCGGCGAGCCCCACGGTGCCCAGGCTCTCGGCCACGGGCAGCTGCCACGGGTCGCCCGCGACGTCGAGCAGCGTCTTCACCGGGTCGGCGCCCGAGGTGATCAGCCGGGCGGTGCCGAGGGCCTCGCCGCTCGCGTCGTCGATCACCGCGATGAACCGGGACCGCTCCTCGTAGGCGCCGTACTCCTGCTCGAGCAGCTCGGGGGTGTTGCCGAACGCCTGCAGGAACACGCGGGCCTCGACCTGCCGGGCGGCCTCCCGCTCGGCGGGGGAGGAGGCGACGAGCAACCGCAGCGCCACGTCAGAACGACTTCGCGACGACGGTGCGGGCGGCGAAGAAGTCGGCGGTGAACGCCACCGCGACCTCCGGGTCGAACGCCTTGCAGGTGTAGATGTCGACCGAGAAGAACAGCCGCGGCTGCTCCCAGGCGTAGAAGTGCGCCCCGGAGGTCTCCCAGTGGATCCAGCCGGCCCAGCCGTAGAGGTCCGAGCGGTGCGTCACCGGCTCGAGGAGCTGCACCATGTCCACCTCGCGGGACAGGGCCGAGAGGTAGGCGCGGATCTGCGCGTCGTCCACCGGCTGGGCGGGGATGCCCTCGATGACGAGTCGCTGCCGGTGGATCTCCGGAGCGAGCTCGCGCCACTCGGTGGAGCGGGGCAGCAGGTCAGGGGCGGAGGAAGGCGGTGTCACCCGCTCATAGTCCACAGGCGACTGCGCACGGTGGCGATCATGGACGGCGTGTCGCTCGGTCGTGCGTCACCCCCTCGGTGCCCTCCTCACCCTGCGGAGTCAGTCCTGGGCCGGACCCCGGCCGAGCTCCGGGAGCAGCGCGACGTCGACCAGCCCCGAGTCAGAGGCGGCGAGCCACGGCAGGAACTCGTCGACCGGCATGGGGTGGGCGATGGCGTACCCCTGGGCGACGTCGCAGCCGAGCCGGGCCAGCGTCGCGCTGGTCGCCAGGGTCTCGACCCCTTCGGCGACCAGGCTCAGGCCCAGCGCGTGCGCGAGCGCCACCGTGCTCTGCACGATCGCCGCGGCCCGGGGGTCGCGGTCGACGTCGGCGGTCAGGCTGCGGTCCAGCTTGAGCTCGTCGGCCGGCAGGTGCCGCAGGTAGGCCAGCGAGCTGTAGCCGGTGCCGTAGTCGTCGATCGAGGTGCGGACGCCGGAGCGGCGCAGGTCGGCGAGCACCGTGCGGCCCCGCTCGGGATCGGCCATGAGGGTGTCCTCGACCAGCTCCAGGGTGAGCGCGCGCGCCGGCAGGCCGTACCGGTCCAGCGTGGCGGCGACCTTGCCGGCCAGGTCGAGGTCGGTGACGTTGGCCGCCGACAGGTTGACCGACACCGGCAGCTCGCGGCCGGGCCACCAGCGGCAGGCGGCCTCGAGCGCGAGGTCGAGCACCCGGTCGGTCAGTGGGCGCAGCAGCCCCGCCTGCTCGGCCGCCGGCAGCAGGTGGGCCGGCGAGAGCAGCCCCCGGGTCGGGTGCTGCCACCGGACCAGGGCCTCGACGCCCACGATCCGGCCGTCGCGCAGGTCCATCTGCGGCTGCAGGAAGACGCAGATCTCGTCGCCGTCCAGGGCGGTCCGCAGCTCCTCCATGGTGCGCAGCCGGTCGCTGCCGGCGGTGCCGGTGACGGGGTCGGGCACGTAGACGTGCACGCCCTCGCGGGCGCGCTTGGCGCTGTACATGGCGACGTCGGCGCAGTGCAGCAGCTCCTCGACGGTCGCGGCCGGCGCCGGCGTGGTCGCGACGCCGATGCTCACGCCGACGTGCAGCCGCACCTCGGCCACCGTGAACGGCGCCAGCAGCCGCTCGCGCAGCCGCTCGGCGAGCACGCGGGCCTCGGCCGGCTCCGCGGCCGGCATGAGCACGGCGAACTCGTCACCGCCGAGCCGGGCGAGGACGTCGCCGGCGCGCAGGGAGCCGAGCAGCCGCGGGCCGATCTGGCGCAGCAGGTCGTCGCCGGCGGAGTGGCCGAGGCTGTCGTTGATCTCCTTGAACCCGTCGAGGTCGAGCAGCAGGAGGGCGCCGGGTTCCCCGGGGGTGGCCGCGGCGACGACGCGCTGGGCCTGCTCGATCAGCGCGCGGCGGTTGGGGAGGGCGGTGAGCTCGTCGGTGCGCGACTCGAGCTTGACCTGGTTGTACCCGCGGACCTCGCGGAAGGTGACGGCGATGCGCAGGACGCCGGCGAGCACGCACCCGATGGCCAGCCAGCCGGCGACGTCGGGGACGGGCTGCGACCAGGGGCTGAGCACGACGAGGCTGGCGAGCAGGCAGGCGAAGGGCACGGCGAGCAGCCGCCAGCCGGTGCGGGAGCCGCCGCTGCGCAGGCGCTGGGGCGGCTCGACCGCGTGCTCGGCGGCGGCGGCGCACAGCACGACGGAGATCAGCCAGCCGAGCTCCAGCGGCCCCCCGTCGACGTAGGTGCCGCGCACCTTGATGCCGAACAGGATGAGGTCGGACAGGCAGATGAGGCTCAGCGCGGCGCCGAGCAGCACGAAGGTGCGGTCCAGGCGCACGCCGAGGATGCCGCCGACGGCCATGACCACGCCGATGAGCAGGACGGTCGTGATCGGGGCCGCGAGGTCGACCGCCGCCACCGGCCGCTCGCCGGGGATGGTGAGCAGGTAGGGGCCCAGCAGGAAGGCGACGCCGGCGGCCAGGCTGCCGAGCGCGGCCACCACGCCGTCGAGCCACATGCTGGGGTGGAACCGCGGCACCCGGGTCCGGATCAGGACGACGACCGGCACGTACATGGCCAGGTAGGCCACCATCATGACCGCGTTGGAGAGGGCGGACGACGGTTCGTCGCCCTCCAGGCCGGAGGAGAGCACGCGCAGCACGTTGCCGAGCGCGCCGAGCACCAGGGCGACGGCGAGCGTGACCCAGGCGATCCGTTCCGTGCGCACCCGCCGGGCCGCGAGAACGCAGACGGCGGCGGCGGCGAGGTAGGGCAGGTTGTAGAGGACGACGTCGTACGCCCGGTCCCACGCCGCGCCGGCCGGACGCGGGCCGGTGCCGGTGGCGAACAGCGCGACCAGCGCGGCGGTCAGGTACAGAGCACGGCCGGGGCGTCGGCTCGTGACCGCGTCCTGGTCTGGCTGGTCCACGTGAGGGGAGATCGGCCGCGCAGCGGGCGCGCTGCAGCGCGGCACGGCCGGTATGACCCCGATGGGGGAGGTCGCCGGCGCCGGCACCGGCGGGGCCGGACGGTGCCGGGGAGCCTCCCGGCCGCCGATGAGGAAGGCGTGGAGCATTCGCACCTGCCCTCGGGGCCGCCGCCGGGAACGGGCCCGGTCACCGCACCGTGGCGCCCGGTGGCCGCCGAGACCATCGTCGTCCGCGACCCGGGAGCGGCGGGATACGGCCGCCACGCCGCGCCGGCGTCGGCCTACGGGCCGGCCGACGTCCACCGCCTGCTGCCCGTGCCGCCGTCCGCCCCCCGGGCGGCCGTCCGCCCGGCCGGCAGCGGTACCGGTCCGCGGCCGTCGGAGGCGGTGCCGGCCCGGACCACCGGCCTGCTGGCGCGCCTGCGCCTGCTGCCCGGGGCGGCGTAGCGGGCTCCCGGCGGCGCGCTCAGCTGCCGAGGACGGGGAGCACGCGGGCGGCCGTGGCCGCCAGCGCGGCCAGCACCAGGACGACGAGCGAGACGCGGAGCGCGAGCCAGGCGGTCCGGTGGGAGCGCGGGGCGGCATGCCGGTGACGGCGCGGAACGGCGGCGTCGTGCGCCGTCCGGGCGTCGGCGCGCTCGTCCAGCACCTCGAGGACGGCGGCGACCAGCACGGCGGCGGCCAGGAGGACCAGCCCCAGGGGCCCGGCGAGCTCGGTCAGGGCCGCCCACCCGGTCTCCCCGGCGGTCATCGGGGCCCGTCCAGCACGAGTAGCTGCGCGTCGGCGCCCCGGTAGACGACCTCGTAGCGGCCGCTGCGCAGCAGGGCGTCGGCCAGCTCCCGCGAGGCCCCCGGCGCGCTGCCCTCGACGAGGGTGAGGGCGGCGTCCTGGGTGCGGCCGAGGAGGACGAACCGCGGCAGCTGGGTCAGCGCGCACGCCTCCGGCGGGAGCTCGCAGCGCTCCTCGCGCAGCCAGACCGTCGACCACTCGCCGTAGCGGTCGCCCGGATAGGCGCCGGCCGGGTAGAGCAGGCCGACGGTGTCCCCCTCGCGCAGGTTCGCCCACAGCACGCGGGCGGCCCGCACGTCGTCGGCGCTGACCCGTTCGAACGAGACGTTGACCCCGCGCGTGGCGGTGCCCGCCGCCCCGTAGCCGGTGAGGACGACGGCCAGGGCGGCGAGGGCGAGCCACTGCCGCCGGCGGGCCGGCAGGCCCCGCGGTGCCCAGGTGAGCAGCCGGTGCAGGGCGATCGCCGCGAGCGGGGCCAGCAGGGGTGCTGCGAAGACGAACACCCGCAGCACCACCTCCCCGCCGTAGCTCTGCAGCAGCACCAGGCTGCCCGCGCTGGCCGCCAGCAGTGCGATCAGCCGGGCGTCCGGCCGCCGGAGGATCAGCCCGAGCCCGGTCACGGCGAGCAGGACGTGGACCAGCGACCACCCCAGCCGCACCTGCTGCATGAACTGGTAGGTCGGATCGCCGACGACCCGGGACGTGACGGCCTGGTCGAGGTTGGCGCCCACCTGGCCGACGTCGCCGACGACCGCCGAGAGGTGACCGGTCCAGAAGTCACTGGCGCCGTAGCTGAACCACCCGACGAAGAGCAGGGCGACGACCAGCCACAGCCGCCGGAACCGGGTGTACCCGGTGACGACGAAGACCAGCAGGGTCAGCACGAGGGTCACCGGGGTGAGCTGGTGCGTCACGACGACGGCGGTTGCGAGCAGGAGGAGCACGCCCTCCAGGGCGACCGACCGTCCGGCGTCCAGCCCGGCGGGCAGCGGCGGGCGCCGGCCGAGCGGGGCCAGCAGCGACCGGAGCCGCCGGCGCTCCGGCCGGGGACCGCCGGGCCGGTCCGCCGCGCGGCTGCGCCAGGCGGCCGCGGCGCTCCACAGCAGGGTCGCCAGCACGGTCAGGTAGAGCAGGAACGCCGTCGCCTGCGGGGCGAAGTAGTCCTGCTGGTACCAGTTCGCGCCCAGGTAGACGAAGACCGACAGCCAGGCGATCCGTCCGGACCCGGTGACGCACCGGGCGACGACGAGCAGCGGCACCAGCGCCGCCGCGTTGTAGAAGAACGGGGCCAGCTGCAGGAACGCGCTCGCGTCGGCGACGCCGGCCAGGTGCACCAGCTGCGCGGCGGCGGCGAAGAACGCCGGCCAGCTGGCGCGCGCGTCGAGGCCGTAGAACGAGGCCTCGTTCGCGCTGATGAACCGCTGGAAGCCGACGTGCCGCCAGCCGGTGGGCACACCCGCCGCGCCGTCGGCGACGTTGGCGAACGCGAACAGGACCAGCGCCAGCACCAGGGCCGCCGCCGCCAGCACGACGCCGTCCGGCGCGCGGCGCACCAGTTGGGCGGCCGCGACGCCCGCGACCAGGACCAGCGCGGCGAGGTAGGGCCAGCCCACCACCCCGATGAGCCCGCTCGCGCCGGCGGCGTCGAGGTCGACCCGGCCGGCGGCCAGCCACCAGAGGCCGACGGCCGCGACCAGTGCCGCGGCGCAGACCGCGCGGATCCGCAGCTCCCGGGCGGCGGGGCGGCCCGGCGCCCGGGCGCCGGGGCCGGCGGTGCGCGGCCCCCGCCGGAGCACCCACGCCGTGGCCGCCAGGTGCACCAGGGCGAGCGCCCAGGCCCAGCGCACCGGGTCCCAGGTGCCGGTGAGCAGGGCGGCGGTGGCCGTGAGCAGCGCGGTCGCGATGCTCAGGGCGCCGGCGAGGGAGCAGGCCAGCAGCGGGTCGGGCAGCCGCAACCCCGCGACCAGCGGCACGCCCGGCACGGTGAGCACGAACGCCAGCGCCAGGAGGGCCCGCCCCGGAACGGCGAGGTCGAGGGCGGCGACCGCGGGGACGGCCACGGCGAGCGCCGCCGTCGCCAGCAGGGGAATCCGCTCGGCCCGCAGCCGGCCGGGCCGGAGCCCGGGATCCGCTCCCGGTCGCCCGGGCCGCTCGGGCGCCGCCCCGGGAACGTCCTCGAGCACGCCGAGGTCAGCCATCCGCGGCCCGGGGGAGAGCGGTGGGCACGCGCGGCCGCGCCCGGCGGAGCGGGCGCGCGCCCGAGGGGAGCCCCTGGTCCGCCATCACACCTCCGTCGCGAGTGGGCCTGCGCCGCGCCGGTGGCGCGACCCCGTACCGGCCGCGTGCGCAGTCTGCGGTGCGGGGAGGCCGCGGGTCCATACCGTCGGGCCCGGCAGGGCGGACGGGGTGCCCGCGGGCGCCGGTCACCAGACCGCCGTCGGGAAGGGGCCGCGCACGCCGCCGTCGGGGGTCCACACCGCCGACCACTCCGGGGTGCGCACCGTCCACATCGGTCCCGACGGGTGCCACCGCGTCTCGACCCGGCGGGGGTCGCGGCGCAGCTCCTCGCCGATCACCTCCAGCAGGGCGACCAGCGGAAGGGGCCGGCCGCCGGCGGCCTCGGCCGTGGGGGTGAACAGCGCCGCCGTCCGCACCTCCTCGCTGGCCTCGGGCTGCCAGAGCAGCGCACCGGAGGCGCCGGCCTGCGCGACGGTCACCAGCGCCTGCGCCATCACGGCGGCCCGCCGGGCGTCGGAGGACGGCCGCTCGCCGTCGACCGTCGCGTAGAGCTCGGCCCACCACACCGGGAGGTCGGTGCGCGACCGGACCCAGCGGGTGACCTCGCCCAGCGCCTCCGTGGCCTCGAAGTCGGTCGTGAGGAGGCCGTCGTCGCGGGTGCCGCTGCTCGCGTCCACCGCGACGAAGTCGGCGCCCTCGGCGTGCGCCAGCCAGTACTCGACGACGTCGAGCGCCCGCTGGTCCAGCACGCCCCACCGGCCCTCCACCGCCGACGGGTGGCTGGCCTCCTCGCGGGAGGACCAGATGTCGAACACCACGTAGGGGCCGCCGACGAGCGCGTCGGGGCGGACCTCCTTCACGGCGCGGTAGACCTCGTTGTAGAGGTCGGTGTAGGCGGCCACGTCCCAGTTGTTGCGCTCCTCGTCGTAGAAGCCCTTGAACTCGTTCCAGACGATGAACCGCCGCACCTCCGGGTAGCGGATCGCGGCCGCCGCGGCCAGCCGGGCGAAGTCGTCGTAGTGGTCGGGGTCCGGCGCGGTGGTGAGCCGGTCCCAGTCGGTGGTCCCCGGCTCCCCGCCCTTCATCCAGTCCGGCGCGCAGCAGAGCGTCAGCACCGGCTCCGCGCCGGTGCCGGTGATCGCCTCGATGCGGCGGTCGAGGCTGGCGAACTCCATGTCGCCGGGGCGCGGCTCGGGGTTCAGCGCCCCCCACCCCATGAGGTGCTGGTTCTGGACGGGCGCCACCGACGCCAGGACGTCGCGGGCCCGGGAGACGGCGCCGGGCTCCCCCCACCCGTCGGCGGACTGCTGCGCGTGGGTGACGCCGATCGTCATCCCGGGCACCGGGGGGCCGGCCGTGGCCGGGTGCGTGGCGGTCCAGGCGGCGACCACCCCGGACAGCGCCAGGGCGATGCCCCCCACCCATCCCGGACGGCGGCGCTCGCCGGCCCGGGCCCCCCGTC
The DNA here is from genome assembly GCF_008124835.1 of Blastococcus xanthinilyticus. Lineage (GTDB taxonomy): Bacteria > Actinomycetota > Actinomycetes > Mycobacteriales > Geodermatophilaceae > Blastococcus > Blastococcus xanthinilyticus. Next base: position 169,618 of record NZ_VNHW01000007.1, on the reverse strand, counting down.
GCACGTCGGCCTACCGGGCCCGCCCGGCGGCACGCGCCGCTCCGTGCGTCTCCGGGAACATCGGCGACCCTGCCTCCCTCGGCGCCCGGCTGACGACGGCCCCCAGCTGGTCCGGAGCGCCACGGTAGATGCCGGGAGCGGCCGGTGGTCGGGTTCGCCGCGCGGCCGGGCACCCGGTCGCGGAGCGGGGCGCGCGAACCTCCTGCGGAGGCGGTCCGCCTGGCACACTCCGACGCCCGAGCCCCGGCGGCCGGCGCCGCGCGCGACCACCGGAGGCGGACGTTCCTGCTCCCGGACCGGAGGGCGGCCCGTGCACCAGCCGATGGATGCGTTCACCGCCGCGCTGCGGAGCGCGGGGATCGAGCGGAGACCGGTGGCCGGCGCGGCCCCGGGGCACCTGGTGCTGGCGGTGCCGCCGGACCGGCTCTCCACGGTCGACCGCTGCGCCCGGGCCGCCGGCTTCGTCGCCCTGCCCGGCGCACCGGACCCGGCGGCCCGGCGGTACGCGGCGCTGGACCCCGCCGCGGGCCGGTTCGTGGTCGTGGAGGTGCCGGGCCCGCCGGCCCCCGGACGGCCCGCCCGGCGCCGCGGGCTCGGCGTCGCGGTGCTCGGGCCCGACGGCGCCGGGAAGTCGACCCTCGCCCAGGGCATCGCCGAGGCGTTCCCGCTGCCGGTGGCCACGGTCTACATGGGCCTGTGGCAGAGCGGGGACGCCGGGCCGTCGGCCGGCATCTCGGTGCGGGACGCCGCCGCCCGCCCGTTCCGCGCCTGGGCGAGGCTGCTGGAGGCCCGGTCGCACCAGCGCCGCGGGCGGCTGGTGGTCTTCGACCGGTACGTGTACGACGCCCGGCTGCCGGCCGAGCCACCGTGGGCGACCGCGAAGCGGCTCTACTTCTGGTTCCTGTCCCGGACCTGCCCGGCGCCGGACGTGACGCTCCTGCTCGACCTGCCCGGGGAGGTCGCGTTCGCGCGCAAGGGGGAGAACGGCGTCGAGGCGAGCGAGGCGGCCCGCCGGAACTTCCGGGCGCTGGAGCAGGAGCTCGGCCTGCACGTCATCGACGCGACGCGCTCTCCCGAGGAGGTGCGGGGTGCGGCGCTGGCGGTGATCTGGGCGGCGTGCCTGGCCCGGTGGCGGGTGGAGCCGGTGGGCGCGCCGGTGCCGGCCCGGTGAACCGGCAGGTGTGGGGAACCGCCCGGGCCACCGCGGTGCGCCCCGTCCGGCACCCGGCCCTGCGCCGTCCCGGTCGCACCCCGCTGGCCCGGGCTGCCGGGCTGGTGCCCGCCGTCCTGGGGGAGGCGGCGCGGCTGTCCGGGCTGGACGGCGTGGCCGGCTGGCGGCCGGAGAGCGGCACCTGGACGAGCACCGGGACCGCCACCTTCCCGGTCGGGCCGGCCGGCGCCCCGGCCGCGGCGGTGCTCCGGCTGACCACCACCGGGGCCGACCGGCTGCGGTCGGAGTCCCGCGCGCTCGCCGCCCTGGCGTCCGCGCCGGCGTTGCGCGGGCTGCTCCCGGTCCGGCACGCCGAGGGGCCGGCCGCGGGGTGGTGGTACGTGCTTGACAGCCACGTGGGCGGGGTGGACGCGACCGCGGCGCTGGCCGCGGCCCCCGGGCTGCGCCCCGCGGTGCTCGGGGCCGCCACCGCGGTGATCACTGGCCTGCACCGGGCGACCGCCGTGCCGCTGCGGGTGGACGACGTCGTCCTCGACCGCTGGGTGGACGAGCCGATCCGCCGGCTGGTCCGCTCGGGGAGCTTTCCGCTGCGCACCCGGCCGGCGCAGCTGGACCGCCTCCGCCGGCGGCTCCGCGACGGGCTGCACGGCCGTCGTGTGCAGGCCACCCGCATCCACGGCGACTTCTGGCTGGGCAACGTGCGGGTCGACCCGGGCACCGGAGCCGTCGCCGGGGTGATCGACTGGGACACCGCCGGGGAGGCCGACCTGCCGGCGCACGACCTGCTGCACCTGGCCCTGTACGGCGCGGCCCTGGAGCAGGGCGTGGACCTCGGCGCCGTGGTGGCCGGCGCGCTCGTGGCCGGGACGCTGCCGCCGGCCGCCGAGGAGAGCGCCGCCGCGGGCCGCTGGGCGTGGGAGGGGGTGGACGACGACGTCGTCGTCCTCCTCTACTGGCTGCGGCACGTCGCCGCGATGGCCGCGCAGCACCGCGGCTACGCCGAGCACACCCTGCTGGGCTGGCACCTGCGCAACGTGCGGACGGTGCTGCGGTGCCTGTGACCCGGGCCCGGCTGCTGGCCGCGCCCGCGCCGCGGGCGGAGTGGCGCGCGCTGCTGGCCGCGGACCCCGAGGCGCTGCCGTACCAGACCCCCGGCTGGACCGACGCCGTCGTCGCCACGTCCGGGGGCCGCGACGCCAGCCGGCTGTACGAGCTGCCCAGCGGGCTGCGGGCGGTGCTGCCGGCGGTGGCCCGGCCCGGGGCGCCGCTCGCCCGGCGGGTGGGGGTGCTGTCGTCCCAGCCGTACGGGTGGGGGATGGGCGGGCTGGTCGTGCCGGCGCGGGACCTCGATCCGGCGGACGTCGCGGCCGTCTTCGCCGACCTGGCGGCCTCCGGCGGGGTGCTCACCGCGCTGCGCCCCGCTCCGCGGCGGGCGGCGTCCTACCGCGCCGCGGCCCTCCCCGGGGTGCTGCGGGTTGCGCACACCGCCCACGTGCTCGACCTGGCCGGTGGGTTCGACGCCGTCTGGCGGGACCGGGCCACCGGCAAGGCCCGCCGCGCGGTGCGCAAGGCCGAGGCGGCCGGGGTGACCGTGGAGGTGGACGCGACCGGCCGGCTGGTGCCGGTCTTCGACGCGCTCTACCGGCAGTCGGTGCGGCGCTGGGCCGAGCAGTCGCACGAGCCGCTCTGGCTGGCCCGGCTGCGGTCGCAGCGCAGCGATCCCGAGCGCAAGTTCGCGGCGGTGGCCACGGCGCTCGGAGCGGCCTGCCGGGTGCGGGTGGCCTGCCTGGCGGGCCGGCCGGTGGCGGCGATCATCACGCTGCACTCCCCGGGGCACGTGGCGTACTGGCGCGGCGCCATGGACAAGGAGGCGGCCGGGCCGGTGCGGGCCAACGACCTGCTGCACCGCACGGTCATCGAGGCGGCGGCGGCCGAGGGGGCCGGCCACTACCACCTGGGCGAGAGCGCGCCGGGCAGCGGGCTGGCCCGGTTCAAGGAGTCCCTGGGCGCGGAGCCGGTGGCCTACGAGGGATACCGGCTCGAGCGGCTCCCCCTGACGCGGGCCGACGCGGCGGTGCGCGGGCTGGTCAAGCGGGCTCTCCGCTCCGGGGACCGACCGGCTCCGGCGCCGGGCTGAGCGGCGCGGCGGGCGCGCCGGTGCCCGCCCGCACCAGCCGGGCGAGCGCGGGCAGGAGCACCAGCGCCAGCACGGTCTGCGTCGCCAGCCAGGCGAAGGTCACCCCGGTGAGCCCCCACGGCCCGGCGAGGACGGCGGCGAGGCCCAGCACGCCCGCGCCGGTGACCGCCTGGATCGCGAGGATCCGCCGGGTCCGCCGGCGGACCCGGAGCACCGCGATGGTGACGACGACGACCGCCCGCGGGAGGACGGCGAGCGCCAGGAGGCGCAGCGGTGTGGTGGCCTCCGCCTCGTACCCCGGGCCGTAGAGCGAGAGGACCAGGGGCGCGCCCAGCAGCAGCACGGTGACGGCGCCGGCCTGCAGCAGCACCAGCCGCGGCAGCAGCCGCCGCAGCAGGTCGGGGAGCCGGGCGGGCCGCAGCGCGGCCTCGACGGTGAGCGACTGGGTGAGCGTGACCGACAGCAGGTCGAGGGAGACGGCGATGGTCCAGGCGATGTAGAAGTGCGCGTTGCTGGCCGCGCCGAGCAGCGCGACCACCAGGAGCGGCAGCGCGGAGGTGGCGGCCATGAAGCAGACCTGCCCGGCGTAGTCGAAGGTGATGAAGCGCAGCAGGTCGCGCAGCCGGTGCACCGGCTGCTGGTCGGTGTCCGCCGTCGCGGCGTGCCGGGGCAGCCACCGGCGGAAGAGGGCGGCGTTGACCGGCCCGAGCAGGACGACGGCGGCGAGCACCCAGGCCACGAACACCCCGACGCCGGGGACGAGGACGGCCAGCGGGAGCAGCAGCGCCAGCTTGAGCAGGCCGTAGCCGCTGTTCTCGACCGGGATCCAGACGGCGCGCCGCAGGCCGATGATCGCCGCGTCCTGCAGCGCGAAGACCGACCAGACGACGACGGCGGAGGCGAAGGCGAGCACCGGCACCGGGCCGGCCCCGAGGAAGGCCAGCTCGGGGGAGAGCGCCGGGGCGAGCAGCGCGAACCCGGCGCCCAGGCAGGCCGAGGCCAGCGCGCTGAACGCGTACCCGCGGCGCAGCAGCCCGGCGCCGTGGGCCCCGGCGGCCGGGAGGAAGCGGACCAGGCCGTTGGCCAGGCCCAGCTGCCCGATGTTGGACAGCAGCAGGAGCGCGGCGACCAGCGCCGATCCCCGCCCGACGTCCTCGGCGGTGTACTGGCGGGCGGCCACCACCCAGAACGCCACCCCGAGCAGCGTGGTCAGCCCCACGTTGAGCACCAGCGCGAAGCCGTTGCGGAAGAGCGGGTCGTGCAGCGCCAGCCGCCGGAGGGGCCCGCCCCCGGTCATCCGGCCGGGCCCGGCTGCCGGGAACGGTCGGCCCGGCGGCGGTTCCGGCCGGCCCAGGCGTAGGCCGGGGGACCGGTGAGCACGCCGGTCAGCTCGCGGAGCGTGAGCGCGAGGGGATAGCCCTGCTTGCCGGAGTTCTTGCCGCTGCGCGGGTCGAGCAGGAAGCGCAGCCCGGCCGGCACCCGGCGGGCGAGGTCGGCGGCGACGGCGCGGTCGGACAGGGCCGCCTTCAGCAGGACGGCGGCCAGCCCGCGGCCGTAGATGACCATCTGCCGCTGCAGCGACCGGTAGTCGCGGTAGGGCTGGAACCACAGCAGCGCCTGCGGCTCGTAGACCAGCACGCCGCCGGCGAGCACGGTGCGCAGCAGCACGTCGATGTCCTCACCGCCCACCACCGGACGGCGCATGCCGAGGGTCGGGTCGAAGCCGCCCAGCTCGCGCAGGAAGGCGGTGCGGAACGCCTGGTTGGCGCCGGTGCCGTACTGGCCGGGCAGGTAGGGGTAGAGCACTGAGTCGCCGCGCTGCCCGGTCAGGTCGTAGGCCCGGCGGCGGAAGCCCTTGTCGAAGCCGCCGTACTGCACGAACCAGCCCTGCTCGGCGGTCTCCACCTCCCACGGCAGCACCAGCCCGGTCACACAGGTGACGCCGGGCACGGCGTCGAAGGCGGCCACCGTGGCGCGCAGCCAGCGCCGGTCGACCAGGACGTCGTCGTCGACGAAGGCGACCAGCGGGCCGTCGGCCGCGGCGAGGCCGCGGTTGCGGGCGTAGGAGATGCCCGGGATCGGTTCCACCACCCGCCGCACCCGGTGTGCCGGGTCCTCGACCGAGGCCAGCACCCGGTCCAGCAGCGCCCGGCGCTCGGGACCCGGCGCGTTGTCGACGACGACGACCTCGAAGTCGGCGTACTCCTGGGCCAGCAGCGAGCGCAGGCAGCCGGCCAGGTCCTCCCGGCCCACCGTGGGCACCACGACGGTGACCCGCGGGGCCGGATCGGGCAGCGGCAGCCAGGCCGCGCACCCCTCGCCGGCCGCAGCGTCGGCCGCCTCGTGGGCGGCCACCTCCGCGGCGACCCGGGGCCGCACCAGCTCCAGCAGCGCGGCGTGGTCGGGCCGCGCCGGCAGCTCGACGTCGGTCTGGGCCAGCGGGCTGCCGTGCAGCCGCGCCAGGACCGTCGCCGCCCCGCCGGTCACGGGCGCGCCGGCCACGGTGCACAGCGGCGCCCCGTCGGCGGCTGGCTCGGCCAGCTCCACCTCCAGGACCTGCCTGCGACCGGCGAACTCCCCGTCCATGCCGCACCTCGCCCCGTCCGCCGGTCCTGGCGCGGGAGGCTAGCCGCGCCGGACGCGCTGGTCACCCACCTGGCGCGCCGTCCGGCCGCCGGAGCGCGGGAGCTGGCCGCCGGGCCGGGGTGGTGGCTACAGTCCCGCGCCGTGGGAGCCCCCGGAGCCGGCGGAACGGTGCCGGTGCTGCTGTACCACGCGGTCACCGACTCGCCGGGCCGGCACGTGGCGCCGTTCTCCGTCTCCCCGGCGGAGTTCGCGCGGCAGCTGGACCTCGTGCTCGACGCCGGCTACCGGTGCGTGACCGCCGGCGAGCTGGTGCGGTTGCGCGCGGAGCGGGCCGCCCCGGGGCGCCTGGCGGTGATCACCTTCGACGACGGCTACGCCGACTTCGCCACCGCGGCGCTGCCCGCGCTGCGCGCCCGGTCGCTGGTCAGCACCCTGTACGTCACCACCGGCTGGCTGGCCGGCGGCGGCGCCCGCGAGCCGGGGCCGTCGGACCCGATGCTGGCGTGGTCGCAGCTCCCGGAGCTCGAGGCCGCGGGCGTCGAGCTGGGCGCGCACAGCCACAGCCATCCGCAGCTGGACACGCTGGGCCGGGCGGCCCTGGACGAGGAGCTGCGGCGGCCCAAGCAGCTGCTCGAGGACGCGCTGGGGCACGAGGTGCCGGGCATGGCCTATCCGCACGGCTACTCCGGCCCGCGGGTGCGCCGGGCCACCCGGGCGGCCGGCTACGGCTCGGGCGCGGCCGTGCGCAACGCGTTGCACCGCCCGGACGACGACCCGTTCGCGGTCTCCCGGCTGATGCTGATGCGGGGGACGACGACGGAGCAGTTCGGCGCGTGGCTGGCCGGCGTGGACGGCCGGTCCGGCTCCCCGCTCGCGGGCTGGGCGACGGTGGGCTGGCGCGCCTACCGCAGGGGGCGCGCGCTCGTGCGGCGGCGGCCGGGCTCGGCCTACCGCTGACCCGGGGCCAGCTGCGCCCAGATCGCCGCCATGGCCTCGGCCACGACGTCGTCGACCGGCCGGGTGCCGTCCACGGCGAGGACGACGTCGGCTCCCGGTACCGGCCGGCGGCGGGCATCGGGCAGGACGACGAGCCGGCCCACCCGGCGGTGCAGCCGGACGGCGGCCGCGCGGCCGGGCCGGGCGCCGACGACCCGCCGGGGCCCGGGGAACCGCGCGCGCAGCGCCCGCGCGACCGGTGCGGCCCCGGGCCCGGTCACGGCGACGGTCAGCCCGGGCGGCGACCCCGGCACGGGCAGGTCGGTGCCCCGGGCGGTGAGCGTCCGGAGCCACGCCGTCCCGACGCCGAGGGGCGCCCGCCGGGTCCAGCGGCGGATCAGCGCCGCCGCGAGGCGGGCGAACTCGGCGTCCTGCGCCCGCGCGCAGACCTCCAGCGCCCGCCGGGGCCAGTGCCCGCCGAGGAGAGCGGCGAGGAAGACGGCGGTCGGGTCGGGAAGCCGGGCCCGGCCGGCGGCGGCGCGGACGCCGTCCCGCCGGGACGGCGCCAGCCGGCGCTTGTCCAGCAGCACGTGCAGCAGGAGGAACCACGCCTCGTCGCCGGGGTCGGGCCGCCACAGGCCGTCGACCCGTCGACGGCGGGCCAGGTAGCCGTCGGCCAGCGGGGTGCGCAGGTGCTGGAGGCGGCCGAAGTCCACGTCGGTGACCACGTCGAGGGTGATCCACAGCCCGGAGGCGGCGTCCCAGCGGAAGTAGAAGCGGTGCCGGCCGTGCCCGCGCACGCCCATCCGGCGCAGCCCGGCTCCGGTCAGGGCCGCGTCGAGCCGGTCGAGGCCGTCCCGCTGCACGAGCACGTCGACGTCGCCGGCGGGGTGGGCGAGCTCGTCCGCCCCGCGCAGCAGCACCCAGGTCAGCCCGGCCCGGTCCAGCGCCCGGAAGGCGCCGTCGACGACGGGGTGCACCCCGGTCGCCGGTGGGCCGTCGGCCATGCGTCTCCCTCCTCGCCGTGACGGACCGTAGGCGGGCCGGGACCGGAGCCCCGCAAATCTGGGCCGACCTGCGCGCGGAGGCCGAACCTTATTGACCCCGTGTTCCGGCGACCACTAGGAACCTCGCACGCGGCGCGGTCAGGGCGGTTCGAGCGGAACCGCCGGTTCGTGCTCGCGCGGAGCGGGGCGAGCCCGCGGTCGCGGGTCGCCCGACCGGCGCACGGCACGACCGACGGGGGGAACTCCCGGTGCGACCGACCCGAGCCCTCTCCCGCGCCGTGGGCCTGCTCCTGGCCGCGGTGGTCGTCCTCACCGGCTTCGTCCTGGGTGCCGGCGCGGCCGCGGCGGCCGACGGCGACGTCGGCTACCAGGGCCCCTCGTTCTCCGGCACGTCGGGCGCGCCGACCTCGGACAAGCCGCAGAGCAAGCTCTGGCACGTCCAGGGCATCTGGTTCGCGACGATGTTCGACACCGGATCCCAGGACTGGCACATCTTCCGGCTGGACCGCGGCACGCAGACCTGGGTGGACACCGGGGTGCCGGTCGACGACCGGGCGAACACGCTGTCCGACGCCCTCTGGGACGGTTCGCACCTGTACATCGCGTCCAACGTGGTCACCGTCTCGACGCTGTCCAACGCGGTGCCGTCGAAGCCGGACAGCCCGGCCCGGCTCTACCGCTACAGCTACGACAGCGCGGCGCAGACCTTCGCGCCCGACGCCGGCTTCCCCACGGTCATCACCACCTGGTCCAGCGAGTCGCTGACCATCGACAAGGACTCGACCGGCACGCTGTGGGCCACCTGGACGCAGGTCAGCGGCAGCTCCTCGGCGGGGTTCACCAACGCCGTGCACGTCAACTCCGCCACCGGCGAGGGGAGCACGTGGGGCGCGCCGTTCGTGCTCCCGGTGGCCGGCGCGGCGCCCTCGCCCGACGACATCTCCAGCATCGTCGCGTTCGGCGGGAACCGGATCGGCGTGCTCTGGAGCAACCAGCTGGACGAGACCGTCTACTGGGCGGTGCACGTCGACGGGCAGCCGGTGAGCTCCTGGCGCGGCAGCCCGGGCATCCGGGGCAACAGCGCGGCCGACGACCACCTGAACATCAAGTCGCTGGTGTCGGACCAGGCGGGGCGGGTCTACGCCGTCGTCAAGACCGCCGCCGACGAGGCCCCGGGCAGCCCCGGCTCGGCCGGGCAGATCCTGCTGCTGGTGTTCAAGCCGGGCACCGGGTCGTGGTCGGTGACGACGTTCGGCACCATCGACGACTGCCACACCCGCCCGCAGATCCTGCTCGACGAGGAGCACCAGCTCGTCTACGTGCTGGCCACCGCGCCGCTGTCGGGCTGCCCGTTCTCCGGGGCCGCGGGCAGCATCGTCATGAAGGCCGCGCCGATGGCCGCCCCGGTCTTCCCGGCCGGCCGCGGCGTGCCGATCATCACCGACGCGGGCAGCCCGAACGTCAACGACGTCACCACCACGAAGCAGGCGCTCACCAGCACCACCGGGCTGGTCGCCCTGGCCAGCAACACCGTCACCAAGCGGTACTGGCACGCCTTCGTCCCGCTGGACGGGCAGGTGCCGGCCGCGCCGACGGCGGCGTTCACCGCGTCGGCGGAGACCGGCCCGGCCCCGCTCGAGGTGCAGTTCACCGACACCTCCACCGGAGGCCCCTCGTCGTGGGCCTGGGACTTCGGGAACGGGCAGACGTCGGCCGAGCAGAACCCGACGCACGTGTTCGCCCTCCCGGGCACCTATCCGGTGACGCTGCGGGCCACGAACTCGGTGGGGGAGAGCGCGCCGGCGACGCGGACGGTGACGGTGACCGTCGCACCGACGACCGGGCCGACCGTGAGCGCCGGCCCGTCGGCGACCGCGGTGGCGGCGGACCCGGCGGCGGCGGTGCCCGTGCCGGTGCCGGCCGGGGTGCAGACCGGTGACCTGCTGGTGGCCCAGGTGACGGCGGACAACGCGCCGACGATGAGCGAGGTGCCGCCCGGCTGGACCCCGGTGCTTCCCCAGCTCAGCGTGGCCTCGGGCGCCCGGGTGTTCGTCTACTCCCACCTGGTGGGCGACGCCACGGCCGAGCCCGCCGCGTACCCGTTCACCCTCTCCGCCGCCCAGCGGTGGGGGGCCGTGGTGGGCTCGTTCCGGGGCGTGGACCCGGCGAACCCCTTCGACACGGCGGCGACCACGAAGACCGACGCCACCTACCGGGCGACCAGCCTGGCGGTGCCCGGCGTCTCGACGCTGAGCGACGGCGCCATGCTCGTCGGCGGGGTCGGCTTCGACAGCCGGACGGTCGCGGTGACGCCGCCGGCCGGGTGGGCGGAGATCGGGGAGAGCAGCACCGGTCAGGTCGCCGAGATGGCGGTGCAGGCCCGCCCGACGGCCGGGGCGACCGGCGTCGCGACCTGGTCGTTCGGCGCGGCCGCCGCCGGTGGCTGGCTGCGGGCGCTGCGCCCGGCGGGGGCCGGCCCGGCGCCGGTGGTGCCGACGGCGGCGTTCACCGCGTCGGCGGAGACCGGCCCGGCGCCGCTGGAGGTGCAGTTCACCGACACCTCGACCGGCGAGCCCACCGCCTGGGCGTGGGACTTCGGCGACGGCCAGACGTCGACCGAGCGGAACCCGGTGCACGTGTTCGGGCTGCCGGGCAGCTACCCGGTGACGCTGCGGGCGGCGAACGAGGTGGGCGACAGCGCACCGGTGACGCGGACCGTCACGGTCACTCCCGCGCCGACCACCGGGCCGACGGTCAGTGCGGGGCCGGCGGCGACGGCGGTCGCCGCCGTCGCGGCGGCGGGGGTGACCGTGCCGGTGCCCGCCGGGGTGCAGACCGGTGACCTGCTGGTCGCGCAGGTGACGGCGGACAACGCGCCGACCATGGCCGAGGTGCCCGCGGGCTGGACCCCGGTGCTCACCCAGCTGAACGTGACCTCCGGTGCGCGGGTCTTCGTCTACTCCCGCCCCGTGCCGGACGCCGCGGCCGAGCCGGCGTCGCACGCCTTCACCCTGTCCGCGGCCCAGCGGTGGGGCGTGGTGGTGGGCTCCTTCCGCGGCGTCGACCTCGCGAACCCCTTCGACACCGCCGCGACGACCAGGACCGACACCACCTACCGGGCCACGAGCCTGACGGTGCCGGGGGTCACGACCGTCGCCGGCGGGGCGATGCTGGTCGGCGGCGTCGGCTTCGACGCCAGGTCGGTGGCGGTCACCCCGCCGGCCGGATGGGCCGAGATCGGCGAGAGCACGAACGGTCAGGTCGCCGAGCTGGCGGTCCAGGCCCGCCCGACCGCCGGCCCGACCGGCGACGCCACCTGGTCGTTCGGCGCCGCCGCCGCGGGTGGCTGGCTGCGGGCGCTGCGCCCGGCCGGGGCCGGCCCGGCGCCGATGGCCCCGACGGCGGCGTTCACGGCGTCGGCGGAGACGGGGACGGCGCCGCTGGAGGTGCGGTTCACCGACACCTCGACCGGTGAGCCGACCGCGTGGGCGTGGGACTTCGGCGACGGCCGGACCTCGACCGACCAGAACCCGGTGCAGACCTTCGCCGCACCCGGTACCTACGCGGTGGCGCTGCGGGCCGCGAACGCGGTGGGGCAGAGCGCGCCGGCGACGCGGACGATCACGGTGACCGCGGCGCCCACCAGCGGCCCCACCGTCACGGCGGGGCCGGCGGCCACGGCGGTCGCGGCCGTCGCGGCGGCGGAGGTGACCGTGCCGGTGCCGGCGGGCGTGCAGACCGGTGACCTGCTGGTGGCCCAGGTGACGGCGGACAACGCGCCGACGATGAGCGCCGTCCCGCCGGGCTGGACGCCGGTGCTGACCCCGCTCGCCGTGACCTCGGGCGCCCGGGTGTTCGTCTACTCCTACGTGGTGGCCGACGCGGCCGCCGAGCCGGCGTCGCACGTCTTCACGCTGTCCGCCGCCCAGCGGTGGGGTGCGGTGGTGGGCTCCTTCCGCGGCGTCGATCCGGCGAACCCCTTCGACACCGCGGCGACCACGCGGACCGACACGACCTACCGGGCCACCGGCCTGACGGTGCCGGGGGTCACCACCGCCACCGCCGGGGCGATGCTGGTGGGCGGGGTCGGCTTCGACCACCGGACGGTGGCGGTGACCCCGCCGGCCGGATGGGCGGAGCTCGGCGAGAGCACGAACGGTCAGGTCGCCGAGCTGGCGGTGCAGGCCCGGCCCACGGCCGGGGCGACCGGAGACGCCACCTGGTCGTTCGGCACCGCCGCCGCCGCGGGCGGCTGGCTCCGGGCGCTCCGCCCGGCACCGGCGCCGTGAGGGGGCGTGGGGGAGGTGGGCCGCAGGTCACCTCCGGCCGGTGGAGCCCACCCTCCGCTGACGCAGCCGGCCGAGCAGGTACCCGGAGGCGGTGAGCGCGGTGCCCTCGACGATCGCCCACGCCCGCGCCGCCCCGGCCGGGTCCCCGCGGAGCACGTCGCGCAGGCCGCGGGCCACCCCGACCGGCAGCGTGCGGGTGACGTAGCGGCGCTCGGCCGCGAGCGCCGCGTCGGCGCCGGCGAGCTCGCTGACCGCGGCCTTGGACAGCCCCTCGGCGCGGCAGCGGAGCCGGAAGTAGCGGCGGGTCACCCGCTCGGGCGTGACGGTGTGCCGGCAGAGCGCCTGCGGCTCGACGAGGACGCGCCCGCCGGGGTGGAGCCGGCGGGCGCGGATGGCGAACTCGGTCTCCTCGCAGCCGGCGGCGTCCGAGCCGAGCCGGCCGATGCTGACCGTGAAGCCCCCGGCCGCCTCGAACACCTCCCGGCGGAAGCTCATGTTCGCCCCGATCGGGTTGCGCACCTCGGCCCGCTCGCGCGGCAGCCCCCGGTAGCTGCACCCCACCACCCAGAGGAACTCGTCGGGGAACCAGGCCGGCCGGGGCGCCCGCCACGCCGGCAGCACCCCGCCACCGACGCCCAGCACCGCCGCGTCGGTGTAGGCGGCGAGGAGGCGCTGCGCCCAGTGCTCGTCGGCGGAGGCGTCGTCGTCCAGGAAGGCCACGACGTCGCCCGTCGCGCGCTGCACGCCGGTGTTGCGGGCGCCGGAGAGGCCCTGCGGGCCGTCGCTGGCCACGCAGAGGACCTCGGGGAACGCCGCCCGGGCGCGCTCGAGCAGCTCGTCGTTGTGGTCGCTGACGAGCACCACCTGGTCGGGCCGGGAGGTCTGGCGGCGCAGGCTGTCGACGGCCGCGGTGATGTCGTCCCACCGGTCGAGGGTGTAGGCGCAGACGAGCACGGTGAGGGTGGGTGCGGGCCGGTCGACCGCGGGCCCGACCGCGGCGGCGCGCGGGGCGCTCATGCCGAGGGGCCCGGCGCGCGGCGGATACTGTGCTCGGGTCTGGTCGCACCCGGGCGGAGGCTCATCGCTGCGGTGGGCGGCCCCCCGTCGGAGATGCGGGGGTGAGCATGGCAGCCGCGGAGCCGAGGTCGCCGCGGGCCGGCGTGCGCCGGGCCCGCCGGGGGTGGGCTGGTCGGCATGACGGGGACGGTATCCACTGCGGTGGCCCCTCGGGGAAGCTCGGAACGCGGGAAAGGGCAGGGGGATGACGGACCGTCCGGAGCCGGCCGGCCGGCCGGAGGTGAGCCCGGAGCCGGCTGCCCCGGAGGAGCCGGTGGCCACCGGCAGCCGCTGCGCCTGCGGCCACGGCCGCCAGGCGCACGAGCACTACCGCCGCGGCTCGGACTGCGCGTTGTGCGACTGCCCTCGCTTCCGGTCGGGGAGGTCGTGGTTCAGGTGGCTCCGCTCCTGAGCCGGGTTCCCCGGGCACGGCTGCGGACGGCCGCGGCGGCGGCGAGGAGCAGGACGGCGACCAGGTAGGCGTCGTGCGGCACGCGGGCCGCGGTGTCGGCGACCGGCCACAGCAGCGGCACGCCGGGCCCGGTGGCCAGGTCGCGCACGAAGTGCAGCAGCACGCCGAGCGCCGCGCCCAGCAGGAGACGGCGCCGGTGGGGCACGGCCGCGGCCGCCGCTGCCAGCGCGGCGGCCAGCGCGAGGCTGTGCGTGGGTGGCCGGCCGCCGTCGACGGCGAACCCGGAGTCGGTCAGGTACAGCGGGACGTGGTCCACGTCGATCAGGACGGCGGCGACGAGGGCGGCGCGACCGGTGGACGTCGCCAGCAGGTCCCCCGGCAGCGCGGCCAGGGCGAGCCAGGCGGTGAGCAGGTGGGCCGGCTCGTCGAGCGCGCCCTCGACCACCAGCGGCCACGGGCCGCTCTGGTGGATGCGGTCGAGGACGAGCAGGACGGCGACCGCGACGAGCGGCACCGCCCAGTGCGGCCGGGCGAGCAGGCGGCGCAGCCTCGCGGTCACTCACGCAGTCTGCACGTCCGTGACGCTCAGTGACGGAACCGGGCCCACCGTGCCGACGTCCTCCAGTGCCGGCCGGGGCGCCGGAAGCGCCACCTCGGACACCGTGTTGCCGGAGAAGACGATGCGGCCGGCCGTTCCGACCCGGTTGACCCGCTCGATCACCAATGCGCGGAGAACGCGAAATCCGTCCCGCCAGGTGTTGAGGTTGCTCGTGCCGAAGATGCGGTTGTACTCGAAGCTCGGCACCTCGGCGATACGGAATCCCGCCTTGGCGACGCGGGTGTTGATGATCGTCTCGATCTCGAATCCGTCGCCCCAGAGCTTCACGTCGGACGATTCGCCGCCCGTCGTCAGTTCCAGGGCCGGCAGGCAGTGCACCCAGAATGCGTTGTAGCCGTAGCAGAGATCGGTGTAGCGGGTGCCGAAGAGCAGGTTCGCCGACCGGTTGAGCCAGCGGTTCCCCCACGCGCGGGTGCGGGTGATGTCGTCGCTGCCGCCGCCGGGGACGAAGCGCGATCCCTTGGCGTAGTCGGCGCCGGCCACCAGGGCGCTGACGAACCGCGAGATCTCGCGCGGGTCCGCCGACCCGTCGGCGTCGAGCATCACGACGACGTCGCCGGTGACGGCCGCGAAGCCGCAGGCCATGGCGTTGCCCTTGCCTCGCCGGTTCTGCAGGACGACGCGCACGTCGGGGCGCAGCTGCCGGGCGACCTCGACCGTGCCGTCGACGCTGCGGCCGTCGACCACGATGACCTCGTGCAGGCCCTCGGGCAGCAGGCCGAAGACGTGCGGCAGGTTCTTGGCCTCGTTGTAGGTGGGCACGACGACGCTCACCCGCGGCGTGCCGGGCGTCGCGGGGGAGCGGAGGGGCTGGCGCAGCGGCGTCAGGTGGGTCCGCGAGGTGTCGTCCATGGAATCCCTTTCGACGCCGCAGCCCGGGTCGGGCCATTCCTGCACATCTCCGAGCGGATGTGGCGATCGGCCGCGGATCCGGATCCGGCCGGCATTCAGCACGGCGCGGAAAATCGATTTCGCGCGCGACATCGGGGCGGCGGCGGACGCGATCCTCCCGTTCGCGGGACGAGTTCGTCGTAGCACCGTCGGCCTCTCGATCGAGTCCAAGCTCCGCTGGGTCCTGCTCCACGCACGTGGCATCGACCGGGTGAATTGCCGATTCCCCGCAGCCGAACGAGGGCTTCCTACCCGAGGTGAACACAGCGTGTCCACAGGTCGGAGTACGGGTTACATGCACATTGACGGCTGCGTGCGCCGGGGTGGAGCGGGATGAGAGTGTCGTCACCATGAGTGATCGGTTCGGGTGCTCCGGGCGGTCCCCGCAGCCGGATGCCCGGAGCGCTGACCTGCGCCTCGGCCGGTCGGCCGGCACCTCCGGGATGAGCGGCGCGCATCGTCGGCGTGGCGCTCCGTGGCCGGCGACACCCCTCGGCGCGGGTCGGTCGCCCGCCCCGGCGGAGCGCCTATCGTGGCCGGACCGCGCCGCGGCGCGGATGCTCAGGAGGCAGGAGGCGATCGCGACGGCGGCCGTCGGACGGGGGTGGCAGGACATGGTGCGCGAGGACGGCGGGCGCCCGGCGGGCGAGGACCGCGCGGCCGGCGCGGCACCGTGGCACCCCGCTGCCGGGCAGCCGCCGGGCGGGACGGTGCCCCCGCCCCTCTCGGGCACCGCGCCGGTCACCCCGCTGCCGAGCGTCGGCCCGCAGGCGTGGCTGGCGGAGGCCGTCCGGAGCACGCCGGACGCGGCGGAGGCCGGTGCGCAGCCCGCTGCGCCGCCGCCGGCGAGCCCACCGCCCTGGCCGACGCGGCAGCAGCCCGCCGCCGGGGCGCACCCGTGGCAGGAGCCCGCCGCCGGTGCGCACCCGTGGCAGCAACCCGCCGCGGAGCACCCGTGGCGCGCCCCGGCGGCGGCGCCGCCGGACATCGAGGGCGGGCGGAGGCGGCCGCTCGGCCTGGCCCTCGCCGGCGCGCTCGTCCTCGCCCTGGTGGTGATCGGCGGCCTCGCCCTGGCCGGCCAGTTGAGCTCGTCCACCGAGACCGCGACCGGGACCGGCACGCCGGCGGAGGTCGCGGCCGGCGATTCTGCCGACACCGCCGGCGCCGCCGGGCCCGTCCAGCCGGTGGCGGTGCGGGCGACCTGCCAGGCGCCACCGAGCGCCGACTCGACCGGCGCTCCGGTCACCTACGAGCCCGAGCTCACCCTGGACGGCGTCCCCGCCACCGCCTGGCGCTGCCCGGGCGCCGCCGTGGGGCAGCAGCTGGTCTACGACTTCGGTGCGCCGGTCACCCTGACGTCGGTCGGCCTGGTGCCGGGCTACGCGAAGGTGGACCCCGCCGACGGCTCGGACCGGTTCCTGGAGAACCGCACGGTCACGGAGGTCACCTGGCGGTTCGACGACGGTTCCATGCAGCGTCAGTCGATCCCGTCGCCGACGCCGGCGGCGGCGCAGCTGCAGCTCCCCGGAGGCGTGACCACCCAGCAGGTGGTCCTGGAGATCGCCGGCACCGGCAACGACGCCGCGATCCGCAACTTCACCGCCGTCAGCGACGTGCAGTTCACCGGGGACTGAGCCGGTGCCCTGCCGGGGCGGAGCGCATCGGCGTCCGCGGCAGCTGCAGACGTCGCCCGATCGGGTCGGCGGGAGCCGATGGGGGTCCGATCCGGGAGTGGAACCCATCCGTCCCAGTACCGTCATGCCCATGACGGGGACAGACCAGGCGGCGAACCGGACCACGCCCCGGCCGCCTGGTCGTCCGCTGCGCTACCGCGCCGACATCCAGGGGCTGCGCGCCGTCGCGGTGGGCCTGGTGGTCGCCGACCACATCCTCGGCTGGCCGCACGGCGGCTTCGTCGGCGTCGACGTCTTCTTCGTCATCTCCGGCTACCTGATCACCTCGCTGCTGCTCCGCGAGCTGCGGACGACGGGCACCGTCTCCTTCCGCGACTTCTACGTCCGGCGGGCCAAGCGGATCCTGCCCGCGGCGATGGTCGTGCTGGTGGTGACCGTGGCCATCGGGTACGTCGTCTGGTTCCTGCCGCGGGCGAACCAGAGCGCGCTCGACGCGCTGGCCGCGGCGCTGTTCGTGGAGAACTGGCACCTGGTGGCCGTCGGGAGCGACTACCTGCAGGCGTCGGGGCCGGTGTCGCCGGTGCAGCACTACTGGTCGCTGTCGATCGAGGAGCAGTTCTACGCGGTCTGGCCGCTGCTGCTGTTCGCCGCGTTCGGGCTGTTCGACCTGCGCCGCCGGCCGGGGCGGCTGCGGTGGCTGATCACCGCGGGGATCGTCCTGTCGCTGGCGTGGGCGGCGTACCGGACGAGCACCGCCCCCACCGCCGCCTACTTCGACACGTTCGCGCGGGCCGCCGAGCTGCTGTCCGGGGCGCTCGTCGCCGTCGTCGCCGGCCAGGTGGCCCTGGCCGACCGGTTCCGCGCCGGGCTCAGCGTCGCGGGGCTCGTGGTCGTCCTCGGCTCCGCCGTGGTCATCTCACCGACGTCGCCGTTCCCGTTCCCGTGGGTGCTGGCGCCGGTTCTCGGGACGGCGATGGTGCTGCTGGCCGATCCGCCCGCGTCGCCGGCCACCGTGCTGCTCACCAACCCGGTGGCGCAGCGCCTGGGCCAGTGGTCGTACTCGATCTACCTGTGGCACTTCCCGGTGGTCGTGTTCGGCGTCGTCCTCCTCGGGGGCTCCATCGGGGTCGAGCTGGGGCTGGTGGCCCTCACGCTGCTGCTGGCCGCCGCGTCGTACCGGTGGGTGGAGCGTCCGGTCCTGGCTCTCCGCTCCCGCCCGCGCTACACCTCGGGGTGGGAGCGACGCCGCGGCACGGGGGTCCTGCTGCCGGTCTCCCTGGCCGCGGTGCTGCTCGTGCTGGGCACCGCCCAGTTCTGGGCGCCGGCCTCGCTGCGGGGCGCCGGCACGCTCAGCGCGGATCCGGCGAGCTCGGGGGACCGCCCGCCCGCGGCGGTGCTCTCCGAGCGGGTGCAGGACGCCTTGGCGGCCGACTCCTGGCCGGCCGACCTCCGGCCCTCCTTCGACGAGCTGGGGCCCGAGCAGCAGGCGGTCGCGATGGGCACCGCCGCGCCGGGGTGCCGGAACATCGTGGGCGCCAGCGACGAGCCGCTGGTCTGCCAGAGCGGGCCGGAGGACGCGAGCAGGACGGCGCTCCTGGTCGGTGACTCGGTGGCGATGAGCTGGGCGCCCACGGTGAACGCGACGTTCGAGGGCGACGACTGGCAGGTGCTCGCGCTCGGCTACGCCAACTGCCCGTTCATCGACGTCGCCGTGGCCCCCGAGATCGAGGCACCCGGCTTCCCCGAGGAGTGCGCGGCCGCCCGCGACGGCACCCTGGAGTTCATCGAGGAGACCTCGCCGGAGGTGCTGGTCGTGTCGGCCGGGCAGGGCTACCTCGGCGACCTCGTCAGCGGTGCCGAGGGGGAGGACGTGCTCGACGAGTGGCAGCGCGGCCTCGAGTCGACCCTCGAGGCGGTGCAGCCCTACGTCGGCTCGGTGGTGGTGCTGAGCAATCCGCCGCTGGGTGCCGACCCCCGCGAGTGCGGCGTGCGCCTGGGCAGCCCGGACGACTGCGTCCGGGAGATGACCCGCGGCTACGTGGACAAGTCGGCGGCCGAGCGGGCCGCGGTCGAGGAGCTGCAGGCGGCCGGCGCGGACGTCACCTACGTGGACACCCGGGACCTGTTCTGCGCCGACGACCGCTGCCCCGCCTTCATCGGCTCCGTGCTGCTGCGCACCGACGAGACGCACCTGACGGCGGCGGCAGCCGAGCTGGTCACGGCCGCCATCCGGGACATGGTGCCGGCCCGCCTCACGTCGTGACCGCGACGACCCGGGACCGGTCGGCCGGCCCCCGCTGCCGGGCGGCGCTCAGCCGGCCAGGAAGTCGCGGACGGCGCCGGCGAGCGCGTCGGCCAACTCCCCGCGCCTCTCCTCGCCGGTGAGCAGCGCCGCGTCGTCGGCGTTGCGCAGGTTGCCCGCCTCGAGCAGCACCGCCGGCACGTCGGCCTGGTTCAGCGTGCCGAGGTCGTCCCGCTCGTCCAGTCCCGCCTGCCCGAGGTAGGTGGCCGGGGTCAGCCCGGCGGCGACCAGCGCGTCGCGAACCGTGGTCGCGGCCCGGGCGCTGTCGGCGGCGATGTCGTCGGTCCAGCCGGGCCTGCTCGCGGGGTGGATGACGTGGAAGCCGTGCGCGTCCGCCGCCGCGCCGTCGGCGTGCAGGGACAGCAGCAGGTGGGCGCCGGCGCGGTTGGCGATGCGGGCCCGTTCGTCGATGCAGGGCCCCCAGCCGGCGTCCTGGTCGCGGGTGAGGACGACGGTGGCGCCGAGGGCCTCCAGCCGCTCGCGGACATCGAGGGCCAGCTCCCAGTTGAGCGTCGCCTCCGGCACGCCGGCGTCGGTGGCGGTGCCGGTGGTGTTGCACTGCTTGGCGAAGCCGCCGGCGTCGACGGGGCGGCCGATCTCGTCGGGGTACCGGCCGTTGTCCCGGTTGTGGCCGGGATCGAGCGCGACGGTGCGGCCGGCCAGGGGCGGCGGCCCGGGTTCCGCGGCCGGCTCCGCGTCCGCTGCCGGCGCGCTCCGCTGCGGGCGGGGCGCGGACTCGGTGGCGGTGGGATCCCGCCCCGGCGCGGTCAGCGCCACGGCGACGGCGACGGCCAGTGCGGCGCAGACCGCGACCGCCACCAGCACTCGGCGCCGTCGTCCCCAGGTGCGACGAACCGCCGGCGCCATGAGGTCTCCTGGGAAGCGGCGGATCCGGACGAGCCGACCGGAGGGGGCCGGCACCAGTCTGCACGCCGTCCGGTCCGGGCCGCGCGGCCGGCGTCCAGGGGTGCGCTCGGGGGCCGGGACGACCCCTTCCGTCACACCGGGAACAGCGCGCACGGCAGCCCCGCGCGGCGGCGAGGGCCCCCCTACAGTCACAGGCGCTCGTCCGGCGACCACGGGGGTCATCTATGCGTCAGGTGCTGCGCACCGCTCTGGTCCTGCTCGCCCTGGTGGCGTTGGTGGGGCCGGGGCTGCCGGCGTCGGCGGCGACCGCGGACACCCTGTCGGCCGGCCAGCAGCTGACCGCCGGGCAGGGGCTGCGCTCGGCCTCGGGGGCGTACTCGCTGACGGTGCAGGGGGACGGGAACGCCGTCCTCTACGCATCCGGCGGGCGGCCGGTGTGGAACAGCGACACCTGGCGCTCGCCGGGGTCGCGGCTGGTGATGCAGACCGACGGCAACCTGGTGCTCTACAACCGCGCCGGCGCCTCGATCTGGCACAGCGCCACCTGGGGCCACGCGGGGGCGCGCGTGGTGCTGCACGACGACGGGAACCTGGTGCTCTACCGGTCCGACGGCCGGGTGCTGTGGAGCACCGGCCCCGACGTGGCGCCGGGCAGCGGCTCGCTGGGCTACACGCTGGGCAGCGGCCGGGTGCTCGTGGCCGGGCAGTCGCTGCGCTCGGGGGCGGCCTCCTACACGCTGGCGATGCAGTCCGATGGCAACCTGGTCACCTACGCCTCGGACATGCGGCCGGCCTGGAACACCGGCACCTGGTGGTCACCCGGCGCCAAGCTGGTGATGCAGACCGACGGCAACCTGGTGCTCTACTCCGCCTCGGGGGCGCCGCTGTGGCACAGCGGCACGTGGGGCAACCCGTACGCGCGGGCGGTGCTGTACGAGGACGGCCAGGTGGTGCTGCAGCGCCCCGACGGGCGGGCCTTCTGGAGCACCGGCGCCGACCGGGCCGGGCTGCCGATGGCGGTGAGCACCGGCAACGCCCGCCAGCTGGTGACGGTGACCGTGCCGCACGCCGGAGCGACCAGCGGCCGCCTGACCGCCTGGGAGAAGCGCGGCACGGGCTGGGTGGCGGTGCTCGGGCCGGTGACGGCGCAGGTGGGCGCCAGCGGCATCGGCACCGCCCGGGAGGGGGTCAGCCGCACCCCGGCGGGCACCTTCTCGCTCACCGAGAGCTTCGGCCGGCTGGCGAACCCGGGGACGGCGCTGCCGTACCGGGTGATCGACGGCTCGGACTGGTGGGTGTCGGACGTGAACAGCTCGCTGTACAACCAGTACGCGCGCTGCGCCCCCCGCACCTGCCCGTTCAACGAGGCGGCGGGGGAGCACCTCTACGCCCAGGGCTGGGCCTACAACCACGCGGTGGTCATCGACTACAACCGCGGCGGCACGCGGGGCGCGGGCTCGGCGTTCTTCCTGCACATGTCCAACGGGCAGCCCACCGCCGGGTGCGTGGCGATCGAGGGCGACCCGCTGGCCGCGCTGATGCGCTGGCTCGACCCGGCGGCCGCGCCGCTCATCTCCATCGGCGTCGGATAGCGCCACCGACGCCGCCCCGGGCTTTCTGGGTTGTGCGGCCGCCCCTCGGGGGGCACGCTCAGCAACCCAGGGGGTGCGGAGTGTCGTGGTGGTGGCTGCTGATCGCGTGGCTGCTCGTCGCCCCGGTAGGGGCCATCTGGCTCGGCTCCACGGCCGCGCGCGCCCGCCGGCGGGAACGCGCAGCGGAGGAGGAGCTCAGCACTGCCGACCCGGACCTCGACCGGCCCGGTAGAGCCGGCCCCGCAGCGGGCGCCTAGGCGGAGGTTCCGTCTCGCCTCGGCTGTGGCGTGCCCTATCGGCTGCTGAGCCAGTCAGAGCAGGCCGCTGGTGACCGTCTGCTGCCAGGACAGCTCGTCGATGACGGCGCGCTTCTCCACGTCGTCGAAGCGCACCTTCTTCCAGCGCTGGGCCTCGCCGCCGGAGGTCCCGTAGGTGCCGCTGCGGTGCCACTCGCCCTTGCGGGTCAGGAACCACGAGCGGCCGTGGAAGTCGGGGCCCTCGAACGCCCAGCCGGAGAGCCGGGTGAGGCCGGTGCGCCGGGTCTCGGGCCCGCCGGCGTAGGGGAGGAGGTAGAGGCAGGCGTCGGTGAACTGGGCCGGGTTCAGGCCGCGCAGCACGTGTACGGCCGAGCGGATCTCCTGCTCGGTGCGCGGCTCGGTGCGGACATAGAGCAGCCAGACGGCGTCCTCGTCGGCGAGCTCGAGCAGCGTGGTGCGCTGCCGGTGGCGCTCGGCCTCCGCGGCGGCGGCCTCTTCGGCGCGCCGCTTCTCCTCGGCGAGCGCGGCCGTACGGGCGCGCAGGCGCGCGTTGGCGAGGTCGCGGTCGCAGACCCGCCAGCCCTGCCAGAGGGCGGAGTGATCGGCGCAGACCATGCGGGTGCACTCGGTGCACTCACCGATCGCGGGATCACCGCAGCGGCACAGGGCCGGCCCGTTTTCGTCACGGGTCTGGATGTAGACGGTGCCGCAGCGGGCCGGTACCTCCGGTGCGGCGCTGATGGGCATGGCGGCGCCGACGCCGACGGGATCGGCGACCAGGGACGAAGCACGGACGACGGCGTCGCACCGCCAGTACCCGGGGAGGATCTGGGTGCGTGCGTCGGTCGCCCCACAGGAGGGACACGGCATGGCGGCAGCGTAAGAGCGAGGCGCAGCACCGAGGCCCCAGATCGCTCACGTGTCGGACACGCTAGGAATCGCACGCCACAGTCGCCACGGGGGTGTTGCGGGGGGCCATGGTGGGCGGCGCGTCGGGTCGGTCGATCGGGCTCGCGCTGGCGGTCAAGCTGACCAGCCGCGGCGGGCCGGTCTTCTACAAGCACGAGCGGATCGGCCTGGGCGGCAAGCCCTTCGAGGTCTACAGGTTCCGCAGCATGGTGCTCAACGCCGACAAGCTGGTCGACGCCCTCTTCGAGCAGAGCAATGAGGGCAACGACGTCCAGTTCAAGAGGAAGCGTGACCCGTGCGTCACCCGGGTCGGCGTGGTCATGCGCCGGTTCTCCCTCGACGAGCTGCCGCAGCTGTTCAACGTGCTCGACGGCAGCATGAGCCTGGTCGGCCCCCGGCCGCACGTCACCCGCGAGGTCGAGCAGTACGGCTTCGACATGCGTCGCCGCCTGCTCGTGAAGCCGGGCATCACCGGCCTGTGGCAGGTCAGCGGCCGCTCGGACCTCTCCTGGGACGACTCCGTGCGCATCGACGTCCGGTACGTCGAGAACTGGACGCTGACGTTCGACCTGATGATCCTCTGGAAGACCTTCGGCGCCGTGCTCCGCGGCTCCGGCGCCTACTGACCTCGGCGAGGGCTCTACGGCGTCAGCCGCGAGGGTGCTGCCCGGCGGCCACCGACGCCACGACCTCGGCGGGGATGAAGTCGGGCACCGGGCTCCCCGCCACCTGCTCGCGCTGGTCGGCGGTCCGGATCCCGCGGCCGAGGAGCACGCCGACGGGGAGTGCCAGAGCCACCCAGGCGGAGGCGACGAGCGCCAGCGTTGTCATGGCGCTAGTTCTACCGAGGGCTATCGGTTCGTGACGCTCCGGCGCGCAGACAGAACCTGCTGAAGGGAACATCCCGTCACTGGTCATCGTGGGCGGATCATGCCGGTCGGCGGCTGATCTGCACTCCGGTGGCTGCCGGCACAGTTCAGCGGGGGACCTCGGGCAGTGCGTCGTCGCCGAACTCGTCGGCGTTCTGGGCCAGCGAATCCGAGCGCAGGTAGCTCCACATCCGGTCGGCGGCCGTGTGGTCGAGGTAGACCACGCTCGCCGGGCCCTCCATGCCGGTGCCCAGCACGGGGGCGGTGAAGAACTCGATGTCGCTCGGCGTCACGTTGCGCAGCGAGTACGCCAGGCCCGCCAGATCGGCGTTGCTCAGCTCCTGGTCGACGCTCACGGCGCTGGTGACCGCCAGCATGGCGTCGTCGAGCTTCGCCGGGTTGGTGAAGGTCTCCGAGCTGAACAGCTTGCCGAACATGGCGCGCAGGTACTGCTGCTGGCGCTTCACCCGGTCGAAGTCGCCCCCGGTGAGGCCGTACCGCTGACCGAGGTACCAGCGGGCCTCGTCGCCGTCGAGGTGGTTCACCCCGGCCTCGAACGTGTAGGGCCCGTTGCTGGTGGTCTCCGCGACCGTCACGTCCACCCCGCCCAGGTCGTCGGTCACCTGGATCAGGCCCTCGAAGTCGATGGCCACGTAGTGGTCGATGCGCACGTCGGTCAGCTGCTCGACGGTCGCGATGAGCAGCGCCGGCCCGCCGTAGGCGTACGCGGCGTTGATCTTGTTCATGCCGTAGCCGGGGATGTCCACCCACGAGTCGCGGGGGATGGAGATCAGCTGGGCGTGCTGCCGGTCGGCGGCGAAGCGGGCGAGCATGATCGCGTCGGAGCGGCCGCCGGGGTCGACGCCCTGGGCGCCTTCGCTGCGGGTGTCGGAGCCGACCAGCAGGAAGGTGACCGGCTCCTCCGCCGCCTCCTGCACCGGCGTGGCCGGGGCCGGCCGGGCCTCCTGCGGCAGGTCGGCGAAGACGTCGGAGACGCGGGCGATGTTGCCGCCCCAGCGGTCGGTCAGGAACCACAGGCCGCCACCGACCACCGCCGCGAGCAGGGCCACGAGCACGCCGAGAACGATCAGCACCCGCCGCAGCCGGCGGCGGCGCGGTGGTGCGCCCTGGCCGCCGCGGTCTGCCGGCGCGTCATCGGTCCGGTCGAAGAAGGACGCGGTTCCGTCGGAGCCCACGGAGTTGCGCGCGTCCTCCGTGGACGCCGCTCGTCCGTCGCTGCTCATCCCGAGACCCCCGTCTGCCGCCGAATCCGACCGAGCGTACGGCGGCGCCCCGTCGGGGGGAGGCGGGTCTGCCTCGCCGGGGTGACGTCAGACGGCCCCGCGGCCGCGGTGCATGGCCGCCCGCCCGGTCGCCGCGATGCAGCCCCGGAAGGTCGGCCGCCGGCGAGCCGGCCTCGCGTGCCGGGCGGCGTCGCCCGCCGCCGGTCGCGCGGCGGACGGCGGTACTCCACCACGGTGCCCGGTGGCCACGGGGGGAGCGAAGCCCGCCGCGCCGTCGCGCTGCTCCCGCGCGTCCGGGGCGCCGTGTCCGGCCCGGGCCGCCTCGGCCTCGGCCTCGGCGAAGCAGACGCTGCGGCCGATCACGACCGCGGCCACGACCGCGACGAGCACCCACACCGTGAGGAGGATCAGCACCCAGCTCATGGGCTCTTCCTTGGGTATCGCCGGCCCGGGGGCCGGATCCTGTGTCGGGGGTTCGCGGCGCTGTTCCGGCCCCGTGACCGGCTCACTTCCCTCAAGTGTCCCCCGGCATGCGCCGGAGTCCGTGACGGAACCGCATCGGTTGCGTTGCGGTTCGCCGGCGGGAGAGGGCTACCGCTTCTGGACGTGCCCCGAGCCGCCGTGGCTCACCGGCAGCGTGCCGCCCCGCAGCCGCCGTTCGAGCGGCTTCTCGACCACCGTGTAGAGCACGTAGGCGCTCGCGACGGAGCCGACCAGGGCCAGCAGCGAAGCGCCGATCGCGCCGGCGACCGTGCTCGGCTCCAGCAGGTAGTCCACCACCCGGATCACCAGCTGGTGGGTCAGGTAGAAGGCGAACGACCACTCGCCGAGCTTGACCAGCACCGGGTGGCGGAACACCGACGGGCGGCCGTCGAGATCGGCCTGGGCGGCGGTCGCGATCACCAGGGCGAAGGGGATGAAGGGGATCGCGACCCAGATCAGGTAGGCCGGGGCCGGGATGGCGATGGCGTAGGCGACGGCGACCAGCGCGAGCGCGACCGGGAGCCCGAGCCGGATCCGGCCGCCCTGCTTGATCCACAGCGCGATCAGGATGCCGAGGCAGAACTCCCACAGCCGCTGCACCGGGAAGATGAAGATCGCCCAGTCGGCCACCGTCGCGCCGTGGGTGAGCGGCGCCAGCACCACCGGCGGCACGATCACCAGGGCGGCGAGCACCCCGGCGGCCCACCACCGGGCCCGGCCCGACAGCCGCAGCGCCCCCACGATGAGCAGCGGGAACAGGGCGTAGAAGAACATCTCGCACGAGATCGACCACGTGACGCCGTTGCCGGCCCAGTAGTACTCGCTGTCCGGGAACCACGCGTGCAGGCCGAGGAACTGCGGCGCCATGTGCCGCAGCAGCGACCCGGTTTCCTCCGGGTTGGCGATCGCGTTCAGCGGGATGAACGCGAGCACCGCCACCCAGTACGCCGGCGCGATGCGGGCGAACCGCCGGCGGTAGAACGGGCCCACCCTGTCACCCGCGCGGTGCGTCCAGGTGAGCACGAAGCCGCTGAGGATGAAGAAGAAGCTCACCCCGGCTGCGCCCGGCTCGAGGTAGGGCTCCATCTGCCGGTAGTACGGCGTGAACTCGAACGTGGCCAGCGTGTGCGAGACGAACACCAGCAGCGCCGCCACGAAGCGCAGCCCGGTCAAGGAGTCCAGCCGCGGCACCCGTCCCGCCCGCGGCTGGTCCGAGGGGGAGGCGCCCGAGGCGGAAGACGGGCCGCGGCGGGCGGGGTTCGCCGCGGCGCGCCGGTCCGGCTGGCCCCCGCCGCTCTGCCGGGTTCCCGACGTCGCGCCGGAGCGTGGCGTCGCCATCCTCACTGCCCTCCACGCACGGAAAGCGTCCGGCGCTGCTGGGCGAGGCTGCACCGGGTAAAGATCATCCACTCGAATATAGGGGCGCGACGCCATCGGCGCTGGTCGGCGAGGGCAGCATCACGTGAACGCTGCGTTACCCCGATCGTGGGCAGCGGTCCCAGCGGTCCCAGCGGGCACGCGGCATCGATGGGTACGCTCGGGTGTCCGCTCGTTCGGGTGGCCGGAGCCGGCCACCGCAGTGCCGGGCCCGGATGTGCTCGGGGCGCCGCATCGCCCACTGCCCCGCGAACCCGTGCCAAGAGGAAGTGCTGTGACGCGAGGCCGCCGCCGGATCCCGCTCGCCCTGGCGGTGTCGGTCTCGCTGACGCTCGCGGCCTGCGGTTCCGACGACCCCCGCCCGTCCGGCAGCGACCCCACCGTCGCCACCGCGGAGCCGCCGTCCACGCCGATCGAGACCACCGAGGTCCCGCGGTCGGAGCTGGACCCGGTAGCGACCGACCAGTTCTCCACGTCGCGCAGCACCTCCTCGGCGCCCACGACGTCGCCGACCCTGGACGACCCCCGGCGGCCCGACCAGGTGTGGAGCTACGACGACGGCACCCTCTCGGCGTGGAGCGAGGTGCACGCCGCCCGTCCCGAGCAGGTGCGCGTCGTCGACGAGCCGGTCCGCCCGGGGTACGAGCACTCCGGGGCCTTCAGCGCCCGGCCGGGCGACTTCACCTTCGGCGTCGACACGACCATCCGCGGTGAGGTGCGCTCGACAATCGAGGAGGCCGGCTCGCCCGAGGAGGGCGACGTGCAGTGGTACTCGTGGTCGACGTACTTCCCCGAGGACTTCCGGTGGGACGGCCGCGACGAGTTCCTGATCTACACCCAGTGGCACCAGACGGCGAACACCGGCTCACCGAACATCGACCTGTGGGTCACCGACGGCGACCAGCCTGAGCTGCGGATGTCGGTGCGCGGCGGGGTGCTCGGCGAGGAGCGGGTGGAGCACACCGCCGTGTACGACCTGGGCCCGCTGGAGCGGGGCGAGTGGCTCGACCACACCGTGCGCATCAAGTGGTCCACGGACCCCGACGAGGGCAGCACCCGGGTGTGGATCGACGGCGAGCAGGTGGTGGACGCCGCGGCGGCCAACCTCTACGAGGGGCAGAGCGCCTACCTGAAGCAGGGCATCTACGCGGCCAACAACACCCGCCGCGAGCACACCGTGTACTTCTCCGACGCCCTGCGCGGCGATACCCGCGAGGCCGTGGCCCTCGAGCCGGCGGCGGACTGAGCGGCCCGTTCCACCGTCGAACAGGCGTGTGACTGCGCGTCGGAAGCGTGAATGCCCTTCCGGCCAGGAGCGACGCGGCTCGTCGAAGATCGCACGGGTCCACCCCGGACGGGCGTCCGGCGGCCGGGCGAGGCCGGGTGCCGCAGGTGACTGCATCCGCCTCGGGCAAAGGAGGCGCTGACCAGCAGGTTCGAGTTGTCGATGCAGGACGTTCGCGGTACCTTTCGAACACACGTTCGAGTAGCGAGTCGACCCAGAGGAGGGCGTCATGGGTCTGGACGACGGCTTCCTCCCCGTCCCGGATGCTGGCACCTTCCGGCTCGGCTGCCCGACTCCGACTCCGACTCCGACTCCAGCGCCTGCTCCGCCCGCGGCGGCCGGCCGGGACGCGGCCTCGGCTCTGGCCGCGGAGGCGACGGCCGCACGAGCGGCCGAGCGCGAAGCAGCCCGGCAGACGTCGTTGGAACTGCCCGACGACGTCGCTGCCGTCCTGGCCGGCGCCCTCGAGCTGGCCGGGGTGAATCCTCTCGACGGCTCACCTGCCACCCAGGCGCCGGTGTTGCTGGCCCGGATCCGCGGGCTGAGCCAGCTGCAGAACGTCATCGAGGCCGCTGTGGCCCAGACCGTCCGGGCCGCCGAGTGCGCCAGGCCGCGGAGTTCGACGGGCACAAGACGATCAAAAGGTGGATGTCGGGGCACCTGAACGTCGCCGCCGCCGCCGCCCGGCTGACGAGAGCCGGACGGACGTTGGAGCAACTGCCGCGGTGGTCCGAGGCCGCCCGTGCCGGCCGGGTCACCCCCGATCAGACCGCGGTCGTGGCCAAGGTCGCCACCCCGGTCCGGCTGGCCGCCGCGGCCGAGCTCGGCGTGGACCTGTACGGAGCGGACGGCGTCGACGCGACGCTCCTGGCCTGCGCGACCGGCGACCATCCCGAGACGCTGCCTGCCGTGGTCGGGCGCATGCTGGACTGGATCGACCCCGACGGGCCCGAACCCGACCCCACCCGACGCCGGGAACTGCACCTCACCCCCTCGGCCGGCGCCGAGGGTGGCGGAACCTTCCACGGCCACCTCGACGCCGCCGGCTACGAGAAGGTCGCTACCGCGCTCACCGCCTACCAGCAGGCCGGCCGGGTCGCCGACGACGACCGCAGCCACGCCCAGGAGATGGCCGACGCCCTCGTCCAGCTCGCCGACAACGCGTTGGCCGCCGCCGACACCCCGATGCTGCGCAAGCACCACGCGCAGGTCGCGGCCACCATCTCCGCTGAGGACCTGCTCGACCCGGACGTGATCGCGGGCGCCGCTCGGCTGGGATCAGGTCAGCGGGTGTCCAACGAGGTGGCCCGCCAACTGGCCTGCGACTCGATCATCACCCGGGTGCTCTTCGGCCCCGACGGCATGCCGCTGAACATCAGCCGTACGCAACGGCTCGTGCCCGCACCCATCCGCAAGGCGGCCGACGCCCGCGACGGCGGCTGCGTGTTCGCCGGCTGCTCCGCTCCGACCTGGTGGTGCGACGCCCATCATGTCCAGGAGTGGATCGCCGACCACGGCGAGACATCGGTGGCCAACACAGCGTTGCTCTGCGAACGCCACTCGCACCTTGTGTCCACCACGGCTTCTCCATCGCCTGGGACCCGGTCGCGAAACGCTGGCGCACCTACCGCGAAGACGGCACCGAGATCATCGTCGGCTACCCACGCGGAGAACCGGTCCCACGCGAATAGCCGGGCGGATCAGATGCCCTCAGAACGCAGTCGCGTGAAGCGGATCCCGAGCAGACCCGACCGACTCGTACGCTCTGCCATCGCCCGCTCCAGTCCGGAGATCGGCGCGCCTGCTGAGCCTCGGGCCACCGTCTGATCGGCTGGCAGCCCCGGTGCTACTGCGCCGCGGACGCCGGGGAGCCCAGCGGGTTCTTACCGGTCGGGGCGTCGTCGGGCAGGTCGGCCTCCGGTACGTCGTCGGCACCGGGCGGCGGCGGCTGCGGCACCACCCGGACGGCGACCAGCCAGCTCACCAGCGACATGGCCGAGGCGGCGATGATCAGCCCGGCCATCAGCCCCGCCCGGCCCCACACGGCGGTGAGCGCCACCGGCAGGAACACCGCCACCGGCGCCACCGCCAGCCGGACCCGGAGCGCCACCTTGGTGTTGCGCGAGCCGCGCAGCGCCAGCAGCGCCCCGTGGGTGATGCCGAACAGCACCATCTGCAGGCTCACCGCGGCCACCAGCCAGCCCGAGCCCCACGACTGGCCGAACAGCGCCTCGCCCACGCCCTGCGGGAGCAGCAGGAGGACGGCGCCGTAGACGACCGCCACCCCGGCCAGCGCCAGCGAGGCGAACCGACCGATGCGCAGCGCGGCCGCCCGGCCGCCGCCGGAGTCCACCGCGTTCGCCACCATCGGCAGGCAGATGACGCTCGCGGCGGCCACGGTGATGTTGAGCGGGCCGTTGGCCACCTGGGCCGCCTTGAGCGAGCCGAGCAGCGCGGTGCTCGCCACCAGCGGCAGCACGAACACGGTCAGCTGCCCGGAGCCCGAGGAGAGCGCGAAGTCGCCGAGCAGCGGCCCGGAGACCGGCCACATCGCCCGCAGCCGGGCCCGCAGCCGCAGCGGTTCGCGGCGGAGGCGGAAGGCGGCGAGACCGATCACGTCGGCCAGCAGCGCGCCGAGCACCCACAGGGCCAGCACCGCCGCCGTCCCCGAGATGGCCCCGGTCATGGCGAGCACCGTGGCCACCACCATGACCACCAGCCAGACGCCGTCCAGCAGCACCGCCCGGCCCGGCCGCTGCTCCAGGAACCCGATGTAGCGCAGCGCGTCCTGCAGCAGCAGCACCGGCAGCCCGAGGAAGAAGACGACCCAGGCGGTGTCCAGCGGCGTGGCCAGCAGGAGCAGGCCCACCGGGATGCCGAGGGCGCCGACCAGCGTCGCCGACGCCGCGGCGACCAGGTGGACCGGCGCGCCCTTCAGCACGTTCGTCCGGGTGATCAGCAGCGGGTCCAGGACGGCGGCGCGGGTGCCGCCCAGCAGCAGCCAGTAGATGCTGTAGATGATCGCGAACTCACCGAAGACGCTGGCGCTCACGTTCGAGGCGATCGACACCGACAGCAGCATGTTGCTGGCGCTGGAGATCGCCTGGTCGGCGAAGGTCGCCGCCTTGCTGGCGAGCTTGCCGCCGCGCAGCGCCCGGCCCACCCGGCTCAGCATCGGCCGGGCGCCCGGGACGGCGGGAGGGGGTCGGGCATCCGCGCTCAGCCGGCGCGGCGGCCGAGTGCCCGGTAGGTCCAGCCGGCCGAGGTCCAGGCCGTCCGGCTCAGGGCGTTGCGGCCGTCGAGCACCCGCTTCTGCCGCACCACCCGGCCGAAGGCGACCGGGTCGAGCTCGCGGTACTGCTTCCACTCGGTGAGCACCAGGACGGCGTCGGCGCCCTCGGCGGCCTCCTCGGGGGTGGCCGCGTAGTCCAGCTGCGGCCACAGCCGGCGGCTGTTCTCCACCGCGGCCGGGTCGGTCACCCGCACCACCGCGCCCTGCAGCTGCAGCT
Organism: Blastococcus xanthinilyticus; assembly: GCF_008124835.1. Taxonomy (GTDB): domain Bacteria; phylum Actinomycetota; class Actinomycetes; order Mycobacteriales; family Geodermatophilaceae; genus Blastococcus; species Blastococcus xanthinilyticus. The sequence goes on along the minus strand of NZ_VNHW01000007.1, from coordinate 138,186 downwards.
GGGCGGCGACGTTGAGCGCGGGGGAGTCGCGGATGTCGTCGCTGTCGGGCTTGAAGGCCGCACCCAGGACGGCGACCCGCTTGCCCAGCAGCGAGCCGTCGAGCACCTCGCGGGCCAACTCCACCATGCGGATGCGCCGGCGCATGTTGATGTTGTCGACCTCGCGCAGGAACGTCAGCGCCTGGTCGGCGCCCAGCTCCCCGGCGCGGGCCATGAACGCGCGGATGTCCTTGGGCAGGCAGCCGCCGCCGAAGCCGAGCCCGGCGTTGAGGAACTTGCGGCCGATCCGGTCGTCGTAGCCGATCGCGTCGGCCAGCAGCTTCACGTCGGCGCCGGTGGCCTCGCACAGCTCGGCCATGGCGTTGATGAAGGAGATCTTGGTGGCGAGGAAGGAGTTCGCCGCGGTCTTCACCATCTCGGCGGTGGCGTAGTCGCTCTCCACCTTCGGGGTGCCGCGCTCGACGATCGTGGCGTACACCTCGTCGAGCAGCGCCCGCGCGGTGTCGCCGTCCGCGCCGGCCGGCAGGCCGTAGACCAGCCGGTCGGGGTGCAGGGTGTCCTGGACGGCGAAGCCCTCGCGCAGGAACTCGGGATTCCAGGCGAGCAGCGCGCCGGGCACCTTCGCCGCGACCAGCTCGGCCAGGACGGCCGCCGTCCCCACCGGCACGGTGGACTTGCCGACCACCAGCTCGCCGGGGGCGAGGACGTCGAGCAGCGACTCGACCGCGCCCTGCACGTAGCGCATGTCGGCGGCGTACTCGCCGCGCTTCTGCGGGGTGCCGACGCAGACGAAGTGCACCGCCGCACCGGCGGCGTCGGCGAAGTCGGTGGTGAAGCGCAGCCGCCCGGTGGCCAGGGTGCGCTCCAGCAGCTCCTCGAAGCCCGGCTCGTAGAACGGGGCCCGGGCCTGCGACAGCGACTCGATCTTCGGGGCGTCGACGTCGATGCCGACGACGTCATGACCCAGCTCGGCCATCGAGGCGGCGTGCACGGCCCCCAGGTATCCGCAGCCGATGACCGAGATCTTCACGCAGTGCTCCAGGGTTCGATCGGGGTGTAGAGGCAGGTCGTCGGCCCGCGCGTCGTGCCGCGGGCCCCCGCCATGGTCGTGCACGCACCGCCCGCCTGGCCAGCCGGGAGGCGCGGAGAAGCCGAGAAGTGGTCCGAGCGGGGGCCGGACCACCCGTCCGGGTGTGTCCTGCGTCATGTGGGGGACGTCGTCCGGCCGGGCGGTGGCGGGTGCGTGGCATTGTCGGTGGCCCGGCCGCGTGTCACGCTGCGCCGGACCGAGCGGGAGTCGTACAGCCGTGCCGTGCGGCTGCGGGGCGTGGAGGGGGCCGTGGTGGGCGATGCGCTGACCAGGACCATGCCGCGCACCGTGGCCCTGTGCGTGCTGGCCGTCGCCGTCCTCACCGCCGGGGCGGCCTACCAGCCGGTGCCGGTGCTGCTGCTCGTCGTCGGCGTCCCGGTGCTGGTGTGGGGCGTCCAGCACCCCAAGCGGTTCGTGGCGCTGGCGATCCTGGGGTGCCTGTTCAGCAAGTCGCTGGCCCAGGTCAGCGGCATCCCCCCGGTCGACTACCTCGACGAGGCGTCGATCGCCGCGTCGCTGCTGGTCTGCCTCGGGCCGCGGATCCTCCGGGGCCAGCCGATCCGGACGTTCCCCGGCTTCGGCTGGTTCACCCTGTTCGGGGTGCTCGGCATCGTCAGCGGCCTGGTCGCGAACGTGCCGCTGGTCGTCCTCGCGTCCGGCTCGGCGCTCGCCCTCAAGGGCATCCTGCTCGCCCTGGCCGTGGCCCAGGTGCAGTGGAGCGCCGCGGACGTGCGCCGGCTGGCCAAGGGCGGCGTCGCCGTCATGCTCTTCATCATCGCCTGCTCCCTGGTGAACCTGGCCATCCCGCAGACCTGGCAGGGCCTGGTCGGCAACATCCCGCAGGTCAGCTACCGGGCGGCCATCCCGTCGCTCATCGGCCCGTTCGTGGAGCCCGGGACGCTCGGCATCATGTCCGCGCTGGGCTTCCTCGCGCTGGTCGCCTGGAACACCACCATGGGTGGCACCCGCTTCACCTGGCTGATGTCGGCCGGCATGGCGCTGGTCGCGGTCTTCTCCTTCCGGCGCAAGACCTGGCTCGGGATGATCGGCAGCTTCCTGTGGCTCAGCTCGCGGGCCGGCCGGTCGGGCGTCTTCGCCACGGCGGTGGCCACCGTCGCCGGCATCCTGGTCGTGTTCTGGTCCACGCTGCTCACCGCGCTGCAGGGCATCGTGGCCACCTACTTCGACCAGTCCGAGGGCACCGCGGCGCGCACGCTCATGACCAAGGACTCCTTCTTCGTCGCCCTCGACCACTTCCCGCTGGGCGCAGGATTCGGCCGGTTCGGCTCGGACACGGCCTCGGAGTTCTACAGCCCGCTGTACCTGGAGCGCGGCTACCAGAACGTCTGGGGCCTCTCCGAGCGCACCGGCAACGCGCTGTTCCTCACCGACACCATGTGGCCGGCGATCCTCGGCGAGACCGGCATCCTCGGGCTCCTGGTGTTCGTCGCCGCGCTCGTCGCGGTCTTCCGCCGGCTGCGCCGGCTGTCGCGGGACGAGGCCCCCATCGCGCGCTGGCTCGGCCTCACCGGGATCGCCTGGATCTTCCAGTACCTGCTCGAGTCGACCGGCAACCCGGTATTCGTCTCCCCGCCGTCCTACGTCCCGCTGTTCCTCCTGATGGGGCTGCTGGGATCGTTCGGTGGAAAGACACCCGGGGGCCAGGCGGACCGGACGGACGACGGTCAGCCGGCCGCCGAGCCGGCTCCGGACGGCGGTGCCGACGTGGCGCAGGTCACCAGAACCGCGGCCGTTCGCTGACGAAGCTGACACCAACCGGCGAAATGTGGCCCACGACGACGGCTGCGGCGCCGACTCCCCTTACGCTTCGGGGGTGTCGTCAGAAGGGGAGCTCACCGAACCGGCAGGTGGGACGGCGGAACTCGCCGCCGCGCTGCGAGGCAGGCGGGCACTCCTCGTCGCCTCGACGGGAGGGCACCTCGCGCAGATCGTCCGGTGGGCCGAGCGGTTCGAGCTCCGGTCGGATTCGGTCTTCGCCACCTTCGAGTCCGAGCAGAGCCGCTCGCTGCTGAGCGGCCGGCCGGTCGTCACCCTCGACTACGTGCCGCCCCGCGGCCTGCGCCCGGCGATCAGCGCCGCCGTCCGGCTGCACCGGGAGACCCGCCGCGAGCGCTTCGACGTCGTCCTGAGCACCGGTGCCGCGGTCGGCATCTCCGCCTACGCCATCGCGCAGCTGCGGCGCCTGCCGATGGTCTACATCGAGAGCGTCTCCCGCTTCGACGGGCCGTCGGCCACCGGCCGCATCCTCGAGAAGCTCCCGCGGATCCAGCGCTACAGCCAGCACGCCGCCTGGGCCGACCGCCCCGGCTGGCGGCAGGGCCCCTCGCTCCTCGACGACTACACCGTCGTCCCCGCGGCCGGGCCCGCCGCCCGGAACGGGGAGGGGCGCAGCATCTTCGTCAGCCTCGGCACCATCAAGCCGTTCCGCTTCGACGCGCTCGTCGACGCCGTGCGGGACCGGATGCGCCCGGGCGACACCGTCACCTGGCAGCTGGGCGTGACCACCCGCGACGACCTGCCGGGAACGGTGGCCGGGGAGCTGCGCTCCGAGGACTTCGACCGGCTCGTGGCCGGCAGCGACGTGTTCGTCACCCACTCCGGGGTCGGCACCCTGCTGCGGGCGCTGGAGCTGGGGGTGCGGCCGGTCGTGGTGCCGCGGCTGGCCGAGCGCGGCGAGCACGTCGACGACCACCAGGTGCAGGTGGCCCGCGAGCTCGACCGGCGCGGGCTGGTCCTGCTGCGCAGCCCCGGCGAGCTGACCTCGGCGGACCTCGACCCCTCCGGCGTGGCGATCCGCCGATCCGGGGACGCGCCGGCGTGACCGGCTCGCCACGCCCCGCCCTGCGCGTGACGCAGATCGGCAACGCGTCGGGGGGTCCCGGCGGTGTCTCCTCCGTGGTCCGCACGACGAGCACGTGGGCCGACGACGACCTCGTGGTCCGGGAGTGGCCCTCCTACTGGCACGGCTCCCGTCGCCGCACCGTCGCCGCCCTCGCCCGGACGACGGCGAAGGCGCTGTTCAGCAAGGTCGGGCCCACCGACGTCTGGCACTTCCACCTGACCCAGGAGGGCTCCTTCCTCCGGGAGGGGCTGCTGCTGTGGATCGGCCGCCGGCGCGGCGTCTGCTGCACCGCCCTGGTGCACGGCTCGCACTTCGTGGCCTTCGCCGAGGCGAACCGCCGGCTGGCCGGCCGGGTGCTGCGCCGGCCCGCGGTGGTCTTCGTGCTGACCGAGCCGGCGTCGGAGATGGTGCGCTCGCTCGGCGTCCCCGCGGTGCGGGTGGCCAACGCGGTGCCGATCGCCGACGAGCCGGTCACGGCGGGCCGCTCCGGCTTCGTGTTCGCCGGTGAGATCGGGGAGCGCAAGGGCGCCGACGTCCTCCTCGAGGCCTGGGCCGCCGCCGGCGTCGAGGGCCACGAGCTCGTGCTCCTCGGCGACCTGGCCCGCCGCTTCCGGCTGCCCGACCCGCTCCCCGACGGGGTGGTGGTCCAGGGCCCGGTCGGGCCCGACGAGGTGCTCGCCCGGCTGCGGACGGCGGTGGCGCTGGTGCTGCCCAGCCGGGCCGAGGCGATGCCGATGATCATCCTGGAGTCGATGAGCCTGGGCACGCCGGTCATCGCCACCGACGTCGGCCAGATCGCCGAGGTGGTCGACTCCACCGGCCTGGTCGTCCCCCCGGCCGACGCCGCGGCGCTCGGGACGGCGATCCGCCGGCTGGCCGACTCACCGGAGCTCGCCCGCCGGCTGGGGCAGAGCGCGTGGGACCGGGTGCGGACCCGGCATTCGAACGATGTGGTCAAGGGGACGTTCGTGGCGCACTGGGCCGCCTGCGTCTCCGCAGCCCGACCGGGTGACAAGCCCCTGCCGGATCCGCCGGACAGTACCTAGCCTGACTGAACTGGGAACTGCTCGGTCCGCCCGGACCGCGGCCGTTCCCGCACGGCACGACCACCCGCAGCCCCGCGCTGTGCACGTCGGAACACGGGAGACGAGGACGTAGTGGACTTCAGAGACACCATGGCGGCATTCCGGGCCGGGTGGTTCCTGCCCGTCATCGGGCTCCTGCTGGGTGGGGCGGTCGGCGCCGCCACCGCGCTGGCGATGACGCCCACCTACACGTCCTCGACGCAGCTGTTCGTGACGTCGACCGACGCGACGTCCACGACCGCCGCCTTCCAGGGCAGCCAGTTCTCCCAGAACCGGGTGGCCTCCTACGTCCAGCTGATCACCAGCGAGCGGCTCGCCGTGCAGGTCATCGACGCCGGCGGATTCGATCTCGACGCCGACGAGGTGCAGCAGCGCATCGACGCCTCGGTGGTCCCGGACACGACCGTCCTGGACATCGTCGTCACCGACACCTCGCCGGAGCGGGCGCAGCAGCTGGCCGAGGCCGTCGCCGCCGAGTTCGCCGACCTGGTCGACGAGGTCGAGGCCACCACCACCACCCCGGTCGAGCCCGACGTCGAGCCGGTGACGACCGTCCCGGTCAAGGTCACCGTCCTCGACAGCCCGGAGATCCCGGAGGACCCGGCCGCGCCGAACCTGTACGTGAACATCGCCGTCGGCGTCCTGATCGGGCTGGTCATCGGCCTCCTGCTCGCCTACGCCCGGGTCCGGATGGACCGGTCGGTCCGCGACGCCTCGGTGGCGGCCGCCGCGGCGGGGGCGCCGGTGATCGGGACCATCACTCGCGACCGGTCCCTCGAGGACGAGCACGTGCTCGGCCGGCGCAGCCGGTCGCGGAACGCCGAGAGCTTCCGGCAGCTGCGCACCAACCTGCAGTTCCTCGACGTCGACACCCCGCCGCGGGTGATCATGGTGTCCAGCGCGGTCGCGGCGGAGGGCAAGAGCACGCTCGCCGCCAACCTCGCCGTCGCCCTGGCCGAGGCGGGCCACCGGGTCACGCTGGTGGAGGCCGACCTGCGCCACCCCCGGGTGGCCACGTACCTCGGCCTGGTCGACGGCACCGGGGTCACCAGCGTCCTGTCCGGGGCCGCGGACCTCGACGACGTCCTGCAGAGCTACCGGGACGGCACGCTCTCGGTGCTGCCCGCCGGCAAGGTGCCGCCCAACCCCAGCGAGCTGCTGGCGTCGGCCCGGCTGCGCACCCTGGTCGACCGGCTCCGTGCGGCCAACGACTTCGTCATCGTCGACACCCCACCGCTGCTCCTGGTCGCCGACGGCGCCGCCGTCGCGCCCGCCATGGACGGCGTGCTGCTGTCGGTGCGCACCGGCCGGACGCGGCGCGACGAGCTCGAGCAGGCCGTCGCGCTGCTCCGCCGCGTCGGGGCCCGGACGCTGGGCGTCGTCCTCAACCTCGCGCCGGGGTCGGCCCTCCCGGGCCGGGGCTACGGCTACCAGGGGGACGAGCCGACCGGCCCGGGCGCCGACGCCGAGCCCGCCCCGGTGCCCCAGCGGATGCGCCCGGCGGTGCCCCGGGGCGCGGTGGCGGCCGACGGCCGGTCGGCCGACGGCGCAGCTCACGGTGCCGCGGCCGACGGCGGAGCGGACCCCGCGGGCACGACGCGGGTCGGGCCGGCGGTCGCCGACCGGCCCGGGCGCACGTTGTGAGCTATCTCGCTCACGGTGCGTGAGCACCAGCTCCCGTTACGTACGGTTACGGATTGAGCCTGCCATTTGGGCGCGGAGCGGCTAACGTCGTGGGCTGACGGCTCGAGCGACCGGTGCGCCCGACTCGATTGTGCACACGTGATCACTCTGTGTGTTCGCGGGTGGGCGGCGTCCTGCGCGGGTCGTTCCAGACGACCAGACGCACCCAGGAGTTCGGCATCACTCTCCAGATCGCCCCCGGCGACACCACTCGGCACGCCCCCCCGACAGGGCGGGGGCGCCCCCGGTTCTCCCGGGTCCGCCGCCTGCGCGGCGAGGGCACCGAGGCGCGTCGTGCGTGGCGCTCGGCGTACGTCCGCAGCATCGTCCTCGGCGACGCCGTCTGCGCGGCTCTCGCGGCGGTCATCGGCTACTTCGTTCGCTTCGGGACCGACGTGGACGGGCAGCAGTACTCGCTCACGGCCGCGGTGCTCATGCCCGTGCTGTGGCTCGCGGCGATGCACATCGGGCGCACCTACGAGGAGCGCTACCTCTGGGTGGGCGCCGACGAGTTCCGCCGTGTGCTCGACGCCGCCGCCCTGCTGCTGGCCGCCGTCGCCGTGGTGGCCTGGGGGCTGGACCTCGCCGTGGCCCGCGGCTTCGTCGTCGTCGCCCTGCCGGTGGCCACGGTGCTGACGCTGCTGCTGCGCTACGTGCGCCGGCAGCGGCTGCACCGGGCCCGCATCGGCGGCGCCTTCCAGCAGACCACGGTCATCGTGGGGCACCGCGGCGCGGTGGCCTCGCTGCACGCCCAGCTCGACCGCGCGGCCTACCACGGCTACCGGGTGATCGGCTGCTGCCTGCCCGACGGCCGGCTGGCCGACGGCCCCACCGACTTCGACGGGCTGCCCGTCCTCGGCGGCCTCACCGAGGTGCTCGACGTGGTGCGCCGGTACGAGGTCGACACCGTCGCCGTCATGCCGTGCCCGGAGCTGGACGGGCCGGAGCTGCGCCGGCTCGGGTGGGCGCTGGAGCAGACCGAGGCGGAGCTGCTGCTCGCCCCGGCCGTCACCGAGGTCGTCGGCCCGCGGGTGGCCATCCGCCCCGTCTGCGGCCTGCCGCTGCTGCACGTCGAGCGGCCCGAGCTGCGCGGCGTGCGCCGGCTGGGCAAGTCGGCGGTCGACGCCGGCCTGGCCGTCGGTGCGCTGCTGGTGACGCTCCCGCTGTTCCTCGGGATCGCGCTGGCCGTGAAGACGACCAGCCGCGGCCCGGTCTTCTTCAAGCAGACCAGGGTCGGCCGGGACGGGCAGACCTTCTCCATGCTGAAGTTCCGCAGCATGGTCACCGGCGCCGACCGCATGGTCGAGGTGCTCGAGAACGACAACGACGGGAACGGCGTCCTGTACAAGCGCAAGGCCGATCCCCGCGTGACGCGGATCGGGCGGGTGCTGCGCCGCTACTCCCTCGACGAGCTGCCCCAGCTGCTGAACGTGCTGCGCGGTGACATGAGCCTCGTCGGCCCGCGGCCGCCGCTGCCGAGCGAGACCGAGCGGTACGGGTTCGACATGCGCCGGCGCTTCCTGGTCAAGCCGGGCATCACCGGGCTCTGGCAGATCAGCGGCCGCTCCGACCTCTCCTGGGACGACTCGGTGCGCATCGACGTCCGCTACGTGGAGAACTGGTCGCTCAGCTTCGACATGATGATCCTGTGGAAGACCCTCGGGGCCGTCATCCGAGGCCGCGGCGCCTACTGACGAACCCCGGCGTCCGGCGGGACGCCCCGGCTCAGCCGGCGGCGTCCTGCCACAGCGCGCGGATGTCGGCGTACATGGACCGGGCGTCGAACCCGGCCTGCCACGTGGCGTAGGCCGCCGCGGCCATGGCGTCGCGCAGCTCCTCGCCGCCCAGCAGCAGCCGCAGGTGCTCGGTCAGGGCGTCGACGTCGCCGGGCGGCACGAGGTAGCCGTTCGCGCCGGAGGTGACCAGCTCGGCCATGGCGCCCACCGGCGTCGTGACGGCCGGGATGCCCCGGCTCATCGCCTCGATGACCACCATCGGCAGGCCCTCGGCGTGGCTCGGCAGGGCCAGCAGGTAGGCGTCCCGCAGCAGCTCCTGCGCCGCCGCCCGGGGGAGCGACCCCGCGTAGCGGACGCGGCCGGGGCGGGCCCGGACGGCCTCCTCGACCTGCGTGACGACGTCGGCTTCGGCCGGCGGACCGGCGAGCACGAGCTCGGCGTCAGGGACGTCGTCGAGCCGCTCGAACGCCCGCAGCAGCTCGGGGACGCCCTTGCCCGCGTCCATCCGGCCCAGCAGGAGCACCCGCTTGGTGCGGCCGGCCGGCCACGGGGTCACCGGCGGCGCGCCGTCGGCCACGCCGTTGTGCACGACGTGCACCCGCTCCTCGGGGACGCCGAGCTCCTCGATCACCAGGCGGGCCCAGGGCTTCCCCAGCACCACGACGTAGGCCGCGCGGCCGAAGAACTGCTCGACCCGCCGCATGGCGGCCGGCGAGAGCGTCTCCAGGAAGCCGCGGTAGCCGGCGCCGTGGAGGTGGATGCCGTAGGGCAGCCCGCGGCGCGCGCAGACCGCGGCGACCGCCAGCTTCCGCCAGGTGCTGCCGCGGGAGGCGACGTGCAGGTGGGCGACGTCGGCGCGGGCCCGGCCGGCGGTCAGCAGCGAGCGGGCGAAGGCGCCGGCCCGCTGGGGGGCCGACCCGAGGCCGCCGGAGTCGACGACCCGAAGGTCGACCGGGGCCTCGCTGAGCCGGTTCTGCGCCTCCAGCTCGGCGACGACCGAGGCCATGCCGCCGGGCTGGGCGCCGGTGGGGCCGACGCTCAGGACGCGCATGGCGCCGTCGTGGTCGTGGTGGGCAGGGGCCGGCGGGCTGCGGAGCTCATCGGCCGGCGACCTCGTCGAGGGCGGGCAGCGTCCACTGCTCCCCGAGCCAGGCGTCGAAGTCGCGCGGCTCGAAGGGGAGCACACCGCCGCCCGGGTACGGCGTGTACTCGCTGAACCAGATCGTGCCGTCGATGCTGTAGAGGTCGACCCGCATGAAGTCGAAGGGGCGGCCGAGCACCTCCGCGGCGTGGTTCAGCGCGGCCAGGTTCTCCGGCGGCGGGCCCGGCTCCCCGCTGCCCAGGGCGGTCGCCACGTGCAGCGGCTTCCAGTCGGCGCTGTAGAAGGTCCGCGAGTGGTCCTTGGTGAACCGGCCGGTATCGACCGACACCGCGGCGATCTTCCCGTCGAAGACCAGGTACTTGTAGTCGTCGGGCGGCGTGACGCCGTCGCCGATCGCCTCCTCGATCACGAAGAGCGGCCGAGCCTCGCTGTAGGCCCATTCGCCGAGCAGGACGCTCTGGTCGTCGCGCAGCCAGGTGCGCGTCGCCGCGATCATCGCGTCGTCCACCGTGTCCGAGGCGCGGCCGAACTTCACCAGGCCGCTGCGGTGGTTGGGCTTGAGCACCCAGGGGCGGTCGAAGGTCCGGCCGGCCACCTCGCGGAGGTCGTCCCCGGACCAGAACGTCTCCGGCACGGAGATGCCGGCCTCCTCCTGGACCAGTGCCGCGTGGTCCTTCATGGCCAGCTTGTCGCAGGTCCACTCCAGCAGCGGCCGACGGTCGTGCAGGATGCGCCAGTTGATCTTCTCGCCGAAGGTCTGCGGATCGCGCAGCCGCGGGAGCCGGCCGTGCCCGGCCAGGTACAGGTACCGGCGCCGGGTCGGGAGGGGGAGCAGTCCGGCGATCCTGCGGTGGGCCGGCTGGAAAACGTGTCGGAGGCTCTCGTTGAGGCCGCTCCGGGGCATCCTGACCCCTTCTGGTGTGCGACGCGGGCACGCCGGCTGGTGTCTGCTCTCGGGCGCGGAATCCGGCGCCCGGTGTCCCGGCGAGCGTAGTACCCGGCGGTCGGCCCGGCGTTTCGTCGTCCGAGGACCACTCAATCGGAGGTGTCCGACGACGAGCGGCAGCGCCCACACTGGGACCGTGCCCGACCAGGAGAGCGTTCCGACGCCCGTCGCCGTGCTGCTGGTCTGCACCGGGAACATCTGCCGGTCGGCCGTCGGGGAGCGGCTGGGCCGCGCCTACCTGGGCGAGGTGCTCGGCCCGGCGGGAGCCGACGTGGACCTGGTCAGCGCGGGCACGCGGGCGGTCGTCGGTTCGCGGATGCACCCGGACAGCGCGCTGGTGCTCTCCGGGCTCGGCGGCGACGCCGAGGGATTCGTGGCCCGGCAGCTCGAGCCCTGGATGGTCGAGCAGGCCGACCTCGTCCTCACCCTGACCCGCGACCACCGCCGCGACGTGCTGGGCCTGGTGCCCCGGGCGCTGGCCCGCACGTTCACCCTGCGCGAGGCGGCGGACCTGCTGCGCGCGCTGGGGGACCGGCGACCGGGTGACGACGGCGACTTCGCCGAGCCGGCGCGGGCGCTGGTCGCCGCCCTGGCCGCGGCGCGCCCCGGCCGCAGCGGGGGCGACGGCGACGACATCGCCGACCCGATCGGCCGCCCACTCGAGCACCACCAGGAGGTCGGGCAGGCCGTCGCCGAGGCGCTGCTGCCCGTGCTGGCGGCCGTGGTGGCCCTGCACCCCGACGCGGCCGTCCCCGACGCCTCCGACCGGGCTGCCGCGCACGTCGACCGCGGCGCCTCCGGGACCGGCGCACGCCCCGACGCCCCGCAGGCCGGTCCGGCTCACGCGGCCGGCCGGTCCGCGCAGCCGGACGCCCGCCGGCACCTGGGTGTGCTCGGCCGCCGGCGGCGGGTCGGCTCGGGCTCCTAGCCGACGCCGGCGGCGCGCCGCCGGCCGCGCTCACTCGTCGCGACGGGCGGCGCCCGGTCGAGCGGGCTGCCAGACCGGTGCAACCGGGCGCCTGGGCACGACACGGGCAGAACGTGCCGAAAAGTTTCGCGGCGGCCTGTCGGGCGTTCTCGCAGGTCGGCCCGGAGAGGCGGCCGATCACTCGGACGGGTGACGCAGAAATTCACTCGAACGGGCTTGGCGTTATGTAACCGTGACGCTACCGTCTGTGCCGTGTCACGAAACGGTCACCGACAGTGGCGAAGCATCCGGTCCGCTCGCAGGCGCTACTCCCGCCGCCGGCTGACCCAGGTGCTGCTCGCGCTCATCGGGCTTCTTCCCATCACCTATCCGCTCACCCAGGGCTCGGAGACGGACGTCGTCGCCAGCCAGGGGTCCCAGACGGCCGCCGCCCCCGCCGCGCAGCGGCCGGCCAGCGCCACCCCGCCGGCTGAGGAGCCGCCGACCGGCACCGCCCAGGAGGAGCAGGCGGCCGGCGGCGCCCAGTCCCAGGCCAAGGCCGAGGCGCGGGCGCAGGACATCGCCCCGGTGGCGGGCTCCCGCTCCGGCACGAGCCCGAGCCCGACCGCCACGAAGACCCCCCAGCCGCCGGCGCCGGCGCCGGTGCCGGCGGCGCCTGCGCCGAAGCCGACGACCGCCCCGGCGCCCGCCCGCCCGGCCGCCGTGGCCCCCACCTCCGGCCCTCTGAGCTGGGCCCCGCCGGCCGGCTGGGAGAACTACCCGGTCACCAAGATCACCTCGACGACCTCCGTCACCACGGTGGGCGCCAAGGGCGGGGACGTCCGCATCGAGCTCGACCCGTCCCGCCCCGTCGGGCCGATCACCATCGCCAACTGCCGGAACGCCGTCATCATGGGCGGGCAGATCAACGTCCTGCCGACCGCGCGGATCGGCACCGACGACCAGCGCGCCATCTACGTGCACAAGTGCACCGGCACGGTGCACATCGAGGGCGTGCTCATCAACGGCAACGTCGCCGGCTCGCAGGCCGACGGCATCGCGGTGAACGCCCCCGAGGCGACCGTGCAGATCCAGAACGTCCGGATGGACGCCCTGCGCGGCACCTACACGGTGAACCACGCCGACGTCTTCCAGCCCTGGGGTGGGGTGAAGGAGTACCGGATCGACCGGCTCACCGGATCCACCAACTACCAGGGCATCCAGGTCCGGAAGGACCTCGGCGCCATCGGCAGGGGCACCATCCGGAACGCCAACGTCGGCAGCTCCGAGGTGAACCCGATCGAGCGCGGCGGGCAGTTCATCCGCATCGACTGCAACACCTACCCGCTGAGCCTCGAGGGCGTGTACATCAACCCGCGCTCCGGGCGTCCCATGGGCTACAGCGTGTGGCCGCAGACCGATGACAAGACCTGCCCCGCGACGATCACCAACGGCGTGGTCGACTGGCCGAAGATCGCGAACCTGACCGGCACCATCACCCAGGGCAAGCCCGCCAACGGTGACTTCGTCCCGGCCGGAACGGTCGGCATCGGGTACAGCTCTCCCGGCTACCGCTGAGCCGACGGGACGGGCGCCGCGCGGATGCGCGCGGCGCCCGTTCCCGCGTCCGGCGTCAGTAGGCGCCCCGGCCCCTGACGACGGCCCCGAGCGTCCGCCACAGGATCATCACGTCGAGCATCAGCGACCAGTTGTCCACGTAGTGGATGTCCAGCCGCACCGAGTCGTCCCACGACAGGTCCGACCGGCCGCTCACCTGCCACAGCCCGGTGAGACCCGGCTTCACCACCAGCCGGCGGTTCATCTCCACGCCGTACCGCTCCACCTCCGTCGGTAGGGGCGGGCGCGGACCGACCAGCGACATCTCCCCGCGCAGCACGTTGAGCAGCTGCGGCAGCTCGTCGACGGAGTACCGCCGCAGCACCCGCCCCACCCGGGTCACCCGCGGGTCCCGGCGCAGCTTGAACAGGACGCCGTTCCCGTCGTTCACTGCGGCGAGCCGGGGCACGAGCTGCTCGGCGTCGGGGTGCATGCTGCGGAACTTGAGCATCGGGAAGGTGCGGCCCTCGCGGCCCACCCGCTCCTGGCGGAACAGCACCGGCCCCGAGCTGTCGGCCTTCACGGCCACGGCGACGGCGACGAGCACCGGCAGCAGGAGCAGCAGGAGCAGGAACGCGCAGGTCCGGTCGAACGACTCCTTGGCCAGCAGGCGGAGGCCGCGCAGCTCCGGCCGCTCCATCTGCAGCAGGGACAGGCCGCACACCGGGCGCACCCGCACGCGCGGCCCGGCGACCTCCGAGACCGACGGCGCGAGCAGCAGGTCCGCGCGCGTCTTCTCCAGGTCCCAGCCCAGCCGGCGCAGCGCCGCGCCGTCCAGCTCCGGGCACGGCAGCACGGCCACCGTGTCCACCTCGTGCCGCGCGACCACGTCGACGACCTCGTCGAGCCCGCCGAGCACCGGCAGCCCGCCGGGGCCCTCGACGCCGCGGGAGCGCGTGGGCAGGCAGCAGCCGATCACCCGGTAGCCGTGGCTCACGTCGCGGTGCAGCTGCTCCTGCAGCGCCGCGACGCCGCCGCGGTGGCCGACCAGCAGCGCGGTCTGCTGGAACCGGCCGTGCACCCGCTGCCGGCGCAGCCACGTCCGGTGCGCCTGCCGGTGCGCCAGCGTGAGCACGGTCGCCAGCGGGATGGCGACGACGACGAAGCCGCGGGCCACCTCGAGCTTCAGCCCCCACGAGATCGTGCCCACCAGGGCCAGGAGCAGCGCCGCGGCGAAGAACACCCGGCGGAACTCCTCCGGCCCCTCCCAGAGGTACCGGCTCTCGTAGCTGCGGGCGAGCACCATCGCGAACAGCCAGATGGCGGGCAGCGCGACGGCGATGACCAGCGACGCGGTCGCGACCCCGGTGCCGGACGGCGAGTATCGGACCAGCAGGCCGCTGCCCGCGGCGACGGTCGCGCAGACGGCGTCCCACAGGACCAGCCGGCGGATGTAGGGGCCGCGCCACGCGCGTCGCGCGACGGTGCCCGCGCCGCGCAGCCGGTCGAGGCGCTGGCGGCGATCGGGGATCGCGGCTGCGGGGTGGGCGTGCTGGGACGGTATGGCTTCACTGGTCATCTGGCGGTTCCCTGTGTTTCCGACGGGGCGCCGCGCCGGTGGAGAGGGCGCGCGCCGCTCGTGGGGATGTCACGGACGATCCGGCGTGCCGATCCGGGGATCGGAGAGGTACGGGTGCGGAACGGCGCCCGTCAGGTGGGGCGGGCGCCCGGGTCGTCGGCACCGCCGACGACGGCACCGGCGACCCCGTGGACCCGGAGGGCCGACCCGGTCAGGGAGAGCGGGAGGGCCGGGTCGAGGACCGCGAGCCCGAAGTCGTGGTGGTCGGAGTGGCCGGCGGCGCAGCTCGTGCCGCCGGAGGCGGACGCCGAGGCGGGGCCGGCCGGCGCGGCCGGGGCCGGGGGCGGCATCGGCGCCACCGGGGGCGGCGGCGGGGCCGGGATGCCCGGGGTGGCCGTCCCCGTCGGAGCGGCGACCTGGGTGGCGGTGCCCGGGGCGACGGCGGGCGGGCTGCTGCGGGTGGCGGGCACCTCGGCCGCGGACCGGGTCAGCCCGACCCGCTGAGCGGTCGCCGGCGACGTGCCCGGTGCGGACTCGAGGACCGGCGTCGCAGCCGTCGCCGCCTCCGGATCCGTGGCGGCGGGCTCGGTGTCGGACGGCCCGGTGTCGGACGGCCCGGTGTCGGGATCGGTGGCGTCGGCGGGCTCGGCGTCGGCCGGCCCGGTGGCGGGATCGGTGGTCACGGGCGTGCCGGTGGCCGGCTCGGGCTCGGCGTCCTCGACCGGCGTGACCGGCTCGAGCTCGGCCGTGGCGGGCGCCGGGTCCGCGGCTCCGTCGGGCTGCCCCTCCGGGGCTCCGTCGGGCTGCCCCTCCGGGGCTCCGTCGGGCTGCCCCTCCGGGGCCACGACCGGCGGCGCGTCCACGTCGGGGCCCGGGTCGACGGGGTCGACCGGCGCCGGCTCGGCGGGGGATGCGTCCGGCTGCTCCGCGGGTGGTGCGCCCGGGTCGTGCGAAGGCGGTGCGCCCGGGTCGTGCGGAGGCGGTGCGCCCGGGTCGTGCGGAGGCGGTGCGCCCGGGTCGTGCGGAGGCGGCGGGTCGCCGTCGGCCGGGCCGGGCGGAACCCCGTCCGCGGGCGGGGGGAGGACCGGGTCCCCTCTCTGGGGGGCGCCGGGCTCCGCGGCCGGCCCCGCCGGGGGGTGCACGGCGGGCTCCGCCGGGGAGTCGACAGCGGGGCCGGGAGCCGGCTCGGCGCCGGACACCGCCTCGGGCGGCCGGGCCGGCGTCGCCACGGGGAGACCGTCGGGCGGGACCGGCACGGCCGCGTGCTCCTGGCCCTGAGCCGCCGCGGCGGACTGCGGGCTGTCGGCGTGCGCCACGGCGTCCGGCGCGGCGAGCCAGGCGCCGAGCAGCAGGGCGGCGGTGACGAGGGCGCGCAGCAGCCAGACCGACGGCGGGGAAGCGGCGTCGCCGGGCACGCCGGAGCCACGCGGCTCCGACGACGATCCCGTGCTCCGGCCGATGGACACCCAGCTCCTCCCTGCGGCGTTCCCCTGGTAGGCACTCGTTCCCTGGAGGCACCATGGGCGGGAGTCGCTACGGGGGCAACGGGCAGCCGGTACCTCATCGGTAAACTCTCGCGACCTGCGGCTTGGCCTCACTCTTCGTGTTCGGTGTGGTCGGATGGGTACCGGATCCGGCGGCCACCGGCCGGCGCCGGCGCGGCCCGCGGGGCTCACCCCGTCGAGGGGCAGGGTGCGGGCGGTACGGCCTTCTCCCGACTACCGTCCAAGCCGGCACGACGACCCGCCAGCGGGCGGCGTCCGGACGGGCACCCGCTCCGGCGGGATCGACGCGGAGGTTCGACAGGCGATGCGCATGCTCGTCACCGGCGGCGCAGGATTCATCGGCGCCAACTTCGTGCACCAGACGCTGCGCGAGCACCCCGAGTTCTCGGTCGTCGTCCTGGACGCGCTGACCTACGCGGGGAACGAGGCGTCGCTGGCCCCGGTCCGCGACGACATCGAGTTCGTGCACGGCTCGGTGGCCGACGCCGAGCTGGTCGACCGCCTGGTGGGCCGCAGCGACGTCGTCGTCCACTTCGCCGCCGAGAGCCACAACGACAACTCGCTGCGCGACCCGTCGCCGTTCCTGCAGACCAACATCGTCGGCACGTTCACGCTGCTGGAGGCGGTGCGCAAGCACGGCGTCCGCTACCACCACATCTCCACCGACGAGGTGTACGGCGACCTCGAGCTCGACGACCCGGCGAAGTTCACCCCGGAGACGCCGTACAACCCGAGCAGCCCGTACTCCTCGACGAAGGCCGGCTCGGACCTGCTGGTGCGCGCGTGGGTGCGGTCCTTCGGCATCCACGCCACGATCTCCAACTGCTCCAACAACTACGGGCCCTACCAGCACGTGGAGAAGTTCATCCCGCGGCAGGTCACCAACGTGCTCTCCGGCCTGCGGCCCAAGCTGTACGGCGCGGGGGAGAACGTCCGCGACTGGATCCACGTCGACGACCACAACTCCGCGGTGCACGCGATCCTCGACCGCGGCCGGTCGGGGGAGACCTACCTGATCGGCGCCGAGGGGGAGAAGAACAACCGCGAGGTGCTCGGCCTGATCCTCGAGCTCACCGGACAGCCGGCCGACGCCTTCGACTCGGTCACCGACCGCGTGGGCCACGACCTCCGCTACGCCATCGACGCCACCAAGCTGCGCACCGAGCTGGGGTGGACCCCCCGCTACACGGACTTCCGCGACGGGCTGGCCGCCACCATCGACTGGTACCGCGCGAACGAGGCATGGTGGCGCCCGCTCAAGGACGGCGTCGAGGCCACCTACGCGGCCCAGGGGCAGTGAACGCGGTCATCGTCGGGGCCGGGGGGCAGCTCGGCCGGGCGCTGCGCCGGGAGTTCCCCGACGCCCTCGCCCTGGACCGGGCCGGGCTCGACCTCGCCGACGCCGACGCCGTGCGGGCGTTCGACTGGACCGGGGTGGACGTCGTCCTCAACGCCGCCGGCTGGACCGCCGTGGACGCCGCCGAGGACCCGGCCAACGCCGGCGCCGTGCGCGCCGCGAACGTCGACGGCGTGGGCCGCCTGGCCGCCGCCGCGCAGGCGCACGGGTTCGCCCTCGTGCACCTCTCCAGCGAGTACGTCTTCGACGGCACCCACCCGGGGCCGATCCCCGAGGACCTGCCGCCGTCGCCGCTGAGCGCGTACGGGCGGAGCAAGGCCGACGGCGACGCGCTGGCCACCGCGATCGAGCGGCACTGGCTGGTGCGCACCACCTGGGTGGTGGGGGACGGCGGGAACTTCGTGCGCACGATGGCCGCCCTCGCCGACCGCGGGGTCTGCCCGGCCGTGGTCGACGACCAGATCGGCCGGCTCACCTCCACCGCCGACCTCGCCGCCGGCATCCGCCACCTGGTGGACAGCGGCGCGCCGCACGGCACCTACAACCTCACCGGCAGCGGCGAGCCGGGGTGCTGGGCCGACGTCGCCGCGGCGGTCTTCACCGCGCGCGGCCGCAGCGCCGACGACGTGAGCCGGGTCAGCACCGCCGAGTACTTCGCCGGCCGGACGGGCCTCGCGCCGCGTCCGCTCAACAGCGTGCTCGACCTGGCGAGGATCGAGGCGACGGGGTACCGCCCCCGCGACTGGCGCGAGGCGCTGCGGCGCTACCTCACCCACCTCAGCTGACCCGTGCGCCCGGAGCGCACCGACACGTGAGACGGACCGGTCAAGTTCCGCCGCGCGGGTGCCGATGATCTGCGCGTGTGGTGGGTCTGGGTCGTCGGCGGGTTGGTCGTCTGGGTGGTCGTCGCCGCCGTCTTCGGGGTGCTCCTCGGCCGGTCGATCCGCGAGGCCGACCGCCGCGCGGCGGCCACGGGCGACCTCGGGCGGCTGCTGCCCGAGGAGGCCCCTGCGCCGGTGCTCGCGCCCGCGCGCGCCCGCCGCCGCGCCGTCCCGCTGCCCCCGGTGGGCGTCGGCCTCGCGGCCGCCGCGGTGGCGCTCATGGCCACCGGCTTCCTGCTCCGCCTGAACGGGGCCACCGGCACCGCCGCCCAGGTCTTCTCCATGGACGCACCGCTCTCGCTGCCCCGCCTGTTCGTGGCCGGGCTGTTCGCGGTCGCGGCGCTGGCCGCCGTCGCCGGCGCCGCGCTCAACCCCGGCCGCCGCACCTGGTGGCTCGCCGTCGGGCTGGTCGCGGCGGCCATCGCCTCGGTCAAGGCGGGGGGCACCGTGCACGCCGATGCGATGGCGGCCCTGGTCTCCGCGGCCGGTCGGCCCGCGGCCATCGCGATCAGCGCGGTCGCCGCCGTAGCCGTCGTCGGCGCCCTGTTCTTCCTCAGCCGCACCGAGCGCCGCGACCGGCGCCGGGTCCTCGGCAGCCTGGCCGGCTACGCCGTCGCCTCCGTCGGGCTGGGGGCGCTGACCTCCGTCGTCCCCGGGTCGCTCGCCGTGACCGCGACGTTCGTCGAGGAGGCGGGCGAGGCGCTGGGCGGCGTCGCCTTCCTCATGGCGGCGCTCATCGGGGTGGCGCCGCGCCTGGTGCTGCCGGCGGACTGGGCGCTGCGTCGATCGGACGATGCGCACTCCCTCGAGCTGGCGCACCCCCTCGACCGGGCGCAGCCCGGCGTCCGGCCGGCCGGCGACCCGACCCCCTGACGCCCCGGTTCAGAACCCGGCGCGCACCACGCCGCACCGGCAGCGGTACAGCGTCGCGCTGCTGAACGGGTCCTCGCCCACCCGGCGGAACCAGTGCACGTGCGGCCCCCGCCCGCGGTCCGATCCGGCCGCGTGGGGCCGCCCCGGGCGCGCGTGGTCGGCCGTCTCGGTCAGCAACGGGCCCAGCACGACCTCTCTCCGATCCGGGCGCGACGCCCACCCTGACGCACGCCCGGAGCGGCGCCGTCGAGGCCAGCGCAGTACCCCGCGCGAGCCGGGGCAAGGCGCGACGCCGGTGGTTTCCCCTCGTCCCCGCAGGTGCGGGCGTGTCGCTCACCGGGGGTGTGCGGGGCAGCGCCCGTGGTCGCCGCTGGAGTCAGCTCCCGGCGCCGGTCCAGGCGAGCAGCTCCTCCGCGGTGCGCGTGTTGATCACCCGCTCCAGCGGCACGCCGCACTCGACCGCGCGCTCGCAGCCGTTGTACTGCCAGTCGAGCTGGCCGGGCGCGTGCGCATCGGTGTCGATGGCGAACTCGCAGCCGAGCTCGACGGCCAGGCCGAGCAGCCGCCGGGGCGGGTCGAGCCGCTCGGGACGGGAGTTGATCTCCACGGCGGTGCCGTGCTCGACGCAGGCGCCGAACACCGCCTCGGCGTCGAAGTCGCTCTCCGGCCGCGGCCGCTGGGTGCCGTTGCGCTGCTTCCGGCCGATGACCAGCCGACCGGTGCAGTGCCCGAGCACGTCGGTGTGCGGGTTCGCGACGGCGGCGAGCATGCGGTCGGTCATCGCGCGCCGGTCGGCCCGCAGGTCGGAGTGCACGCTGGCGACGACGACGTCGAGCCGGCCGAGCAGCTCGTCGGTCTGGTCGAGGCTGCCGTCGACGTTGATGTCGCACTCGATGCCGGTGAGGATCCGGAACGGCGCGAGCTCCTCGTTCAGCTCCGCCACGACGTCGAGCTGCTGCTCGAGGCGCTGCGGGGAGAGTCCGTTGGCCACCGTGAGCCGGGGGGAGTGGTCGGTGAGCGCCAGGTACTCGTGGCCCAGCGCCCTCGCCGCCTCGGCCATCTCCCGGATGGGGCTGCCGCCGTCGGACCAGTCGGAGTGCGCGTGCAGGTCGCCGCGCAGCGCGGCCCGGAAGGCGGCGACGTCGTCGGCGGCCGGCTGCTGGTCGGCGTAGGCCTGCTCGAGCGTCGCCAGGTACTCGGGCACCTCGCCGCCGTGCGCCTGGGCTATGGCCGTCGCCGTCTTCGGGCCGATGCCCTTGAGGTCCTTCAGGGTGCCGGTGCGGATCCGGCGGTCCAGCTCGGCCCCGTCGAGGCCGTCGACCACCGCCGCGGCGGTGCGGTAGGCGCCGACGCGGTAGCTGGCCTCGCGGGCGCGCTCCAGGAGGAAGGCGATCCTCCGGAGCGCGGCCGCGGGCGGGAGCGGGGTGCTCAGCTGAGCACCTTGAGGGCTCCCTTGCCGGTCTTCTTGCCGGTCTTGCGGGAGGCCTTCTTCTGCGCCTTGATCGCGCGCTTCGACGCCTTCTCGTAGTTCTTCTCGGTGACGTCGGCGGCCCGCTTGGCGGCCCGCCTGGCGCGGTAGCCCACCGACGGCCTGCCCTCGGTGTCGACGGCGGCGAGCAGCAGCCCGCCCAGGATCCCGGTGTTCTTGAGGAAGTTCGAGATCTGGCCGAACTGCTCCGTCGGGTCGTCGTGCTCCCAGAAGCGGTGGCCGGCCAGCGTGGTCGGCACGATGGAGGCCGACAGCACCAGAGCGGTGACGCGCGGGAACTTGTTGAGGGCGAACAGCGAGCCGGCGGCGACCTTGATGGCGGCGTCGGCCTTCACCCACTGCTCGACGTCCCTGGGCACCTGGACGGGCAGCTGCTTGTCGGCGGTCTCGGCGAGCTTCTCCACCACGGGGGTGGCGCCCGGCACGCGGTCCTGCGGCTTGCGCAGCGTGCTGATCCCCCCGTAGATGAAGGGCGCGGCGAGCAGGGGCCGGGCGATCCGGCGTACGAGCATGGTGACCTCTTTCCTCGATGCCACTGGGCAGTCGCAGCGTGCACTGCCCGGAAGATCCACCGGGCAATCACCGGCCGCAACTCGGGCGGCCGGCGCCCCTCGGCACCGTCGGTCGGAAGAGGCTCAGAGACCGGGGCGTACGTCCCCGCACCGGCAGGCGTAGACGGTGCCGTACGGGCTGTCGCCGGCCCACCGGAACAGGTGGACGTGCCGCCGCATCGCCCGCCGCACCGGCGTGGTCAGGAGAGTCATGCCGCATGCGTAGCAGGCGGGAGTGACGCGCTCGTGAACGCGTGGGGACGGTCCGGCCTCCGGTCGGTGCGGACCGGGGTCAGCCCGTCGACCGCTCGCGCTGCCAGGCGTCGACGGCCGCGCCGATCGCGACGCCCAGCCCCAGGCCCACGCCGACGTTCTCGAAGAGCAGCTGCCCGAGGCCGGCGCCCAGGGCCAGGCCCATCGCCAGCCCGCTGCCCTCCTGCCAGTGCCGCTTCCGGGGCTCAGGGGTTTCTGCCATGGCCGGGACCGTATCGGTTCCCCGGCGGCCCGGCCGCTGTTCGCCGCCGGGCCTCTCCGGGAGGGGCTGACCCGCGGCTCCACTAGCGTGTGCCGCCATGACGCGGGGGCGGATCGTCCTGCTGGTCGGCGGGCTGCTCGTGGCCGCGCTGGTCGCCTCGCTCGCCTTTCCGCACGGTCCGACGCGACGCCTGCTGTCGGCGGTGGCGCACTACGAGTGCGTGCTCTCCCCGGCCGATGCCGGCGCAGCGGGTGGCGCGGTCGCCCTGGGCGACTCCATCACCGCCGGGGACCACTTCGAAGCGCTCGACATCGGCGCGGACACCTCCTGGTTCGACGTGCTCGCCTGCCGCGACGACTCGCCGGTCACCTACCTCGGCAACCACGGCGTGCCGGGGGAGGAGAGCGGCGAGATCCTCGCCCGGGTCGACGCGGCGCTCGCCCGGGAGCCGGGACGGGTGTTCGTCCTGGCCGGGACCAACGACGTGCGGGAGGGGCGCACCTCCGGCTCGCTGGACGACCTGACCGCGATCGCGACGGCGATCCGCGCCGCCGGCGCCGAGCCGCTGTTCGCGACGCTGCCGCCCAGCGACGCCTTCCCCGCCGAGACGGCGGCCTTCAACGAGGAGCTCCTGGCCTGGGCCGGCCGGGAGGAGGTGGAGCTGCTGGACTTCTGGACGCCGCTCGCCGACGAGGACGGCACCTTCGCCGAGGGCATGAGCACCGACGGCACGCACCCGTCCGCGGAGGGCGCGGCCGTCCTGGCCGACGTCGCCGCGGCCGCCCTCGGCTGACCGCCTGGCGGGCAGCCGGTCAGCGGCGGCCGATCCGGGCCAGCGCCCACAGCGCGCAACGCCGGCAGATGAAGACCCCGGGCGTCGCGCCCAGCTCGTGGACGGAGGAGCGGGGTAGGTCCCGCGCGCAGCAGCCGCACCGCGCGCCGGCGGCCGCGTCGGCGGACCAGCTCCGGGGCGGTGCCACCCGGCGACCGTAGCGCTGCCCGTTCCCCGCGGTCAGACCTTCCGGCGGGCGCGGTAGGCGGCGACGGTCGACCGGCTGGCGCAGGTGTTGGAGCAGTACCGGCGGCTGGCGTTGCGGGAGGTGTCGACGTAGACGTCGTCGCAGCCCTCGGCCGAGCAGGCGCCCAGGCGCTGCCACCCGTGCTGCACGACCACCTGCGACAGGCCCATGGCGACCGTCGTCGTCAGCTGCTCCAGCGCGGGGGAGTCGGGGCGGGCGTAGTGCAGGTGCAGCTCGCCGTCGTGGTCGGTCGCGTAGGGGCGCGGCCGGGCCAGCGCCAGCAGCTCGTTGAGCCGGGTGAGGACGTCGGGCTGCGACTCCGCCAGTGCGACCTCGCGCACCAGCCGCCCCGTCGCCGCCGCCTTCTGGGCATCGGCGGGGGAGAGCTCGAGCGAGGTGCCCGGCGTGAACCACTCGTCGTGGGCGGCCAGGAAGCGCGCCACGCCGTCGTCGGGCTCCAGGTCGGCGTTGGCCAGGGCGATGGCCAGCTCGACCGCGGTCGACCCGTAGGTGTCGTAGTCCAATTGACTCCCTACCGTTGCGTCCCTACTCTCGGGACTGCGTAGGCGGTCAACGGTCTTTGACCGCCTACTGTTCCTTCCCCTGCAGTGCGAAACGAGTGCAAGCGTGCGTGCCTACCTCACCGTCTGGCGGCTCCCCTCCGCCAAGGTGCTCCTCCTCGCCGGCTTCGCCGGCCGGCTCCCGTCGTCCATGGTGCCGCTGGCGCTGCTGCTCATGGTGCAGCAGCAGACCGGTTCCTACGCGATCGCCGGCCTCGCGGCGGCCACGCTCGGCATCGCGTCGGCCGTCATGGCGCCGGTGCTGGGCCGGCTCGCCGACCGGCGTGGGCCGCGGCCGATCCTCCTGACCCAGGCGGCGCTCTACCCGCTGCTGCTCGGGCTGCTGGTGGCGGTGACCCTCGGTGGCGCGCCCCACCTTGCCGTCGTGGCCGCCTCGGCGCTGGCCGGCGCGAGCACGCCGCTGGTCTCGGGCACCGTCCGCGCCCTCTGGTCGCGCACCGACCCGCGCAACCGGCCCACCGCCTACGCCCTGGACGCCACCGCCACGGAGCTGGTCTTCGTGGTGGGCCCCGCGCTGGTCGCGGCGCTCGCCGTCCTCGCCGCGCCGGCCTGGGCGGTCGGGGTGGCCGGGGTCCTCGCCGTCGCCGGGGCGGTCGGTGTCGCGGGAGCGGCCCGGTCGTGGGTGCCCCAGGCGGCGCCGTCGGCGACCCTCTTCTCCACGGTGCTCGCTCCGGGCATGCCCCGCGTGCTGGTCAGCGGTTCGGGCCTGATGCTCGGCTTCGGCGCGCTCGAGGTCGCCATCCCCGCCTTCGCCGACTCCATCGGCACGCCGGGGATGTCCGGCGTGCTGCTCGCCGTCTGGGCGCTCGGCTCGGTCGCCGGCGGCCTCTGGTTCGGCGCGCGGGTGCTGAGCGCCTCGCTGCCCCGGCAGTACCGCTGGCTGCTCTTCGGCGTCACCATCGGGCTCGCCCCGCTGGCCTGGGTGTCGAGCCCCTGGGCGCTCGGCGTGCTGCTCTTCCTGGGCGGGACGGCGATCGCCCCCACGCTCACGGTGCAGAACTCGCTGGTCGGCTCGCTGGCCCCGGTGCACGCCACCACCGAGGCGTTCACCTGGCTGTCGACCATCACGGTGGGGGCCTCGGCCATCGGTGCCGCCCTCGGCGGCGCACTGATCGAGACGAGGGCGGGCATCCCGGGGGCGCTGGTGCTCGCCTGCGCCGGGGCCGCGGCCGCGGTCGTCGTCACCCTGGTGCCCGGCCGCGGTCCGCTGGCGCCCAGCCGGTCGCGGGAGACCGTCGCGGCCTGAGTGGCCGCGCACCCCCGGGAGATGCCGGTGCGGGGCGCTGGTAGTCTCTCTCCTCGGTGGTTACGAGGTGACTCGAGCCCCGGGAGGCTTCGCCTAGTCCGGTCTATGGCGCCGCACTGCTAATGCGGTTTGGGTTAATCCCCATCCCGGGTTCAAATCCCGGAGCCTCCGCGCACGACAACTGAACACAGGCACCCGTAGCTCAACGGATAGAGCATCTGACTACGGATCAGAAGGTTAGGGGTTCGAATCCCTTCGGGTGCACGTCTGGTTGAGACACCGAGCGGCCCCGCACTTCGACGGAAGTGCGGGGCCGCTTCGTCGTCCAGGGTTGGCTGTCATGCCGCGCGTCGTTGGCCTGCTGCGCGTAGTTGCTCGACTACTCTCGGTCAACGTCCGATAGCGGCGCACCGCCGGCCCTCGTCTGCCGGGTCGCAGCCGCCGTGCTCGATCCGATCCGAGGACCGACGTCATGAACAAGCGCTCCCTGGCCGTGCTGGCCGCCATGACCCTGATCGGCGGCTCCGGGCTCACCACCGCCGCCCTCGCGGCTCCCCGCCCGGTCGCCTCGCAGACCCAGGCAGCGGCCGCGCTCCCCGCTCCGGCCGAGGTCACCGGCGAGGTCGTCGACCAGCGGGCGGTGCTCCGCTGGGCTCCTGTCGCCGGAGCCCGCGACTACCTGGTCCTCGACGTCACCCGGAGCGGCGCGGGGCGCTCGGTCGGCTCCACGAGCGGGACGTCGTGGACCTCACCGCGCCTGCCGCTGTCGACGCCGGCCTACTCCTTCGTGGTCGTGGCCCGCGACTCCGCCAAGAAGCAGGGCGTGCGCAGCGAGCCGGTGCGGGTCTTCCCGGGCGGACAGCCGGCGACCCCGAGCACCCCACCCGCCGAGCCGGCCACGCCCACGGAGCCGGCCACGCCGCCCACGGAGCCGACCGAGCCGACGACCACCCCGACCGACCCGACGACGCCGACCACCGGGACGACGCCGACCACGGAGCCGACGACGGCGACGCCCACCGAGCCGACCACGCCGCCGGTCGCCGAGCCGGACGGGTCCGTCCCCGCGCCCACCCGCGTCTGGAGCTACGAGGACGCCGCGGGCCTGCTCCCGGACCCGTGGGACGAGGTCCACGCCCTCCGGTCCGACACCCAGGGCCTGACCACGGACAACCCCTACCCCGGGAGCTCCCGGACCGCCTTCTTCTCCGTCCGCCCCGGCGACACTGGCTGGAACGGCACCAAGGGGACCTTGCGGTCGGAGGTGCGCGACTCGATCGCCGACTCGGGGGAGGTGCAGCCCGGTGACGAGCAGTACTGGGCCTGGTCGACGTTCTTCCCGGCGTCGTTCGACTGGGACGAGCGCGGCCAGTTCCTGATCTTCACCCAGTGGCACCAGACGGTGAACTCGGGCAACCCCAACGTCCACTTCTGGTCCGACGTCGACGAGAAGCTCATGGTCGACGTCCGCGGGGGCGCCGGCGGCCGCGTCGCCGGGGACGCGCAGTACGTCGAGACGTTCGAGCTCGGCTCGATCGACAAGGGCGCCTGGAACGACCTCACGGTCCGCTTCGTGTGGTCCCCGGACCCGGCGACGGGCCTGATCGAGGTCTGGCACCAGGGCGAGAAGGTCCTGTCGGAGAACGCCGCGAACCTGTACGACGGCCAGTCGGTCTACATCAAGCAGGGGATCTACTCGGCGGCCGGCACCGCGGCGACCCACTACCTGCAGCACGCCCCGATCGGGTTCGGGCCCACCCTGGAGTCGGTCGCGCCGCTGAACGCGCTGCACCGGCCGGCCGGCTGACCGGGCGCCGGACTCCGAGCGCAGTGCCGACCGGCCCCGCCCCCGATCACGATCAGGGGCGGGGTCAGGGCTTTCCCTGATGTTCGGGAGCTCCTCCTCCGGAAGCCTCTCCGGCGACGGGCCGCGCCCCGATCGTCGGGGTGGCCCGACCTCCTCCCACCAGCTGGCGGGATGGGCGTGCGCGCCCGGGACCAGCAGATTCGCAGGCGGACATCCGCACTCGGACGGGAGCAGGATCATGCACGCACGCAGCAACCTCGCGGGGCGGATCGGGCGGTGGAGCGCCCGCCACCGGAAGACGGCGGTGCTGGGCTGGCTGGCCTTCGTGCTGGCCGCGGTCGCCGTCGGCGCGGTGGTGCCGCAGGCGCAGCTGACCGCCGCCGAGCAGACCATCGGCGCCCCGGCGCAGGCCCGGCAGATCCTCGACGCGAACGGCTGGGAGGAGCCGGCGTCGGAGATGGTGCTCGTCCAGCGCGCGACCGACGTCCCCGAGGCCGCCGGCACCGCCGCCCTCACCGACCTGGTCGGCGCGCTCGGGGAGACCCCCGGGGTGACGAACCTGGTCAGCCCGCTGGACGGCGCCCCGCTGGTGTCCGCCGACGGCCGCTCCGCCCTGGTCACCTTCGACATCACCGGCGACGCCGAGGACGCCGGGGAGCGGATCGGCGCGATCCAGGACGCGGTGGACGGCGTGGCCGACCGCCACGGCGACGTCCGCGTCGAGCAGTTCGGGGACACCAGTGCCGACCTCGCGCTCTCGGACACCCTGGACGCCGACTTCCAGCGCGCGGAGCTGCTGTCGATCCCGATCACGCTGGCGGTGCTGCTGCTGACCTTCGGCGCCCTGGTCGCCGCCGTCCTGCCGCTGCTGTTCGCGCTGACCGCCTTCGTCGGCGCGCTCGGGCTGCTCAGCCTCACCAGCCAGCTCTGGCACGTCGACCAGACCGCATCGATCGTGATGCTGCTGATCGGCCTGGCCGTGGGCGTGGACTACTCGCTCTTCTACCTGAAGCGGGAGCGGGAGGAGCGGGCGAAGGGCGCCGGGCCGGTCGATGCCCTGGACATCGCCGCCGCGACCTCCGGGCACTCCGTGCTGATCTCCGGGATCACCGTGATGGTGGCGATGGCCGGCATGTTCCTCACCGGCTTCTCCGTCTTCACCGGCGTCGCCTCGGCCACGATCCTGGTCGTCGCCTGCTCGGTGCTCGGGTCGCTCACCGTGCTCCCGGCGATGATGGCCTGGCTCGGCGACCGGGTCGACAAGGGCCGGCTGCCGTTCATCGGGCGCCGCACCGCCGGCGGACCCGGCCGGTTCTGGCCCGCGGTGCTCGGTGCGGTGCTGCGCCGGCCGCTGGTCGCCGCGCTGGGATCGGCCGCCGTGCTCGTCGGCCTCGCCGTCCCGGCCCTCTCCATGGACCTGCGCGCCGAGGGCGTCGAGGACCTGCCCCAGGACCTCGCCGTCATCCAGACCTACAACCGGATCACCGAGGCGTTCCCCGGGGGCCCCTCACCGGCCGAGGTCGTGATCGAGGCGCCCGACGTCACCGCGCCCGAGGTGCAGTCGGCCATCGCCGACCTGCGGGCCGGGGCGCTGGCCAGCGGGCAGATGAACGAGCCCATCGGGGTCGAGACCAACGAGGCCGGCACGGTCGCCGTCGTCAGCGTGCCCCTGGTCGGTGACGGCGAGGAGCAGGCCTCCCGCGACGCGCTGGTCACCCTCGCCGACGACGTGGTCCCCGCCACCGTGGGTTCGCTGGAGGGCGTGACCGCCGTCGTGAGCGGGAGCACCGCCTACTCGGTGGCCTTCGACGACCTCATGGCCGAGCGCACGCCGTGGGTGTTCGGCTTCGTCCTGGTGCTCGCCTTCCTGCTGCTGCTCGTGTCGTTCCGGTCGGTCACGGTGGCGGTCGTCGCCATCGTGCTCAACCTGCTCAGCGTGGCCGCCGCCTACGGCGCGATGGTGCTGGTCTTCGAGGAGGGCGTGGGCGCCGACCTGATCGGCCTGGACCGCACCGGCGCGATCGTGAACTGGATCCCGCTGTTCCTCTTCGTGATCCTCTTCGGCCTCTCGATGGACTACCACGTGTTCATCCTCAGCCGGATCCGCGAGGCCCGGGACCGCGGCCGCAGCACCGCCGACGCCGTGGCCCAGGGCATCACGTCCTCGGCCGGGGTGGTCACCAGCGCCGCGGTGATCATGGTGTTCGTCTTCCTGACCTTCGTGACGCTGTCGATGACGAGCATGAAGCAGATCGGCCTCGGGCTCGCGGTCGCCGTCCTCCTCGACGCGACCGTCGTCCGGGCGATCCTCCTGCCCGCGGTGATGCAGCTGCTCGGCGAGCGGAACTGGTACCTGCCCCGCTGGCTGCGGTGGCTGCCCGCCGCCCGGCACGAGGCGGCCGCGCCGGTCCCCGTCGTCCCCGGGCCGCGCCGGGAGGCGGACCAGCCCCTGGTGCTCTCGGTGGACTGACCCGCACCCGCGCTCTAGGGGCGTTCCTCGTGGTCAGGTGGTCCGGCAGGGCCCGAGAACCGCGAGGAGCGCCCCCGGAGCGTGCGTCCGGGTCACGGGTCGTCCCGCTGGTCGCCGCCGTCCCAGCAGCCCCGCCGGTTGCTCGGCGGAACGTGAGCGGGCCGCTACCGTCCGCTGCGTGATCACCGGTTCCCGCAGGTCGGGGCGTGCGTCAGGTCGTCGTCCCCGCTGGGGGCTGGTCGCGCCGGTGGCGGCCGCCCTGGTGCTGCTCACCGCCGCACCCGCCCCGGCGGAACCCGTCGATCCGGCCCCGGGCAACCGGGCGCCGGTGGCGGTGGACGATGCCGTCTCCTACTCGCTCGGGCACGGTCGGGATTGGGTGGTCCCCGCCCTGGCCAACGACAGCGACCCCGAGGGGGACGCGCTCACGGTCACCGCCGTCACCCCGGCGACCAAGGGGCGCGCCTTCGTGGAGGGCGGCCGGCTCTTCTACAGTCCGTGGTTGGGGTACGAGGGCACCGACACCTTCACCTACACGGTCTCGGACGGGCACGGCAACACCGCGACCGGAACGGTGACCGCCACGCTCTGGCTGGACCCGGGCACGCCGATGGACGTGGGGATCACCAGCCCCGCTCCGGGCTCGGTGACGGTGACGTGGGCCGCCACGGCACGAGCCGAGACCTACCGGGTGTACCGCAACGGCGTCCTCCGCGGCACCACGTCCGAGCTCAGCTGGACCGACACCGGGCTGCTCGACACGGTCTGGTACCAGTACCGGATCGCGGCCGTCAACGGTGGCGGGTCCGAGGGCTGGCAGCCGTCGCCCATCGTCCATCGGTCCAGGCAGCCGGCGGCGCCCGCCGGGCTCGTCGCCGACGGTACGGATACCCCGACGACGCTCGCGCTGACCTGGGCGACCGGAGGCCGGGCCGGGCCGTGGCGGGTGTACCGGGACGGGGTGCTGCTGACCACCACCACGGAGCCGCGCTTCCAGGACACCGGCCTCGTCACCGGCCGCGAGTACAGCTACCAGGTGCAGGTGCCCGAGCGCTCCGACGCCACTCTGGTGCAGCCGGCGGGCGAGCTGTCCGCGCCGGTGCGGGCGACCCCGGTCGAGCTCACCGCGATCGGCCGGCTCTTCTGGCAGCTGGGCTGGCGGACCGGGTTCCTCGGTGCGGTCACCGTGCCCGAGCGGGCCATCGCCGGCGGCCGGCAGCAGGACCACGATCGCGGTCTCATCCTGCAGCAGGACGGCCAGGACCCGCTGACCGTCTCGTCCGACTACGCCACGCTGTACGTCGCGGCCGGCGGAGCCGGTGGCGCGCTCGGCTTCCCCGTGGACGACCGCCGCTGCGACCGGCGCGACCGCGGCTGCGCGCAGTTCTTCGAGGGCGGCAGCATCTGGAGCAGATACGGGACCTGGGGCACGGTCGTCGGCCAGGTGGTCGAGGACGCGTGGTCGGCCACCGGCCTGGAGGATGGGTGGTTGGGCTACCCCACCTCCGACCTGGTCCAGCGGCGCGGCGGCACCAGTCAGCAGTTCGAGGGCGGGGCCGTCTACTGGAGCCCGGCCACCTCGTCGCACGGCGTCTGGGCGCCGGTGCTGGAGGCGTGGGGACGGCTGGGGTACGAGACGGGCGTCCTCGGCTACCCCGTCTCCGACGACATCGAGCTGCGGGGTGGATCGGGGCAGGTGTTCCAGGGCGGCGCCGTCTACTGGTCCGAGCGCACCGGTGCGCATGCCATCGGCGGAGCGATCCGGGCGACGTGGGGGCGCACCGGCTACGAGAACGGCGTGCTCGGCTACCCGAGCTCGGACCCGATCACCCTGCGGGGCGGCGTCGGGCAGCGGTTCGCCGGAGGGAAGATCTACTGGACCCCCGCCACCGGAGCCCACGTCGTCCGCGGCTGGCTGGGTGACACCTGGGCGGCCTGGGGCTCGGAGGTCGGCGTGCTGGGCTACCCGCTGATGAGCGAGGTGTGCGGGCTGCGGGGCGGCGGGTGCGGGCAGGTGTTCCAGGGCGGCAGCATCTACCTCACCGCGGCGACCGGGAGTCACGTCATCGGCGGCGCGATCCGCGACCGGTGGGCCGCCCAGGGCTACGAGGCCGGCTCGCTGGGCTACCCGACCAGCGACCACATCTGCGGGCTGCGCCAGGGTGGGTGCGGCCAGCTGTTCCAGGGCGGGCGCATCTACTGGACGCCGGCCACCGGCGCGCACAGCGTCCGCGGCGTGATCGGCGACGCATGGGCCGCGCAGGGCTGGGAGGCGGGGCGGCTGGGCTACCCGGTCGGCGGCGAGCTCGGTTCCTCGTCGTTCGTCGTCCAGCAGTTCCAGGGCGGCCAGATCATGTGGCGCGCCTCGACGGGGCGGACGACGGTGACCTACCACCGCTGACCACTTTGCGATCACGTGACAGAACCCGCCGAGCGGTGGCGGGTCCGCGACGCGGGGGTATCGAGGAGGCGGGCCGGCCCAGGCGGGCCCTGTCGTTGCCGCCTGCGCGAGGAGTTCCGTGTCGCCCCGTCCCGCCATCGACGGCCTGCCGCTCCCGGGGGTCGAGGAGGCGCCGCGCCGGCGGGTCCACCGCGGGACCGTGCTGCTGTCGCTCGCGCTGGCCGTGGTGGTCGCCGGCGCACTGGTCGCGGCGCTGGCCCTGCCGGTCGTGGGGGGCGCCTCCCTAGCTACCCGCACCGGTACCGACCTGCTGCGGCCGGTCAGCGCCGACCTGCTGGACCGGACGCCGCCGGGCAACACCCGCGTCCTGGCCGCTGACGGCTCGCTGATCGCCGAGCTGTACCGCCGCAACCGCACCGTCGTGCCCGGCGAGGCCATCGCCCCGGTCATGAAGGACGCGCTCGTCGCCATCGAGGACAGCCGCTTCTTCGAGCACGGCGGGGTCGACGGCAAGGGCCTGGCCCGGGCGCTGCTCCGCAACCTGACCGCGGGGGAGGTCGTCGAGGGCGGGTCGACCCTCACCCAGCAGCTGGTCAAGCAGATCCGGCTGCAGTCCGCGGTGGACCCCGACGCGCGCGAGGCGGCGACCGAGGAGAGCGTCGGCCGCAAGCTGCGCGAGGCCCAGCTGGCCCTGGCCCTGGAGCAGCAGTACAGCAAGGACGAGATCCTCACCCGCTACCTCAACCGGGTCTACTTCGGCGCCGGCGCCTACGGGGTGGCCGCCGCGGCCGACACGTACTTCGGGACGACGCCGGACGCGCTGACCCTCGCGCAGGCCGCCACGCTGGCCGGCCTCGTGCAGAGCCCTACCCGGTACGACCCGTTCACCGCCCCGGAGCTCGCCACCGAGCGGCGCGACGTCGTCCTGGCCCGGATGGCCGAGCTCGGCATGGTGGACCAGGCGGCGGTCGACGAGGCCCGGGCCACCCCCGTCACCGTCACCCCCGGGGCGGGGCCGCCGCGCGGCTGCCGGGAGGCCCTCATCGGCGCCTTCTTCTGCGACTACGCGCTCGACCACCTCACCGGGGTCCTCGGGCTCGACCAGACCGAGCTGGAGACCGGCGGGCTCACGATCCGGACGACGCTCGACCCGCCCATGCAGCGCGCCGGCGACGCCGCGGTGCGGCAGACCCTCGCCGTCGAGGACCCGCGCGCCGGCATCTACACCGCCGTCGAGCCGGGGACCGGCCGGGTGCTCGCCATGTCGGTCAACCGCAACTTCGGCGCCGTCCCCGGCGACCCGACGTACACGACCGTCGGCCTCAACGTCGTCCCCGGTCAGGGCGCCGGCTCCGTGTACAAGGTGTTCACCGCCGCGGCCGCGATGGAGCAGGGCTTCGGGCTGGACCACCGGATCACCACGTCCGACCCGTACGAGTCGACGGTCTACCGGGACGGCGACGGCCCCTACGACGTCGAGAACGCCGGCCGCTACCCCCGCACCCTGGACATGGAGCGGGCGCTCTACATGTCCTCCAACACCTACTTCCTGGCGCTCGAGGACCAGCTGGGCAGCGTCGAGGCCCCGGTGCGCATGGCCCAGCGGCTGGGGCTGGCCTCGCTGGACCCGATCGCCGACGGGATCATCGCGGAGAACCGCGGCTCGTTCACCTTCGGCCCCGAGGCCACCAGCCCGCTGCACCTCGCCAACGCCTTCGCGACGCTGGCGGCCGGCGGCACCCGGTGCGCGCCGTCGCCGATCATCCACGTGCTCGACCGCAACGGGGAGCCGCTGCTCGGCGAGGACGGCCAGCCGCTCGGTGGGCCGCAGTGCGAGGCCGGCGTCGTCGACCCGGCCCTGGCGAACACCCTGAGCCAGGCCCTGCTCAAGGACGTCGAGCCGGGCCACTCCGGCCAGACGGGCCGGCGCGCCCACGTGCCCGGCCACCAGATCGCCGGCAAGACCGGCACCACGCAGAACAACTACTCGATCGCGTTCGTCGGCTACACCCCGCAGCTCGCGGCCAGCGTGATGGTCTACGACCCGGTGGCCAACCAGGACGTCGGCGGCTTCGGCGGCGGCAAGGCCGCGCAGATCTGGCACGACGCGATGCAGCCGATCCTGAGCAACCGGCCGGCCGTGCCGTTCCCGCCGGCCGACGCCCGGTTCGTCGACGGCACGCGGGCCACCGTGCCCGGCGGCTGCGCGGGCGGCTCCGCCGACCGCTGCCGCGGGATCCTCGGGGCCCGCGACCTCGGGGCCACGATCGTCCGCGTCGACAGCAGCCGGCCGCCGGGCACCGTCGTCGCGGTCGACCCGGCGCCGGGCGCGGTCGTGCAGGCCGGCCAGGCGATCACCGTCCTCACGAGCAACGGTGCCCGGTGGAACCCGCCTCCGCCGCCGCCGCCGCCGCCGCCGCCGCCGCCGCCGCCGCCGCCGCCGCCGCCGCCGCCGGCCCCCGAGCCGACGCCCGAGCCGCCGCCGCCGGCCCCCGAGCCGCCTCCTCCGCCGGCCCCCGAACCGCCGCCGCCACCGACGGAGCCCCCGGCTCCGGCGACGCCCCCGCCGCCGACGACGCCGCCGCCCCCGCCCACGGAGCCGCCGCCACCCACGGAGCCTCCGCCGCCCGCGACGCCTCCGCCACCGACGGAGCCGCCTCCGGCGACGCCTCCGCCGCCGGTGGACCCCACCACCGAGCCGCCGACCCAGGGCACGACGGAACCCCCGCCGCCGACGGCATAGCCGCACGGGTCCGCGACGGGGTGGAGGAGTGGGGGGCGGGGGGCCGGTCCTGACGGTCTGGCCGCGTTGGTCGGTCTACCCAGCAGTGGGTAGCCACTCGTTGCCGGCTACCCCCGCCCGGACACCACTGTGACCCCCGCCACACCCGACCGTCAACCCCTGCCCGGGGTGTCCCGGGCGGCGTCGGACCCTCCATCGGACCTCGGCGCGGAAAGCCCCAGGTCGACCCGGACGTGCCGGTGCGGGACGTCCTAGGCGACGCGGCGCAGGATCTCCGGGCTCAGCTGGTCGACCGCGGTGTGCCCGGTCAGCCCGAGGGTCAGGTCGAACTCGCCGACGACGTCGCCGATCACCTGGCGCACCCCCTCCTCGCCGGCCAGGGCCAGCCCCCAGGCGAAGGGGCGGCCCAGCAGCACCGCCCGGGCACCCAGCGCCACCGCGGTGAAGACGTCCGCGCCGGAGCGGATCCCGCTGTCGAGCAGCACCGGCGCGCGGTCACCGACCGCCGCGACCACGTCGGGCAGCGCGTCGAGCGCGGCGATCGAGCGGTCCACCTGCCGGCCGCCGTGGGTGCTGACCACGACGCCGTCCATGCCCTCGTCCAGGGCCCGCCGGGCGTCGTCGGGGTGCAGCACGCCCTTCAGCAGGATCGGCAGCTTCGTGCGCGAGCGCAGCCAGGCCAGATCGGTCCAGCTGATCGAGGGCCGGGAGTAGATGGACAGGAACGTCTCGACGGCGGCCCGGGGCAGCGGCGAGCGCAGGTTGTCGCGGAACGAGCCGGGCCACGCCCGGGCCATCGTCACCAGCGCCCTGACCGCCGCCGGGGTGGGGCGGGGCTGTGGCGGAGCGGGGGTGGGTGGGGAGGTCGTAGCGGCCGCCCGCTCCTCCACCAGCCGGCGGAACACCGGGTCGGAGGTGTACTGCGCGATGCCCTTGCCCAGCGCGAAGGGCAGGTGGCCGAGGTCCAGGTCGCGCGGCCGCCAGCCGAGCATCGTGGTGTCGAGGGTGACGACGAGCGCTTCGCACCCCGCGGCCTCCGCCCGCCCGATCAGGCTCTCGACCAGCTCGTCGGAGGTCGACCAGTACAGCTGGAACCACCGCGGCGAGCCGCCCATCGCCGCCGCGCACTCCTCCATCGGGACCGAGGCCTGGTTGGAGAAAACCATGGGGACGCCGGTGGCGGCGGCCGCGCGGGCGACGGCGGCGTCGGCCTCGGGGTGCACCAGCTCCAGCGCGCCGACCGGACCGAGCAGCACCGGCGCGGGCAGCCGGCGGCCGAACAGCTCGACCGACGTGTCGCGGGCGCTCGCGTCGCGCAGCACGCGGGGGACGACGGCCCACCGGTCGAACGCGGCGCGGTTGGCCCGCTGCGTGACCTCGTCGCCGGCGCCGCCGGCCACGTAGGCGTAGGCGCGGGCGTCGAGGACCCGCTTCGCGCGCTCCTGCAACCGCCGGATGCCCACCGGCACGCGGGGGGAGCGCCCGAAGACCCCCGCCCGGTAGACCTCGTTCTGCCGTCGTCGGCCCACGCCCACCTCGTCCACGCGGTCACCGTAGTGACCCCGCTCTCACCTCCAGGGACGGGGCGGCCGGGGGCTAGGTGACGGCCCGGTGACGGCCGACCGGCCGGGCGGCGAACGAATCCGCGACACGCCGCACGACACGCGCGACACGCTCGTAACGGGGTAGCAACGAAGCGTCACATCCTGCATCATCTGGAACTCAGGCGCATCGAAAAGGGAGCTCGGGCTGACCAGCAGGTGGGAGCGGACCGCCGCGCCGACGTGGACGACGTCGGAGCGCGGGGCACGGAGCGCCCGATCCGCCGGTGCCGTGGCCGGTCTCCTGGCCCTGTTCCTCGCCGCCGCCGTCGCAGCGGCCGTGCCGGCGCGGGCCGTCGACGACCCGACGCGGCCCGACGCCCGGGTCACCCACGGCCCCAGCTGCCACCCCGGTGGGATCGTGGTCGAGGTCGCCGCCGGCACCGTCCCCTACACCGTGCGCCTGGCCACCACCCGCCGGCCGGCGGGCGAGGACGACGCCGTCCTCGTGGCGCGGGGGAGCGCCGTGCTCCGCACCGCCGACGTCGCGCCCGGCGAGACCATCGATCCGTGGCTGGAGTTCACCGCGCAGGACGGATCCGGCGTCGCCTACGTCGACGAGCTCGCGGACTACACGCTCACCCGGCCGACGGTCGAGGACTGCGAGCTCGCGCTCTCCCCTCCGCCGCCCCCGCCCGCCCCGCCCACCGCGACCATCGAGCCGACCGCCCCGGGCTCGTCGCCGTCCACGGGCACCCGCGCCGCCCCCTCGGGCACGCCGGCCCCCGTGCCCGGCACCCTGCCGGGCACGACGCCGGGCACCGCGCCCGGTGGCACCCCGACGACGACGCCCGCCGGCGCCGGCGGCACGGCTCCCACGAGCACGGGGTCGACGTCGTCCCGGACGGGGGAGCCGGTGGGCATCCCGATGACCCGGGCCGGTGAGCTCGCGGCCCAGGTCCGCGCGGGCGGCACGGTCACCCTCCGCGGGGCCGGCTTCATCCCCGGGGAACGGGTCGACGTCGTCCTGCGCGGCAGCGACGCGGTGCTGGCCAGCGCCACGGCCGACGGCGAGGGCGCGGTGCGCGTCGAGGTCCGCATCCCCGAGCGTCTGGCCTCCGGCCCGGCGACACTCGACCTCGTGGGCGCGGACTCCGCGGTGAGCACCGGGGTGGGCCTCCAGGTCGCCGCCGCCTCCGGCCCGATCGGGACCCCGAGCGGCGGCTTCGCGCTCGCCTCGCTGATCGCCGCCGCGGCCGCGCTGCTGGCCACCGTCGCGGGCCTGGTCTCGGTCGTGACGCAGCAGCACGGCGGCCGCCGCGACGGCACGCCGATCCGCACCGGCTGAGCGGTTTCACCGGCCCCTGATCCGGGGACGATGACCGGGTGCCACTGTCCGAGGACGCGCTCGCGCGCGGTGTCCCCCGGGACGCCGCCGCTCTTCCCGGAGTCGCTCCCCGGCCCGCGGAGACGTGGTTGCGCATCGTCCAGGTGCACGACCGCATCACCCGCCGGGTCGACTCGGCGCTCCACCGCCACCACGACCTCTCCCTCACCGGGTTCGAGGCCCTCCGCCGGATCGCCGACGCCCCCGGCCAGCGGGCCTCCATGGGCGAGGTCGCCGAGGCCGTCGGGCTCTCGCGGCCCGGGGTCACCAGCACGATCAACCGCCTGGTGGCCCAGGGGCTGGTGCTGCGGGAGCGCGGCGCGGGGGACCGGCGGCTGCTGCACGCCCGGCTCACCCCGGCCGGCCTCGAGCGGGTGACGGCGGCCCGGGAGACCCACGACGAGCTCGTGGCGCACCTGCTCACCCTGCTCGGCGACGACGCCGCCGTCGTCACCGACGCCCTGGCCCGGGTCTCCGCCGCCACCCGTAGCCGGCACTGACACCGCCGGGCCGCGCGGTGCGGCCCGCGTTACGGTCCCTGCGTGTCAGACGTGAACGGTGCCCAGGCCCTCATCCGCACGCTGGTGGACGGCGGGGTCGACGTCTGCTTCAGCAACCCCGGCACGTCGGAGATGCACTTCGTCGCCGCGCTCGACCACGTGCCGGAGATGCGCGGCGTGCTCTGCCTGTTCGAGGGCGTGGCCACCGGCGCCGCCGACGGCTACGGGCGGATGACCGACCGCCCGGCCTCGGTCCTGCTGCACCTGGGCCCGGGGCTGGCCAACGGGCTGGCCAACCTGCACAACGCCCGGCGCGCCCGGACGCCGGTGGTCACGGTGGTGGGCGACCACGCCGGCTACCACAAGGCCTACGACTCGCCCCTGGAGTCCGACATCGACGCCCTCGCCGGCACGGTGTCCGGCTGGCTGCGGCGGTCGGCCGGCGCCGCCGACGTGGGTGCCGACGCCGCGGACGCCGTCGCGGCGGCCCGCACGTCCCCCGGCCGGATCGCCACGCTGATCCTGC
Organism: Blastococcus xanthinilyticus; assembly: GCF_008124835.1. Lineage (GTDB taxonomy): Bacteria > Actinomycetota > Actinomycetes > Mycobacteriales > Geodermatophilaceae > Blastococcus > Blastococcus xanthinilyticus. Next base: position 100,286 of record NZ_VNHW01000007.1, on the reverse strand, counting down.
CCGCCGACACCTCCTGGTCGGTCGGCGCCGCGGTCGCCGCACCGCGGCCGGTCGAGGCCCCGGCCGCCGTGCCCGCGGACGCCGTCGCCGCGATCGCCGCCGTCCTCACCTCCGGGGAGCCGTGCGCGCTGCTCGTCGGCGCGGGGGCCACCCGCACCCGGGGCCTGGTCGCCGCCGCCCGGGTGGCCGCCGCCATCGGGGCGCCGCTGTACTGCGAGACCTTCCCCGCCCGGCTCGAGCGCGGCGCGGGCCGGCCGGCCGTCGAGCGGCTGCCCCGCGCCGCCGACCAGGCCGCCCGGCGGCTGGCCGGCGTACGGCACCTCGTGCTGGTCGGCGCGCAGGCGCCGGTGTCGTTCTTCGCCTACCCCGACCAGCCCAGCAGCCTGGTGCCCGAGGGCTGCGAGGTGCACGAGCTGGGGACGGTCGCCGACGACCTGCCCGCCGCGCTGGAGCAGCTCGCCGAGCTCGTCGGCGCCCCGGCGGAGGCTCCCCTGCAGGCCGCCGCCCGGCCGGAGCTGCCCACCGGCGAGCTGACCCTCGACGCGATCGGCCGGCTGCTGGGCGCGCTGCTGCCCGAGGGCGCGATCGTGGTCGACGAGGGGGTGACCTCCACCCGCCAGCTGCCCGGCCCGACCGCCGGCGCCCCGGCGCACGACTGGCTCACCCTCACCGGAGGCGCGATCGGGCAGGGCCTGCCGGTGGCGACCGGGGCCGCGGTGGCCTGCCCGGACCGCCCGGTCGTCTGCCTCGAGGGCGACGGCAGCGCCATGTACACCATCAGCGCGCTGTGGACCCAGGCCCGCGAGCAGCTCGACGTCACCACGCTGGTGTTCAGCAACCGCTCCTACCGGATCCTGGAGGGCGAGCTGGCCAACGTCGGCGCGGCCGCGTCCGGCCCCCGGTCGAGGGACCTGCTGGAGCTCGGGCGGCCCGAGCTGGACTTCGCCGCGATGGCGTCCGGCATGGGCGTCCCGGCGACCCGCGCACGGACCGCGGAGGAGCTCGCCGACCAGTTCCGGAGGGCGCTGGCCGAGCCCGGTCCGCACCTGATCGACGTCGTCCTGCCGGGCTCCTGATCGAGTCCGGATCGTTGCCGACCGGCCGGTCGGCGGCCCGCGTGCTGTGCTTACATGACCGTGGGCCGGGTCACCGTTGACCTCTGCGTTCGCCGCCGGCCGACCTCCTGGGGGAACCACATGCGCACTCCATCTGCCCTCGGCAGCGTCCTCCTGCTGGGTCTGCTCGCCGCGTGCGGCGGCGACGACGAGGCGGGCACCTCCGAGGAGGCCGCGGCGTCCTACCCGACCGAGGACATCCGGATGCTGGTGCCCTACGGCGCCGGTGGCCCCACCGACCTGACCACCCGCACCGTCGGCGCCTGCATCGAGGAGGAGCTCGGCCAGCCGGTCGTGGTCGAGAACATGGAGGGCGGTTCGGGGGCCCTCGCCATGACGGAGCTGGCCGGCGCCGAGCCCGACGGGTACACCCTGTCGCTGGTCACGGCCGGCACCACCGTCCTCACCCCGCTGGCCAACGACCTCGACTACACCAAGGACGACTTCACCCCGATCGGCGTCATGTCCGAGGTGCCGTCGGTCCTCGCGGTCGGGGAGGGCTCGCGGTTCACCTCCGCCGAGGACTTCTTCGAGGCCGCCGAGGCCGAGCCCGGCACGCTCACCGTCGGCGTGCCCGGCGCCTCCACCCCGCAGGGGATCGAGCTGCAGCGGCTCGCCGACGAGTACGACGTCCAGGTCACCGCCGTGCCGTTCAACGGCAACGCGGAGATGACCACGGCGATCCTCGGCGGCAACGTCGACGCCGTCCTCATCAATGCCTCCGCCGACGTCGTGGAGAACATCGACGCCGGCGCCTTCCAGCCGCTGGTCGCCTCGTCGGAGGAGCGGCTGTCCTGGCTGCCCGACACCCCGACCTTCGCCGAGCTGGGCTACGAGAGCCTGACCCTGTCCGGCTCCACCTTCGGCCTGGCCGGCCCCGCCGGGCTGCCCGACGAGGTCGTCACGACGCTCGAGGACACCCTGCAGACCTGCCTGGGCCAGGACGAGGTCCGCCAGACGATCGGCGAGCAGTACGTGCGCGAGGAGTTCGCCGGCGCCGACGAGCTCGGCTCGGTCCTCGACGACACCCAGCAGGCGTACGAGCCGATCCTCGGCTGACCTGCGCCCGATCCGTACCGATCCGCACCACCCCGGAGGAACCATGCGACGTTTCCGCGCCACCGCGCCCGCCATCCTGGCGGCATCCGTCCTCGTCCTCGCCGCCTGCGGCGACGACGCGACCGACACCGAGGCCGGGGGCGAGGGCGGCGAGGCCGCCGCCGAGTACCCCACCGAGGACATCAGCCTCATCGTCCCCTACGCCGCCGGCGGGCCCACCGACCTCGCGGCGCGCACCATCGGCACCTGCATCGAGGAGGAGCTCGGCCAGACCGTCGTGGTGGAGAACCGCGAGGGCGCGTCCGGCTCGGTCGGCATGCAGGCCATGCTCGCCGGCGGGAACGACGGCTACAGCCTCTCGCTGATCGCGGTCCCCGCCTCGGCGACCAATCCGCTGCAGGACGACGTCGGCTACACCAACGAGGACTACGTCCCGATCGCCGCGGTCACCCAGATCCCGTCGGCGCTCATCGTCGGCGAGGACTCGCAGTTCGCCAGCGCAGAGGAGTTCTTCTCCTACGCCGAGGAGAACCCGGGTGAGCTGAACGTGGGCGTCCCCGGCACCACCACCTCCCAGGCGATGGAGCTGCGGCGGCTGGCCGAGGAGTACGACGTCGAGGTCACCGCGGTGCCCTTCACCGGCAACGCCGAGATGACGACGGCGATCCTCGGTGGCAACGTCGACGCCATCTTCATCAACTCCTCGCAGGACGTGCTGACCAACATCGAGGCCGGCAGCTTCGTGCCGCTCGCGGTCAGCCCGGCCGAGCCGGTCGACTACATCGACGCCCCGACGCTGGCCGAGTCCGGCTTCGAGGAGCTGACCAGCAGCGTCTCGGTCTTCGGTCTGGCCGCCCCGGCCGGCGTGCCGGACAACGTCGTCTCCACGCTCGAGGAGACCGTCGACACCTGCCTGCAGAAGGACGCCGTCCGCGAGCAGCTCGGCGAGGACTACGTGCCCGACGAGTTCATCGGCTCCGAGGCGTTCGCCCAGCGCATCGACGAGATCGTCGAGGCGTACGGTCCGATCCTCCAGGAGTGAGCCCCGTCGTGGGCCCGGCCGGAAGCGGCCGGGCCCACGACGCCGGTCCTCCCCGTCCCGCCTCGTCCTGAGAGGGTCCGATGTCCAAGCACCTGTACCGGCTGGCCCCCGCGGTCATGCTGGTGCTCGGCCTCGCCGCGATGTACGGCTCGTACGAGCTCGGGCTCGGTGAGCTGAGCGCCCCCGGCTCGGGGCTCTGGCCGTTCCTGGTCGCCTGCCTGTTGACCCTGACCGCGGTCCTGCTGCTGTTCATCGACGACCCGGCCGACTACGAGCCGTGGACCCGGAGCGCCCTGGGCATCGTGGGCGGGCTGGCGGGTCTCGCGGTCTTCATCGTGCTGTTCGAGATCATCGGCTTCGTCGTCCCGGCCATGCTCATGCTGTTGTTCTGGCTGCGGCTGTTCGCCAAGGAGCCGTGGCGCCTGGCGGTCCCGCTGGCGGTCGGTGGGGCACTGTTGTTCTACGTGCTGTTCGAGGTGGCGCTGGCCGTGCCGTTCCCCGACGGCATCCTCTTCGCGGGAACGGGGCGCTGACGTGGGCATCCTCGACGGGATCGGTCAGGGCTTCGGTGTCGCCCTCGACCCGACCAACCTGCTCTACGTCTTCATCGGCGTGCTCATCGGCACCGTCATCGGCGTCCTCCCCGGGCTGGGCCCGACGGCGACGATCGCCCTGCTGCTGCCGCTGACCTACTCGATCGAGCCGGTCACCGCGGTCATCCTGCTGGCCGGCATCTACTACGGGTCGATGTACGGCGGCACGATCACCTCGGTGCTGCTGCAGTTGCCCGGCGAGGCCGCGTCGGTGGTCACCACCTTCGACGGCTACCAGATGGCCAAGCAGGGCCGGGCCGGCCCGGCCCTGGGTATCGCCGCGGTGGGCTCGTTCATCGGCGGCACCGTCGCCGTGATCGGGCTGACCCTGCTGGCGCCGCCGCTGGCCGACCTGGCCGTCGAGTTCGGCTCCCAGGAGTACGTGGCGCTCACCGCTCTCGGCATCCTGCTGGTGACCTACCTGGGCACCCGGCACCCGGTGAAGAGCCTCTGCATGGCGGCCCTGGGCCTGTTCCTGGCCACCGTCGGCCAGGACGACATCACCGGGACCACCCGGTTCACCTTCGGGCAGATCGCGCTGTTCGACGGGTTCGACTTCGTCGCGGTGGCCATGGGGCTGTTCGGCGTCGGCGAGATCCTCTACAACGTCGAGAAGACCGAGAAGGCCCAGGCGGTCAAGACCAAGCTGAAGAACATCTGGCCGAGCCGCAAGGACTTCCGCGACTCCTCGGGCGCCATCGCACGCGGCTCGGTGATGGGCTTCTTCATCGGCGTGCTGCCCGGTGGCGGTGGGGTCATCTCCTCGCTGGCCTCCTACGCGACGGAGAAGCGGCGGGCGAAGGACCCGACCCGGTTCGGCAAGGGCGCCATCGAGGGCGTCGCCGGGCCCGAGACGGCGAACAACGCCTCGTCGACCTCGGCGTTCATCCCGCTGCTCACCCTCGGCATCCCGGCGAACGTGGTGCTGGCGCTGATCTTCGGCGCACTGCTGGTCCAGGGCATCACCCCGGGCCCGCAGCTGATCTCCCAGGAGCCCGAGATCTTCTGGGGCGTCATCGCCTCGATGTACATCGGCAACCTGATGCTGCTGGCGCTGAACATCCCGCTGGTCGGGGTGTTCGTGCAGCTCCTGCGGGTGCGGTCCGGGATCCTCGCCGCCTTCGCGCTGATGGTCACGATGGCCGGCGTCTTCTCGGTCAACAACGACTCGTTCGACATGTGGGTCGTGCTGATCTTCGGCGTCATCGGCTGGCTGATGAAGAAGACCGGGTTCGAGCCGGGCCCGCTGGTGCTCGCCTTCGTCCTCGGCTCGATCCTCGAGACCAATTTCCGCCGATCGATGCTGCTCTCCGGCGGCGAGTTCTCGACCTTCTTCACCCGGCCCATGTCCGGGACCATCTTCGCCCTCATGGCGCTGGTGATCCTCATCAGCGTGGTGTCGGGCATCCGTAAGCGTCGCGGGCGCAGCCGCCCGGCCACGCCGGGCGATGAGGACCTCGCGGCCGCCGGGATGACCGCGGAGCCCGAGGGATCGCCCGGGGCCGAGTCGGCGGCGCCGGTGGGCGGCGCGGTCTCCACGGCGCCCCAGGACGGCACCGGGTCCGCACCGCGCGACGGCACCGGGGCCTCCGGGTCGACGGCGCACGGGAGGGGCGAGGGGCCCGACCGTGGCTGACCGGACGCGGCGGACACCGTCGCGAGCGGCTGCCCGCGCGGCGGCGGGACGACGTCCGGAGGCGCAGTGATCGACAAGCGGGTGGCGTCCCTCGCCGAGGCGGTCGAGGGGCTGGCGGACGGCTCGACCGTCCTGGTCGGCGGCTTCGGCGCGGCCGGCGTCCCGGTGGAGCTGGTGCACGCCGTCCTCGAGCAGGGCGCGCGCGACCTGACCATCGTCACCAACAACGCCGGCGCCGGTGAGACCGACGTCGCCGCGCTCATCCGGGAGCACCGGGTCCGGAAGATCATCTGCTCGTACCCGCGGTCGGCCGGGTCGATCTGGTTCGAGGAGTTCTACCGGGCCGGCAACATCGAGCTCGAGCTCGTCCCCCAGGGCACGCTGAGCGAGCGCATGCGGGCGGCCGGGGCCGGGCTGGGTGGCTTCTTCACCCCCGCCGGCGCCGACTCGCTGCTCTCCCGCGGCAAGGAGGTGCGGATGATCGCCGGACGGCGGCACGTCTTCGAGGAACCCCTCGGCGGGGACATGGCCCTGGTCAAGGCGCTGCACGCCGACCGCTGGGGCAACCTGGTCTACAACAAGGCGGCCCGGAACTTCGGCCCGACCATGGCCACCGCCGCCACGACCACCGTCGTGCAGGTGCGCGGGTTCGTGGAGCTGGGCGACCTCGACCCCGAGGCGGTCGTGACCCCGGGCATCTTCGTCGACCGCGTCGTGGAGGTGGCGGAGTGAGCGGTCCTCAGCTGTCGCACACCCAGATGGCCGCCCGGGTGGCACGGGACATCCCCGACGGCGCCTACGTGAACCTCGGCATCGGCATGCCCACGCTGGTCGGCGACGTCGTCGCCGCCGACAAGGAGATCATCTTCCACAGCGAGAACGGCATCCTCGGCATGGGCCCGGCGCCGGCACCCGACGAGGTGGACTGGGAGCTGATCAACGCGGGGAAGCAGCCGGTCACGCTGCTCACCGGCGGCTCGTACTTCCACCACACCGACTCGTTCATGATGATGCGCGGCGGACACATCGACGTCACCGTGCTGGGCGCCTTCCAGGTGTCGCAGCAGGGCGACCTCGCGAACTGGGCCACCGACGACTCGAACCTGCCGCCGGCCGTCGGGGGCGCCATGGACCTCGCCGTCGGGGCCAAGCGGGTGCTGGTGCTGATGATGCACACCACCCCGGACGGCCGGCACAAGCTGCTGCCGGAGTGCACCTACCCGCTCACCGCCGCCCGCGTGGTGCACCGGATCTACACCGAGCTCGCGGTCATCGACGTCGGGCCGGACGGGTTCGTGGTGGTGGACATGGTGGCCGGGCTCGACCGGGAGGAGCTGCAGCGGCGCACCGGCGCGCCGCTGACCTTCGCCGACGACGTCGCCGTCCTGGTGCCGGCCGACGCCTGACCTCCTTCGGCCGCTGAACTCGTCCGGCCGCTGACGTTCTCCGGCGAGCGTCGGTCGCTGCCCACAGCAGTGGGCAGAGACCGACCTGCCACGCATGCCCTCCACCCGGTCGCGGCTCCCATCGATGGACCGGGACCCGGGCGCGCGCAGCCCGGCGGCCGTTCCCGGCACGTCCATCGACTGCGACGCCGGACACTTCAAGCCCGTAGTGTTTCGGCCGCAGGAGAACGGGCAGGACGGTGATCATGCTCGCGCAGTGCTCCGTCGTGGTGCCGACGATCGGGCGTCCCTCGCTCGACGTCCTGCTCGACGCGCTCGCCGCGGCCCCGGGCCCGCGCCCCGCCGAGCTGGTCCTCGTCGACGACCGGCCCACGGGTGAGCCGCTGCGCCCCGACCGTCCCGGCCTGCCCCCGGTCCGCGTGGTGCGCACCGGCGGCGGCGGGCCCGCGCGCGCCCGCAACCTGGGCTGGCGCACCGCCCGCACCGAGTGGATCGCCTTCCTCGACGACGACGTGGTTCCCGACCCCGACTGGTACGAGCGGCTGGAGCAGGACCTCGCCGACCTCGGCCCGGACGTCGCCGGCAGCCAGGGCCGGGTGCGGGTGCCGCTGCCCGAGGACCGGCGGCCCACCGACTGGGAACGCGGCACCGCGGGGCTGGCCACCTCCAGCTGGATCACCGCCGACCTCGCCTACCGCCGCAGCGCGCTGGCCGCGGTCGGCGGCTTCGACGAGCGCTTCCCGCGCGCCTTCCGCGAGGACTCCGACCTCGCGCTGCGGATCATGGACACCGGCGCCCGGCTGGTCCGCGGCGAGCGCTGGATCACCCACCCGGTGCGCCCCACCGGCCGCTGGACCAGCGTCCGGGTGCAGGCCGGCAACGCCGACGACGTCCTCATGCGGCGGCTGCACGGCCCCGACTGGCGGGCGCCGCACCGCGCCGCCGCCCCGCTCGGCCGCCGGCCGCAGCACACCGCCGTCACCGCCGCGGCGCTGGCCGCCCTCGGCCTGGCCCTCGCCCGCCGACCGGGGGCCGCGGCGCTCGCGGCCGCCACCTGGGCGGCAGGCACCGCCGAGTTCGCCTGGCGGCGGATCGCGCCCGGCCCGCGCGACCGCGCCGAGGTCACGACCATGCTCGCCACCAGTGCGCTCATCCCGCCGCTGGCCACCTGGCACTGGCTGCGCGGAGTGGTGCAGCACGTGGGCGTCCGCCGCTGGCGGGGGCTGCCCGATCTCGTGCTCTTCGACCGCGACGGCACCCTGGTGCACGACTTCCCCTACAACGGCGACCCCGACTGGGTGCGCCCGGTCGACGGCGCGAAGGAGGCGCTCGACGCGCTGCGCGCCCGCGGGGTGCGGGTCGGCGTGGTGAGCAACCAGTCCGGCGTCGCCCGCGGCCTGATCACGACCGAGCAGGTGCACGCCTGCATGAAGCGGCTCGACGAGCTGCTCGGCCCCTTCGACACCGTCCAGTTCTGCCCGCACGGCCCCGACGACGCCTGCGACTGCCGGAAGCCCGCGCCGGGCATGGTCACCGCCGCCTGCGCCGGGCTCGGCGTGGAGCCGGCGCGCTGCGTGGTCATCGGTGACATCGCTGCCGACGTCGACGCCGCCGCGGCGGCCGGCGCGACCGCGATCATGGTGCCCACACCGGTGACGCGGAACTCCGAGGTCGACGCCGCGCCCCGCGTGGCGGCGACGCTGACCGCCGCGGTCGGCGACGTGCTGGCGGGTGAGTGGTGACGCCACGCACCGTGCTGGTCGCCCGGCTCGACAACGCCGGCGACGTGCTGCTGCAGGGCCCGCTGCTCCGCGCCGTCGCGCACGGCGCGGACCGGGTCGTCCTCCTCGCCGGCCCGGCCGGCGCCGCGGCGGCGGCGCTGCTGCCCGGGGTCGACGAGGTGTGGACCTGGTCCTGCCCGTGGATCCTCGGGGACCCGCCGCCGGTCGACGCCGACGACCTCGCCGCCCTCACCGACCGGGTGCGGGCCCTCGCGCCCGACGAGGCGGTGATCTCCACGTCGTTCCACCAGTCGCCGCTGCCCCTGGCGCTGGTGCTGCGCACCGCGGGGGTGCCCCGGATCTCGGCCATCAGCGTCGACTACCCCGGCACGCTGCTCGACGTCCGGCACCGCGTCGAGGACGACCTGCCCGAGCCCGAGCGCGCGCTCTCGCTGGCCCGGGCCGCGGGGTTCGAGCCGCCGGCCGGTGACGACGGCCGGCTCGCGGTGCGCCGGCCCCTGCCCCCGGTCGCGCACCCGGCCGCCACCGAGCCCGGCTATGTCGTCCTGCACCCCGGGGCGTCCGTGCCCGCGCGCACCTGGCCGGCGCAGCGGTGCGCCGAGGCGGTCGAGGCGCTGGCCGACGCCGGCCACCGCGTCCTGGTCACCGGTGGCCCGGGGGAGCGGGCGCTGACCGCGGCCGTGGCCGGCACCCGGGGCGTGGACCTCGGTGGGGAGACCTCGCTGCCGGAGATGGCCGCGCTGCTCGACGGCGCCGTGGCCGTCGTCGTCGGCAACACCGGCCCGGCGCACCTGGCCGCCGCCGTCGGCACGCCGGTCGTGTCGCTGTTCTCCCCGGTGGTGCCCGCCGTCCGCTGGGCGCCGTACGGCGTCCCCAGCGTGCTGCTGGGCGACCAGTCCGCACCCTGCCGCGACACCCGGGCCCGGGAGTGCCCCGTGCCCGGCCACCCCTGCCTGACCTCGGTGACGGCGCAGGACGTCGTCGCCGCGGTCGAGAAGCTCACCAGCGCGGTCCAGCAGCCGGCCGTTCTCCGCATCCCTGCCGCAGCCCGAGAGGCGGCGACCAGCTCTCAGGGGAGAACGTGAAGATCCTGGTCTGGCACGTGCACGGCTCCTGGACGACGGCGTTCGTCCAGGGGCGGCACGAGTACCTCCTGCCGGTGACCCCGGCCCGGGACGCCGACGGCCTGGGCCGCGCCCGCACCTGGGACTGGCCCGCGTCGGCCCGCGAGGTGACCCCCGAGCAGCTGCGCGCCGACCCGCCCGACGTCGTCGTGCTGCAGCGCCGGCGCGACCTCGAGCTGGTCCGCGAGTGGCTCGGTCGCGAGCCCGGACGCGACCTGCCCGCGGTGTTCCTGGAGCACAACGCGCCGGGGCTCGAGCCCGGTGACGGACCGGTTCCGCACACCCGGCACCCGATGGCCGACCGGGACGACATCCCGATCGCGCACGTCACCTTCTTCAACGAGCTGTTCTACGACAACGGCCGCGCCCCGACGACGGTCATCGAGCACGGCATCGTCGACCCGGGGGATCGGTACACCGGCGAGCTGGCCCGCGCCGCGGTCGTCACCAACGAGCCGGTGCGCCGGGGCCGCACGGTCGGCGCGGACCTGCTGCCGGGGCTCGCGCGGATCGCGCCGGTCGACGTGTTCGGCATGGGGCTGACCGGCCTGCACGAGGCCTACGGCCTGGACCCCGACCGCGTCGCGCTGCACGACGACCCCCCGCAGGCGGCGATGCACACGGAGCTGGCCCGCCGCCGCGTGTACGTGCACCCGGTGCGCTGGACCTCGCTGGGCCTGTCGCTCCTGGAGGCGATGCACCTGGGCCTGCCGGTGGTCGGGCTGGCCACCACCGAGGCGGTCGAGGCGGTGCCCGCCGAGGCCGGCGTGGTCTCCACCCGCCCCGACCGGCTCTGGGCCGCGGTGCGCGAGTTCCTGCACGACGAGGAGGCCGCGCGGATCGCCGGCAAGGCTGCCCGCGCCGCCGCCCTCGAGCGCTACGGACTGGACCGCTTCCTGCGCGACTGGGATGCGCTCCTCGAGGAGGTGACCCGATGAGGACCGACCAGCTGGGCACGTACCCGCTCCGGATCGACCTGGTCAGCGAGCACGCCAGCCCGCTCGCCGCGATCGGCGGCGTGGACGCCGGCGGCCAGAACGTGCACGTCGCGGCCCTGGCCGCCGGGCTCGCCGCCCGCGGCCACGAGGTCACGGTGCACACCCGCCGGGACGACGCCGCGCTGCCGGACCGGGTGACCACCGAGGACGGGTACGACGTCGCCCACGTTCCCGCCGGTCCGGCCGAGGCGCTGCCCAAGGACGAGCTGCTGCAGCACATGCCGGCGTTCGCGCGGGTGCTCCGGCACGGGTGGGCCGCGCAGCCCCCCGACGTGGTGCACGCGCACTTCTGGATGAGCGGCCTGGCGTCGGTCGAGGCCTCGGCCAGCCTGCTCGCGCCCGTCCCGGTGCTGCAGACCTTCCACGCCCTCGGCTCGGTCAAGCGCCGCCACCAGGGCGATGCCGACACCTCCCCGGCCGAGCGGATCGACCTCGAGCGCGGGCTGTGCCGCGACGTGAGCCACGTGGTGGCCACCTGCTCCGACGAGGTCTTCGAGCTGCGCCGCCTCGGTCTGCCCAGGGACCGGGTCTCGATCGTGCCCTGCGGCGTCGACACCGCGGTGTTCACCCCGCGCGGGCCGGTCGCCCCGCGCAGCGACCGGAAGCGGCTGCTGGTGCTGGGCCGGCTGGTCGAGCGCAAGGGCCAGGACGACGCGGTGCGGGCGCTGCGTGCGGTGCCGGACGCCGAGCTGGTGGTCGTCGGCGGCCCCGCGGTGGACGCGATCGACACCGACCCGGAGGTCTGCCGGCTGCGGGCCATCGCCGCCGATGCGGGGGTGGCCGACCGGCTGGTCTTCGCCGGCTCGGTGGCGCGCGCGGACGTGCCGGCCTGGGTGCGCTCGGCCGACGTCGTCCTCGCGGTGCCCTGGTACGAGCCGTTCGGCATCACCCCGCTGGAGGCCATGGCCTGCGGGCGGGCGGTGGTCTCCACCGCCGTCGGCGGGCTGCAGGACACCGTCGCCGACGGCGTCACCGGTGACCTGGTGCCGCCGCGGGACCCCGAGCGGCTGGGCGCGGTCCTCGCCGCGCTGCTCGCCGACGACGACCGGCGCGCCGCCTACGGCGCCGCCGGCGTGAAGCGGGCCCGAGCCCGCTACCGCTGGGCCCGGGTCGTGGCCGACACCGAAACCGTCTACCGGCAGGTGCTCACCCGCCGTCGTCCCGTGGAGGTCGCCCGATGACCAGCCTGCCGATGAGCGGTGCACCGATGAGTGCGGCCCCGGACACCGCCGCCGAGGTCGTGTCCCCCGACACCTGCACGCACCTGACCGGCGCCGACCACGTCGCCTCCCTGACCAGCGCGCTGCGCTCGGTCGAGGCGCAGGTGCCCGTGCTCGACCGCTGGGGCCGGCTGCTGGCCGACGTGCTGTGCGGTGGGTCCCGCGGGCGGCTGCTCGCCGCCGGCAACGGGGGCAGCGCCGCCCAGGCCCAGCACCTCACCGCCGAGCTGGTGGGCCGCTACCGCGCGGACCGGCCGCCGTTCTCCGCCATCTGCCTCACCGCGGAGACCTCGTCGCTCACCGCGATCGCCAACGACTACCCGGCCGACGAGCTGTTCGCCCGCCAGGTGGAGGCCCACGGCCGGCCCGGCGACGTGCTGATCCTGCTGTCGACGTCGGGTCGCTCGCCCAACGCCGTCGCCGCCGCCCGGCGAGCCCGCGAGTGCGGCATCACCGTGCTGGCCGTCACCGGGCCGGCGCCGAACCCGCTGGCCGCCGCGGCCGACGAGGCGGTGTGCATCGACTCGCCGTGGACGGCGACCGTGCAGGAGTGCCACCTGGTCGCGCTGCACCTGGTCTGCGCCGCCTTCGACGCCGCCGTGCTCGCCGAGCCCCCGCGGGTGCCCTCCGGCCCCTCGCTGGAGGCGGCGAAGTGACCGCCCGTCGTCCGGCGCGCGGGAGCGCCGCCACCCGGCCGCTGGTCGTCGTCGGCGACGCGCTGCTCGACGTCGACCTGGTGGGCTCCGCGTCCCGGCTGACCCCCGACGCGCCGGTGCCGGTGGTGGAGGACATCGAGCGGCGGGAGCGGCCGGGCGGTGCCGCGCTGGCCGCGGTGATCGCGGCGGCGGCCGGCTCCCGCGAGGTGGTGCTCGTCGCGCCCCTGGACACCGACGAGGGCGCCGGCCGGCTGCGCGCCCTGCTCGCCGGCCGGGTCCGGCTGATCGAGATCCCGGCGACGGGTGGCACCGCCGTCAAGCAGCGGGTGCGGGTGGGCGACCACTCGGTCGCCCGGCTCGACAGCGGCGCGCCCGTGGCGGAGCTCGGCGACCTGCCGGCCGAGGCGGCCGCGGCGATCCGCGACGCGGCCGCGGTGCTGGTCGCCGACTACGGCCGTGGCACCACGGCCGATCCGGCCGTGCGCACGGCGCTGGCGGCCGCCCGCGGCCCGGTCGTCTGGGACCCGCACCCGCGGGGCGCGGACCCGGTGCCGACCGCCCGGCTGGTCACGCCGAACGGGGCGGAGGCCGCCCGCGTGGCCGCCGCCGCCGGGGTGGTCGCCGAGGGCACCGGCCTGGCGGCCGTCGGCGCCCGCGCGGAGGCGCTGATCCGGCACTGGGGTGTCGGTGCGGTCGCGGTCACGATCGGCTCCCGGGGCGCGCTGCTGTCCTACGGCTCCGGGGCGCCGATGGTCGTCCCCGCCGTCGCGGTGACCGGCGGCGACCCGTGCGGCGCCGGCGACTCCTTCGCCGCCGCCGCGGCGCTCGCCCTGGCCGACGGGGCAGTGACCGGCGAGGCCGTGGCCGCCGCCGTGGCCTTCGCGTCGGCGTTCGTGGCCCGTGGCGGCGCGACGGCGTGGGACGCGGCCGAGCCGGACGAGGCGAACGTCGTCGCCAAACCGGGTGCCGACGCCGTCCTCGCCCGGGTGCGCGCCGCCGGCGGCACCGTCGTCGCCACCGGGGGCTGCTTCGACCTGCTGCACCCGGGGCACGTGGCCACGCTGCGGGCGGCCCGCGGGCTGGGTGACTGCCTGATCGTGTGCATCAACTCCGACGAGTCGGTGCGCCGGCTCAAGGGCCCGTCCCGGCCGCTGGTCACCGCGACCGACCGGGCGCGGGTGCTGGAGGCGCTGGAGTTCGTCGACGCGGTCGTCGTCTTCGGCGAGGACACCCCCGCACAGGTGCTCGAGCGGCTGCGGCCCGACGTGTGGGCCAAGGGCGGCGACTACGCCGGCGCCGACCTGCCCGAGGCCGAGGTGCTGCGCTCCTGGGGAGGCCAGGCGGTCGTGCTGCCCTACCTGGACGGCCACTCGACCACCGCGCTGGTCGAGCGCTCCCGCGTGTGACGCCGGCAGCGGCATCACCATCGTGAGTGGCGGCACGCCGGCGGCGGTGGTGCTGCGTCCGCTCGGCCTGGGCGACCTGCTCACCGGAGTGCCGGCGATCCGCGCGGTGCGGCGGGCCGTGCCCGACCACCGCCTGGTGCTGGCGACGACGGAGCCGCTGCGCCCCCTCGCCGAGCTGATCGACGCGGTGGACGAGGTGCTGCCCGCCCGGGAGCTCGAGCCGCTGGACTGGGCCGGCCCGCCGCCGGAGCTCGCGGTCGACCTGCACGGCAAGGGCCCGGCCTCGCACGTGGTCGTGGCCGACCTGCACCCGCGGCGGCTGCTCACCTTCGCCAGCCCCGGCTACCCCGGCCCGACCTGGTACCCGGACGAGCACGAGGTGCGCCGCTGGTGCCGGCTGGTCTCCGAGGGGCTGGGCGTGGCGGCCGACCCCGACGAGCTCGATCTCGCCGTCCCGCCCGTGCCGCCGCCGGTGCGCGACGTCGCGGTGGTCCACCCGGGCGCGGCGTTCCCCGGGCGGCGCTGGCCGGCGGAGCGGTTCGCCGCCGTCGCCCGGTACCTGGCCGCCGCCGGGCTCGACGTGCGGATCACCGGCGGCCCGGCGGAGGTGGAGCTGGCGCGGTCGGTGGCCGGGCAGGCCGGGCTGGGGGAGTCCGCGGTGCTGGCCGGCCGGACGACGTCCCTGGAGCTGGCCGCCGTGGTCGCCGCCGCACGCCTGGTGGTGTGCGGGGACACCGGCGTCGCGCACCTGGCCACGGCCTACCGGCGGCCGTCGGTGGTGCTCTTCGGCCCGGTGTCCCCGCTGCTGTGGGGCCCTCCGCACCGCCCCGCGGAGCACGGGCCGCTGCACCGGGTGCTCTGGCACGGGAACGGCACCGGCGATCCCTGGGGCACCGAGCTGGACCCGGCGCTGGCGGCGATCACTGTCGACGAGGTGATCCAGGCGGTGGAGGAGCAGGTGCACGGTCAGGCCGAGTGGGCCCCGGAGGGGTCCGCGTAGGCCTGACGCAGCGGCTCCAGGCGCCCGGGGAACGGCTCATGGCCGCGGTGCGATCCGGAGGATCGCAATGTCACAGCCCGCGGTGCGATCCGGAGGATCGCAATGTGCACCCTCTCAGCCGCGCTGGCGGAGGGCGTCGAAGAGCACCGTCTGCAGGTCGTTCTCGTCGACGGCGGAGTACGCCTCCCCGCCGGTCTCCTCGGCGATCTGCTCCAGGGCGCTGATGTCGGCGTCCGGACCGAGCGCGACACCGATGACCTTGACCGGCCGGTCGGGGTCGGCCTCGGCGGAGAGCGTGATGAGCAGGTTCTCCAGCGAGATGCCTTCCGCGTCGTCCTCGTTGGTGCCGTCGGTGACCATCAGGACGCTGTTGACCGCGGTCGGGTCGTAGTTCTCCCGGGCCGCCCGCACGGCGGCCAGCGTGGTGTCGTACAGCCCGGTGCCGCCGGGGGTCAGCAGGTCGGGGATGGTGTCCAGCTGGGCGTCGAGGAGCTGGCGCTGGGTGGTGTCGTCGACGACGGAGTCCAGCTCGCGGATCGGCACCAGCTCGGACCAGTCCTGCTCGCCGTCCAGCTGGTAGGCGAACGCCCACAGGCCGAGGGCGAAGTCGCCGGGCACCAGCGACAGCGTCGCCTTCGCCGCGTCGCGGGCCAGGGTCGCCCGCGTGCCGTCCCCGACGGGCGCCTCCATGGAGGTCGAGACGTCGAACACCGTCAGGATGCGGGAGGGGTCGGCCAGGCTGCTCAGCTGTGCCACCAGCGCCTGCACCCCGGCCGGGTCCAGCTCGAGGGTCGTGGGTGCCGCGGCCCTGATGCCGGCGGCCTCCGCCTCGGGGGGAGCGGTGCCGTCGGCGTCCCGGAAGCCGGCCTCCAGTGCGGCGGTGCGGGCGGCGTCGGAGGTGAGCGCCTCGACGACCGCGGCCACCGCCTCGGCCTGGTCGCCCTCGGGCGTCCCGACGCGGAGCACCGGGTAGTCCAGCACCGGGCTGCCCTGCTCGGGGTAGACGGCGACCAGCGAGGAGTCCTCGCCGGCCTGGTTGAGCGCGTAGATCTCCTGCTCGCTGACCGGCACCAGCGGCGCGTCCGCTCCGCCGTCCCGGCCGGCGGCCAGCCCGTCGGCGGCGGACAGTGCCGGCCCCCGCTGCGCGGCGAGCACGGCCTGGACGACGGCGTTGCCCGCCTCCTCGCCCCCGCCGAGCGCGGTGGACACGGCGGTCAGGGCGGCCAGCGCCTCGGCGCTGGTGGCCAGGTCGGGCACGGCCAACGGCTGCCCGCCGGACAGGGCCTCGCCCCAGCCGGGCGGCTCCTCGGCCCAGCCCAGCTCCGCCACGGCATCGCTGCTGGTGCCCAGGACCACCGGCGAGGCGCCCATGCTGCCGACGACCTCGAGGGGGGCTTCCGCGGCGCGGGCCCGCCAGAGCGAGGAGTCGGGCACCCAGACGTCGGGCAGCGCGTCGGGCTCTAGGACGGAGAGGTCACCGACGGTCTGCAGCGGCTGCTGGGTGGCGACGGCGGTGTCGACGCAGAGGCGGTCCTCGACGACGATCTCGTCGGCCAGGACCTGCTCGGTCAGCTCGCCCAGCTCGGGGGCCACCGTGACGTCGACGGTCACGCGCTCGTCGCACCCACCGCTCCCGGCCAGCCACCAGACGAGGCCTCCGGCGGCGAGCACCAGGGCGATGCCGACGGCGACGAGGAGGGTGGGCACCGGACGGCGCCGTGCAGTGATTTCGGCGTGGCGGCCCATGCTCGCTCTCTGAGATCGACTCGGGTCAGGGGCGGCTCCCCCCGGTCCCGCTCCTCCAGGTTAGAGGTGTCCCGCGTCTCTTCGGGGTGACTCTAGTCGCATGATTGGCGACGTAGCGTCAGACGGCCTGGCTCGCGACGCTCTCCCGCTGGGCGGCGAACCACGCGACGGTGCGGCGCAGGCCTTCCTCGGAGGCCACCTGCGGCCGCCAGCCCAGCAGTTCCTCCGCCCGCGTGGTGTCGGGACGGCGGACCTTCGGGTCGTCGACCGGGAGGTCGATGTAGTCGATGGGGGAGTCGGAGCCGGTCAGCTCGACGATCCACTCGGCCAGCCGGAGCATCGACAGCTCGTCGGGGTTGCCGATGTTCACCGGCCCGGGCTGGTCGCTGAACGCCATCGCGAGGATGCCGGCGACGGTGTCGTCGACGTAGCAGATGGAGCGGGTCTGCGACCCGTCGCCGGCGACGGTCAGCGGCCGGCCCTCCAGCGCCTGGCTCACGAAGGCGGGGATCGCGCGGCCGTCGTCGGCGCGCATCCGCGGCCCGTAGGTGTTGAAGATCCGCACGATGCCGGTGTCGGTGCCCTTCGACGTCCGGTAGGCGGTGGTCATGGCCTCGCTGAACCGCTTGGCCTCGTCGTAGACCCCGCGCGGGCCGACCGGGTTGACGTTGCCCCAGTACTCCTCGGTCTGCGGGTGCTGTAGGGGGTCGCCGTAGACCTCCGACGTGGAGGCCAGCACGTACCGAGCGCCCTTCTCGTGGGCCAGGCCGAGCGTGTGCAGGGTGCCCAGGCTGCCGACCTTGAGGGTCTCGATCGGCATCTTCAGGTAGTCGATGGGGCTGGCCGGCGAGGCGAAGTGCAGGACGAGGTCGACCGGGCCAGGGATGTGCACGTAGTCGGTGACGTCGCAGCGGACCAGCCGGAAGCCGGGGTGCTCCATCAGGTGCAGCACGTTCTCCGGCGAGCCGGTGAGGAAGTTGTCGAGGCACACCACCTCCACCCCCCGCTCGAGCAGCTGCTCGCACAGGTGGGAGCCCAGGAACCCGGCTCCTCCGGTGACGACCGCCCGGCGGATCGTCCGTGCCTCGCGTACCGGCCCGCTGACCATGGCTGCCCTCCTCGACCGCGCGCGGGAGCGCGCTCTCGCGGACATCTACCCGGAGATCAACACCGCACACACTTCGGCCTCGAAGTAATAAGGGCAGGAACCGCCGACGGGCCGCCGGTCTCCCGGAGGAGACCGGCGGCCCGCCGGTGGTACAGCTCCCGTGGGAGCGTCCGTGCCTAGTTGACGGCCTCCTCGTCCGGGATGGCGTTCGCCGGCGGGGTGGCCGGCTCCTGGTCGAACTCCTCGATCGGGGCGTCACCGATGTCGGTCGTCCGCACCTCCTGGACGACCTCCGAGCCGTTGCCCACGATCCGCTCGATGCTCATGCCGCTGGTGCCCATGTGGCTGTCCTCGGAGTAGCGGAACGGCGCGAACACCGGGCCCTCCCACTCGCTGCCGGCCTGCTCGACCGCCTCGACCAGGCCCTCGCGGGTCGGGTTCTGGCCGGCCGCCTGCAGCGCCTGCGCCATCGTGTAGGCCTGCGACATGCCGTAGACCCGGTAGTTCGTGAGCTCGCCCTCGCCGCCGCACTCGTCCCAGATCCGGGAGAACTCCTGGATCCAGGGGTTGTCGGTCTGGTCCACGGTCGGCAGGTAGCCGGTCGTCAGGGCGCCGTCCAGCAGGGCGGCGTCGGTGACCTTGCCCTCGCTGAAGCGGTTCAGCAGACCGCCGACCAGCGTCGGGTCCGACCCCACGTTCGAGTAGAACCACTGCGGGTCGTAGCCGAGCTGCAGCGCGGTCAGCTGCGACAGCGCGGTGTAGCTCGGCACGTTGAAGCCGACGACGAAGTCGGCGCCGGCGGCCTGGAGCGCTGCGATCTGCGGGCCGACGTTGGTGTTGCCCGGGGTGTACCGCTCCGCCGCGACGATCTGGTCGTCGATGTACTGGCGGATGCCGGCCTCGCCGTCCTCGCCGAAGTCGTCGTCCTGGAGGAAGAGACCGACCTTCGCGTCGGGGAAGTTCTCGGCGATGTACTCACCGATGATCTTGCCCTCGCTCTCGTAGTCGGTCTGCCACCCGAACGACATCGGGTACTCCTCGGGGTTCTCGCCCCAGAGGAGCGAGCCCGAGGAGACGAACAGGTCGGGCACGCCCTCGTCGTTGAGGAAGTCCACGACGGCGCTGTGCGTGGGCGTGCCCAGGCCGCTCATCATCGCGAAGATCTCTTCGTCGAGGACGAGCTCGTTGGTGACCTGGGCGGTCTGGGTCGGGTTGTACGCGTCGTCCTTGTAGACGAACTCGACATCCCGGCCGTAGACCCCGCCCTCCTGGTTCAGGCACTCGAAGTAGGCCGCCACGCCGGTGGGGATCTCGCTGTAGCCGGGGGCGGCCACGCCGGTGAGGGGGTAGTGCGCGCCGAGCTTGATCGAGGTCTCGGTGACGCCGATGTCGGAGGCCTCGTTCTCGCCGCCCTCGGCGCTGGTGCCGCCGCCGCCCTCGTCACCGCCGCCGCAGGCGGCGAGGGTGGAGGCGACGGTGGCCGCGGCGACCGCGGTCAGGAGACGACGGGAGGATCTGGACAACAGTTCTCCTCTGGTGCGGCCCGGGCATCGGTGCCCGGGAGTATGGGTGGGGTGGAGCGGCCGGATGCGGCGCGTCGAAGGGGTCGCCCTCACCGCCTGCTGCCGGTGTCGTCGGCGCCGGCCCGGGCCATCGCCCGCTTGGCCTTCCGGGTCATCCAGCGGAGCCGGATGGTGCCCACGAGGCCGGCCGGGACGAAGATCATCACCACGATCAGCACGACGCCGTAGACGAACGGCGCCAGCTGGGCGGCCTCGGTCTGGTCGAGCCCGAGGTCGCCGCCGAGGTTGGTGACGAACGGCGGGAGGAAGACCAGCAGGGCCGAGCCGAGCAGGGCGCCGAAGAGGCTGCCCAGACCACCGATGACGATCGCGGTGAGCAGCGCCAGCGAGAGCACGATGGTGAAGCCGCTGGGCGCGGCCAGGCGCACGACGATCGCCAGCACGCCACCGGCCAGCCCGGCCGCGGCGGCGCTGACCACGAACGCCAGCACCCGCCAGGCACCGAGGTTGATGCCGGCCAGCTCGGCGGCGACCTCCTGGTCGCGCACCGCCCGCCAGGTGCGCCCGATCCGGCTGCGCACCAGGTTGGCGAGGAAGAAGTAGGTGATCAGCAGGCAGATGGCACCGACGTAGGCCAGCCACTTCGTGCTCGACGCGGAGTTGCCGGAGACGGCGTCGATGAAGCTCTCGAACGACTCCGGCGCCTGCGGGGCGCGCACCCGCATGCCCTGCTCGCCACCCAAGATGTCGTGGAAGTAGATCGCCAGGCCGGGGAGCCCGACCGCGAGCGCGAGCGTCGCGCCGGCCAGGTAGGGGCCGTGCAGCCGGGCGGCCGCCACGCCGACGAGCGCGCCGATCGCGGTGGCCACGACGACGGCCGCCAGCAGGATCACCGGCAGGGGCAGCGGCTCCTCGGCGTCGAGGAACAGCGCCGTGGTGTAGGCGCCGGCCGCCATGAGCGCACCGTGGCCCAGGGAGATCTGCCCGTTCATCCCGGTCAGGACGGTGAGCCCGCCGGCGGCGATGGCGTAGTAGGAGAGCGTCGCCAGCTGTGAGTTCTGATAGGGGCTGCTCAGCTCGAGGGCCAGCACCGCCAGGACGGCGCACACGGCCAGCACGAGCAGGTGCCGCAGCAGCGTCGACTGCGGCAGGAAGGTGCGGCCGGTCGCCGCCGGCCCCGACGGCGCGTCGCCGCCGGCGGTGGCCTTGACGGGGGGCTCGTCGGTGGCCTTGCCGGCCTGGCCGGTGGACGCGGGGCTCTGCAGGTCGCTCATGGTCATGCCCTCCGAGCCGTGGTGCTGCTGAACAGGCCGCCGGGTCGCACGAGCAGCACGACGATCAGGATGACCAGGGCCGAGATGTTGACCAGCGCGCTGCCGCGCGGGGCGTAGCCGCTCACGTAGCTCAGCGCCAGGCCCAGGATCAGGCCACCGACGATCGCCCCGACCGGCGAGTCCAGGCCGCCGATGATCGCGGCGACGAAGCCGAACACGATGAGCGCGTCCATGTAGGCCGGCCAGACGAACGTGCCACCGGCGATCAGCAGGCCCGACAGCGAGCCCACGACGGCGGCGAGCCCCCAGCCGAGGGTGAGCATGCCGCCGACCTTGACGCCGAGCAGCCGGGCGACCTCCTGGCTGAACGCCGAGGCGCGCATGGCGAGGCCCACCCGGGTGAACCGGAACAGCGCGACCAGCAGCGCCATCACGATCAGCACCGAGCCGATGATGTACAGGCTGGTCGGGGTCAGCGGGATCGTGGTGTCACCGACCTCGAAGCCACGCACCCCGAACGGCGTCGGGAAGGACTGGAACGACGAGCCGAAGATGATCGCGATGCCCGCCTGGATCGCGACGAAGAGGCCGAGGGTGACGATCACGGCGTTGAGCTCGGGGCCGCCCTCGACGGGGCGGATGATGACCCGCTCGACGATCGCGCCCAGCACGAAGCCCGAGGCGAGGGCGACGATCAGCGCCACCCAGTAGGAGGCGCCGGCCTGGATGAGGGCGAGGGCGATGAACGTGGTGGCCGCGGCCATCGAGCCCTGGGCGAAGTTGACGATGCGGGTCGAGCGCCAGATGAGCACCAGGGCCAGGGCGAACGCGGCATAGATCATGCCCTGGGTCAGCCCGGTGAGGGTCACGTTGACGAAGTAGTCCACGACAGTGGGATGCCTTCCTGGCAGTGCGGGGGAGGGTCAGAAACCGAGGTAGGCGTGCCGGAGGTCCTCGTCGGCCATCAGGGTGCGGGCGGAGTCGGTGACGACCACGCGACCCAGGTTGAGGACGACGCCGACGTCGGCCACCGACAGGGCGCTCCGGGCGTTCTGCTCGACGAGCAGCACGGAGAGCCCTTCGGAGTCGACCAGCTGGCGGAGCAGCCCGAAGATCTGCGCGACGATCCGCGGGGCCAGGCCCAGGGAGGGCTCGTCGAGCAGCAGCACCCGGGGCTTGGCCAGGAGCGCACGGCCGATGACCAGCATCTGCCGCTCACCGCCGGAGAGGGTGTGCGCGGCGTTGTTCCGGCGCTCGGCGATGCGTGGGAACAGGTCGTAGACCCGGTCGAACTCGCTGCGGTCGACCTTTCCGCGGAACAGTGCCCCGACCCGCAGGTTCTCGTCGACGGTCAGCTCGGAAATGACGCCGCGGCCCTCGGGCACGTGCGCCATGCCCTTGGCCACCATCGACTCGACCGGCGCCTTGGTGATGTCCTCGCCGTCGAGCACGACCCGGCCGGCGACCGGCCGGACCAGTCCGCTGATCGTGCGCAGCAGGGTGGTCTTGCCGGCCCCGTTGGCGCCCAGGACGGCGGTGATGCGGCCGGCCTCGGCGGACAGCGAGACGCCGTCCAGGGCGCGGACCGGCCCGTAGGTAGAGGTGAGCCCCTCGACCTCGAGCAGCCGGGTGGTGGTGGCGGTGCCGCCGGCGGCGGACATCGCGGTGCTGCCGTGGGTGTCAGGCATGGGGGCGTCCTCCCTCGGCGTGGGTGAGCTCCGCGGCGTCGGCGTCGGCGTCGACGGCGTCACCGAGGTAGGCCTCGGTGACCGCGGGGTCGTTCTGGACCTCGGCGGGGGTGCCGGCGGCGATCTGCTTGCCGGAGTCGAGCACCGTGATCCGGTCGCAGACGCGCATGACCAGGTCCATGTGGTGCTCGACGAGGAGCACGCTCATCCGGCCGACGACCGAGCGGATCAGGTCGCCCAGCTCGTGCATCTCGTCCTCCGACAGGCCGCTGGCCGGCTCGTCGAGGAGCAGCAGGTCGGGCTCGGAGACCAGCGCGCGGGCCAGCGCGACCCGCTTCTGCACCGGGTAGGGGAGCGAGCCGGGGTAGCGGCCGGCGTACTCGCCGGCGCCGAGCTCGACCAGCGCGCGCATCGCCCGCTCGCGCAGCAGGCGCTCGTCCTTGTCCGAGGTGGGCAGTGCCAGCAGCGCGGAGAAGAACCCGGCGCGGGCGTGCCGGTGCGCGCCGATCATGACGTTCTCCAGCACGGTCATGCCGGGGAAGAGGCCGACCCCCTGCAGGGTGCGTGCGATGCCGAGCGAGGTCAGCTTGCTGGGCTTGAGCCGGCGCATCTCCTCGCCGCGCCAGGCGATCCGCCCGGAGCTGGGCCGGACCAGGCCGCAGGCGACGTTGAACAGGGTGGTCTTCCCCGCGCCGTTCGGGCCGATGAGGCCGTGCACCTGGCCGGGTTCCACGGTCAGCGAGACATCGGTCAGGGCGAGCACGCCGCCGAAGGCGACGTTGATCCCGGTCATCTCGAGCCGGGAGGTGGGCGTCGAGTCGTTCGTGCGCTGGCTGCCGGCTGGCTGCGCCAAGGGGCCCACTGCTCCTCTGCGTCGGCGAGGCCGCCGGCCGGAATTCCGGACGGCGGCGGTCTGGTTCGGAGTACGTCCCGCTGAGAGTGCCTGCCGGTGTCCCCGGTCACAATGGGCTGACCGCACAGCGATGCCCGGGTCAGGTTGTGCTGTGCGTCGCACCTGGCCGGCCGCGGCTGGTGGCCCCGGCGGGCGTCGATTGGGTCACGACTGGATGGCGCCGACCCTGCCGTGCTGTGCGCGCACTCACAATGGGCTGAACGCACAGTCGTCGGGTCGTCGTGTTGTGCTGTCAGCGGTGTGTCCGAGGAGGTGACCGAGTGCAGCCCTTCCGCCCGGAGGTGGCGACGCGGCTCGCGCAGCTGGCCCCCCGGCTGCTCGACCAGGTCGACGCGATGACCGATCGCATGGTCGACGTGCTCGTCCGCACCGAGCCCGCGTACCGCGAGCTCGTCGAGGAGTCGGAGCAGGACCTGCGGGCCTCCACGCGGACGAACCTGGCCGGCGGGCTCCGGTCGCTCATGGCCGCGGCCGGCGGCAACGGCATCCCGCACCTGGCCTCGGCGCGCGCCGTGGGCCGCCGGCGGGCCGCGCAGGGGCTGCCGCTGGAAGCGGTGCTGCGCGCCTACCGGCTCGGTGGGCAGGTCACCTGGGAGACGCTGCTGGCGGTGTCGCGGGACGCCACCGGGCAGAACGACACGCTCCTGCTCGAGGTGGCCGGCGCGGTGTGGCGGACCAACGACGCCGAGTGCGGCGCCCTGGCCGAGGGGTACCGCGAGGAGCAGCGCCGGCTGGACGGCGTGGACGCCCGCGCCCGGCAGCAGGTGCTGGACGGCCTGCTGGAGGGACGCGGCAGCGACCCGGCGTTCGTGCGCACCGCCGCCGACCTGCTCGGCATGCCGCTCGACGGGCGGCTGATGGCCGTCGTCGCGTTGCCCGGGCCGGACGGCGGCCCGGCGCTGGCCACCCCCGCCGAGGTGCTGCTCAAGCGGGGGCTCCGGTCGGTGTGGGGCAACCGGGGTGATGCCCGGGTCGCCGTGGTCGTGCTGGGTGCCAGCCGCACCGCCGACGTGCTCGCCGTGCTGCGGAGCGCGGCGCGGGGGCCGGTGGGGGTGTCCGACGTGGTGGACGGCGCGGCCGGGGTGGGCGCGGCCTACCGGCTGGCCGAGACGGCGGTGCGGACGCTGCCTGCGGGCGCCGCCCAGGTGGTCAGCATCGACGAGCGGCTGCCCGAGGCGCTGCTCAGCAACTCGCCGGAGATCTCCTCGCGGCTGGTCGGGCAGTCGCTCGGCGGTCTGCTGGAGCTGCCGGGCGACGAGCGGGAGGTGCTGCTGGACACGCTGGCGGCCTTCCTCGCCGCCGACGGGTCGCCGACCCGCGCGGCCGACGCCCTGTACTGCCACCGGAACACCGTGATGCACCGGCTGCGGCGGATCGAGTCGGTGACCGGGCGGAAGCTGACCGACCCCCGCTCCCGGCTGCTGTGGCAGCTGGCCCTGCTGGGCACCGAGCGGGGGGAGCCGGTCCGCCGCTCCGCCTAGCGACCGGCCCGCCCGCTACTGGAGGTAGGTCTCGACCGTCTGCTCGGGGCGCGGCTGGGCCTCGTCGGGGTCCTCGTCGTACTGGCGCTTGGCCCGGCGCTGCCGGAGCAGGTCCCAGCACTGGTCGAGGTCGGCCTCGACCTTGCTCATGCGGGCCCGGGTCTCGTCGGTGTGCTCGCTGCTGTCGCGCAGCGCGTGCTCCTCGTCCACCAGGCTGTGGATGCGCTTCAGGATGTCGTCCTCGTCCATGCCGTGCTCCGTGCCCGGGGAGGCGGGCCCGAAACCGCGCCCTGCCGCCGCCCGGGTCAGCCGGGTCCGGGCACCCAGCCCTCGACGAACGCCGCCAGCCGCCGATGCACCGCCCCGCCGGCGCGGCCGAGCGCCAGCAGCGCGGCGCGATCCAGCGGCACGCGCACCGTGCGCCGTCCGGTCGGCCGGCGGGCCACCGCGGAGCCGGCGGTGACCAGGTCGGGCCAGGGGCGGTCGAGCTGCGCGCGCACCCGGGCCAGGGCGGCGGCGGTCGGCCCGGCGTTGCCCTCGACCATCGCGGTCACGAACGCCGGATCGCTGCCCATGACCCGGGTGCCGTCGCGGAAGCTGCCGGCGGCCAGCGCGAGGGCGAGCGGCCCGGCGTCGTCGGCCGCGGCGGCCAGCGCCGCAGCCAGCAGGTGCGGGACGTGGCTGATCGCGGCGACCGCGTCGTCGTGCTCCGCGGCGGTCACCGGCACCACCTCGGCGCCCACGGCCAGCGCCACCTCGGCCACGCGGAGCCAGCGCGGCAGCTCCGTGCCGGGCTCCAGGCAGAGCGCCCAGCGCGCGCCGGTGAAGAGGTGCGGATCGGTGGCGGCGTGCCCCGACCGCTCCGTGCCGCACATCGGGTGGCCACCGACGACGCGGCTCCCGAACGCGCCGGTGAGCGCCTCGAGCACCGGCACCTTGACCGAGCCGAGGTCGGTGACGGTGGCGTCGGGGTCGACCGACAGCCCGTCCAGCGCCGTCGCCATGGCCGGCAGCGGCACGGCGAGGACGACGACGCCGGTGAGCTCGCGGGTGATCCGCACGCCCCGCGCGGCGGCGGCGTCCCGGGCGGCCGGATCGACGTCCCAGCCGGACACCTCGCGGCCGCCGGCGGCCAGCGCCGCGGCGAGCGACCCACCCAGCTGCCCGAGCCCCACCACGCCGACCGGGGGAGCGGGCATCGTCGGCACCGGGAAGGCCGGCGCACCGGCGGAGGTGTCCCGGGGACCTGCGGCATCGGCCATGATCAGAGGCTATGACGCCGACCTGCCCGCTCCTGCCGCCCCACGCGCCATGACGCCCCGCTCGTTCCTGCTCACCCCGGAGCTCGCGGAGTACGTCCGCGCCGCGTCCGACCCGGTCGACGAGGTGATGGCCGACCTGATCCGCGAGACGGCGGAGATGGCCGAGCGCGGCGAGGCGTCGGCCACGATGCAGATCGCCCCTGAGCAGGGCGTGCTCATGCGGCTGCTGACGACCGCCGTGGGAGCCCGCACGGCCATCGAGATCGGCACGTTCACCGGCTTCTCCGCGCTCTGCATCGCGCAGGGGCTGCCGGAGGGCGGCTCGCTGCTCTGCCTGGACCGCAGCGAGGAGTGGACGGCGGTCGCCCGGCGGCACTGGGAGCGCGCCGGGGTCGCGGGGCGGATCGAGCTGCGCCTCGGCGAGGCGCTGGCGTCACTGCGCGCGCTGCCGGCGGAGGAGACCTTCGACCTGGCGTTCGTCGACGCGGACAAGACCGGCTACGCCGCCTACGTGGCCGAGCTGCACCCGCGGATGACCGCCAACGGGGTGGTGCTGCTGGACAACACGCTGCGGGAGGGCCGGGTGCTCGATCCGCGGGACGACGACGCCCGGGCACTGGCCGAGCTCAACGCCGCGCTGGCCGCCGATCCGCGGTGGGAGACGGTGCTGCTGCCCATCGCCGACGGCCTGACCGTGCTGCGCAAGCGATGACCGCCGCCGGACCGGAGGGCCCGGGCAGCTTCGCGGTGCGGGTGGCCCGCGCCGGCCAGCGGTGGAAGGTGGACCTGCTGGCCGCCGACGCCGGTGACGAGCTGCCGGTGCTCGAGCGCGCGCTGGGGGAGCCCGGCGCGGGGGGCTGGCCGCCGCCGGTCGTGCTCGTCGTCGACTCGCGGCTGTACTTCGTGGCGCTGCGGCACGGTCCCGGGGGCATGGTGCGGGCGCTGATCTCCGACGCCACCATGCTGGAGTGGGTGCTGGCCGCCGAGGTGGTGGAGCGCTACGGCATCGGCGTCGACACCGAGGGCGCCTTCGACGACGACGAGACCGGCTGGCCCGGCGGCGACCTGGACATCTTCGCCGACGACGGGCTGCCCGCCGAGGAGCTGCGACCGATCGTGACCGCTGACGACCTGTGGGCGACCGAGATGGTGGCCCGGATCGCCACCCGGCTGGGCTTCGCCGACGAGCTGGCCGCGGCGGTGGCGCCGTGACGGTGTCGGCGGTGGTGTTCGACCTGGGCGGGGTGATCACCGAGAGCCCGATGCGCGCCTTCGCCGCCTACGAGCGCGGGGCCGGCCTGCCCGAGGGCCTCATCCGGCAGCTGAACTCGACCGACCCCGACACCAACGCGTGGGCCCGGTACGAGCGCAACGAGCTCGACGTCGCCGGGTTCTCCGCGGCGTTCGAGGCCGAGGCCGCGGCGGCCGGCCACCGGATCGACGCGTCCCGGGTGCTCGCCGGGCTGCGGGGCGAGCTGCGCCCGGCCATGGTCGCGGCGGTGCGCCGGTTGCGCGAGGCGGGGCTGCCCGTGGGCCTGCTGTCGAACAACGTGGCGCCGATGGAGCGGACCGGCGCGCTCGGCGACCTGCTCGGCCTGTTCGACGCGATCGTCGAGTCGTCGGTCGAGGGCGTGCGGAAGCCGGAGCCGGAGATCTACCGGCGGGCGCTCGACCGGCTCTCCGAGGCCGTGGGCCGCCGGGTCGAGGCGACCGACTGCGCCTACCTCGACGACCTCGGCATCAACCTCAAGCCGGCGCGGGCGCTCGGCTTCGCGACCATCAAGGTGGTGGACCCGGCCGTGGCGCTGGCCGAGCTGTCGGAGCTGGTGGGCTTCCCCCTGGATGCCGCCGCGTGAGCCGAGGACAGGACCTGCTCCCCGGAAGGTCGGACTCTGCTTCCACGGCGAAGCAGAGTCCGACTGTGCAGAGAACACCCCGGTGACCGCCGATCTCGACGCCGCGATGGGCCGCGCCCTGGAGCTGGCGGCCGCGGCGGAGGAGTGGGGGGACACCCCGATCGGCGCCGTCGTCCTGGGGCCGGACGGCGCGGTGCTGGCCGAGGCGGCCAACGAGCGGGAGAAGCGCGGCGATCCGACCGCGCACGCCGAGGTGCTGGCGCTGCGCGCGGCCGCGCAGGCGCACGGGGACGGCTGGCGGCTGTCCGGATGCACCCTCGTGGTCACGCTGGAGCCCTGCACGATGTGCGCGGGGGCCAGTGTGCTGTCCCGGGTGGAGCACGTCGTCTACGGCGCCGACGACCCGAAGGCCGGCGCCGCCGGCTCGCTGTGGGACGTCGTCCGCGACCGCCGGCTCAACCACCGGCCGCAGGTGACCGGCGGGGTCCGCGCAGAGGAGTGCGGCGCGCTGCTACGTGCCTTCTTCCGCCGTCAGCGGGGCCTGTAGTCTCTTCGGCGGTGGCGTGTCCGAGCGGCCGAAGGAGCACGCCTCGAAAGCGTGTGAGGTGCAAGCCTCCGTGGGTTCAAATCCCACCGCCACCGCCAGCGGGCCACCGACGGAAGTCCGTCCAAACGCCGACGAAAGTCGGTAGGACTTCCGCCGGTGGCCCTTTTCTTTGCCGAAGCCGGTCCGGCGGTGAAGCCGCAGGTCCGGTTGGGAGCGCTTCAACCGCTGTCGCGGCCCGACGCGGAGCCGTTCCTATGAGGCGGTCGCGCCCGCCGGACGCACCCCTAGCCGATCCACTAGGAGCGTGGACCGGCTGAGGGCAATGATCTTCAGTTGTTTATCGCTGCTGCCGCGCTTACGCGGCTGGCGCGAGTTCCGGCGGATCGGGGCTGTCTGGTAGGTCGGGATGCCAGGTGTTCTTGCGCAGGCCAGGGCTGCGCTTCAAGACGAAGATGGCGCCGCCGGGTCCGTCGGGTTCCTTCGCCTTCTTGAGGAACGTGTCGATCTTGCGGACGCTGGCGGCGGCCAGCAGGAAGGCGGCGAAGAGGCTCTGGACGGCACGTCCGCGCATGCGGCGGCGGCTGGGGGAGCCGAGGCCCTGGTACGCCTCGTCCTTGGCGCGCCCGTGCTCGCCTTCCTGTGACTGCCGCATGAGGTTGTAGAGCGAGTAGTGCTCCTCGGTGCCGTACTGGAGGCTCTGCCGGAACTTGGCGTCGTCGGTGACGTGGATGCTGACGGTCTCCTGGCGGCAGACCTGCGGGCGGACCCCGTTGTCGTCGGTGGGGACGTTGCTGGGATCGATCTCGATGCGGGCATCGACGGTCGTTTGGTCGGCCTGGCGGGTGGCGCGCTCGTTCTCCGACCGTTCCTTGAACGGGCAGACGGCGATGGGGTTGGCGCCTGCGGCGGGGCAGCGGTACCGCTCGTACCCGCGCGCGTTCACCTTCTCCGCCCGGCGCATCCGGTAGTGCTGCCGCTCGGTGATGCGCTGCTGCCAGGTCGCGTGATCGATCCTGTCGGCGCGGTAGTCGACGGTGGCGTTGACCAGGTCGGCGGGCATGGAGGGGCAGTAGTACCAGCCCTCGATCAGGTGGGCGCCGGAGGCGTGACTGCCCTGATTGCCGAGTTGAGCGTCGGTGTAGGTCATGACGACCTTGCGTCCGGCCGCTAGCGCGGGGATCTGGTACTCGGCCTCGTTCTGGTTGCTGTAGAGGGCGTCGCCGGACAGGTAGCCGGTGGGGTGGTTCCGCTGCTCAGCGGAGGCGAACATCCGGCGCGCGGACCCGGCGGGGTCCTCGCCGGGGCGGGTGACGGTCATCGCCAGTGGCACGGACGGGAGGTGCTGCTTGACGCCGGGCCGCGTGTCGGCGGCCACGATGAGGTGCACGTCGTAGGCGAAGAAGCGGACCGAGTTCTTGCGCTGGAACCGCTTGGCCTTGCCCTTGACGGCGGGCTGGTCCTTGTCGGACGGGTCGGCGTGGTCACCGTCGCGGACGTAGATGCCAGCGTCGGGGTCCGACGCGCAGACGGTGGCGTTGTAGGAGCGGACGCCGACCTTCATGGGCGTTGCGTCGATGCAGGCGTTACCCCGGTACTGGCGGCGGACCGCGCGGGGCAGGGTGCGCCAGGCGGCTTCGAGCATCTGGTTGCAGACCCAGTCGAGGCTTGCCTGAAGGCGTTCCATGTCGTCGACCGCGAGGTCGCGCTTGAGGCGGTCGAGGTCCTCCCAGGCCATCCGCCGGTTCTTGGGCAGCGGCGAGGGGTCGATGTGGCTGAGCATCAGCCGGAACCGGCGGCTGACGCACGCAACGCTGCTGAGGTCGTAGGCGAGGCGCTTGTCCGGGGCGCTGGGCACGGCGTCCGCGCGGATACCGATCTTGTCCTGCATGGCCGGGCTGATCTGGTGGAACAGCACGTCGCGCATGTGCAGCGCGAGCATGCCCCGGCCGGTCTCGGCGCAGAGCCACAGCGCGACCAGGACGCCGAGGATTGAGACCCGGCCCGGACGACCAGCCTTCTTCTTCCCCGCGTTGATCTTGTCGTTGAAGAACGCGGGCAGCCCCGTCTTCTCGATGAAGGCAATGACCCACTCGACGTGCTTGTCGGTGAACTGGGGCAGGTGGCTCTCAGGACCGCTGCTGCGCCACACCTCGCCTTCGTGGTCCAGCGGCTCATCCGGCCACTCCTGCCCGCCGAGTTCGGCCAGACGAGCGCGGAACTTCTCGACCGTCATGCTCGGCGCAGCAGTGCTCTTGCGAATCCTCTGGGGCAGCGCCTTCTGCCGCGTCGGCGCGCTCACCGGGCACTCCGGCGAAGCGCCTGCACGGCGACCGCTGGGACGGCGGCCGGGACGTGCGGCAGCAGGTCCATCAGGTGCGCGGCCGTGGTCAGCCCAGCGGCGGGGAGCAACACGTTGAGCGGGGTCCCAGCCGCGAGGTGCTCGATGAGCCAGGTGTTGCGCAACCGCCGCAGCATGATCGGCGCGGGTGGGCGCAGCGCGTTGATCTGGTTGACCGACTCCTGGAACCGATTCTCGCTGAGGCGGGCGATCGTGGGGGCGACGATCAGGTTCCCTCCAGCCTGCTGCGCCGACGCCCACAGGCTGTCCTCGTGACGCGCCAGGCACGTGACGGTGCGCGGGGAAGTGCCGCCGATGGTGACGTGCACACCAGTCGCGTCGCGGCTGACGTCACAGCCTCGGATGACGGCTACGTCGCGGCGGCGAGCGCCGATCCCGAGACCCAAGTCGAGGATCGCCGCAGTCCGCTGACGCCGAGTCGCCGGGCGGATCCCGCCGACCCACGCCCGCACGTCGACGATCGTCTCGGCGCTGTACGGGGTGAGAACGTCGGCAGCGCTGATCGTTGGGCGAGTGAGCGCGGCGACCTGCGCGGAGCGGGAGAGAGCGCCGGAGATGACGTCCAGGCGTGACCGGTATCCGGCCTGCGCCATGTCCACGTGATCAGCGCACACCACATGGAGGAACCGCTGCCGGGTCCGCTCGCTGAACACCCGCTGCCGGGTCAGGGCGATGCCTGCGTCCTCGCACATGCGGACCAGGCCGCTGACGACGGTCAGGCTGTAGTTGACCCAGTGCCGGGTCACCGGCTGTGGCGCGGCGTAGAGGACGTCGCGGACGACCGAGCGGACGAAGACCGCCGCAGTCTGGGACATCTTGTCGCCGCGAAAGCGGGTGATCCGGCCGTGCGCCGCCACGAGCGCCGCCATCTGCTCCGCTGACGGCTTCATGCCGTCACCTGCCGCGACGAGCCACCAGTCGGGCAGCACGTCCGGGGTGCCGTCCCATTCGTCTGGGACCCACGGTTCGTCGTCGTACTCGCGCGCTGCCACTGCGTCTCCCGGTCATCAAGCCGGGGCGCTGCCTCCACTACGAGCGCGCGCGTCCGGCAGACCCGACCTGGGTCTGCAACGGCGCGAGTTGGGGCGCTGGAGGTGCACGCGCGCAACGTGCCAGGAGGCACTGACAAGAACGTGACCAGCAAGAACGTGGCCATCGGGATCGCGGCCATCGGGCCACCCCCTTCCGGGGGCCGTGAGCGAGCCCATCTGGCGGCTTCTCAGCCGAGACGCGGACTCGCCTTCCAGGTGCGTCTGCAACGCCCTGGCTCGCCGAGGTAGGCGGGTGGCTGGCTCCCTAGTCGCCTGATGCGCTCCATGTCCCTCACCTCGACTCCCTGGTCCTGTGGCCCCCGGACCGTCCGGATGACCTGGAACCATCGTCACCCGGCGATTCGCGGCAGCAATCGTCAGCCGAACATGAGTCCTCCGATAGGAACTGACGGTGGCTCAAAGTCCAGGTCAAGGCGCGTCAGATCGGACCAGCAGCGAGCAAAATCGCGCTGACGCAACAGATCCTGCTGACGCTGGACGGCCCTGTGCCGAGTGCGGTCAAGGATTGGGTCAGGTTCATGGCAACCGCCGGTATCACCCGCCATGCGCGCGAGATGTACGCAGCCGCGCCGCTGCCTCTCACAGCGCCCAATACCGAAACCGCAGGCGAGATCGGACTCGACCGAAGCGGCGGGATGAGAACGTGCCGCCGGACTACCGGAACGACCGCATCACCGTTCGAGGGGTCTCCCTTCCAGGCGACCGTGTAATCGAACTACGCGCCGCAATGCACTCGTTCGTCCTCGGCTTGATCGACCAGGATCGCTATCTCCGGCAGTTCACCACCCGACAGATCCGCTTGAGCCAGGACCGACTTGCTCTTCGATCCTTCGTCGACGACGGACTCCATCTCGTGGCCCTCATCGATGAGTTCATGCCAGTCGTGCGCGTCAAGGGTGCCCACGACCTGCTGGCACTCGTGAAGGACACCGTCCGAGAGGTCCATGACGGCTGCTGCTCGTGAGCAGAGACAAGCACCTCGGACCAAGGCAGTCCGGTACGAACCGTCAGACCCACGTGCTTACGTGGAGATGGCTGCGAACGGGCGTATCAAGACGGGGAGGGCGAGATGGCTAGTTCAGAGCAGATCCGACAGAAGTTGGTAGACCTCGGGAAGAAGCGGGCTGACGCTGAACGGCGCATGGCTGACGCGCGCGGTAAGCAAGCCAAGAAGAACGCGGATGCGGCCTCCTACCGTCAAAAGGCGGCATCGACCTCCTCCACGTCCATGGTGAAGCAGCACCTGCGTTCGGCGGAGACGGCAGAGAAGGCTGCCCTGGCAGAAGGCCGCAAGGTCGCGGACGAGAGCAAGCGCAGCGCTGACTTCTCGCGGCAGGAGGCGGCGCTGAACAAGGACCTCGCAACCGCGCTGAAGAGCGAGGCCGCGAAGGAGAAGCGCGATCGGGATCAGCGAGAGGCTGCGGAGAAGCGCCGCCGTGAGGCCGAGCAGCGTGAGCGGCAGCGGCAGGCGCGTGCTGACGCACTCGCCCATCAGCGGGAGATCCACGCTGAACGGGCAAGGACCCAGGCCCTCGTGACAGCGGCAGAAGACCGACTCGCGGCCGCCATGGACAGGATCCGACCGCCCCAAGTGGAGCGCCTCCGCATCCTTTATCTAACCGCCTCCTCGCGTGGAGACCTTCGAGTCGACGAGGAGATGCGGCGGGTGAAGGCCGCAGTCCAAGCCGCGACCCATCGCGACCTCATCTCGATCGAACACAAGCCAGCGGCGACAACCGCCGACCTCTTGGACGGGCTGACTCGGTTCAAGCCGCACGTTGTTCACTTCTCCGGCCATGCCGGGGAGGACGTCCTTGTCTTCGATACGGGCAGTGACGCGCGCGGCCCCGGTCAAAGGGTCACCGCCGAGGCGTTTGCTCGGGCAATGAGCGCAGTCGACGACCCGCCCACCCTCGTCGTGCTCAACGCCTGCAAGTCCGAAGCGCAGATTCGCGGGCTGCTCGATGCCGTGCCGCTGGCGATCGGCATGGCCGACAGCGTCGGCGATCGTGACGCGATGGCGTTCGCGGCGCGGTTCTACAGCGCCGTCGCCGAAGGTCAGTCCGTGGAGTCGTCGTGGCGACTTGCCCGCGTCCAGATGGAGTTGGACGGACTCCCCGATGCGGACCTGCCGATTCTCGACACGCAGCCGGGCGTCGATCCCGCGTTGGTACATCTCGTCATCGCGCCGGAGGCGGCGTAGCACCGCGCCTGCAACGCACCCGTGTCGCTCTGCCGCGCGTCAGCGGAGCGGGGCAGTATGGGTTCGTGGATGAGGCGCGGCTCAAAGTGTGGTCGTGGTTCGGCCGCGCCCCCTCCTCGCTAGAGGACCTCCAGTTCGTGGTCGCGGTCGCCAGCCGTAAGGAACTTCAGCAGGTATCCGTTCGCCTTTCGCTCCCCAGCCCCAAGCAGGCTGTCCGAGTGAAGCCATCCGATCCGGCATACGCCGAGGCGATCTCTCAGCCGAACCGCCTGTTGTGGATGAATCTGGGTGACTTGCCGCTGGGCAGGTCATACCCGCCATTTCAGTGGTCCTCCGAGGAGCAGTTGGCTGACTTGCGGCGCGCAAGCACGCTTCGCCATGTTCCCGGCGACGGCGTACCGGTCAACCGCCCCCGTCAGCCGTAGGTCCGACCCGTCCGCCGCGCGGTCATCTACTCCGTTCGCCGGACTAGCCTCATCCGTCGTGACCAGCAGCCTGTGCCCTGATTGTGGGCACGCTTGGCAGGTGCACCCTGGGGCCTTGATCTCGATCACGAACTGCGCGGAGTGCATCGTCGAGGAAGACCACGATGCTCGGGAGGTCGAGGACATGTGCTCCCGCGTCCCTCCGCACGTGGAGCGCGAGCCCGTGGGTGACTCATTGCGGGTCCGCTACAAGCGCCGCCGATTGCGGGGCGACAGAGTGTTGATCGAGGACTACACCGGCGGCCGGTGGGCCTTGCTACGGCCGCCGGTTGCAGGCCGCGCCCAGGTCGAGAGCCTGATCGGGCAAGTCCAGGAGGACCTGGCGACCATGCCGATCACCGACTTCCGGGAGAAGTACCGCCCTCTGATGGACTAGCCAAGACTCGGCCAGCCAGGTGAACGGTCGGACGTCCCGGACTACGTCGCGTGCGAACGCCTGCGCGGTCGCCGACAGGCATTGAGAAATGGTGGCCGGGGTAGGCGTTTGGTCGTTCTGGCGCGCCTACCCCGGTTGCCCGCACAGGCCCGGCTCGAACGGGCTGCTCCCCTCCACAACGGACGCATGAGCCGGGCTGGGCTACCCATGCGGCGAGGCTGCGGCCAAGGCCGTCGGCCACCACCCCGACGACCTGCACCGCTGATGGGGTGGGCGGCCGAGCGGGACCGGTCGTCTCTGATCCGAGATGTCCTCGCCTAGAGGGCGACTGTCCCGGACCGCCGTCCAGTCGAGAGGAAGGCGTGCAGGCTGGCTTGCTCTAGAGGTAGCCGGACGTGCCACCGAGTGCGGACGTTCTTCGTATCCGTCTCGGCTAGCAGGGCGACCTGAGCGGTCCAGCCGATGTCGTCGAACGCCACAACGTCCACGACGGCTCCAGTAGTGAGTCTGTCCCCAACCTGAACGAGCGGTCTGACGGCCTGCTGTGGTTGGTGCTTCAGTGCGGCGGACGTCGCTGCTGCACGGATGCCGCTGCCGATGGCGACCTGCATCTCGTCGCTGCCATCCCAGTCGAAAGGGAACAGGTCTACGCGATACCTGACGGTTGCCGACGGCTTGTCAGCCCACCCTCGGGTGTGGAGCAGTTCGCCATCGGTCACGAGCATGGCTGCTGCTCGCACGGGCTCTGCTTCGCAGAGCAAGTCGATCTCCAGGTGCCACTCGTCGTGTACTGGCGCTGGCGGAATCCGAGTGCGCGCTTGTTTGGCAATCCACTCGACTCGGGTGACGACGACCGGCACCTGTCGGCATCGCCCCAGCGGCCTCATGCCCGAAGGCTAGCGGCGCGCACCCGGTGTCCTGCGTCGGAGCCATCGGCGTGGGTAATGATCTTGCACGGTTCGGGCAGAAGACTCGACGGGGCTACGCATTCACGCAGGTCAACGACTTTCGTCGGTAGCCCCCAGCTGGGGCCACCGACGGACGTCCGTCGGTGGCCCTTTCGCTTCGGCGGGGCGGATGTGTCCGGGGCGGGCGCTAGCCTCCCCGACCGTGTCCGATGCCGTGGCCCAGCCCGCCGATCTGGAACTCGTCCGGACCTCCTACGACCGGGTGGCCGACAGCTACGTCGCGATGCGGGCCGGCGATCTCGCGCCGGCCCCGTGGCTGCGCGGTGCGCTGGCCGCGTTCGCCGACGAGGTCCGCGGGCGGGGGCCGGTGCTCGACGTCGGCTGCGGGCCCGGCACGGTCACCGCCCACCTGGCCGGTCTCGGGGTGGACGCGTCCGGCGTCGACCTGTCACCGCGGATGGTGGCGCACGCCCGCCGGCTGCACCCGGGGCTGCGGTTCACCGTGGCCTCGGCCACCGGCCTCCGTCTCGAGGCGGCCTCGCTCGGCGGCGTCCTGGGGTGGTGGTCGCTGTTCAACCTGCCCCGGGACGTGCTGCCCGGCGTGCTGGCCTCCTTCGCCCGGGCGCTCGTTCCCGGCGGGCAGGTGCTCCTCGGGACGCACGTGGGGGACGGCGACATCGTGCGCACCGAGGCGTACGGCGGCGTGCCGGTGTCCTGGACGACCCACCTGTGGCAGCCGGAGCAGCTGGTCACCCTGCTCGCCGGCGCCGGTCTCGAGCCGGTCGCGGAGCTGCGGCTGCCCACCGGCGGCCTGGCGCACCGGCAGGTGCTGCTCGCCGCCCGACGGCCGGACTGAGCTCCCGGTCACGCCGGCGGACGTGGTCAGCGGCGCCGGTGAGCCGGTTCAGTCGACGGGGAAGTCGCTGTCCAGGACGAGCTGCCCGTCGCGGACCAGGAACGTGAACTCGTGCGGGCCCGTCTCGCGGCGGCCGTCGGCGTAGCGGAGCTCCATCGTGGCCGTCGCCGTGGTGTCCCCGTCCCCGGCCTCGAGGTCGCTGATCCGCACGTCCTCGAACTGGTCCCAGTACCGGATGTAGTTCTCCCGGCTGATGTTGGCGCGCAGCGTCGGGCCGGTGCGGTCCCAGGCGCTGGCCGGGTCGTCGATGACCAGCCGGTGGTAGTCGCGCACGAAGTCCCGGATGCTCCGCTCGGCGAGCGGGTCGGCGTCCTGGTCGCCGCCGTTCCCGTTGCCGTTGCCGTTGCCGTTGCCTTCTCCGTTCCCGTTCCCGTTCCCCTCGTCGTCCCCGTCCTCGCCGTCCTCACCGTCGCCGTCCTCGCCGTCCTCCGCGGGCGGCGGGGCGACCGGCTCCACCGGCGTCTGCGTCTCGGCCGGCGTCTCGGCCGGCTCCCCGGTGGGCGAGGGAGCCTCGGACGACGAGGTCGGGGTGCCGGTCGCGGTGGCGTCACCGTCGGGCTCCCCGAGCGGGCCGAGCCACAGCGCCAGCCCGCCGGCCAGGAGGACCACCACGACCGCGAGCGCCGCCCAGGCACCGCGCCGGCGGCCGGCCCGCGCGGGGGTGTCCCCGGCGGGCGGCGACGCGGGAACGGACGACGCGGGAACGGACGACGCGGGAACGGACGACGCGGGAACGGACGCGGGCGGGAGGCGGCCGCCGGTCCGCACCACCGGGGCGGGCGCCGTCCGCGGGGTGGGCGTGGGCGGTGCGGGCGTGGGCGGTGCGGGCGTGGGCGGGCCCACCGGGGAGGCGGCCGGCGGCTCCACCCGGTCGGCCGCGACCGGGGCCGCGGCGAACACCGACGTCCCGGCCGGCCCGGACGACGGGCGCAGGTCGGTACGGGCCAGCAGGACGGTGGTCGTGTCCCCGTCGCGGCCGGCCGCCAGGGCCGCGAGCTCGTCGCGGACCGCGGTCATGGCCGGGCGTGCACCGGGGTCGGCGGCGAGCATCCGCAGCAGCGGCTCGGTGAGCGCGCCGCCCTGCCGCGGGGGAGTGATCTGCCCACCGGCGACCCGGTGCAGCATCCCGAGCGCGTTGTCGTCCATGCCGAACGGCGGCCCGCCCTCCACGCAGGTGTACAGGGTGGCGCCGAGGGAGAAGACGTCGCTGGCCTCGGTCATCTCCATGCCCTGGGCCACCTCGGGGGCGAGGTAGGCCGGCGTGCCGGTGATCTGGCCGGTCTGCGTGAGCGTGACGTCGCCGCTGGCGTGCGAGATGCCGAAATCGGTGATCTTGACCAGCCCGGCGACCCGGCCGCCGCGACCGATGAGGACGTTGGCCGGCTTCACGTCGCGGTGCACGATCCCGGCCGCGTGCGTCGCGGCGAGGGCGTCGGCGACCTGGGCGCCGATCTGCGCCACCTGGTCCACGCGCAGGACCCCGTCCTCGCCGAGCACCTCGGCGAGGCTGCGGGAGGGCAGGTACTCCATGACCAGCCACGGCGTCCCGCCCTCGAGCGCCACGTCGTAGACCGAGATGGCGTGCGGGTGGCTCAGCCGCGCGGCGATCCGCCCCTCGCGCAGCGCCCGCTGGCGCTGCTCGTCGATCTGCTCCTGGTCGGCCCCGAGCGGGAAGCGGACCTCCTTGACCGCCACCCGGCGGCCCAGCCGCTCGTCGCGGGCCAGCCAGACGGTGCCCATCCCGCCGCCACCGATCTGCGACTCCAGCCGGTAGCGGCCCGCGACCAGGCGGCCCGGCCCGGTGATCGGACGCGACATCGGCGGCGGGGCGGGTCCGGCGTCAGACGGTGGAGGGGACGCCGTACCGACGGGCGTACTCCTCCTGCGCACCCACGGGCAGGGCGTCGTAGAGCTCGCCGAGCTCGGTGTGCACGCTCGGGTCGAGGTCGTCGAAGATCCGCTGCCAGGTGGGGGGCTCGTCGTAGCTGCGGGTCAGCAGCAGCTCCCACGCCTGCGCCTGGCGGTCGCGCTTGCTGCGCTCGGCGACGAACTCCGAGAGGTAGCGGTCCTTCGCCGCGGTCTTCTCCTGCGCCGTGGCCCCGGCCGGGAGCTCGCCGGCGTCACCGCCCTTGAGCACACCGACGATCGCCTCGACGACGTCCGGCCGCACCTCGCTGTGCTCGCTCATCCCTGCGCCTCCTCGTCCGTGCCCGCAATGGCAGGCCCTTCCCCGTCGACCCCGCGGTCAACCGCTCTTCGGTGCAGGATGCCGCACGGCCTCCCGGACGGCCTCCCCGGCGGTGTCCTGCGAACCGCGGGAGTGGGCCCGGTACGATCGTCGGCGTACCTGGAGGATTCGCCTAGTGGCCTATGGCGCTCGCTTGGAAAGCGGGTTGGGGGCAACCCCTCGGGAGTTCGAATCTCCCATCCTCCGCAGCAGCCGTCCGTGCGGGCGGCGACGAACGGCCCGCCTCCGCGCGGGCCGAACGTCTGTCCGGGGGCGGTCGTGTGCCGGGGGCCGGCCGTGCCCTACAGTGGTCCACGACCCCTCGTGTGGCGTCACCCTGTGAACCTCCCCAGGGCCGGAAGGCAGCAAGGATAAGCGGGCTCTGGCGGGTGCGCGGGGGGTCCTCTTCTTTTCCCGGCCGGCTCCGGGCGGCTTCCCAGCTCGTTGACAGGTTCCTGCGTTTGGCTGCATGAACCTTCAACGACTGGAGCGGAGATGTCCCGACGCATCTGGTGGTTCCTCGGTGGCGGGATCGCCCTCGCCGTCGTCGCGCTCGTCGCCGGGCCGCTGGTCTACGCCGCGCTGCAGGACGACGCGCCCGCGGCACGGACCGTGCAGTCCCAGCCCGAGGGCGCCGCGCTCACGGAGGAGACCGACGGCAGCTGGACCGTGGCCGAGGGCTCCACGGCCGGCTACCGCGTCGACGAGGTGCTCAACGGCGCCGACGTCGCCGTGGCCGGCACCACCGAGCAGGTCAGCGGCTCCCTCGTGGTGGCCGACGGAGCCCTCACCGAGGCCGAGGTGACCGTCGACGTGGCGAGCATCGCCACCGACAACGGCCGGCGGGACGCCTACTTCCGCGACAACGTCATGGACGTCGCCGCCCACCCCACGGCGACCTTCACGGTGACCGGGCCGGTGGAGCTCCCCGAGCTGACCGGGACCCCGCAGACCGTGCCCGTTCCCGGCGAGCTCACCCTCACCGGCGTCACCCGGCCCGTGGAGGTCGAGCTCTCCGCCGTCCTGACGCCCGAGGGGGCCGAGGTCTCCGGCTCGGTCCCGGTCGCCTTCGCCGACTTCGGCATCGAGCCCCCGGACCTGGGGTTCGTGCGCGTGGAGGACGCCGGCTCGATCGAGCTCTTCCTCGTGCTGACGCGGTGACCCGCGCTCACCAGCCGGCGTCGACCACGTCGACCAGCGCCAGCAGCCCGCCGGACCCGGCCTCGGCCGTGGGCGCGTCCTCGGCCGACAGCACCCAGTAGCCGGCGCCGCCGCTGTCGGGCACGCGCAGCGTCCACGTCGTTCCGGTGCCGGCCGGGCACACGGTCAGCGGCGTGACGTCGACGGCGCTCGGCATCACCCGCACGGTGCACCCCTCGGCGGCCACGGACCGGTCCACCTCGCCGACCATCTGGTCCTCGGTCTGCCCGGGGACCAGTGACAGCGTGAGCGCCGGCCCCGGGGTCGACCACCGGCAGCCGCCGGTGAGATCGGTGCCGGTGGTCGGCCGCGTCCCGCCCCCGAGGGCGGCGATCAGCCCCGCCGCGACGTCGGGGCAGGCCCGGTCGGCGCCGGCGCGCAGCTCGAGCGGCGGGGTCCGCGCCCCGAGGACCCCGGCGACCATCTCGACGGCGGCGGCCTCCTCGGCGGCCGCCGTCGCACGGTCCTCGGCCTCCCGCGCGCGGCGGGCGTCCTCGGCGGCCGACCGGGCGGCCGAGTCCTCCGGGACCGCCTCGGTACCGGCCGTCCCCGGGCCGGCGACGCCGCCGCCGGGGGACGCCGTCAGCGCGCCGAGCGCGGTCGGCACGCCGATCCCCACGGCGACCACGACGGCCGCCACCGCCGCCGTCCCCAGGCGGGTCCGGCGCTGCTGCCGGTAGCGGTCCCGGGCTCCGAGGGCGTGGGCCCGCGGGTCGAAGCCGGGCGCGAGCTGGTCGGCCAGGTCGTCCAGGCGGGCGCTGATCAGGGTGGTGTCGCCGTCGTTCACGAGGTCCTCCTCGACGTGGGCGTGAGGTCGTCGCCGGTCGCGGCCAGCAGCACGCGCAGCGCCGCCAGCCCCTTGGTGATGTGGTTGTTGACCGTGCTGCGGGAGCAGCCCATGACCCGGGCGGTGTCGGCCTCGGAGAGGTCGTCGAAGTAGCGCAGCACCACCGCCGTCCGGACGCGGGGGGACAGCGTGAGGAGGGCCCGCCGCATGACGTCGGTCTCCGCGTGGGCGGCCTGCAGGTCGCCCGAGCCGGTCTCCGGCAGGCTCTCGACGACCTGCTCGGCGTTGGCGAGCCGGCGCAGCCAGCTCAGGTGCGCGTTGATCATCAGCCGCCGGACGTAGGCCACCGGGTGGTCCGCGGCGCGCACCTTCGACCAGGACCCGTACGCCTTGGCCAGCGCGGTCTGGAGCAGGTCCTCGCCGCGGTGGGAGTCGCCGGTGACCAGGCAGGCCGTGCGCAGCAGGTGGCCGCCGTGGTGGGCGACGAAGTCGGTGAACTCCGCGTCCTTGCTCTCGGTCACTCGCCCCTCCGGTGGTCGCTCACACCATGAGGACGCCCCGGGTCGCCGGTCCCGCCCCACTCCGGCAGACATCGGCTCCGCGACGGCCCGGGTGGACCGGTCCGGCGGCGGCGGATCCGGAACGTCCGCCAGGGTGTCGGTGCGGGCACGTAATCTCGCTCCGTGGCTCTGGCGCTCTACCGCAAGTACCG
The DNA here is from genome assembly GCF_008124835.1 of Blastococcus xanthinilyticus. Taxonomy (GTDB): domain Bacteria; phylum Actinomycetota; class Actinomycetes; order Mycobacteriales; family Geodermatophilaceae; genus Blastococcus; species Blastococcus xanthinilyticus. The sequence continues at coordinate 58,666 of NZ_VNHW01000007.1, read as the reverse complement.
TCCGGCGACCTTCGCCGAGGTGGTCGGGCAGGAGCACGTCACCGCCCCGCTCATGAACGCGGTCGACGCGGGGCGGATCAACCACGCCTACCTGTTCAGCGGCCCCCGGGGCTGCGGCAAGACCTCCTCGGCGCGCATCCTGGCCCGGTCGCTCAACTGCGCCCAGGGGCCGACGTCCACCCCCTGCGGGGTCTGCGAGTCGTGCATCGCCCTGGCGCCGGACGGCCCCGGCTCGCTCGACGTCATGGAGATCGACGCGGCCAGCCACGGCGGTGTCGACGACGCCCGGGACCTGCGGGAGCGGGCGTTCTTCGCGCCGGTGAGCAGCCGCTACAAGGTCTACATCGTCGACGAGGCGCACATGGTGACCACGCAGGGCTTCAACGCCCTGCTCAAGGTGGTGGAGGAGCCGCCGGACTTCCTCGTCTTCGTCTTCGCGACGACGGAGCCGGAGAAGGTGCTCCCGACCATCCGGTCGCGCACGCACCACTACCCGTTCCGGCTCGTGCCGCCGACCACGCTGCGCACCCTGCTGGAGAAGACCTGTGCCGCCGAGGGCGTGCAGGTGGAGCCGACGGTCTACCCGCTGGTGGTGCGCGCGGGCGGCGGATCGGTCCGCGACTCGCTGTCGATCCTCGACCAGCTGCTCGCCGGCGCCGGCCCCGAGGGGGTCACCTACCGCGAGGCCGTCGGCCTGCTCGGCGTCACCGACGACGCGCTGCTCGACGAGACCATCGACGCCCTCGCCGCCTCGGACGCGCCCGGGGTCTTCCGCGCCGTCGACCGGGTGGTCGAGGCCGGCCACGACCCGCGCCGCTTCGCCACCGACCTGCTCGACCGGCTGCGCGACCTGATCGTCCTCGACGCGGTGCCCGACGCGGGCGGCAACGGCCTGCTGGACTGCCCGCCCGACCGGCTGGACCTGATGAACTCCCAGGCCCAGGCGCTGGGGTCGGCGACGCTGTCGCGGATGGCCGACACCGTGCACGAGGGCCTGACCGAGATGCGCGGCACGACGGCGCCGCGGCTGCTGCTCGAGCTGGTCTGCGCCCGGATGCTGCTGCCGGCCACCGACGGCTCGGCCGCCGCCACCCTCCAGCGGCTGGAGCGGCTGGAGCGGCGGATGTCCATCGCCGGGGAGCACGCCGGGCGCCCGGTGGCCGAGCCCGCGCACCGCGAGCCCCCGGTCGCGGAGGTCCCGCCGCCGCCGGCCGCGACGCCGGCCCCCGAGCGGGAGGACGCCGGGGCAGGCTCCCGGCGGGAGTACGTCCGCCCGTCGCAGTCCCAGCCTTCCCGGCGCGAGGCGCCGCCCGCGCCGGCTGCTGCCCCGCCGCCGCCCGCGGCACCGGCGGCGGCCGCTGCCGCCCGGGCGCCGGAGGCCCCGGCCGCACCGCCCCCTGCGGGCGCCCCCGCGCGGGCGCCCGGGACGCCGTCCGCTCCTCCGGCACCCGCCGCGCCGGCCAACGCGCCGGGCACGGCGGGGGACGGGTGGCCCGAGACGCTGCAGCCGGGCACCAAGCCGCGCTCCACCCCGGCGGCGCCGGCCCCCGCCGCGGCCGCGACCGACTGGCCGGACACGGCCCAGCCGGGGAACCGCCCCCGCCCGGCCCGCGAGACGGCCGGTGAGCCGGACATCCCGCTCCCGCCGGAGCCCACCGACGACGAGGAGTGGCCGCACGCGGCACAGCCCGCCGCGGCCCGTGCGGCGGCCGCCCGGGTCGACCAGCCGCGCCCGGCGTCGCCGCCGCGCGCGGCGGCGGAGTCGGCCCCCGCGCCCCGGGGTGGCGAGCCGACCCCGGTCGTCTCGGCGAACCCGCCGGAGACCGCGTCCGACGGGGAGCTGACCACCGCCGACGTCCGGCGGATCTGGCCGGAGCTCCTGGCTGTGGTGAAGAAGCACAAGCGGACCACCGAGGCGCTGCTGCACAGCGCCCAGGTGCAGCAGCTCTCGGGCGGTGTCCTCACGCTGTCGACCTCCTCGCCGGCGCTGGCCCGCCGGCTGGGCGACGACCTGAACAAGGACGTCGTGCGGGAGGCGCTCAACGAGCTCCTCGGGGTGCGCTGGCGCGTCGACGCGGTGGTCGAGGGCGGCGGCGCCGCTTCGGGTGGGGCCGCGGTCGCACCGGCGGCGGCCCGGGAGGCGGCGCGCGAGGCGGCCCAGGCGGCGGAGGCCGCCGAGGCGCGCGAGCTCATGGCCGAGCGCGCGGCGGAGGCCTCCTCCGACGGTGACCGGGAACCCGCGCCCGCCGTCGACCAGGAGCAGGCGGCGCTGCAGCTGCTGCGGTCCCAGCTCGGCGCCCGGCCCGTCGAGGGCTGAGCGGGGACGCGCCGCCCGGCGGCCCGCGCCGGGTCCCGGCAGAGGGCGGGCAGCAACGCGGGGCGGCAGGACGGGCGGCGTGCCCTCACCTGTCGTACCGGCGGCCTACTCTCGTGGCATGTTCCCCGGAGGCCAGCAGCCCGACCTGTCTCAGCTCATGAAGCAGGCGCAGCAGATGCAGCAGCAGCTCGCCGCCGCCCAGCAGGAGCTGGCGGCCACCGAGGTCACCGGCACCGCCGGTGGTGGGCTGGTCTCGGCCACGATGACCGGCGACGGCGACCTGACCGCGCTCACCATCGCCCCGGACGCCGTCGACCCCGACGACCTCGAGACGCTGCAGGACCTCGTCGTCGCCGCGGTCCGGGACGCCAAGCGCGCGGCCGACGAGCTGACCGCCAGCCGGATGGGCCCCCTCGCCGGGGGCCTGGGTGGCGGCCTGGGGCTGCCCGGTCTCTGATCGGGCCCGCCGCCCGATCCACTTCGCAACCCGAGGAGCACCGTGTACGAGGGTGCCGTCCAGGACCTGATCGACGAGCTCGGTCGCCTGCCCGGTGTGGGGCCGAAGAGCGCGCAGCGCATCGCCTTCCACCTGCTGTCGGCCGAGTCCGCCGACGTCACCCGGCTGGTGGCCGCCCTCACCCGGGTCCAGGAGTCGGTCCGCTTCTGCGTGACCTGCTACAACGTCGCCGAGGCCGAGCAGTGCCGGATCTGCCGCGACCCGCGCCGCGTCGACGACGTGCTGTGCGTGGTCGAGGAGCCCAAGGACGTCGTGGCCATCGAGCGCACGCGGGAGTTCCGGGGCCGTTACCACGTGCTCGGCGGGGCGATCAGCCCGATCGACGGCGTCGGCCCGGACGACCTGCGGGTCAAGGAGCTCATGACGCGGCTGATGAACGGCGCGGTCACCGAGCTGATCATCGCCACCGACCCGAATCTCGAGGGCGAGGCGACCGCCGCCTACCTGGCGCGACTGGTCGGGCCGATGGGGCTCGCGGTCTCCCGGCTGGCCAGCGGGCTGCCGGTGGGCGGCGACCTCGAGTACGCCGACGAGGTGACGCTGGGCCGGGCGTTCGAGGGCCGCCGCCGCATCGACGCGTGACACCGACCCGTCGACACCTGACGCCGGCGCCGAGCAACGCCTGCCGACGCCGACCGTCCCGTGAGCACCCGGGCGGGCTCCGAGCAGGTCGCCCGGCGACGGGCCAGAGTGCTCCGGCGGCGGCGCGTGACGGTGCTGACCTGCACGGCGAGGACGAAGGTCACGGGTTGGTGTCGATGGACGACCGGCACTGCCGGGGAGCGACGGACGCCGCCTAGGGTCCACAGGCGATCCACGGACGCCTTCGCGTCCGCGGGCTCCACGTCCGGAACTCGTCCGGTCCGCTGTGGCCGAGGAGGCAGGTCTTCCGCGATGACACGTCGTCGTACCACTCGAGCGCTCGCCGCGTCCGCGGCCGCGGTCACCGCAGTCACTCTCTCGGCCTGCGCCTCCAGCGACCGGGACTCCGGCGAGGGCGACGGCGAGGGGGACGCAGCGCAGTCCGGCGGCACGCTGGTGTTCGGCGCTGCCGGCGACCCGGCGATGTTCGACCCGGCGTTCGCCAGCGACGGCGAGACCTTCCGGATCGCCCGCCAGATCCACGAGGGCCTGCTGACCAACGAGCCGGGCACCACCGAGCTCGTGCCGGCCCTGGCCGAGGACTGGGAGGTGAGCGAGGACGGTCTCGAGTACACGTTCAACCTGCGCGAGGACGTCCAGTTCCACGACGGGACGGACTTCAACGCCGAGGCGGTCTGCTTCAACTTCGACCGCTGGCACAACTTCACCGGCCTCGCGCAGAGCCCGAGCGCCACGTACTACTACCAGGCGGTCTTCGGCGGCTTCGCCGACAGCGAGAACCCCGGTATCTACGAGGGGTGCGAGGCGACCGACGAGAACACCGCCGTCGTCTCGTTCAACCAGGTGACCAGCAAGATCCCCGCGGCCCTCTCCCTGCCGGCCTTCTCCATCCAGAGCCCGACGGCGCTGCAGGAGTACGACGCCGACAACCTGTCGGGCAGCGAGGACGCGATCACCTACACCGAGTACGCCCTCGAGCACCCGACCGGCACGGGACCGTTCAAGTTCGAGAGCTGGGACCGCGGCAACGGCGAGGTCACCATCGTCCGCAACGAGGACTACTGGGGCGAGCCGGCCAAGCTCGACGAGATCATCTTCCGCACCATCCCCGAGGGGAACACCCGCCGGCAGGAGCTGCAGGCCGGCACCATCGACGGGTACGACTTCGTCTCGCCCGCCGACTACCAGACCCTCGAGGACGACGGCTTCCAAGTACTGGTCCGCGACCCGTTCAACATCCTCTACCTGGGCTTCAACGGCGGGAACGTCGAGGGCACGCAGGCCAACCCCGCGCTCCAGGACCCGCGCGTCCGGCAGGCCATCGCGCACGCGATCGACCGCGAGACCATCGTGAACTCGCTGCTCCCCGAGGGCTCGGAGGTGGCGACGAACTTCATGCCGCCGTCGGTCGACGGTTGGGCCGACGACGTGCCGACCTACGAGTACGACCCCGAGCGGGCCCGCCAGCTGCTGGAGGAGGCCGGTGCCGCCGGCACCACGCTGCGGTTCTACTACCCGACCGACGTCAGCCGGCCCTACCTGCCGGACCCGGCCGCGATGTTCCAGGTGATCGCCGAGGACCTGCGCGAGGTCGGCCTGAACATCGAGCCGGTCGCCCTGCAGTGGAACCCGGACTACCTGCAGGCGGTGCAGGCGGGTCAGGCCGACATCCACCTGCTCGGCTGGACCGGTGACTACAACGACGCCTACAACTTCATCGGCACGTTCTTCGCCGAGGACCAGAACAACCAGGCGTCCGCGGAGTTCGGCGCGTTCAGCGCCCCGGAGATCTTCGCCGCGCTGGCGCAGGCCGACGCCGCACCGGATCCGTCCGACCGGACCGACCTGTACCAGGAGGCGAACCGGCTGATCAAGGAGTTCCTGCCGGCGGTGCCGATCTCGCACTCGCCCCCGGCGCTGGTCGTGGCCGAGAACGTCCAGGGTCTGGAGCCCAGCCCGCTGACGGCGGAGGACTTCTCGACGGTGACCCTGCAGGACTGAGCCCGGTCCGCATCGACCGCGCCGGCGGTGGCAGCGAACAACGCCACCGTCGGCGCGGTCGCCGGTTCGCGGTAGGACAGCGGACCCCGGCAGGGGTGTCCGGAAAGGCTGGTCCGAGCACGTGCTCCGCTTCATCGTCCGGCGGCTGTTCCAGCTGGTCCCGATCCTGCTGGGTCTCTCCGTCCTGCTCTTCGCCTGGTTGCGCGCGCTGCCCGGCGGTCCCGCGCAGGCGGCCCTCGGCGAGCGGGCCACCCCCGAGGCGATCGCCCAGTACAACGAGCTGTTCGGCCTCGACGAGCCGCTCATCGTGCAGTACTTCCGCTTCCTGGGGCGGGCGATCACGCTCGACTTCGGCACCTCCACCCAGTACGGGCGGCCGGTCACCGAGGTCTTCCTCGAGCGGTTCCCAGGGACGATCGAGCTGACCCTGCTCGCGATGGTCTTCGCGATCGGGGTGGGTATCCCGCTGGGTTACCTGGCCGCTCGGCGGCACGGCAGCTTCCTGGACTCCGCCTCGGTCGTCGGATCGCTGATCGGTGTGGCGATCCCGGTCTTCTTCCTGGCCTACCTGCTGCGCCTGCTGTTCGCCGTCGAGCTGGGCTGGCTACCCGGGTCCGGCCGGCAGGACGTGCGGATCGATGCCACCCGCATCACCAACTTCTACGTCCTGGACGGGCTGCTGACGCGGGAGTGGGACGCGGCCTGGGATGCGCTCCTCCACCTGATCCTGCCGGCCATCGCGCTGGGCACCATCCCGCTCGCGATCATCGTGCGGATCACGCGGGCGTCGGTGCTCGACGTGGTCAACGAGGACTACGTGCGGACGGCGAACGCCAAGGGGCTGGCGATGGCGACCGTGCGCCGCCGGCACATCGTCCGGAACGCGCTGCTGCCCGTCTCGACGACGATCGGCCTGCAGACCGGCCTGTTGCTGTCCGGCGCGGTGCTGACCGAGACCGTCTTCGCGTTCGGCGGGGTGGGACTGACTCTGCGAGATGCCATCACCTACCGCGACTTCGCCATCCTGCAGGGCTTCATCCTGATGCTGGCGATCGTCTACGTGCTGGTGAACCTGCTGGTCGACATCTCCTACGGCCTGCTCGACCCGAGGGTGAGAGTCCGATGAAGCTCGCGGGACCGGACCGGGGGGCAGCGCGATGACGGCGCTCGGGGACTACAAGCGCGAGCGCATCGACGAGCTCGCGGCCCGGGCCGGTCAGCTGCCCGAGGGCGATGCCGGGCTGTCGCTGACCCGCAGCGCCGTCCGCCGCCTGCGCCGGGACCCGGTGGCGATCACCGGCGCGGTCATCGTGCTGGTCTTCCTCGTCGTGGCGGCGTTCGCCCCGCTGCTGGCCCCCAGGGACCCGGTCACGCAGTACCTGCTGTCGGAGATCCGCCCCGGCCTCATCCCCGGGTCGCAGGAGGGCTTCCCCCTCGGCGCCGACAACCTCGGCCGGGACCTGCTCTCGCGGCTGATCTACGGCTCCCGGCAGTCGCTGCTCATCGGCGTGGTCTCGACCGTGCTCGGCCTGGTGGTCGGGATGACGCTCGGCGTGCTGGCCGGCGCCTTCGGCGGCTGGGTCGACACCCTGGTCATGCGGTTCGTCGACATCATCCTGTCGATCCCGGGCCTGCTCATGGCGATCACCGTCTCGGTGCTGCTGGGGCAGAACCAGTACGCGCTGATGATCGCCATCGCGGTCGTCCAGGTGCCGATCTTCGCCCGGCTGCTCCGCGGCTCGATGCTGGTCCAGCGCGGCAGCGACTACGCCGTCGCGGCGCGGGCGCTGGGCGTCCGGAAGAGCCGCATCGTGTTCGGGCACGTGCTGCCCAACTCCCTGTCGCCGGTCATCGTCCAGGCGACCCTGTCCCTGGCGACGGCGATCATCGAGGCGGCGGCGCTGTCCTACCTCGGCCTGGGCGATCCCGACATCGCCCGCCCGGAGTGGGGGGCGATGCTCGCCAACGCCCAGGACTTCCTGTCCATCCGGCCCGCGCTGGCGGTCTGGCCGGCGCTGTGCATCATCGTCGTCGCGCTCGGGTTCACGCTGCTCGGCGAGCGCCTGCGCGAGGCCCTCGACCCGAAGTTCCGGAGGTGAGCTCCCTGCAGGCACCGGTGCTCGAGGTGGAGGACCTGGCGGTCCGGTTCACCCGCCGCGGTGAGCAGCCGACCCGCGCCGTCGACGGCGTCAGCTTCTCGGTGGCGCCCGGCGAGACGATCGGCCTGGTGGGTGAGTCCGGCTGCGGCAAGTCGGTCACCTCTCTGGCGATCATGGGGCTGCTGCCCCGGCGCGGCGTCGAGGTGACCGGCTCCGTCCGCTTCGACGGCAACGACCTGGTCGACGCCCCCGACCACGTGCTGCGCGGGCTGCGGGGCGCCGACATGGGCATGGTCTTCCAGGACCCGCTCTCCTCGCTCAACCCGACCGTGCCGATCGGCACGCAGGTCACCGAGGTGCTGCTGGAGCACCGCGAGATGAGCAAGGCCGAGGCGCAGGACGAGGCCGTCCGGCTGCTCGACAAGGTCGGCATCCCCGACCCGGGGCGGCGGCTCAAGGAGTACCCCCACCAGCTCTCCGGCGGCATGCGGCAGCGCGCGCTGATCGCGATGGCGCTGGCTTGCTCACCGCGGCTGCTGATCGCCGACGAGCCCACGACGGCGCTCGACGTCACCATCCAGGCGCAGATCCTCGAGTTGCTGCGCGAGCTCGTCGTCGACGCGGGGACGGCGCTGGTGATGATCACCCACGATCTCGGCGTCGTCGCCGGGCTCTGCGACCGGGTGCACGTCATGTACGCCGGGAAGATCATCGAGACGGCCGACCGGCGGGACCTGTTCGCCCGCCCGCGCCAGCCCTACACCGGCGGGCTGCTGGCGTCGGTGCCCCGGCTGGACTCCGCCCGCGGGGCGCCGCTCACGCCCATCCGCGGCTCGGCCCGCGACGCCATCCCGTGGTCGGAGGGGTGCGCCTTCGCCCCCCGGTGCGACAACGCCCAGGACGACTGCCTGACCGAGGTGTCGGGCAGCACCGTCCCGCTGGTGCCGGACGGCCCCGGCCGGGAGCTGCGCTGCCGCCACCCGCTCGAGCACCCTGCTGCGCCGTCGGGTGCCACCGCCCACGGAGCCGCCCGATGACCGCCGTCCCGATCGCCGGCCAGGACGACCTGCTCCGGGTGGAGGACCTCAAGGTCCACTTCCCGATCAGGAAGGGAATCTTCTTCGACCGCACGGTCGGCCACGTCCAGGCCGTGGACGGCGTCTCGCTCACCGTGCCACGGGGCGCCACCTACGGGCTGGTGGGGGAGTCCGGCTGCGGCAAGTCGACGCTGGGCCGCGCCATCCTGCGGCTGGAGGAGCCCACCTCCGGCCGGGTGCTGTTCGACGGCACGGACGTCGCCGCCCTGAAGGGCGAGCCGCTCCGGCAGATGCGCCAGCGGATGCAGATGGTGTTCCAGGACCCGCTCGGCAGCCTGGACCCGCGACAGAACGTGGAGTCGCTGCTCTCGGAGCCGCTGCGCGCACACGGGCTGGCCGGGGGCAAGGCCGGGATCGCGGAGAAGATCCGCGGCCTGCTGGACGCCGTCGGGCTGCCATCGGCCGCGCTGCGCCGCTACCCGCACGAGTTCTCCGGCGGCCAGCGGCAGCGGATCGGTATCGCCCGTGCCGTCGCGCTCGAGCCGGACCTGCTGATCGCCGACGAGCCGGTGTCCGCGCTCGACGTGTCTGTGCAGGCCCAGGTGCTCAACCTGCTCGAGGAGCTGCAGGAGCGGCTGGGGCTCACCTACCTGATCATCGCCCACGACCTGGCCGTCGTCCGGCACATCAGCGACGTCGTCGGCGTCATGTACCTCGGCTCGCTGGTGGAGCAGGCGCCGGCCGACGACCTCTACGAGCAGCCGCTGCACCCCTACACCCGGGCGTTGATGAGCGCCGTGCCGGTGCCCGACCCGGAGATCGAGGAGCAGCGGGAGCGGATCCTGCTGGCCGGTGACCTGCCGTCGCCGGCCGACCCGCCCAGCGGCTGCCGGTTCCACACCCGCTGCCCGTGGCGGCAGGAGACGCGCTGCGACGACGAGGTGCCCGTGCTGCGGGAGCTGGGCCCGGGACGGCTGGTCAGCTGCCACTGGGCAGAGGAGATCCGCGACGGCGCGCTGCGGCCGCGGTCGCCCGAGGAGGTGCTGCACGCCGGTGCCGCCTCCCGGCCGGGTTCGGGCGCGCATCCCCGGGACGACGACCCGACCCCGTTCCTCGGCCGCGACGAGCCCCTGCCGCGGCAGGAGCAGGGCTGACCGCAGCGAACTCTGGGGCATAGGAAGCTATACGTGCGTCTCAGCGCCGGAAACGGGTGTATAGCTTCCTATGCCTCAGTCGGTGACGACGACGTCGTCCCCCGTGCGGACCGCCCGGCGCACGCGGAGTCGGGCGATGCTGCCGAGCAGCCGGACCAGGCCGCTGTAGACCGGCGTCGGCCCGTGGTAGCCGAGGAACCCGCGCGGTCCCTCGACCATCTCGCCGGTGCGCACGTCGTAGCGGCTCTGGTGCCACGGGCAGACCAGGCACCCGTCGGCGTCGACCGAGCCCTCGGCGAGGTCGGCCAGCTGGTGCCGGCAGATCCGGGAGACGGCGAAGTACCGGTCGTCCCCGTCGGGGCCGGCGCCCCGGTTGCCCACGGCCCAGTCGCCGACGCGGCGCACCGTTCCCGGAGGCAGGTCGGCGGCGGGGACGGAGTCGGGCTGGGGCACGGGGTCTCCTCGGTGCGGCGACGGCGGTGCACCGGGCCTACCCAGCGCTGCCGGGCCGGACGCCTCGCCCGTCGGTAGGGTCGTCCGGGTTCGAGGTCGCCCTTCCAGGAGGTATCCGTGCGCCGGCTGTGCGTCGTCCTGGGAGTGCTCGCCGTGCTCCTGCTCGCCGGCGGCCCGGCGCACGCGGTGCCACCCTTCCGGCTGACCGACCAGGTCGTCGACGAGGTGGGCGTGCTCGACGGCAGCACGACGGCGGTCGAGAACACCATCGACGAGCTGCGGTCGGACACCGGCACCGAGCTGCACGTGGTCTTCGTGTCCAGCTTCGACGATGCCGACCGGTCGGAGTGGGCGCAGGCGACCGCGGAGCTCAGCCAGCTCTCCGAGGATGACGCCCTGCTCGCCGTCGCCGTCGACGACGGCCTGTACGGCACGCTGAAGCCGGCGGACTTCCCCCTCACCGCTGGGGAGCTCGACGACCTGGCCGGCGAGCGGGTCTCCCCGGAGTTCACGGCCGGCGACTGGGCCGGCGGCGTGGCCGCCTTCGCCGACCTCCTGCGCACGGAGGGGACGGCGACCGGGCAGCCGGCGGAGTCCGCATCCGACGGCGGCTCCAGCGGGGTGGGGCCGCTGCTGGTGATCGGTGGCATCGCGGTCGTCGGCGGCGGCGCCTACCTGGTCAGCCGGTCCCGCCGGAACCGAGCCGGCGGCGCGCTCCCCGCGGGCCGGCAGCGGCCGGCGCCCGACCCGTACGAGGGCGTGCCCACCGACGAGCTGCAGGGCCGGGCGAGCGAGGCGCTGCTGGAGATGGACGAGGCGGTGAAGACCTCCCAGCTGGACCTGGACTTCGCCCGCTCGCAGTACGGGGAGGACGCCGTCGCGGGCTTCGGTGCGGCGCTCGCGCAGTCCAGGGCCGAGGTCGGGCGCGCCTTCGCCATCCGGCAGGAGCTGGACGACGAGGTTTCGGAGGACGAGCCGACCACCCGGCGGATGCTCGCCGAGATCCTGGCGCTGACCCAGGCCGCCGACGCGCGGCTCGACGAGCAGAGCGCGGCGTTCGAGCAGCTCCGCGACCTGGAGCGGACCGCCCCGGCGGTGCTGGCCGGCCTCGAGCCGCGTATCGCGGCGCTGCGCGGGCGGCTGCCGGAGGAGGAGCAGCGGCTCACCGGGCTCCGGCAGCGGTTCTCCGGCTCCGCCGTCACCGCGGTCGCCGACAACGTGCGCGAGGCCGGGGCTCGCCTGGACGCCGCCGACCAGGAGGTGCGCGAGGCCCGCGAGGCGCTCGCCGCCGGGCGCAGCGGCGACGCCGTCGGGGACATCCGCGCCGCCGAGGACGCGGTCGCGCAGACCGGCACCCTGCTCGACGCGGTGGGCCGGCTGGCCGCCGACCTGGACGCGGCCGCGGCCCGGGTGGCCGACGCGCGGGCGGAGACGGAGAAGGACCTCGCCGAGGCCCGCGCCCTGGTGGCCGCCGGCGACCGCAGCGGCCTGCAGCCGCAGATCGCCCGGGCCGAGGCGGCCCTGGCCGCCGCGGACGCCGCGCTGCGCCCGGCCGACGGCACGCCGGGGAACCCGCTGGCCGCGCTCCGCCAGCTCGAGGACGCCGACGCCGCGCTGGAGCAGACGCTGTCGGCGGCCCGCGACGCGCAGACCCAGGCCCGGCGGGCTGCCGCGGCGCTGGACCAGGCGCTGCTCAGCGCCCGTTCGGCGGTGGCCGCGGCCGGCGACTTCATCGACACCCGGCGCGGTGCGGTGGGTCCCGAGGCGCGCACCCGGCTGGCCGAGGCGCAGCGGCACCTGGAGGCCGCCGTCGAGCTGGGCCGCACCGATCCGGTGAGCGCGCTGCGGGAGGCCCAGCAGGCCGGGCTGCTCGCCCAGCACGCGCTGGACCTGGCGGTGGAGGACGTGGACGACTGGAACTCCGGCTACGGGGGGTACGGCCCCGGCGGCATGGGCGGCGGCTACGGCGGCGGGTACCGCCGCGGCGGGGTCGACCTCGGCAGCCTGGTGCTCGGCGGGATCCTGCTCGGCGGCGGGCGCCGCGGGGGGTTCGGCGGCGGTTTCTCCGGCGGCGGCCTCGGCGGTGGCGGCTTCGGTGGTGGTGGGTTCGGCGGCCGGTCCGGCGGTGGGTCCTTCGGCGGCGGCGGCCGGTCCGGCGGCGGCTCGTTCGGCGGCGGTGGCCGGTCCGGCGGCGGGCGGTTCTGACCGCCGCGTCGCGGACGCCCCGAACTGTCGGCCCCCGGTGGGACGGTGACCTCCCTCACACCTGAAGGAGGCAACCATGCCCATGCGAGACACCCCCTGGCCGGCCGGCACACCGTGCTGGGTGGACTACGGCGCAGCCGACCTGGCGGCGGCGAAGGAGTTCTACGCCGCGCTGCTCGGCTGGGAGTACACCGGCGGGGACGAGGAGTTCGGCGGCTACCTGAACGCGGAGAAGGACGGGGCGCAGGTCGCCGGCCTCGGCCCGCAGATGGACCCGGACGACCCGCCCCGCTGGACCACGTACTTCGCGACGGACGACGCGGCGGCCACGGTGACCCGGATCCGCGAGGCCGGGGGCACGGTCGTGGTCGAGCCGATGGAGGTCGGGCCGTTGGGCACGATGGTCGTCGCGCTCGACCCGCAGGGTCATCCGTTCGGCCTGTGGCAGTCCGGCGAGCACACCGGCGTGCAGCGCTACAACGAGCCGGGCTCGCTGGTCTGGAACGAGGCGGCGGTCGACGACCCGGATGCGGCGCGGGCGTTCTACGGCGCCGTCTTCGGGTTCCGGTTCGAGGCGATCCCCGCCGGCGAGGGCTACACCACCTTCGCCACCGGCGGCGATCCGCTCGGCGGGCTCGGCGGCGCCGTCCCCGGCGTGCCGAAGGGGTGGTCGACCTGCTTCGCGGTGACCTCCACCGACGGTGCGGTCGCCACGGTGACCTCCGCGGGCGGAAAGGTGCTGCTCCCCGCGGAGGACACCGAATACGGCCGGTTCGCGGTCGTCGCGGACCCGTGGGGCGCCTCGTTCTCCGTCATGGAGGTCCCGGCCGGATGAGCTCTCCCCGGCAGCCGGTGCGAGCGGGGCGCACCGGCGGTCCGGGGTCAGCCGGGCAGCTGGCCGTAGGCGTGCTCGGGCCGGAAGCGCACGACCAGCCGCCGGTCGGCGACCATCGCCGCGCGGTACTCGTCCCAGTCCTCGTGCTCGCCGGAGACGCCGCGGTAGTAGGCGATGAGCTCCTCGACCGCGGCGTCGTGCGGGTCCTGCGCGACCGGGGTGAGCTCGGCGGTGCCCTCGACGGCGACCCAGGTCCAGAAGTCCTTCGACGCGACGTGCAGGGTCACCCGCGGGTCGCGCTGCAGGTTGCGGGTCTTCGCGCGGTCGGCGGTCACCGAGACGCGGATCAGGCCGTCGTCCCAGGCGTAGCCGACGTTGGACAGCTGCGGCCGGCCGTCGCGCTTGACGGTGGCCAGCACACCCCAGCGCTGGTCGGCGACGAAGGCCAGCAGCCGCGGGTCCGGGCCGGGGGAGGAAGTCATGGGCGCAGCCTGCCTCAGCGGACCCGGCCGCGCGGCCGGAGCGCGACCGGCGGCAGCGGTGGGGCCTCCAGCCGGTCGCCGTCGTAGCCGACGACCGTGCCGAACCGCTGCGACTCGGCGCTCCACTGCTCGGTGTAGCCGGCGATCTCCTCGCCCGTCCGGCCGATGAAGTTCCACCACATGACCAGGCGCTCCTCGAACGGCTCGCCGCCGAGCAGCAGCAGCCGGGACGCCGAGCCGGCGCGCACCCGCAGCGTGCGGCGGCCGGTGCCCAGGTAGAGCATCGCGCCGGGCTCGAGCGGGACGTCGTCCACCGAGGCCGACCCCGACGACGCGAGCAGCCCGTACTCGAAGCCGGGCTCCAGCGGGATCTCCACGTCGGCGCCGGCGGTGAGGGCCAGGTCGACCCCGACCAGGGGCGTGTAGGCGCGCCCTGGCGACGTCGCCCCGCCGAAGGAGCCCATGAGCACCGTGGCCGTGAGGCCGTCGGAGGTGAAGCCGGGCAGTGCGCCGTGGTGCTCGAAGTGCGGGGCCACCTCGCGGTCGGCCTCCGGCAACGCCACCCACAGCTGGGCCCCGTGCAGGAACCGCGGATGGGTCGCCGGTGACTGCTCGGAGTGCGCGATCCCGTGCCCGGCGGTCATGAGCGCCAGCTCGCCGGGCCGGAACCGCACGTCGCTGCCGAGGGAGTCGCGGTGGTGGATCTCGCCGTCCAGCAGCCACGACACCGTCTGCAGCCCGGTGTGCGGGTGCGGGGCCACCTGCATGCCCGGCCCCGCGGCGATGTCGTCGGGGCCGTAGTGGTCGACGAAGACCCAGGCGCCGACCATGCGCCGGCCGAGCGTGGGCAGCAGCCGGCGCACCCGCGTGCTCTCGCCGAGCAGCACCTCCTTGCCCGGGAGCAGGTCGAGCACCGGCCCGGAGGTGGTGCCGTCGAGCCCGCCCAGGTCGCGCGCCGGTGGTCGGCGGTCAAGGTTGCTCATCGCTCGTCCCTTCCTCGGCGCCGGGCGTCAGGCCGGCGTCTGCCCAGTCTCGCCCCGGACGTCGGCGTGCGGAGCCGGTCCCTCCACCCGCTGGGCCGGGATCGAGCCCAGCCGGCCGGCGGAGAAGTCGGTGAACGCGTCCATGACCTCCTGGCGGGTGTTCATGACGAACGGCCCGTACATGGCGATCGGCTCCCGGATCGGGGCGCCGCCGAGGATGACGACGTCCAGCGCGGGGGTGCGCGACTCCTGCCGTTCCGCGCCCCGCACGGTCACCGTGTCGCCCGGGCCGAGCACCGCGAGCTGACCGGTGCGCACGGGGGCGCCGTCGATGCCGACCGAGCCGGCGCCGGAGAGCACGTAGACCAGTGCGTTGAAGTCCGGCCGCCACGGCAGGTCGAGGGTGGCGCCGGGGGCGACGGTCGCGTGCACCATGGCCATCGGTGTGTAGGTGGAGCCGGGCCCGGTGTGCCCCGCGACGTCGCCGGCGATGACCCGGAGGAATGCTCCGGCGTCGGGGCTCGCCAGCAGCACCGAGGAGTCGGCGCGCAGGTCCTGTTAGCGGGGCTCGACCCACTTCTGGGCACGCGGCAGGTTCACCCACAGCTGGAGCCCGTGGAACAGGCCGCCGCTGACCACGAGGTGCTCCGGCGGCCGCTCGATGTGCAGGACGCCGCCGCCGGCGGTCATCCACTGGGTGTCACCGTTGCTGATCGTGCCGCCGCCCCCGTGGGAGTCGGCGTGCTCGAAGGTTCCGTCGATGATGTAGGTGACGGTCTCGAACCCGCGGTGCGGGTGCCAGCTGGTGCCCTTGGGCTCGCCGGGCGCGTACTCGACCTCGCCCATCTGGTCCATGTGGATGAACGGGTCCAGGTCGCGCAGGTCCACGCCGGCGAAGGCGCGGCGCACGGGGAATCCCTCGCCCTCGAACCCGGCGGGCGCCGTCGTCACCGAGCGGGTGCGGCGGCGCACCGTGCGGGGGGCGGGCAGCGGGACCCGCGGCAGGGTGGTGGTGTCCTCGACGGTCACGGCAGGCATGCCGGCCTCCTTGGTTGAGGTCTCAACTAACGCCGACTGTAGCGCTCAGCCGGCCCCGTGTCTTCCCGCGCGCGGGCGGGCCGGGTTTCGGGGGGCGGTCGGCGGGTCAGGCCCTGCGGGTGGAGGGAACCGTGCGGCCGGGCTGCCCGAAGCGCATGGTGTTCGGCCCGTGCGGCGGGGTGCGGGACGACGAGCGCTGCGAGGTGGCCGAGCACCGCTGCGTCTTCCTGGACGGCCCGCTCCCGGAGTGGCCCGGCGACGCGCGCCCGGAGCCACCGGCGACGACCAGCGTCCTGCTCGCCGCCGCGGCGCAGGGCCCGGTCGTGCTCGCCGATCTCAGCGTCGTCCCCTTCGACCGCGGCTCGGTGCGCCGGGTGGTCGCCGAGCTGGCGCCGGTCGCCGACGGGCTGCTGGCCGGGGAGCACGCCGGCCGCCCCGACTTCCCGCCCGCGCTGCTCGCCGCCGAGGTGCGCGCCGCCGGCGGGACCCCGTGGACCACGCTCGCCTGCCGCGACCGCAACCGGGTCGTGCTGGAGCAGGAGCTCGCCGGGCTGGCGGCGGTCGGGGTGGACGGCGTGCTGTGCGTGACCGGTGACGCGCGCGGCCCCGGCGTGCGGGCCGGCGCCAGCCAGGTCTTCGACCTCGACGGCACCCGGCTGGCCGCGCTCGCCGCGGACACCGGGCTGACCGTGGCCGTCCCCGAGTCGCCGGAGGCGCCGCCGACGGAGCTGCGTCCCGCCCGGGTCGCGGGCAAGCAGCGGGCCGGCGCGCAGCTGTGCGTGCTCAACCACGGGCGCAGCCCGGCGCGGGTGGCCGCCTTCGTCGCCGCCTCGCGGGCGGCCGGCGCGACGCTCCCGTTCGTGGCCGGGGTGGCCGTCTACACCGACGAGCGCTCGGCGCGGGTGCTCCAGCGCTTTCCCGGCCTGCACCTGGACGACGTGGTCGTCGAGCGGGTGCTGGCCGCCCCCGACCCGCGGGCGGCCGGGATCGCGGCGGCGGTCGCGGAGGCGCGGGCGCTGCTGGCGGTGCCGGGCGTGGTGGGGGTGAACCTGTCGGGCATGGGCTCGGCGGCGGGTGAGGACGACGGCGCGCGGGTCAAGGCCGCGGTCGCGCACGAGCTGAGGGGAACGGCGTGAGCGAGCTCGAGAGCGAGGCGATGGAGGCCGAGTTCGACACGGTCGCCGGGTGGACCGAGGAGGCGGTGCGGGCGCTGGGCCCGGAGCACGCGATCCCGGCCGGGTGCCGGGGGAGCGGCAGCGAGGGCGCGCTGCGCTGGCTGGCCGACCGGATGGAGCTCCGCCCCGGCGTCCGGGTGCTCGACTCCGGGGCGGGCGTCGGCGGCCCCGCCGGCTGGCTGGCCGCCGAGCGCGGGCTGCGGCCGGTGTGCGCCGAGCCCATGGCCGCCGCCGTGCACGCATCGGCCCGGCTGTTCGGCCTGCCGTCGGTGGTGGCGCTGGGCCAGCGCCTGCCCTTCCCCGACGGGTCGTTCGACGCCGCATGGTGCCTGGGCGTGCTGTGCACCACCTCGGACAAGGCCGCGGCGCTAGCCGAGCTGCGCCGGGTGCTGACCGGCGGCGCCCGGCTCGGCCTGCTCGTCTTCGTCGCCGACGCGCCGCTCCCGCCGCCGCTGCCCGAGGGCAACGAGTTCCCCGCCGAGCGCGAGCTGCTGGGCCTTCTGGCCGGCGCCGGGTTCGCCTGCGGGAGTCGGCCGAGGCCGACCTGGGGGACAGCCCGGCGGAGTGGTCGGCGCGCGCGGACGCCGTCGAGGCCGAGGTGGCCCGCCGGCACGGGGACGACCCGCGGTTCGCCGAGGCGCAGGAGCAGTCCAGCCGGGTGGGCCGGCTGCTCTCCGGCGGTGGTCTGCGGCCGTGGCTCGGGGTCGCCGAGGCCCGCTGACCGCACGCAGGCGTCCGGCGCGGATACTGGACCCGATGAGCGCCCCCCTCAACCTGGTCAACCTCGAGCGGGTGCACAAGGCGCACGGCACGACCGTGATCCTCGACGACGTCTCGCTCGGGATCGCCGCCGGCGAGCGGATCGGCGTCGTCGGCCGCAACGGCGGCGGCAAGAGCACCCTGCTCTCCCTGCTCACCGGGGCCGACGAACCCGACTCCGGCCGGGTCACCCGCCGCGGCGACCTCGCCATGGGCGTGCTCGACCAGTCCGGCACCCTCCCGCCGGGGACCACCGTGCGCGACGTGGTGCTGCCTCCGTCGATGTTCGCCGCCGAGCACGAGTGGGCCGGCGACCCCGCCGTCCGCTCGGTGCTCACCGGCCTCGAGCTGGACCGGCTCGGCCTCGACGCCCCGGTCGCCCCGATGTCCGGCGGCGAGCGGCGCCGGGTCGCGCTGGCCGCCCAGCTGATCCGCCCGCTGGACCTCCTGGTCCTCGACGAGCCCACCAACCACCTCGACGTCGAGGGCGTGGCCTGGCTCGCCGAGTACGTCAAGCAGCGCACCGGCGGCATGGTCGTCGTCACCCACGACCGGTGGTTCCTCGACGAGGTCTGCACCACCACGTGGGAGGTCGCCGACGGCAGCGTGCACGCCTACGACGGCGGCTACTCGGCCTACACCCTGGCCCGGGCCGAGCGCGCGCGGATCTCCGCGGTCACCGAGGAGCGCCGGCTGAACCTGGTGCGCAAGGAGCTGGCCTGGCTGCGGCGTGGCCCGCCGGCCCGCACCAGCAAGCCGAAGTTCCGCATCGAGGCGGCCCAGGCGCTGATCGCCGACGAGCCGCCGGCGCGGGACTCGATGGCGCTCAAGGGCTTCGCCGCCCGGCGGTTGGGCAAGACGGTCTACGACGTCGAGGACGTCGACTACGCCGTCCCCACCGAGGACGGCCCCCGGACCCTGTTCCGGGACCTGACCTGGAACGTCGGCCCGGGTGACCGGATCGGGATCGTCGGGGTCAACGGCGCCGGGAAGACCTCGCTGCTCAAGCTGCTGGTCGGGGAGACGAAGCCGGACGCGGGGACCGTCGTGGTCGGTCAGACCGTCGCGCCGGCGTACCTGTCCCAGCACGTCACCGAGCTCCCGCCGAAGGCCCGGGTGCTGGAAGCGGTGCAGGACGTCGCCCGCATCGCCCGCATCGGCAACCAGGAGATCTCGGCGTCCTCGCTGGCCGAGCGGTTCGGCTTCGCCGCCAACCGGCAGTGGACGCCGGTCGGCGACCTCTCCGGCGGTGAGCGCCGGCGGCTGCAGCTGCTGCGGCTGCTCATGGCCGAGCCGAACGTGCTGGTGCTCGACGAGCCGACCAACGACCTCGACATCGACACCCTCACCGCGCTGGAGGACCTGCTCGACAGCTTCCCCGGCACGGTGCTCGTGGTCAGCCACGACCGGTACTTCGTCGACCGGGTCTGCGACAAGGTGGTCGCGCTCCTCGGCGACGGGACGCTGGCCGAGCTGCCCGGCGGCGTGGACGAGTACCTGCGCCGCAGGGCGGCCGGTGGCGCGCCGCTGACCACGGCGGCGGGCGACGGCGGGACCCGTCCGGTGGGCGCGCCCTCGACGTCGGCGCCCGCGGTGTCGGCGGCCGACGCCCGGGCGGCGAAGAAGGAGGCGAGCAAGCTGGAGCGGCGGATGCTCAAGCTGGACGCCGACGAGAAGAGGCTGCACGAGCAGCTGGCCGCGGCCGCCACCGACTACGCGAAGG
Source organism: Blastococcus xanthinilyticus (assembly GCF_008124835.1). Classification (GTDB taxonomy): domain Bacteria; phylum Actinomycetota; class Actinomycetes; order Mycobacteriales; family Geodermatophilaceae; genus Blastococcus; species Blastococcus xanthinilyticus. The sequence continues at coordinate 39,285 of NZ_VNHW01000007.1, read as the reverse complement.
CGGCCGAGCTGGACGCCCAGCTCAAGGAGTTGCAGGCGGAGAAGGAACAGGTCGAGGAGGCCTGGCTGGTCGCCTCCGAGACCGCCGAGGGCTGACGCGGGCCCCGGACTCCCTCCCCACCTCCCTCTGCCGACGCTTGTGCTCTGAGTGCGGGTAGCACTCAGAGCACAAGCGTCGGGGGAGCAAGTGCCGGTCAGGCGACGACCGTCTCGGCGCGGTTGCTGGTGCGGCCCGGTCGCTGATCCGCCGGTTTCCCGGAGCGCCGGCGGCGGTACTGGCGGGGAAGGCGCGTCCGCGGGGCGGCGGGCCCACGCTTCGCCGTGCCCGCTCTCGACCACCGTGCCAGGAGTTCCGTGACCGTCCTGCTTCTCTTCCACTTCGGCGCCGGCCTGGTGGCGCCGCTGCTCGTCCGCTGGTGGGGGCGGCAGGCGTTCCTGGCGCTGGCCCTGGTGCCGGCCGCGGGCCTGGGATGGGCGCTGTCCCGGCTGCCGACCGCGCTGGACGGCGGCGAGGTGCGCGAGCGGTTCCCGTGGGTCACCGCGCTCGAGCTGGAGGTGGTGCTCCGGCTCGACGCGCTGGCGCTGGTCTTCGCCGCGCTGGTCACCGGCGTGGGCGCGCTCGTGCTGGTCTACTGCTCGCGGTACGTCGAGCCGGGCGACGAGGACACCGGCCGGCTGGCCGGCCAGCTCACTGCCTTCGCCGGGGCGATGCTCGGGCTGGTCCTCGCCGACGACGTCTTCCTGCTCTACGTGTTCTGGGAGCTCACCACCGTCTTCTCCTACCTGCTGATCGGCGGCTCGGGGGCGAAGGTCGCCGGGCGGCGGGCGGCCGGGCAGGCGCTGATCCTCACCACCGCCGGCGGGCTGGCGATGCTGGTCGGGCTGATCATGCTCGCGCAGGCGTCGGGCAGCACGCTGCTCTCGGAGATCGTCGCCGATCCGGGGTCCGGCGCCATGGTGGTGACCGGCACGGTGCTGGTGCTGCTCGGCGCCCTCACCAAGTCGGCGATGGTGCCGTTCCACTTCTGGCTGCCGGCGGCCATGCAGGCGCCGACGCCGGTCAGCGCGTACCTGCACGCCGCGGCCATGGTGAAGGCCGGCATCTACCTGGTGGCGCGGCTGGCCCCCGGGCTCGCCGACGTGCCCGGCTGGCGGGCCGTCGTCCTCGGGGTCGGCGTCACCACCATGCTGGTCGGCGGCTACCGCGCGCTGCGTCAGCACGACCTGAAGCTGCTGCTCGCCTTCGGCACGGTCAGCCAGCTGGGCTTCGTGCTGACCCTGGTGGGAGCCGGGAGCGCGGCGGTGGGCGCGGCGGGGCTCGCCATGGTGCTGGCGCACGGGCTGTTCAAGTCGACGCTGTTCCTGAGCGTGGGGGTCATCGACCACGCCACCGGCACCCGCGACATGCGGGAGCTCTCCGGGATGGGTCGGCGGCTGCCGGTGGTCACCGCCGCCGCGGTGCTCGCCTCGGCGTCCATGGCCGGGCTGCCGCCCTTCATCGGCTTCGTCGGCAAGGAGGCGGCGTTCACCGCCCTGTGGGACGGCGCCCTGCCCGACCGGACGGCGGCGACCGTGGTGCTGGTCGGCATCGTGGTGGGCTCGGTGTTCACCGTCGCGTACACCGCCCGCTTCCTCTGGGGGGCCTTCGCCCGGAAGCCGGGGCTGCCGGACACCGCGCCGGCCGACCTGGAGCACGAGCCCGGCCCGCTCTTCCTGACCGCGCCGGTCGTCCTGGCGCTGGTCGGTCTGGCCGGTGGGCTCGCCGCCTCCTCCCTCGATCCGCTCGTGGCGGCGTACGCCGAGACGCTGCCCCAGCTCCTGCCCGAGCCGGAGCACCTGGCGCTGTGGCACGGCCTGACCCCCGCGCTCGGGCTCTCCGCGCTCACCCTGGCCGCCGGTGTGGCGCTGTTCCTGGCGCGGGCCCCGGTGCAGCGGCTGCAGCGGCGGGTCGCCGTGCCCGCGTCGGCCGACACCGGCTACTGGAACGTGCTGCAGGGCCTCGACCGGACCGCGGTCGTGGTCACCGGCACCACCCAGCGCGGCTCGCTGCCGGTGTACCTCGGGGTCATCCTGGTCACCGTCCTCGCGCTGCCCGGCGGCCTGCTCCTGGCCCGCGGGTCGTGGCCGGCCGAGTGGCGGCTCTGGGACAACCCCCTGCAGGCGGTCACCGGCGCGCTGGTCCTGGTGGCCGCGGTGCTCGCCGTGCGCATCCACCAGCGGCTCGCCGCCGCCGTCGTCGTGGGGCTGACCGGGTACGGCCTCGCCGTCCTGTTCGTCCTGCACGGTGCACCCGACCTGGCGCTGACGCAGGTGCTCATCGAGACGGTGACGCTGGTCGCCTTCGTGCTGGTGCTCCGCAAGCTCCCCCTCGAGATCGGCGGGCACGCCGGTCCCCGGGTGCGCTGGAGCCGGGGCGCCGTGGCCGCCGGGGTGGGGGTGTTCATGGGCCTGGCCAGCGCCGTGGCCCTCGCCGCCCGGGAGGCGCGCCCGGTGTCGGCCGAGTATTCGGAGCTCGCCGAGGAGGCCCACGGCAAGAACATCGTCAACGTGACCCTGGTCGACATCCGGGCGTGGGACACCTTCGGGGAGCTGTCCGTGGTGCTCGTGGCGGCGACCGGCGTCGCCAGCCTCGTGTTCCTGCGCGGCCGGGCCGGTGCGGTCGCGCAGGCCGAACCCGAGGAGCGGCAGCGGGCGCCGCGGGGCCGCCGCGCGCCGCGGCGGGACTGGCTGGCCGCGTCCTCGACGCTGGCCCCGCGGCGGCGGTCGCTGGTGCTCGAGGTGGTCACCCGGCTGCTCTTCCACGCCATCCTCGTGCTGTCGGTCTTCCTGCTGTTCGCCGGCCACAACGCCCCCGGCGGCGGGTTCGCCGGCGGGTTGGTGGCCGGGCTGGCCCTCGTGCTGCGCTACCTCGCCGGCGGCCGGTACGAGCTCGGCGCGGCCGCGCCGGTCGACCCCGGCGTGCTGCTCGGCCTCGGGCTGCTGCTGGCCGGCGGCACCGGCGTGGTGGGGCTGGCGCTGGGCGCCGAGGTGCTGGAGACGGCGTACTTCGAGGCCACCGTGCCGGTGCTCGGCCACGTCACCCTGGTCACCGCCCTGTTCTTCGACATCGGGGTCTACCTGGTGGTGGTCGGCCTGGTGCTCGACGTGCTGCGCAGCCTGGGGGCCGAGCTCGACCGCCAGGAGGAGGAGGGCGAGGACGAGGATCCCGCCGAAGCGGAGGTGATCGCCCGATGACCCCCACCATCGTGCTGCCCGTGGTGATCGCCGGCCTGTACGCGGCCGGCGTCTACCTGCTGCTCGACCGGAGCCTGACCCGCGTCCTGCTCGGCTTCCTGCTGCTGGGCAACGCCACCAACGTCCTGGTGCTGTCGGCCAGCGGCCCGGCCGGCGAGGCGCCGCTCGTCGGGCATGCGGGCTCGGGGGAGATGAGCGACCCGCTGCCGCAGGCGCTCATCCTCACGGCCATCGTGATCACCTTCGGCGTCTCGGCCTTCCTGCTCGCGGTCATCCACCGCTCCTGGCGGCTGGTCCGGCAGGAGGTCGTGCACACCGACGAGGAGGACCGCCGGGTCGCCGCCCGGACGCCCCGGCACGCCGACGCCATGGACCCCGATGACATCGACCCGGTGGACCTGGCGCCGGGTGACCGCGCGGCCGTCGTGGGCCGGCCCACCGACGTCGAGGAACGGCTGGCCCAGCGCTACCCCGACACCGCCTCCGACGACGTCGGGCTGCCGCCGACCCGTGGGCGGACGACGTGATGCGCGTCCTCGCACCGCTGCCGGTGCTCGTGCCGCTGCTCGGGGCGGCGCTGTCGCTGCTGCTCAGCCGGTTCCCGCGGGCCCAGCGGCTGATCAGCATCGCGGCGATCGGCGGCGTCCTGGGGGTGGCGGTCGCGCTGCTCGTGCTCGCCGACGCCAGCGGTGCGGTGGCGGTGCCGGTGGGCGACTGGCCGGTGCCGCAGGCGATCATGCTGGTGGTCGACCGGCTGTCGGCGCTGATGATCGCGGTCGCCTCCACGGTGGGCCTCGGGGTGCTGCTGTTCGCCGTCGGCCAGGGCGTCGCCGACGGGCCCCGCAGCTCGCCGGTGTCGGTCTTCCACCCGACCTTCCTCGTCCTCATGGCCGGGGTCGGCTTCGCCTTCCTCGCCGGCGACCTGTTCAACCTCTACGTCGGCTTCGAGGTGCTGCTGACCGCCAGCTACGTGCTGCTGACGCTGGGCGGGTCGGCGCCGCGGATCCGCGGCGGCATCACCTACATCGTGGTCAGCCTGATGAGCTCGCTGCTGTTCCTCGCCGCCATCGGCCTGATCTACGCGGCGACCGGCACGGTGAACATGGCCCAGCTGGCCCTGCGGCTCGGCGACCTGCCCGACGGCACCCGGCTGCTGCTGCACGGGATGCTGCTGGTCGCCTTCGGCATCAAGGCGGCGATCTTCCCGCTCTCGGCGTGGCTGCCCGACAGCTACCCGACCGCGCCGGCGCCGGTGACCGCCGTCTTCGCCGGGCTGCTCACCAAGGTCGGCGTGTACGCGATCATCCGCACCCAGACGCTGCTGTTCCCGGGCGGGGCGCTGGACACGGTGCTGATGTGGGCGGCGCTGGCCACGATGCTCGTCGGGATCCTGGGCGCCATCGCGCAGACCGACCTGCGCCGGATGCTGTCGTTCACGCTGGTCAGCCACATCGGCTACATGATCTTCGGGATCGCGCTCTCCACCCCGGCGGGGCTGGCCGGGGCGGTGTTCTACGTCGTCCACCACATCGTCATCCAGGCGGCGCTCTTCCTGGTCGCCGGGCTGGTCGAGCGCCAGGGCGGCAGCACCACCGTGGCCCGCCTCGGTGGGCTGGCGACGGCGTCCCCGGTGCTCGCCGTCCTGTACCTGGTGCCGGCGCTGAACCTGGCCGGCATCCCGCCGCTGTCGGGATTCCTCGGCAAGCTCGGGCTGCTGCAGGCCGGGGTCGCGGCCGGTGGGGCGCTGCCCCTGGCGCTCGTCGCCGCCGGGGTGGTCACCAGCCTGATCACCCTCGTGGCGGTCAGCCGGGTGTGGTCGCGGGCGTTCTGGCGGCCGCCGCAGCAGGCCGAGCACCTGGAGACCCCGGCCGACGCCGCCGCCGACAGCGGTCCGGACGTCGGCGACGCGGCCGACGGCACGGGAACCGATGGCACGGCGACCGGCGGAGGGGACGGCCCGCGCGGGTCGTCGAGGTCCGGGCTGGGCACCACGCGACGCGGCGACCGGGACGCGGCGTGGGCGCGCCAGGTCGCGCTCGCCACCGGCGGCGAGGACGCGGAGCTGCCCGCGGATCCCGACAGCCTCGACCAGCGCGAGCGGATGCCCCGCGGGCTGGTGGGCGCCACGGCCGGGCTGGTCGCGGTGAGCGTGGCACTCACGTTCCTGGCCGGGCCGCTCTACGCGCTGACCGACCGGGCCGCCGTCGACCTGCTGAACCGGACGCCGTACGTGGAGGCCGTCTACGGCGACGGCGGCCCGGCGAGCTCCGCGGAGGACGTCCCGTGAGCCCGGACGCCCTCGTCGGCCGCGGCACCCGCCAACTGCCGGTCATCGCCTGGCTGGTGCTGATCTGGGTGCTGCTGTGGGGCTCCTTCTCGTGGGCCAACGTGCTGTCGGGGCTGGTGGCCGCGGTGGTGGTCACCGTGGCCTTCCCCCTGCCCGGGGTGACCGAGCACGCGCGGTTCCGCCCGCTGGCGGTGCTGTCGTTCCTCGGGTTCTTCCTGCGCGACCTGGCCGTCTCGAGCGTGCAGGTGGCGTGGGCCGCGGCGCGGCCGGGGCCGCCGGTGCGCTCGGCGGTGATCGTGGTGGAGCTGCGGACCGACTCCGACCTGCTGCTCACCCTGATCGCCGAGACCCTCAGCCTCGTGCCGGGTTCGATGGTGCTCGACATCGACCGGATGCACCGGACGATGCTGGTGCACGTGCTGCCGGTGACCGACGAGGCGGACGTGGAGCGCCAGCGGGCCGACGTCCTGGTCGTCGAGGAGCGGGTGGTGCGGGCGTTCGGCAGCAGCCGGGAGATCGCCGCGCTGGACGGCCCGGACGGCCCGCCCGCGGAGGCGGCCGCCGACGACGCGGGGAGGAACCGATGACCGTGGTCTGGGTGGTGGCCTACACCCTGCTGTCCGGCGGCGCGGCGCTGTCGATGGTGCGGGTCTGGCGGGGGCCCTCGCTGCTCGACCGCGTCGTCGCCACCGAGACGCTCCTGGCGATCATCGCCGGTGGGATCGCGGTGTACGCGGGCCTCGCGCGCGACCCCGCCGTCGTCCCGGTGCTGCTGGTCGTCGCCCTGCTCGGCTTCCTGGGCGCGGTCTCCGTGGCGCGGTACGTGGGCGGCATGCTGATCAAGTCCGGCACCGACGACGGCCGTGCGGCCGGCCTGCCCCCGGCCGCCGAGCAGACCGTCGAGGGGCGGTGACCGTGGTGCGGGAGATCCTCGACGTGGTGGCCATCGGCTTCCTGCTGCTGGGCTCGGTGATGGCGCTGGCGGCCGGGGTGGGGCTCGTCCGCTTCCCGGACGTGATCTCCCGGCTGCACGCCGGGACCAAGCCGCAGGTCGCCGGTGTGCTGCTGATCATGGTGGGCGGCGCGATCCGGCTCGCCGGGACGCCGGTGGTGTGGATGCTCCTGCTCGGCGGCCTGCTGCAGATGCTCACCGTCCCGGTGAGCGCGCACATGATCAGCCGGATCGCCTACCGCCGCCGGCACGTCCGCGAGGACCTGCTGGTGGTGCACGAGGCCGGGTTCGCCGGGCTGGCCGACCTGCAGGACGACCCGCCCGGCGACCAGCCGGCGGACGCACCCCGGGACCAGGGCGACAGCGGCTGACCGCGGCCGGGCCCCGTCCGGAGGAGGACGGGGCCCGGCCGGCTACCGCTGCGCGCGGTTGACCGCGGAGACGACCGCCCGCAGCGAGGCGCTGACGATGTTCGGGTCGATGCCCACACCCCAGAGGACGCGGTCGCCCACGGCGCACTCCACGTAGGCCGCCGCCCGGGCGTCGCCGCCGGCGGACATGGCGTGCTCGGCGTAGTCCAGGACGCGGACGTCGACGTCGAGGCTCTTCAGCGCGTCGACGAAGGCCGCGATCGGGCCGTTGCCGCGGCCCTCGACCGTCACCGGGACGCCGGAGTCGACGAGCTCGACCACCATCTCGTCGAGGGAGTCGCCCTGGGCGGTGTGCCGGTGGCCGGTCAGGGAGAGGCGGCCCCACGGCGCGGCCGGGTCCGGCAGGTACTCGTTGGTGAACGCGGTCCACATCTGCTGGGCGGTGACCTCGCCGCCCTCGTCGTCGGTGTGCCGCTGGATGACCGCGCTGAACTCGATCTGCAGCCGCCGGGGCAGGTCGAGGTGGTTCTCGGTCTTCATGATGTAGGCGACGCCGCCCTTGCCGGACTGGCTGTTCACCCGGATCACGGCCTCGTAGCTCCGGCCGACGTCCTTGGGGTCGATCGGCAGGTACGGCACCGCCCAGGTCTGCTGCTCGACGGGGATGCCGGCGGCCGCGGCGTCGGCGGCGAGCGCCGTGAAGCCCTTGTTGATGGCGTCCTGGTGGGAGCCGGAGAAGGCGGTGTAGACCAGGTCGCCGCCGTAGGGGTGCCGCTCGTGCACGCCCAACTGGTTGCAGTACTCGACGGTGCGGCGGATCTCGTCGATGTCGGAGAAGTCGATCTGCGGGTCGATTCCCTGGCTGAACAGGTTCAGGCCCAGGGTCACCAGGTCGACGTTGCCGGTGCGCTCGCCGTTGCCGAACAGGCAGCCCTCGATGCGGTCGGCGCCGGCGCGGTAGCCGAGCTCGGCGGCGGCGACGGCGGTGCCGCGGTCGTTGTGCGGGTGCAGGCTGAGCACGACGGAGTCGCGGCGGGCCAGGTTGCGGTGCATCCACTCGATCTGGTCGGCGTAGACGGTGGGCTCGGCCATCTCGACGGTCGCCGGCAGGTTCAGGATGGTGGGGCGCTCGGGGGTGGGCTCCCACACGTCGGTGACGGCGTTGCAGATCTCGACGGCGAACTCGAGCTCGGTGCCGGTGAACGACTCGGGGGAGTACTCGAAGCGGATGTCGGTGTCGCCCATCTGCTCGGCCAGCTTGCGCACCACCTGCGCGCCGTGCACCGCGATGTCGACGATGCCGGCCCGGTCGGAGCCGAACACGACCCGGCGCTGCAGGGTGCTCGTGGAGTTGTAGAGGTGCACGATCGCCTGCTTGGCGCCCTGCAGCGACTCGAAGGTGCGCTCGATCAGCTCGTCGCGCGCCTGGGTGAGCACCTGGATGGTGACGTCGTCGGGTACCAGGTCCTCGTCGATCAGCTGGCGGACGAAGTCGTAGTCGGTCTGGCTGGCCGCGGGGAAGCCGACCTCGATCTCCTTGTAGCCCATCCGGACCAGCAGCTCGAACATGCGGCGCTTGCGGTCGGGGGTCATCGGGTCGATCAGCGCCTGGTTGCCGTCGCGCAGGTCGACCGCGCACCAGCGGGGGGCGGTGGTGGTGACCTTCTCGGGCCAGGTGCGGTCGGGCAGGGGGACCGGCGTGAACGGCGCGTAGCGGTGGACCGGCATCCCCGAGGGCTGCTGGGGATGCCGGGCGTGCGGGTGGGTCTCGCTCATGGGGGAGGGCTCCTGGTGCGGGCTGCCGTGCGCGGAGTGCGCAGGGCTCCGGGGCGGTCAGCGGGCGCCGGGAACGCCAGAACCCCGCGGCGAGGAAGCCGACCTAGGAGAGGGCCTCGCCGCGGCGGGTAAGCAGGAGGCTGCCGCGCACGGGCCCACGGTAGCAGCGGGTCAGCCGATGTCGCAGGCACACGGGCAGCCGTCGGCGTGGACGGGCCGGCCGCTCCGGTCGTCGAGCTCGTCGCAGGCGGGCGGGCAGGTGCAGACCCACGGTTCCGCGAGCCGGGGCAGCTCGCCGGCCAGCCGCCGCCGCGCGTGCTCCTCGTGCGCCTGGCGCCACCGGCGCAGCCGCTCGGCCCGCCGTTCCGCGGCCCGCTCCCGCGGCGAGTCGCCGGGCCTGGGGAGCAGGTGGTCGTCCGGCCGTCCCTCGGTGCGGGCGGCCGGGTCGTCGTAGGGGAGCCGACGGTCGAAGGTGTAGGTCGGCTGCGGGAGGTTCGGCCGGTGCTCCCACCGCGAGCCGCGCTCCTCGCTGAGGATCGTGTCCAGGTGCGCGGGGAAGCACCGCCCGCCCCGGTCCCGCACCGCATCGGGGTCCATGCCGCGGACCTCGTGTCCGTCGGCGTCCAGGAGAGCCAGGCGGAGACCGGCCACCCCGGCGGCCCGGGCCAGCAGCGTCGCCGGCAGATCGCGCGTACCCGTCTCGGCGGCGGCCACCGTCGACTTGGCGGCGTCCAGGCGTGCCGCGAGCTCGCGCTGCGAGAGGTCGGCCATCCGGCGGATCCGCCGAACCATCCCCGGCAGGTCGAATCGGTCGTCCGTCACCCGATGACCGTGCAGGCCGATGGGCCTGCCGGGGCAGGCGTCAGGTGGTTCTGTGGAAAGTCGGTCTCTGCCCACAGGCGAGGGCAGAGACCGAGCGTCGGGTGGACGTGGTCCGCGCTCAGTCGGTCCCTGCCTACGGGGGTGGGCAGAGACCGACTGAGCTGGGAACAACCTGTGCCGGGAGGGGGTGGGCCTGGTCGCCGTCGTGCGGCCGGGTGGTGCCCGGCGACCGGGTGGTTCGCGGCGACCGGGTGGTTCGCGGCGGCGAGTAGTGCGCGGCGGCGGGTAGTGCGCGGGTGCTGGGTGGTGGACAGCGGCCGGTGGCGGTGGGCGGCGGCCGGTGGTCCGGCACCGGCACCGGCACCGGCACCGGCACCGAGCGGGTCAGAACTCCTTGCGCAGCCGGAGGCGCAGCGGCCGGCCGTCGGGGTCGACCAGCAGCCGGTAGACCGGGGTGGCCCACAGCTTCGTCAGCCGGGACAGCCGCTCGGGGTCGTGCGGGCGCAGCCGACCGGGCGGCCGGGGTCCGCGGCGCCCGTCCTCGTGCCACGCGGCCAGCGCCGCAGCGCGCGACTCGAGCGTCGAGACGAACCGGGCCGGGTCGAGCAGCAGGTCGTCGTCGCTGCCGTCGTCGGCGAGATCGAGGTGCTCGCGGGCGAGCTCGAGCCGCAGGTCCCGGGCGAACGTGCGGGCGCCGTCGCCCGTGCCGGCCGGGTCCTGGGGGGCTCGGGGGTCGCGGGTGGTGTCCAGCACCGCGGTGGAGAGCTCGCTGTCGTGGGTCCAGGAGCGCCGGTTGAAGTTGTCGCTGCCGATGCTGGCCCAGACGTCGTCGACCACGCACACCTTGGAGTGGACGTAGACCGGCGTCCCGGCCTGGTTCTCCACGTCGAAGACGTGCACCCGGTCCTTGCCACCCGCCCGGATGCACAGGTCGATGGCCTGCCGGCGGCCCACGTACTGCGGGGTGGCGTTGAACGCGCCCTCCTGGTCGGGGATGCGGGGGACGACCACGACCAGGTGCAGCTCGGGGTTGTCGGTCAGCGCGTCGGCGAACAGCTGGGCGACCTCCGAGGACCAGAGGTACTGGTCCTCCAGGTAGACCAGCCGCCGCGCCTTCTCGACCGCCTTGCTGTACCCCCGGGCGATCGACCGCTCGCCCTCGGGTGCGAAGTCGTAGCGCGGCCGGATCTTGGGGTAGGTGCGGAGCGTCTGGACCAGGTGCGGCCCGCACTCGGGCGGCGGCGGCAGCTCCGGCGGCAGCGGGGACGGGTCCAGGCGGGCACGGCGGAACCGGTCGACGACGTAGGCGATCGGATTGCCCTGGACCGGGCTGGTCGGGTCGTCCCACCGCTCGCGGAACGCCGTGTCCAGGACGGCGACCGCGGGCCCGCGGATCTCGGCCTGGACGTCGTGCCAGGGCGGCGTCGGCCCGTAGCCCGAGGCCATGTCGACCGGCTGCGGGTCGCCCTCGTGCGCGGCGTCGTCGCGGCGGCTGTGGCAGAGGTCGATCCCGCCGGCGAACGCGACGTCGGCGGAGGGGTCGGCGGGGCAGCGGATCAGCACGATCTTCTGGTGGTGGCTGCCCACCCGCCGCACGCGCTGGTCGAGGACGACGCGGCCGCCGTCCTCCTCGATCTCCCGGTCCAGCGCCCGGTTCTCCTCCTTGCTGTAGGACAGGGCGTCGGTGTGCGAGCGCCACACCAGGCCGCGCACGTCCACACCGCGGTGCGCCGCGGCGCTGAAGAGCTCGTCCACGGTCGGGCCGTCCGGGCGCAGCCGCTCGTCGGGATCACCCCGCCAGTCGGTGAACCACAGCCGGTCCCCGTCGCCCAGCTGCTCGACCACCTCGACCAGCCGGTCGAAGTACGCGGCGCCGTGCACCAGGGGCCGGACCAGGTTGCCCCGGGTCCACGCGGGGAGAGAGGTGCCGGGGTTGCCGCGCTCCTCCGAGGTCAGCAGCCACTCCGACGGGTCGTCCACCGGATGATCTCAACGTGCGGGAAGGCGCGGACGCAACCGGCGCTCACCCGATGGACGTCGGTAACCTCATGTCCCGTGGCCCTCGTCGTCCAGAAGTACGGCGGTTCCTCCGTCGCCTCCGCCGAGCACATGAAGCGTGTCGCCGAGCGGATCGTCGCCGCCAAGCGCAACGGCGACGACGTCGTCGTCGTGGTCTCGGCGATGGGTGACACCACCGACGAGCTGCTCGACCTGGCCAGCCAGATCACCGACGACCCGCCCGGTCGTGAGCTCGACATGCTGCTCACCGCGGGCGAGCGGATCTCCATGGCGCTGCTGGCCATCGCGATCTCCGAGCACGGCTACGAGGCCCGGTCGTTCACCGGCTCGCAGGCCGGGGTGATCACCACCTCCAGCCACGGCCGGGCGCGGATCATCGACGTCACCCCGGGCCGGCTCAAGTCCGCGCTCGACGAGGGCTCGGTCGTGATCGTCGCCGGCTTCCAGGGCGTCAGCCAGGACACCAAGGACATCACCACGCTGGGCCGCGGCGGCTCGGACACCACCGCCGTCGCGGTGGCCGCCGCGCTGCAGGCCGACGTCTGCGAGATCTACACCGACGTGGACGGCGTCTTCACCGCGGACCCGCGCATCGTCCCCAACGCCAAGCGGCTCGAGACCATCACCTACGAGGAGATGCTCGAGCTCGCCGCGTCCGGGGCCAAGGTGCTCATGCTCCGCTGCGTCGAGTACGCCCGCCGCTACGGCATCCCCGTGCACGTCCGCAGCTCCTACTCACAGCTCCCCGGCACGATCGTGGCCGGCTCGATGGAGGACCTCCCGGTGGAACAGGCGATCATCACGGGCGTCGCGCACGACCGCTCCGAGGGCAAGATCACCGTCTTCGGCGTGCCGGACCGGCCCGGTGAGGCGGCCCAGCTGTTCCGGGTCCTCGCCGACGCCGAGGTCAACATCGACATGATCGTGCAGAACGTGTCGGCCGAGGCCAGCAAGCTCGCCGACATCTCCTTCACGCTGCCCAAGAGCGACGGCCCGACGGCGCTGGCCGCGCTGGAGAAGGTGAAGCACACCGTCGGCTACACCGACGTCAGCTTCGACCAGCACATCGGCAAGGTGTCCCTGGTCGGCGCCGGCATGCGCTCGCACCCCGGTGTGTCGGCCAAGTTCTTCGGCGCGCTCGCCGACGCCGGTGTCAACCTGGAGCTGATCAGCACCTCGGAGATCCGCATCTCCGTGGTCTGCCGCGACACCGACGTCGACATCGCCGTCCGCGCGGTGCACGACGCGTTCGACCTCGGCTCCGACGTCGAGGCGGTCGTCTACGGAGGGACCGGACGATGAGCACGAGCAGCGCGGGCCTGCGGGTCGGCATCGTGGGGGCGACCGGCCAGGTGGGCCGCGTCGTCCGCGACATCCTCGCCGAGCGGGACTTCCCGGTCAGCGAGCTGCGGTTCTTCGCCTCCGCCCGCTCGGCCGGCAGCACGCTGCCGTGGGCCGGCGGCGCGATCACGGTCGAGGACGCCGCCACCGCGGACCCGACCGGCCTGGACATCGCGATCTTCTCCGCCGGCGCCACCACCTCGCGGGAGCAGGCCCCGCGGTTCGCCGCGGCCGGGGTGACCGTCATCGACAACAGCTCGGCGTTCCGGCGCGACCCCGACGTCCCACTGATCGTCAGCGAGGTCAACCCGCACGCGCTGGCCGAGATGCGCAAGGGCATCATCGCCAACCCCAACTGCACGACGATGGCCGCGATGCCGGTGCTGCGCCCGCTGCACGACGAGGCGGGCCTGGAGCGGCTGGTGGTCAGCACCTACCAGGCCGTCTCCGGCAGCGGTGTGGCCGGCGTCGAGGAGCTCGACGGCCAGGTCAAGGCCGTCGTCGACAAGGCCGCCGAGCTGGCCCACGACGGCTCCGCGGTCACCTTCCCCGAGCCGGTGAAGTACGTCGCGCCGATCGCCTACAACGTGCTGCCTATGGCCGGCTCGATCGTCGACGACGGCTCGTTCGAGACCGACGAGGAGCAGAAGCTCCGCAACGAGAGCCGCAAGATCCTCGGCATCCCGGAGCTGCGCGTGGCCGGCACCTGCGTGCGCGTGCCGGTCTTCAGCGGTCACTCGCTGTCGATCAACGCCGAGTTCGCCCGGCCGATCTCGGTCGAGCGGGCCACCGAGCTGCTGGCGGCGGCACCGGGCGTGGAGCTCTCCGACGTCCCCACGCCCCTGCAGGCGGCCGGCCGCGACCCCAGCTACGTCGGCCGCATCCGGCAGGACCAGAGCGTCGACGACGGCCGCGGGCTGGTGCTGTTCATCAGCAACGACAACCTGCGCAAGGGCGCGGCCCTGAACACCGTCCAGATCGCGGAGCTCATCGCCGCCGGCCGCTGAGGCATGCTGCTCCGGTGACCTCCGACGAGCCGGACCCGCAGCTGCCGGCGCAGCTGACCCCGGAGCAGGACCGGCCGGGGCCCGACCGGTACACGCTGCTGGCCTGGGTCGAGCTCGAGCTCGCGCTGGAGGCCGGCGTCCGAGTCGACGCGGCGCACGCGGTGCTCGGCGACGCGGTCGTGCGCGCCTTCGGCCCCGGGATGTTCGGCTGGGTGGCCGAGGCCCTGGCCGCGGAGGGGCGCGACCCCCGGGACCTCGCCGTCCTGCTGGACGACGACGCCCTCGCCGGCCGGGTGCTCGCCGCGCTGCACGAGCGGATGGGCGCCGACGACGAGGCGCCCGAACCACCGGACGCCCGCCTCGTGTGGTCGGCGTTCTCGCCCGACGATCCCTACGGCGGCCGGGGAGCGATCCGCCGGGCGGCGCACCGGCGGGGGGAGAGCGCCCGCCGGGCGCTGCTGCTGCCCCGCCGTCCCCGCGTGGCCGGCCGGCGGGAGCGCTAGGGCGTCACGTGCCGCAGCGCGAAGCCGAGCGCGGCCTCGACCTGGCGGATGGTCTCCTCGATGACCAGCGAGCCGTGCCCGGCGTCGAACCGGTACACCTCGTGCGGCTTGCCGAGCTCCTCGAGGCGGCCCAGGTAGTTGTCGATCTGCCGGATGGGGCAGCGCGGGTCGTTGGCCCCGGCCACCACCAGCACCGGCGCGGCGACGGCGTCGACGTAGGTGATCGGCGAGGAGCGCACGTAGACGTCGCGCACCTCCTCCGGTGACCCGCCGAACAGCGCCCGGTCGTAGGCCCGCAGGCCCTCCATCTCGTCCTCGTACGCGGCCAGGTAGTCGGCCACCGGTACCTCGGCGATCCCCGCCGCCCACCGCTCCGGCTGGGTGCCCAGGCCCAGCAGGGTGAGGAACCCGCCCCACGAGCCGCCGGTCAGGATCGCGCGGGCCGGGTCGACGACGCCCTCGGCCACGAGCGCGTCGTAGACCGCGCCGATGTCCTCGAGCTCGGTGAGCCCCGGCCGCCCGGTGAGCGCGTCGCGCCAGGCCGAGCCGTACCCGGTGGAGCCGCGGTAGTTCACGTGCACGACCGCGTAGCCGGCGTCGACGTACGCGGCGCGCCGGGCCCGGTAGGAGTCGTCGTCGGCGGCCTCCGGGCCGCCGTGGACCAGGAACGCCGTCGCGAACGGGCCGGGACCGGCCGGGCGCACGAGCAGCGCGTGCACGTCGCCACCGGGGCCCGGGACCCAGCGGTCCTCCACCGGGTAGGCCGCCGGTGGCTCCGCGCCGGGCACCGACAGCACCACCGGGCCGTCGGCGCGGCGGACCACCGGGGGCAGCTCGGAGTTCGACCAGGCCAGCTCGACGGTGCCGTCGGGGCGGGCCGTCGCGCCGCGGACCACGCCGGGCGGGGTCTCCAGCCGCTCCAGGGCGCCGGAGGCGAGGTCGTAGCGGTACAGCTCGGTGCGCGCGGCGTGGTCGTGGCCGACCAGCAGGGCGGAGCCGTCGGGGTACCAGCCGGCGGTCACGTCGCCGGGCAGGTCGAGCACGATCTCGGTCTCGGTGCCGGCCGCGACGTCCCAGATCAGCAGCTCCTCCCGGCCGCGGCGCTCGTGGCCCACCAGCAGCCGCCGGTCACCGGCCAGCGGGCCGAACTCCAGCGCGTGCAGCGCCCGCCCGTCGCCGTCCCACTTCTCGGCGACCACCGCGGGCGCGTCCTCGGTGGTGTCCGCGGTGCGGAGCACCCGCAGCGCGGGGTAGCGCGGGTCGCCGTGCTCGGAGTGCGAGATCACCAGCAGCTCGTCGTCGCGGGTCAGCGCGTCCACCGAGGCGGGGTCGGGGTGCCGGTAGACGACCCGGGGCTCCTGGCCGCGCGGTGCGAGCCACAGCTCGCTGCCGTCGTCGGTGCTGCGGCCGATCGCGACCAGCGAGCGCCCCACCTCCAGGCCCGCCGGGTAGGCCGGGCCCACCTCGGCGACGGCGACGGCGTCCTCGCCGCCCTCGAAGGGCTGCGTCATCCAGACGCCGAACTCGTCCCCGTCGGTGTCGGCGAACCACCAGATCGTCGACCCGTCCGGGCTGAGCGTGCTGAACAGGGTCCCGTTGGGCCGGTCGGTGACCTGCCGGTGGGCGTCGGTCTCCCGGTCCCAGGCGTACTGCTCGACGACGCCGCTGACGTCGGAGGAGTAGAGGTTGCGGTGCGGGGCCTCCTCGGCCCAGTCCGGCAGCGAGACCCGCGGCGCGCGGAACCGGGCCTGCCACCGGGCGGTGACCTCGGGGGAGAGGGCGGGGGCGGTGGCGGGGTCGACGTTCACCTGCTCATCTTCCCCCGGCGCCCGCCCCGGCCGGTGCGGCGGCCCGGGCGGACCCGTCCGGTCGCCGCTGCTGCGCCCGGCGGTGCTCCACGGCGGCGTCGCGGACGTCGCCGATCAGCCGCTCCAGCACGTCCTCGAGCGCCACGATGCCGCGGGTGCCGGTGTCGTCGACGACCCGGCCGAGGTGCGCGCCGGCCTTCCGCATCGTGGAGAGCACCTCCGGCAGCTGCTGGTCGGACCGGAGCTCGACGAAGGGCAGCACGTCCCGGTCGGGCATCGGCTGGTCGCGCCGCTCGGCGGGCACGTCGAGGACGTCCTTCACGTGCACGAAGCCGGCCAGCTGCCCGTCGTCGTCGCGGACCGGGTAGCGGCTGTAGCCGTGCTCGGCGACGACGCCCTCCAGCTGCCGCGGGGTCGTGCTGCGCGGCACCGTCACCAGCTGGTCGAGCGGGAGGAGCACGGCGTCCAGGTCGTGCTGCTCGAAGGTGAGCGCCCCCTCGGCGAGCCCGCTCACCTCGCTGCCCAGGTGCCCCTCCTGCTGCGACTGGTTGACCATCGAGCGGATCTGCACCGCGTCGAAGCTGGCCGCCACCTCGTCGGTGGGCTGCACGCCGAACAGCCGCACGAAGGCGTTGGCGAGGGTGTTGAAGAACCAGATGAACGGCTTGAGCACCCGCACCACCAGGGCCAGCGGGGGCCCGAGGACCAGGGCCGCCCGGTCGGGGCCGGCGATCGTGATGTTCTTCGGCACCATCTCCCCGAGCACCATGTGCAGCACGGTCACCAGCGACAGCGCGATGACCAGGGAGATGGGGTGCAGCAGCTCGTCGGGGACGCCGGCCGCGTGCAGCGGCACCTCGATCAGGTGCGCGACCGCCGGCTCGCCGACCGCGCCCAGCCCCAGCGAGCACAGCGTGATGCCCAGCTGCGCGCCGGCCATCATCTGCGACACGTTGCGCATGGCGGCCAGGGTCCTGACCGCGCGCGCCGACCCGGCCTCCGCCCGCGGCTCGAGCTGATCGGCCCGGGCGGACACCAGGGCGAACTCCGCCGCCACGAAGAAGGCGTTGCCCAGCAGCAGCGCCACCAGGATCAGCAGGCTCACGACCGTCATGCCGGCACCCGCTCACGGGCCTGGCCGGCCGGTGCCGCGTCGTCGTCCGCCGGCTCGGGCAGCCGCCGGGCGATCACCCGCGCGACCCGCCGGCCCTCCACGGTCTCCACGCAGAGCTCGGTGCCGTCGACGGTCACCACGTCGCCCTCCTCGGGAAGCCGCTGCAGCCGGTCGGTGAGGAAGCCGGCCAGCGTCTCGTAGCGGCCCTCGGGGACGGCGATGCCGGCCCGCTCCAGGACCTCGTCGGGGCGCAGCAGCCCGGAGAGCACCCAGGTGTCGGCGTCGACCTGCCGCAGCGCGCGCAGCGGGCGGTCGGTCTCGTCGGCGATCTCGCCGACCAGTTCCTCCACGATGTCCTCCAGGGTGACCACGCCGTGCGTGGCGCCCCACTCGTCGACCACCAGGGCCAGCTGCAGGCCCTGGTCGCGCAGCAGGTCCAGCAGCCGCTCCAGGTGCATGGAGGAGGGGACCGCGAGCACCGGGAGGGCCAGCTCGGCGACGGTCCGGCGGCCGCGCTCGGCCTCCGGGACGGCGACCGCGTGCTTGACGTGCACCACCCCGGTGACCTCGTCCAGGTCCGAGCCGTACACCGGGAAGCGGGAGTTCCCCGACTCGACGGCGGCGGCGATCACGTCGGCGGCGGTGGCGCTGGCCCGCAGGGTCCACAGCTGGGTGCGGGGCGTCATGACGTCGGTGGCGAACTTGCCGCCCAGCGCCAGCGACCGCTCCAGCAGCCGGGCCGCGACGGGGGAGAGGTCGCCCTCGGCGGCCGACCGGCGGGCGACGGCGGCGAGCTCGCCGGCGTTCCGGGCGGTCTCCAGCTCCTCCCGGGGCTCGAAGCCCAGCCGCCGCACGATCGCGTTGGCCAGGCGCTGCAAGGTGTTCACCAGCGGCCCGGTGGCCCGGGTGAACCCGCGCATGCCCGGCGCCACGAAGCCGGCGACCGCCAGCGGGTTGGCGATGGCCAGGTTCTTGGGCCCCAGCTCGCCCAGCAGCATCTGCAGGGTGGTGGCCAGGGCGATGGCCAGCCCGACCGACACCGCGGTCGTAGAGGCGCCGGTCAGCCCCACCGACTCCAGCGGGCCGCGGAGCAGCTGGCCGATCGCGGGCTCGGCCAGGTAGCCCACCAGCAGCGTGGTGATCGTGATCCCCAGCTGGGCGGCCGAGAGCTGGGTGGAGAGCGTGCGCAGCGCCCGGACCACGCCCCGGCCGCGGGAGTCGCCGGCCGCCGCGGCCTCCTCGGCGCGCCCGCGGTCGACGGTGGTCAGGGAGAACTCGGCTGCCACGAAGAAGCCGGTGAGCGCCGTCAGCAGGACGGCGGCCAGGAGGAGCAGCCATTCGGTCATCGCGGCTCCCGGTGCCCGGCGGGGGCGGGATCCAACCGGAACGTGTCCGGAACGACTCAGGGGCCGCCTTCCGGCGGCCCCTGAGCGGAGGGTCGGGGTGACAGGATTTGAACCTGCGGCCTCGTCGTCCCGAACGACGCGCGCTACCAAGCTGCGCCACACCCCGAGGTGCGTCGAGAAGTCTAGCGCTCACCCCGCGGCGGCCCGGCGGCGGGGGAGCCGGCGGCTACGCCGGGCGCGCGGTGAGGGTGAGCAGCGTGGCCTCGGGCGGGCAGGCGAACCGCACCGGCGCGTACGGGCTGGTGCCCAGGCCCGCCGACACGTGCAGCCAGGTGCCGGCCGGGTGCTCCTCGGTGGGGGCGGCCCAGCGGTGCAGCCAGCGCACCAGGTCGCGGTCGATCCCGCAGTTGGTGACCAGCGCCCCGTAGAACGGCACCCGCAGCTGACCGCCGTGGGTGTGCCCGCACAGCAGCAGGTCGTAGCCGTCGGCGGCGAACCGGTCGAGGACCCGCGGCTCGGGGGAGTGGGCCAGCCCGATCCGCACGTCGGCGGCCGGGTCGGCCGGGCCCTCGACGAGGTCGTAGCGGTCCAGCCTCAGGTGGGAGTCGTCCACCCCGGCGAAGGAGATCCGCCGGCCGGCGACGGGAAGCTCGCCGCGGGCGTTGGTCAGGTCCAGCCAGCCGCGCTCGCGCATGCCGTCGCGCAGGTCGCGCCAGGGCAGCTCGTCGCCGTGCACCCGCTTGTGGTCCCGCTTGAAGTACTTGAGCGGGTTCTTCGGCCGGGGCGCGTAGTAGTCGTTGCTGGCCAGCACGAAGGCGCCCGGCCGGTCGAGCAGCGGGTCCAGGGCCCGCAGGGTGGGGCCGACGGCGTCGAACCCGGCCAGGTTGTCCCCGGTGTCGATCACCAGGTCCGGCTCGAGTTCGGCCAGCCCGGCGATCCACTCCTGCTTGCTGCGCTGGCCCGCGGTCATGTGCAGGTCCGACAGCTGCAGGATGGTCAGCGGCGCCGACCCCGGCGCCAGCACCGGGACGTCGAAGCGGCGCAGCGTCCAGCGGGTCCGCTCGTAGAGGCTCGCGTAGGCGGTGACCGCCGCGCCCGAGGCGACGGCGGCGGTGGGGACGGCGGTGTACCAGCGCACGCCGGCGAGCCTACGGGCGCACCCGCGCGGACCGCCGTGCAAGGCTTGGGCCCGTGTCAGACCTCAAGGAACAGCTGCGCGCCGACCTGACCACCGCCATGAAGGCCCGTGACGAGCTGCGCACCGCCACGCTGCGCATGGTGCTCGCCGCCGTCAGCGCGGAGGAGGTGTCGGGCAAGGAGGCCCGCGAGCTCACCGACGACGAGGTGCAGGCGGTGCTGCGCCGCGAGGCGAAGAAGCGCCGCGAGGCGGCCGAGGCGTTCGGCTCGGCCGGGCGCGCGGAGCAGTCCGCCCGCGAGCAGGCCGAGGGCGAGGTGCTGGCCGGCTACCTGCCGGCGCAGCTCGACGACGCCGACCTCGCCGCGATCGTGGCCGACGTGGTGACCCGCACCGGCGCGTCCGGCATGAAGGACATGGGCAAGGTCATGGGCGCCGCGAACGGGGTCGTCGCCGGCCGGGCCGACGGGGCCCGGGTCGCCGCCGAGGTGCGCCGCCAGCTGGGCTGACGGCGCACCGGGCCCGGTTACCCCGCGGGCGGCTCGACGACCCCGGGCTCGGTGGCGTCGATCTGGCCCGGGGTGGCGTCGGTCCCCGCGGGCGGCGGGGCCGGCGTCTCGGGCTGGGTCTGCGTCTGGGGCCGGGGCTGCGACTGCGTCCGGGGCCGGGACTCGGCCCGGGGCCGGCCACCGTTGAGCAGGTTCGGATCGGCCGGCGCGAACTGCGACGTCTGCTTGCCGGCCAGGAACGGCGCCATCGCGTCGTGCCAGATCTGCGCCGGCATGGTGCCGCCGAAGCCGGGGACCTTCTGCTTCTCCTTGGGGTTGAACACCATCACGCTGGCCGCGTACTCCGGCATGAAGCCGGCGAAGGCGACCGACTCGTGGTCCTGCGCGGTTCCGGTCTTGCCGGCGATCTGGTGGCCGGGGATCGCCGCCCGGGTGCCGGTGCCGGCGCGGGTGGCGACGTCCCCGACCAGGATGTTGGCCAGCGTGTTGGCGATCGGCGCGGGAACGGCCTCCGGGGTGCAGTTGTCCCCGCTCACCAGCGGCGCGCCGTCCGGGCCGGTGACCGGCTGGCCGGCCCGGTCCAGCACGGCCGTCACGGGGGTCGGCTCGCAGCGGGTGCCCTGGGCGCCGAGGGTGGCGTAGGCGTTGGCCAGGTCCAGCGGGCTGGTGGCGTCCGTGCCGAGGGTGAACGAGCCGCGGTTCTCCGCGATGATCGTGTCGGCCGGCCACTGGTTGGGCTGCTGGTCGAAGTTCATGCCCATGCGCTCGGCCATGCGCACCGGCCCCTCGACGGTGCCCAGCCGGTCCTCCAGCGCCAGGAAGTAGGTGTTCGAGGAGCGGACGAGCGCGCCGACCATGTCCAGGGTGTCGGGGTAGTCGCCGACGTTCTGGACGCAGTACATGCCGCGTTCGTCGGTGCCGTTGCGCTCCCGGTCGCCGCACGCGGGCCCCTTGTACACCCGGGACGTGTACCGGTCCCCGGGCGTGCTGATGGTGGTGCCGGCGCCGATGCCGGCCTCGAGCGCGGCCGCGGCGGTGAACACCTTGTACGTGGACCCGGCGCCCTTGCTGGCCGCGGTGTTGAGGACGACGGACTCGCACTCGGGGCCGTCGCAGCCGTACCGGCGGTTCACGGCCATGGCCAGCACGTGCCCGGTGCCGGGCTGCAAGGCGGTGAACATGCCGGCGAGGCCGTCACCCATCGGCAGGGTGCCGAGGATGGCCTGGTCGGCGTGGGCCTGGAGGTCGGGCAGCAGCGTGGTCTGGACGGTCAGCCCGCCCCGGTCGAGCTGCGCCTGGGTCAGGCCGAGCTCGCTGATGAGGTACTGGTGCACGTAGGCGCAGAAGAAGCCGCCGGTGGCGGCGTCGATGCAGCCGTTCGGCGCGGCGAGCCCCGGCGCCACCTGCACCGGCTGGGGCGAGATCTCCGCCAGCTCCTGCTCGGTGATGTGCCCGAGGTCGAACATCCGCTGCAGCACCTGGTTGCGCCGGATCTGGGCGTTCTCCGGGTTGTTGATCGGCTCGTCGTAGAACGGGCTCTGCACCAGCCCGGCGAGCATCGCCGCCTGGGCCAGCGTGAGGTCGACGGCGTTGACGCTGAAGTAGCGCTGGGCCGCGGCCTGGATGCCGTAGGCGCCCTGGCCGAAGTAGACGAGGTTGAGGTATCGGGTGAGGATCTCGTCCTTGGAGTACTTCTCCTCCAGGGCCATGGCCAGCCGCGCCTCGCGCAGCTTGCGCCCCACGGTCTCCGCGTCGGCCGCCTCCCGCTCCTCCGGCGTGGCCGCCGTCTGCAGCAGGGTCTGCTTCACCAGCTGCTGGGTGAGGGTCGAGCCGCCCTCCTGCACCTCGCCCGCGGCGAGGTTCTTCATCAGGGCGCGCATGGTGCCCTGCACGTCCAGCCCGTTGTGGTCGTAGAAGCGCGAGTCCTCGATGTCGACCAGCGCGCGCTTCATGACCTCGGCGATCTGGTCCGAGGGCACCGGGGTGCGGTTGTGCTCGTAGAAGTTCGTGATCAGCGAGCCGTCCGCGGCCACCACGCGCGTGGGGCCGGCCGGAGTCTCGTCGGTGAGCTCCACCGGGAGCGAGTCGAGCAGCGACACGGAGTTCCGCGCCACCAGCCCGGGGCCACCGATCCAGGGCAGCAGGAGACCGGCCACGAGCGCTCCGGCGACCACGATGGTCGCGGCGAGCTTGGCCAGCACACGGGAACGGAGGCGCGCGTTTTCCGACATCGCGGCCAGGGTACGACGGATCGGCTCGCCGCCGCCGTGGTCAGCCGCGGCGCGCGGAGAGCACGCGCGTGCGCGGCGTGCCGGTCGGCGTGTCGCCATCCGGCCCGGTCAGGGCCTCGGCCATCACCCGCAGCCCGTCGAGGTCGTGCACGTCGCCGGCGGCCGCCGGCACCGTGCGCATCGCCACCTCCGGGTGGGCGCTGGTGAAGCGGTCGGCCAGGTGCTGCTCCCGGGCGGCCTGCTGCATGCGGTCGGCGTGCACCTGCAGCGCGGCGGCGGCCAGCGCGGCGTCGTCGCCCCCGGCCTCGGCCACCTCCTCGGCCGCGCCCTGGGCGCGGGTCGCCGACAGCACGGTGGTCGCCGGCGGGTGGGTGCGGTTGAGCACCAGCCCGGCCAGCGGCATCTGCTCGGCCGAGAGCCGGTCCACGAAGTAGGAGGCCTCGCGCAGCGCGTCCGGCTCCGGCGAGGCCACGACCACGAACCAGGTGCCGGGACGGCGGAGCAGCTCGTAGGTGGCCGTCGCCCGCTCGCGGAAACCACCGAACATGGTGTCCAGGGCGGCGACGAAGGCCGAGATGTCGCGCAGCAGCTGGCCGCCGAGGATCTTGCTCACGATCCGGCTGAACAGCAGGAAGCCGGCGCTGGCGAACTTGAAGCCCGTCCGGCTGGGCGCCATGAGCAGCCGGATCATCGTGCCGTCGAGGAACCGGCTCATCCGGTTGGGCGCGTCCAGGAAGTCCAGCGCCGACCGGGACGGCGGGGTGTCGACGATGATCAGGTCCCACTGCTCGCTGGCCCGCAGCTGGCCCAGCTTCTCCATCGCCATGTACTCCTGCGTCCCGGAGAAGGACGAGGAGAGCGCCTGGTAGAAGGGGTTCTCGAGGATCTGCTGGGCGCGCTCGGGCGTCGAGTGAGCGGTGACGACGTCGTCGAACGTCCGCTTCATGTCCAGCATCATCGCGTGCAGCTCGCCGGGCGCCCCCGGTACGTCCACCCGCCGCGGCTCGTTGTCCAGCTCCACCAGCCCGAGCGACTGGGCCAGCCGCCGGGCCGGGTCGATCGTGAGGACGACGACGGTGCGCCCGGCCTCCGCGGCGGCCAGCGCGAGCGCCGCCGAGGTGGTCGTCTTGCCCACCCCGCCCGCGCCGCAGCACACCACGATGCGGGTCTCCCGGTCGGCGATCAGCGCGTCGAGGTCCATGGCCGGCGCCTGCCGCGGGGCGCTCACGCGGGCACCCCGGTCGCGCCGCTGGTGCGCAGGTGGTCCTCGAGGCGGCCGGCCAGCTCGAACAGGCAGCCCAGGTCCATGGGGCCGGGGAGCAGCGGCAGCTCCAGGGTCGGGCGGCCCAGCGCCTCGACCTCGTCGCGCAGCGCGTCCTGGGCGGCCCACCGGCGGGCGTGCTCGACCACCTCGGCGGCCAGCGCGTCGGCGAGCTCGTCGCCGCCGGGCAGGGTGGCGGCGGCGAGCCCGGGGGCGAGGTCGGCGCCGGTCAGCTCGCCGGTCGCGGCGCGGGCGAGGGCTGCGGCCGGCAGCACCTGCTCCGCGGCCATGTTGACGACGACCGAGCCGATCGGCAGCCCGGCGGCCTGCAGCTCGGCGATCGCGTCGGCGGTCTCCTGCACCGGCATGTCCTCCAGCAGGGTCACCAGGTGCACCGCCGTCTGGGGGGAGCGGAGCACGGCCATGACGCCGTCGCTCTGGGTCTTGATCGGGCCCGACCGCGCCAGCTGCGACATCTCCCCGGTGACGCCGAGGAACCGGGTGATCCGGCCGGTGGGCGGTGCGTCGACGACCACCGCGTCGTAGACCTGGCGGCCGTCCTTGCGGCGGGTCACCGCCTCCTTGACCTTGCCGGTGATCAGCACGTCCCGCAGCCCCGGGGCGATGGCGGTGGCGAAGTCGATCGCGCCCATCTTGCGCAGCGCCCGGCCGGCCCGCCGGAGGTTGTAGAACATGTCGAGGTAGTCGAGCAGCGCCTCTTCGACGTCGATGGCCAGCGCCTTGACCACCCCGCCACCGCGGGCCACGGCGACGCGGCGCTCCTCGTAGGGCAGCGGTGGGCTGTC
Source organism: Blastococcus xanthinilyticus (assembly GCF_008124835.1). Taxonomy (GTDB): domain Bacteria; phylum Actinomycetota; class Actinomycetes; order Mycobacteriales; family Geodermatophilaceae; genus Blastococcus; species Blastococcus xanthinilyticus. Next base: position 14,764 of record NZ_VNHW01000007.1, on the reverse strand, counting down.
GAACAGCTGGGCGATGCCCTGCCGGCCCTCGGTCTCCACCAGCAGCACCGACCCCCCGTCGGCGGCGAGGGCCAGGGCCAGGGCGGCGGCGACGGTCGTCTTCCCCGTCCCGCCCTTCCCGGTGACCACGTGCAGACGTGCGGGGGACGGTTCGGGGGCCACTGCACCAGCGTAGGTGAAGGGCCGCCCTCCCCCCGGGCCTCGCAGGCCCGGCCCGGGCCCCTGGAGGGCGGCCGTCCCGGCACCGGACGACGGCGCCGCCCGGTCGGGGCACCCCCTGCGCTAGCGTCGCGCCCATGAGCGAACCAGCCCGTCAGAAGTGGGAGTACGCGACCATCCCCCTCCTGGTGCACAACACCAAGGCGATCCTCGACTCGTGGGGGGTCGACGGGTGGGAGCTCGTGACCGTGCTGCCCGGTCCCGCCGGGGCCGAGCAGCTGGTCGCCTACCTCAAGCGCCCGGCATGACCACCCCCGCGGCGCCGGCGCAGAGCTGGAAGGCCCGGCTGTCCGAGCTCGGCATCCGGCTCCCCGCCGTGGCCGCCCCGGTCGCCGCCTACGTGCCCGCCGTCCGCACCGGCAACCTGGTGTTCACGTCCGGCCAGCTGCCCTTCGTCGACGGTGGCCTGCGCCGCACCGGCAAGGTCGGCGGCTCGGTGGATGTCGAGGCCGCGGCCGCGGACGCCAAGCTGTGCGCACTGAACGCCCTGGCCGCCGTCGACGACCTGGTCGGCCTGGACTCCGTCGCCCGCATCGTGCGCGTCGTCGGCTACGTGGCCAGCGTCGAGGGGTTCACCGGTCAGCCCCGCGTCGTGAACGGCGCGAGCGAGCTGCTCGGCCGGATCTTCGGCGAGGCCGGGCAGCACGCCCGCAGCGCCGTCGGGGTGGCCGAGCTGCCGCTGGGCGCCCCCGTCGAGGTCGAGCTCACCGTCGAACTGCGGCCATGACATCGCTGTCCTCCGGACAGCACCGCGGCCATGACACCGCTGCCCTCCCGGCAGCACCGCGGCCAGGTGCCGTCCCCTCCCACGGGGAGCCGCTGCCCATGTCCCCGGCGGGAGGCCTCCGGCCCCCGCGCCGGGTCCACCACTGACGCGGGGGACGTTGCGATGACTCCGACCGAGCCGAAGCAGGCGGCCACCGTGCTGCTGCTGCGGGACGGCACGCCCGGGCTCGAGGTCTACCTGCTGCGCCGGACCAGGGGCATGCCGTTCGCCGGCGGGATGACCGCCTACCCGGGGGGCGGCGTGGACGCCCGGGACGGCGACACCGAGATCGGCTGGGCGGGGCCTCCGCCGGAGCAGTGGGCGGAGGCGTTCGGCTGCGACGAGCGGACCGCCCGCGAGCTGGTCTGCGCCGCGGTGCGGGAGACCTTCGAGGAGGCCGGCGTGCTGCTGGCCGGCCGGGCCGAGGGCGCCGGGGTGGGCGGGGTCCTGCCATCGGTCTCCGGGGACGACTGGGAGGAGCAGCGCCTCGGGCTGCTCAGCCGCGAGCTGTCCCTCTCCGAGCTGCTCGCCGACCGCGGTCTGGTGCTGCGGTCGGACCTGCTGCGACCGTTCGCGCACTGGATCACCCCGCCGGTCGAGCCGCGCCGCTACGACACCAAGTTCTTCGCGGCGGCGCTCCCGGTCGGCCAGGAGGCCCGCGACGTGTCGGGGGAGGCGGACGAGGCGACCTGGCTCAGCCCCGCCGCCGCACTGGCCGAGCTGCACGCCGGCACCCGGCCGATGATGCCGCCGACGACCCACACCCTCGGCCAGCTCGAGCCGTTCCCCGACGTCGCCGCGGCGCTCGCCGGCTCGCCGCCGGAGCCGCTGCACCCGATCAGCCCGACGTTCGAGGAGACCCCCGACGGCAGGTGGGCGGTGCTCCCCGACGGCACCCGCATCCGGATGGTCGTGGCGCTGCCGTCCTGAGCGTCGAACCACAGAGGCCCGGAACCGTGACGGTTCCGGGCCTCTGTGGTTCAACGGTCGTGCCGAGGCAGTCTCACCGCGCGCGGCGGCGCAGGCGCTCCTCGTCGAGGACGACGACGGACTTGCCCTGCAGCTGCAGCCAGCCGCGGTGCACGAAGTCGGCCAGCGCCTTGTTCACCGTCTCGCGGGAGGCGCCCACCAGCTGGGCCAGCTCCTCCTGGGTCAGGTCGTGCTTCACCCGGAGGCCGTCGGAGTCGCGGCTGCCGAAGCGGTCGGCCATCTGCAGCAGCGCCTTGGCGACCCGGCCGGGGACGTCGGTGAAGATCAGGTCGGCGACCGAGTCGTTGGTGCGGCGCAGCCGGCGCGCCAGCACGCGCAGCAGCTGCTCGCCGATCTCCGGGTGCGCCTCGATCCAGGGCAGCAGCACCGACTGCGGCATGCGGGCGAGCTTGACGTCGGTCACCGCGGTGGCGGTCGCGGTCCGCGGGCCCGGGTCGAACACCGACAGCTCGCCGAACTGGTCGGACGGGCCCATGACGGCCAGCACGTTCTCGCGGCCGTCGGGCGACCGGCGGGACAGCTTGATCTTGCCGGTCATGACGATGTAGAGGCTGTCGCCCGGCTCGCCCTCGTTGAAGACCACCCGGCCACGCGGCAACGTGATCGTCTCGAGCCGGCTGAGAACGGGGTCCACCGCGTCCTCGGAGAGCCCCTGGAAGAGCCCCGACTGAGCCAGCACCTCGTCCACTGCACGTCCTCTCACACTGTCTTCGGGCGCAGGGATGCCCGCGCCCCTGGCGAGTCTAGGCGGCTGTGCGGTCTGTCACCCGTTCGGTGGCGACCGGCATCCCCCCATGGGGCGAGGAGCCTCCCCGTGGCCGGGGAGATCCCCCGTCAGACCAGTGGCGGGTTCTCCGACCGGCGGCCGCCGCGGTGCCGGCGGATCCGCCACCGGGACAGCGCCCGGCGGATGCCGGACGACGCGAGGGTCTCGACCTCACCGGGCGTCGCGGTGCTCAGGAACTCGCTGACCTCCCGCGGCGAGGCGGGCCGGCGGAGCGGCTCCTCCACGCGTTCCATGACCAGCAGGAAGGCGATCAGCAGCGGCGGGAAGAGGATGACACTGAGCGCGACCATCCCGACCTCCTCTGCGTCGTCGGTGGTACCGGGGCAGCGATCCGTCCCCGATCATGGCACGGCAGGAGAGCGTCAGCAGGGCCGCCTACCCTCGACCGCGTGTCCGCACCCGCGTCCTCACCGGCCTACGCACGCCCCACCCGGGTCCGTCGCCCCACCCGCGCCGCGCTGGCCGGGGCGTCGCCGTTCGACCCCGGGGAGACGCCGCTGGCGCGCACCCGCCGGGCCCGGCGGATGGCCCGCGAGCTCGCCGTCATCCACCCCGACGCGCACTGCGAGCTCGACTTCACCAACGCCTTCGAGCTGCTGGTCGCCACCGTCCTCTCGGCGCAGACCACCGACAAGATGGTGAACAAGGTGACGCCGACCCTGTTCGCCCGCTACCCCGACGCGGTCGCCCTCGCCGGCGCCGACCGCACCGACCTGGAGACGATCCTCAAGCCCACCGGCTTCTTCCGGGCGAAGGCGAACTCCGTGCTCGGGCTCAGCCAGGCGCTCGTCGAGCGGTTCGACGGCGAGGTGCCCGCCCGGATGGCCGACCTGGTCACGCTGCCCGGGGTGGGCCGCAAGACCGCCAACGTCGTCCTCGGCAACGCGTTCGGCGTGCCGGGGCTCACCGTCGACACCCACTTCGGCCGGCTGGTGCGCCGGTTCGGCTGGACCGCCGACGACGACCCGGTCAAGGTCGAGGCCCAGATCGCCGAGCTCGTGCCGAAGAAGGAGTGGACCGACTTCAGCCACCGGGTGATCTTCCACGGGCGGCGGGTCTGCCACGCGAAGAAGGCGGCCTGCGGTGCCTGCGGTCTGGCCCAGTGGTGCCCGTCGTTCGGGATCGGCCCGGTCGACCCGGAGGTGGCCCTGAAGCTCGTGAAGACCCCGACCGCCTCGGACACCGAGTGATGCGCCAGGGCCTGCCCGCGGCCGGGGCGGCGCTCGCGCTGCTGCTGTCCGGCTGCACCGCCGGCGAGGAAGCCGCGGAGGGCGCCCCCGCGACCAGCGCGGCCACGTCGCTGGTCCCCTGCCCCGAGCAGCCCGACGCGGAGGCCGCCGGCGCTGAGCGGCTGCCGGCGCTGGCCTTCGACTGCCCCGGCGGCGGCTCGCTCGACCTCGCCCGCGCGCCGGGCGTCCCGACGGTGGTGAACCTGTGGGGGAGCTGGTGCCCGCCGTGCCGCGAGGAGATGCCGGTCCTGCAGGACTTCGCCGAGCTCGCCGGCGAGCAGGTGCGGGTGGTCGGGGTCATCAGCAGGGACGGGCTGCCGCAGGCCGGCTCGTTCGCCGAGGACGCCGGGGTCACGTTCCCCAGCGCCTACGACGGCACCGGGGAGCTGATGGCCGAGCTCGGCATCAACGTGCTCCCGTTCACCTACTTCCTGGACGCCGACGGCGCGCTGGTGCACACCCAGACCGGCCCGGTCGCCTCGCTCGAGGAGCTGCGCGCGCTGGTCGGCGAGCACCTCGGGGTGCAGCTGTGACCGCCCAGCCCGCCGCCGCGGGCCTGCCGGAGTACCTGCTGCGGCTGATCGAGCGGGCCGACGACCTCCCGCTGCGGCACCGGATGACCCAGGCGACCCGCACCGCCCGGCGCTCCGCCGTCCTCATCCTGTTCGGCGAGGGTCCGCGGGGCCCCGACGTGCTGCTCATCGAGAAGGCATCGCACCTGCGCAGCCACGCCGGTCAGCCGGCGTTCCCCGGGGGCGGGGTCGATCCGGGGGACGACTTCCCGGTGGGCACCGCGCTGCGCGAGGCGCACGAGGAGGCGGGCATCGATCCCGACGGCGTGCGGGTCGTGGCCACGCTCCAGGAGCTGTTCCTGCCGCCGTCGAACCGGCTCGTCGTACCCGTCGTCGGCTGGTGGGACGACCCCCGGGACGTCACGGTCGGCGACCCGGACGAGGTGGCCAGGGTGGCGCGGGTGCCGCTGGCCGACCTCGTCGACCCGGCCAACCGGTACCGCGTGCGGCACCCGGCCGGCTACGTCGGGCCGGCGTTCTGCGTCGCCGGCATGGAGGTGTGGGGCTTCACCGCCGGCCTGCTGGACGCCGTCCTCGAGGCCGCGGGCCTGACCCGGCCGTGGAACGCCGCCGACGTCCGGCCGATCGACCCCGAGCGGCTGCGCCCGTACACGCTGCCCGGCTCCGGTGACGACGACCCGGCGAGCGACGGCGCCGCGCCGACGGTGGCCGATCCCGCGCCCGACGGGCCGGCGACGCGTACGGTTCGGCCCCGATGACCAGGAGGACCTCCTTGCCCCCCATCGCGCGCAGGCTCGCGGTGGGCCCCTGCAAGAAGGCCGTCGCGGTCGCCGCGGCGCTGGTCCTGCTGAGCGGGTGCGGCGAGGACCCGGCGCCGGCGGCTCCCGCCGCCACCGAGGGCCTGGGCGAGGTCACCGTGGCCGAGGACGGCGTCCAGGAGGTCACCGTCGCGACCCGCGACGACTACGAGTTCTACCCCGACTCCTTCACCGTGGACCCCGGCCCGGTGCGGCTGACCGTGGTGAACGAGGCCGAGCAGCTGACGCACAACCTGGAGTTCACCGACGAGGAGCTGCCCGCGCCGATCGGCGCGGGCATCGACTTCCTCGCCCCCGGGCAGGAGGTGACGATCGAGTTCGACGTCGAGACACCCGGCGAGTACCCGTTCGCCTGCACCTTCCACATCGCGCTGGGGCAGGTGGGCACCATGACGGTCAGCGGGTGACGGTGTCCTTCGTCGACCTCGCGCTGATCGCCCTCGCCCTGCTGTTCGCGCTCTCCGGCTTCCGGCAGGGCCTGCTCGTGTCGGCGACGTCGATATTCGGCTTCCTCGGCGGCGCAGTCCTCGGGGCCCAGCTCTCCGGACCGGTGGCCGAGCGGATCGACGGGTCCAGCGTGACCCGGGTGTTCGCCGCGCTGGTCGTGGTCCTGGCCGGTGCGCTCCTGGGGCAGATCCTCGCCGGCGCCGCGGGGCGGGCGCTGCGCTCCCGGGTCACCTGGGAGCCGGCCAAGATGGTCGACTCGGTGGCCGGTGCGGGCGTCTCGGCGGCGGCGGTCCTGCTCGTGGCCTGGATGGTCGCCTCGCCGCTGGCGAGCTCGCCGTTCCCCGAGGTGGCCAGCCAGGTGCGGAAGTCCGCACTGGTGCAGGCCGTCGACCACGCGGTGCCCGACGGCGTCCGCGCGGTCTACGACCAGCTGCGCGACGCGATCGACCGGCGCGGGCTGCCCGACGTCCTGGACCCGCTCACCCCGACGCAGGCCCGCGACGTCCCGGCGCCGGACCCGGCGCTGCAGAACAGCACCGTCGTCACCTCGGTGGAGGGCTCGGTGGTGCGGATCCGCGGCATCGCCCCGTCGTGCTCCCGGCAGATCGACGGCTCCGGGTTCGTGTACGCCCCGGAGCGGGTGATGACCAACGCGCACGTGCTGGCCGGCGTCACCGATCCGGTGGTCGTCGCCGAGGGCGAGGAGTACGACGCGGTGCCGGTGTACGTCGACGAAGCCGTCGACGTCGCGGTGCTCGCCGTACCGGGGCTGCCGCAGGTGCCGCTCACGTTCGCGACGACCGCGTCCGACTCCGGCGACGACGCGATCATCATGGGGTACCCGGGCGGTGGGCCGTTCTTCGTGGGGCCGGCCCGGGTGCGCGACCGCGGGGAGATCAGCGGGCCGGACTTCCGCAACACGGGCACCGTCGTCCGCGACGTGTACGCGCTGTTCGGCCAGGTCCGCGCCGGGAACTCCGGCGGGCCCCTCTTCGCCCCCGACGGCAGCGTCCTGGGCGTCGTCTTCGCCTCGGCCGTCGACGACCCCGACACCGGGTACGCGCTCACCGGACCCCAGGTGGCCGAGGCCGCCACCGCCGGCAGCCGGGCCCGCGCCGAGGTGGGCACCGGCTCCTGCGAGTAGGAGGACGCCTCCGCCCGTCGCGTGCTCAGGTCAGGCCTCGGCCCAGGCGGCGATGGCCCGGGTGAGGTCGTCGGGGGTCTCCTCCTGGGGGAAGTGCCCCACGTCGGGGAGCTCGCGCCACTCGTAGGCGCCGGCGACGTAGCGGCCCGAGCCGCGCGCGGTCCGGGGGAGGACGTAGGGGTCCAGCGCCCCGTGCAGCTGCAGCGTCGGCGCGGTGATCGGGGCCGCCATCCGGCGGGCGTAGCGCAGGCCGTCGGGCCGCAGCTGCGACCGCCCGGCCCAGCGGTAGTACTCCATCGCGCCGTAGGCCGCCTGCGGGATCCGGGCCGCGGCGCGGTAGCGGTCGACCGCCGTCGCGAAGTCGCTGGTGCGCGCCCAGGCGGGACCGGACCAGCGCTGCATCAGGTCGGCGACCGGGTCGTCGTCGGCCCGGGTGAGCCGCCGCTCCGGCAGTCGGGGCAGCTGGAAGCCCAGCGCGTGCCGCAGCGCCCGCCGCTGCCGGCGGTCGGTCAGGCCGGCGCGCATCAGCCGGGGGTGGGCCATCGACACGACCACCAGCCGGCGCACCACCCGGGGGTGCAGCGCGGCCGCCGTCCAGCCCAGCAGGCCGCCCCAGTCGTGGCCGACGATCACCGCGTCCCGCTCGCCCAGGGCCCGCACCAGCGCCGCGACGTCGGAGGACAGGGTGGGTAGGTCGTACCCGCGGGGCGGCTTGTCGCTGGCCCCGTAGCCGCGGAGGTCCGGGGCGACGGCGCGGAACCCGGCGTCGGCCAGCCCCGTGAGCTGCGCCCGCCACGTCCACCAGAACTGCGGGAAGCCGTGCAGCAGCAGGACCAGCGGCCCGTCGCCGGCCTCCGCCGCGTGCAGGCGCACGCCGTTGGCGGAGATGTCGCGGTGGGTCCACGGCCCCGGGAGGAGGACGCTGGTCGCGTCGGGACGGCCGTCCGGAGGGACGGTCATCGGCCTCAGACCCGGTACGACTCGTTGCCGCGCAGCTCGACCTTGCCGCCGTTCACCACGGGGACGTCGCGGTGGCGGGCGCCGGGGGCCTCGCGGTGCATGACCTCGGGCAGCTCCTTGAGCGACTCGATCGTCCGCTCCGGCTTCTCGATCTTGTCGATCATCTTCTTGCCGACGAGCGCGGCGATGCCGGCCAGCGTGATGAGCAGGAGGAAGACGATGGCGTAGGAGATCCACCGGGCCAGGCCCAGCCAGGTGAGGAACTCGGCCAGGGCGATGAAGAAGAAGATGCCGGCGAAGGCGGCGAACACACCGGCCGCGGCGAACGAGGCGGCGCTGATGCCGCCCTTCTTCGCCGAGGCGCCGATCTCCGCCTTGGCCAGCTCGATCTCGTTGCGGACCAGCGTGGAGACGTCGGCCATCGCGCTCTGCACGAGCGTGCCGATCGAGGGCTCGACGGCCGGGCTGGCTCCGTCGGTGCGGATCTGCGACACACTGTGGGCCACGGGTGGCTCCTCCTTCGTCCTGCCTGCGAGGGCGGCCGTCGCGCACGCCGGCCGCGTCCCTGGTCAGGGGAATCGTGCCCCACGATGGCCCGGCGCGCGCTCGGAGTCCCCCGGAGGGAGCCCGGGGACGCCCCGTCCGAGGCGTCCCCGGGGCCCGTCAGTCCTCCGCGGGCGCGGCCGGCAGCTTGTCCTTGATCATGTTCATCACCGACGAGTCGGTGAGCGTGGTGACGTCGCCGAGCTCCCGGTTCTCCGCGATGTCCCGCAGCAGCCGGCGCATGATCTTCCCGGACCGGGTCTTCGGCAGCTCCTGCACCACCATGATCTGCCGGGGCTTGGCAATCGGGCCGATGTCCTTCGCGACGTGGGTCTTCAGCGTCTGCACGAGCTCCTCGCCCGAGTCCTCCGCGGAGCCGCGGAGGATCACGAAGGCGACGATGCCCTGCCCGGTCGTCGGGTCGCTGGCACCGACGACGGCGGCCTCCGCGACCGTCGGGTGGCCGACCAGCGAGGACTCCACCTCGGTGGTCGAGATCCGGTGGCCGGACACGTTCATCACGTCGTCCACCCGGCCGAGCAGCCAGATGTTGCCCGCGGCGTCCTTCTTCGCGCCGTCACCGGCGAAGTACACGTCCTTGCCGAACCGGGACCAGTAGGTGTCGACGTACCGGTCGTCGTCCCCCCAGATCGTGCGCAGCATCGACGGCCAGGGCTCGGTGAGCACGAGCAGCCCGGTGGAGTCGTCGGTGAGCTCGTTGCCCTCGTCGTCGACCACCTTCGCGGAGATGCCCGGGAAGGGGTGCTGGGCGGAGCCCGGGGTCAGGTTCGTGACCCCGGGGAGCGGGGTGAGCATGTGCGCGCCGGTCTCGGTCTGCCACCAGGTGTCCATGATCGGGCAGCGGCCGCCGCCGATGTGCTCGTGGTACCAGAGCCAGGCCTCGGGGTTGATCGGCTCGCCGACCGAGCCGAGCAGCCGCAGCGAGGAGAGGTCGAAGCCGGCCGGGATGTCCTCCCCCCACTTCATGAAGGTGCGGATGACCGTGGGCGCGGTGTAGAGGATGGTGACGCCGTACTTCTGGATCAGCTCGAACCAGCGGCCACGGTGCGGGGTCTCCGGCGTCCCCTCGTACATGACCGAGGTCGCCCGGTTGGCCAGCGGCCCGTAGACGATGTAGCTGTGGCCGGTGACCCAGCCGACGTCGGCCGCGGTCCAGTAGACGTCGGTGTCGGGCTTGAGGTCGAACGTGGCCCAGTGGGTGTAGGCGACCTGGGTCAGGTAGCCGCCGGAGGTGTGCAGGATGCCCTTGGGCTTCGCCGTCGTGCCCGAGGTGTACATGATGTAGAGCGGGTGCTCGGCGTCGAAGGTCTCGTAGGCGTGCTCGGTGGACTGCCGTCCGACGACGTCGTCCCACCACAGGTCGCGGCCCTCGTTCCAGGCGACGTCCTGCTCGGTCCGCTTCACGACGATCACGTTGCGCACGCCCGGGCTGCGGTCGACGGCGTCGTCGACGGCCGGCTTGAGCGCGCTGGGGGCCCCGCGGCGGTACCCGCCGTCGGACGTGATGACCAGGACGGCGCCGGCGTCGTCCAGCCGGCTGGCCAGCGCGTCGGCGGAGAAGCCGCCGAACACGACCATGTGGACGGCGCCGATGCGGGCGCAGGCCAGCATCGCGATGATCGTCTCCGGGATCATCGGCATGTAGATGGCGACCCGGTCGCCGGCGTTCACGCCGAGCTCGGTGAGCGCGTTGGCGGCCTTGCAGACCTCGTCCTGGAGCTCCTGGTAGGTGATCGTGCGGGTGTCGCCCGGCTCGCCCTCCCAGTGGTAGGCCACCTGCTCGCCGTGGCCGGCCTCGACGTGCCGGTCGACGCAGTTGTAGGCCACGTTCAGCCGGCCGCCGACGAACCACTTCGCGAACGGCGGGTTGCTCCAGTCGAGCACCTCGTCCCAGCGCTGCGCCCAGGTCAGGCGCTCGGCCGCCGTGGCCCAGAACGCCAGCCGGTCGCGCGCGGCCTCGTCGTACACCTCGGGGCCGACGTTGGCCTGCGCCGCCAGGCCCTCGGGCGGCGCGAAGGTCCGGCCGTCTGCCTGGGTCGTCTCGCTCATGGGTGGTTCCTCCCGGGTCCGGTGTCGCCTGGTCCGCGACGGTGCAGCGTGGTCCAGGACACACCGTATGGCGGCAGCGCCCGGTCGTCTGCCCCGTGCGACGTGCGGAGCGACGACCGGCCACACTGGCCCGGTGAGCGGTCCGCAGGCGCAGGTCGCGGCCCGGATTCCCGGCGCCGCGGCGCTCGGTCTGCTGCCGCCGCCCGGCGCCGTCGCCGTACCGGTGGCGCGGCTGGCCGACCCCCGCCTGCTGGGCGAGCTGCTGGCCGCCCGCGCCGCCCGCCAGCGGGCCGGGGACCCGCGGGTGCACGCGACGGTGTGGTGGTACTCGGCGTCGGCGGTGCTCCTGGCCCCGGTGCTGGCCGGCCTGGCGGTCGGCCGGCCGCTGTCGGCCCGGCCCGCCGACACGACCGCGTACCTCGGCCGCGGCGGGCTGCCCGTGGCGGCGGTGTCGGCGGTGGCGGGCGGGGATCCCGCGGCCGGCCTGCGCGAGGGCTTGGCGGCGGTCGTCCCGGCGCTCGCCGCGGCGGCGCGGATGCGCCCGCGCCCGCTGTGGGGCATCGCGACGGACTCGCTGGCCAACGGGCTGCTGGCGCTGGGCCGCGCGCTGGGCGACGTCCCCGCGGTCACCGCCCTGGCCGGACCGCTGGCCGCCGCCGTCGGGTCCCCCCTGCCGGCGCCCCGCTACGTCGACGTCGAGGGCGTGCGGTTCACCGCCCGGGTGTCCTGCTGCCTGCTGGACCGGCTGCCGTCCGGCCCCACCTGCCTGTCCTGCCCGCGCCGGGCGCCGGCGGAGCGCCGGGTGCTGCTGGAGGACTCGGCCGCCCGCGTCCCCGCGGACCTCCCGCCGGCGCCTCGCCCACCCGGACCCGCCGGGAGATGATCGGCGGGAGATCCGGAACGGCAGGGGAGGTTCGGCCATGCCCGTGATGCCCGCCGCGTTCGTCGGCCACGGCAACCCGATGAACGCGCTGGAGACCAACCGCTACACCGAGGCCTGGCGGGCCTTCGGCCGGTCGGTGCCGCGCCCGCGCGCGATCCTGGTCGTCTCCGCGCACTGGTACGTGCAGGCGACCGCGGTCACCGCCATGCCCCGGCCGCGCACCATCCACGACTTCTTCGGCTTCCCCCGGGAGCTGTTCGACGTGCGCTACGAGCCGCCGGGGCTGCCGGAGCTGCACGAGGAGGTGGCCGACATCGTGCACCCGACGTGGGTCGGCGCCGACCTGGACAGCTGGGGGATCGACCACGGCACCTGGTCGGTGCTGATGCACGCGTTCCCCGAGGCCGACATCCCGGTGGTGCAGCTGTCGATCAACGCGCTCAAGCCGTTCGACTACCACCTGCAGCTGGGCGCGTCCCTGGCGCCGCTGCGGCAGGACGGCGTGCTGGTGATCGGCAGCGGCAACGTCGTGCACAACCTCGGCGGCGTCAGCCGGGCGCTGCCCGACGCCGGGTTCGACTGGGCGCAGCGGTTCGACGAGGACGCCAAGGAGCGGATGCTCACCGACCCCACCGACGTCGGCCGGCTCGACGGGCACCGGGACTTCGACCTCGCCGTCCCGACCCCGGACCACTTCCTGCCGCTGCTGTACGTCGCCGGGATGGCCGGGGCCACCGACGCCCCGGTGGACGTGCTGGTCGACGGCTACGCCTACGGATCGCTGTCGATGACCGCCTACACCGTCGGCATGGACGCCCCCGAGCTCGCCGGCTCCGGCGTCGCCGCCGCACTGCCCGAGGGCCCGCCCCCGGACGGCGCCAACATCTGAGGAACACCTGTCGAGGCATAGGAAGCTATGCATGCGTTTCTGGCGTGCAGACGCAGGTAGAGCTTCCTATGCCCGAGGGAACGCTCAGGCGGTGCGGGGATCCTCCTCGGCGGGGCGGTGCAGATCGGTGATCCGGGGGAAGGGCCGGGTGGAGAACACCGCCTCGACCGGGACGCCGAAGAACTCCGCGATCCGCAGCGCCAGGTGCAGGCTCGGGTTGTACTCGCCACGCTCCAGGTAGCCGACGGTCTGGTAGTGGACGCCGAGCGCGTCGGCGAGCTCCCGGCGGGTCACCTGCTGCTCGGCGCGCAGCAGCCCGATGCGGTTGTGGACGGCGTCGCCGGTGCGGTCACCTGCGGAACGGTCGGAGGCCACCGATCAGCGCACCCACTGCAGGGTGGCCTCCCGGGCCGCCTGCACCTGCGACCCGGACTGCCGGCGGGCCATCCGGCGCAGGATCCGCGGCGTCACGAGCGCGCCGAACACCGCCCAGGCGGCCAGGACGAGGACGGTCATGCCGGTGCGCCAGGAGTCGCCGAGCTCGAGGGTGACGGCCGAGTCGGGGAGGAACGCCGAGCGCAACCCGAGCCCGATCCAGTACGTCGGGAAGACCTGGGCGACGGCCTGCACCCAGCCCCACATCAGCGTGATCGGGAAGAAGATGCCCGAGATCGCGGTGAGCACCATGATCGGCAGCATCCCCCAGGTGCCCACCTTCTGCGTGCTCGGCACCACCGACCCTAGGATCATCCCCAGCGGCAGGGTGGCCAGCAGCCCCAGCACGACCACCCAGGCGACGGTGAGCCACCCGGCCGCGCCGCCGTGCATGAGCCCGTCGAAGAGCAGAAAGCTCGGGATCAGGACGGTCAGCAGCGAGGGGAGCAGCGCCAGGGAGTGGTAGGTCAGCTGCCCGGTCACGTAGCCCTGCATGCCGTAGGGCAGCGCCTTGTGCCGCAGCAGCGTGCCGTCCTCCCGCTCCATCGCCAGCGCGAACGCCGGGCCGATCACCACGCCGAAGGCCAGCAGCGCGCCCAGGATGCTCGGCAGCGCGTACGTCGGGTACATCAGACCGGTGCCCTCGAGCTCGTTGTCCCGGTTGAACCAGAGGAACAGCAGCGTGCCGACGGCGGTGAACAGGTAGAAGCCCTGGTCCTGCGGGCTGCGCAGGCTGAGCAGGAACTCGGTCCAGCCGCGGCGCAGACCCAGGCCGATCGCGTGCTTGGTGGGGTTCATCGTGCGACCTCCTGCAGGCCGGGCTCGGTCGCCCGGGACTCGGTGCGCTGGACCATGGCCAGGTAGGTGTCCTCGAGGCTGGCCCGGCGGACCTCCAGGTCGGTGAGCTCGTCGCCGTGCTCCTCGAACAGCCGGCGCACGAACGGGACGACGTCGTCGGTCGGGTGCACGAACCGGTCGGCGCCGCACGCCCAGCGGACCTCGGCGGTGCCGGCCACCTGGCGGGTGAGCTCGTCGGCGCTGCCGTCGGCGACGATCCGGCCGCCGCTGAGGATCAGGATCCGGTCGGCCAGCTTCTCCGCCTCGGCGAGGTCGTGGGTGGTCAGCAGGATGCTGGTGCCCTCGAGGTCGGAGAGCCGGTGCACCAGCTCGTGGAAGTCCCGCCGGGCCTGCGGGTCGAAGCCGGCCGTGGGCTCGTCGAGGAAGAGCAGTTCGGGCCGGCCGATGATGCCCACGGCGACGTCGAGCCGGCGGCGCTGGCCGCCGGACAGTGTGCCGATCTTCCGGTCGGCGTGCTCGGTCAGCCCCACGGTCTCCAGCAGCATGTCCACCTCGTAGGGCCGGGGGTGCTCCGGCGTCGACCAGGGGGTGAAGTAGTCACCGAGCTGGGCGAGCAGCCGGCGCGGCGTCCAGCGCGCGTGGTCCCGCCACGACTGCAGGACGACGCCCACGCGGGCCCGCCAGGCCTCGCCCGCACGCGCCGGGTCCTCCCCGAGCACCCGCACCTCGCCGGCCGAGGGCAGCCGGAACCCCTCGAGGATCTCGATCGTCGTGGTCTTGCCCGCGCCGTTGGGGCCGAGCAGGCAGACCACCTCACCGACCCGGACGTCGAGGTCGACGCCGGTCAGCACCGCCTGCTCGCCGTAGGTCATCTGCAGGCCGCGGACCCGGATCGCCGGCTCGCTCCCTGCCTTCCGGTCGAGGTCAGGACTCATCGGGGCACCACCCTGCGCGGAGTTACCAGCTCGGACGCGGTGATAGTAGGAGTACTACATCCGCAGCACAAGCACTTACTCCGCCGGGGCGGTGCCGCTCTCGGCGGAGAGGCCGGCCACCTCGCCGACGACCCAGACGGCCGGCGGCCGGACGGCGGAGTCGACGAGGGCGGCCGGCAGGCCGGCGAGCGTCGTCCGCAGCGACCGCTGGGCGGCGGTGGTGCCGTCGGCGACGACGGCCACCGGGGTGTCGGCCGCCCGGCCGTGGGTGATGAGCGCGGCGGCGATGGCCGGGGCGGTGTCGACGCCCATGAGGAC